>NZ_AP024845.1:0-1200000 GCF_020892095.1 Claveliimonas bilis | reverse complement strand
AGTACGGGTTATCTTTATACGTTTGATATTACCCCGAGGGAAGATCCGGTCATCCAGGCAAAGAATGTTCAGTTTACTCCAAATCAGCAGACGCTGAAGGAGGGGGACAAGGTTACCTGCACGTTTGAGGCGGATATACCGGACAGCATTACAGATGCACGTTCCATCACAGTTGAGATTAAAAATGAGACGGAAAGATATTATTGGTCTGTATATGCAGATTTGAACGATACCGGAGAATATTCTGTCAGCTTTGATATTACTTCTTATATGGCTAATGGAAAATGGATGTTGTCAGAGATAGAGCTTTCCACTGACAGCGGAAATATTCCTCTCGTAACAGAAGGGCAGGAGAACCTTTGGTTTGAAGTAACTGGCAACGATGTTGTGGATGAAGATACAGAAGCGCCGAAGATCACATCCATTGAAATAGATAAGAATGGTGAGATCCTTGAGGCGGGTGACTCTGCAGCAATCCGTATCAAGGCGGAGGATAATGTGGAGCTTGACACTTCTAACGCCGGCATAAGTATGTACGCAGCGGCTGACATTGCAGAGGGAAGCAGATACATTGAGCTGACGTGGAACGAAGAAGCACAGGTATTTGAAGGCGTATTTGAAGTGACAGAGGATACCTATCCATGCGAATGGTATATCGGTGAAGTGGACATTTCCGATATGTCCGGCAACAGAGCGTCTGTAAATGAAATCGGTCCGAATTCTGGCGCTACTTATCCCTGGTATGTTCAGGTAATGAACGGGTCTACCTTTGTGAATCCGACTTATACGGTCAATATCAGCTTTATGACATTAGACGCTGATGGAAAATGGCAGGAGGCGGGACGAGTTACCAAAGAAAATGTGGAGAGACGTACTACGTTGGCGGAGGCCGGGATCACCCTGCCGGAGTACTCAAGCCAATATGAGGGCATCCAGCAGATCGGATGGCAGATGTCCACGGGCGGAGAAATAACTGCCGATACGCAGGTTATGGGAAATATGGGCTATATGTATGTCTATGCCAAATATGACAAGCTCCCGGTTTACATTTCTTACCGTTATGTAGGCGCGGATGGAGATGAGAAATATAAAGAAACAAAAGAACCCGTATTTATGCCTGGTGATGCTACCTATGGTGATGTAGAAACTTATCTGCAGAATGTTTCGGCGCCGGAAGAAAGTTTTGGGGATCTTGTATTCCAGAAGTGGGAGCTTGCTTCTTATCAGGATGCAGACGATCCGCTGATAACTTCGAATTTTGTATCTGTCAGCGCTTCATATGATAAGAATCTGGGTATTGTTTCCTTTGGCTACCTGGACAGCAAAGGAGAATGGAAACACGCCACAAAGATTTACCCTGTAGAAAAGGGATCGACCTACGGGGATGTGATAGAACAGGCAGAAACATTCCGCCCGGATGATCTCTCTGACGAGATAGAGCTGACTGGCTGGACTGCAGGCGAATATGAGGAATCTATGAAAGATGAAGCGCTGGACAATTACAGCTACATCAATCTGGAAGGAGAATATGGCGACAAGTATGTTGTGACAGGATGCAGGTTCTATTACACGAAAGACGGGTACCAGGCAGAGGATTCGGATATCTATATTGTAGATAAAGGCGCGAAATATTCAGAGGTTTATGAAATGCTTGAAAATCTGGATATGCCGGAGATGTATCCGGGACTCGACCTTGAACGCTGGGGGAAAGATTATGATGACAGCACAGAGATAAAGAACAGTGGAGAGGTAATCAGTATTTATGCGGTATACAAGCAGGCGATGATCCGTATGCTTATTGATCCGAAGTTTGAGAAACTGGACGGAGCAGGAGCAGGACCGGAAGAAGAGGTCGAGTTCATCAAATGTTTCGTTGTGGACAGAGGGGATGAGATCACTCTGCCATCCAGTTTTGAGGGATATGAAAATGTTACCTGGCTCAACTATCCGGAAGGCGGAAAAGTAACAGGAGATTACGACAGAACAGTATATGGTTACGTGGCAGGAGGAAGCTCACAGCCGGAGGACCCGGACGAGCCGTCCGTACCGGAAGATCCGGAACAGCCGACAGATCCGTCTGTACCTGGAGAAGAGGAGGGAACAAAACTTCCTGACAGCGCAGTGTCGGATATTATTGAAGTGATCGAAAGCGCAGAACCTGGAGAAGATGTCAGTGTAGATATGGGCAGTGCAACAGTCATTTCCAAAGAGGTTCTTGAGGCTGCCAAGGGCAAAGATGTTGATCTTAAGCTTAATATGGGCAGCTATACATGGACGGTCAACGGACAGGATATCAAGGCTTCTGATCTGAAGGATATCAACCTGAAGGTAGATGTAAACACAAATGCGGTTCCAAGCAGTGTTGTGAAGAAACTGGCAGGAGATAATCCGACAATGCAGCTGTCTTTGGCGCATGAAGGAGAATTTGGATTCCTGGCTACTTTGACTTTAAATGTAGGAAGCCAGTATGCCGGAGAATATGGAAATCTGTTCTATTATGACAGCGATGGAAAGATGGTATATATTGACGCCGGTCTGGTGACACCGGAAGGGAACCTGTCGCTGACTTTCAGTCACGCTTCGGATTATGTTGTTGTCTTCAACGAAAAACAGATGTCTCAAAGTGATGTGCCGAATGATCTGCAGCCATTATCAGGCGGTGGAGCAGGTAATGCAGCGCAGGCGGGCAACGCGGCCAGAACAGGCGACACGGCTCCTGTAGGAATGCTTATCGTTTTAATGTTGGCAGCTTTGGCATCAGTATCTGTGGTTGTGCTGAAGAGAAGGAACTCGGAGAAATAAAAAGATAAAATAAGGTGTTTACATGGAGATAGGGATAAAACCCCCTATCTCCTTTTTTGCTCAGTGGGAAATGGAAAATTTTCCGTAAAAAATATAAATATGCAAAATACGGAAAACTTTCCAAAAAAGCATTGAAACTATAATGCAAATGTGCTAACCTGAGTCCAACAAAAGTAACATACATTAAATAAAATAAGCGCTTAATTTAGTGAATGTTTACAAAAAAGGAAGTGGAGGACTAATCGGCGTTGGTATCGGAGGTATCCGCTGCTGCAGAGTACTTCTCAAAAAAGACGGTACTTTGGCGCAGCCGGTGATCAGCTGGATGGATGCAAGAACAGCAGTGCCATATGAACACACGAATCCGGAGGTCGCTTATGTGACTTCCACCACAGGATATCTGTCCTGCCGTCTGACGGGAGAATTTAAAGACTGTATCGGAAATGCTTTCGGCGAATGGCCGGTGGACATGGAGACATGGAACTGGAGCGAAGATGAGGAAGTGATCCGCAAATATCAGATCCCGAGGGAAATGTTATTCGAGGCAGTAGGGCCGGGAGAAATTCTCGGACATGTGACAAAGGCGGCCTCTGAAAAAACAGGATTGCCGGAAGGGCTTCCGGTAGTCAGCGTGACCAATGACAAGGCAGTAGAGGGCCTGGGAGCCGGACTGGTGAACGATCAGACGGCAGTGATTTCCCTTGGAACATACATTACTCTGATGATCCAGGGTAAGGAACTTCCAAAGGATCCAAAGGCGCTTTGGGCAATCATCTCATCTGTGCCGGGAAAATATCTGTACGAAAGCTACGGTATCCGCCGGGGAATGTGGACAGTAAGCTGGTTCCGCGATCTCTTTGGAGACGGGCTCATGCAGGAAGCGGCAAAACAGGGATTGTCCCCGGAAGAGCTGCTGAATAAGAAAGCAGAGAAGGTTCCGGCAGGATCAGACGGACTGATGACAGTTCTTGACTGGCTGGCAAATCTGTGGGAGCCGTACAAAAAGGGAATCATGATCGGTTTCGGTGCTCATATGGATGAAGCATATATGTACCGGTCTATTCTGGAAGGTATTGCTTATACAATGAAGAACAACTGCGATGCTATGTGTGAAGAGCTGGGTAAGCCTCTGAAAGAGATCGTGATCTCGGGAGGCGGTTCCAACAGCGACCTGTTTATGCAGATTTTTGCGGATATTTTCAATGTACCTGCGAAGAGAAATGTGGTAAATGAGTCAGCAAGTCTGGGCGCTGTTATCAACACTGCAGTTGCGCTGGGAGAATATGAAAGCTACGAAAAAGCTGTAGAAGAGATGGTAGAGATAAAAGATGTATTTATGCCGATCGAAAAGAATGCACAGCTGTATCAGAAGCTGAACCAGCGGGCATATAAGAACATGGCAAATTATACAGATGGCGTACTGAAAGAAATTTACAACGTCTATAATGAAGAGTGTAAAAGGTCTACCACCTGATGCCTTTGGGGAAGTTACGCCCGTTCTTTGACATAGCGGGCGATAACTTCCTCGATAAATATAAAGAAAATGATCCTGGATTTTTCATAGGCAATCGGAGAGAGCGTCTGGAACGTATCGGTGAGAAAGATGATCTGTCCGTAATCCGGGATGATGGAGGTGTTGTATTCCTCCACCAGCAGAAGAAGCTGGGCTCCCTTTTCTTTTGCCACTCTCTTATAATTGCGGAAGGAATCATAAGTGCCGGTGGCGGAGAAGATTACCACGATCGTGTCGGAATCTATAACGGAAGCCGCAGCAAGTTCATCCTCGCTTACGATGATGGTCTGGCTGCTGAAGAGCTGCAGTTTAAACTGGAAATACTGGGCGCAGTACTTGGAAGGACCGTAGCCTACCAGGACAATCTTTTTATACTGACGTATTTCGCTGATGAACCGATCGATGAGAGACTGGTCAAAAGTGTCCAGGAAGTGACGGATACGAGCAAATTCATCAGAAAAAGTTTTGGTGACTGGCTGGCGTTTGCAAATATAGTCCCGGTACTGTTTGTAGTTCTGGAAGCCAAGTTTTTTGACGAATTTTGATATCTTGGACGGAGAACAATGGCAGATTTCGGAAGCTTCCACGATCGTCAGTTTTTCATTTTTCTGGCATTCTTCTGTGAGGATTTTATGAATCTCTGTGTCCAGAGCGTTTAGTTGTCCGCTCATATCAATTTCTAACATGTTAAAGTCTCCTCCTGTTTTGGCCCGATAGTTTCGGGACTATCCGTATATTTGAAATAGTGAGATGTTCTTTAGTAAATATTTTATATGATTAAAAAAGAGATGTAAAGAAACAAAATTTTTAGATAACCATAAAATGACTGACGAAATATACAAAAATAATCGTGAAAAATCTGCGTTTTTCACAAAAATGACAAAAGGGGATTGACGAAAACAACTGCATTTGCTATGGTTAAAGCAAGTTAAAACTGAATAGAGCGAAGAATCGTTAGAAGATAAAATGCAGAAAGACGATCAGATATATTGTTGTAACAGCAACAGATTATATTTGATGCGTCTTTTTTTGTTTGCCGGAAACGTTCACTCTATTCTGACGGCGCAAAAGAGAAAACTACAAAAACAAAAGGAAAGGAAGATGAGGTTTTATGCATCAAATTAACGATTTTCACATGGGATTATTTTCTCTGGAGGGGAAAAATGCAGTAGTAACAGGAGGAAACTCCGGACTTGGACAGGCGTTTTCACTTGCCCTTGCAAAAGGCGGAGCAAATGTGTTGGCAGCCAGTATCGTAGATGATGACGGGGAGACAAAAGAGCTGATCGAAGGATGCGGCAAAGAATATCGGTTTGTAAAAGCAGATATTACGGCAGATGGAGAATGTAAAAGAGTAGTAGACGAATGTGTGAACACATGGGGAAGTATTGATATCCTTGTGAACTGTGCAGGACTTAGCATTAATATCGAAGATGTTACACAGTACACCAGAGAGCCCTGGGACAAAATGGTAGCTGTTAACCTGACAGCGGCATTTGAGATGACACACGAGGCGTTAAAATACATGATCCCGCAGAACAGCGGAAAGATCATCAACATCGGATCTCTTTATACATTCCTTGGCGGACAGTGGTCCCCGGCTTATGCGGCAACAAAGCATGGTATTGCAGGACTTGCCAAAGCAATGTGCGACGAACTTGCACAGTTTAATATCCAGGTAAATACCATTGCTCCCGGATATTTTGCAACAAAACTGACAGAGAAGACAAGAAGTGATCCGAAGAGAAACGCAGAGATCCTTGCCCACATTCCGGCAAACAGATGGGGCGATCTGTATGACCTTATGGGAGCATGCGTATTCCTTGCAAGCAATGCTTCCGACTACGTAAACGGACATATTCTTACAGTAGACGGCGGATTTTTGATGAGATAACGAAGAACGGAAACTAAGTGACAGATAAAATCAGGAATGGAGAATAAGAATGGGACAGACAGCGAAGAAAAGAAATAAATGGGTGACTTTTATAATTGTTTGTATGACAACAGGTGTTATCACCGAGCTTCCATATTTGAGGTGGCAGCTATATGAACCGTTAAGAGAAGCGCTGGGACAGACGAATACGGAATTTGGCCTGTCAATGAGCTTATTTGGAGTTCTGGCAGCAATTCTGTACATACCGGGCGGATGGCTTGCAGACAGAATTTCACACCGGAAGCTGTTTACAGCTTCGGCGATCGGATGCGGAATCCTGGGACTGTGGCTTTCTACGATGCCTTCCTTTACAGCAACCATGATCATTCATGCACTGTGGGCAGTGACAAACATCGGAATGTTCTGGCCGGCAATGACAAAAGCGATTTCTCTTCTGGAAGAAAGTGAGGGCCAGGGAAAGATATTCGGACTCTTTGAAGGAGTCAGAGGAGTATTCGTTCTGGTTATGTGGCTGGGATTGATGCAGGTGTTTGAAAAGCTGGGCGGTATCCAGGCGGTTATCCTGGCTTTGTCTATCCTGTCCATTATCACAGGAGTGATCAGTTTCTTCTTCATGGCAGATAATACAGGAGAGGCAACGACGAGCAGCCAGTCTGTTATGAAAGATATGGCGACCGCATTAAAAACCCCGTCCGTATGGGTTGTGGCAATCGTTATCTTTACGATTTACGCTACATATTCCGCTTCTTCCTATATGCAGCCCTATTGTGAGACAGTTCTTGGAATGTCCGCGGTGGCAGCAGGCTATGTAGGAATCTTGAGAAAAGACGCGATCCGTCTTCTGGGCGCTCCTATCAGTGGATTTATTTCAGAGAAAATGGGCGGAAGATGTGCTCTTCTGATCGGAATCTTTGATATCCTGTTTATCATTTCTCTGGCAATCCTTCTGGTGCTTCCTGTAGGCGCACAGTATACAGTTGTTACAGTTGTTATCCTGGTAGCGACATCCTTTGCTATTTACGGTATGCGCGGTATGTATTATGCTATTATTGATGAGATCGGAACACCGAAGAAAATATACGGAGCAGTAGCTGGTTTTGCGATGTTTATCGGCTTCCTTCCGGACGCTTTTAACTCCACACTGTGCGGATACTGGCTGGATGCGTATCCGGGTGCACAGGGATATCGGAATATCTTCATTTATATGCTGGTGCTGATCATTGTAAATGTTATACTGATAGGAATACTTCTGCGCTACATCAGTAAAAACAAAGAGCAGATCAGGAAAAATCAGCAGGAACTGAAAGGAGAAGTTGCAGAATGAAATATGTGATCGGGATTGACGGAGGAACCCAGAGTACCAAGGTTGGGATTTACGACCTGAAGGGAAATCTGGTATGCGAAGAAAAAGTTTCACTTCGCCCGCTGTATGTGCCGGATGCAGATACAGCAGAGCACCCGGACGATGATCTGTGGGATTCCCTGATTACTGCAAGCAGAAGACTGATGCAGAAATTCGAGGGAGGAAAGGAAAATATTATAGGAATTGGCCTGGGAAGTATCCGGTGCTGCAGAACGTATCTGAAAAAAGACGGAACGCTTGCCTATCCGGTGATCAACTGGATGGATAAGCGTCTGGCGAAACCTTATCAGAAGGATATTCCTGAAATGGCATATCTTTCTACGACCACAGGTTATCTGACAGTCAGGATGACGGGTGAGTTTAAGGATACGGCGGCAAATTATGAAGGAGTGTATGGGCCGTTTGACAAAAAGAAATGGGATTGGAGCGACAATCCGGCAGATTATGAGCCTTACAATATTACCCGCGAAAATCTGTTTGACCTTGTTATGCCGGGAGATATTCTTGGTTATGTGACAAAAGAGGCCAGTGAAGCTACATTGCTTCCGGAAGGCTGCCCGGTGATCGCTACTGCCAATGACAAGGCGGCGGAAGGTCTGGGAGCCGGAATCCGGGACGACGGTTCCTGCCTGGTATCACTTGGAACTTACATCGGAGGTATGGTACGCGGGAAAGAGTATACGGACACTTCCGTAGATTACTGGTCCAACCTGTCGGCGATCCCTCACGAATATTTATATGAAACAAGTGTCGGCATCCGCAGAGGTATGTGGAGCGTATCCTGGTTCAAGGAACTTCTGGGAGAACCTATGGAAGAGAAGGCGGCGTCTCTCGGAGTCAGTGTGGAAGAGCTTTTGGAGGAAGAGGCAAAGCAGGTTGCTCCCGGAAGCGAAGGACTGATCACAGTGGGAGAATTTCTGGCGCCAAACAATATGCCGTACCGCAAAGCAATGTTTATCGGTTTTGACGGACGCCACAAAAGAGCGCATATGTACCGGTCCATCCTGGAAGCGATCGCAATGACAATGAAGATAAATGTGGACGCTATGTGCAACGAGCTTCAAATGAAGCCGAGCCAGGTGATCGTATCAGGAGGAGGATCCAACAGTCCTTTGTTCATGCAGATCTTTGCCGATGTATTTGGAATCAGAAGTGTCAGAAATGTCATAAACAATGCAGCGGGCCTGGGAGCAGCCATCAATGCGGCTGTAGGCGTGGGAGAATATCCGGATTATGAGACTGCAATAGATAACATGGTTCGGATCCGTGACGGATTTGAGCCAAATCTGGAGCACACGAAAGTTTATGACGATATTATCAACAATATATATAGAAACATTAAAGACTATTCAGATCCTATCAATCAGAAAATTTATGATATGTTCGGCTAGTTATTGAGGCCAGAATATATAAGAAAGATCATATCAGCAGGAGGAAAATCATGAGTTTATCAAGAGAAAAAATTGTGGAAGAGTTAGTGAAAATTTGCGGGGAGGAAGCTGTCGTTACTGACATTGAAGTACTGCAGGAAAGTTCTTATGACAGATTCCGGAAATATGAAGGGTACAATAAGGTGTTTACCAACCCCCTTCCGGCAGCAGTGGTTTTTGTAAAAGATAAATACCAGGTATCAGAAGTTCTGCGCTTTGCCAATGCATATGGAATTAATGTAGTGCCAAGAACAGGACATTCTGCGACAGAAGGCGGCCTGGAGACGATCGTAGAAAACTCCATTGTACTGGACGGCTCCCAGATGAAGAAAATCATCAACGTAGATACATATAATATGCAGGCAACCTGTGAATGCGGTGTTGTGCTGGAAGATCTTGAAAATCATGTAAGAGAACTGGGATATACAACAGGACATTCTCCGCAGTCAAAACCTCTGGCACAGATGGGCGGACTTGTAGCAACAAGAAGTATCGGACAGTTTTCCACACTTTACGGCGGTATTGAGGATATGCTTGCAGGAGTGGAAGCGGTATTTCCGGATGGTACGATTACAAATATCAAGGCAGTTCCGAGAAGATCAGCAGGTCCGGATATCCGTCACGTAGTACTGGGAAATGAAGGAACACTTTGCTTTATTACAGAAGTAACAGTGAAGCTGTTCCGCTATTATCCGGAATACAACGTATGCCAGGGATATACTTTAGATGATATGATCACAGGACTTCGGATCATGCATGATGTTATGGCGGCAGGATACAAACCGGCAGTGGCAAGACTCTATGATGAAGAAGACGGAAAAGAGCATTTCTCCCATTTCGCACCTGGAAAATGTGTGCTTCTGTTTGTGACAGAGGGTCCGGAAAAGGTGTCCAAGGCAAATGCAGAGGGAATCAGAGAAATCATTTCCCAGCATCCGGAATGCGAAGAGGTTGATCACAAACTGATCGAAACATGGTTTGCAAATCTGAACTGGGATGCAGCCAGAATTGAAGAAGAAAGAAAAGAAGTGCTGGAAACAAAGAATGTATGCTGTACAACAGAGATTTCCGCAAGCTGGAGCGCGGTAGAAGATATTTACCGCATCTGCAAGGAAAGAGTAGTGAATGAAATTCCGGATATTACTGTATTCGGTGCACATGCATCACACTGCTATTCTAACGGAATCAACCTCTATTTCGTATACTGGTACAATGTAGTTGACTGTGCTCCGGAAGATGAGATCAATAAATATCACCTTCCGATCAAGAAGATCATCTGCGAGGAAACGATCAAGGCCGGAGGATCCATGTGCCATCACCATGGTGTAGGCAAACATCGTGTACACTGGATCGATAAAGAACACGGATCAGCGCTGTATATCGTAAAACGTCTGAAAGCAGCGTTCGACCCCAATGGAATCATGAATATCGGAACCATTCTGCCATATAAGAAATAATGAAGATACTGGTAACATTTAAGGTGATTCCGGACCTTGACCAGATGTCGGCGGGCGATTACTGTGCGGATGAAAGGATGATGGTTGACACTTCCTTTGTCCGTACAATACTCAACTGCTTTGATGAAAGCGGATTGGAATTTGGATTAAGACTTTCTGATGAGGCAGAAAGTCTTAATCTGGTTGTAGAAACGACTGCCCTTACTGTTGCAGAAAAGCAGGCAGAACTTTATCTGAAAACACTGGCAGCCCTGAAATACAGCCACACAGTCTGTGTAAACGCCGAGGGAAGGGATCTTAGATTTGAGCCGGAATCAGTTGCGGAGTCTGTTTACAGATACTGCAAAGAACATCCGCAGGACTATATTATTATGGGAAATCAGGCGGCGCCTGGAAATAATGGTCTGACTCCGAAAATCCTGGCGGAAAAGCTGGGAGTTTTGCTGTTGGAAAATGTGATCGATCTTCATGTGAAAGAAGATGGGGAGCTGGAGGTCACTACAGAGGAAGAAGACGGAGTCTATGTACAGGAGATATCTGTGCCGGCAATTCTTTCTATTGGCAACGCAGTGATCAGTAAGCTTAGAGTTCCTACTTTGAAAGCCAGGATGGCGTCCAAAGAAAAAGAAAGTGAATTTTTGAAAATGCCGGAGCAATCAGAGCGAAGGAAAAAGACTCTTGTATCGTTAAAGTACGTGAACCGGGAACGTGCAGGAGAAATTCTGGAGGGTGATGAAGGACTTCGCATATTTGCTGAAAAATATGAAAAAAATAAGAGGGAATAAATGGTTATGAAAAAATGGCTGATTATTTTGTGCGGGGCCAAATGGCAGCGTTTGGAGAAGCAGGAAGCGCAAAGCCTCCGGATTGCTAAGCTGTGCAAAGACCAGGGCATAGAGACAGAAATAGTAGTATATCGTTATCAGGCCCAAGGGGCGGAAGTTATAGACTATATGGTCGGTCAGGTCCTTTCCCGGCATCAGGTGGAGCAATATGACGGGTTTGTTTTTACAAGCCAATTTTATGCAGGAAGAGCAGCCGGGAAGCTGGCAGCCGTTTTGGGGTGTGATTGTGTGACTGACGCCAGGCGGCTGGAATTTTCCGGATATTATCCGGTGTTTTACAAAATGGCTTATAACTGCAATGTAGAGGCGGGATTTTGTCTGAAAGGGCAATTTGCAGTGAGTCTGGATGTCTGGAGGGAAGAGGACACGGAAGATAGAGAAGACGGCGACGGTATTTCCCGAAAAGAAATGGAGATTGAAGCAGCGGCCTCTCCTTATTTGAAGAATCGCCGGAGAATACAGGAGAAAGGAATGCAGGAAGAATCTGCAGTCCTGATTGCGGTGGGAAAAGGAGTGGGATCCAAAGAGATGGTAGAGCAGTTCCGGAATTATGCGAAAAGCCGGAAGTTTCTTTTTGGAGTCAGCAGACCGGTGGCAATGAACGGATGGGCGAAGATTGACGAGATCATCGGCGTGTCCGGACATATTTACCAGCCGAAAGTCTGTATTGCGGTGGGGGTATCAGGATCGGCGGCTTTTTATGCAGGAATTGAAGGAAGCAGCTGGATTGTATCCATAAATTCAGATCCCAAGGCGCCGATCATTAAAATGTCGGATGCATCCTTTACGGATGATTATAAAAATATCTGGCCTCGGATGGAACAGATTTTGTAGAGTAAAAAATTAAAATCAACATTACGTTTTGAAAAAAACATTGTGCAGAGCCTTGCGAGTGGATTGACAGGAGGCTCTGCACAATTTAACATGTATATATAATATAGGAAGCTGTTTTGGATGAGGCCGGCCTTTTGAAAAGGCTGACAAGGAGGAAGGTGATCTCATGAAGGACTTAATGGAAGTAATGGAAGAAAACCCTGTAATACTCGGGCTGAGCAAAGACGAGGACATACCGGTCGTTCTGGAAAACGAGGCCAAAGTTGTATTTGTTCTATACGGAGACCTTGTCAGGATCGGGGACATTGTCCATACGTTAAAAGAAGGCGGGAAACTGGTTTTTGTAAATATCGATATGGTGGACGGATTCGCAGGACGGACGTCGGTAGTGAAGTTTATCAAGAAAAATACAGAGGCGGATGGAATTATCAGTTCTAAAGCATCTCTCGTCCGGGCGGCAAAGGAAGAAGGGCTGTATACAGTACATCGATTTTTTATCCTGGATGCTCTGGCTTACCGCAATATCGGGAAACAGTTGGAAATCAGCCGGCCGGATATGATCAATATTGTTCCGGGATGGCCGATGGTAGTACAATGGGCAGTAGAGGAGCATGACAGGCCTGTCATTGCAGCAGGACTTGTATGTGACAGGCAGCTGGTGATAGAGAATCTGAAAGCAGGAGCAATTGCTATCTGCAGCACGAATCATACGGTGTGGGATATGTAATATACGGTTACGATTCACAGTTGTTTCAGACCTGGCCGCATGTGCGTTGTGCTTGCACAAAAGTACTTGCGGCCAGGTCTGAAACGGGACTGTGAAGCAGTCACCCTACCCACATAAGCAATCTTAGCCCCGCAAGGGGCGGGACTGAAGCGCGTAAGCGCGACGAGTGCGCATGTGGGTGGCTGTGAATAGTAATCATATATGTAATAAATAAAAGCTTGACATTTTTGGTATAATGTGCTAAAGTACCATCGTAACTGCCGAAGACAGTAGGTGCTGCAAAGCGTAAGGATAAAAACGCCTACCGAGGAAGATTGGATTTAGTACGTAACGTATGAATTTATAATCCCTCTGTGTCTTTGGGCACGGAGGTTTTTTACTGTAATAGGAATTAAATCCATCGGCGGTGCAAAAACCAAAATCTAATAAGGAGGTGCACCATTCGTGGCAAAAGTTGAATTAAAACAACCTGTCGTACAGGCTATCGTAGACGATATCCAGGGCGCAGAGTCAGTTGTACTTGTTGATTACCGTGGACTGACTGTTGCACAGGATACAGAGCTTCGTAAACAGATGAGAGAAGCTGGCGTGATCTACAAAGTCTGCAAGAACACAATGATGAAGAGAGCTTTTGAAGGAACAGAGTTTGCAGCTCTGGAGGAGCATCTGGAAGGACCAAGCGCTATTGCTATTTCCAAAGATGATGCGACAGCTCCGGCAAGAATCCTTTGCAAATTTGCAAAAGATGCCAAAGCTCTTGAACTGAAAGGTGGAGTTGTAGAAGGTACTGTATATGACGTTGCAGGACTTACAGAGCTTGCAAAGATTCCTTCAAGAGAAGAACTGCTCTCCAAGCTGCTTGGAAGCTTACAGTCACCTATTACAAACTTTGCTCGTGTTATTAAGCAGATTGCAGAGAACGGCGGAGAGGCCGCTCCAGCAGAAGAGGCAACTGAAGCTCCTGCAGAGGCAGAGGCTCCGGCAGCAGAAGAAGCTCCGGCTGAGGAGTAATCAATTTTAAGAACGAAAAAGAAATTAAATGGAGGACAAAGAAATGGCTAAAATGACAACAGCTGAAATGATCGAAGCGATCAAAGAATTATCAGTATTAGAATTAAATGAATTAGTTAAAGCATGTGAAGAAGAATTTGGCGTATCTGCAGCAGCAGGCGTTGTAGTTGCAGCAGCAGCTGGAGATGGAGCTGCAGCAGCAGAAGAGAAAGATGAGTTCGATGTAGAATTAGTTTCTGCAGGAGCTTCCAAAGTTAAAGTAATCAAAGTAGTTCGTGAGCTTACAGGACTTGGACTGAAAGAAGCAAAAGAATTAGTTGACGGAGCACCGAAGGTAGTAAAAGAAGGTGTTTCCAAGGCTGAGGCTGAAGAAATCAAGGCTAAACTGGAAGGCGAAGGAGCAGAAGTTAACCTTAAATAATTTCACTTCTACGAAGAACAGACCGCGGAAGAGCGAAAGCTTGGAGGCGGTCTTTTTCAGTTTTGACCGGGGTATATTGCAATCTGACACGTAACACTTTTAAACTTTGTTACGTCCCCGATTAAAAAATCCTTGACACCCCTTCGCTATTTGTAGTATCATATATGGTGCACTTATTGTGGAAACGTCTGCATGCAGATGGGGCCATATGTGCGGAAATGTAGTAAAAATCGGGGTTTCTCGGCAAAACCTCACGAAAAAATAAACGAGGAGTGAAACGTCATATGGAGAAAAACAGAATTCGTCCTATCAAAAGCGGAAAAAGTTCACGCATGAGCTATTCCAGACAAAAAGAAGTGCTTCAGATGCCAAACCTGATCGAAGTCCAGAAGGATTCCTATCAGTGGTTCCTTGACGAAGGATTAAAAGAAGTATTTGATGACATTTCTCCAATTTCTGACTATAGTGGTCATTTGAGCCTGGAATTTGTGGATTTCACCTTATGCGAGAAAGACGTGAAGTACACAATCGAAGAGTGTAAAGAACGTGACGCCACATATGCTGCTCCGCTGAAGGTGCGGGTACGGCTTCACAACAAAGAAACAGACGAAATCAATGAACATGAAATCTTTATGGGTGATCTGCCGCTTATGACAGCAACCGGTACTTTTGTGATCAATGGTGCAGAGCGTGTTATCGTAAGTCAGCTTGTGCGTTCGCCCGGTATTTATTATGCCATTGCGCATGATAAGCTTGGTAAAAGACTGTTTTCCTCTACCGTCATTCCAAACCGTGGAGCATGGCTGGAATATGAGACAGATTCCAATGACGTTTTCTATGTGCGTGTTGACCGGACAAGAAAAGTACCGATTACAGTACTGATCCGTGCGCTGGGAATCGGGACAAATCCGGAAATTATCGAACTGTTTGGCGAAGAACCGAAGATCCTTGCAAGTTTTGAAAAGGATGCGGCTACAAATTATCAGGAAGGTCTTCTGGAACTTTACAAGAAGATCCGTCCGGGCGAGCCGCTTGCAGTGGACAGTGCGGAAAGCCTGATCACAAGCATGTTCTTTGATCCGAGACGTTATGATCTTGCAAAGGTCGGCCGTTATAAATTTAATAAGAAGCTTCTGCTCCGCAACCGTATCGCAGGGCATACTTTGGCGGAAGATGTGGTAAGCCCGCTGACAGGGGAAGTGATCGCAGAAGCAGGAACCCTTGTGACGAGAGAAATGGCAGACGATATTCAGAATGCCGCTGTTCCATATGTATGGATCGAGCATTCTGAAGATGAGCGCAAAATCAAGGTTCTCTCCAACATGATGGTAGATCTGAAATCAATCGTGGATATTGATCCCCAGGAAGTCGGCGTGACTGAGCTGGTATATTATCCGGTACTTTCCGGACTTCTGGAAGAGACGGCGGGAGATATTGAAGAGCTGAAAAGCGCTATCCGCAGAGATATCCATGATCTGATTCCAAAGCATATTACAAAGGAAGATATTTTGGCTTCCATTAACTATAATATTCATCTGGAATACGGACTTGGAAACGATGACGACATTGACCACCTTGGCAACCGCCGTATCCGTGCGGTAGGCGAACTTTTGCAGAACCAGTACCGTATCGGACTTTCCCGTCTGGAAAGAGTTGTGCGTGAAAGAATGACAACACAGGACCTGGAAGGAATTTCTCCGCAGTCACTGATCAACATTAAGCCGGTTACAGCAGCGGTAAAAGAGTTCTTCGGATCCTCACAGCTGTCACAGTTCATGGATCAGAACAACCCGCTTGGAGAGCTGACACACAAGAGACGTCTCTCCGCCCTGGGACCTGGCGGTCTTTCCAGAGACCGCGCCGGATTTGAGGTGCGTGACGTTCACTATTCCCATTACGGAAGAATGTGTCCGATCGAGACTCCTGAAGGTCCGAACATCGGTCTGATCAACTCTCTTGCAACTTATGCGAGAATCAACCAGTACGGCTTTGTAGAGGCTCCGTACCGTAAGGTAGATAAATCTGACCCGAAGAATCCGAGAGTCACAGACGAAGTTGTCTATATGACGGCGGATGAAGAGGATAATTATCATGTGGCACAGGCGAATGAGCCGCTTGATGAAGAAGGCCATTTTATCCGTAAAAATGTATCCGGACGTTATCGTGATGAGACACAGGAATATGAAAGAACCATGTTTGATTATATGGACGTATCTCCGAAGATGGTGTTCTCTGTGGCGACAGCCCTGATCCCGTTCCTGGAAAACGATGATGCGAACCGTGCGCTGATGGGATCCAACATGCAGCGTCAGGCAGTACCGCTTCTTATGACAGAGGCGCCGGTTGTAGGAACAGGTATGGAAGAAAAAGCAGCCGTGGACTCCGGTGTATGTGTGGTTGCAGAAGAAGGCGGAGTGGTAGAACGTTCTACTTCTACAGAGATCACAGTACGTCAGGACGACAATGTGCTGAAAAAATATAAACTGACTAAATTCTTGAGAAGTAACCAGAGCAACTGTTACAATCAGAGACCGATCGTCTTTAAAGGCGACAGAGTAGAGAAAGGTCAGGTAATCGCTGACGGTCCTTCTACATCCAACGGTGAGATGGCTCTGGGTAAAAACCCGCTGATCGGATTTATGACCTGGGAAGGTTATAACTACGAGGACGCGGTACTGTTAAGTGAAAGACTGGTACAGGATGATGTTTACACATCCGTACACATTGAAGAATATGAAGCAGAAGCCCGTGATACCAAACTGGGGCCGGAAGAGATCACAAGAGATATTCCTGGTGTGGGCGATGACGCTCTGAAGAATCTGGACGAAAGAGGTATCATCCGCATCGGTGCGGAAGTACGTGCAGGAGATATCCTGGTTGGTAAAGTAACTCCGAAGGGAGAGACAGAGCTGACTGCAGAAGAACGACTGCTTCGCGCCATCTTCGGTGAAAAGGCCCGTGAAGTAAGAGATACTTCTTTGAAAGTGCCTCACGGAGAATACGGTATCGTTGTAGATGCCAAGGTGTTTACAAGAGAACACGGCGACGAGCTGTCTCCTGGCGTAAATCAGGCAGTGCGCATTTACATCGCACAGAAGAGAAAAATCTCTGTCGGTGATAAAATGGCCGGACGTCACGGTAACAAGGGTGTCGTTTCCCGTGTGCTTCCAGTGGAAGACATGCCGTTCCTGCCTAACGGACGTCCCTTGGATATCGTGCTGAACCCGCTGGGCGTGCCTTCCCGTATGAACATCGGACAGGTATTGGAGATCCATCTGTCTCTGGCGGCTAAGGCTCTTGGCTTTAACATTGCAACACCGGTATTTGACGGCGCGGATGAAAATGACATCATGGATACACTTGACCTGGCGAATGATTACGTAAACTTAAGCTGGGAAGAGTTTGAAGCAAAGCATGAAGAAGAACTGCTTCCGGAAGTAATGCAGTATCTGTATGATAACAGAGATCACAGAAAACTGTGGAAAGGAGTGCCTATTTCCAGAGATGGTAAAGTGCGTCTCCGCGACGGACGTACCGGTGAATTTTTCGACAGTCCGGTTACCATCGGACACATGCACTATCTGAAACTGCATCACCTGGTAGACGATAAGATCCATGCAAGATCTACCGGTCCGTACTCTCTGGTAACACAGCAGCCTCTTGGAGGAAAAGCGCAGTTCGGCGGACAGCGTTTCGGAGAAATGGAAGTTTGGGCGCTGGAAGCTTACGGCGCATCTTACACACTGCAGGAAATCCTTACAGTGAAATCTGACGATGTGGTGGGACGTGTCAAGACTTATGAAGCCATCATCAAAGGGGAGAATATTCCTGAACCGGGTATTCCGGAATCCTTCAAGGTATTGCTCAAAGAGCTGCAGTCCCTCGGTCTGGATGTCCGCGTTCTGCGCGATGACAACACAGAAGTTGAGATCATGGAGACTGTGGATATGGGAGAAACAGACTTCCGCTCACTGATGAATGAAGACAGAAAGTACCAGGATGACGGAGAAAATCTGGGAGAACACGGATACACTGCGCAGGAATTTCAGGGTGAAGAACTCGTGGATGTGGAAGAACCGGAGGAAGATTTTGACGATAGTGATTTCGCAATTGATTTTGACGAAGTGTCAGACGATGAATTTTAGGAAGGGGTGCCAGTATGCCGGAAACAAATAATGATAAAAATTATCAGCCGATGACTTTTGATGCGATCAGAATAGGGTTGGCATCACCTGAAAAAGTGCTGGAATGGTCCAGGGGAGAGGTTACAAAACCGGAGACCATTAACTATAGAACGCTGAAACCGGAGAAGGACGGATTATTCTGCGAGAGAATTTTCGGACCAAGCAAGGACTGGGAATGCCACTGCGGTAAATACAAAAAAATCCGTTACAAAGGTGTAGTCTGCGACCGATGCGGCGTAGAGGTCACCAAAGCAAGCGTGCGCCGCGAGCGTATGGGACACATCGCGCTGGCGGCTCCGGTATCCCATATCTGGTATTTTAAGGGAATCCCCAGCCGTATGGGACTGATCCTGGATCTTTCTCCGCGAACACTGGAGAAGGTTCTGTACTTTGCTTCTTATATTGTACTGGACAAAGGAGAGACAGACCTGATGTATAAACAGGTTCTCTCCGAGCAGGAGTACCAGGAAGCAAGAGAAAAATGGGGAAGCGCATTCCGTGTGGGAATGGGCGCTGAATCCATCAAAGAACTTCTGGAAGCGATCGACCTGGATAAGGAATATGAGGAACTTCAGGCAGGACTTGAAGGCGCTACCGGACAGAAACGTGCAAGGATCGTGAAACGTCTGGAAGTTGTGGAAGCATTCCGTGAATCCGGAAATAAACCGGAGTGGATGATCATGACTGCAATTCCGGTCATTCCGCCGGATCTTCGTCCGATGGTACAGCTGGACGGCGGACGTTTTGCAACCAGCGACCTCAATGATCTCTACAGAAGAATCATCAACAGAAATAACCGTCTGAAACGCCTGCTTGAGCTGGGAGCACCGGACATTATCGTAAGAAACGAAAAGAGAATGCTGCAGGAGGCGGTAGACGCCCTCATTGACAATGGAAGAAGAGGCCGTCCGGTAACCGGACCTGGAAACCGCGCCCTGAAATCTCTTTCCGATATGCTGAAAGGAAAATCCGGACGTTTCCGCCAGAACCTTCTGGGAAAACGTGTAGACTATTCCGGACGTTCCGTTATCGTTGTAGGACCGGAACTGAAGATTTATCAGTGCGGTCTGCCCAAAGAAATGGCAATTGAGCTGTTCAAGCCTTTTGTTATGAAAGAGCTGGTTCAGAACGGAACAGCGCACAATATCAAAAATGCAAAGAAAATGGTAGAAAGGCTGCAGCCAGAGGTTTGGGATGTGCTGGAAGATGTCATCAAAGAGCACCCGGTTATGCTGAACCGTGCCCCTACCCTGCACAGGCTTGGTATCCAGGCGTTTGAGCCGATCCTTGTTGAAGGTAAAGCGATCAAGCTGCATCCGCTTGTATGTACTGCCTACAATGCTGACTTCGACGGAGACCAGATGGCTGTCCATCTTCCCCTTTCTGTGGAAGCGCAGGCAGAGTGCCGTTTCCTTCTGCTTTCACCAAACAACCTTCTGAAGCCTTCAGACGGTGGACCGGTGGCAGTTCCTTCACAGGATATGGTGCTTGGTATCTACTATCTGACACAGGAAAGACCGGGAGCACTGGGAGAAGGGAAGGTATTCAAGAGTGTAAATGAGGCGATCCTTGCCTATGAAAACGAGGCCATCACCCTTCATTCCAAGATCAAAGTCCGCGTGACAAAGACAATGCCGGACGGAACGGTGAAATCGGGAACAGTGGAATCCACCCTGGGAAGATTCCTCTTCAATGAGATTATTCCGCAGGATCTTGGGTTCGTAGATCGTGAGATTGAAGGAAACGAGCTGCTTCCGGAGATTGATTTCCATGTAGGAAAGAAACAGCTCAAACAGATCCTGGAGAAAGTAATTAATACCCATGGAGCAACCGCGACAGCGGAAGTTCTGGACAATGTAAAGGCGATCGGATACAAATATTCTACAAGAGCAGCTATGACTGTATCTATTTCCGATATGACAGTACCTCCGCAGAAGCCGCAGATGATCGAAGAGGCACAGGAAACGGTAGACAGGATTACCAAGAACTACAAACGTGGTCTGATCACGGAAGAAGAACGTTACAAAGAAGTTGTTGAGACATGGAAAGCAACAGACGATGCTCTGACAGAGGCGCTTCTTTCTGGTCTGGATAAATACAATAACATCTTTATGATGGCTGATTCAGGAGCCCGTGGTTCCGACAAGCAGATCAAACAGCTTGCAGGTATGCGTGGTCTGATGGCAGATACAACAGGACGTACCATCGAGCTGCCTATCAAGTCCAACTTCCGTGAAGGTCTTGACGTACTGGAATATTTCATGTCTGCTCACGGAGCGCGTAAAGGTCTGTCCGATACCGCCCTTCGTACAGCCGACTCAGGTTACCTGACAAGACGTCTGGTTGACGTTTCACAGGAACTGATCATTCATGAAGTAGACTGCCGTCCGGAAGGCGGAGAGATCCCGGGAATGTATGTAAAAGCATTCATGGACGGAAATGAAGAGATCGAAAGCCTGCAGGAGCGTATTACAGGACGCTACCTGTGCGAAAGCATTAAAGATAAAGACGGCAATGTGCTCGTAAAGGCAAACCATATGGTAACGCCGAAGAGAGCGGAGCTGATCATGAAAAAAGGTGTGGATGAGAACGGAGAACCTCTTAAGAAGATTAAGATCCGTACAATCCTTACATGTAAATCCCATATGGGCGTATGTGCAAAATGCTATGGCGCAAACATGGCTACAGGTGAACCGGTACAGGTTGGTGAAGCGGTTGGAATCATTGCCGCACAGTCTATCGGTGAACCGGGTACACAGCTTACCATGCGTACGTTCCATACCGGTGGTGTTGCCGGCGATGACATCACACAGGGTCTTCCCCGTGTCGAAGAGCTCTTTGAGGCCAGAAAGCCGAAGGGTCTTGCAATCATCACAGAGTTCGGCGGCAAGGCTGTCATCAACGATACAAAGAAAAAACGCGAGATCATCGTTACAAATGAAGAGACTGGCGAGTCCAAGGCTTATCTCATTCCTTACGGCTCCAGAATCAAGATTCAGGACGGAGCAGAGCTTGAAGCCGGCGATGAGCTGACAGAAGGTAGCGTAAATCCGCATGATATCCTGAAGATCAAAGGACTTCGCGCCGTACAGGATTACATGATCCAGGAAGTGCAGAGAGTATACCGTCTCCAGGGTGTTGAGATCAATGATAAGCACATCGAGGTCATTGTCCGCCAGATGCTGAAGAAAGTTCGTGTGGAAGAGAGCGGAGATTCCGATTTCCTTCCGGGAACGATGGTTGACGCACTGGAATTTGAAGATAAGAACATTGAGCTGGAAGCAGAAGGAAAAGAACCTGCAACAGGCGAACAGATCATGCTTGGTATCACAAAAGCATCTCTGGCAACCAATTCCTTCCTGTCCGCAGCATCCTTCCAGGAGACGACAAAGGTACTGACAGAAGCAGCTATCAAAGGAAAGATCGATCCGCTGGTAGGTCTGAAGGAAAATGTTATTATCGGTAAACACATTCCGGCAGGTACAGGAATGAGAAAATACCGCGATGTAAAACTGGATACAGAATTAGAAAAGGAAGAATTTCCGGAGGAGGACGACATTTTTGCAGAAGATGCGGAAATGACGGCAGAAACCTCAGAAGATCTGATTCTGGAATAAGAGACGAAATGAAAAGGACAGCGCTCATATGGGCGCTGTCCTTTTAAAAAGCATATTGTGCGTTGAAAAGACAGTAAGAAATAATAGAAAAAGTCTAACAGGAAAAAAGAAACAGTGTCCATATTCCGTGAAATATGGTAAAATAAACAGGATATAGAAGAAAGACAGGAGGAATTAGAAATGAACCGAGAACAGGCACATGAAATTTTACTGAAATATATGAAGGGGGAGAATTATATTACTCATTCGTATGCAGTAGAAGCCATCATGAGAGGACTGGCTAAAAGGCTGGCGCCGGATCAGGTAGAATACTGGGGAATCGCAGGCCTTCTGCATGACCTTGATGAAGAACAGTGTGACTGGCAGCATGACATGAGTGTTCACGGTCCTACATCTGTAGAAATTCTGAAAAAAGAAGGAATTGACGACCCGGTTCTTTTTGACGCGATCAAGGCTCACAATCCAAAATGCGGAATGAAAGCCAAGACGAATATCCAGTATGCTTTGCTGGCAGCGGATCCCATGAGCGGATTTGTCAAAGCTGTTGCCCAGATCTATCCGGATAAAAAAATTGCCAGTGTAAAGCATAAATCTGTTATGAAGCGTTTTAATGAGCTTCGTTTTGCAAAAGGGGCAAACCGGGATTATATGGAAATGATCGAATTTACAGGCCTTTCATTAGATGATCTGATCGATGTTGCGCTGGAAGAGATGGGGGCTATTGCAGATCAGATCGGTTTATAGAAGGAAATTCGCCATTTTTTTACAAAAATCCTGCTATTCATGCAGGAATATACAAAAATTAACACCTTTATGATATGATTATTAATTGATTATGGCAGAAAACTGGAGTATAATGATTGGGCAAAAACGGATATCTTAGAACAAAGCAGGAGAGGGCAGAAATGGACAGGTTTATTGATATGCATTGCCATATACTTCCAGGTGTGGATGACGGTGCCCAGAGTATGGAAGATACCATACGCATGCTGCAGATCGCACATGACGAAGGGATACGCTATATCATTGCAACACCGCACCATCACCCGAAAAGAGGAAAGGAAGCGCCGGAGATACTGCGGGAGCAGATTAAAAAGGTCAGACTGGAAGCCCGGAAGATCGATGAGAAAATGAAGATTTTTCTGGGGACTGAAATTTACTTTGGACAGGATGTTCCTGCAAAGCTGAAGGAACGGAAGATTTTGACAATGAACGGAAGCGGAACCGTGCTGGTGGAATTTTCTCCCATGGATACATTTGAATATATCCAGCAGGGGATTCAGCAGATACAAATGAAGGGGTTCACTGTAATTCTGGCGCATATTGAAAGATATAACTGTATCAGGGAAGATATCACTCTTGCAGATCATCTTGCTGACATGGGCGTGCTGATTCAGGTAAATGCAGGAAGCATTGCCGGAGATGGCGGGCGAAAAGTGAAGAAATTTGTCAAGGAACTCTTAGCAGATGAGATGGTGTTCTGTGTAGGGACAGATGCGCATAGTCCGAGGCATCGTGCGCCTCGTATGAAAAAAGCAGCAGAGTATGTACGGAAAAAATACGGAGAAGAATATATGAGGAGGATATTTTTCAGCAATGCGGCTGACATGCTGAAGAAAAAGAAGAAGAATGAGTCAAGATAAAACAACAAACCGCGATTTTGAAAATGAAGAAATAACCATTGATCTTACGGAATTGTTTCTGGCTTTGTGGAATAAGATCCATCTGATCATCCTTGCGGGGATCCTGATGGCGCTGGTTGCCTTTGTGGGGACCAAACTCTTTATGACACCGATGTATACTTCCACAACCAGCATGTATGTCCTTTCCAGAACAGAAGGAAACGCCAGCGTCACCTATAATGATCTGCAGACCAGTACACAGCTGACGCAGGACTATATGGAACTGGTAAGCAGCCGTCCGGTGCTGGAACAGGTGATCGCTGTCCTTAATCTGGACATGACCACAGAAGAGCTGAAAAATTCCATTACAACAGAAAATGCAGCAGAGAGCCGTATTCTGACGATCGGCGTAGAAAATGAAGATCCCAAGATGGCAAAAGAGATCGCCGATGCTTTAAGAGAGTCTGTCAGTATCCAGATCACTGAGATCATGGAAGCGGACGCCGTAAATACAATAGAGGAAGCAAACCTCCCGACAGACCCGTCTTCACCGAGTACAATGAAGAATATTGCTATTGGCGGACTTTTGGGCATTCTGATCGCAGCCGGAATTATCATATTGATCTTTGTCCTGGACGATACGATTAAAACACCAGACGATGTGGAATACTATCTGGGATTAAATACTCTGACTTCTATCCCGATCCAGGAGGGTGTGAAGAAATCCAAGAAAGTAAAGGGATTATCTTCTAAAAAACTGGAAAAACAAATGAGGAGATAGGAGGGATAGACGATGCAGGAGATTACATTAAAAAATATAGCGAAAGACTACCGAAGCAATGAAGCATACAAAACACTTCGGACCAATATAGAGTTTTCCGGTGCGGACAATAAGGTTATCGTTCTGACAAGCTGTACCCCCAATGAAGGAAAGAGCACCGTTTCCCTGGGGCTTGCCATGTCACTGGCGGAAAGCGGCAAGAAAGTCCTCTTTATTGACGCTGACCTTAGAAAATCTGTTCTGGTAGGACGTCACAGAGTGACAGAAGAGGTGAAAGGGTTAAGCCATTTCCTGTCCGGACAGGCAGAGGTGGAAGAGGTGATGTACAAAACCCAGGAGCCGGGACTTGTTGTCATGTTTGCAGGAGTTGTTCCGCCCAATCCGGCAGAACTTCTCGGACAGAAAAGATTTGAGGCTTTGATCTCAAGCGCCAGAAAAGTATATGACTACATTATTATTGATGCGCCTCCCCTTGGAAGCGTTATCGACAGCGCCATCATTGCAAGGGTGTGCGATGCGTCTGTTCTGGTCATCTCAGCACATACGATCAGTTATAAATTTGCAAGGACAGTAAAGGAGCAGCTGGAAAAAGCGGGATGCCCGATTCTTGGAGTTGTGCTGAATAAAGTAAATATGAAGCAGAACAAATATTACGGAAAATACTATGGACAGTATTACGGAGATTACGGAAAGAAATAGAGGATAAAGAAATGAAGCAGCGTGTCATATGGATGATGATGGCGGCAGCCTGTGTGATTCTTGGTGCGGTATCTGTTTTTATCTATATCAGCAAGGATCATACACCGCCCGAGATCAGCATAGAAAAGCGAGATATCACCTATACAGAGGGAGATTCCTATGAGGGTCTGATGGAAGGCGTGACCGCCACGGACAATATAGACGGAGATCTGACAGATCAGGTGTTTGTGGATCGTATTATTGTTACAGGAGAAGACACCGCTGTCGTTTATTACGGCGTTACAGACAAGGAACAAAATGTAGCGACAAAAGGAAGAAAAATTACATATCATTCCGGTGAAAGCAGCGCAGATGATGCTGCACAGGAAGCAGAGGAAGAAGAACAGCAGGCGGAGGAAGAAGCTAAAAAGGCAGAAGAGGAGGCGGCGCAGCAGGAAGCTGCCGCACAGGAGCAGGCAGAAGAGCAGCAGACAGAACTCACTCCGGATGGAGCGAATCCTGCAATTGCTCTGACAAGTGATTCTGCAACCATCACAGCAGGCACAACATTTGATCCTATGAGTGTTGTGCAGGGAATGGTAGATGATAAAGATAATGTTGATGTGTTATCCAGACAGGTAATGGTGGATGGAGCATATGATACCTCTGTTCCGGGAAGCTATGCGTTAAGCTTTTCTGTGAAAGACAGTGACGGAAATGTTTCAGCGCCTGTAGCATTTACATTAGTTGTACAGTAAAGGAGAAAAGTAGTTATGGAAAAGCACAGCAGACATTCCCGGTCACAGGGAAGTCATCACAGACATTCACATTCTACGGAAAAGCGTCCGAAACATCTGGCAGGGAAACTTCTGGCGCTCCTGCAGCTGCTTTTGTCTGCAGCATTGATCGTAGTAGCGTGGAACAGCGGCATGGTCCCCATGAAATATATGATAGTGCTGATCGTAGTACTCCTCATATTGTTTGGGCTGACCTTCGGACTTCAGTATGTCAAAAATAAAATATTTATTTTAGGAATTGTCTTAAGTATTTTGATCAGTATTGGTCTGGCTTTTGGAGTGGTATATCTTTCTAAGGCAAATCAGCTTTTGAAAGATGTAGGAGGAGCCACATACAAGACGGATAATATGATCGTCGTAGTGAAAAAGGACGATCCGGCAGAAAATCTTCTGGATGCTCAGGATTACCGGTTTGGATTCCAGACTGCAGCTGACCAGGATAATAATGAGAAAATGAAGGAAGACATTCAGTCAGCAGTGGGAAGAGAACTGAAGGTTGTAGAGTTTGACACCGTTCAGGACGAGGCACAGGGACTTCTGGATGGGAAAATCGAAGCTGCTGTTTATAATGAGGCCTTTGCGGGAATTATTGAAGAAACCATAGAGGATTATGCAGATCAGGTGAGGGTTCTCTATCAGTACGGCATTGATACACCGATCGAGCAGGAAGAGACAAATATCGAAGAGCCGTTCAATGTGTATATCAGCGGTATTGACGTATCCGGTCCGATTACGACCAACAGCCGAAGCGATGTGAATATCATTATGACAGTAAATCCCAACACAAAGAAGATTTTACTGACTACAACACCCCGTGATTATTATGTGACTATTCCAAATGTTTCCGGCGAACAGCGAGATAAATTGACCCATGCGGGAATTTACGGCGTAGATGTATCTATGGCAACACTGGAAAATGTCTATGGTATTGACCTTACTTATTATGCGAGAGTAAACTTTACTTCACTGATCACGATCGTAGATGCGCTGGGCGGCGTGGATGTCAATTCAGAATATGATTTTGAGGCCGGTGGATATCAGTTCCACAAAGGAATCAATACGCTGAACGGAGAGCAGGCGCTTGCATTCTCAAGAGAACGTTACAGCTTCCAGGCCGGCGATAATCAGAGAGGAAAGAACCAGGAGGCGGTTCTTACCGGAATCCTGCAGAAAGCCATGTCACCGGCAATTCTGACAAATGCAAATCAGATCATTGCAAGTGTCAGCGACAGTGTAGAGACAAATATGACGCAGCAGGATATGGCGAAATTTATTAATATGCAGCTTTCCGACGGCGCAAGCTGGACCATTGAATCCGTAGCGGCAACAGGAACCGGAGACACTCAGGCATGTTATTCATCAGGAAGCCAGCCATTATATGTAATGTGGCCGGATGATGCAGTTGTTTCTTCTATTAAAGAAAAGATGAATCAGGTATTAAGCGGACAATAAAGTACACCTAAAGAGTGTCAAAAAGAACCGTATAATGGCTGATTGTGACGAACAAGTTGTTTTTTGGAAATATCTTGGTAGAATAGATTCCAGAGAAAAACAAAGGGGATGAGAAAAAATGCTGGCGACAGTAGATCCGACAATGGCGGTAATAGCGGCTGTAATAGCAGGAATAGCGGGAATTGTTTTATTTCTGAAAAGGAATATATTTGAAGCTGACTGAAAAGCCGGTTAAAAGAAGTGTCTCAGAAAAGAAAGGCGGCCATAAGTGACCAACATGATTTTTTGAGACTCTTTCTTCGCTCAAAGCATAAAATCAGAGGGAAAAGAAAATGGGAGAACAAAAGAAACGAAAACTGGATCATGTATGGGTGAAAAGGGCAATTGCGCTGGCCTTTATTGATGCGCTGTCTGTTTTGGCAGCCTATTTGGCAGCTTTGTTTCTGCGATTTGACTTTATTTTTTCGGCGATTCCCAGGGAATATCTTGACGGATATGTGTGGTCCATGCCCTACTGGGTCATTATAACAATTGTAGTATTTTACGGCTTTCGTCTGTATCACAGTATCTGGCGGTTTGCAGGAATGGCAGAATTTAAAGCCATGGTACAGGCCTATATGGTACTTCTTGTACTGTATATCGCCGGAATGCTGTTTATGAAGCTGCATATGCCGAAGTCCTACTATTTTATGGGATATATGATCAGTATCATGCTGACAGCAGGTTCCAGATTTGCCTACCGGCTGCTTCGCTCTTACTTTAACAGAGAACGTCAGAATGAAGGAGAGCCGGCAGACCGTGTAATGGTGATCGGGGGAGGTCAGGCAGGACAGACCCTAATCAAGGAAATGATGACCAGCAATCATCTGAATACCAAGGTGTGCTGTATTATCGATGATAACCCCAACAAAAAAGGAAGGGTTCTGGAAGGCGTACCCATTGTAGGAAACCGATATGATATTGTAGATAAAGTAAAAGAATACAAAATTACACGTATCATTTATGCGATTCCGGCAACGACCGGGGCAAACCGGAAAGCAATCCTGAATCTCTGCAAAGATACAGGATGTAAAATGCAGACCATTCCGGGTGTGTACCAGCTTCTGAATGAAGAAGTCAGTGTCACAAAACTGCGCGATGTGGAAATTACAGACCTTCTGGGACGTGCGCAGGTAAAGGTCAATAATGATGAAATCCTCCACGTCCTGAAGAACCAGGTAGTCATGGTAACAGGAGGAGGAGGATCCATTGGAAGCGAGCTTTGTCGTCAGATCGCGAAAGCAGAGCCAAGGACACTTATCATTTTCGACATTTACGAAAATAACGCTTATGATATCCAGCAGGAACTGAGGAGAAAATATCCGGAGCTTCACCTGGAGACTCTGATCGGATCTGTAAGAAACACAAGGCGTGTCAACTCCGTGATAGAGAAATACAGACCGGCAGTTATTTTCCATGCTGCAGCCCACAAACATGTGCCGCTGATGGAAGACAGCCCTAACGAGGCGATCAAGAATAATGTGGAAGGTACATATAAAGTAGCACAGGCAGCTGCCAAATACGGCGTGAAAAAGTTTGTACTGATCTCCACAGATAAAGCGGTAAATCCGACAAACATCATGGGAGCATCCAAGCGTCTCTGTGAAATGGTGGTACAGATGATGAACCGCCAGTCCGACACTGACTTTGTAGCCGTCCGTTTCGGAAATGTACTTGGCAGCAACGGAAGCGTGATCCCGCTGTTTAAGAAACAGATCGCCGAAGGCGGACCGGTAACCGTAACAGATAAACGGATTATCCGTTATTTTATGACGATTCCGGAAGCCGTGTCTCTGGTACTTCAGGCAGCGTATTATGCCCACGGAGGAGAGATTTTCGTTCTGGATATGGGTGAGCCGGTCAAGATTGACGATATGGCAAGAAACCTGATCCGCCTCTCCGGCTATGTTCCGGATGAGGATATCAAGATAGAATACACCGGACTTCGTCCGGGCGAGAAGCTCTATGAAGAGCTCCTTATGGATGAAGAAGGCATGACAGAAACAGAAAACGAACTGATTTTCATTGGAAAGCCTATTGAGATGGATGACGAGGATTTCAGAGAAAAACTGAAGCTTTTAGATGAGGCCAGCAGGATGGAATCCGATAAGATCAAAGAGATCGTTTCAGAGATCGTGCCGACTTACCAGTATAAGAAGAAGGAATTGACAAATTTCAGCAATTGATACATAATAATTTGAGATTATGACAAAACTTTAAAGTTCCAAATCGTCGCTTTGCCGCGTTTGGGACCGTGAAGGGTGATAAAGGTATGTTTTGCATTTTGGGCATGGCATAACCTTCCGCTTGATGTGCGGGCAGCAAAAGCTGCATCTGCACAAAAGAACAATCAGGCAGAGGTTTATGCGATGGTCAAAATGGCGAAGCATACCTTTTTTTATTTCATAGGAAACTTCGTTCCCTTATGAAATAAAACGCTCCGCGGGGTGCGCACCCGCGCGAAGCGGAAATTTGCCGCTAAGGCGGCCGCGCCCAGCGCGAGAGTTCCGCAATAGGAACTCTTTATTCTCCACAGGCAAAGCAGGAAGGAAAGCAATGTGGTATGTGATCCAGGTGAAAACCGGGAACGAAGAAGAAATCAGCACACAGTGCAGCCGGATCGTTGACCCGGCTGTCCTTGAAAAAAGTTTTATTCCCTACTGTGAGCAGATGAAGAAATATCATGGTGAGTGGCACAAGGAAAAGAAAGTGCTGTTTCCCGGCTATGTATTCCTTGTTAGCGGGGATAAAGACAGACTTTTCCTGGAACTGAAAAAAGTAACAGGACTTACAAAACTGCTTGGGACAGGGCAGGAGGTCGTTCCGCTGACTTTGCCGGAGATTGAATTTTTACAGAGGTTCGGCAAAGAGGATCAGATCGTGGAGATGTCCAAGGGAATCATTGAAAATGACAGAGTTACCATCACAAGCGGCCCTCTCAAAGGCAACGAAGCTCTCATTAAAAAGATCGATCGTCACAAACGTCGGGCTTATCTGGAAATCGAGATGTTTGGACGGAAGGTAGAGACACAGGTGGGAGTGGAGATTGTAAAGAAGAGGGAATGAGGGAGGAAGCATACAGAGGATGTGTGACTTTGGCGCAGTGAAGGCTGCGGCAGAGGGCACGTTCTTTTTTTGTGGGGAGAAAAGTTACTATTAGGAGTTAATATGGAACGATTGTTAATACTCGGTGCCGGACAATATGGAACAGTTGCAAAAGAGACTGCAGAGGCGATGGGGATATTTGATGAAATAAATTTTTTGGATGATTCCAGCGAAAATGCCGTTGGAAAGATTGAGGATATAGAAAAGTTGGATTATAGTGCTGCGTTTGTGGCAATTGGTAATCCGGATGTGAGAGAGCGATTAAGTGTTTTAATAGGAGATCGTAAGCTTGCAACTTTAATTCATCCGAAAGCGTTAGTGATGCCGTCAGCTGTTATTGGAGCGGGGAGCATTGTTGAAGCAGGAGCTATAGTTTGCAGTAATGTAACAATAGGACGAGCAACTATTGTAATGAGCAATGCGGTTGTTGGACATGACGCAAAGGTTGGGAATTACTGTCAGTTAAAATATAGCAGTTCTATAGGTGAAAGAACAAAGATACCAGATAAGACAAAAGTAGAATGTAATGTGGTATGGAGTGAATAAATGAGCGACGCGTTGCAACATGGTTATGTTAAAGACTTTAAGGAGAAAAGAAGTATGTATATAAGGATTTTTAAAAGAATCATAGATATAGTTCTTTCCGGAATGGGCTTAATTCTACTAGCGATTCCAATGGGAATTGTAGCAATTTTAATTAAGATAGAGGATCCTGGTCCTGCACTTTTTAAGCAAAAAAGAGTAGGAAAAGATAAAAAATATTTTCTTTTATATAAATTTCGTAGTATGAAAATGGATACCCCTCATGATACGCCGACTCATATGTTGGAAAACCCAGAACAGTATATATTAAAAATTGGAAGCTATATTCGTAAGACCAGTATTGATGAATTACCACAGATGTGGAATATATTAAAAGGTGATATGAGCATTATAGGGCCTAGACCAGCATTATGGAATCAGGATGATTTAGTAGCAGAACGTGATAAATATCAAGCAAATGATGTGAAGCCGGGTTTAACAGGGTGGGCACAGATTAATGGAAGAGATGAATTAGAGATTTCCTATAAAGCTAGGCTTGATGGAGAATATGTAAAAAAAATGGGATTTGGGATGGATGTGAAGTGTTTCTTTATGACTATTATGAGTGTGATTAGAAGAGAAGGAGTTGTAGAAGGTGGAACTGGAGAAATAGAAAAGAGAAAACTGAAAAAGTAAGTAGGAATTATAAGAGGTTATTTAAATGAGAGTCACAGCTAGTATTGTAACATATAATAATGCAGATGAAATTATATCTGTTTTACAATCTTTGAGTAAAATAAAAATTGACAATTTTAAAATTATAATAGTAGATAATGCTTCAACAGATAATACCAAAGAGCTTATAGAAAAGAATTATTCTGAGATAGAGTTAATAAAGTCGGATACAAATTTAGGATTTGGAGCAGGTCATAATGTAGCAATTCGAAAAATAGAATCAGACTACCATATTTTTATAAATCCAGACATTACAGTAGAAGAAAATCAGATTGAAAAAATGCTTGGATATATGGAACAGCATAAAGAGGTGGTTCTTCTTACTCCTAAAGTGTTAAATAAGGATGGAACAGAACAGTATCTACCTAAGATATTTCCTAAATTTAAATATATAATAAGTGGTAGTTTTGAACATAAATCTAAATTATGCCATAAATGGAGAAGCCAGTATACTCTTAGAAATAAACTTATAACACAGCCTGTAGAAATTCAATATTCTACAGGCTGCTTTATGGTATGTAGAACAGAAACTCTTAAAAAGGTAGGGGGATTTGATGAAAGATATTTCCTACACTTTGAGGATGCTGATTTGACAAGAGAAATGATGAAACACGGAAAGGTTATCTATAACCCTAACGTATATGTAACTCATGGGTGGCATCGAGATAATGTTAAAGATAAAAAGATCAGGAAAATAGCGTTACAATCATGGGTCAAATATTTTATGAAATGGAGATTTAGTTCAAAATGAAAGAGGAATCTAGAAAGGCTAATTATGGATTAGGGGAAATGGTTTCTAATTTTTTCTCTTTGGTATATACAAAAATATTTTGGAAAAAGGCGAGATTAATCAGGCTTCCTGTTCGTATACGAGGAAAAAAGGCTATAGATTTTGGTAAAGGATTTACTACAGGTTACAGCTGTCGTATAGAAATAAATGGCAATATAGATAAGAAAAAATTAATAATAGGATATAATTGTATAATAGGTGATTATGCACATATAGTAGCTAATGACTCTGTAACAATAGGAAATAATGTATTACTGGCAAGCCGCGTTTTTATCACAGATAGCAATCATGGTATGTATAAGGGATTAAACCCGTCCAGGCCAGAGGAAGAGCCTAATAGAAGGCCAATATGTTATGCTCCAGTTGCTATTGGAGATAATGTATGGATTGGAGAAAATGTATCAATAATGCCTGGTGTAAAAATAGGGAATGGATGTATTATAGGGGCTAATAGTGTCGTAACAAAACAGATTCCAGATAATTGTATTGCAGCAGGAATACCAGCCAGAATTATAAAAAAGTATGATTATGAAAAGAGTGCATGGATAAGGTAAAAAATCTAAAATTAAAAGGTAAAGGATAAAAATATGAGCAAGAAAAAGGTGTGTATTCTTAGTACAGTTGATTTTACACGTATGACAGTGGTTTCAGTATATACTGATTATTTAAAGAGGTGTGATATACCATTTGATATTATTTGTGTTAATAAGTACGGACAAGAAGATCCATTTGGGGCAGAAAATATATATGGATTTGTTCCTAAAACAAAAAGCAGCTGGAATAAATTTAGAAAGTTGATTTCATTTTGGAAGATTAGGGATTTTGCATTAGATATCTTTAAGAATAATCATTATGACTTTATTATTGTTTGGAATGAATTAACAGCGTTTATTTTTTCGGATATTTTAGCATCCATGTTCAAAGATAAATATTGTATTAATATCAGAGATTATCAGTATTTTAATTTGTTTCCAGTCAAAATGAGATTAACCAGTGCGATTAAGTCTGCCTTTTTTACAACAGTTTCTTCAAGGGCATATTTGGAGTATTTACCTTCTGATAATTGCTATATGATGTACAGTTTCAACAAAGGTATTTTGTCAAAGACAAATCCTCATCAGGCTTTAAGAGAAGTGGGGAAACCAATTCGAATTTTGTATATTGGTCAAATCGCGTGGCTTGATAATGTGTATAAGTTGATAGATGCATTAAAAAATGATAATAGATTTGAAATGATATTTGCAGGGAGTGGTTCAGAGCAAGTAGAGGAATATGCAAAAAGCAATCAGGTGAATAATGTAACTTGCTACGGAAGATTTCATCCAGGTGAGACGGCAAAATATTTAGCAGAAGCAGATATATTGTATAATCTTTACGGAACAGACAGTAGGCATCTTACTACAGCAGTTTCTATCAAATTTTATTACGCAGTATTTTTACATATCCCTATTTTAGTTTATAAAAAAACGGAAATGGAAAAGATGTCTCAAATATGCGGAATAGGGTTTGCGGTTGAGAATGAGGAATTCATAAATTATGGAGATAAATTATATGACTGGTACTTTTCATTAGATCAGAAGGAAATAAATAAAAAATGTAACCTTTTTTTAGAAGAAATAGAAGAGGGGCAGAAGCAAATATATCGGCTTATGGACAGGAAAGTGGGGACATAAGAGATGAAGAATAAAAAACTTGTATTTATTGTTCATAATTTAGGATTTGGTGGAGCTCAAAAAATGCTTGTTTATGTAGCAGAAACCTGCTTAGCTGAATATCAGAGTGTTAGGCTTTTAGCTCTAGCAAACTATAAGACCGAATTAAAGATTGATGAAAAAATAGTAGTTAATAAACTAAACTACACATTTTATTCAAATATAGTTAAAAAACTTATACAGAAGGTTAAAACAATTAAAGAAATACATAAATATCTTTTGAGAGAAAAGCCAGATGCCATTTGTGTATTTGGGTTGGATACTTTTTTCCTTGCTAGAGTTGCCATGATTGGAATGAAAATCAAGATTGTCGTATCAGAAAGAAATGCACCTACTTCTTATGGAAAAGTGTGGTATCACTTTAGTAAGTGGTTATATAGAAAAAGTGATGCAATAATTTTTCAATTGGAAGATGTAGAAAAAATGTATAATCTCACAAGTCACCGTAAGTCATATGTGATTCCCAATCCGTATAGGGAGAGCGGGATAGAGTGTTTTAACGGAAAGAGAAGAGAAGTAATTGTTTCGGCAGCAGCTAAATTTGACAGGAGAAAAGGGATAGATACGCTGATTAAAGCTTTTGCCGAAGTACATAAAGAGCACCAATCTTATCAACTAATCATTTATGGAGATGGGCCGTTGTTGAAAGATTATAAGAAGTTAGCTTCACAATTGGAAATCAAAGATTGTGTTCTTTTTCCGGGGCTAGTTAATAATGTGGCAGAAAAAATTAAAGATGCCTCAGTATTTGTTCTTCCATCTAGAAATGAAGGAATACCAAATGTCCTAATGGAAGCTATGGGTGTAGGGGTGCCATGTATAGCATGTGATTGTATTCCTGGCGGACCAAGGTTATTGACAAATTCAGGAGAGCGGGGATTGTTGGTACCGGTAGATGATGTGGATAGAATGGCAAAAGCCATAAATAGCATAATTGAAAATCCCGATTTACAGAAAGAACTATCTGCAAAAGGGCAGGAGGTTAGGAGGATTTTTTCAAATAATAAAATAAAAAGGATGTGGTTGAATGTCTTCAAGGACATTATCGGTTAAACCACTTACATTGTTAAATTATCTTATCTTATTACTACTATCAATTTTTGCTTGGATACAGTGGGAAAAGACTTATGATTCTGAAACATGGAGTCGGTTTATTACAGTAATATCTTTGAGTTTATTAGGTTATCAGTTATTATATCTAAAGACTATGAAAGTTTCTTTTTATGACTTTAGGATATGGTATATGATTTTATCAAATTTATTTATGTTTGGAAGAATATATGTAAATGTTTTAGACTATGACAATATATTATCATCATGGTCTATTTTTTATTCTAATGAACTGTTGCTGAAAACTGCACTTTTTGTTTTGGTTTTTCATCAGGCAATTTTTATAGGCTTTAATTTGGGGCATAAAAAGCAATATAATTATTTCAAAATAAAAATAGAGAAAAATTCAAACAAAATATATAAATGTGGACTTTTATTAATGGTAGTAGGACTGCCATGCAGGGTTATTACTGATTTATTTGCGATAAGATCCGTTCAGGCAACAGGATCATATACTAATATACAGGTGACATCAGGATTGGTAGAGGACTTTGCAATTCTCTTTGTACCTGCTGTGGTGTACATTTTAGTAAGTAAATGTGTTGAGAAAAGGACTGCCCGAGTGATTTTTATTGCGGTAATTATATACTTCATAATTGAAATGATATTAACTGGCGATAGGCGATATCAAATTATTGGGTGTATTGTTGTATCACTCTGCTATTTGAAAACATATTCTGAAAAAATATTATCCGCTAAATCAGTTTTCTTAGTATTGGCTGCTTTTTTTGGGTTAAATGTTATTTTTCAATTAAGAAAAGTGAGAGATGGCAATCTTACGGGAGTAATGGATTTTTTCAGAGGAATGATTGAAAATACAAGTAATTCTAATATTATTTTGGAAACTTTAACGGAATTTGGAATATCATTCTACTCTGTAGCAGGAGTTATTAAGAACATCCCATCTGTAATAGGATTTCAGAATGGCTTGGGGTTTTATGGAGCAATTCCGTCTATCCTTCCAATCGGTTTTATGGCGGGAGATTTTTTCAAAAAAGTTTCAATTTCTAATACAATTAATGCGTTAGAAGGACGGCCAGTGGGAGCAACACTGATAGGGGATTTTTATGCTAATTTCGGATGGTGGTCGATTTTTTTAGTAATCATTTTTGGATATATAGCGATGAGGATAATTTTAGTACATAAAAATGATGAGATATATGTTCAGGCTAATTATTTTTCGATGATGTATGTTTTTATGAACCTAATAAGGTCATCATTCTATGAAATCGTTAGACCGACATTTGTTGTGTTAATATTTCCGATGTTAATTTTATATCTGCTAAAAAAGAAAGAAAGATAAAATATGTCTAGAATAAGCAACTCTTTTAAAAACGTATTTTTTAACGTTTCAGGTCAGATTTTAACATTAGTGTTAAGCTTTGTTACAAGAACTGTTTTAATTAAAACATTGGGTATAGAATATGCCGGAATTAACGGGTTGATTTCCAGTATTATTTCTATGTTGTCCCTTACAGAGTTGGGAATTGGAACAGCGATTATTTATAATCTGTATCAGCCACTGGCGGTACGGGATGAAGAAAAAATACGAATATTAATGAAGTTTTATAAGACGGCTTATAGAATTATAAGCATTATAATAATGGCAGGGGGCATTATATTAATGCCTTTTTTGCCTGTTGTTATAAAAGATGATGTCAGCTTTGTTAATATTTATTTAGTTTTTGGCTTTTATTTGTTGCAGACAGCTTCTACTTATATGCTGGCAGCCTATAAGAGCGGTCTTCTTAAGGCAGACCAAAAAGAATATATAATATCTCAAATAGGATATATATTTACAATCGTAACTAATATTTTTCAAATAGGTATTCTAATCCTTTTTAATAATTATATTTGGTATATAGCAACAGTTGTAATATTTAATTTATTGAAAAATATTGTTATCTCTATAAAAACAGATCAATTATATCCATATCTGAAAAAGAGAGAAAATAAAAAATTATCTAAAAGAGAATGTAGAGAAACTTATAAAAACTGTTTTGCAATATTTATATATAAAATTAATGCTGTAATAGTTAATGCGACAGGAAATATGATCCTATCCAAATTTATCGGTATTGTAGTTGTTGGGCTATATTCTAATTACAGGTTGATTATGACATCTATAAAAAATATTATCAATATCGGATTTCAATCAATAACTTCTAGTCTAGGAAATTTGCATGTTAATAGCAGTGAAGATCATGAATTTTTGATTTTTAAAGTGATCAATTATCTATCAGCGTTTTGCTATGCAATTTTTTCCGTAGGAACAATTTGTGTATGTAACGAATTTGTGAAATTGTGGTTGGGAGAAGATTTCTTATTGTCAGAAAAATTTGTATTATTATTGGCGATAGATTTATATTTGTATGGATTAAAAAAAGCACTGGAAATGTTCAGAACTTCCATGGGATTGTTCCAGCAGGCAAAATATAGACCACTTATTGGGATTTTCCTGAATATTATTTTTTCATTACTGTTTGTCCGCAGTATGGGGATTTATGGTATTGTAGCAGCAAATATCTTGGCAGATATGTTGACGTTTGTATGGATGGATCCATATGTTATTTTTAAAAATTCATTCCAGAAGCATAGCTTATTTCAGTTTTATATGAAGATGGGTTTTTATATAGTAATTACAATTCTTTGTGTGCTCCTTTCGAAAGGGGCAATGGCTGTAATTCCGCTTTCCGGGATTGCAGCACTTTTAGTTTATGGAAGTATGTCAGTAATCATTACCTGTATAACATTTATTTTTGCTTCTCTTAAACTAGAGGAATATAAATATTTGAAAACTATTTTTATAACTATAATAAAGAAGAAAGTGAAAAAATAATGAAAAAAATCGTTCTTTGTGGTGCTACACACGGATCAAATTTTGGTGATACAATGTTTGGAATAATGTTTTTCCGGTATATAAAGCAACGATATCCGGATATAAAAATATATTTCACACGTATATCAGATTACTTTAAGAGCTGTCAAGAAAATAGTGAGATTGTAAACTGTAAATGGAAAGAAGTAGATGGATTGATTTTCATATCTGGAGGATATTTTGGAGATTCTCCTAATGAAAATTATAAAAATTCTTATTTTAGATTTATGAATTATATCCGTTTTGGGATATGTGCAAAACAAAAAAAAATTCCGATAGCTGTTATTGGAGTCGGTGCGGGACCCATACGAAATACTTTGATTAGGAAGATGATTGTTTCTATCTGCAATAATGCAAACGTGATAAGCGTAAGAGATAGAGAATCTTATCAGTTTTTAAAAAGAAATGGGTGTAAAAATAAAATTATCATAACATCTGATTCGGCACAGGCAATAAGGAACTTTCAATGTTCTTTATGTTGTGAACAGCAACATTTTAAGCTGTCTCATGAAAAAAAGAGGGTTCTTTTACATTGTCCCACAGTAGAGATTAGGGAATATACAGAAAAGGTTATCCATCGGGTTGATAGTATGTTTAAAAATAGTGAATCTGTAGAAGTATATTTTGCAAATGATTCTAAGGTAGATGAGGAGCATTTGCAAAAAGTATCATCAGATTTTACAGGAAATAATAAGAAAATGTACACCTATAATAATCCGCTGGAATTTATAGAATTTTTAAAGGAGATGGATCTGATTATTACGCCAAAATTACATGTCGGTATTTTTGGAGCAACGTTAGGCAAGTCGGTCATATCAGTGCCTATTCATCCAAATAAAACACAGAGATATTATAAACAGATAGGATATTCGGAACGCTGTATTCCATTGTCTGATCTTGAAGATGGGCAGATATGTGAGATGATTAAAAAATATGCTGATATACCTATTAAACTTTCAGAAGACATTTATATGAAGGCAACAGAGAATTTTAATATATTGGATACATTTATAAGAAATATGTGATAGGAGGAAAAAGAAATGATTAATGTAATAGGGTTAGGATATATAGGGCTGCCAACAGCGCTTATGTTTGCAGCACATGGAGTTGAAGTCGTTGGCACTGACTACAATAAGCAGCTTGTAGATACGCTAAATAAAGGGAAAATAACATTTAAAGAAGAAGGGCTCGAAGAGCTCTTTTTTAGTGCATTAAAAGAAAAAATTACGTTTTCACATGAGTATATATCTACAGATATGTATATTATAGCGGTTCCGACCCCCTATAATAAAGTCAGTAAAAAGATTGATGCAGGGTTCGTGACACGGGCAGTAGAAAATATATTAGATGTATGTCCTAAGGGAGCAATTGTTGTAATAGAATCTACGATATCGCCAGGGACTATAGATCGGTTTGTAAGACCTATTATCGAAAGCTATGGTTTTACAGTTGGTAAAGATATTCATTTAGTACATGCACCGGAAAGAATCATACCAGGAAACATGGTATATGAATTGAAGAATAACAGTAGAACAATAGGTGCTGATTCTGAGGAAATAGGCAAAAAAGTAAAAGAACTATATTCCTCTTTTTGTCAAGGTGAAATTATAGTAACAGATATTCGAACTGCTGAAATGACTAAAGTAGTAGAAAATACATATAGAGATATTAACATTGCTTTTGCAAACGAACTGGCAAAAATATGTAGAAGTGACAATATGGATGTGTATGAAATTATCCGGATTGCAAATCACCATCCGAGAGTAAATATACTTTCTCCAGGACCGGGGGTAGGAGGGCACTGCATATCTGTAGATCCTTGGTTTTTAGTTGGCGATTATCCAGGACTTGCGAATATAATACTTGCAGCAAGAAAAATCAATGATGGCATGCCAGAGTTTGTTTTAGAAAGAATACATGACATTATGAAGAAAGAAGGCATTACAAGAACCTCTAAAGTAGGATTGTATGGTCTTACATATAAAGAGAATGTGGATGATATGCGGGAAAGTCCAACTTTACAACTGTTAGAGAATATGGAAAAGCATTTGTCAGTTGGAGAAATTAAAGTTTATGATCCATATATTACAAAAGATGTTGTAAAGGGTCAATATCATGATTTTGACTTATTTTTACAAAATGTTGATATGGTTGTAATTATGGTTGGACATGATGAGATAAAAGAGAATTTGGAAAAACTAGAAGGGAAAGTCATCTTGGATACACGAAAAATTTGTCAGAAAAAAGGAACATATTATTTATAGAAACGAGAGAGGAATGAAATCATGAGAAAGATTATGCTGGTATTTGGAACACGGCCAGAAGCAATTAAGATGTGTCCTCTGGTAAATGAATTAAAAACAAGAAAGAATATCAAAACAATTGTATGTGTGACAGGGCAGCATAGGCAGATGCTTGATCAGGTATTGGATGTATTTCATGTTAAGCCAGACTATGATTTATCCATTATGCAAGAAAGACAAAATTTATTTGATGTAACAGTAAATATTTTAAATAAGATTAAGGAGATACTAGAAAAGGTAAATCCAGATGTTGTTTTGGTACATGGAGATACCTCTACAACATTTGTAACAGCATTGGCTTGTTTTTATCTTCAAATACCAGTTGGACATGTAGAAGCAGGACTGCGGACTTATAATATATTTTCTCCCTATCCGGAAGAGTTTAATCGTCAGGCAGTAAGTATCATTGCTAATTATAATTTTGCCCCTACAGATGTGTCAAAAGAGAATCTCGTAAATGAAGGGAAATCAGTAGAAAAAGTTTACGTAACGGGCAATACAGCTATTGATGCCTTGAGAACAACTGTGACAGAAAATTACACCCATCCGGAGTTAGAATGGGCAAAAGGTAGCAGACTTATTATGATTACTGCACATAGAAGAGAAAATTTGGGAAAACCAATGGAGGCTATGTTCCGTGCTATTAAGCGAGTATGTGATGAGCATGAGGATGTCAAAGCAATTTATCCTATACATATGAATCCGATTGTACGTGAAACGGCTCAAAAAATTTTAGGAGGTGATGAGAGAATACATATTATAGAGCCATTAGACGTATTGGATTTCCATAATTTTCTCGCGAGAAGTTTTCTAATCTTGACAGATTCTGGTGGGATTCAGGAAGAAGCCCCTTCTTTGGGAAAACCGGTTTTAGTTATGCGAGATACTACAGAAAGACCAGAGGGAGTTGAGGCTGGAACTCTTAGACTAGTGGGAACGGATGAAAATGTCATCTATAAAAATTTTAAATTGCTTTTAGAGAACGAGACGGAATATAAGAAGATGAGTGAGGCGAGTAATCCATATGGGGATGGCTTTGCTAGCAGAAGGATAGCGGATATTTTAGAGAGAGCATGAAGTGATTATTGGGGAAGCTATAAGGAGAAAAGGAATGAAAAAGATAATTGTAAATAAGATTATTGCGTTGGGGATTTGCTTTTGTGTATTGTTTGGAACAACAATAAATGTTTCAATCACTGCCTTAGCCGAAGAATCTCAGACACAGATGGCAAGCAAGGAAACCGAGGCTCAAAAGGAAGAAGAAACATTGAAAGAAGACAAAAATCAAGGGGAAGACAAGAATTCCGGTCAGAATAAGAATGAGACAGATAGTGTTGATGCAAATACAGAAGATTCGGAGCAAAAGGTAGAGAGTGATAGAGAGGATATGGCTAATATTCCGGAAGGAAAAGCAGAGGATGAGTCAGAAGATAGTTCGGTTAATAGCAATACGGAAGCGGATCAAAATCAAAGTCCAGACTCTGGTGATCTAAAAACTCAAGAGGGCGATGACGAAAAAAAAGATGAAAGTGTTTCTGCCAAAGAATTAAAAAGTTCATTAAATGCAAGAAGTACTTATAATATTACATTGGGAAGTACTATACAAGGAACAGTTTCTGATTCTAATCGTACGAATGTGTATCGCTTTAATGTGACTGAAGCCGGAAAGGTAACTTTTAATATGACGTCATACCTTCGTTATTATCATATATATTTATACGATAATAATGGCACTGAGATTTGGTCGGAAACATATAATTATTGGAACGATTCTCTAGAATATATAAATGATATTTTCAATATATATCTTGAAAAAGGAGCCTATTCCTTAGCGATTGAGGGGCATGATGGAAAAGAAAAGTATACATTAAAGACAGCTTTCGCATCTGCAGGGACTAATACATCGGAACCGAATAATTCTTTTAACAATGCAGTTGAAGTTAAATTTGGGAATACATATACCGGAATATTTGCGCCAAATGACCGATTCGACAATTTCCATTTTACACTTACCAAGTCAGGAAGGGTATCCGTTCAATTTACTTCATATTTGCCATACTATCATTATTATTTATATGACAAATCTGGAAAAGAACTTGATTCATTTACATATAATAGTTGGAATGAAAGTCAGGGATATATTACAGATTTATATTCTCATGATTTAGAAAAAGGTGAGTACTATATTAAAGTACAAACATTCAATGAGTATACTGGGAAATATAAAGCTAAATTTGATTTTAAGAGTTCCAATGCGACTAATAGTGAACCGGATAATACCTATTTGACAGGAACTAAATTAAATATGGGAGAATATTATTATGGACAGATTGCACTCAATGATTCTCATGATATATATAAATTTTCGCTTCCTGTTAAGACAGATCTGAAGATCAATTTTACATCGTATATGGAAGATTGTAACCTTCGTATCCTGGACGATAGTGGCGATAATATATGGTCACAGACATACATTGGATGGAATGAAGAGCAGGGATATATATCAAAGGTATATACGCATTCCTTAGAACCGGGATCCTACGCTATACAAGTTGAGAAGTGTAGCGATTCTACAGGAACTTATAAAATTCTTGTGAATGATGGAAAAGAACGGATTGAATTAAATAAGACAAATGCATCAATGACAAGCCTTGGGCAAACGGTGCAGCTTTCAGCTACAGTCAGGCCATCTGCATCTGTCACATGGTCCAGTAGTTCCACTAAGGTTGCGACGGTAAATTCCAGTGGAAAAGTAACTGCTAGAGGATTTGGAAAAGCAACAATTACAGCTAAAACCCCGAAAGGAGCAACGGCTAAATGTACGATTAATGTATTACCGGCTAGAGGTGAAATTGTAAAGATTACAAATCCTACTTATACAAGGCTAACAATCGAGTGGAAAAAAATACCAAATGCTTCCGGATATGAGTTGTATAGGAGCAAAAGTGAAAATGGTACATATACAAAAGTAAAGACTATAGAACGACCAACGATATTATCATATACAAATGGTGGGCTGAAAACAGGAACAAGATATTTCTATAAAGTTAGAGCATATAAAATTGTAGATTCTAAAAAAGTATATGGAACCTTTTCCTCTGTTGTTTCAGCAACTCCAATTCCTTCTAGGGTAACAGGAGTGACCACGGCATCAGCACGGTATGATGCCGTTAAGATAAATTGGGGTAGTGTTGTTGGCGCTACGGGATATGAAGTTTATAGAAGCGAGAGTCCTAAACAAAGCTATAAATATGTAAGTACAGTGACAGGAAATAGTAATGCAACATATACAAACACGGGCTTAGTAACAGGAAAAGTATATTATTATAAAGTACGGGCGTATTATTCATCATCCGGCAAAAAAATATATGGTAACTTTTCTAATGTGGTAAATAGGAAACCAATACCAGGAAAGCCGGCTATACAATCTGTAAAGAGCAGTTCATCAAAACAATTAAGAATTACATGGAATACAATTAGCGGAGCTAATGGGTATGAAGTGTATAGATGTAATACAAGTTCTGGAACGTATACAAGAATTGCTACGGTGATTGGAGGAAATAGTTTAACATATACAAATTATGGCCTTACATCAAATAAAACCTATTATTATAAAGTACGTGCATATAGAACGGTAAACGGAGAAAGAGAGTTTGGCTTATTGTCTGCTGCTAAATCTGGCAAGGCAAAATGATTAAAAAATAAGAACTAAAAAATACTTAATAAGAGACAAATTTCTAATGTAAAGGCGCACTATGATACAGAAAAATTTAAAAGCAAAGGAGATTCTTGTTACTGGCAGCGCTGGATTTATTGGCAGTAACTTAATTCTTGAACTACTTAAAAACTCTTCGCCGCTACATATTATCGGCATCGATAACTTAAACGACTATTACGATGTTTCTATAAAAGAATACCGATTAAATCAGATCAAGTCCATGGCAGATTCTCATCCGGAATCTACATGGACTTTTATTAAAGGATCTATTTCTGATCGAGAATTGATTCAATCGATTTTTGAAAAGTATAAACCATCCATAGTCGTTAATCTGGCGGCGCAGGCGGGCGTTCGGTATTCTATTACGAATCCGGACGCTTATATTGAGTCTAACTTAATTGGATTTTATAACATTCTGGAGGCCTGCAGGCATTCTTATGATAATGGAGAAACAGGAGTGGAGCATTTGGTTTATGCTTCCTCTTCCAGTGTATACGGATCCAATAAAAAAATCCCTTACAGTACAGAAGATAAGGTAGACAATCCAGTTTCGCTTTATGCAGCTACTAAAAAAAGTAATGAGCTGATGGCTCATGCTTATTCAAAATTGTATAACATTCCTTCTACAGGATTACGGTTCTTTACCGTTTATGGGCCAGCCGGGAGACCGGACATGGCCTATTTTGGTTTTACAAACAAATTGCGAGAGGGAAAGACCATAGAAATTTTTAACTATGGTAATTGTAAGAGAGATTTTACCTATGTGGACGATATTGTAGAAGGAGTAATTAAAGTTATGCAGAAGGCGCCGGAGAAGAGACGCGGGGAAGACGGGCTGCCAGTTCCTCCTTATGCAGTCTACAATATTGGAAACAACCAGCCGGAAAACCTTCTCGATTTTGTAACAATTTTACAGGAAGAATTGATACGTGCGGGAGTACTGCCGGAAGATTATGATTTCGAAGCTCATAAAAAACTTGTTCCTATGCAGCCGGGAGATGTGCCAATAACATACGCGGATACCAGTGCGCTGGAACAGGATTTTGGTTTTAAGCCAAGTACAAATTTGCGTGACGGACTGCGGAAATTTGCAGAGTGGTACAAAGAATTTTATGGATAGGATAATGAGGGTGAAAGTGATGAGCAAAAGAAAGATTGCAGTAGCTGGTACAGGGTATGTAGGATTGTCTTTGGCAGTACTTTTGGCACAACACAATCATGTTACAGCGGTGGATATTGTGCCGGAAAAGGTGGAGATGATCAATCATCGAAAATCGCCTATTCAAGATGATTATATTGAAAAATATTTGCGGGAAGAAAAGCTGGATTTAACAGCTACCATAGATGGAGAAAAAGCGTATAAAGATGCAGAATTTGTAATTATTGCTGCACCTACCAATTATGACAGTAAAAAGAACTATTTCGATACCAGTGCAGTGGAGTCAGTGATTGAATTGGTGCTGAAGGTCAATCCAGAGGCGATTATGGTTATTAAATCCACAATTCCTGTAGGATATACCAGATCTGTGAGGGAGAAGTTTGGAAGCAGCAATATTATTTTCAGCCCGGAGTTTTTAAGAGAATCAAAGGCTTTATATGATAATCTTTATCCCAGCCGTATTATCGTAAGCTGTGATGAGAAAACGGAGGCTGCTGCCCATACTTTTGCAGCTCTTTTGCAGGAAGGAGCTTTAAAAGAGAATATTGATACTTTGTTTATGGGATTTACCGAAGCAGAGGCTGTAAAGTTATTTGCAAATACATACCTGGCGCTTCGAGTATCCTATTTTAATGAACTGGATACTTATGCAGAAGTGAAAGGGTTAAACACTCAGGATATTATCAAAGGAGTATGTCTTGATCCTAGGATCGGAGATCAATATAATAATCCATCATTCGGATACGGTGGATATTGCCTGCCTAAAGATACGAAACAGTTACTTGCGAATTATCAGGATGTACCGGAAAATTTGATTGAGGCAATTGTGGAGAGCAACCGCACAAGAAAGGATTTTATTGCAGACCGTGTCCTGGAGTTGGCAGGAGCCTATGGGAATTCAGAGAGTTACTCGGCTGATAAAGAACATGAGGTAGTAGTAGGTATCTATCGTCTGACAATGAAATCTAATTCTGATAATTTCCGTCAGAGCAGTATACAGGGAGTTATGAAGCGGATTAAGGCGAAAGGTGCAACAGTAGTAATCTATGAACCAACGCTGGAAGATGGCCACACTTTCTTTGGAAGCAGAGTGGTAAATGATTTGGACAAGTTCAAGGAGATGAGCCATTCCATTATTGCGAATCGCTATGACAGCTGTCTGGATGATGTCCGGGAGAAAGTATATACCAGAGACCTGTTTAGACGGGATTAAAGGTTATTGCTGGATTTTATCAAAACTGGAAACAAGGTAATTAGAAGGAAAATAAACCTGGATTTTAATTTCCATAAATCAGGTCTTTACTTTCCTTCTTTTTTACTCTATAATAAAATTATGTAAATAAGATATCTTTATTTATTTCTTGCCGAAAAATAGGACTAGAACGATGTTGAGAACATAAAACGATTCTGTGAACGTCAAATTTACGTATGAAAGAAAGTGAAAAGCAAAGCCGAATTCTGGAGCGAGAAAAGCTCATAGAAGAAGTGAAGAAACTGACGCTTTTTGATGATGTTTTTATGTCGGCTGTTCTGGAAGATATTCCTGCATGTCAACATGTATTGCGGATTTTGACAGGAATTTCTGATTTGAGTATACGTACAGTAAAAAGCCAATATCATATAACAAAGCTCGTTTCCAAACGTTCAAGGTTGGATATTTTTGCAGAAAGTACAGATAATCAGATTTATATTATTGAAGTTCAGAAAGAAGATAAAGGGAATCATTCAAAAAGGGTTCGGTATTATCGCGCCATGGCAGATAGTGAATTGCTGCGCAGAGGCGAGAGTTATGAGAAGATTCCAAAGTGTTCTCTTTTTTATATCAGCGAAACGGATATATGGAATAGGGGAAGCACGGTTTATCCCATATATAAATATCTGGGAAATACTGGGGAAGAATATGAGGACGGGCAGCACATTATTTTTGTCAATGCAGAAGTAGACGATTATACTGAAATTGCAGAGCTGATGAAATATTTTAAGACAGCGGATCCGGAAGATGACAGTCAGGGGGCTTTGTCGAAGCGTGTCAAGTTTTTGAAAGGTGAAAAGAAAGGACTGGATATCATGAGTAATTTTGGAGAAAGAATGGAGAAAAGGGGAGAGGAAAGGGGAGAGAAAAGAGCAGAGAGAAGATTGATTTTGGGCTTATTGAAAGCTGGGGCAGAAATCAGTCTTATTAAAGAAGCTAGTGGATTGAGCGAAGAGGAAATCGAAGAAATAAGCAAGAAATCAGAGTTCCAGGAAATATGAGAAAAGGCGGGACGTTATGAGTAATTTTGCAGAACGAATGGAACAAAGAGGACGAAAGCAAGAGCAAAGACGACTAATCTTAGGACTTCTGAAAGCTGGAGCAGAAATCAGTCTTATTAAAGAAGCCAGTGGACTGAGTGAAGAGGAAATCGAGGAAATACGTAAAGGAGCGGAAGTTTAAAAGTGCTTCTGTAACACCAAGGATATGAATTATGATAGACAGCGACCGAATATTTGAAGGACTGGAAAAAGAGAGTAGAGCAGCTGGAGACTGTCCGGTCTATGATCCGATGCCAATAGAAGATGAAAAGATAGGGGAGAAATGTCGCCATGACTTCTCGGCGGAACAGAAAGAGAGGTTAGCAGCGTATTTTCGTGCATTGAAGCAGATAAGAAGAAAGTAACGAAACGCCTCTGTGCCATTCAAAAGCACAGAGGCGTTTTTTATTCAATAGGAAACTTCGTTCCCTATTGAATAAAACGCTCCGCGGGATGCGCACTCGCGCGAAGTGAAATTTGCCGCTAGAGCGACCGCGCTCGGCGCGAGAGTTCCGCTTGCGGAACTCTTTATTATTTTTCTTCCCGGCGATGATCCTCCCATACTTTTTCTAGTGCACCGGGTGTTTCTATGAGAAGCTTTGTACCTTCTGCCATGCATCTGGCAGCGTACAGCATCCCTTTGTGACCGATGCTCATGCCGGCCTGGCGGGCAGCAGCCCAGTGATGAAGAGGTGTTCCCTTGCACATGGTGGCAGCGCTGATGGTGATCATAGGGACAACGTGGCTGACTTCGGAGGCATCCGTTCCAATAGCGATGGGAATGGGTTCATCTTCCAGCGGTTCCAGCCCTGTGAAATAAATGCCGTGATTGTTAAGCCTGGCTTCCTTGCTGATTTCGGCGGCAAAGTCCAGTTCTTCCTGTGTGTAAGTGGGGGTGTCGATTTTTGTCATAGCTTCGTAGTAAAGCTCGGTCAGTGTGCGGTTTATTTTCATTTCCCGACAGCTTTTCACCAGTTCGATGTCTACAGAAGTTCCGGTCATGAGTGCAGCGCCCCGGGCGCAGTCATCCACCCTCCGGCTTGCGTCCTCCGTGCGGGATCTTAGGGAAGAGCGGATGAAGTAGTTCGTTTTTGCGGTATCGGGAACTACATTGGCAGGGATGTGATTATCGATATAGGCATAGTGCATCCTCACGTCGCCCGGTACATGTTCACGAAGATAATTGACGCCGATATTCATGAGCTCTGCAGCGTCCAGCGCACTTCGCCCCTCTTCGGGAGATCGGGAAGCATGGGCGCTGATTCCGTGAAATGTGTAGTTTTTTACGTCCTGTGCCTGCCAGATATCGTTGCTGATCCGGTTCCGGTCAAATGGATGCCACATGACGGCAACGTCCAGGTCGTCAAATACGCCTGCTTTTGTCATGACGATCTTTCCGGACATGATTTCTTCAGCAGGACAGCCGTAGACAAGGATAGTACCGGGAGTTTTGGAAGTTTCCATATCATTTTTTAAAGCACAGGCAGCAGCGCATACACCTGTGCCGAGAAGGTTATGCCCGCAGGCATGGCCAATTTCCGGAAGGGCGTCGTATTCTGCCAGAAAGCCGAGACGAGGCGAACCATTTCCCCAGGTGGCGGTAAAAGCGGTGTCAATGCCGGCTGTTTTCCATGTTATTTGAAAGCCCTGATTTTCCAGGAAGGATGCAAGGCGCTTGGAAGAATAGATTTCTTCATAAGCAAGCTCCGGGTGACAGAAAATATCATGGGCTATATCCGTTAATTCTGCTTCATGGGAAGCAATCCAGTCTGCAATTCTATTCATATTTCTTTTTCCTCATTGTTTTAATTGGAAGAAGAGCTAAAAAACTCTTTGATTTAGTATAATAAAGTGACGAGTAAAGTATACAACAGATAATGGGAAAAAGAAAGTCAGGGGAGGTTTTGGGATAAATATAATAGGAAAATCTTAAGGAAATCTTCTGTAAATTTTGATTGCTTTTCCTGGTACATGGGGATATTATAAATACTACAATTGCGAAAGCAGAGGTGAAAGAAGAATGTTGCAGGAATTTATCGCGAAAGCGATTTGGTTTTTAAAGATATATTATGTGGAGAATCAGCTTCTGGTGCAATTCCTTTTGCTTTTTGTGATTACGTATATGCTTCTTATGTACTGGCTGAACCCGAGGCTGTCTCCTGTTTTGAGAAAAGTACTGGCGATTTTCTGTCTGCTTGTAGAGCTGGCAGGCATCGCTTATTTCACATTGGGATTCCGGGAGATTGGCACATCGCATCGATATGAGCTGGAAATGTTCTGGTCCTATAAAGAGTGGATTTTCGGCGGAAATGTGGAACTTGGAATGGAAGTGATCAATAATATCGCTCTGTTTTTCCCGTTGGGCTTCCTTTTGAACGATGCGCTGAAAAAGGCGTCTTTCTGGAAAGTGCTGATGCTGTCGATGTTTTTGAGTATTGCGGTGGAGAGTACCCAGCTTGTTTATAAGATCGGCCTTTTCGAATTGGATGATATCTTTAATAATACGGTGGGAGCAATGGCGGGATGGTGTCTCTTCCATATCCTGCGCTCTCCGGTGAGAAACCAGTGCCGGATGCCGAAGAAAAGAAGGCGGTATGCACAGGCGCGTCTGTAAATTGTCGGCTTATCCCTTTTCTCCTGGATCACGAGCGTGCTCTGAAAAAGAAGGAATAATAAAAGAAAAGGCACGTTAACTGACTGTATTCTGCGTGAAGCCGTACGCAGTTTCGCGGTGATTTCCTTATATAATCTATAGAAACTATAGAAAAAGGAGGTCACACGTGATGGTGAACGAAAACATGGAATTTGAGGCAATTGTCCGGCAGTGGCTGGATAATGTAAGGCTTCGCGTTAAAGAATCTTCCTATGTAAAGTATAATAATCTGGTGCGCAACCATATTTTGCCTCAGCTTGGCAGTGTGAAAGCGGGACAGATGACAACCGCTGTCGTGGAAGCGTTTGTACAGGATAAGCTGTCCGGAGGAAATTTGCGGGGAGAGGCCTTGTCGGGGAAAACAGTCAAGGATATTTTAACGCTGCTCAAGGAAATCTGCCGTTATGCATCTTATTGGGATGTGGAATTTCCCTGCCATTTCGAACTGATACGGCTGAAAAACTGTGACAGTCAGATCCATATCCTGGAGAGGCAGGAGCAGAGGAAGCTGGAGAAATTCCTGATGAGTGATGAAAGCCTGACTAAGACGGGAGTTCTTTTGAGTCTGTATATGGGACTTAGACTGGGCGAAGTCTGTGCGCTGAAAAAGGAAAACATTATTAATAAGGAAGAACTTCTGCAGGTGCGTTTTACTATGCAGAGAATACAGGATGTAAAAATGAGCGGGGGAAGGAAGACCAAGATCATTGTGACAGAGCCGAAAAGCAGCTGTTCGAGAAGGGATATTCCGATCCCCTTCTTTTTGCAGGAAAGATTGAAAACTCTGGAGAAATCTCCGGAAAATGCATATGTCCTTACGGGTACGGCAGATAAATTTATTGAGCCGAGAACCATGGAAAATATTTTTAAGCGGTATCTTAGGGAATGCCGGATGAATGAGATCAATTACCATGCGCTTCGCCACACGTTTGCCACCAGATGTATTGAAGAGGGGTTCGATATTAAATCTTTAAGTGAAATTCTGGGACATGCCAATGTAAATATTACGCTGAACCGGTATGTGCACTCTTCTATGGAACAAAAAAGAAAGCACATGGACCGGTTGTGCGTCAGTCCTTGACATGGGAAAGAGAATCGCTATAATAATCAGAAGAAAAGCAGCGGAAGGAATGGAAATGAATTGAAACGAAAAGTATTGACAGCGGCGGTCCTTTTCTGGATGTGTCTGATCTTCTGGTTTTCGGCACAGCCGGCGGATGAATCCAGCGATATGAGTCTTTCGGTTGGGAAAATAGCAGGAGAGGTTTTCGTGCCTGATTATGATAAATGGACAGAAAAGGAACAGGAAGCATTTGCCGAGCGAATAGATTATCCGGTGAGAAAGGCGGCCCATGCCACAGAATACGCCTGTTTTGCAGTCCTTCTTATGGGGATGTACCAAAGTTATGGGCTGGCAGGCAGAAGACAGATCATTGCCAGTTTTTTGTCGGCGGCGGCTTATGCGGCAACTGATGAATTTCATCAGCTCTTTGTACCCGGCAGAGGATGCAGAGTGACAGATGTGCTGATCGACAGTCTGGGGGCGGCAGCCGGTATTTTGATTTTCCTTACAGTGAGTTTTCTGCTTGCCCGGCCGGCGCATCGCAGGAAAGAAACGGAAAATGTAGTATTGGAGACAAAAAAAACCACATAATATAGTAAATTTCCAGCTTATTACACTTTTAACAGACAGGCTTTTGTGGTATAATAACCGCAGCGTGGTTATTATACCTGCGCATAGGGCGGTTTTTGTGGAACCGCAGAAATCCACTGCGCATCCGTCGGGCATATTATGGCGGTAGCCAAGTGTTCCGGGACGGGAAAAGCCAAGGGAGTATTAAGCATAGAAAACGCCGTGAGGCGAAAGAAAAATGCAGGGCAGGAAGCCCTGTATTTTTTTTATGGTGGCTGACGTCGCATGTTTCTTAAGGGGTTTGAAAAAAGAGATTGGTTTATGATAAAATAGAGAAGCATAAGTTTTCTTTTGGTAGAAATACTAATCGGAGGAGCATCCATGACAAGTAGAGAGGTTAGCTTTGTGGTAACAGAGGAGTATAGAGCTTGGATAGAGAACATAAAACAAAAAATCAGGCAGAGCCAAATCAAGGCATCTGTGAAAGTGAATTATGCTATGCTGGATTTGTATTGGGATATAGGCAGAGACATTGTGATAAAACAGAAAACTGCTAAATGGGGAGATTCTTTTCTGCCTGCTATGAGCAAAGATTTGAAAAAACATTTCCGAATATGTCGGGTTTTTCTGTTCAGAATTTGTAAGCCAAACGGATATGATAGAAAAAATGGTAAAAAGCATTCCGTGGGGACATAATCAGCGAATTGTTTATAAATGCCAAAGCATTCCGGAAGCATTATTCTATGTGCAGAAAACAATGGACAACGGGTGGAGCAGATCGGTATTAGAACATCAAATTGATAGCGGACTCTATGATAGGCAGGGGAAAGCAATTACTAATTTTTCTGTAAAACTTCCAGAGCCTCAATCAGACTTGGCAGTGCAGACTTTGAAAAATCCATATAATTTTGATTTCCTCACACTCCGAGAAGAATACGATGAAAAAGAATTAGAAGATGCCCTTGTTAACCAAATTACGCAATTTTTACTGGAGCTTGGCACAGGATTTTCCTATATGGGCAGACAAGTCCATATTCGTGTTGGAGAAAGCGATTTTTATATTGATTTGCTTTTCTACCATGCCCGTCTGCATTGTTATGTGGTGGTAGAATTGAAAACTGAAAAGTTTAAGCCGAAGTTCGCGGGAAAATTAAATTTTTATGTAACTGCTGTTAATAAACAGATGAAGACATTCCAAGATAATCCGACTATTGGAATACTCATTTGTAAAGATAAAGACGATGTTGTCGCAGAATATGCTCTTGACGATATATCACAGCCTATCGGGATTGCAGAATATGAATTGACAAAGGTACTGCGTGAGGAGTTTAAAAGTAGTCTGCCAACAGTAGAAGAAATTGAAAATGAGCTGTCTGAGTAAATTGGCTTACAACTTGTAAGCCAATTTGTCAAAATTAAAATTGAATATTATTTTTAACATAGCTGATAGGTGTTCATTGTGAAAATCCTTCAGCTTTTCTATTTAAAGGGGAAATCCTGTTTTTTCAGGAATTTTGGGCTATACCCTTGACTTTTCGGCTTAGACATAATAGAATAATCTAGCGCGTATAAAAATGTGCAGTATTTTTTTGCGCGTTTTAAACGGAATGACGTTTAAAAACCCGTAACTTATTTTTATCGTAGGAGGTGAAAAGAAATGCCAACATTTAACCAGTTAGTAAGAAAAGGACGTCAGACATCTGTAAAGAAGTCAACAGCACCGGCACTTCAGAAAGGATACAACTCCCTGAAGAAGAGAGCGACAGACGCATCTGCACCGCAGAAGAGAGGCGTTTGTACAGCTGTTAAGACAGCGACACCTAAGAAACCTAACTCAGCTCTTAGAAAGATCGCCAGAGTTCGTCTGTCTAACGGAATCGAAGTAACAAGCTATATTCCGGGAGAAGGACATAACCTTCAGGAGCATAGTGTTGTTCTGATCCGTGGAGGGCGTGTTAAGGACCTTCCAGGTACAAGATACCACATCGTAAGAGGAACACTTGATACAGCAGGTGTTGCCAAGAGAAGACAGGCTCGTTCCAAATACGGAGCAAAGAGACCGAAAGACGCAAAGAAATAAGCTCTTAGTAAATGTAAGAGAAAATTGTAGTCACAAACAGAACTATGATGAAGTAAGTTACAGGTATTACGGATAGAAGAAAGCGTTTCTTCCTGCCGTATGGCCTGTGCACTACACTGTATCATTAGAAAGACACATGTGAGTACCGATGAATTAATCAATTGTTTAAGGAGGGAAGGACCGTGCCACGTAAAGGACATACTCAGAAAAGAGACGTATTAGCAGATCCATTGTACAACAACAAAGTGGTTACGAAACTTATCAATAACATTATGTTAGATGGTAAGAAGGGAATCGCACAGAAGATTGTATATGGAGCGTTTGACAGAGTTGCAGAAAAGACCGATAAGCCGGCTATCGAAGTGTTTGAAGAGGCAATGAACAATATCATGCCAGTACTTGAGGTAAAGGCAAGACGTATCGGTGGTGCAACATACCAGGTGCCAATCGAAGTAAGAGCTGACAGAAGACAGGCTCTGGCGCTTCGCTGGCTGACCAACTTCTCCCGCGCAAGAGGCGAGAAGACAATGGAAGAAAGACTGGCAAATGAGATCATGGATGCTGCAAACAACACAGGTGCAGCAGTTAAGAGAAAAGAAGACATGCACAAGATGGCAGAAGCAAACAAAGCATTTGCTCACTATCGATTCTAATAGGAGGAAGAGACCTTGGCTGGAAGAGAATATCCATTGGAGAGAACCAGAAATATTGGTATTATGGCTCATATCGATGCTGGTAAGACAACATTGACAGAGCGTATTCTGTATTACACTGGTGTTAACTACAAAATTGGTGATACTCATGAAGGTACTGCTACCATGGACTGGATGGAGCAGGAGCAGGAAAGAGGTATTACAATTACTTCAGCCGCTACTACATGTCACTGGACTCTGGAAGAAAAGACAAAGCCGAAAAAAGGCGCTTTGGAACATCGTATCAATATCATTGATACCCCGGGCCACGTTGACTTTACAGTAGAGGTTGAGCGTTCACTTCGCGTACTTGACGGTGCGGTGGGCGTATTCTGTGCTAAAGGCGGTGTAGAACCTCAGTCAGAAAATGTATGGCGTCAGGCTGACACATACAATGTACCACGTATGGCCTTCATCAATAAAATGGACATCCTGGGTGCTGACTTTTACAACGCAGTAGAGCAGATTAAGACAAGATTAGGAAAAAATGCAATTTGTCTTCAGCTGCCGATCGGCAAAGAAGATGATTTCAAAGGAATTATCGACCTGATGGAAATGCAGGCTTACATCTATAATGATGAAAAGGGCGATGACATTTCTGTTACGGATATTCCGGATGATATGAAAGATGATGCGGAACTGTATCATACAGAACTTGTAGAGAAGATCTGCGAGCTGGATGATGACCTGATGATGGAGTATCTGGAAGGTGAGGAGCCGTCCGTTGATGCGCTGAAAGCAGTTCTCCGCAAGGCTACATGCGAATGTACAGCTGTTCCTGTATGCTGTGGATCTGCATACAGAAACAAAGGTGTTCAGAAACTTCTGGATGCTATCCTTGAATACATGCCGGCTCCGACTGATATCCCTGCTATCAAGGGTGAGGACGAAGACGGAAATGAAGTTGAGAGACATTCTTCTGATGAAGAGCCGTTCTCTGCTCTCGTATTCAAAATCATGACAGACCCGTTCGTAGGTAAGCTGGCATACTTCAGAGTTTATTCAGGAACTGTAAATTCCGGTTCCTATGTATTAAACGCAACAAAAGGCAAGAAGGAACGTGTAGGGCGTATTCTTCAGATGCACGCAAATAAGAGACAGGAACTGGATAAGGTTTACTCCGGAGATATCGCTGCAGCGATCGGATTTAAGTTCTCTACAACAGGTGATACAATCTGTGATGAGCAGCATCCGGTAATCCTGGAGTCCATGGAGTTCCCGGAACCTGTTATCGAGCTTGCTATCGAGCCTAAGACAAAGGCTTCCCAGGGTAAACTTGGTGAGTCTCTTGCAAAACTTGCAGAAGAAGACCCGACATTCCGTGCTCATACAGATCAGGAAACAGGTCAGACGATCATCGCCGGTATGGGTGAGCTCCACCTGGAGATCATCGTAGACCGTCTGCTTCGTGAATTTAAGGTAGAAGCTAATGTAGGTGCACCACAGGTTGCTTACAAAGAGGCGTTTACTAAAGCAGTTGATGTAGACAGCAAGTATGCAAAACAGTCTGGTGGACGTGGACAGTACGGGCATTGTAAAGTAAAATTCGAGCCAATGGATGTCAACGGTGAGGAGACATACAAGTTCGAGTCTACTGTAGTCGGAGGAGCAATTCCGAAGGAATACATCCCGGCAGTAGGCGAAGGTATCGAAGAAGCAATGAAATCCGGTATCCTCGGCGGATTCCCGGTAGTCGGACTGCACGCTACTGTTTATGATGGTTCTTACCATGAAGTCGACTCCAGTGAAATGGCATTCCATATTGCCGGATCCCTGGCATTCAAGGATGCGATGAAGAAAGCTGCTCCTGTACTTCTTGAGCCTATTATGAAGGTAGAAGTAACTATGCCGGAAGAATACATGGGAGATATCATCGGTGATATCAACTCACGCCGTGGACAGATCGAAGGTATGGATGATCTGGGCGGAGGAAAGATCGTACGTGCACACGTACCGCTTTCCGAAATGTTTGGCTATTCCACAGACTTACGTTCCAGAACACAGGGACGTGGTAACTACTCTATGTTCTTCGAGAGTTACAAACCGGTTCCGAAATCTGTTCAGGAAAAAGTTCTGTCAGGAAAAAATGAATAATTCCCGCGCATTTTCTTTGAAAAAGTGCGAAAAAGGCTTGAAAATCAAGGGGATATGAAATATAATCAGAAATAGCCGAGTAAACTGAAAAATCATGAAAAATGCCCGAAAGGGCGGTTGAATAAGGAGGACATTCAAAATGGCAAAAGCTAAATTTGAAAGAACAAAACCACATTGTAATATTGGTACCATCGGCCACGTTGACCATGGTAAAACAACTCTTACAGCAGCTATCACAAAAGTTCTTTCCCACAGAGTATCTGGTAACGCAGAGGTTGCATTCGACAACATCGATAAAGCTCCGGAAGAAAGAGAACGTGGTATCACAATTTCTACAGCTCACGTTGAGTATGAGACAGAGAAACGTCACTACGCTCACGTAGACTGCCCGGGACATGCTGACTACGTTAAGAACATGATCACAGGTGCTGCTCAGATGGATGGAGCTATCCTGGTTGTTGCTGCTACAGACGGTGTTATGGCTCAGACAAGAGAGCACATCCTTCTGTCTCGTCAGGTAGGTGTACCTTACATCGTTGTATTCATGAACAAATGTGATATGGTAGATGACGAAGAACTTCTTGAATTAGTAGAGATGGAAATTCGTGAACTGCTTGATGAATATGAATTCCCGGGAGATGACACACCGATCATCCAGGGATCCGCTCTGAAAGCTCTGGAAGATCCAGACGGAGAGTGGGGAGATAAGATCATGGAGCTGATGGATGCAGTTGATTCTTATATTCCAGATCCACAGCGTGCTACAGATCAGCCGTTCCTGATGCCTGTAGAGGACGTATTCTCTATCACAGGACGTGGAACAGTTGCTACTGGTAGAGTAGAGCGTGGTGTTCTGCATGTATCTGACGAAGTTGAAATCGTTGGTATCCATGAAGAGAAGCAGAAAACAGTTGTAACAGGTGTTGAGATGTTCCGTAAGCTGCTTGACGAGGCTCAGGCTGGTGATAATATCGGTGCTCTGCTTCGTGGTATCCAGAGAACAGACATCGAAAGAGGTCAGGTTCTTGTTAAACCAGGTTCTGTAACATGCCATACAAAGTTTACAGCACAGGTTTACGTTCTGACAAAAGATGAAGGTGGACGTCATACTCCATTCTTCAACAACTATCGTCCACAGTTCTACTTCAGAACAACAGACGTAACAGGTGTTTGCAACCTGCCGGACGGCGTTGAGATGTGCATGCCTGGTGACAACGTAGAAATGTCAATCGAACTGATTCACCCAGTTGCTATGGAGCAGGGACTTCGTTTCGCTATCCGTGAAGGCGGACGTACAGTAGGATCAGGACGTGTTGCTACAATCATTGAGTAATCATTGATAGGAGTAATATAAAAATTCACCCTCAGAGAGCTATGCTTTCTGAGGGTTTTTGACTTTGCAATGCTGTTTAAAAGGAGGGATTCCATGAAAATCGCGCAGATACAGTCCCGTGTTTATAATGATAAGAAGAAAAATGCAGAACAGCTGAAGCTGTATCTCGAAAAAATAAAATCGGAGAGACCGGATCTTGTAATGCTGGGGGAAATGTTTAACTGTCCCTATGAGACAAAGCAGTTTCCGCTTTATGCAGAGGAAGAAGGCGGGGAAACATGGAAGATGTTAAGTCATCTTGCAAAGGAATACGGGATTTACCTTGCAGCAGGCTCTGTCCCGGAAATTGCAGAGGGGAAGATATACAATACTGCTTATGTCTTTGACAGAAATGGGAAGCAGATTGCGAAGCACAGGAAAGCGCATCTCTTTGACATTCAGGTCGAGGGCGGTCAGCATTTTAAGGAATCAGAAATATTGACGGCGGGGGATAAGTGCACGGTATTTTCTACAGAATTTGGAAAAATCGGACTCTGTATCTGCTTCGATTTCCGTTTTCCGGAGCTGGCAAGGATGATGGTACTTGGGGGAGCGAAAATGATTCTGGTTCCGGCAGCTTTTAACATGACAACAGGACCGGCGCATTGGGATGTAATGTTCCGCGGCCGGGCTGTGGACAACCAGTGTTTTGTGGCAGGTACTTCCAGTGCAAGAGATACAGGAGCCTCTTATGTTGCCTGGGGGCATACCCTTCTGGTATCTCCATGGGGAGATGTCATTGAAGAGATGGAGGGAGAAGAAGGATATATTATCCATGACGTTGATCTGAAAGAAGCAGATAGTATCCGGCAGCAGCTGCCGCTTCTTTCAGCACGCCGGACGGATATATACCAGAGCGAAAATGGAGCAGAATTTTAATGATAAAAAATTAACGAAAAAATCGAAAATATAAACTGCATATTTGGACAGTTTTCATCTTGCTTTTTGAATAGAAAGTTCTATAATAAAATTAAATTGATAAATAATTAACAATAAAAATTGTAGGAGGGTGTTACTATGGCAAGATTAAGACTGATGCGTGCTCCGCAGAAATATGTGCAGGGAAAAGATTCTCTTTTGAGTTTCTATGAAGAGATGAAAGAGCTGGGAAACAAATGGCTGTTTATTTGTTCAAAAAGCGGACATAAAATGTGCCATGACAAGATTGAAAAAAGTTTCGGCACTGCAGATGACAGCAGGTGCTATGAAATCTTTGGCGGTGTTTCCAGTGTCGGTGAAATTGAAAAAATGAGAGCGATTGTCCGTGAGAAGGGGATCAATGTTGTAGTTGGCGTGGGCGGAGGTTCGGCTATAGATACGGCCAAGGCAACTGCTTACTATGAAAAGCTTCCGGTTGTCATTGTTCCTACTGTTGTGGCAACAGATGCCCCCTGTACCGGCCTTTCTGTTATTTATAATGACGATGAGACTTTTAACAGTTATCTGTTTTATCCGAAAAATCCGGAGGCAGTTATTGTGGATAGTGATATCATTGCCAAGGCGCCCGTGAGATTTCTGGTTGCCGGAATGGGAGATGCTCTGGGCACTTATTTTGAGGCCAGGGCCTGCCAGAGGACAGATGCCCCCAGTCTGGAATTTGGAGGGATTACAAGATCGGCTATGGCTCTTTGCGGTCTGTGTTATGAAACATTGAAAGAATACGGGGCAGCGGCAAAACATGCCTGCGAAAATCAGGTTGTTACTCCTGCTCTGGATGCGATTATCGAAGCGAATGTATATCTGTCCGGTGTCGGTGCAGATAACGGCGGTCTGGCTGTAGCTCATTCCTTCTACAATGGACTGACAGCTCTTGGCGGACACAGCGCTCCTCATGGAAATTGTGTGGCATATGGCACTTTGGTACAGCTTGTTCTGGAAGGGGCATCCAAAGAAGAATTTAAAGAAGTGCAGGATTTCTGCATGGAAGTAGGGCTTCCGATTACTCTGGAAGAGCTTGGAGTTACAAAGAAAGAAGAAATTGAGGTAATTGCGAAGAATGCATGTGCAGAGGGAGAATCCATTCATAACATGGTAGCGGATGTAACGCCGGAGCAGTTATATGATGCGATTGTTGCGGCAGATTCTCTTGGAAGAGCCAGAAAATAAAGGAAATAAAATTCCGGCTGTCAGGAAGACGGCCGGAACTGTATACGGGGAATGTACTGTGGAAGGAGTTTCCGGCGCAGTGCATTCCTTTTTATATTTGTGCCAATAAACACACCTTGAGATTTGCCGGATGATTCGAAACCAGTGAGGCTATAGCGCATATCCACGGTATCAAAACGAAGATGGCACTGTCCTGTATTAAGGATCCCTTTTGACCGGCAGATGTCTCCAAATTCTCCCCGGACAAGCTGCTCTAAAAAGAGAAGAAGAGCAGAGCTGTTTTCCAGAGAAATGCCGGATAGAGTGAAGCTGTCAAGATCAGACTTTGCCTCTCCTTTATTTTCTATTATATTTCCGCTGAAGTCCGTTTCCAGAAGACTTTCCCACCAGGAAGAGTCAAGATAAGAATAATGCTGGACCTGTATCCTGGCATCCGGCGCTGTCTTTTGAACTTTTTGCACAAATTCGTCGGTTTCTTCAGGTGTATGGAAGTCTCGTTTGGATATTACAATGGTTCCGGCAGATTTCAATTGATCTTGAAAAATTTCCTCATAGTCATGCATATAGCGGTCAAAGCAGTTGGCATCCAGAATAGTCACGGGGCGAAGCAGAGTGATACGCTCATATTCGATCTGCCGGATATTCTGGATGACATTGCTTAGCATACCGACGCCTGTAGGTTCCACAATGAGATACTCCGGATCCAGAGTGTTGGCAATGGTCAGGATGGAAGATGCGAAATCTGCTTTCATTGTGCAGCAGATACATCCTTCTGTCATTTCCCAGATATTTAGTTTTTCGTTATCCTGGAGAAAGGTTTCATCCATATTTGTCTCGCCGTATTCGTTTTCCATGACAACAAAATCACGGTCCAGTTTGCGGGACATCTCTTTTATAAAGGTGGTCTTTCCGGCGCCAAGAAATCCGGATACGATCAGTATCTTCATGTGTTATAATCCTCCATGGGGCAGTTAATCTTCGATTTTTACAACTGGTTTGATCAGATCCTTCGGTTTGTCACGCATCATGAACAGAGCTTCTTCCAGATGTTCCCAGCCTTCAAATACGTGGGATACAAGAGGATGTACGTCAAGTTTTCCGGCAGAGACAAGTGCGCCCAGTTTTTCCATACGGAGACGTCCGCCTGGCATCAGTCCGCCGTTGATCTGTTTGTGTCCCATGCCGACGCCCCATTCAGCGCGGGGGATGTTTACATAGGTTCCGCTTCCGAGATAATTTACATTTCCGATTTTTCCGCCTGGTTTCAGGGCTTTAACAGCGGATTCAAACGTTTCGCATCCGCCTCCGGCAACGATCACCTTATCTACGCCTTTTCCTCCTGTCATGGCAAGAACCTGATCTTCTATAGTTCCATCTTTATAACTGATAAAATCAACAGCGCCGTATCCTTTGGCTGCTTCTACACATGCCGGGCGTGTGCCGACTGTGATGATCCTGGATGCACCTCTTAAATTTGCACCCGCAACAGCCATAAGGCCGACCGGGCCGATTCCGATTACAAGAACGGTATCTCCAAACTGTACATCTGCCAGTTCTACGCCGTGGAATCCGGTAGGAACCATATCAGACAACATACATGCGTCTACCGGAGTAATGTTGTCAGGCAAAAGTGCGAGATTGCCGTCGGCATCGTTTACATGGAAATATTCGGAAAATACGCCGTCTTTAAAGTTGGAGAATTTCCATCCTGCAAGCATTCCGCCGGAGTGCATGGAGTATCCTGCCTGGGCTTCCAGAGAGTTCCAGTCAGGTGTAATGGCCGGAACAAGAACACGGTCTCCGGGTTTGAAATCCTTTACAAGAGAGCCTACTTCTACAACTTCAGCACAGCATTCATGTCCAAGTATCATATTGTGACGTTCTCCGATGGCGCCTTCCCAGAGAGTGTGAACATCGGATGTACAGATGGCAACTGCCAGTGGTTTACAAATGGCATCCAGTGGTCCAAAGTCAGGTTTTTCCTTTTCGATCCAACCGGATTCCCCGATTTTAAGCATTGCATAGCCTTTCATATCGTTCCCTCCTTTTACTTTTTGAAATTGATAATTTATCTCATTATAACAGGACGCCTATGAAAAGTAAATAAAAAACAGAAAATTAACAATAATTTATTAAATTTGTAGAAAATATATCAAAAATATTAAAAAATTTTGAATATATAAAGGGAGATATGGCTGAGCAGCCAGCATAAAAGAGAGATCCCGATTGTGAAATAAAAGAGTATCCCTGCCAAAAGAGTATAGAGATTCAGACAGGTAAGGATAACTGGAAGAAGGCAGATCAATATCATGAGCATAGAATAAGGAAGACGCCCGAAGGAAAGAAGAAAAGAATTTTTTATAACAGCAGACAAAGAGAGAGTATAGCGGGCAATCAAAGCATAAGCATAAAGGCTCATAGATATGACAAAAAATTCTATAATGAAGAGAAAAACAAAAAGTATATTGCCAAGAAACGCAAGATCCATTTGCCAGATGATCAGAAAATCAGCGGTCAGGATCAGCTGAAGAAAAAGGGAACCAAACCAGAGAGCAGTTCCCTGTTTGAAATTGTTTTTAAAAGCATAAAAAAACTCCCGGGCAATATAACTTTCATTCTTTTGAATGAGTTTAAACATAACAGAATAGAGGGCGGCAGTAGAGGCGCCCATAGTGAACAGCGGAATGGAAAAAATAATCCAAAGTATGTTGAGAAGAAAAAAATCGGTTATGCGGGAAAGAAAACGAAAAATAATGTGATCTGTTATGATTTTCAAAATATACACCTCTTAGTTCCTGCAGCAGTTTCCCTGGAATTTTATGGGTGACATTATGATGGCGGCAGATTGTTCCGCGCTGCGTACTTCCACAATCCTGTCCTGACATCGTATATATTGTACCAAGCCGCTAGCGCGGCGGCTAGCCCTAAGTACGTGAAACCACCACTTTTTCAAAAAAAGTAGCAGTTTTTGAATATATGTTGTATTGTTAAGTTACCACACGAAACATCCCACATATACACAAAAACTTCTATGCTTAGTTTACCATGGATTTTCAAACTCAACAACTACATATTTTATCTTTTTCCAAGACCACCCCCTTGAAAGCACTTTCTCTCATTGATTAAATTACATTCTTTCAAGGAGGTTCCGTCATGGACTATTTCAAAGTTTACCGGGAGATGCTTTCTCTCCGGGGTCTTACTGACCATACTGTAAAATCTTATTCCACTTACATCCGCTCTTATCTGGATTACCTTCAGACTGTCCTCTGCAAACAGCCAGAAGACGTTTCCTGGGAGGAACTCCGGGAGTATATCCGCTGGCTGCAGAAGAAGCGTTCCCTCTCCGACCGTACCATAAACGCCTGTATCTCCCAGCTGCGTTTCTTTACCATGTTTGTTCTCCATAAGCCCTGGGACATCACCCGGCTCCCCATGAGGAAGTTTGATTCTTATCTGCCCTTTGTCCCTTCCCGGGAAGAAATGCAGATATTCCTTTCTTCTATTACCGACCCGAAATTTAAAGCGCTCCTCTGCCTTATGTTTTCTGCCGGGCTTAGGATCGGTGAAGTCCGCCATTTAAAATGTTCCGATATCGAACACTCCAGAAACAGGATCCTGGTCCGTAACGGAAACAGAGGCCACCTTCTCCGCACGGGGGAAAAAGCCCGGTGACCCAAAACGGGAGATCACCATCAGCCACGAAGAATTTATCCGCCGGTTCCTGATGCACGTGCTCCCCGCCGGTTTCCAGAAGATCCGGTATTATGGTTTCCTTAATAACCGGATGAAATCCAGAAACCTGAAAATAATCTTCCGGATCCAGGGCGGCCAGAGATTCCGGCAGCGTTATGCCGGGCTGTCCATGGCAGAACTGCTCAAGGCGGTCTGGAACATTGACCTGTCCATCTGTCCGGAATGCGGCTGCGCTTCCATGCAGCAGCTGGGGAGGAGTTATGCTCCTTTCCCATAAGCGAAAGTCCTTTTCATACGGTTTTTTAAAGGACTCCCTCTGGAAGACCTGCGAAGCATGCCCGGAAATCCGTTTTCCGTTAGAAATTTCCCCCAGTCTTACCGTTTTTCACAGGAAATGGGAACTTTCTCGGCCCTCCGGAAAGATACAATCCCCATAGGTCTACCAGCTGACCGTCCGCGGCCTGGTACAATTGGAAAGAATCACATTCAGAGCAGTTTTATCTTTTGTATAGAACTGCTCTTTTTGTCTGCTCTGAATCTGATACTTTCCTAATGAATTATCTCATAATCAAATACTATTTACGGCTTCCCCGCGCTATTTTCTTCGGATACCATTTTTGAAACCATACAGTAAATATCCCCATAATTGCCGGAAGTATAGAGTTGATAATACCGATATAGCTTCCTGCGTCCGTACACATAATGAAATATGTCCAAACAGGTGTAATTAAGTAAAGAATACCCCATGCGGCAGTTAAGATGCGATTTGTCTTGATAAACATGGGATTTTGCAACGCGCTTTCCCCACCATAATCATTCATAGAATATTCTGCGGAAAGCGGTATTTTCAAACAAGCAGATAGACTCCACATGATACCAAACGCGAAATAAGATAAGGGTGTTACAATAACTGCCGGCAAGTTGATAAGCAACAATATGGAAAATATGCTTACCAATGCGCCGGAAATTACATCATAAACTGTTTTCTTGGTTTTATAGAACAGCAAAGGCAATAAGCAGCAAACAAAAATACTAATCATGCTTCCCCAAAACGCGTGGATATTAGCAGCTATCCAAAACACAATCCACGGGATTAAAACATAGCGCATATCTGTTTTTCCATTTGGTGTTGGCTTATCTTTTACTATATCTGCCTTTTGGTGCTGGTTAAAATACTCATCCCATTTCAGCATGAAGTCAAAATCGCCTTCGACAGAATATAAATGTTTCATTAAAGCGGCAGAACCTTCGATTTCTCCGGCAGCAATCGATTGCCATACAGAAAAGGGCGTATGAATTACAGTTGTTGGCTTTTTATGAAACTGCTCCACAACACGGCTCTCTGCTTTTCCCAGGATTATACGGTAACGCTTTCCGATATCCGTATAATCCATATCCAAAATGATATCTGTTCCGCGATACGCCGTCGGATTATAAAGCGCGGCCATTTGTTTGGTAAAGGTTAGTGAAGCATATTCCTGCCCGGCCTGCTGAACAACGGCAAGATATTCGTCTGTACGGTTTGATAATTCCGGTACTCTGAAAAGTTCGCCTTCTCCGCAAAATAAAGTAGTATAGTTTCCTTTGCCGCAAATCTTGTCAAATTGCGCTGTTACACTATCGTAATTTGACTTTGGTGTATAAAATCCGCAAGTAGAGATTAAAAGGATTTTCTTTCCGCTCATATCATATCTGGGAGGATGGCCGCCGTTTTCTGTATCAGACTCCATAAAAGGCAGCGATAAAGGAAGCTGCCGGTCGATTACGGTTTTTAGCTTTCCGGGCAAACTGAAATAGTATAAAGGGAAGCTCCAAATTGTCAGATCAGCCCACAACAGCTTTTCAAGGACTGCTTGCATATCGTCGCGGATGCAACATTGCCCGGGGGTGGTTTTCCAACAGGAAAAACACCCTAGACAGGGGTTAATATCCATTTTCGCAATATCAAGCCTTTCGATTGCAGGCAAACAATCTTTCTGCGAATCGCAGACTCCCTCTAAAAAGGCGTTTGTGAGCCGGAGTGTGTTGCTTTGTTCCCCCTTCGGGCTTCCATTTATTACAAGAACATTCATTGTTATTCCTCCAACCTTTCCAAAAGGTGAATACAGCTTTCCGTCCAATCAAGATACATTTGCATATATCGTTTTCCAAAATCCACGGTCATCTGCCAAAATAACGCGTTTGGCTTATCCGGTATCATTTCTTGATAGGAGTCAATCGAATGATCTGCCACTTGAAGATTGTTCAAAAGGCCACGGTATTCTTTCTTGAGTTTTTTGAAAAAGTTTAAGCTATTTGAAATAGGTAATTCCCCCATAAAAAAAGTTCTCATCAAAGTGGGAGAGCGCATATCTACATCTACATCTGGTTCCGACAACCACCGCAACAACTCTTTCCGTCCTTCAGCTGTGATAGAGCAGATATTCTTATTTGGCTTCCCGTCTTGTTCAACAGCCCGTTTCTTAATCCAGCCGTTTTTTTCTAACACCCCAATTTCACGATAAATTTGGCTGGTCTGTACTGTCCAGAAATAGTTTAAGGAGTTCTTAAAAACTTCTCGGATTTCATAACCGCTCATATCCCCGTAGTTTAGCAATCCCAGTATTCCGTGTTTCAGCATGATAAAGTTTTCTCCTTTAGTCTTATATTCCACTTGTTGAATAGTGTCAAGCGTCTTTGCTAAATAGCCTGCAAGCAGTCTCTTTTTTCCCTGCGGAGTCCTCCTATATGGTATAATAACCACATCGTGGTTATTATACCTGCGCATAAAGCGGTTTCTGCGGAACCGCAGAAATCCGCTGCGCATCCGCCCGGGGCAGCCGTAACTGCGGCAGCAGTTATGGTATAATAACCACATCGTGGTTATTATATCTGCGTGATTCACGGTCTGAAAAGTAAAAATTGATTACGAGGAGGATGAGAGAAATGGAGAGTGGAAAAATTATACAAGTGGAGGAAAAAGTGCCATTTCGGCTTTTGGTTCCGCTTAGTATTCAGCACATGTTTGCTATGTTTGGGGCGTCGGTCCTTGTACCCTTTATGTTTGGAATCAGCCCGGCAGTTGTATTGTTTATGAACGGTGTGGGCACACTTTTATTTATCGCTATCACAAAGGGAAAGGCGCCTGCCTATCTGGGGTCGAGTTTTGCCTTCCTTGCTCCGGCTGGGCTGGTGATCGATAAAATGGGATATGAGTATGCGCTGGGCGGATTTGTGGCAGTCGGATTCTGCGGCTGCGTTCTGGCGCTGATCATTTATAAATTTGGATGTGATTGGATTGACGTTGTACTGCCTCCGGCTGCTATGGGTCCGGTGGTGGCTTTGATCGGTCTGGAGCTTTCCGGTTCTGCAGCAAGCAATGCGGGACTTTTGGATGAAAAGATCAGCACCAGCAATATCATTGTATTCGGAGTAACATTGGGAGTTGCTGTATTTGGCTCCATCCTATTTAGGAAATTCCTTTCTGTTATTCCGATTCTGATTGCTGTCATTGCCGGATATATCGCCGCTATTTTATGCGGGATTGTAGACTTTACCGCCGTTTCAGAGGCATCTTTATTTGCACTGCCTAATTTTATGCTTCCGAAATTCAGTGCAGAAGCTATTATTACAATCTTGCCGGTTATTCTTGTGATTACATCTGAGCATATCGGGCATCAGGTTGTTACCAGCAAGATCGTGGGAAGAGATCTTCTGCGGGATCCGGGGCTTCACCGCTCTTTGCTGGGGGATAATTTATCTACAATGCTTTCCGGTCTGATTGGCGCGGTCCCGACTACAACATATGGAGAAAATATCGGAGTCATGGCAGTAACCAAGGTGTACAGTGTAAGAGTCATTGCCGGCGCCGCGGTTCTGTCTATTATCTGCTCCTTTGTCGGCAAACTTTCCATGCTGATCCAGACAATTCCGGGACCGGTTATCGGAGGGATATCCTTCCTTCTTTACGGAATGATCGGAGCATCCGGTATCAGAATCCTTGTAGATTCCAGGGTGGATTACGGGCGGTCCAGGAATCTGACACTGACCAGTATTGTATTTGTGACAGGCTTGTCCGGAATTGCGGTAAATATCGGAAATATCCAGCTTACCGGCATGGTTCTGGCATGTATTGTAGGTATGATATTAAGCCTTATTTTCCACCTGCTGGATAAACTGAATCTGACAAATGACAGGGAATAGCGGTGTTAAATAAATCCGGCTATTTATGCCGGAAAAAAGAATAAAACAAGAATAAAAATTTCTCCGGCTGCAGAACCTGTAAAGAGAAACAGTACAGACAGGAGGCTTTTCATATGCTGGAGGAATTGAAAAAAGAAGTTTATGAGGCAAATATGCTCCTTTTGCAGTACGATCTCGTGACATTTACCTGGGGAAACGTAAGCGGGATCGATCGGGAAAAGGGGCTTTTTGTTATTAAACCAAGCGGAGTAGAGTATGGACAACTTGCTCCGTCAGATATGACAGTTGTGGATCTGGAGGGAAACAGAATAGAGGGAAGATACCGGCCTTCTTCCGATACGGCAACCCATGCGGCGCTGTACCGGCGATTTCCGGAAATAGGAGGCGTGGCTCATACCCATTCTGTCTGGGCGACCAGCTGGGCACAGGCGGGCCGGGACATTCCATGCTATGGGACGACTCACGCAGATCATATTTACGGGGAAGTGCCTTGCGTGAGAGAACTGACTCCAAAAGAAATTGATGAAGATTACGAAAAAAATACCGGACTTCTGATTGCGGATGAATTTTCTCTCCGTAATATAGGCTACCTGGCAACCCCGGCAGTGCTGTGCAGAAATCATGGACCGTTTACCTGGGGGAAAAATGCCGGAGAGGCTGTATATCATGCGGCGGTTCTGGAAAAAGTTGCCAAGATGGCGGCTCTTTGTGAATGGATCAATCCCGGAAATGATCCGGCGTCTCAAAATCTGCAGGACAAACATTATTACAGAAAGCACGGCGAAGAAGCATATTACGGACAAAGAGAATGAAGGATGGAAAAGAGAAAGGAGCGGCAGGGGGATTAAAGCTCCACACCTGCCGCAATATCTTCCAATACCTCTTCTACGGAATCTGTTACATAGGTGGAATAGTATGCAATGCCGGGAGCAGCGCTTGACATAGAATAACTTGTACCCGCCAGCTGCAGCATTTCCACATCGTTATACTGATCTCCGAAGGCGATGCATTCCTCCGGTTTTATGTGCAGATGATCCATAAGAACCTGAAGGGCGATGCCTTTGTTTGTGCCTGGCGCGATAAAGTCCACCCAACTGTTTCCGGAAGTGACAATCTTTATTTCGGAAGAAAACAGTTGTTTCATATAAGCTTCGCAGTCAATACTTTTCTCAAAATGAAGAACGGCTATTTTCAGAAAAGGCTCAGGCACATCTGTTTTAAGGTTTTCTACCTGCATAACATCGAATTTCATCTCATCCAGAAGATAATGTATGAATCTGGGATCGGAAGAATCTGTATAGAGAGTTTCCACTCCTGATACAATACAGTTGCAGCCCGGATAATTGTGGACAGCATCGATGATGCGCATGGAAAGGTCGTGATCTATGGATGACCGGGAAAGCATCTGGCCGTTGTGGATACACAGAGAGCCGTTTTCTGCAATATAGGAAATGCGATCGGCAAAAGGTGCAAAAAGCCTCCTTAAGTTGTTGTACTGTCTTCCGCTGGCAGCAGTAAAATGGATGCCATTGTCGAGAAGTTTTTCGATCAGCTCTATCGCCTGCCGGCTTACTGTCTGTGCACCTTTTTGAAGTAGAGTTCCGTCAAGATCGCTGGCTATTAATTTTATCATAGTTCTGTTACACTCCTTTAAGATAGACATTGCTATTCATACAGCAAGACATTATAATGAAGTTGGGATCAAAAGCCCCAACCACTTTTGAGCAAGCTCATGTGGGCCGGGACCTTTTGAGCCTGGGATCATTATAATATAAGAGCAGAAATTTTTAAAGCAAAGATTGGAGACGAGGACATGAAAATAGGAATAGGAAACGATCATTCAGCAGTAGACATGAAAAATGAAATCGTGAAGTTTTTACAGGATCTTGGCTATGAAGTAGTAAATTATGGGACAGACTCCACCGAGAGCTGTCATTACCCGGTATATGGAGAAAAAGTTGCAAGGGCTGTGGTATCCAAAGAAGTGGATCTTGGAATTTTGATATGTGGTACAGGTGTCGGAATATCTCTTGCAGCCAATAAGGTGAAAGGTGTAAGAGCAGTTGTGTGCAGTGAGCCGTACACAGCAAGATTATCAAAACAGCACAATAATACCAACATTCTTGCTTTTGGCGCAAGAGTCATCGGCATTGAGCTTGCGAAGATGATCATAGAGGAGTGGCTGAATGCAGAGTTTGAGGGCGGCCGGCATCAGGAACGTATCGATATGATCACGGCGATTGAAGAGAGGGAAAGATAAAAAATAGAAGCAGAAACAGTAAAAGTAAAAGGAAGCAGACCACATGGTGATTTGCTTCCTTATTTTATTCTTGGGAAAAACCCCGCTTAACACAGTGCTCCATCACTGATTCCATCTGGGGGGATACCCATTTGTTCCGATGGTACAGGAGCTGTTTCCACACTTCGATTTCCAGGTCTTCCACGGGAAGAAGAACCAGCTTTCCCTCGGCAACTTTTTTTGCGGTTACATAATCCGGAAGAAGAGAAATTCCAAGGTTTTGTTCCAGTAAAGCACAGATAAGATCTGTGCTTCCGATTTCCAGAATAGGATGAATTTCCAGAGACATCTCTGCCAGTCGCTCATCCAGAAGGCGGCGGTAGCTCATTCCCTTTTCTGTCAGGATAAAAGGATGGCTGCAAAGATCCCGGACAGAAAGCTTTGCTCCGAGGGGAAGGGGATACCCGGCGCCGGCTGCAAAGTGTACGCCTACTCGTTCTTCTTTTACGATCACATATTCTGTATTGTAGATATGGCTGTCCAGGGTGAGAACAAGATCTGCCTCGTTGTGGTCTACGAGCGTCAACATTTCACCGGTTCCGGCGGTGATAATTTTCAGTGCAATCTCAGGATAATTTTTTTTAAAAGAAGCATAATTTTTGCTGAAAATGGAACTGCACAGAGAATCTGCCATTGCCAATCTTACATGACCGCGGATGGTTCCTGTTTCCTGCATGTTTTCCTGAAGTTCCAAAGTCAGTTTGTTGACTTTGTGAGCGTAATCCAGGACTTCCCGGCCTTTTTCAGTTAAAGCTATGGTGTGATTGACACGTTCGAATAACTGGGAATTTAATTCACGCTCCAGCTGTCTGATCTGAAAGGAGACAGTGGACTGGGAAAATCCCAGCTTTTCGGCTGCTTTTGTAAAACTGTTCAGTTCGGCTACATAGATAAAAGTTGTCAGATTTTTGATATCCATTCTGTTACCGCCTTTACCATCTAATTTTTAGATTCATATCATTATAATTATTAATTTTACAGATGTTCCTTTCTATTATATACTATGGGGAAGAGAAAAACAAATACAGTGTCATTCAATAATGGTGCGAGAGAGAAAGGATACATATAATGGAGATTTTAAACGCGGCCGGTCAGGCGGTTGTGCGATTTTTTGAAACAATTTATGCGATGTTATGGGGAGATATTGTAACTATCCCTCTCCCGGGAGGAAGCAGTCTGGGATTATCGCTGCTGGTTATTATCCTCGTTCCGGCAGGCATATATTTTACAGTACGTACTAAGTTCCTGCCGTTTCGACTTTTTCCGGAAATGATCAGGGTTACGGTGGAAAACAGGACTTCTGCAGAACAACATGGAATTTCCGGTGTGCAGGCGCTGATCGTATCTACGGCTACCCGGGTAGGAATGGGGAATCTGGTAGGAGTTGTTGCGGCTATATCAGCAGGAGGCGCCGGAGCAGTATTTTGGATGTGGGTTATTGCCCTTCTTGGATCGTCTACAGCATTTGCAGAAGCGACTCTGGCCCAGATATATAAAGAAAAAGATCCTCTCTATGGAGGATATAGGGGAGGGCCGGCTTACTATATTCATGCTTTGTTTATTACAAATAGGGGGAGCAAAAGAAAGAAATCTGTGATAGCAGTTCTGTTTGCTCTTTCCGGTCTTCTTTGCTGGTGCGGAATCAGTCAGGTCATCGGAAATTCGGTTTCGTCTGCATTTGACAATGCATTCCATATCCCGCCTCTTTACTCTACCGTTGTACTGGTAGTTTTGGCGGCTGTGATCGTTCTTCGGAAAAATGCGACAGTAAAGGTACTGGATATCATGGTGCCTGTTATGGCAGCTTTGTATTTTATTATTACTATTTTTATCATTGTCATAAATATCCCGCAGCTGCCGGCTGTGTTTGCCAGAATTTTTGAGGAAGCGTTCGGGATCCGTCAGGTGGCGGCAGGAGGGTTTGGCGCAGTTTTGATGAACGGAGTGAAAAGAGGGCTTTTCTCCAATGAAGCAGGATCCGGATCAGCTCCCTGTGCAGCGGCGGCAGCGGATATCAGCCATCCGGCGAAAGAGGGGCTTCTGCAGGCTCTTGGAGTATTCATTGATACTCTGGTGATCTGCACCTGTACTGCAATGATCATGCTTCTGACTCCGGAGGAATTGACAAATGGTCTGCAAGGAATGGATCTTCTGCAGACGGCCATGAGTTATCATCTTGGAGAATTTGGAGTCATATTTATTGCTGTGATTTTGTGGCTGTTCAGTTTTTCTACCTTTATTGGGATTCTGTTTTATGCCCGTTCCAATGTAGCCTACCTGTTCGGAGATGGTTGGAGATCACAGACTCTGTACAAGATACTGGCGCTTGTTATGTTGTTTGTAGGAGGACTTGCAGCTTATACTTTTGTGTGGGATCTGGGAGATACAGGCATCGGACTGATGACAATATTCAATATGATCGCTCTTGTTCCGCTGGCGAAAGAAGCGGTAGGATCTTTGAAAGATTATGAGAGAAAGAAAAAAGAATTCCGGTAATAACTAAAAGGAGGGTGTCCCAAAAGTCACGAAGTGACTGAAAGGACACCCGACTATAAAAAAGGAGAACGGCGTTGTAACCGTTCTCCTTTTTCCCTTATTATGTGATATAATAAGGTATGCTCACATTTAAAGATTATACTATGGATCAGTTACAATTACCACTGTCTTTTGAAGATTTTATACCGGAAAATCATCTGGTGCGGGTCGTAAATACAATCGTGGACAGTCTGGACCTGTCTCCACTCTACGACAGATACAAACAGGGTGGCTGCCCTGCTTATCACCCACGGATGATGCTGAAGGTTATGATTTATTCTTATTCTCAGAAAACATACTCTTCCCGCATGATCGCAAAAGCTCTTCGCGAAAATATCAACTTCATGTGGATCGCTGGAGGAAACAAACCGGATTTCCGTACGATTAACCGTTTCCGCCTGCAAATGAAAGACATCATAGAAGATATTTTTTACGAAGTTGTCAGACTCCTGATCGATAAAAAATATATCAAGCTGCAGAATTACTTTTTGGATGGAACAAAGATTGAAGCCAATGCCAATAAGTATTCTTTTGTATGGAATAAATCTGTCCGGAATTATGACCGGAAACTGGACGAGAAGATCAAGGCTCATCTCCGGGAGATCGATCGGATCGTAGCGGAAGAAAACCGGATCTACCTGGAAGAGGATCTGGAGGAAAAGGGGGAACATACCCGGATCACAGCAGAGCAGGTGGCTACTGTTGTAGAAAGTATAGACAAAAAGCTGGAACGGGAGCCGGAAAATAAGCCGTTAAAGAAAAAGGCCAGGGAATTTAAAAAAGATATCCTGCCCAGGAAACAGAAATACGAAAAATTCCTGGAAACATTTGAAGGAAGGAACAGTTACTCCAAAACAGATCATGACGCTACCTTTATGCGTATGAAAGAGGATGCCATGTTAAACGGCCAGTTGAAACCAGGGTATAACATCCAGATCGGGACAGAAAACCGGTATATCGTAGGTTTTACTATCCACCCCAATCCCACAGATACCAAAACACTGATCCCTCATCTGCGGCATCTGAAGGAGAAACTGGGGAGGCTTCCGGAAAACATCGTGGCAGATGCAGGATACGGGAGCGAAGAGAACTACGAATATTTAGAAGAAAATCAACTGGGCAATTATGTGAAATATAATAAGTTTCATTGGGAAAAGAGACGAAAGAACCGAGAGAACCCCTATTTACCGGAACATTTACCCTACGATAAAGAGAGAGACTGTTTTCTGTGCCGGAATGGAAAACATTTGGAGCATGTAGGGAACCGAAAATATGTAACGGAAGCTGGATATGAAACCCGTAGAGATTATTACCGGTGCGAAGACTGTGGAGGATGTCCATATGCAGGGGAGTGTAAAAGCTCAGATCAGCCAAAGACCATAAAGTTATCGCACCGATTAAATGAGTTAAAGAAACAGACGAATGAAAACCTTTGTTCCGAGAAAGGACTGGAGCTGCGTTCACAAAGAGTGGTGGAAGTAGAACAGACCTTTGGAAGGCTCAAAGGCTGTTGGTCGTTCCGACGATTTCTTCTCCGTGGGAAAGAGAAGGTAAAAATAGAGTGGGGACTATTATCAATCGCGCATAATATCACAAAAATGGCACTGGAAGGATAAGGACCAGTGCTGTTTTTAGATCTTAAAGCGTTTTTTTGATAAAAGAAAAGGATGTCCCTTTTCTATAAATCTAAAAATTCATAGTTTTGGGACATCCTCTTTGTTGCGTAAGTCGTTTTTTTAAAGTCCTGCCAAATGCAGCAGAATGCCTGAGATAACTGCAGCAGCGTAGAGAAGTACAACAAATTTGAGACATTCTTTTTTGCTGCCGTTTACCTTAAAAAGAACGATCAGTCCGATTCCGGCGTTGGTACAAAGGCCTGCTATCACAGAAGCAAAGGAGAGAGCGCCTCCCAGATAAAGTTCTGTTAAAAGGACAGAAGCGGCGCAGTTGGGGATAAAACCAAGAAGCGCGGCCAGGAAGGGCTGAAAGATGCTGCCCTGTAAAAGGAAGGAGGAAACGGACTCCAGACCGGCAGCCTCAATGACAAAAGTGAGGATTCCGGTAAAAACAAAAATATAGGCAAACAGCTTTACAGTATGATTCAGAGCCGGGCGGATAATGCCATGATGGTCATGGCAGCCGCAGTGGTGGCACAGATCACCGATTTCCTTTTTTGTACAGATGAAACGGGCAAAGAAAATATCGGCCAGATATCCTGCAATAACCGCGATAATTACCTTTACAATGAGAAGAAAGAAAATATCCCTCTCATAGCCGGGATGGGCCATGAGGATAAGAAGCGCTTCGTCTGATGTGGCAAGAAATACAGCCAGGAGTGTGCCAAGAGAAACGACTCCGCCTGCATAAAGGTTGGCTGCCATGACAGAGAAGCCGCATTGAGGTATACAGCCGAACAGAGCGCCTACAATGGGACCTGCCTTTTCCAGTTTGATAAGGGTCTGCCGGATCCATGAGCTGGAGTAGTGCTCCAGCGCTTCCAGGAGAAGGAAGGCGACAAACAGGAACGGCAGCATACGGATCGTATCATTTACAGTGTGTATAAAAACGTGTTCCAGTAATTCCATGTAAACTCCTTTTGAATCAAAACTCACGATATCTTGAAAATATTAGCAAGTTTCATGGGAAATGTCAAATAAAAGTTAGATGAAACGAACTATATTTTTCTGGTATATCCGGCCAGCCATTGTTTCTCTTCTGATGTCAGATAAGGAGAAAGTGTCTCATAAACTTTCTTATGGTAGGAGTTAAGGATTTGCCGTTCAAAATCACTGATGAGCGAAGGATCTAGGGCGTCCAGATCTATGGGGGCCAGAGTGAGAGGCTCAAAGCACAGGAAAGTTCCATAGTCTGTCCTTTCTTTTTCCAGACACAGCAGTTCGTTTTCCAGACGGATCCCATGTTTGCCGGAGATGTAGACGCCGGGTTCATCGGTGGTGATCATGCCGGCACGTACCGGTACAGGATCTGTGCCGCTTCGCATTCTCCAATTGAAGCTGTTTGGTCCTTCGTGTACGTTTAATAAATGCCCCACTCCATGTCCGGTGCCGTGGAGATAGTCAAGACCCTGCTGCCACAGGGGAGTTCTTGCCAGAGCATCCAGGTTCTGGAAGCAGACTCCTTCCGGAAATACTGCAGACATAAGGCTTAGCATACAGCGAAGAACCAGGGCGAAATGCTTCTTTTCCTCAGCGGTAAGGGGACCGAGGGCAAAGGTGCGTGTAATGTCAGTGGTTCCTTCGATATACTGACCTCCGGAATCCACCAGGTAAAGGCCCCGGGCTTTCAGAGGAATATCTGTCTCTTTTGTGACCGCATAGTGGACAATAGCTCCATGAGGGCCATAACCGCTGATAGTCTCAAAACTAAGCCCCAGGCTCCCGGGAGCGGCTTTTCTTAGTCCATCCAGATAGGCTGCAGCGCTGGCCTCGGTGAGAGGGCAGCCGTTTTGGATCTGTTCTTTCAGCCATTTCATAAAACGGACCATGATAACGCCATCTTTGATATGGGCCTTTTTGCTCCAGGAGATCTCGGTTTCGTTTTTCGCAGCCTTGAAACCGGTAACCGGATCCGGGCTGCACAAAATAGAAGCGCCTCCCTCTTTCAGAATATGAAAAAGAGTATAATTAAGCTGGGATTTTGAAAGCAGTACGCTGCTGTTGCTATAGTGTCTGATGAAATCATAAACGGAATCATAGGGAAGGATCTGAACGTCCTGCCTTTCGATATACCGGCAAGTGTCCGCATCCAGTTTTTCCATGTCTGTAAAAAGAAACGCCTTCTCTTTTTCAATGACTGCATAAGACAAAAAGACAGGATTATAGTCCACATCGCTGCCTCTTAAGTTAAAGAGCCATGCAATCTCATCCAGTGCGCATATGATATGGGTGTCTGCGTCTCTTTTCACCATTTCCTGGCGAAGAGCCGACAACTTGGAGGAGACGGACTGCCCCGCATAAGTTTCTTCATAAATCCAGATTTTTTCTTTGGACATAGACGGCCGATTTTCCCAGATAGTGGATGCCAGGTCAAGAGAAGCATCCAGGCGGATTTGTTTTTTTGCCAGTGTCTCAGCCAGTTCCTCACCGGCAGAGGCGGAAAGCGTCCGTCCGTCAAAGCCGACACAGCTTCCGGCGCTTAAGCGGGAAGTCAGAAATTCTTCGACGGAAGGGACTCCCGGCATCTGCATTTTATAGAGTGTGATACCGGTGCCATTAAGCTGCTGCTCCGCCTGAAGAAAATAGCGCCCGTCTGTCCAAAGGCCCGCCTCATCGGGCAGGACCACAAGGGTTCCTGCCGATCCTGTAAATCCGGACAGCCATGCACGGAATTTAAAATGCTCTCCTACATATTCAGAGAGATGATAGTCGGCGGTGGGAATGTAATATGCAGATAATTGCTTTTCTGCCATGACGCTGCGAAGCAGAGCCAGGCGCTGATTGATGATCGTATTCATTAAGAGGCCTCCATTTCTTTGCTGTCATTTTCACCTATAAATAGACCATAACACCGGATAAGAGGAAAAGTCAAGGGAGCGGACAGCCTGTGATCAAGCTGTACGCTCCCTTGCAAATTGCAGGGTGGGTTCTATTCCTGGAGGCGTTTCAGCAGTTCTTTATGCTGGATCGCACCCTGATGGTCTGCCTGCATCTGAAGCACCATATCCAGCATGCCGGAAGCGGTGCTGTAATGTTTCAGACCGATCTCGCCAAGAGCTATAAGGTAGCGGCAGTATATGGTATTCCTCATCTGGATGTTATTGGGGAATACTTCCAGTTCCGGCAGGGAGACAGCAAAGTAATCATAGGATACTTTGTCAAAGATATGTTTTTCTCCGAAGGCTTTCAGCTGGTGGTAATCCCGCTTTGCTTTGTCGGTCTGCCCCAGAGCGTCTTTGGCAAGCCCCTGATAGAGAATGGTGTCAGAGGGCTGGTCATTGTAGTACAGTGCAACGGAAGGCTCGGAAAGGCCCTCGGATGCACGGGTAAAGTATTCTTTGGCCTTTTCCTGTTCGTCCATCGCTTCGTAGCAGCGGCCGATGTAGTATTCTGCCATGTTATCCTGTACGTTCGGCAGTTTCCCTTCGCCCAGATTATCCGGATAAGTAAAGGTGTCAGTAAGAAGCCGGATTGCGTCCCGGTAGTTTCCGGCATCCATTTCCTGAAGGGCTTTTTCTGTGAGGGCATAGCGGTACTGACCGCTTACTTTGCCTTCTCCGCCTTCCCATGGATGGAAGATATGTCCTTTCAGGCAGGTGAGCGCTTTGTCATACTGTCCGGTTTTGTTCAGCAGTGTAATGTATTCCAGATAGAGGACATCTCTTTCTTCCAGAAGATGCGGATACTGTTCAAGGACGGACAGCCGCTCTTTGACAGAGACATTATTTTTGGCAAGGAGCTGGTCGTACTCCTGAAGGAAACGGGGATAGGACGGATCCAGTTCCAGCGCTTTCTTCATGACATCCAACGCTTTAGCGGGATCTTTTTCTTTATTATAGTAAGCAATGGCAAGATTGCGGTAAGGCATTGCATAGGTTCCGTCTTCCTGAACGGAAGTTTCCCACTGGGCAGCTGCAGCTGCGTACTGCTTTTTGTCATAGAATAAAAGTCCAAGATAGTAGTGTGCATACGGAGCAGTGCCAAGAACCTTTACTGCACGCTGAAGAATGACGATTTCCTCTGCTTTATTTGGGAAACAGTAGTCAGGGTTCGCTTTTTCAGCCTTCATAAAAGCGGCAGCAGCCTTCTCGTTATCCTGCATTTCTGTAAATACAAATCCCTGGTAGTAGAAAGTCATAGGCGTTTTTTCCGGTGAGGCTTCCAGAATATCTGCAGCGTCCTGGTAGAATCCCGCCTTCATATAAAGAAGGGAGAGTTCCAGGTAATTGTGAGAAGGAGAGCGCATTACATTTACCCAGGCATCCATGTCATTTTCTGCTTTTGCATTTTCGTAGAGACAGCCCATGGAAAGCGGATCGATCTCAAGGCTTTCCGCCAGGAAGCTCTTCGTGTCTCTTTCAAGAGCACGAAGAATAGCAGCTTTCAATGTGCGGGCGTTCATGTTGTGCCAGTTGTAAATGAGAGATTTGTCAATAAACTCCAGTGCCTGGCTGTAGAGGCGCTTCTTACAGCTTAAGGTAGCCAGCTGATAAAATCCTCCGCTCTGTGTTTCCATGCTCCAGGTGGATTTATACAAAGCATCAAAGGCTTTTTCATCTTCGCCTAAAAATCTGAGGGCAAGCCCGAGATTAAAGTAGCTCTCTCCGTAGTAAGGATTGGGATTTTTCCAGGTCTGTTTTTCGATGGCTTTTTCAAAATGTTCCCTGGCTTTTTCAAAATGGCCTCTCTTGAGAAGAAGCAGACCATAGCCGTTGTTCAGGCGGATATCGGTAGGATCACGGCGGAGTCCTTCTTCATAATAGTCTGCCGGCTCATAGGTTGCATGGCGGTACTGCTCCAGATGCTGTGCCCCTAAGAAAAGTTCCTCTGTGGATTTCAGTTCTTCGGGAGCAGCCAGTGGAACTGCCGGATCTGGGGTGGGTTCCAGTTCTTCTTTTATGGCCTGATAGCTTACCAGGATTTCGTTCTGCTCGGTTGTCACAGTTACTTCACAGCCGTCAGCGCTTGTAAGATCTGTGGCAAAGGAATCTTCAAAATATTCACAGGGGTCAGCGTTCAGTGTTGTTTCATAGAGCAGTTCTCCGTTTCTGGAAACAGTCAGACGAAGATTGTCAAAGCATCCGGATGTATAGAGGAGAAGATTGGCGGTTCCATCCTCTACGGTAAAGTTGATCATGGCATCCTTGGTTGCATTTTTCACTCTTCCCACGCCTTTGTAGGGCATGAAATATTGTACAAATGTTTTTTCCTCATAAGGCTTCAGCCACGTAAAGTCCGGCTGGTTGTCGGCAAAAACGCCGGTCATCAGTTCGATATACGGCCCGTCAGCGTCAGTGAGGTTGCGGTCCCAGGCACGTCCGAAATCAGCATTTCCCCATGTCCACTGTTTTTTGCCCGGAGAGATGTGGTGGTCTGCCACATGGAGAAGACCCGCTTTTTTCTCTTCATCATAGTTTCCGATAAAGTCAAAGTCAGAATGAGCTGCCATATAAGAAGTAGGAACTTTGATATTTTTATACATGGAAATATCAATTCCTGCGGAGTAATCATATTTATAGTATTCTCCCGTTGCAATAGGGAAGGTAGATACGGCGCGTTTTCCGTGATCCATCACTGCGTGCACATCCGGCGGAAAGACAGAGTAGGTATGGTCGTTTACCGGGACAGCCGGATTTGCCCACCACAGAAATGTCTGGGGAGTATCTGTGCCGTTGAACAGACGCCCCTTGATCTCTATGTAAGCTTTATCGGGATACAGGGTAAAGGAAGCCATGCCTTTTGTACCGTACATTTTATCTGTCTCGCTGACAAAAACAGTAGCAGAGCCATCTTCATTTTTGCAGAAGGAATAGTCTACAGGAGAATAAGTGCTGGGGCGATGGTGCTGGGGCCAGTTAAACTCGATTCCCCCGGAGATCCAGGGGCCGGTAAGTCCCACAAGAGCCGGTTTGATCACATGATTGTAATAGACAAAATCATAGTCGTTAGTTTTGTCATAGGCTCGCTGGATCCTTCCGCCAAGTTCCGGGAACACCATGACTTTCAGAAAATCATTTCCCAGAAAAACAGCATGATAGCTTACATCCTCTTTTTCATCCGAAATCTTCTCCGTGACAGGGAGGGGGTATACTTTTCCGCTGCTTCCCTGATATGCGCGGTTCTCAATAAACAGAGGCCCTTTTTCCGGCGGATAGACTTTATAAGTGGGGATAACGACATTTTCTTCCCAGACATTTACTGATGCGTTCATAATATTCACTCCTTATTTGTTGTGATTGATCTGTTGTCATTAAAGTATCATATCTGTCTTTGGGGAAAAATATCATATCGTTTGTAATGATGGACAATATTCCATAAAGTTGCTATTATCATAACATGATGGAAAAAAACGAGAAAAAGAAAAAAGACGGTTTTGTGGATGAGCAGTATTTTATCATTCCTACAGAGTCCTTTGGAAACTATGCAGGGCATCCGCTGATAAAGGGGATGTACCTGACGGATATCGGATTTTTTCCCAGGGCGCGCCACCACTACAGAGAAAGGGAGGAGGGGACACCGGAATATATTCTGATCTATTGTGTGGAGGGTGAAGGCTATATCCATGTGGGAGAGGAAAAATACGTGCTTCATGAACGGGAGGCGTTCTGCATTCCGGGAGGCCAAGGACACAGGTACTATGCAGATGAAAAGAATCCATGGAGTATTTTCTGGGTGCATTTTAAAGGGGAGAATGTGGGATATTTCCCGTTAGAGGAAAAGAAAGTGACAAAGATCAATTCCCGACATGCCCAGAGCCGGATCATTACGCTGTTTGATCTGTTGTTTCAGGTGCTGGAGCGCAACTATACGCTGGGAAATTTTATCTATATTTCCCAGGTGCTCATGCTGATCCTTTCAGAAATTTATTTTCGGGAAAAGGCAGATGAGGCCAGCGAACAGAACCGGCATGTCACTGCTGCCGTGAGATATATGTACAAACACCTGCATGAGAATCTGAAACTGCAGGATATTGCCGATGAGCTGAAGCTGTCGAAGAGTTATATCAATGCCGCTTTTAAGAAATATACCGGCCGTGCTCCGGTGGATTTTTTTATTAATCTGAAGATGCAGGAGGCCTGCAAGCTTTTGAAATCCACCAATCTTTATATTGTGGATATCGGACAAAGACTCGGCTATAATGATCCTTACTATTTTTCGCGGATCTTCAAAAAGATGGTAGGCGTTTCGCCGAAAGAATACCGGGAAAAAGAGCTGATCCAGCCATAAGAGAGGCAATTACTATTTATTCAGCCAGGAAGCTCGGATTGGCAGCTGACGCTGCCCATTTCGCTGCTAGCGCAGCTAAATCCTCGCTTATGGCTAAACGCCGTAGGTCTGGGAATATCCTATTTATTCAGCCAGGAAGCTCGGATTCGCAGCGTACGCTGCTGTTTCGCTGCTAGCGCAGCTAAATCCTCGCTTAAGGCTAAACGCCATATGTCCGACTACATCAGATGTCCTTCGCAAGTAAACTTGCGCGGCCATCTGATTTGTCGTACGCATGGCTGAATAAATAGGAATATAGTCCATCAATTTGAAGGATAATTAATTTTGGATGTGATCTGAAAGTATTAAGATATGGGTAAGAAATCATTCAGTGATTCGCGGAAGTTCTTTGTTTGGGAACCCGCATTCTTAAGTATTCATTTAAGGAGGAGAACGGATATGAGTTATGAAGTGCCAAAAAAAATGATCGGTATGAAACTGCCGGGAGGCGACCGGGTAGAGCAGGTGGAACAGGATGTGCCGAAGCCGGGATACGGACAGGTGCTTTTGAAAATGAAGGCAGCAAGCCTGTGCGGAAGTGACCTTAAATTTATTTATCATGAACATACGGATAAGACCGGGGGAGCAAGATATGACAATGTGATTGCAGGACACGAGCCCAGCGGCCAGGTAGTACAGGTTGGAGAAGGCGTCCTGGATTTTAAGGAAGGCGACAGGGTAGTTGTATACCATATCCAGGGATGCGGATACTGTGACGAGTGCCGGAAGGGATTTTTCATCAACTGTCAGCAGCCGGAGAGACGGGCTTACGGATGGCAGAGAGACGGCGCGCTTGCAGAGTATATGGTAGCGGATGTGTCGACCTGCATTCATCTGCCGGAATTTCTTACTTATGAAGACGGTGCCATGATTGCCTGCGGATTCGGAACAGCATATCAGGGACTTTTGAGGGCGAATGTATCAGGACGCGACCGTGTTCTTGTTATGGGACTTGGCCCTGTAGGACAGGCGGCCCTGATCCTGGCAAAGGCTATGGGAGCCGAGACGATCGGCGTTGATATTGCCAAGGAGCGCCTTGAGATGGCAAGACAGATCGGAGCAGACCAGGTATTTATGGGTGATGACGATGCAGTGAAAAATGTTATGGAATATACAGGCGGCAAGGGAGTGGAAGTTGCCATTGACTGCTCCGGAAGCGCTATCGGACGGCACAGATGTCTGGAGGTTGCAAGAATGTGGGGGCAGGTTGTGTTCCTTGGAGAACAGGGCACGGTATCTTTTGAACCAAGTCCGCTTCTGCTTCACAAAAATCTGACTCTTCACGGATCCTGGGTAACATCCGTGGCAAACATGGAGCGCCTGGTTGAATTTCTTGACCGCAAGAAGATCCATCCAAGCCAGATTATTACACATCGGTATCCTCTTAGCCAGACAGAAGAAGCATATCGTGTATTTGCCACAGGAAAGACGGGAAAAGTATGTGTAAATATGGAGATGGAATAGAAAATGAGCAATTTAGAGAAAATTGTAAAGTGGCTGGGAACGACTTCTTATGAAGGCGTCGTTCTCGGAAGAAGAGATAATTTCAAATGGATCACAGAAGAGAACGCAAATGCAGTAGTGACCAATGGGGAAGTGGGCATTGCATTTCTTGTGATCGAAAAATCCGGGAAAGTGAAGATGATTGCTGACAGCAGCGACTGCCCGAGAATGAGTGAAGAGCAGAATGCTCTGGGGGCAGAGTGTATTCTTGCCCCGTGGTATGAGACTCTTGACGGCTTTCTTGCAGACTGCTGCAGGGGAAAGAAGTATGCTTCCGATACAGGTATTTCCGATACTGTATATGTCCAGGGAGAGCTTGTGGATCTTCGGATGCAGCTTAGCCAAAAAGAGTTGGAGCGGTATCGGGAAATCGGACAGGAATGTGCCCGGATCGTAGAGAGAGTAGCGAAAGATGCGCGTCCCGGACAGACGGAAAATGAAGTGGCAGCTATGTTGAAGTGTCGGTGTATTGAAAAGGGCGTCAGCCCGGACTGTGTCCTGGTGGGAAGCGACGACCGGATTGTGAAATACCGCCATCCCGTTCCCACAGATAAGAAAATAGAAAAATCTTTAATGGTAGTTCTGGGAGGAGAAAAATACGGACTGAACATCAGTATGACAAGGATTGTCAGTTATGGAAAGCCAGATAAAGAGATTGCAGCGAGAATGAAAAAGACTCAGTATATTTTTGCGTCTATGCAGAATATGATGGAAGATGGAATGGCATACAGTGAATATTTCCGGAAGGTGCAAAAGCTTTATGATGAGGCCGGGTGGCCTGACGAGTGGAAAATGCACCATCAGGGAGGACCTACCGGATACGGCTGCAGAGAATTTGTGGTCACGCCGGATACAAAAGGCTTTCTCCGGGAGGGGCAGGCTTATGCATGGAACCCGACAATCCTGGGGACAAAATGTGAGGAGACAACCTATCTGAAAGATGGACGGGTTGAGATCCTGACAAGGACTAAGGACTGGCCGTGCACTGTTGTGGAGACAGAGTACGGAAGCCTGGATGTGGCAGATATCCTGATAGTGTCTTAAAATCAATGTGTCTGAAATAGCATCTTGTTTGAGGGCTATAGAATCAGCCTATAAGTATATACGGAAAAACAATTGGCTTTTGTCCGATAAGCTTACTATACTTAGTGATAGAGAAAATGTTCTTTGCAAAAGAAGAATTAGGAGGTAAAGAATTATGTCTATTACAGCTGAAACAGCCAAACAACATGCAAATGATCCAGCAGTATTGTGCTGCAGAGCGGAGGCAGGGATTACAATTGAAGCAGCAAATCTGGAAGATCCGGCCATCTTTGACGAACTGGTGGATTCAGGGCTCCTGTCATTGGAAGGATGTCTGAAGATTGGACAGGTATTGGGAGCAAAGCTTACAAAAACGAGTGATTCTCTTTCACCTTTGACCCCTGATAATGTAGAAGGGTTCAAAGATACGGTAGAATCAGAAGAAGAGACTAAAGAAGAGCAGGCGGAAGCGCCGGCAGCTGTGGAAGCGGCAGCAAGCGTTCAGGGAGCGGTTGCAACAGTAAAGGGAGGAAAAGTTGTAATTTCCATCAAAGAAGGAAAGGATATTTACCTGGAACTTCCTGTTTAGAGAACATATGACGGCAAAATGGCAGAGGATGTCCTGAAAATATAATTCAGCGGCATCCTTTTTTGAGTGTTCTGATTTTGTTTTGCCGGTGGATGTAAGAATTTAGAGGAAGTTGAACAAATAGAAAAGAAAATGGAGGAGAAAATTATTGAATCTGTACAAATATAGTGCTATAATAAACATGCCTTTAACAATGGAGAAACGGTGAAAAAAGAGAAATGAAAGGGAATGCAAGTAATATCCAAGTTAAACAGTTGAACAGAAACCGAGTGTTTCGCTATATTAACAGCAGAGAAAAGACGAGCATGCCGGAGATTGCAATGGCGCTGCATATCAGTACGCCCACCGTGCTTTCTATTGTAAATGAGCTGGAAAAAAGACAGATGGTAGAGGTAAACGGCGAGTTTGAATCTACCGGGGGAAGAAAAGCCAAGATCCTTACTGCTGTAAGGAACAGCCGATATGCGGTGGGGCTGGATATTACGGCAAACCATGTGAGCATTACATACACAGATCTTTCCGGTCGTGCATTGAATCACAGAAGGATTCGCAAACCCTTTGTCTATTCGGATGATTATTTTGCGGAGTTAGCCCGCCTGACAGAAGAGTTTGTGAAAGAATGGGATGTGCCTCCGGAGAAAATCGAGGGAATGGGAATTTCCATGCCGGCTATTATTAACAGCAGGGAGCAGATCATTACTAATTCTCATGCGCTGGGAGTCTATAATGTATCCTGCAGGAGCTGGACCGAGAAAATGCCCTATCGGTGTGATCTTGTCAATGATGCCAATGCAGCGGCGGTGACGGAGATCAGTGGCAGGAGAATACCGGGAAATATGGTATATTTCTCTTTGAGCAATACGGTCGGAGGAGCAGCTCTTTTTCGTGATGATCTGGGAAGGATCAAATTCTGGTCGCCATGGCAGGGAGATACTTACAGTCTTTATGAGGGAGACAATTGGAGGAGCTGTGAATTTGGTCATATGGTGATCCATCCGGGAGGAGAAAGGTGTTACTGCGGAAAAGAAGGATGTGTAGACGCCTACTGTTCCGCTTTGAAACTGGCAGACAGGACAGAGGGAAATCTGGAGAGATTTTTCCTGGAAATGGAAGCGGGCAATGAGGAGTTTCAGAAGGTATGGGAAGAATATCTTCAGAATCTGGCAATTGCTGTTGATAATCTCAGGATGTGTTTTGACTGCCGGGTCGTTCTGGGAGGATATGTGGGAAGCAACATTTCCCCTTATATAGACAGGATCCGCAGGCTGGCAGCGGAAAAAAATATTTTTGAAAAAGACGGAAGTTATATTGACGCATGCAGGTATCAGAAGGAGGCTTCGGCTCTCGGAGCAGCCATCCTGCAGATAGAGAGGTATATAGACACGATATAAAAGTGTCTTTTCCTTTCGACACTTTATTAAATACATTATTAAAGTATAAAATAAAAATCAGGAGGACATTGTGATGGAAGGAAATATGAAAGTTGCTGTGATGAACGGAATTGGAAAGATGGGATATACCGAAAGACCAATTCCTGTTCCGAAGGATGACGAGGTGTTGGTAAAACTGGAATATGTCGGAATCTGCGGCAGCGACATGCATTATTACGAGATGGGAAGGATAGGAGACTATGTGGTAGAGCCTCCGTTTGTTCTTGGACATGAGCCGGGAGGCACTGTTGTGGAAGTCGGAAAAAATGTGACTCATTTGAAAGTGGGCGACCGTGTTGCCCTGGAGCCGGGAAAAACATGCGGCAAGTGCAAATTTTGCAGAGAAGGCAAATATAATCTCTGTCCGGATGTTGTCTTTTTTGCTACTCCGCCGGTAGACGGAGTGTTCCAGGAGTATGTGGCTCATGAGGCTGCTCTTTGCTTTAAACTTCCCGATAATGTGAGCACACTGGAGGGAGCTCTGATCGAGCCTCTGGCAGTTGGTTTTCATGCGGCGAATCAGGGAGGCGCTCATATCGGACAGAAAGCAGTTGTATTTGGAGCGGGATGTATCGGCCTTGTATCTATGATGGCTTTAAAAGCAAGCGGAGTATCAGAAGTATATGTGGTTGATATTATGCAGAAGCGGCTGGACAAGGCTATGGAACTTGGCGCGGACGGCGTGATCAACAGCAAGGATGTGGATGTGCTGGAGAAAGCAAAAGAACTGACAGACGGAGAAGGTTTTGACCTTGCCATTGAGACTGCCGGAACTGAGATTACCACAAATCAGGCCATTCAGGTCGTAAGGAAAGGATCCAATATAGTTCTTGTCGGTTATGGAAAGACAGGCATGATGAATATGATGATGAGTCTGGCTCTGGATAAAGAGATTACTTTTAAGACGGTATTCCGCTACCGCCACATTTACCCGATGGCAATTGATGCGGTGGCACAGGGAAAAGTAAATTTGAAAGGAATTGCAACACATATTTTTGACTTTGATGACATCCAGAATGCCATGGATCGAAGCATAAATGAAAAAGCAGAGATTGTGAAGGCTGTTGTGAAAATTGCTAAATAATACCCAGATTGCTAAATAAATAACATTATGCAATTTATATAAAATGTTAAAAAAATAATTGTGAAATATTGCATCTTGTACAAAGAAAAAGAGTTGTATATAATTAAATGCATAAAATAGATTTGTAAAACCATTTTATTAAAGAAATAAATAAAACTAATTTCTTTAATAGGAAAGGCTGAAAGGAGCAAAGAAAATGGGAATTATTGAAAGCATGAGACTTGATGGAAAAGCAATCTATGTAACAGGAGGCGCAAGCGGAATCGGAAGATGTGCGGCAATGGCTTTTGCAGAGGCAGGAGCTGATGTGGCGATCGTAGATATCAATCTGGAAGGAGCTGAAAAAGTAGCAAAAGAAATTGCAGATGCTACAGGCTCAAAGACAATTGCGATCCAGGCGGATGTAACCAACCAGGAACAGGTTGAAGCTATGGTTGCAAAGGTTGTTGAGACATACGGAAAGCTGGATGCTGCTTTTAATAACGCCGGAATTTGTATCAATGTTCCAGCAGAAGAAATGACATATGAGCAGTGGAGAAAAGTAACCGATATCAATCTGAACGGCGTATTCCTGTGCGCGACAGCAGCAGGAAGACAGATGCTGAAACAGGGATACGGTTCCATTATCAATACAGCTTCCATGTCAGGACATATCGTAAATGTACCTCAGCCACAGTGTGCATACAATGCATCTAAGGCAGGCGTGATCCTTCTGACAAAATCTCTTGCTGTTGAATGGGCGAAAAAAGGCGTCCGCGTAAACTGCATCAGCCCGGGATATATCGGAACAGAGCTGATCCTTGAGGCAGAACACCTGAAACCTCTGATGGCACAGTGGAATGAGATGGCTCCGATGGGAAGAGTTGGAAAACCGGAAGAACTTCAGTCAATTCTGGTATATCTGGCAGGAGATACAAGTACATTTACAACAGGATCGGACATTGTTGTGGACGGAGCATTTACCTGCTTCTAAAAACTTCTAAAGGCCAGAGGTTATTTATTGCGATAGCTATTAGCAGAGGCTATAAAAATATTTATTTTCAAGGAGGAAAATGTATGAAGAAGAAAGTTGTAAGTATTTTGCTGTGTGCGGCTATGGTTTCAGCAATGGCGATGGGTTGCTCATCAGAAGCGCCGGCAAGCGACAGCGGAAGCGAAGACAGCGGTTCTGAGGAAGGCGGGGATGGTTCTCTGACGATAGGAATTACGATCCAGTCCCTTAAGAACGACTACTGGGCAGGCGTTATGTCCAAGCTGGAAGAACTCATGAAAGACAAAGGATATGAGTATACTCTGATCGACTGTGAAGACAACGCTGCAACACAGGTTGGACAGATTGAGAACTTTGTTACAACAGGTGTGGACGTAATCATGGTTCATCCATCCGATCCGGACGCTATTGAAACGGCTTGTAAGGAAGCCCTTGACGCCGGTGTAAAAGTAATGTGCTGGGATGATGAGATGGAAAACACCACAGCCAACTGGGTACTTGACAATACAGCCCTCGGTGAAGAGATCGGAAAGCTGGCTGCTGAATTTATCAACGAAAACTTTACAGCAGATGATAAAGCAGAAGTATGCGTTATCGGATATCCTTCTACAAAGGTTCTGTTAGAGAGACAGCAGGGTATTGAATCCGGACTGGAAAAATACTGTGAAGATAACTATGAGATCGTAGCAACAACAGAAGGTCTGGAAGCTCCGGAATCTCAGACAAACGTTGAGACAGTTCTTCAGGCGCATCCTGACTGCCAGGTATTCGTTGGAACAGGTGCAGGCCCGATGAACGGCGCAAACCAGGCACTTCTTCAGCACTACGGCGGAGCTGGAAACATTCCGGAAAATGTTGGAGTATTTACAACTGACGTTACAATGCAGCAGTTAGACTCCATCAAAGCTGGCGATGAAGCAGCAAAAGGTATCGTAGGATTTGAAGGTTCCAATACAGATACAGCATCTGCTTGTCTGGAAATGATTGAGAAAGTTGCAGCAGCAGGCGATGATGATTTCCAGGGAGAAGATCACAATACATTCAGACCGACATCTGTTATTAACATGGATAACATTGATGATATCCTCGCAGGAATGTAATAACAACCTTCGGTAACAGGAAGACAAGATAGAGGCGGTGTATTCCGCCTCTAAATAATATAAGCCACAGGGGGACGAACATGAGTGAAGAATATGTATTGCAGTTACAGCATATAAGAAAAGAATACCCGGGTGTTGTTGCGCTGAAGGATGTTACATTGGAGTTGAAACCGGGAGAGATACTGGCCCTTATCGGCGAAAACGGAGCCGGAAAATCTACCCTGATCAAATGTTGTTCCGGAGCAGTTATCCCCACCTCCGGGAAGATCATAGTCAATGGAAAAGAATTTACAAGCATGACACCGCAGCTGGCAGCAGAGAATGGAATTGCGATTATTTACCAGGAATTTAATAACGTAAAGGAACTGTCGGCAGCAGAAAACTTATTTTTGGGAAGGCCTATTAAAAAAGGAATTGTTATCGACAAGGCGGCTATGGAGAGAGAGGCTGCCAAAGCGTTTGAACAGTTGCATATTAAAATTGACCCGAAGGCTCTGATGAAGAATCTGACCGTCGGATATCAGCAGATGGTGGAAATTGCCAAGGCAATCCAGCAGAATGCGAAGATACTGATTATGGATGAACCTTCCGCACCTTTGACAAGCGCGGAAGTTGAAAGTATGTTTGAAGTGGTGGAAAGACTTCGGAAAGAGGGAGTTTCAATTATTTATATTTCTCATCGTCTGGAAGAAATCTACCGTCTGTCAGACAGAATTGTTGTTCTTCGTGACGGCGAATACATCAAGACTCTTATTACAAAAGAGAGTCATGTCCAGGAGCTGATCAAGCTTATGGTAGGACGTGAGCTGACACAGACCTATCCGCCGAGAGGAGACTGCATAGACGAAAATGAAGTAATACTGGAATTGAAAGATGTGACCGGAAACGGTGATAAAAATATCAGTCTGAAGGTACATAAAGGTGAGATTCTCGGTCTTGGAGGCCTGGTTGGAGCGGGACGTACAGAACTGGCGCAGATGATTTTCGGCGCAGTAAAAAAACAGTCCGGAGAGATATATTTTAAAGGCAAGGAAATTAATCCCAAGAGTCCGAGAGAAGCAATTGATATCGGAATTGCCCTTGTACCTGAGGACAGAAAGCGTCATGGCGCACTTTTGGGAGTGTCTATTAAAAACAATATCAATATGCCGATCTATCAGAGAAACTCGACTTTAAGCGTGATCAATTCCAAAGTTGAGAGAGAAACTGCAGAGAAATATGAAAAGAGTATGGCGATCAAGACTCCGTCGCTGCAGCAGCTTGTCAAGAATTTAAGTGGTGGTAATCAGCAGAAGGTTATTCTGGCGAAATGGCTGGCTGCTGATGCAGAACTGATTATTGTTGACGAGCCTACAAGAGGTATTGACGTAGGCGCGAAGTATGAAATCTATAAGCTGATGAACGAGCTGGTAGAAAAAGAAGGAAAGGCGATCATCATGATCTCTTCCGAAATGGAGGAGCTTATGGGTATGTCTGACCGTATTGTTGTTCTTTCAGAAGGAAATATGACCGGTTCTCTGGAGAAGAGTGAGTTCAGCCAGGAAACGATCATGGCATATGCATCCGCAGCGAGAATGGAGGAGGGTTAAACCATATGAAGAGTAATGTAGGATCTAAATTAAAAGAACATGCCATCTGGATTGTATTAGTAGTCCTTGTTATTGGATTTACGGTGGCAAACCCAAGATTTGTAAACCCAAGCAATATATTTACACTGCTTCGTCAGGTGGCTGTATTTGGTATTGCTTCCATCGGTATGACATTTGTTATTTTGCTGGCTGACATCGACCTTTCTATCGGTTCGATCATGTCTTTTGTAAATGTTGTCTGTGCTTACCTGATGGTAAATGCCGGAGTAAACTGGATTCTGGCAACACTGATTACTTTAGTACTCTCTACTTTGGTAGGTGTACTGAACGGTTTTATGGTATCCACTATCGGCATCCCGGCCCTGATTGCGACCTTTGCGACACAGACCGCCTTTTCGGGATTGACGTATATCATTTGTGATGGTATGCCGATCTATGGATTTACAGAATCTTTCAATGTATTTGGCCAGTGGTATGTAGGACCTGTTCCGGTTCCTGTTATTATCATGATTATCTGCTTCATAGTAGGAGCTTTTATCCTGAACAAGACCTATTTCGGCCGTTATTTCTATGCGGTTGGAGGTAACCCGGAGGCAGCGAAGCTTTCCGGTATCCGTGTAGGAAGAGTAAAATATCTTGTATTTGCACTTTCCGGATTTTTCTCAGGACTGGCAGGTATCGTGCTTCTGTCCCGTACAGCTTCCGGTGCCCCGAATGCAGGAACAGGCTATGAATTTAAAGTAATCACCTGTGTTGTACTTGGCGGTGTGTCCGTAGCCGGTGGTTCCGGTAGAATGTCAGGCGTTGTGGCCGGTACATTTATCATCGGAGCGCTCCAGAACGGTATGGTTCTTATGAACATCGACAGCTATACACAGAACATCGTTATGGGTATTGTGCTGGCACTTGCAGTTGGATTTGACTGTATCCAGAATAAAAAGCAAGCAAACTAAATTCCATATAGGCCAAGAAAATCCCGGCAATGTTATATTGCTGGGATTTTCTGACAATATGATGTTTTTGCCAGAGGAGTTGCTTTCTTCAGAGGAACAAAAGTTGACTTTTAGCGTGCAGAATAGTAGTATTAAATTGTATATTTTTGAACATTGAGAGGTTAAAATTTTGAAAAAGAGTCAGTTGATATATCATTATATAAGAGAGCAGCAAGCTGTCTCGAAACAGGACATTGTTGTGGGGCTGAAGCTCAGCCTTCCTACAATTACCCATAATCTTCAATATCTTGAAGAGTTGCATCTGATTGATACATCCGATAAAATCCGAAATACCGGCGGAAGGAATGCAACAGCTTACTCTTACGTGAAAAATGCAAGGGCAGCTATTGGTCTCTATTTGACAGCGCATCATATTAATTGTGTATCAGTGGATCTCTCGGGGGATGTGATCCAGATGATTCGGAGGAAGCGTGATTTTAATCTGGATGATGATGGATATTTGCAGGAAATCGGCGTGATCGTCGAGGAGGTAAAAAGAAAATCTAAAATAAAAGACAAAGATTTTCTGGGGGTTGGCATATCAGTTCCCGGCCTGGTCTCGCAGGATGGAGAAATTGTCACATATGGAATGACCCTGAATTTCGGCGGAAGAACAAGGGAAGGAATCGCCAAATATATTCCCTACAGAAATAAGCTGTTTCACGATTCGATTGCAGCAGGGTATGCAGAGGTGTGGAAAGAGCAGGATATACAGAATGCCTTCTACTTAAGTCTCAGTAACAGTGTGGGAGGAGCAGCGCTGTTTGACAAAAAGATTTATGAAGGAAACAGCCAGAAGGGCGGAGAAGTGGGCCATATGACAGTTGTGCCGGAAGGCGGGGAACAGTGTTACTGTGGCCGTAAGGGGTGTTTCGATACCGTGTGTCGTTCTACGCTTCTGGATCAGTATACAGATGGAAACCTGGAACGGTTCTTTGGACTTCTGGATGCCGGAGATGCAGAGGCAGTTAGATTGTGGGATAAATATTTGGACAATTTGTCGTTGGGAATCCACAATCTTCGGATGTTGTTTGACTCTGATATTATTCTGGGCGGATATGTAGGAGCTTATATTGAGAAATATATGGAAGATCTCTGCGACAGGATAGATATGAGAAATCCGTTCGGGGATCCGGCCAGGGAATATCTTGTTCCTTGCAAATATAAAGTGGAAGCGGCAGCTGCCGGAGCAGCGATCTATTTTATTGATGAATTTTTTGAAAGTATTTGATAAAAAATTAACTGGGGACGTAACAAAGTTTAACTTTGTTACGTCCCCAGTTGCGTTTATCCCCGGGTAAAATTGCAGACACCCCCGGGCAAAACTGCGCTTTGCCAAAATTGCGTTGACAACAAATTGGTATTATAATATAATACCAATAGGAAGAGGAGGTCGGATTATGAGCTATTATATGGGAGTTGATATCGGAACATCCAGCGTGAAGTCCATGTTGATCAGTGGTGATGGGAATGTGGCCGGAACGGAGCAGGTTGGATACAATATCATAAAGGAGAGGCTTTCCTGGGCGGAACAGGACATGGAAGAACTTTGGCAGGCTGCACGCCAGACGATTGCAGCTTTGGTGAAACGTTTTCCCGGGGAAGCGGCACAGATTAGCTGTATCAGCTATTCGGGACAGATGCATGGCCTGGTTATGGTAGATGACAGGGGAAAACTGATCCGCAATGCAATTATCTGGGCGGATCAAAGATCAGGAGATGAAATCTCTGAAATTTATAAAGTGATCGGAAAAGATAATTACAGAAATGTTATCTTAAATTCGTTAAGTACAGGGTTCCTTGCCTCCTCCCTTATGTGGGTGAAAGAGCATGAGCCGGAAAATTACGAAAAAACCAGATATGTAATGTTTCCCAAAGATTATATCCGTTATCGGATGTGCGGCGAGATCGGAACGGAAATGTCTGACGCTTCCAGCGGAGCAATTTTTGATACAAAAAAGCGTCAGTGGGCCTGGGACCTTATTGAGAAGCTGGGACTGAAAAAAGAGATTTTCCCGGAAAGTCATGAATCCTGTGATATTGCAGGACAGGTATCCGGGGAATGCGAGGAACAGACAGGATTGAAAGCAGGGACGCTGATCGCATATGGCGGCGGCGATACTTTGATGATGGGCGTTGGAAACGGAATCATTGTTCCGGGAATCCTGGCTTCCAATATCGGCACGGCCTGTCAGATATCCGGCGCTTTTGACCATCCGGTCTATGATCCTAAGTTTCGCACGAATACATTTTGTCATGTAAAAAAAGATCTGTGGCTTTTGATGGGGGCGCACCTAAGCGGCGGGGTTGCTTTGAAATGGCTGATGAATCAGATGCTGGAAATGAAATCTTACGATGATATGACCGCTTTAGCCGGAACGGTCCCAGCGGGAAGCGAAGGTCTTGTGTTTCTTCCGTATTTGAGTGGAGAAAGAACACCTTATAATGATCCGGAGGCAAAAGGAATTTATTTTGGTATGACTTTGAAGCATACAAAGGCTCATATGATAAGAAGTACAATGGAAGGGATTGTGTTCGGACTTCGCAGTTCATTGGAAATTTTCAAAGGCCTCGGTATTTCGTACCAAAAAATTATTGCGTCAGGAGGGGGAGCGAGAAGCCGTCTCTTTCTGCAGATGCAGGCAGATATTCTGAATGGGCCGATCTTTACCAATGAAAATAATGAACAGGCCTGTGTGGGAGCCGCCATTACAGCGGCTGTGGCAGCAGGAGAATATCGAAGCTGTGAAGAAGCCTGCAGCCGTCTGGTGAAGTTGAGCGAAACGACGGTAGAGCCAGACCGGGAGAATCAGAAATATTATGAGGAGCAGTTTGCCATTTACCGGGAGTTATACGGACATAATCAGGATCTGTTCCACAAAAATGTGAGAGGATAAGCCATGAAAATTTTTCAGAAAGGGTTTAATTATTCCCAGGATGGCGACGGGAACAGGCTTGTTTACCATCTGCAGGGCTGCAATATGAAATGTCCCTGGTGCGCCAATCCGGAGGGGATGAAGGTAGAAGGCGTGATCGTGTCAGATGAGGAATGGCTTCTTGAATCTATTTGCCCTCACCATGCCATTAGCGGAAAGACGGTAGACAGGACCATTTGCCAAAGCTGCAGCCGGAAGGAATGTGTGACAGAGCACAATACAAAAGGAATGTATCTTTCCTATGAAGAGGAAACAGTAGGGGAAATCCTGGAGGAAGCAAGAAATAACGCTATGATGTTCTATGATGGCGGCGGGGTGACATTTACAGGAGGAGAGGCCACCGTACAGTTTGAAGAGCTGAAAGAAGCGCTTACAGGATTGAAAGAGTCAGGAATACACACGGCATTGGAGACAAATGGAGCACATCCGAGGCTGGAAGAGCTGATGGGATGTGTCGGTCAGCTTATTATGGACTGCAAGCTCTGTGATCCTAAGAAGCACAAAGAATATACCGGGCTTTCCAATGAGACTGTCCTTGCCAATATAAGGAAAGCAGCGAAGATCCATCCAAGCCTGCATGTGAGAGTACCGCTGATCGGAGGGGTCAATGACGGCCGGGAAGACCAGGAGGCATTTCTTTCATTTTTCCGTGAGATAGGCGGCAGCAATGTGACATTTGAAGTGCTGGCCTATCATGAATTTGGAAAAAAGAAATGGGAAGAATGCGGATGGAAATACCAGATGACAGAAAAAGCCAGAGTGAATGAAAATACCCTGAGGCAGTTCCGGGAACGGATCAAAGAAGCAGAATGTAATTATAAGCGTACATAAATTTTTTGAATTGAAAAAAATTGATGGTGGAAAAAGCGGCAGAAAGGAGTGGTTGAAATGAAAATTGAAACCATATTAAATGCAGAGGAAATTACAAAGCTGGCAAAAGAAAGATTTCAGGAAGAAAGAGCAACGGATCATCTGGAAGGATGGTTTCTTGCCAAAGAAATTATGCGGGAATGTGATGAGAGATTTTCAGGAGAAGAGGACTGCATCCGCATTGCGAAAACCCTGGTGGAAGTAGCGGAAAGGCTTCCGCTCTGGATCAGTGATTACCATGTGTTTGCGGGAACTCAGGATAATGCCTTTGCCAGGTCCTACGCCCTTATCAATCCGGCGTTTTCGGTGGATTCCTTCAGCGGCTACTGCGATCCGGTGGCGGTTTTCGGGGATATTGATCCCATCGGAGATATTACGCAGGAGAGGATCGACGATCTGAAGCAATATAATGAAAAGACGAAGTTTGCAAAAGCGCTGTGCAGCGCCTATGATATTGCAGGTGACAATACAAGCGAGGCGATTTATTTTATCGAACAGGTAACGGGACATCTCATTCCGGATATGAGAGACGTCCTGAAGGATGGTGTGAAAGGACTGAAAGAGAGGATCGGGGTTCAAAGGGAAGCGGAACAGAATCCAAAGAAACGCTCCTACTATGAGGCGATGGATATTTCTCTGGACGCCGTTCTTGTAATTGCCCGAAGATATGCAGATCTGGCAGAAGAGAAAGCGGCAGCGAGTGAAGGAAAGGATAAAGAACGGTTTCGGCTTATGGCGGATACGCTGCGCAAAGTGCCTGAAAACGGAGCGGAAAATCTCTATGAGGCTATTCAGTCATTTATTTTGATGTGGCAGGTAATGTGTCTGGAGCAAACCCCCAATCCTTACGCATTTTCTGTAGGAAATGCAGACCGGATTTTTGAACCGTACCGTAAGATGGAAGATACGGACCGGGATATGGCGGCGGCCCTTTTAAAACACCTTCTCGTATTCTATAATGTGGCAGACCGAAGCTGGGCGATTTCCCAGAATCTGATCATCGGAGGAAAATCAGGCGCTGGTGAAGATATGACAAATCCAACTTCCTATGCCCTTTTGGATGCCTACTATGACATGAATCTTCCGCAGCCTATCCTGTCTGTAAAGCTCCATAAAAATACACCGAAGGAGCTGTATGAAAGTCTGGGAAGATTCCTGTTTACGCCGGGCTGCCTGACCCCCTCCTTCTTTAATGACGATTCTGTATTTGAGATATTAAAAAATAAAAACCATGTGGACCCCGCAGATCTGGAAGACTATTCTGTAGCCGGATGCCAGGAACCTTTGATCATGGGGAAGGATAACGGAAACACAACAAACAGCTGGCTGAATATGGCTAAAGTGCTGGAGTTGTCTTTGAATGACGGCGTTTCCACGATATCCGGCAAAAAGTTCGGAAAAGGCCGGGAGGAATTCGGATATCATACCGACCAGGAAGTACTGGAAAATATTCGTGAAATCTTTTATAATAACCTTCAGGAATATACCGATGAGATGGTAAAATGCGCAAACGCAGCTTCGGAGGCAATTTCTATTCTGCAAGTTCCCTTTCTCTCCACTTTGATGGGCGGCATTGAAACGGGCGTGGATGTCCGTGATACAAAAGAGCAGGGAACAAAATATAATGGAAGCGGATGTCTCATCCACGGTCTTTCTGTTGTGGCGGATTCTTTTATCGCCGTTGATACTCTGCTGCGGGAAAGGCCGCAGGATGCAGGCAGAATGCTGGAGGCACTTCGGACGAATTTTGAAAATGACCCGGAGATGCATCAGTATCTGATGAAAGCAAAAAAATATGGAAACAATATCGGCATTGTAGATGATGAGGCGGCGGATATTGCTTCCAGAGTCAGCGATATGGTGACAGCCGAAAAAAATTATCTGGGCAATCCTTTCCGGGCAGACTGGGCTTCCCCGTCCACACATCTTCTGTATGGATACTGGGTGGGCGCAACGCCGGACGGCAGAAAGGCAAGGGAACAGCTGGGATACGGCATTGATCCGCTGTACGGAGAGGCTCATTCCGGCCTTGGATTCCGGGTAATGTCCAACATGAAGCTTCCGTTTGAGAAGATGAACGGAGGATGCGCTTCTCACCTGGGGATTAATCCAGGCTACTTCAAAGCGGAAACTTTTGAGGAAAAAGGTGTGGAATTTCAGAAGAAGATCATGAATCCATTGTTTTACAATCCACAGAAGGAAGGCGTTTCACCATTCTATCTCTATGTCAATGTGACAACGCCGGAAATGCTGCGAAAAGTATTAGCCGAGCCGAAAAAATATGCGCCAAGCGGCGTTTATATTATGAGGATCCATGGAACTTTTGTAAATTTCCTTGATCTGTCTCCGGATATTCAGGAAGATATCATCAAGAGGCTGGATATGGAGTCCACCCGTTTATAGAAAAGGATATGATATATTATGGACAGCGAAAATCTCTATCAGAAAGTGAAAAATAAAATATGTGATGAAATATTTGCCGGCCACTATAAAGATGGAGATATGCTTCCGTCAGAACGTGAATTGGAGAAGGTTCTGGATGTCAGCCGGGTCACAGTGCGAAGATCCCTGCAGATGCTGGAGGAAGATCGCCTTATTGTCCGGGAAGTGGGAAGGGGAACAAAAGTGACTTTCCATAACAGCGGCAACCCGGCGGATCTGGATATGATCGTCCTGGTGGCTCCGGCCAGAAATCCCTTTTTCTCGGAATTTATCGGACGATTTCAAGCATATGCTGAGACAAAAGGCACTCTGGTGCTCTATGTAGAGAAGCCAAAAAGCGAAGGTCTGGAAAAAAGCCTTTACCGGCTTTATAAAAGAGGACTTCGTAATGCGGTAGTCTGGCTGGAAGATTTGCAAGTAGATCGCAAGAAGCTTCAAAGGCTCCGTGCCATTGGCATGAATCTTGTGTTTTTTGATTCTGACAGAGGACTTCCTTATGCGGACTGTGTGGCTCTCAACAACGAACGTGCAGTAAGTACATTGTACCAGGCTCTTAAAGAAGCGGGATATAAGAGGATTATATATGTAGGATGGGATATGACAGAGATATACAGTATTCGGATGCGTGAGGAAGCCTATCGGACATATGCCGGAGAGCATGGAATCGTATTAAGGATCCCATGGAAGAAAGAAGAAGAAGGACGGAAGATCATTGAAAGCGCTCTGAAGGGCAGTATCGGAGAGAGGGAGGGAAAAGAAACGGCAGTGCTCTGCTGTGACAGGGAATGCGGTATCCTTGTTACAGAGATCGCTGCAGGAGAAAAGCCGGAGCTTGCAGTGGCTTCCGTGGATAAACTGCCGTCTCCGCCTTTGGGAACGATCATGTACCGCCAGGATATGAAAAAGACAGTAGAACAGATTTTTACATCTCTTGAGAGGCAGTGTGCCCCCGGAGGCACATGGGAGCCTGCCATGTATCTGGTAGAAGGGCAGATGATACAGGAAATATAGGAGATGCCGGATAGATCATATTGGCAGAAACAAAAAGAGGATTCCTCATATGTATGGAGAATCCTCTTTTTGCAGGTACGCCCGGCGGCGCACAGTTTTTATAACCCTTTTTTATAACGCTTTCCCAATTCATGGGCGGTCTTAACTACTGCCTTTACTTTTGCGGCATCCATATAGAATGGTTCTCTGGTCCATTCGGTTTCCTGCGGGTTGGCGCTGATGATATCAAAATTTTCTTCTGTAGGTGCAATTCCCATATCATCCAGAGTGACAGGAAGTCCCACGCTTAAATTGAACCGGATGACTTCTTCTATCAGTTTCATATCTTCATTTTCTGCAAGCAGCTGACAGATGACGCCGAAGGCAACTTTTTCTCCGTGGAGCGCCTTATCTCCGCCGGGAACAGCTGTGATTCCATTGCACACAACATGGGAAGCGGCACAGCCCACATTCTCAAACCCGAGTCCGCTCATCAGAGTGTTTGCCTCGATGACTGCATCCAGAGCATCCGTAACAACATGAAGTTCATTGGCAATCTTAGCCCTGACGCCAAATTCGCAGATGGTACGATAACACTCCTCGGCAATGGCGGCGGCAGTCCGGGTGCGCATGTAAGAGCCGGATTCTCCACAGATATAGTTGGGCTGATTGGTGCGGATACTTGTGCGCCCTTCAAAGACGGTAGCCAGGGCATCACCCATACCGGATACAAGGAAACGCACCGGGGCGTCTGCAATGATCTGGCTGTCTACAAGTACAAGATCCGGATTTTTGATGTAATAGTAGACATCATCGTGTTCATGTGCGTCATTGTAGATGATGGACATGGCGCTTGTGGGCGCGTCTGTAGAAGCGCTTGTGGGGATGATCACAAGGGGAAGGGACAGCCTGGAAGCTACGGCTTTGGCGGTATCCAATGCTTTTCCTCCACCGATTCCGATGATGACATCCGGGGAAAAGCCACTGGCCTCGTCAGATGCTTTTTCAATAAGCTCTTTTGTAATCTCGGTCTGATACAAAAAACTTAAGAAAGCCCCTCCGGCATTTTTGTAGAGAGTGTCCAGCCTTTTTGTAAATGATTTGTAGAAAAATTCATCAATGACAGCAAAAGCCCTTTTTCCGAATTTTTCTGTGTGGATTGCCAGGCGGTCAAGTTCTCCGGCTCCCTGGATATAGCGGCCTGGTGAACCCCAGGCATAAGAAGTAAGCGGCAGCATAAGCAGACCCTCCTTTTAGAAAAAAATTTATAAAAAAAGATGTCCGAATATAAGATCCGAACATCTTTTTTTGTTCAAATTAAGCATTCTCTGGCAGTTTGTCCTTTGCAACTTTAGAAAGAATGAAAGTAAAGACTACACAGAGGAGAGACATTACAATGGCATAAATCCAAGTCATGTTGAATCCGGTATGTCCATAGCTGTCCATCCAGCCTCCGACGATGGTGTACATGAATACGTCCGGCAGGTATCCAAGTGCAGATGCGATACCGGAAACACGTCCGCTTAAACGAAGCGGGATACCAGCGTCATCATGGATAGCAAAGTACTGGCTTCTTACGGCATAGATGAAGAACAGGCCGAAGAAGAAGTTGAAGATGATCAGTCCCAGAAGTCCCTCCTGAACCGGGATTAAAATGTAGAACAGGAAGGAAAGGGCCATACCAATAGATCCGATGATAACAACTTTGCCTCGGGAAAGTTTATCAGCAGCAAAACCTGCCACGATACCGCCAACACCCTGGATCAGGTAACGAACACCGCCGAGAGTTGCAGCTGTTGCAGCAGACATTCCGAAGAACTGCTGTGCATATGTAGTAGCGTAGCTTACAAGACCATATACGCTGTAAGCAGTGAAAACGATAGCAACCAGCACCCATACTCGAGGAAGGAGCAGAGTCTTGAACATTTCTTTTACAACTGTTCCTACAGGCTCGGATTGTTCTTCACGTTTTGTATCTTCGATAAAGATAAAGTTCAAGATACCAATGATGATATCAACGATAGCGCACACTTTGATTGCTGCAGAAGCGCCTGCGATCTCATCTGTAAACTGTGCAAATACCCACGCCATTCCAAATACAACGGCAGCGTTTAAAATACCTCTAAGTCCTTCCTGAAGACCGAACAGACGTCCCTGTTCTTCCTCTCCGCCCAGCATACGAGTCGCCTTAATGCAGGCTGACCAGTATGTAATAATAGAAGTGATTCCCATCAGAACGAAGATCAAACGTCCGATTGCAAAGCTTGGGAAGGTAGAGAACCAAAGTCCCAGAGCTCCGGTAGCGATAAAGGAAAATGTCAGCAGCTTTCTTGCTGAAAACTTATCTGCGATCATACCGCCGATAAAATAAGATAAAGTTGCCATTGTTGCATATCCCGAAGACAGAAGACCCATCTGGGCATTGCTAAGCCCCATAGCGTTCTGAATCGGTACATAGAAAGTTTCACGAATGTAAGGAAGCTGGAAGATGATACCAGCTCCGGCCGCCAGAAGAAGCAGCGTGCCGTATTTTTTGATAAAAGCCTTGTCCATAAGTATTCCTCCAAAAAACTATACAATTAATAATAATGAAACAGCGCCAGTTCCCGTGCTGCAGTCACAGGTTCTGACAGAAAAGAAACAAAAAAGAGAAAAGTAATGCCTTGCAGCGTTACTTCTCTCTTCACTCTTGTAACTATCCTAAAGCATAAAAGATTTGTGTAAAAATGTCAATCGCAAAAGGAAATAAAAAAGAAAATTAGGTATAATTCATAAAAAAGGGAGTCCAAAAATATGTAATATGTACAATTGACAACCTGTAGATCAGGATTTATACTAAAGGCAGTTACCAGAAGAGCTTAGGAGAGAACAGTAACAGGAAAGGCGGATATACCGCTTTTATACTAGTTGCTTTTCTCTTTTTTTATTATGCTGTTGTGCGCAGACAGCGCTCTTTTGGTCAAAAAAGAAAAACTCTCATATTTAAAGACAGACGAAAAGAAAAAGTAGTTAAGAAATAGGAGGAAGAAACATCATGGCTATTATTTCAAGGGAGAAAATTGTAGAGGGATTAGTAGAAATCCTCGGTAAAGAGCGTGTCATTACTGACGAACAGGTATTAAAAGAAAGCAGTCTCGACAGATACAGAAAGTATGAGCAGGTATTCGAAGTATATACACAGCCGATTCCGGCAGCAGTTGTATATGTAACAAGCACAGAGGAAGTTTCCAAAGTTCTTTCATTTGCAAATGACAATGAGATCAACATTGTACCGAGAACCGGACATTCCGCTATCGAGGGAGGATTAGAGACAGCTCTTAAAGACTCCGTTGTTGTAGATGGTTCTATGATGAATAAAGTACTGAAAGTAGATACATACAACATGCAGGTAACATGCCAGTGTGGTGTTCCGCTTCAGGATCTGGACGATATGCTTCGTGAGCAGGGATACACAACAGGACATTCTCCGCAGTCCAAACCTCTTGCACAGATCGGCGGTCTTGTTGCAACAAGAAGTATCGGACAGTTCTCTACACTTTATGGCGGAATCGAAGATATGATCGTTGGTATGGAAGCTGTGTTCCCGAATGGAAAGATCTGCAGAATCAAAAACGTTCCAAGACGTGCGGCAGGTCCGGATATCAGACATATCATCTGTGGAAACGAAGGAGCTCTTTGCTTTATCACAGAAGTAACACTGAAGCTCTTCAAATGGCAGCCGGAAAACAACAGATACATTGCATACAAGCTGGATGATGAGCAGATGAAGCTTGGATTTGACTGCCTGCGTGAAGTTATGGTAGCAGGTTACAAACCTTCTTTTGCACGTCTGTACGATGCAGCAGATGCACAGCAGCACTTCAGTGCATGGCTGGAAGAAGGAAAAGCAATCCTTATCTGGATGGCAGAAGGACCGGCAAATATTACACCGGCTATTGAAGCAGGTATCCGTGATCTGATGAGCAAACATCCGGAACTGGAAGAAGTAGATCCTAAGCTGATTGAAAAATGGTACGGCGGACTGAACTGGGGACCAGAGCAGATTGCTGAAGAAAAAGAAGAAATCAAAGCAACAAAGAACATTGGTATCACAACAGAGGTTTCCGGAAGCTGGGATAATATCTATGATATTTACAAAACAGCATGTGACAGAATCCTTGCAGAAGTTCCGGATATGACTTTGATGGGAGGACATTCTTCACATAGCTATATCAACGGAACAAATATGTACTTTGTATACTACTACAACGTTGTAGACTGTGCTCCGGAAGAAGAGATCAACAAATATCATGACAGAATCAATCAGATCATCTGCGAGCAGGTTATCAAATACGGCGGATCCATTGTTCATCACCATGGACTTGGAAAAGCAAGAGCTCACTATGTAACTGAAGAATACGGATCATCTTACTATATGCTGAAGACACTGAAGCAGGCATTTGATCCAAATGGTATTATGAACATGGGAACACTGATTCCTTTAAGAAAATAAGATTAATATTATGAAAATATTGGGTTGCTTTAAAGTAGTTCCCGATCTGGATCTGGTGGCAGAGGAAGATTGGGAGTTAGAAGGACAGCTCCATGTGGATACTAGCTATGTCAAGCCAATATGGAACTGTTTTGATGAGAGCGCTCTGGAAATGATGTTAAAGCTTTCTGATTTGTCAGGAAGCTTTAACGTCGTTTTTGAATTAAGTGCGCTGACAATTGGAAAAGAGAAAGACGAGTCGTTTTTGAAGACGCTTTATGCGCTGGGATATGCTCATGCAGTGCGTATTATGCAGGAAGAGCCGGAAAATTTTGCCCCTGAAAGTCTTGCGGGAGCGATTGCGGGATATCTCAAAAAATACGCCATGCAGGATGTGGTAGTTATGGGTGGACAAAGTTCAGTAGGGAGCAATATGAAGACGCCATATCTTCTGGCAGAGCTGCTTGGATGGCCTTGTTTTACTCAAGTTACCTCTATGGAGCCGGTAGATGAGAGCTGTCTTAAGATTACCTGTAAAACAGACGGCGGAAGCGTTATCCGTACGGTAAAAACTCCCTGTGTACTTGTTGTGGGAAATGCAGAGAATACCTATCTTCGTGTACCGACTCTGAAGGATAAAATGAAGCTTGGCAAAAAGCCGATCGAGAGGCTGACTATGGAAGAAGTATGTGAAGAAAGTCCGGCAGAATCAGCGAAGCTTGTCTCACTGGAAAATGTGGAAAGAAAAAGGGATACAAAATGGATCGAAGGAGCGACTCCCCAGGAGAAGGCGGAGAAGCTTTTTGAATCATATCTGAAGGAAAGGCTGGAAAAACTATGAGATATCATCTGGTTATTAACGGATTCCTGTCAGAAATACAGGCGCAGATGGAAGAAATGTGCGGCTTTGCAAAAGGGCTTCCCGCTGAAATAGAAGAAGGGGAAGCCTTGCTCATATTAAAAACAGGTGAAAAAATATTGGATGGCATACCGGCGTCAGAGGCCAGGGTGCTTTATATGGAAACATATACGCCGGTAAATGCTTTGGATGTTTTGTGCGGGTGGATGACGTCAGAAGATCTGTATATCTTTGGAAGCGATCCATCGGATATTGAATTGGCAGTGCGGTGCGGAGCAAGGAAAAAAGGGAGCTCCCTTGCAGCAGTGGGAAAGATCACAGTCGCTGACGGAGGCCTTCAGGCTTCCAAGATGGTATATGCCAATCATCTGAAAGCGGCCTTTTTGATGCAGACCGGCCCCTACTGCATTTCTCTTGAGAGAGGAATGGATAAGGCGAAGAAGGATTCAGGAGACATCGCAGTTACAGAAGAAGCGAATGTCGGAAAGCCGGATTTTATCCTGGAAGAAGAATTTATTCCGGAAGAAAAGGAAAAGGGACTGGAGCAGGCAAAGGTTGTGATCGCCGCAGGAAGAGGATGCGGAAGCAAAGAAAATGTAAAAAGGCTGGAACAGACGGCAGAGAGTCTGGGAGGAGTTCTGGGAGTGAGCAGACCGGCTGCCATGAATGCCTGGGAGCCTATGGACAGGCTTATCGGCGTATCCGGAGCCATGCTTGCACCGGAGATCTGTTTTGCGGTAGGGGCATCCGGTGCGGCGGCATTTTATGCAGGCATTGAAAAGAGTAAATTTATTGTTGCTGTAAACCGGGACGAAAGAGCGCCGATCATGAAGCAGGCTGATGTGGCGATCGCGGATGACTTTCTTCCGGTCATGAAACGGATAGAAGAACTTGCAGAAAATTTGAAAAGACAGTAAAATAGGAGGAAAAGATGAGCGTCACAATTTTTCCTATGGAGGAACAGTATAAAGAATATCTGATTGACGAGTCCAAATTCACAGGAAACGCCGACAGCATTTCTTTTCCGGAAACGGAAAGCGAGATACGGGAAGTGCTGGAACATTTGGGCAAAGATGTGAAAATTACGATTCAGGGGGGGGAAGACCGGAATCACCGGAGCGGCAGTTCCGGAAGAAGGCCATATCCTGAATTTGTCCCACATGAACAAGGTAAAGGATGGAGAGGTACATTCGGATGGCACGGCTTCTGTGACCGTAGAACCTGGGATTACCCTCATGGATCTGAAAAAAGAAATAGACAGCATGTTCCGCAAGACACCGGTATTCTGGCCGCCGGATCCAACAGAGACTTCGGCGACAGTCGGCGGTGTGGCGGCGGAAAATGCAGAAGGAATCTGCAGGATTTTATATGGACCGGCAAGAGACTACATTGAAAAAATCCGTGTCCTTTATCCGGACGGTACTGTTCAGGAGATAGGATGGGGCGAAAAAATCGTGCTGGCATCCGGAAAAGAAATGGAAAAGATGGATACGGTTCTTGGCAAAGAAGGAATTACAGGGATTATTACGGAACTGACTTTAAAACTTCTTCCCAAACCGGAAAGTCTGTGGGGAATTGCATTTTTCTTCCGTGATACCGGAGAAGCCGGGCAGTTTGTGGACAGCCTTAAGGAGGAGCTTCCGTCTTGTGAAACTGCAGCTGTGGCGGCAGTAGAATACATTGATCGTAAGACCATGGACCTGATCGAGGAGAGAAAGCCTTCCATGTCAAAGATCAAGGAACTGCCGGATATTGAACAGGAGATCACAGATATGGTCTATCTGGAGATCCAGGGGCAGGAGGAAGGCATTGAAGAGATTGCGGAATGCCTGATGGAAAAAGCGGCAGAATGCGGAAGCGATCCTGATGAAGCCTGGGCAGTGTCCGGTGAGGCAGAGATCGAGAAAATGCATGCGTTTCGCCATGCGGCGGCCGAGACAGCCAATCTTTTCATTGAAGGGGTCAGACGAACAAATAAGGAGATTACGAAGCTGGGCACGGATATGGCGGTGGCAGACGCCGGTTTTTCGGAAATTCTGAAAAAGAGCAGGGAGGATATCGCGAAAAGCGGTCTTTCAGCCTGTATTTTCGGACATGCTATGGAAAATCATCTGCACATTAATCTTCTTCCGGAAAATAAGGAAGAGTATGAAGAGGGGATCCGTCTTTTGTCCCGGTGGGCAAAGGAGACGAGCACCCATGGTAAAGTGATCGGGGAACATGGAATCGGGAAATTGAAAAAGAAAATATTGGGAGATGCAGTTCCGGGAGATTATCTTGAAGTCTGCCGGGAGCTGAAACAACAATATGACAGTGTATACAGACTGAATCCCGGAAATATCATTGAAACAGAGGAGTAAAAGCATTGAAGATAGCAGTGTGTATGAAACAGGTTCCCAGGACGACAGAAGGGAACATGGATAAAAAGACAGGTGTGCTGATCCGCGCCGGGCTGGAAGCGGTAGTAAATGTCTATGACCTGGCGGCGCTGGAAGCAGCACTTCAGATACGGGAGCAAAGCGGCGGAGAGATCCATGTCTATACGATGGGTCCTGCTAAAGCGGAGGAGGCCATAAGAACGGCCTTTGCCATGGGAGCAGACGAGGGATTCCTCATCACTGACAGCGCTTTTGCAGGCGCGGATGTCCTGGCAACTTCCTACACGCTGATGCAGGCAATACAAAAAGAGGGCGGTTACGATCTGATCTTATGCGGAAAGCAGACAACAGACGGCGATACGGCGCAGGTCAGCGGAGCCCTTGCGAAATGGATGGATCTTGTCCATTTAAATTGGGTGACAGAGATCCGTACAGATGGGAGCAGCGATCTGAAAGTGACATATCTTATGGAAGGAAGAGACATTGAGGCCAGAACAAAACTGCCATGTCTTTTATCAGTGGAGAAGGACAGCTTTATGCCCAGGATGCCTTCTTTAAAACTGAAGATCAGCGGAAGAAAAAAAGAAATCCATCACCTTGCTCTTGCAGATTTTGCAGATCAGGACACATCCCATTATGGTCTGAACGGATCGGCTACACGAGTGAAGCGGATTTTCCCGCCTGCAAGAACGAAGCGGCAGGAGCTTCAGATCATGGAAAAAGAACAGGCAGTCGGATATATTATGGACATTATAGACGGCTGGGATTGGAGGGGACAGTCATGATGCTGAGGAAAAGCCTTAAGGAGGAACAGAACCAGTGGACGGGGATTCTCGTCTATGTGGAATGTTATAAGGGAAAAGTAATGCCGGTCAGCCTGGAGCTTATCGGTGAGGCCAGACGACTTGCTGCAAAAGCCGGAGGAAAAGTTTACGGAGTGGCAATTGGGGGGAAGCCGGAAGAAATAAGGGAAGAGCTGAAGGACAGTTTTCTGGATGAGGCTTATCTCTGGGAGGCGTCCGATGAGTATCTTCCGATTGCCTATGAGCGGATCATGACAGAGTGTATCAATATTATTCGCCCATCGGTTGTATTGATCGGGGGAACCAGGGAAGGAAGGGCGCTTGCGCCGCGGATCGCCGTGGAGTTTCGGACAGGGCTCACTGCGGACTGTACTTCTCTTGAAATAGATGACGATGGAAATCTCATGCAGACAAGGCCGGCATTTGGTGGTAATATTATGGCAGAGATCCTTACAAAAGACCGCCGCCCTCAGCTTGCTACAGTGAGACCGGGAGTTATGCCGAAAAGACCGGGAATACCGGGGAAACATACCATATTTTATATGAAAAAGTGGGACGAGCCGGATGAGACTGTGACAGTAGAGGCGGTAAAAGAACAGAGTCAGGATGATAGTATTGCAGGTCAGAAAATATTGGTAGCGGCAGGGCGAGGAGTAAAAAAGAAAGAAGATCTGGAAATGTTACGTGAACTGGCACATCTTCTGGGAGGTGAGCTTGCCTGCAGCAGGGCTCTGGTAGAAAAGGGATGGATGAGCCCTTCCAGACAGATCGGACTTTCGGGAAGCACTGTTTCCCCGGATTATCTCATTACATGCGGCGTGTCGGGAACGGTTCAGTTTATGGCCGGTATGAAAACTGCAAAAAATATCATTGCCATCAATTCGGATCCGGACGCAAGAATCTTTGAAATCGCTCATTATCCGGTGTGTGCCGACCTGTATGAGGTAGTGCCGGATCTGATCGAGCGTTTGAAAGAAGGGAGATGACAGATCTGAAATTTCGATATCGGTTAAGTGAGGAGGACTGGATAGAAGCGCTGCTCTGTCTGGATTACAGGCGGTCGGGGAAATTTCGCCAGATTAACATATGGATATTGAGCATTTTGGGAGCAGCAGCGCTGATCGCTTATATAAGGTCTCCGGACAAATTCTTTTTGTTTTTGTTTCTTGCAGTCATCATTCTTCTTGATTTTTATATGGCATATGGAATGGATTTCCTGAGAAACCGGAAAGCCAGGAAATTGGCTTCCATGCAAGGGGAATATGAAATAGAAATCAGTGACAGGCAGATCGTATATAGAGAGGGACAAGCAAAGATTAAATATTCCGGTGCGAAAATAAAATGGTTCCGGTCAGATCATGTCTATGTTTTAAAGATAGAAAGAGAGCTTTTTGTACTCCCAAGAAGGATTCTGGGAACACAGCAGGCGGAGCGTCTGGAAACCATTTTTAAAAATACAAACGTACCCATGATAGAGATACGAGTGGAAAGGAGAGAGAGCATATGGGAACGGAAGAAAAAACAGTAAAAACAGTTGACTTGAAATTAAGAAAAGGGGTCTTTTTTCCGCCATGGATTTTACTGGCCGCTATGGTCGTAGTCAGCCTGACAAACGGAGACGCATTTCTTGCAGGCCTTAATGCGGTAACAAGCTGGGTTCTGGATAATTTTGCCTGGGCATTTAACCTGACGGCGCTTGGCAGTGTAATTACTGTGATCGTTATCTGGTTTTCTCCTCTTGGCAAGGTAAGGATCGGAGGCAGCAAAGCCAGACCGATGATGAAGTACATGGATCTTGTGTGGATCACCCTGTGTACGATCATTGCAGCCGGAATCCTGTTCTGGGCATGTGCGGAGCCGATGTATCACTTATATACACCGGCAGTAGCGGCAGGTGTGGAATCCGGAAGCGCAGACGCGGCAGTATTTGCCATGGAAACTATGTATCTGGAATGGACGATTACGCCCTGTGCTATTTATGTTATTGCAACACTTACGTTTGCCTTTGTATATTATAATATGAACCAGTCCTTCTCCCTTGGATCGGCATTGGTTCCGGCATTTGGGGTGAAGGCAAAGAAATTCGGCGGTATTGTGGACGTTATCTGTCTCTTTTCACTTGTTGCCGGCATGGCGGCGTCTATCGGGACAAGCGTTATGTCTATTGGCGGCGGAGTAGAAAGTGTTTTCGGGATAGAAAGCGGCCCGGCTTCCTGGCTGGTGATCGCTGCATTGATCATGATCACCTTTATTATTTCCAGCGTATCAGGTATCATGAACGGAATCCGTATCCTGTCATCCCTTAACGCGAAAGTGTACTTTGTATTCCTGATCATCATTTTCCTGTTTGGGCCGACGGCATATATGCTGAATGTATCCGTAGAGTCTCTGGGAGCCTTCCTGAAAGATTTTGTTCATCTGAACCTGATGAACGGAGCGGTATATGAAGACAGCTGGGCAAAGAGCTGGCCGGTATTCTACTGGTGTAACTGGCTTGCGTGGACGCCTATCACGGGAGTGTTCCTTGGAAAGATCTTAAGGGGATATACCGTCCGCGATGCGATCAAGTGTAACTTTGTTATTCCGGCTGCGTTCAGCATGATCTGGATAGCGCTGTTTTCCTCCGCTTCCCTTTACTATGAGTTCAGCGGACAGGGATTAAATGAAACCATGCTGGAGAGTGGACCGGAGTCTGTTGTGTACAGCGTATTTTCACAGCTTCCGTTGTCAGTGATTATCGCTGTGTTCTATGTGTTCATCATTTTTATTTCTATTGTAACAGGCTCAGACACCAATACGAATGCCATGGCAGGTCTGTGTACGCATGGTATCACTCCGGATCAGGAAGAGGCGCCGTCCTGGCTGAAAATCGTCTGGGGAGTTACTCTTGGAGCGGTAACCTACATCCTGATTGCCTTTGCAGGAATTGATGGTATCAAGGCGGCCTCCAACCTGGGAGGATTTCCTAATATGTTCCTTGTGCTCATCATGATATTCGGGCTTTTGAAGATCAGCGTAAATCCGAAGAAGTATGATGTACATAAGGAAGACTATGACAGCAACGGCAGACCGATCGAATCACCCAGGCTGCCTGTGGAGGAAAAAGAAGAGGGATAGATATGGCATTGACGACAGAAGAATTTATGGAACTGACAGCAGACTGCCCGGTGATACCGGCGGCAAAGAACGACGAATGGCTGGAGGCATGTCTGGCTTCAGAGAGCAAACTTGTCTATGTACTTTACGGCGATATCTGCAACATTGCAGATATCGTCAAGAAACTGAAAGAAAAAGATAAAAAGGTGATCGTCCACATTGATCTGATCGAAGGGCTGACATCAAAAGAAATCTGTGTGGATTTTATAAAGAAATATACCATGGCAGACGGGATCATCAGCCTGAAGCCCACTATGATCAAGAGAGCTAAAGATCTCGGCATTTTTACGATTCAGCGTTTCTATATGATGGACGGAAGAAGTTATACCAATATTGTCAAGCATGTGCGTCATACGAATCCGGAAGTGGTGGAGTTTATGCCGGCAGGGCTTACCAAGCTGATTCCTTATCTTGTCCATGAAGTGGACAAGCCGGTGGTTGCCAGCGGCCTGATCCAGGATAAGGAAGATGTCATGGGAGCGCTGAAGGCAGGGGCTATGGCGGTGTCCAGTACAAATAGAAAAGTATGGGATTGTTAGCGCGCAGAAGATTTACAGCTGTGCAGAATAGGGAGAGATTATGAAAGCAGACATAGAGTGTTTGGACTGTTGTGTAAATAAGGTGTCCGGACTTTTGGACCAATACCAGGCTGACGACAGAGTACGGGAGGCTGTTCTCGAAAAAGTGAAAGAAATCCTGAAACAGGCGGACAAGGATGTTTCCGCACCGGTTCTGATGCAGCAGACTGTTGATGTGCTGGAGGACTATTTTGAGATAGACGATGCCTATACGGTGCCAAAAGAGAAGTATAACCGGTATCTTATGGAAAGAGAAGAACAGATCCGGCAGACAATCCGTATGTCCCGTGATCCTTTCCTTACGGGACTGCAATATGCTGTAACCGGGAATTACATTGATTTTGGAGCAATGTCGGATGTGAATGAAGAGAAGCTTGCACAGCTTCTTGCAGACTATGATAAGCTGCCCCTTGATACGGAGGAGATTGAACGTCTGCGAGGGGAAGTTTCCCGGGCAAAGAGCCTGGTTTATATCACGGATAATGCAGGGGAAATTGTATTGGATAAACTGTTTATCGAGGCAATGAAAGGGCTGCATCCCGGTCTGGAAGTGACAGTGCTTGTCAGAGGATTTCCCACATTGAATGACGCTACAAAAGAGGATGCTGCTTTTATTGGTATGCCTGAAATTGCAGAGGTTTTGACTAACGGGATAAAAATCCCCGGCACTCCCCCGGATCGGATCAGCAAAGAGGCGCTGGATCGGATCAAAAAGGCTGATCTTTGTATTGCCAAAGGTCAGGGGAATTTCGAGACACTGCGGGGATGCGGAGAAAATATTTATTATCTGTTCCTGTGTAAGTGTACATTGTTCGTGAAGAAGTTCCAGGTGGCAAGATTTACCCCGGTTCTTGGAAATGAAAAGAGAATTGTGCAATATGCATAAAAACAAAGTATCGTTTTTTAATATTATCACGATATTGACAAAATGAAGTGATCGCTGTACTATGTACGTAGTTACTAAAAGAGCGAAAGAGAAAGTAACTTTTACCCGTGTAGTGCGGGTAGAAGTTACTTTTTTCATTTTCTCTATTGTGCGCAGGTAGAGGAAGAGCTCTTTTACAGGACAAAAGAATTGAAGGTTTTTGGAGGTATAACAATGAGCTTAAATATCAATGATTTTTCTATGGATTTCTTTTCACTGAAGGGGAAAAATGCAATCGTAACAGGAGGATGCAGCGGACTGGGACAGGCATTCGCACTGGCGCTTGCAAAAGCCGGAGCAAATATTTTCTGCTTTGCAGCAGTAAATGACGACGGAACAACACAGAAACTGATTGAGGATTGCGGCGTAAAATATACATTCATGCTGGGAGATATTACAGAGGATGGAATCTGTGATAAAGTTGCAGAGAAGTGCGTAGAGACATACGGATCCATTGATATCCTTGTAAACTGTGCAGGAATCTGCAAGATTGCTGATGTACTTGACTTCGGCAGAGCAGAATGGGATCCGATGATCGCGATCAACCTGACAGGTGCTTTTGATTTAAGCCATGCAGTAGCAAAATACATGATCCCACAGAAGAGCGGAAAGATCATTAACATCTGTTCTCTGTTCTCCTTCCTTGGCGGACTTGGATCACCGGCATATGCTGCAATGAAAGCAGGACTTATGGGACTGACAAAAGCGTATGCAGATGAACTTGGAAAATATGGAATCTGTGTAAATGGTATTGCTCCTGGATACTTCCAGACAAGCATGACAAGCGGAACAGGAAGCGCAAACGATGAGAAGTACATCAAGATCAAAGAGCATGTTCCGGCTGATCGTTGGGGAGAGAGACAGGATCTGATGGGAACTGTTGTTTATCTGGCAAGCCGTGCATCTGACTATGTAAACGGAACTCTGGCAGTTGTAGACGGAGGATACCTTGTAAGATAATTGTGCCGATATCGCTGTGTGAGATAGCAGCGCCGATATCGTTGGCAAAATACAAACGGCGGTGTACAAAAGAGGGCGTTTCTTTGTGCACCGCCGTAAAAAGCAGAAAAAGAAACAACAATTAGGAAGAGGATTTTGATATGAGTGAGAAATATATTATCGGTATTGATGAAGGTTCCCAGAGTGCCAAAATTTTGATTTTTGACACAAAAGGAAATATTGTATGCGAGGGAAAACATCCATTAAAACCATACAACCTCCCGGGACCGGAGCTTGTAGAGCATCCGGACGATGACTGGTGGGATGCGATCTGCCAGGCAGGAAAAAAATGTATGGCTAACTTTAAAGGAAATAAAGAAGACATCGTGGGAATCGGACTTTGTACGATCCGTTACTGCAGAGCTTATCTGAAGGAAGACGGAATGCTTGCACAGCCGGCTCTTAGCTGGATGGATATCCGTGTATCCAAGCCATATGATTTCTCTAATCCGGATGCAAAATATGTAGTAGCATCTTCCGGATACATTACATACAGACTGACAGGAGAACACAAGGATACGATCGGAAACTATGAAGGCGTATGGCCGATCGATATCGACAACTGGAAATGGTCTGATGATCCGGAAGCATATAAAAATACAGGAATGCCAAGAGAAATGCTGTTTGACCTTGTAATGCCGGGTGATATCCTGGGCTATGTGACAAAGGAAGCTGCAGAAGCAACAGGATTTCCGGAAGGAGTACCGGTTGTGGCAACATCCAATGACAAAGCAGTAGAAGGTCTTGGAACAGGATGTATGGGTGAGACAACTGCATGTATTTCCCTTGGAACATACACAGCAGGTATGATGGAAGGAAAAGAAAACCTGAAGGGTACAACCGCTACATGGCCGAAATTCTCCTGCGTGCCAAACAAGTATCTGTATGATACAAACGGTATCAGAAGAGGAATGTGGACAGTAAGCTGGTTCAGAGATATCTTGGGAGACGGATACAAGAAAGAAGCAGAAGCACAGGGGATGTCTGCAGAAGAGCTTTTGAGCAAGGAAGCGGAGGCAGTTCCGGCAGGTTCCAACGGTCTGATGACAGTGCTTGACTGGCTGGCACCTGTAGATGCGCTTTACAAAAAAGGTGTTATGATCGGATTTGACGGAAGACATAAAAGAGGACATATCTACCGTTCTATCCTGGAAGCTGTAGCACTTACCATGAAAAAGCATGTTACGGATATGACAAACGAGATCGGTGTAAATCTTGATAAGATCATCATCACCGGAGGCGGTTCCAACAGCGATCTTTTCATGCAGATCTTTGCAGATGTATTTAACATCCCGATGGTGCGCAACGAGGTAAACGGAGCAGCAGGACTTGGATCTGCAATCTGTGCGGCAGTTGCTGCAGGTGTATATAAGAGCTTTGATGAGGCGGTAGAAAACATGGTTCGTATCAAAGACACCTTTACACCGAATCCGGAAGCAGTTGCATTTTATGAGAAGATGTACCCGGTTTATACTAATATCACAAAACATACAGATGAAGTATTAAAAGAGGCGTATGAACTTTTCAACTAAAAGAGAAAGACCATTCATTCTTTTGACAAATGATGACGGAATAGAATCTCCCGGTATACGGGCAGCAGCGGAAGCGGTACTGGATCTGGGCGACCTGATCATAGCGGCGCCTGCAAAGCAGCAGTCCGGTATGGGGAGAGCTTTTCCGAGACTGGAGGATACAGGGATCATAGAGACCTCCTGCATACGGATTGACGGGCAGGAGATTCCGGCTTATGGAGTCCACGGTTCACCGGCCTTTGCGGTGGCTCATGGAGTGCTTGAGATTGCGGACCGAAAGCCGGATCTATGTATCAGCGGAATCAATTATGGAGAAAATCTGGGACAGACGGTGACCTGCAGCGGAACGCTGGGAGCCGCTATTGAGGCGGCCAGTCAGGGAATACCGGCGATTGCTGTTTCTGTAGAGGCGGATCTTTCCATCCAGCGTCTGGAACAGCTTCCGGCTGCCCGGCTTGATACGTCCGGGGAGATTCTGCGTGCCGCGGCACAGCGTATTCTCGCAAAGGAGAATGTGATGCAGGCAGATATATGGAATATCAACGTTCCGGCAGAAGCAGAGGATCCGAAAGATTATCGGATCACGACACAGAGCAGACAGAATTATTTTTGTTTCCAGAAGCCGCAGAAAAGGGATTTTTCCCGTCCTTTCCGACTTACTTCAAAAATCAGCATTGATATGGATACCCTGGAGAGGGACAGTGATATCTATGCGGTATATGTAGACAGAAAAATTTCCGTGACCCCGCTTACGATAGACATGACAGCAGGACGCACAGGAATATAAGAAAAATCTCCGGAGGACTTCTTTTTGTTCACACATGTTGTGCAACAAAGGAAATCTTCCGGAGATTTTTGTATGTATTTAGGCAATTGATACGCGGATTCCCTGACTTAAGAGAAAATCCTGCTCCTCTTTAGGAAGCCCTTCGTCGGTGATGACTTCATAGACATCCTGAAGAGGAAGAAAAGAGACAGCCCCCGGATGGGAAAATTTTCCGGAATCAGTCAGGATATATACGTGATCTGCGCATTCGGTCATGGCGGATAAGGTATCAGAGCGGGCTAGATCATCGCCGGTAAATCCGAAATCCCGGGAATACCCGTCCGTTCCGGCAAAAAGCTTATCTACATGAAAGGAGGCGGCTGAATTTTTTGTGAGAAGCCCTACAAGAGATTGGCTGTGGGGCTGCAGCGTTCCTCCAAGAAGGATAAGCTCAATGTTGGGATAGCCTTTGACATAGTCGGCAAGAAAAACAGAATTTGTAATAATGGTTACATTTTTCTTTGTTTTAGCCAGCTGTTCGGCGAACAGGGCACAGGTGGAGCCTGATTCGATCATCAGCATTTCGCCGTCCTGAATACAGTCTGCTGCGCGCCGTGCAATCTTCTGCTTTTGCGCAATGTGGAACGCTATCCGATAGTGAATGTCCCCGGCGTCGTTGGGCAGGGCATATCCCCGCTCCCTTTTCAACATTCCTTTTTCAGACAGGTATTCCAGATCTTTCCGGATTGTTACCTGGGAGGTTCCCAGTATATCGGCGAGCAAAGAAACCTCTGTTTTTCCATGTTCTGCAATATATTCAAGAAGTGCGGTATGACGTTCTTTCATAAGTACTGCCTCCTGTGACGGTGTGTTTCGGTTAATTATATGGTAACATTATAAATTGTGTATGTCAATAATATAAGTTTCGTACGAAAGAAAATATATTTCGTAAGTTTACAATTATAGGCTCTTGTGCTATACTGAAACAAGAAAACGGGAAAAAGAAGGAGGCGGATCATGGGAGATTACTATCTGGCTGTGGACATCGGTGCATCCAGCGGACGGCATATCCTGGGCAGCCTTCAGGGCGGAAAGCTGGTCTTGGAGGAGATCTACCGCTTTGAAAACGGTATGGTCAAAAGGAACGGTCATCTGTGCTGGGATTATGAAAAGCTGTTCGGACATATTAAAGCAGGGATCAGAAAATGTGCACAGATTGGGAAAATACCAAAAAGTATGGGAATTGATACATGGGGCGTAGACTATGTTCTTCTTGATGACAGGGATGAGATTATAGGGGAGACATATGGATACCGGGACAGGCGTACTGACGGTATAGATGAAGAGGTAGCCAGGATCATCGGGGAGAGAGAGCTGTATCAAAGAACCGGGATTGAGAAAATGACATTCAATACGCTTTACCAGCTGATGGCTTTAAAAAAAGAACATCCGGAAGAACTGGAACAGGCAAAAGCGCTTTTGTTTGTCCCGGATTATTTTCATTTTCTTTTAACGGGAAAGAAAGTAAATGAATATACGGAAGCAAGCACTTCGCAGTTGATGAACGCGGCGGGAAAATGCTGGGATGAGGATCTCCTTGCGCGTCTGGAATTACCTGGCGGGATATTTCAAAGGATTGCAATGCCCGGTGAAAGTCTGGGAAAGATCAGGAAGGAGCTGGCGGAAGAATTTGGATTCGATATGGAAGTAGTCCTTCCGTGTACCCATGACACAGCTTCTGCAATTCTGGCAATACCAGCCGATGGTGAGGATTATGTGTTTATCAGTTCCGGCACATGGTCTTTGCTGGGAATCGAAAGAGATGAGCCGGACTGCAGCGAGGTAAGCCGTCAGAATCATTTTACGAACGAAGGCGGATTTGATTCCCGTATCTGTTATCACAGAAATATCATGGGCCTTTGGATGATCCAGTCGGTGCGTCATGAACTGGGAGATAGCTGCAGTTTTGCGCAGATATGTGAGGAGGCGGAGAAGGAGAAAGAATTTTCTTCCCGTGTAGATGTTACAGATCAAAGTTTTATGGCACCGGACAATATGACAGAAGCCATCAAAGATTACTGCAAAAAGACAGGGCAGCAGGTTCCGGAAACTTTGGGAGAGATAGCTTCCTGTATTTATACAAGTCTTGCAAAATGTTATGCCGATACCATACGCGGCATAGAGGAGTCAACAGGACGGACCTACACAAGGATACATATTGTGGGAGGAGGCGGAAAGGCCGGTTATCTGAACAAATTGACAGCTGAGGCAACCGGAAAAGAAGTTCATGCGGGACCGACGGAAGGGACAGCCCTTGGAAACATCACAGCACAGATGATAAGAAGCGGAGAATTTACTGATAAAACAGAGGCGAGAAATGTAATTTACCGTTCTTTTGATATAAAGGTTTATCGTTAAAAGGATGTAGTGTAAAAATAAAAACATAAAGGAGAGATGAAAATGAAATATGGAATTTATTATGCGTACTGGGAGCAGGAATGGGCAGCGGATTACAAAAAGTATGTAGAAAAAGTAAGCAAACTGGGATTTGATATCCTGGAAGTAGGAGCGGCTCCTCTGCCGGACTATACAGAGAAGGAAATCAGTGAGCTGAGAAAATGCGCCCAGGACAATGGCGTGATCCTGACAGCCGGATATGGTCCTACTTATGAGCATAACATCGGCGCCGTGGAACCGGAGGTACGTGCAGGCGCTATGGAATGGTATAAGAGACTGTTTGAGGTGATGGGCAAGCTGGATATTCATAAGATAGGCGGTGCCATTTATTCCTACTGGCCGGTAGACTTTTCCAAGGCTGATAAAGAAGAAGACTGGAAACGCAGTGCAGAGGGGATCCGGATTCTTGCCGAAGAGGCGAAGCAGTACGATATCATGCTGGGAATGGAAGTTTTGAACCGTTTTGAAAGCCATATTCTGAATACGGCTGCAGAGGGCGTAACGTTTGTAAAAGAAGTGGGAATGGACAATGTAAAAGTAATGCTGGATACGTTCCATATGAATATTGAAGAAGTCAGCATGGGTGCAGCCATCCGTGAGGCGGGAAACCTTCTCGGACATTTCCATACAGGAGAATGCAATCGTATGGTTCCCGGAAAAGGCAGAATGCCCTGGAGAGAGATCGGAGAGGCGCTTCGTGACATTCACTATGACGGAACAGTTGTCATGGAACCGTTTGTACGCATGGGAGGGCAGGTAGGCTCTGATATCAAGGTATGGAGAGATATCAGCAGAGGCGCTTCGGAAGCGCAGCTTGATAAAGATGCGGCAGATGCTGTTACGTTTGAGAGATACATGTTTGAAGGATAAAAATCTATTGACAAAACTCCTGTTATATCTTATTCTGTAAATAAGTTTTATAAAATCACTTTATATAATGAACAGGAGGAAAAGTGATGCAGTATTTATTGGGAACAGACATTGGTACGTCAGGGACAAAAACAATTTTGATGGATACCACCGGAAAGCTGATCTCACAGGATTTGGAGGAATATGATGTGTTGACTCCAAAGCCGCTGTGGGCAGAACAGTGGCCGGATGTGTGGTATGAGGCGACGAAAGAGTCCATCCGCCGTACAGTGGAGGAAGCTGTAAAACAGGGAATAAAGAAAGAGGATATTAAAGGCATCGCTATCAGCGGCCTTTACGGAGGTTCAGGTATTCCGCTGGATGAGAATATGAATCCTGTCCGCCCCTGCATGATCTGGATGGACAGACGTGCAAAAGACGAAACAGAGTGGGTGCTGGAACACATCGGAGAAGAGAAACTTCTTGAAATTACCCACAATGGAGCAGATCCATACTATGGATACATAAAGATTTTATGGATGAAAAATCACGAACCGGAAAATTGGGCGCGTACAAAACTTTTTCTTCCTCCAAATGATTACGTAATTTATAAAATGACAGGAGAGATTGCCATTGACTATTCTTCGGCAGGAAATATAGGCGGTATCTTTGATATGAATACCCGCACCTGGTCGGAGGAGCTTTTGAATGCCATGGGAATCCCGATGTCTATGATGCCTCAAAGAATTGTGGAATCCACAGATATTGTCGGCGGGCTGACGAAAGAAATTGCTGACGAGCTGGGACTGTGCGAGGGAATGCCGGTGATCGCAAGCGGTATTGACTGCGGTGCGGCAAACATAGGACTCGGTGTATTTGAATCCGGTGTCTATGCAGCTGCTATTGGAACATCCATGTGTGCAGCTTTGATTTCAGACAAACCGGTAAAAGGAAAAGGACTGATCATCTGGCCTTACCTCTATGATGCAAAAAAACTGTCTTACTACTTCGCCGGAGGTAATACAGCAGGCGCCATTGTAAAATGGTTCCGCAATACCCTGTGTCAGTGGGAGATTGAAAATCAGAAGAATGGCGGGCCAAGCGTATACGATGTCCTGAACGGCGAAGCAGAAAAAATTCCGGCTGGAAGCGAAGGTCTGGTCGTACTTCCCTATTTTATGGGCGAGAGAAGTCCGGTCTGGGATTCCGACGCAAAAGGAACGATCGTCGGATTGTCATTGACCCATACCAAAGGTCACCTTTACCGGGCATTCCTTGAGGCAGTAGCATATTGCCTGCGGGATGCGATGGAAGCAACCGGCGAAGACTTAGGAGAATATATCCTGATCGCCGGAGGCGTAACAAAATCCAAAGTATGGCGTCAGATTTTTGCAGATGTAACAGGATATCCGGTTGTATGCCCTATTTATGATGTAGAAGCAAACATGGGGGATGTTATGCTGGCCGGAATCGGAACAGGAGTTCTTACATACGAAGAAGTAAAGAAATGGCAGGTTTTGGATGAAAAGATCATGCCTGACGAAGAAAATCACAAGAAATATAACGAATATTTCCGTTTGTACAAGAGCATCTACAATCATCTGAAAGAAGATATGAAAGATCTCACAAAAGCAGCGGAATAGTCAATTTGGGACGTAACACTTTTTAAAAGTGTTACGTCCCAAATTGCATTATACCCCGGGTATTTTTGTAAAAAAGTCAAAAAAACAACATAAAACAACACATAAAACATTTGATTTACGAGGGATTATGTGATAATATCAAATCAGAACATACAAAAAACCAAAAAAGGAGGCGATAATAGTGCAGAGTGAAATGGATATAAAACAAGAGATGTGTGAGATTGGGAAAAGGGTGTACAACCGGGGAATGGTTGCGGCCAATGACGGCAACTTTTCTGTGAAATTGAGCGATAATGAGTTTTTATGTACGCCGACCGGAGTGAGCAAGGGATTTATGACGCCGGAGTATATCTGCAAGGTGGATGCCAAGGGGAATATACTCGAAGCAAATGGAGAGTTCAGGCCTTCTTCTGAGATAAAAATGCATATGAGAGTTTATGAGGAGAGGGAGGATGTGAAAGCGGTGGTACACGCCCACCCCATGTATGCCACTACATTTGCGGTATGCGGCATGCCGCTGAAAAAGCCGATCATGCCGGAGGCGGTGCTGGGACTTGGAGAAGTGCCTCTTGCAAAATACGGAACGCCGTCCACTATGGAAATTCCGGACGCTGTATCGGAGTATCTTCCTTATTATGACGCAGTGCTTTTGGAAAATCATGGAGCATTGACCTATGGCGACAGCCTTCTTGGCGCGTATCACAAAATGGAATCCCTGGAGTTTTATGCAAGGCTCCTTTATCAGTCTATGATGCTGGGAGGTCCCAAGGTGCTGGATAAGGAGCAGGTAAAGAGACTTTACGGAATGCGTAAAGACTATGGGCTGACAGGCAGACATCCGGCGGATTGGATGGAACTGGATTGACCTGCAGGCGGAAAAGCCAAAGCAAAACGAAAATAAAGATCAAAGTGAAGAGGAAAGAAATGCTTGCAATAGAGAGAAGAAACGACATACTGGAAAGACTTCAGGAAGAAAAACGGGTTGTAGTAAGTGAACTAAGCGCTGCATATAACGTGTCGGAGGAAACGATACGCCGTGATCTGGAAAAGCTGGAAAACGACGGACTTGTTGTGAAAAGTTACGGAGGAGCCGTTCTTAAGGAACAAAGCTTTTTTGATCTTCCATTTAATATCAGAAAAAAGCAGAGAGTGGCAGAGAAGCAAAAAATCGCAAGACTGATCGCTGATATGGTAAGAGACGGGGAAGCCCTGATGCTGGACGCCAGCTCTACAGATGTGTACATTGCCCGTGCACTGAAGGAGAAGAAAAAACTGACAGTGATCACAAATTCTGTGGAGGTGATCGTAGAGCTTTTTGATGTTCCGGAGTGGACGGTGATCTCCACAGGGGGTGTTTCCAGAGAGAAATCCTTTGCCCTTGTAGGTCCGCGTACCGATGAGGTGCTCTCTTCCTACCATGTAGACAAAGCGATCATTTCATGTAAGGGAGTGGATCTGGAAAATGGTTTTACCGATTCGGATGAACAGGATGCCAGCAGTAAACGCATGATGCTTTACGCTGCAAAAGAGAGGATTTTAGCTGCCGATCACAGTAAGTTTGGCAATACCGCTTTTACGAAAGTGGCAGAGTGGGCTGATATCACCAGGTTTGTAACAGATCAGAAGCCGGAAGAGAAATGGCTTCAAAAATTAAAAGAGCACCGGATAGACTGTGTCTTTCCAAAATAAATAATAAAAGAGAAAAGGAGAAAAAAACAATGCCATTAGTAACATCTGAAAAAATGCTGGCGGAGGCCAGAGAGGGCGGATACGCCGTTGGAGCATTCAACGTAGAAAACATGGAGATGGTAAAAGCAGTGATCGCAGCAGCGGAAGAGGTAAAAGCTCCGGTTATGCTGCAGACCACTCCGTCAACTGTAAAGTACGGTACACTGGAAACCTATTTTGCAATGGTTTCGGCGGAAGCGAAAAAGGCATCTGTTCCGGTCTGCCTGCACTTGGATCACGGCAGCAGTTTTGAGCTGGCTGTACAGGCTATCAAGGCAGGATACACTTCCGTTATGATCGATGGATCCCATGAAGATTTTGAACACAATGTAGAGTTGACCAAAAAGGTCGTAGATGTAGCGAAGGCCTGCGGCATTCCGGTAGAGGCAGAGCTTGGAAAAGTAGGCGGAAAAGAAGACGACCTGGAGGCGGAAGAGGACGGAAACACAGATCCCCAGGAAGCAAAAGAATTTGTAGATCGCACCGGGGTTTCTTCTCTTGCAATTGCGATCGGAACAGCTCATGGATTCTATGCGGGAACCCCTGTACTGGATAAAGAGCGGGTATCGGAAGTAAAAGAACTGGTGTCTGTACCTCTGGTCCTTCACGGTGCTTCCGGCCTTAGTGATGAGGATGTAAAAGAATGTGTCAGAAGAGGAATGTGTAAAGTTAATTTTGCAACAGAACTGCGTGTGGCTTATACAGAGGCAGGAAAGAAACTTCTTCAGGAAAAACCGGAGACATTTGATCCGAAAAAGCTTGGTATAGCCGGCATGGAAGCAGTAAAGGAACTGGTAAAAGAACGCATGTGCGTATGCGGTTGCAACGGCAAAGCATAAAGAGAAAGAATGAGTGGTGCTATGGGACAGTATTTATTAGGAATTGATATCGGAACAAGCGCCTGCAAGATCGCCGTATTTGATGAGGAAGGACAGGTAAAAGCAAGTGCAAGCGGAGCATATCAGGTCTATTATCCTCATGCCGGATGGGCGGAACAAAATCCTGACGAGTGGTGGCAGGCGGTGTCTTTGGCTATTAAAGCGGCCCTGGAAAAAGGGAAGATCCGTCCGTCAGAAATCGCCGGAATCGGAATCGACGGACAGAGTTGGTCGGCTATTCCGATTGACAGAGAAGGAAACGTTCTGACCAATACTCCGATCTGGATGGATACAAGGGCAGCTGACATCTGTGAGAGAGTAGGAAGGCAGGTGGGAGAGGAACGTATTTTTGAAGTGTGCGGCAATCCATTTAAGCCCTCTTACACGACTCCCAAAATTCTCTGGTACAAAGAGAATCTTCCGGAAGTATATAAACATACCTACAAAGTGCTTCAGTCCAACAGCTATATAGGTTTTCGCCTGACAGGAAAAGTCAGCCAGGAGCTGACGCAAGGGTATGGACTTCACTGTTTCCGGATGAGAACCGGAGAGTGGGACATGGATATGTGCAAGGAGCTGGGAGTGGATCCTTCCTTCCTGCCGGATATCTATGCCAGCCATGATATTATTGGGACAGTGACGGAAAAGGCGGCAGCAGAATGCGGCCTGACAGCAGGAATCCCAGTTGTGGCGGGGGCGCTGGATGCCGCCTGCGGAACGCTGGGAGCAGGAGTGATCCACCCGGGAGAGACACAGGAGCAGGGCGGTCAGGCAGGAGGAATGAGCATCTGCATGGATGCATACAAGGCGGATGAAAGGCTGATCTTAAGCTACCATGCAGCGCCGAATCAGTGGATCCTCCAGGGAGGAACCGTCGGCGGAGGCGGTGTTATGCGCTGGATGGAACAGGAGTTTGCAGATTACGAAAGGCTGATCGGAAAAGAGATCGGAAAGAGTTCGCTCCAGATTTTTAATGAAATCGCAGAAAAGGTCCCGGCAGGAAGTGACGGAATGGTCTTTCTTCCGTATATGTCAGGTGAGAGATCGCCAATCTGGGATCCCCATGCAAAAGGCGTCTTTTACGGACTGGATTTCAGTAAGACAAAAGGGCATTTCGTAAGGGCAGCCATGGAGGGAGTTGCATTTTCCCTGCGCCATAATCTGGAGGCGGCCGAAGAGGCAGGAGCCGTGGCAAGCGAGCTTCGGGCCATGGGAGGATCTGCAAATTCACTTCTGTGGACACAGATCAAGGCTGATGTAACGGGCAAGGAAATCATTGTGCCGTCCTCCGATACGGCGACGACACTGGGAGCCGTTATCCTGGCAGGTGTGGGAGTCGGCATGTATAAAGACTTTGAGGAGGCAGTGAAAAAGACAGTTGTTATTAAACGGCGTCATACGCCAAATCCGGAAGTGCGGGAAGCTTATGACAAGAACTATAAGCTTTACCTGGAATTATATGAAGATTTAAAAGAAACAATGAAAAGAAAGGGAGAGGAATAAGATGAAAGCAGCTGTTGTATGTGCAAATGAAGATGTACGTTATATGGATTACGAGGAACCGCAGGTTACGCCGGGGACAGTGAAGATCAAGGTAAAGGCTTCCGGCATATGCGGATCGGATATTCCCCGTGTACTCCATAATGGTGTGCATTTTTATCCCATTGTTCTGGGACATGAGTTTTCAGGAGATGTGGTGGAAGTAGGAGAAGGAGTGACAAAAGTAAAAGTAGGCGACAGAGTTTCCGGAGCGCCCCTTCTTCCCTGTATGAAATGTGATGACTGCCAGAATGGAAATTTTTCTCTCTGCAAGCATTACAGTTTCATTGGTTCAAGGCAGCAGGGAAGCAATGCAGACTATGTTGTGATTCCGGAACAGAATGCAGTTGTATTTGACAAATCCATTCCCTATGAGCAGGGAGCTATGTTTGAGCCGTCTACGGTTGCCCTTCACGGCGTTATCCAGAACGATTATAAAGGCGGAGAATATGTGGCAATCCTGGGAGGCGGAACCATCGGAATGTTTACGATGCAGTGGACGAAAATATTCGGTTCCAAAAAAGTAGTAGTTTTTGATATCAGCGATGAGAGGCTGGAGCTTGCAAAACGCCTTGGCGCTGACGACGTCATTAATACAACGGAAGAGAACTTTATGGAAAAAGCGATGGCAATTACAGGTGGAAAAGGATATGGATTTGTCTTCGAGACGGCAGGTCAGGAACCTACTTTGAAAATGGCTTTTGAGGTTGCGGCAAACAAAGCCAATGTCTGCTGTATCGGGACACCCCATAAGGAGATTACCTTTACGCCGGCGTTGTGGGAAAAAATGAACCGAAAAGAATTTCATCTGACAGGTTCATGGATGTCCTACAGCGCACCTTTCCCGGGAAGAGAATGGGAACTTACCGCACATTATTTTGCAACAGGACAGTTAAAATTTGACCCCGGATTTATCTACAAAAAAATGCCCATGAGTCAGGCCCAGGAGGCATTTCAGATGTACAAGACTCCGGGACTTGTGCAGGGAAAGATTCTGCTGATGAACGAAGAGTAGGAGGAAGCCATGATTCTGACAGTTACGCTGAATGCGGCGATTGATAAACGGTATGTAGTAGAAGAATTTCGTATCGGAGAGGTAAACCGGATGAAGGAATGCGCCTACACTCCGGGAGGAAAAGGGCTGAATGTGTCCAAACCGGCGGCTATTGCCGGGGCGGAAGTAGTGGCGACCGGATTTGTAGGCGGTCATGCGGGACAATACATTGAGGAGTCCCTGAAAGATTTCCGCATTAAGAGCGCTTTTTATCATCTGGCAGCAGAAAGCCGCTCCTGCATTAATATCTGGGATGAAAAAAATAAAGTGCAGACAGAATTTCTGGAGCCGGGCTTCACAGTGAAAGAGGAAGAGTTCCGGGGATTTGTGGAGAAATTCGCGCAGCTTGTAAAGGAAGCAGATGTGGTGGCAATGTCAGGCAGCGTGCCCCGCGGTCTGGATGAAAAGGCTTATCCGATTCTGGTGGAAACGGTGAAAAAGGCAGGAAAAAAAGTCATTCTTGACACCAGCGGAAAGCTGCTGGAAGAAGGAATAAAAGCCTGCCCGACTATGATCAAGCCCAATATTGATGAGATTCGTATGTTGACAAATAAACCGTGTCATGATATACAGGAGATAATCCGGGCCGCAAAAGAAATCCATGAAAGAGGCATTGAAGTTGTTGTGGTTTCACTGGGAAGTGACGGATCTTTGTGTGTATGCGATGACGGCGTGTACCGGGCTGTTGTGCCGAAGATCAACGCGGTGAACACAGTAGGCTGCGGCGACTCTATGATCGCAGGATTTGCCCTTGGTTTTGAGGCGGGGCAGACGCCTGTAGAGGCTCTTAGAAAGGCAAGCGCTATCTCGGCGGCAGCGGCTATGAGAGAAGAGACCGGATTTTTTGTAAAGGAAGATATGGAGATAATTTATCCGCAGATTACAATAGAAAAGATCGGATAACATCAGGAAGGATACAAAGAGGGAGCGGCATGATTAAAGGCGTAATATTCGATATGGACGGAACGATGTTTGATACGGAACGTCTTTCGGCGATCAGTTGGAAAAAGGCAGGAGAGAAGCTTCATCTTGATATACAGGATGAGCTGATCGATAAGATTCAGGGAAGAAATCCCGCAGCGATCCGAAAAGTTTTTATGGGGAGATTCGGAGAAGATCTGGATTATGACGGAGCCCGCAGAGTGAAGCACGAATTTTTTGAGGAAATGACAAAAGAGGGAATCCCTGTAAAAAAAGGATTGAAGGAACTGCTGGAATACCTGAAAGAAAGCGGGATTCCGGCAGTGGTGGCGACTTCCACGGAACGTATACGGGCAGAGGCGTTTATAAAGCGGGCAGGCGTCTATGATTATTTTACAGACTGTGTCTATGGCGATCTGATCCAGGCAAGCAAACCGGCGCCGGATATTTTTCTGGAAGCTGCCGCAAAGATCGGACAGGATCCCGGAGACTGCGTGGTTCTTGAGGACAGTTCGGTGGGGCTGCAGGCCGCTGTGGCAGCAGGAAGCTACGCGATTTATATTCCGGATGTTGCGAAAGTGCCGGATGAAATTCAAAGAAAAGCAGACGCAAAGCTTGCTGATCTTTCACAGGTGATCGGCTGGATCAAAGAGAAGGAGAAAAGATAAGACATACATGCAGATTGAGAATTTGACTTTATTTCATGGCCTGTCTGAAGAAGAAACAAAACGGAGTATGGTCTGTTCCAGTGCAAAGATAGAGACGTATGAGCAGGATGCTTACATCTTCAGACAGGAGGACCATCCATCCAGGCTGTATTTTGTTCTGTCCGGGACCGTATTGTTAGGGCAGATCAATGCCCTGGGCAGGCAAAATTTCATAGAATATCTTGGCGAAGGGCAGGGATTTGGAGAGATCGACCTCTTTCTGGAACATGATATTTATGACTATTTTGCCTTTGCAAAGACAGAGGTAAAACTTTTAAGCGTATCCAGACATTTTTTTTATGGAACTTGTGTAAAGAACTGTGCGCATCACAGCAGAATTATTTTCAACATGCTTCGGATATTTGCAGGGGAAGCAGATAAGAATCTAAGAAAAATATATCTTCTGACAAGCGGAAATCTGCGTCAGAGGATTGCCGGCTATCTTCTGGAGGAAAGCCAGGGGAAAGCTGAAGTTGTGACTCCAATGAAAAGAGAGGAGCTTGCCGTTTATCTGAATACGACAAGACCCTCTCTTTCCAGGGAGTTATCCTGGATGCAGGAGAACGGCATTATTGAACGAAACGGCCGCCAGAGCATCCGCATCCTTTCTTTTGAAATGCTCCAGAATATACTGGAAGGGGAGGAGTAGAGATTACTCCTCCTCTGCAAATACTTCTTTTCCCATACCGCAGATCGGGCATACCCAGTCTTCCGGAAGATCTTCAAATGCGGTTCCAGGTGCAATTCCGTTGTCCGGATCGCCTACTTCAGGGTCATATACATATCCACATGGTTCACAAACATATTTTTTCATTTTGTTTCCTCCTTTAGCAGCGTATGATACGCTGGTTATTTATCACATACTTTATTATAAATTATTCTGCAGATTTTTTCCACAGTCCGTGCAAATTGCAGTATTCATATGCTGCAATAAACTCATCTCCCTCGGCAAGAACAAAGGATGCAGACGGAGCTTCTCCGGGATGAAGTGTGCGGAACTGTCCGCCTAATCTGGTTTCAATGTAAATTCCTGCAATATAGTGTTCTTCCAGCATAGGATGAGGAACGGAACCAACAGTAACCTCTACTTTGTTTCCCTCGATTGCCACGCACGGCACATGCTTTTCCGTTGCGGCATCTGTGGAATTGGCGTTGAGTTTGCTAAGATCCGGTGCTCCTTCCTGACCGGCAAAAGCAATAAAGTTTTGAAAAATGTTATTTGTGTTTTTGTCTTTATAAAATTCAGCCATGATAAACCCTCCTTTTGTGTCACGTCTGACTTTTTGATTTCATTTACTTGTCTATATTCTAGTACAGTAAAATCCAGATTTCCGTAACAAATGTTACAAAAAAGTATTTTTCCTGAAAAATTACCGTAATATACTTAAATAAAGAAAAAAGAGAACAGGATTGCCTGTATTTCTACTTATAAATCAATGCTGCACTTGAAATATGTTCTCATTTGTGACAAAATGTTTTCATGAGCGAAAGAGCATAAAAAGAAAAGTGTAAGAATAGGAGTGGTAAAAATGACAAAAATAGATATCATATCAGGCTTTTTGGGAGCAGGGAAGACGACGCTGATCCAGAAACTTCTCAAAGAGGCGTTTGCAGGAGAGCAGGTGGTGCTGATCGAAAATGAATTTGGAGAGATCGGTATTGACGGAGGCTTTCTGAAAGAGGCGGGAATTGAGATCCGGGAAATGAACTCCGGATGCATCTGCTGTTCTCTGGTGGGGGATTTCGGCGCTTCTTTAAGAGAAGTGATCGACACATATCATCCGGATCGCATTCTGATCGAGCCATCCGGCGTCGGGAAGCTGTCCGATGTGAAGCGGGCGGTAGAAGGAGTAAAGGAAGATGCAGATATTGTGCTCAACAGTGCAACCACAGTTGTCGATGTAAAGAAGTGTAAGATGTATCTGAAAAACTTTGGAGAATTTTACACTAATCAGGTAGAGTCTGCAGGAGCGATTATTTTGAGCCGTACGGATATTGCCGATGACGCAAAGGTGGAGCAGACGGTAGAGATGCTGAGAGAGCTGAACAGCGAAGCTCCGATCATCACGACGCCGGCGGAGAAGATAGATGGAAAGAAGCTGTTTGAAATTATGGAGAAACACGCGCCCTCCCTGGAAAAAGAAATGCTGGAGGAAAGCGTGTGCGAAGTGTGCGGCGGTCACCATGGCCCGGGACATCACCATGAGCACGACCATGCCCACCATCACGATCACGAGCATCGTCACGACCATGAACACGAATGCGGCCACGAGCATCACCACGGCCATGAATGCAGCCATGATCACCATCATGACCACGACCATGGACATCATCACCACCACCATGCGGATGAGGTCTTCGGAAGCTGGGGCATGGAGACTGTGAAAAAGTTCAATGAAAATGAACTGAAGGTGAAATTGGAAGCCCTTGGAAGCGAAGAGACATATGGAATGGTTTTAAGAGCCAAAGGAATGGTCGAAGGCGACCGGGGAGAATGGATCTATTTTGACATGGTACCCGGTGAAATCGAGATCCGCCATGGACAGCCGGATTATACCGGAAGAATCTGTGTGATCGGCTCTGGTCTTAAGGAAGAAGCTCTTGGCGAGCTGTTCCGTATGTAAAAACGAAGAAAGAAAAGTGCAGGTGACAAAAAATGCAGATGGTAGATAATGCCAGAGTAGTTGTATATCTGATGACAGGTTTTCTGGAAAGCGGAAAAACACAGTTTTTAAGATACACTCTGGGACAGGAATATTTTGAGATTGACGGAAACACGGTTCTGATCCTGTGTGAAGAGGGAGAGGAAGAATACGGAGAGGATCTGCTGAAGCGGTCCCGTACCACTTTGCTGACTGTAGATGATCCGGAGGACATTACCCTGGAATGGCTGGAAGAAGTCGAGCAGAAGTATAAGCCGGAGAGAGTGATCTTTGAATGCAACGGTATGTATCCGGTGAGCAAAATGGAAGCACTGGAAGTTCCTAAGGGATGGGGACTTGTGCAGAAGCTGACGATGGTAGACGCCTCTACTTTCGGCACTTATATTGCTAATATGAAGCCTCTTTTTATGGATATGGTAAGAAATGCAGAGCTGGTTATGTTTAACCGCTGCACAAAAGATATGCCTCTTGCTTCCTATCGGAGAAGTGTAAAGGTAGTGAACCAGAGCGCCCAGATTATTTTTGAAGATGAGGAAGGCGAGATCGACAACATCTTTGAGGATTCCATGCCCTATGATCTGGATGCTCCGGTCGTGCAGATTGACGATATGGATTACGGAATCTGGTACGTGGATATGATGGATCACCCGGAACGCTATCTGAATAAAACCGTGGAATATAAGGCGAAAGTCCTGAAACCGAGAGGATTTGGGGCAAAAGAATTTGTGGCAGGGCGAATGGCAATGACCTGCTGCGCAGACGACACGACTTTTCTCGGTTATATCTGCAGGAGCGCCTACGCGCCTAAACTTTCGCCCGGACAGTGGGTGAAGGTAAAAGGGACAGTAGGTTATGAGTATACGAAAGCTTACCGCCGGAAGGGGCCTGTTATCAAAGCAGAATTTGTAGAGGCGTCCGAGGCTCCGGAAGATGAAATGGTATATTTTAACTAAACCGGAAAGGAAGGAAAAAGATTGCATACAATACCTGATATCAATACAGTAATTGGGATTCTGATCCCCTTTGCCGGGACAACGCTGGGAGCAGCCTGTGTGTTCTTAATGAGGGATACCATTCGGCCCCTTGTGCAGAAAGGTCTGCTGGGATTTGCATCCGGCGTTATGGTAGCGGCTTCGGTATGGTCCCTTCTGATCCCGGCGATGGAAATGACAGAACATATGGGAAAACTGGCCTTCCTCCCGGCGGCAGTGGGATTTATATGCGGGATGGGATTTCTGCTGCTTCTGGATAAAGTGGTCCCCCATCAGCATATGGATCACGATGAGCCGGAAGGACCTAAAAAAGGATGGCGCCGCTCTACCATGCTTGTTATGGCTGTGACCCTTCATAATATCCCGGAAGGGATGGCTGTCGGCGTTGTCTTTGCCGGAATGCTGGCAGAAAATACTGAGATTACGCTGATGGGGGCCTTTGCTCTGTCTCTTGGAATTGCCATACAGAATTTCCCGGAAGGGGCGATCATTTCCATGCCGCTGAAAAGCCAGGACGGCCTTGGCAGAGGCAAAGCGTTTCTCTACGGAACACTGTCAGGAGTGGTAGAACCGGCGGCAGCGCTGATCACGATACTGCTGTCTAAATTTTTTGTTCCGGTGCTTCCCTATCTTCTTGCTTTTGCGGCAGGCGCTATGCTCTATGTGGTGGTGGAAGAACTGATCCCGGAAGCAAATGAGGGAGAACACAGCAATATTGGAACCATCGGCTTTGCAGCCGGATTTGTACTGATGATGATACTGGATGTGGCACTTGGATAGTGTCTGCAGACAGGGACGATGCAGAAGGCATTGTCCCTGTCTTGTTGTTGCAGATTGGCATTGCAATGATTTAAGAAAATTTAAGAGAACCTTTATAGAAATCACAAAAATCCGGGTATATAATAAGATGGATATAAAGGAGAAATAAAATACATGAGACGAAGAAAGAGGCAGTATGCCCGGGAAACAGAAGAAATACAAAGGGAACGCATTCCCACGACCCGTTATGATCCGGATTATCGGGAGGGACTTACGGAAAATCAGGTGCAGGAGCACAGACTCCACGGCTGGACGAATGTGGCGGTGGATCCTCCGGCTAAGACTACAAAAGAGATCATTCATGAAAATGTATTCACTTATTTCAACCTCATTTTTATAGTACTGGGCATACTTCTATGTCTGGTAGGCTCTTTCCGGAATCTGACCTTCCTTCCGGTTGTTATTTTAAATACATTAATTGGAATCGTACAGGAAGTACGGGCAAAAAATGTACTGGAAAAGATGAGTATGCTCAATGCGCCCCATGCCAGGGTGGTGAGAGATGGAAAGATATCCCAGGTTAATTCGGAAGATCTGGTGATCGACGATATTGTGATCTTCAGCGCCGGAAATCAGATCTGTGCCGACGCAGTGGTTGCGGCCGGGGAGGTCCAGGTAAATGAATCTCTTCTTACCGGGGAATCCGATGAGATCACAAAGCGGAAAGGAGACCACCTTATGTCCGGAAGTTTTGTGGTTTCCGGGCAGTGTCACGCAAGACTTGACAAGGTGGGAGCGGATTCCTATATTTCCAGGCTGACAATAGAAGCAAAAGCCATGGATGACCAGGAACAGTCAGAAATGATACGTTCTTTGAATAAGCTGGTAAAATGGGTGGGAATCATTATCATTCCCATCGGTCTGGTCCTGTTTTCACAGAGCTTTTTCTTTAATGACGAAGGATTTCGTCAGAGTGTTACTTCTATGGTTGCGGCAGTCATTGGTATGATACCGGAAGGTTTATATCTTCTGGCAAGTGTCGCCCTTGCTGTCAGCGCTATGAGACTTGCAGGGCAAAAAGTTCTTCTCCATGATATGAAAAGTATTGAAACTCTGGCCCGGGTGAATGTGCTCTGTGTGGATAAGACCGGAACCATCACGGAAAATACCATGACAGTCAATAAGGCGGAGCCCACACTGGATTACCGGGAAAAAGAAGAAGAATATCCGCCTCTTGAGAAAATGATCGGAGATTTTGCGGCAGCCATGAGTGAAGATAATATCACTATGGCGGCTTTAAAGGAGCATTTTCGCGAGAATACAGGGAAAAAGCCGGTCAGTAAGACGTCCTTTTCCTCGGCGGTAAAATACAGCAGTGTGACCTACAAAGACGGCGCATATGTCCTGGGCGCTCCTGAGATGGTATTAAGGGATGATTACGTACTCTATGAGGCGGAAATTGAGCAGTATACAAAGAAGGGATACCGGGTTCTTGTATTTGGAAAATACGAGGGAGAAATTGACGGAAAGGCTCTGAAAGAAAAGGTAATCCCTCTGGGTTATATCATGCTCTCCAATCCGATCCGGGAAAACGCTCCGGAGACATTTCAATATTTTGCCCAGCAGGGTGTGGATATTAAAGTCATATCCGGAGACAATCCTATGACTGTGTCGGAGGTGGCACAGCAGGCAGGGATCAAAGGAGCAGAAAACTACGTGGATGCGGCTTCTCTTAAGACAGACCATGAAGTGGCAGAAGCAATGCAGAAATATACGGTGTTTGGAAGGGTAACACCCAATCAGAAACGGCAGTTTGTCCAGGTTTTGAAAGAACAGGGCAACACAGTTGCCATGACAGGGGATGGTGTAAACGATATTCTGGCCTTGAAAGATGCGGACTGCAGCATTGCTATGGCCTCCGGAAGCGAAGCGGCTTCACAGGCAGCCCAGGTGGTTCTTCTGGAGTCCGATTTTTCCAAAATGCCTTCCGTAGTGCTGGAAGGGCGAAGAGTCGTAAATAATATCCAGCGCTCTGCCAGTCTCTTTTTGGTAAAAAATATTTTTTCCCTGTTGCTGTCTCTCTTTTCTGCAGTGTTTATGATCACTTATCCATTGGAACCTTCACAGGTTTCTTTGATCAGTATGTTTACCATCGGCGTTCCGGCTTTCTTCCTGGCGCTGGAACCAAACAAGAGCCGTATAGAAGGACATTTTCTGTCAAATGTATTTTTGAAAGCCCTGCCGGGCGGATTGACAGATGTATTGATCGTGGGAGCGCTGGTGATTTTCGGGCAGACTTTTGAAGTGGGAAGCAGAGATATCTCCACGGCGGCAACCATTCTTCTGGCTATCGTCGGTTTTATGGTGCTTTACAAGATCAGCCAGCCCATGAATCCTATGCGTATGATTGTTTTAATAGGCTGCGGAATTGCCCTGATCTTTTCCAGTATTTATCTGGATGATCTGTTTGCAATGTCGGGTATGTCCACAAAATGTATTATGCTGTTTATTGTATTTTCTATAGCAGCGGAGCCGGTATTCCGGTACTTGAGTTTCGTTGTGGAAGAACTTGGAAAGTTAGGGAAAAAGCTGATTGGAAAGAAAAGTTCCGAAAAAAACGGGTAAGAGAAAAACAGACAAACGGGGAAAGAATGCAAAGATTCCTTTCCCCGTTTGTCTGTCTATGCCGCCTGTAGTGTTTCTGCCGCTTCTTCAATAGCTTCTCTCATCTTGCCAATAAGACGGTCCACATCTTTTCTGGAAGCGATCAGCGGCGGGATCATACGGTTAATGCTGTCTCCGATGGCTGTGATCAATGCCCGGCGGCGGAAAGTTTCCCATTTTACTTCCATGGCAATAGGCAGATCATATTCCACTCCGACCAGAAGCCCACGGCCTCTCACCTCTTTTACATGGGGCAGGGTTCTGAGCTGGTCCATCAGATAATTGCCAACTTCTTCCGCATTTTCAGACAGGTGATGATCCAGGATTTCGGAGATGGATGCGAGAGCAGAAGCACATGCAATAGGACTTCCGCCATAGGTGGAGCCATGGGTTCCGCTTCCAAGAGCTTCTGCGACTTTCTTCCTGGCACAGCAGGCTCCGATAGGCATGCCGCCTCCCATTGCTTTTGCCATAGATACTGCATCCGGCATGACTCCGTATCCCATATAAGCCATAGGAGCGCCGGTTCTGCCCCATCCGGTCTGTACTTCATCAAGAAGGAGGAGAAGATGATTGTCATCACACAGCTTTCTCAAGCCTTCCATAAATTCCTGCGTAGCCGGATGTACGCCTCCTTCACCCTGAACAGGTTCGATCATAATAGCAATGGTATTTTTGGTAATTTTAGAAGCAAAATCTTCCAGATCATTGAATTTTGCATAAACAAATCCGGAAACCATAGAACCGAAACCCTGCTGGATGGTTGTATCCGGCTGTCCGGTTGCTGCCATGGAACCAAAAGTCCGGCCATGGAATCCATGTTCTGCCGTGATGATCTGATACTTTTCAGGCCCAAAATGATCAGTTCCGTATTTCCGTGCCATCTTGATCATGCATTCATTGGCTTCTGTGCCAGAGTTCTGATAAAAAATTTTATCCATCCCGATGGTGTCACAGATTTTCTTTGCCAGCAGAGCCTGCGGGATTGTATAGGGATAATTAAAAGTGTGGAGAATATCATCTGCCTGATCTTTGATGGCTGCCACTACTTTTTCATTTCTGTTTCCGGGGCTGTTTACGGCCACACCTCCGTAGAAATCCAGGTAGGCATTTCCTTTTTCATCATACAGATACATCCCCTCAGCGCTTTCGGCAATGAAATCAAACCTTGGATATGTCTCCACCATATATTTTCTTACGATTGCCTTCAGTTCTTTTCCTGTCAGTCCAGTATCTTTCAGTTTCATATATAACGCCTTCCTTTCTATAATACAAATAAAAAGAGACCGTACACTTGTACGGCCTCTTTGCCTTGATGATATTAGAGTATATGCTTAAAAATTTTTTCTGTCAAGAATCCCGCTTGTCTTTTTTTCTGTACAATATGAGAAAGAACTGCTGTTCAATAATAAACGGCGAACTTTATAAATTGTCATTTCTGATCTACAGGTCTTGCAGAGCAGATACAATTTCAGAAAAGCGCATACTGTTGGAGGCTTTGACAAGAATATTGTCACCTTCCTGGATGAGATCCTTAAGAAGAGGGATCAGCTCTTCTTTGGAAGCGAACCATCGGGCGCAGCGCTCCGGAGCCAGTTCATGGAATCCATCTGTGATGGAGCGGGCCAGATCTCCGACTGCAAATACAGCATCTACGCCGGTCTGTGCCAGATAGGCGCCTACTTCCCGGTGCAGATTGCCGGCGTTTTCACCAAGCTCTCCCATACTTCCTACAATCGCTACCCGTCGGCCGATTCCGAGATTAAGCACATCAATGGCAGCTTTCATAGACACAGGATTCGCATTGTAGCAGTCGTCCAGAATAATGATTTTCTCTGTCTGGATAATATTGTTTCGTCCCGGCAGGAAGGAAAGGTGTTCAATTCCAGCCTTTATTTCTTCGCACGAAAGTCCCATGACATAGCCTACGGCAGCGCCTGCAAGGGCGTTGGATACCATGTGCATGCCGGGAGTTGGAACGGTACAGTCAAATTCTCCTATAGGTGTGTGGATTATGCAGGACGTTCCCCGAAGCCCCATAGGCACAATGCCGGATGCAGAAACAGAACATCCGGAAGAAGTTCCGTAAAAGATAGGCTGAACTCCTTTTACAGGTCCCAGCTCGGCAAGGAGCGGATCATCGCCGTTGACAATGATGGAACCTCCGTTTTTCATATCCTGGAACATCTGTGTTTTCTCATGCAGGATTCCTTCCTGTGTTTTGAGAAATTCCAGATGAGCCACTCCAATATTGGTGATTACACAGATATCCGGACTTGCCACTGTGGAAAGCTTGCGCATTTCTCCAAAATGATTGATCCCCATTTCCAGAACAGAAACTTCGTGTTCTTCCCGAAGGTCAAAGACAGTAAGGGGAAGTCCCGATTCACTGTTTAAGTTTCCCTGTGTCTTATGCACATTGAATTTCTGTGAAAGCACAGAAGCAATCATTTCTTTTGTACTGGTTTTTCCGACACTGCCGCTGATGCCCACCACTTTAATGTCAAAAGAATCCCGATACAGCTTTGCAATATCAAGAAGAGCCTGGGCTGTAGAATCTACAAGAATATAAGGATCAGAAGTCTCTCCGAGATCTTCTTCAGAAACGGCGCACAGTGCACCCTGTCGGATAACATCAGGAATAAACTTGTGACCGTTGACCCTTTCGCCGTGTATTGCCACAAACAGGCAGTCATCTGCAAGGCGGCGGCTGTCTATGGTAACCATGCTTACCTCCTTTGCAAGGAGGGAAGGATCGCCGTGATAAGTACCGCCACAGGCGTTAGTTATATTTTCTATCGTCAGATTTTTCATGATAATCTCCCTTTTGTTTTTGACAATGAATCAGCTACTGATATCTCGCTTCCAGAGATTTTTGTATGATAAGCTCACAAAATTCCCCATATTCATATCCTGCTGCTTTTGCTGCTTTGGGAAGAAGGCTTGCGGATGTCATACCCGGAAGAGAGTTTACTTCCAGACAGTAAAATTCCTCCGTTTCTTTATCTACAATAAAATCAGCTCTTGCATATACATCCAGACGCAGAGCCTTGTAGGCTTTTTCGCCGGCTTCCTGGATCATAGCTGTTGTTTTTGCGTCTACAGAAGTGGCAGGACAGATTTCTGACGCACCGCCCTGCTGATATTTGTGCGCATAATCAAAAAATCCGTCTGATGGAACAATTTCTACCAGAGGAAGCGCCTTTCCGTCAAAAATACCACATGCATATTCTCTTCCGTTGATAAAAGGCTCAATTACAACCTCATCCTCTTTCAGGAAAGACTGGCGCATCGCTTCACGGTATTCTTCATCCGTATGCACGATGTGTACGCCAAGGCTGGATCCTCCGGAGCAGGGCTTCACTACAACGGGAAGAGAGAAGCCAAGATCGGAAAGAGGAAGATCTTTTTGGGAGTGGGGTACATGAAGCCCTACCGGAGTAGGAACTCCCTGCATCTGGAAAATTTCTTTGGTAACTCCTTTGTTCATTGATAAAGCACAGCCCAGAGAATTAGGCCCTGTATAGCGGATTCCAAGTGTATCAAAGGTTGCCTGTATTTTCCCGTTTTCGCCAAAGCCGCCGTGAAGAGCCATAAATGTGATGTCCGCCATGCGGCACAGCTCCAGAACATTGGGGCCCAGATAGCTTGCTGAATCACCGGGGCGTGAAGCTTTTAATGCTTCCAGATCAGGTTCGGTTACCTGAATGCCGGAAGCGATCTCAAGTCCGCCGCCCGGGAGAGTAAAGACTTCTTCCAGATTGTCAGGTGCTGTGGGGAGGCCAAGGAAAGCATCCAGAAGATAGGCATTGTGGCCCCGTTCTCTCAAAGCTTTGCAAATGCTTCCTCCGGAACTTAAAGAAACATCTCTTTCGTTGCTGTAGCCTCCTGCAAGTACAATAATATTCATAAAATTAACACTCCTTAATATTCTAGTCCATACCCATCTGGTCAAGAAGGGATTTTTTTACCTGATATAAGCTTTCAGAAAGGTCAACATATACCTGATGTGGATAGAAAAGACGCTTTGTCTCATCCCACAGTGTTTTCTTTTCCTGTTTGCAGTATTCTGCGATTTCCATAACGGAAGGAGACTGATACACACATTCTCCTTTGCGGAAAACAGGTACTAAAATTTCGCGCATAGTATAAGATCCGCCGGGCAGCTTTGTCTTTTTCCAGGTTTCGATCGGATCAAAGAGAAGCAGATCTTCACTTGGATCAAAAGTTTCATCTGCAAAGCAGATCAGATCAGCGCGGACTTTGCCGGTGGTCTTATCATAAATCCGGAAAATGGTTTTGTTTCCGGGATTTGTGATTTTTTCCGTATTTTCGGAAATTTTTATTTTAGGAATAAAGGCACCTGATTCATCCTGAATAGCTGCCAGTTTGTAAACACCGCCAAAGGACGGGCAGTCTTTAGAGGTGATCAGATTTGTTCCTACGCCCCAGGAAGTGATGGCCGCCTGCTGCATTTTTAAATCATGAAGCAGGTATTCATCCAGATCGTTGGAAGCGGCAATGACTGCATCTTTAAATCCGGCTTCATCCAGCATTTTCCGCGCTTCCTTGGAGAGATAGGCGAGATCCCCGCTGTCCAGACGTATGCCATACCGCTTCAGAGGATTTCCGCTGTCTTTCATTTCCTGGAATACCCGGATTGCATTTGGAACACCCGATTTCAGGGTATCATAGGTGTCTACAAGAAGGGTGCAGTTGTCAGGATAAAGATCTGCATAAGCGCGAAAAGCAGTATATTCATCCGGAAAACTCATAATCCAGCTGTGCGCATGGGTACCAAGTACCGGTACATCAAAAAGCTGGCCTGCCAGAACATTGGAAGTTCCAACACAGCCGCCGATCATTGCGGCGCGGGCGCCGTAAAGGCCGGCATCGGGTCCCTGGGCACGGCGGAGTCCAAACTCCATTACACCGTCCCCGTTAGCGGCAAAGACGACACGGGAAGCCTTTGTGGCGATCAGGGACTGATGATTAATGATATTCAGGATCGCTGTCTCTACGAGCTGTGCTTCCATAATAGGGGCAATGATCTTAATGAGCGGTTCTTTTGGAAAGACTACCGTTCCTTCGGGAATAGCATAAATATCTCCCGTAAAGTGGAAGCCTCCGAGATAGTGCAGGAAATCTTCGCTGAAGATCCCCAGACTCCGGAGATAATCTACATCCTCATAAGTAAAATTCAAATTTTTTACATATTCAATTATCTGATCCAGTCCGGCGCAGATAGAATATCCGCCTCCGCTTGGATTTTGGCGGAAGAATACGTCAAAGATGACGGTTTCATTCTGCCCCTTTTCGTAGTATCCCTGCATCATAGTAAGTTCATAGAAGTCAGTAAGCAGGGTAAGGTCGTGTCTGTTCATTGTTCCTTTTAAACTCCTTTTAGTACCTTTTTATTACATGTCTGCGTCAGCAGACATGGTGTCTCTGGCAGTTAACATTCGCCATGCAAGCTCGCCCCCCTTCGGGACCTCGCTCGCGGGCCTCGTCCCCGCAAAGCGGGGCAAGCTGATTTATCAGCTTGAATTGCACATGGTGCAATTATTATACCACGTTTTTTTTACAGTTGTAAAAAGAATGTAAAAAAACTATACCAGGGACTGATTTTTTATGATTGTTTCCTGGATGATATTCTGGCAGTATGCGCCCAGATGCCTTTTGGTTTCTTTGTCCAGTTTGTCCGGATAAATGGGGGTTCCATATTCCAGTACCACGTGGGCTTTTCTGACAAAAGGCAGATGTTTTTCAAAGATTGCCTGTGTATTGTTCATGGACATGGGGATGATAGGACATCCTGTCTTTTCAGCAATCTTCAGCGCACCGTCCTTAAATGGCAGCATAGAAAGTTCTTCGCCTGTATTTCTTGTTCCCTCCGGAAAGATGCAGATAGAAATTCCACTTCTGATATATTCTATAGCAGTCAGAATGGTTTTGAGTCCCTCCTTCGGCGTGCTTCTGTCGAGGAAGAGACAGTAAAGGTTTTTCATCCAGTCACGGAGAAGAGGATAGCGGAGCATTTCTTTTTTGGCAACATAGCCTGTCAGGCGCCGGCATCTGGAATAGGTCAGCAGAATATCGAAATAGCTTCTGTGATTTCCTATATAAAGAACCGGTTCATCCGGGATGTTTTCTTCTCCGATCACAGTTACGCTCACTCCGGCAATTTTCAGCATGAGCCGGAACGTCCACTGCACCATCCGGAGACAGGAATAGTCTTTTGCTCTTTTGCTGACAAGGCCAACTACGTTTTCTATGAGGAGAACGGGAATGCCGATGACCAGGTACAGAAACAGAACAATTACGATACAAATAAATCTTATCATATTACTGCAGCCTTTCTTTTTTATACTTTCAGATATTTCTCAGACATCTTACCACATCTTACCATAAAACTGTCATTTTTCAAAGGGGTGGCGTGTATGATGATAAAGAGAAATAACTGTATGGTACAAAGATATGAAAGAACAAAGGAGGCTGCTTTGCACGCTTTGCGTTGTTTTGCTGATTTTTGTTTCGTCGTCTGCAGGCTGCAGTGTGGTAAAAGAGGACAAAGAAAAAACCGGCGATATCGAATATACAGTAGTAAAGGAAGAAGAGCTGCCAAAAGAGCTGCAAAAGCAGATTGAACAGAAAAAGGAGGATCCCATGAAGATTTCCTACGGGGATCAGGGGATGCTTTATATTGTGAGAGGATACGGAGAAAAGGACACGGAAGGATATCAGGCAGAAGTCAGGGAACTTTATGAGACAAAGAATGCCATTTACATACGGACTTATTTGAAAGGTCCGGAATCAGAGGAGGAAGCTAAAGAAAAAAAGACCTGCCCTTATGTGGCGGTAAAGATGCCGTATAATGCAAAAAAAATCCGATTTGATGAGTGAAAAAGGAGGAAATAAAAGTGGAAGAAGTCAGAAAGGCAGTTCACTGTATACAGACAGGAAAAAAGGTGACGGATCAGTTTTATGTGGATGAGGATGTCAATGTGCCAGATGTCAGAGAAGATGTGGCGAAAGTCATTCTGGCAGGAGGCCGCGTGCGGGTAGAGGACATTAAGATGACGGAAAATTATGCCAGGATCACAGGAAAGATTACCTATCAGATCCTGTATGAAACAGAAAATGAGATCCAGAAGGTATCGGCGCTTCAGGGGAAACTGTCTTTTGAAGAGATGGTGTATATGGAAGATGAACCAGTGGGAAAACTATATGTCAGATCATCTTTCGCAGAGCTGAATGTAACCGTTATTCATTCCAGAAAATTGAATATCCGGGTGGCAGTTGACCTTGAAGTCAGCTCAGAGGGAGAGAGTGAGGAAATCCTGACAACAGATGTGGAGACTTCTGAACCGGTCTATAAACGCTTCCGGACAGAGGAAATACTGAAGCTGCATTCGATGAAAAAAGACATATACCGGATCAAGGAAGAGATGAAGATTCCGGCTTCAAAAGAAAATATAGGTACACTCCTCTATGGAGAGGCGAACTTAAGAAAGCTGGATACCCGACTTGGAACAGATGAGCTGCTGCTTAGAGGAGAGATTCAGCTGTTTTGTCTTTATGAGTCACAGGAGCAGAAGATGGAATGGGTGGAGCAAAATATTCCCTTTGAGGGAAAGTTAGAATGTTACGGGGCAGAAGATACTATGTACCATGACATTCAGGCTTCGCTTACAGATGAAAATATAGACATTCGAATGGATGAGGACGGGGAGATGAGGATTTTCGGACTGGAGGCCTCTCTGGAAGTAAGGTGCAGTGTCTATGAAGAGGAAAAAACAGAAATTCTGGATGATCTTTATTCCCTGACAAAAGAGCTTATTCCTGCCCGGGAGGAAAAGGCTCTGGAAAGACTGGTTATGCAGAACCACTCCAGGTGCAAGGCAGCGGAGCAGCTGAACCTTCCAGAGCTGAAGGACGGAATGCTTCAGATCTGCCACTGCAGCGGCAGGCTCCAGATGGAATATACGAAAATCGTTCCGGAAGGGATTCAGGTAGAAGGTGTGATTCATATAGGAATGCTCTACATAAAGGCAGACGATGAAGTACCTTTTGATGTATGGCAGGGGATGATCCCCTATTCTCATATCATTGAGTGCCCGAAAGCAGAGGAAACGATGCGCTATGATATCAGCGGCACGGTGGAACAGTTAAGTGTCAGCCTTCTTGGAGGCGGTGAAGCAGAAGTCAAAGCAGTGCTTGGATTCCAGATCCTTCTTAGGGAGGCTGTCATGGTAGAGAATATCGAACAGATAGAGGAAAGGGAGATGGATGAAAAAGAAGCGGAGAATGCTCCCGGAATTGTGGGATATATTGTAAAGGAAGGCGATGATCTGTGGAATCTTGCCAAACGGTATCACACCACAGAGGAAGGAATACAGGAAGTGAATGAGATGGACGGCAGGCAGATAAAAGCAGGAGATCGTATATTGATTTTTAAAGAAAATATGAGTATACTATAAGAACACTGTATACAAGATACAAGGAGAAAACAATGGATAAATTAGAGTTGAAAGCACTGGGAAAGATAAATCTTGGACTGGATATTCTCGGACGGAGAGAAAACGGCTACCATGATGTGCGCATGGTGATGCAGACTGTCTATTTATATGACAGAGTAATTATGGAAAAGATGCGGGAACCGGGGATAGAGATTCGCACAAATCTTGGCTTTTTGCCGGTCAATGAAAACAATATTGCCTATAAGGCGGCAGATCTTATGATCCGGGAATTTGATATCCGGGAGGGAATGCGTATTACCCTGGAAAAGCATATTCCGGTGGCGGCGGGTATGGCAGGAGGAAGCTCCAACGCCGCAGCGGTGCTTTTTGGAATGAACCGTATGTTTTCTCTGGGACTTTCTGAAGAGGAATTAAAGAAAAGGGGAGTGATTCTGGGGGCGGATGTTCCCTACTGTATTATGCGGGGAACTGTTCTGGCGGAAGGGATCGGAGAAATCCTGACGCCGCTTCCGGCTATGCCGAAATGTTATGTGCTGATTGCAAAGCCGCCGCTTTCTGCGTCTACGAAAACCGTATATGAAAAAATTGACCAGGAAGGGATCAGCCGGCATCCGGATATCGACGGTATACTTGCGGGACTGGATGCCGGGGATCTGAAAAAGATAACCGGAAGCATGGGAAATGTGCTGGAACAGGTGATGCTGAAGGAACATCCGGTTCTTGGTCAGATCAAGGAAACAATGAAAGAAGCAGGTGCCCTGAATGCTATGATGAGCGGCAGCGGTCCCACAGTGTTCGGGATTTATGAGAACAGGAGGACGGCAAAGGCAGCGGCAGAAAAGCTGAAACATACCGGCCTGGTGAAGCAGGCTTATGTGACCAATGTACACAATGTAAGGAGGAAATAAATGAAGGAACCGAATTTTGAAGTCAGCATGAATGAGTATCTTCCCCTTAGGGATGTTGTTTTTAATACTTTGCGTCAGGCAATTTTAAGAGGGGAACTGAAACCGGGAGAAAGGCTGATGGAAATACAGCTGGCAAATAAACTGGGCGTCAGCAGGACGCCTATCCGGGAGGCAATCCGCAAGCTGGAGCTGGAAGGACTCGTTCTGATGATTCCCAGAAAAGGTGCCGAGGTGGCAGAGATCACGGAAAAAAGCCTAAGAGATGTGCTGGAAGTAAGGCGGGCTTTAGAGGAGCTGGCTGTGCGCCTGGCATGCGATAAGATCAGCGAAGAAAAGATTCAGGAACTGAAAGAAGCAGCCGAGTATTTCCAATCCACCTTAAAAAGCGGAGATATCACGAAAATTGCGGAAGCTGACGTCAAATTCCATGATGTGATCTATCTTGCAACAGATAACCAGAAGCTGATCCAGCTTCTCAGTAACCTTGGAGAACAGATGTACCGTTACCGGGTGGAATATTTAAAACGGTCAGATTTCCATCAGCAGTTGATCGATGAACACGAGGAGATCATTCAGACTATTGAGACAGGACAAAAAGACAAGGCGGCCAAGGTAGTGTGTCAGCATGTGGATAATCAGGTAGAGGCAGTGATCGATACCATCCGGACAAAAAAATAATTGCAGTTTCGAGCCCGCTTTTGTATAAAGGGGCAAAAGGGCGGCAAAACTCCTGATAGATTCAAAGAAATAAAAAGAAGAGATCAGGAGGTACATACAATATGGAAACGGGAAATCGCAGGGAAAGAAAAAGACAGGTCTTTTGCCTGGCAGCAGCGCTTATAGCAGCGGCAGTCATTACAGGTTTCCTTGTCTGGCAGAGAGGAATGCTGGTGGAGGCAAGAAGCCGGGAAGCACAGGAAGAGCTGGCGGAAACGGTGCTGCGTTTTCATGTACTGGCTGACAGCGATTCGGATCGGGATCAGAAGTTGAAAATGGCTGTAAAAGAAGCCCTTCTTTCCTATATGAAAAGGAATATGCCGGAAACGGATGATCTGGAAGAAACCATAGAGTGGATGGGCAGTCATCTTAGCGATATGGAAAAGACCGGCGAGATGGTTCTTCGGAATGAGGGATGTACGGATGAGGTCAGCGCAGAGGTCGTGAAGGATTATTTTCCAGAAAAAAACTATGGAGATGTGACATTTCCGGCGGGAGAATATACAGCTCTCAGGGTAAAGATCGGAAGCGGGCAGGGGCATAACTGGTGGTGCTGTCTGTATCCCAACCTTTGTTTTACAGATGCTGTCCGGTGTGTTGTGCCGGAAAAGGGAAAGGAAAAAATGGGACATGTGTTAAGTGAAGATGCGTACGATATGGTTACGGCATTTTCGGACTTTAAGATAAAATGGTTTTTCTTCGGGGATGGTGCATCCGGGAAATAACCAGGTAAGGCGGAGGCAGAAACGTTATGACAGAATTTTTAGTCAGGCATTTTATAAAGGATTATCACAAGACAGAGGAACTGAATGTGCGGACGCAGTACGGCACGCTGGCAGGGGTTGTGGGCATTATCTGTAATGCCCTCCTTTTTGCTGTAAAGGCGGCAGTGGGGATTGCCATGCACAGTATTTCTGTTACGGCAGATGCATTTAACAATCTGTCGGATGCAGCTTCTTCTGTGATCGGTCTTGTGGGGGTGAAGCTGGCGGGAAAGCCGGCAGACAAAGAACATCCCTTCGGACACGGAAGAATGGAATATATTACGGCGCTTGTGGTTTCCTTTCTTGTTATTGAAGTAGGACTTACTTTTTTTAAGGATGCATTTTCCAGAATATGGAATCCACAGAAACTGGAATTTCAGTTTATATCGGTTCTGATTCTGGTCTTATCCATTGGAGTAAAACTGTGGATGAGCCTTTTTAACCGGAAATTGGGAAAAAGGATTGATTCTAAGGTAATGCTGGCGACAGCGGCAGATGCCGTGGGTGACGTGATCACCACTTCTGCCACCGTGATCTCCCTGTTGTTTTTCTATTTTACAGGAATTAATATTGACGGAGTTATCGGTGTTTGTGTATCATTGGTAGTCATATGGGCGGGGATTGGAATCGCAAAGGATACATTGAAGCCGCTTCTGGGAGAGCCTACTTCTTCTGCAGATTATGAGAAGATTACCAGATTTGTGGAGAGTTATGACGGAATTATCGGAAGCCATGACCTGATCGTGCATAATTACGGACCGGGCCGCAATATGGCATCTATACATGCGGAAGTGCCCAATGATGTAGATATTGAGGAATCTCACGAGATTATTGACAGGATCGAGCGGGACGCTATTTCGCAGATTGGAGTTTTTCTTGTTATACATATGGATCCGGTGGAGACAAAAAATGAAAGAATACTGGAAATCAGGAAACAGGTGGAGGCGAGCATAAATGAGATCGATCCGGATGTAACGATCCACGATCTGCGCGTAGTGGAAGGTAAGGAAAGGATCAATCTTATATTTGATATGGTAGTTCCCTTTGCTTATTCCAGAGAAGAGCAAAAGGAGCTGGAGCGGAAAGTAAGGAGTTACTTATCAGAACGGGACTCCAGATATCAATGTGTGATCACAGTAGAACAAAGTTTTGTGGCACAGGGAGAGGAAGGATAAAGATGTACACATATGAAAGCAGGGTAAGATTCAGTGAAGTAGATCATTATGAGACAATGACGCTTCCGTCTATTATTAATTATTTTCAGGACGGGAGTATTTTCCAGTCAGAGGATATCGGTCTGGGTGTAGATTATCTGAAGGAAAAGAAAAGAGCGTGGGTGCTGTCTTCCTGGCAGGTTGTTATCGAGCGGTATCCGCGCATCGGAGAGAAAATCCGGATCGGTACGTGGGCCACAGGCTTCCAGGGACTTTACGGCTACCGGAATTTCTGCATGTGGGATGAAAAAGGGGAAAAGGCTGCGTATGCCAATTCTATCTGGGTTTACATGGATCTGGAGAAACAGCGTCCTGCAAGACCGCCGAAGGAAGAAGTGGAAAAGTACGGGACAGAAGAGGCGCTGGAGATGGAATATGCACCCAGAAAAATCTCTTTGCCGCAAGATGCTTTGTCAGGAGAGATCTTCCCGGTGCGAAAATACCATATTGATACGAATGAGCATGTAAATAACTGCCAGTATGTCCAGATGGCATTGGAGGCTGCCGGGGAAGAACTGATGGTAAGACAGATGAGGGCGGAATATAAAAAGTCTGCTTTATTGCATGACAAAATACTGCCAAAAGTGGCGAAAGAAGGAGAAAGGACAGTGGTGGAACTGTGTGAGCCCGACGGAGGAGTTTACGCAGTGGTGGAGCTGACAGGAGAAAAAAGATGTTAGAAAAAGGTTTGGGAAAAAAGCAGGTACTTAAGGTTGTAAAAAAGACAGATTTCGGAATATATCTTGGAACGGAGGAGGAGAGAGTGCTTCTGCCGGGCAGACAGGTACCGGAGGGGACGAAGATCGGAGATGAGCTGGAAGTGTTTCTCTATCGCGATTCCAGAGACAGGCTGATCGCCACTACGCATGAACCCAAAATACAGCTTGGTGAACTTCAGGTTCTGACAGTGGCAGATACAGGGAAAATAGGAGCGTTTCTTGATTGGGGGCTGGAAAAGGATCTTCTGCTTCCTTTTAAGGAGCAGACCGCAAAAGTGAAAAAAGGAGATTCCTGTCTGGTAAGTCTGTATGTGGATAAGAGCGGCAGACTGTGTGCCACTATGAAAATTTATGAAAAGCTCAGAACGGATTCCCCTTACAAGAAAGATGATAAGGTTAAAGGAATCATTTATGAAAAGAGCACCAATTTCGGACTTTTCGTAGCGGTTGACAACTGCTACTGCGCGCTGATCCCCAAAAGGGAAGCGCCCGGAGGATATAAAGTGGGTGATGTGGTAACAGCCCGCGTCGCAGAAGTGAAGCCTGACGGAAAGCTGGATCTTAGTGTGCGGGAGAAGGCATTTATCCAGATGGATGCAGATGCGCTGATCATTCTGGAGCGTCTCAAGGAACATGGAGGAGAGCTTCCGTTTACCGATAAAGCCGATCCGGACCGGATCCGGGAAGAGTTCGGATTCAGTAAAAATGCTTTTAAGCGGGCAGTGGGCAGACTCTTAAAAGAAGGGAAAATAGAAATACGGGAAAAAAGCATTGCAATCCGGTGAAAATTGGTTATAATGAGGGTGTGTAGTGAAATAAGTATGGAAAGTGAGGAATGACAGGACAATGAAAGTACAGAATATAACAGACATTGACAGGTTTTTTAAAGTAGTAGACGAATGTAAAGGAAGAGTGGAACTGGTGACAGGAGAAGGGGACAGACTGAATCTGAAATCCAAGTTATCACAGTATGTATCCATGGCAAACATTTTCTCCAACGGAGAAATTCCGGAGCTGGAAATTATTGCTTACGAAAAAGAAGATATTGACAGACTCGTATCCTTTATGGTGAACGGCTAATTGAAATGAATCCGGAACAGGCGGGCATGTTGTCGATAAGGGGCAGCATTCCCGCCGTTTTAGCATATAGGAAACTTCGTTTTTTGTTTAGAGAGAGGGAAAGACATGAGTTTTGCACATCTGCACGTCCATACGGAATACAGCCTTCTGGACGGTTCAAACAAAATAAAAGAATGTGTGTCAAGGGTAAAAGAGCTGGGGATGAACAGCGTTGCCATCACCGACCATGGCGTTATGTACGGCGTCATTGATTTTTACCGCGCGGCAAAGGCGGAAGGGATCAAACCTATTATCGGCTGTGAAGTCTATGTGGCGCCGGGGTCCAGATTTGACAGAGAGGCCAGAGGAAGTGATGAGAGCAGGTATTATCATCTTGTGCTTCTGGCGGAGAATGACCAGGGCTATCATAATCTGATGAAGCTGGTTTCCAGGGGATTTACGGAAGGGTATTATTATAAACCCCGTGTGGATATGGAGCTTTTGGAACGCTATCATGAAGGGCTGATTGCCTTGAGCGCCTGCCTGGCAGGAGAAGTTTCAAGAAATATTCTCAGGGGCATGTATGAGGAGGGCAAGGAAGCTGCCCTTCGCTATGAGAAAATTTTCGGCAAAGGCAACTTCTTCCTGGAGCTTCAGGATCATGGGATTGCCCAGCAGACCATGGTAAATCAGGCTCTGCTGCGGATGAGTCAGGAGACAGGGATCGGCCTTGTGGCGACAAATGATATCCACTATACTTATGCGGATGACGTAAAACCGCATGATATCCTTCTGTGTCTTCAGACCGGCAAGAAACTGGCAGATGAGGACCGGATGCGATATGAGGGCGGACAGTACTACATCAAATCCGAAGAAGAGATGAAGGAGCTGTTTCCCTATGCGCTGGAAGCGCTGGAAAATACACAGAAAATCGCTGACAGATGCAACGTGGAAATTGAGTTCGGGGTGACGAAACTTCCGAAATACGACGTCCCGGACGGCTATACTTCCTGGGAATATCTGAACAAGCTCTGCTTTGAAGGACTGGAAGAAAGATATGGTGTGAAAGGCGGAGAGCACAAAGGAGAGGTGGATCAGGAGCTTAAGGATCGTCTGACCTATGAGCTGTCCATCATTCACGATATGGGATACGTGGATTATTTTCTGATCGTCTGGGATTTTATTAAGTATGCAAGAGATCACAAGATCATGGTGGGGCCGGGGCGTGGATCGGCAGCGGGAAGTATCGTTTCCTATTGCCTTGGAATTACCAGTATCGACCCTATTAAGTATCAGCTGCTGTTTGAGCGTTTCCTTAACCCGGAGCGAGTGTCTATGCCGGATATTGATGTGGATTTCTGTTTCGAGAGACGTCAGGAAGTCATCGACTATGTGGTAAGAAAATACGGCTCCGACCGGGTGGTGCAGATTGTTACTTTTGGTACGATGGCTGCAAGAGGAGTCATTCGGGATGTAGGGCGTGTGATGGATCTGCCCTATGCTTTTGTGGACAGTATTGCGAAAATGATTCCGAAGGAATTGAACATTACTCTGGATAAATCTCTGTCTATGAATCCGGAATTAAAGAAACTGTACGAGGAGGACGGGCAGGTACGGGAGCTGATCGATATGTCAAAAAGGCTGGAAGGTCTTCCGAGACATACATCCATGCATGCCGCGGGCGTGGTGATCAGCCAGAAAGAAGTGGATGAGTATGTGCCTCTCTCTCTTGGTTCAGACGGTTCGGTAACCACACAGTTTACGATGACGACCCTGGAAGAGCTGGGACTCCTTAAAATGGATTTCCTCGGCCTTCGGACGCTGACTGTAATCCAGAATGCAGTGGATCTGGCGGAAAAGAGTACCGGAACACAGATTGATATTAATGCAATTGATTTTAATGACCAGGAAGTGCTGGAGTCTATCGGAAGCGGTCGGACAGACGGTGTGTTCCAGCTTGAAAGTGCGGGGATGAAAAGCTTCATGAAGGAGCTGAAGCCAAAGAGCCTGGAAGATATTATCGCTGGAATTTCTCTTTATCGTCCGGGACCGATGGATTTTATTCCCCAGTATATCAAAGGGAAGAACAGCACAGGAGAGATTACCTATGACTGCCCGCAGCTTGAGCCGATCCTGGCGCCCACATACGGATGTATTGTTTATCAGGAACAGGTTATGCAGATTGTGCGTGATCTGGCCGGTTACACTCTTGGAAGAAGCGACCTTTTGAGAAGAGCTATGTCCAAGAAAAAGGGCGATGTGATGCAGAAAGAGCGCCAGAACTTTGTGTATGGGAATCCTGATGAAGGGGTGCCCGGATGCGTCAACAATGGAATCGACGAAAAAACAGCCAACAAAATTTATGATGAGATGATTGATTTTGCAAAATATGCCTTCAATAAGTCTCATGCGGCGGCATATGCTGTTGTTTCTTATCAGACTGCTTATCTGAAATATTATTATCCGGTAGAATTTATGGCGGCTCTTATGACATCCGTGATTGAAAATCCGCCGAAAGTGGCAGAATATATTTACAGCTGCCGGCAGATGGGAATTGAAATCCTTCCTCCGGATATCAACAGAGGAGAAGGGAATTTCTCTGTGGATGAAGGAAATATCCGGTATGGGCTGGCGGCGATCAAGAGCATCGGACGTCCGGTGATCCAGGAAATTATTGAGGAGAGGGAAATCGGCGGAGAATTTAAGAGCCTGAAAGATTTTATTGAACGAATGTCCGGAAAGGATGTCAATAAACGCAGTATAGAAAACTTTATCAAGGCAGGTGCATTTGACGGACTTGGCGGAACCCGGAAGCAGTTTATGAGTATCTACATCCAGATTCTGGATCAGGTAAACCAGGAGAGAAAAACCTCCATGGCAGGGCAGATGTCTCTCTTTGATCTTGTGGGGGAAGAGCAGAAAAGCGAATTTGATATTCCTCTTCCTGATGTGGGAGAATATGATAAAGAAACGAAGCTTGCTTTCGAAAAAGAAGTGATCGGGGTATATCTGACAGGACATCCGCTGGAGGATTATGAAGAAAAATGGCGGAAAAATATTTCCAAGACTACACTGGATTTCCAGATTGACGATTCCACCGGGCGGGCGAGAGTGTATGATGGTGCCAAGGAAACGGTGGGCGGTATGATCACTGCCAAAACCATAAAACATACAAAGAACAATAAGATGATGGCTTTTCTGACTCTGGAAGATCTGGTGGGAAATGTGGAGATTGTCGTTTTCCCAAGGGATTATGAAAAGAATCAGCGTCTTTTAAACGAGGAAAGCAAGGTATTCATCCGGGGAAGAGTATCGGAAGAAGACGATGCTCCCAGTAAGCTGATCTGTGAGACGGTTATTCCCTTTGAACAGACAAAGAGGGAGCTGTGGATCCAATATCCGGACAAGGCGGCCTATATGGAAGATGAATCCCATCTTTTTGAACTGCTGAAGGCCTCTGATGGCGACGATACAGTCGTGATATACTGCAGGGCAGAAAAAGCAGTGAAAAGACTTCCGGCGGGGCGGAACATCTATATTGAACCCGGGATTCTAAGCAGATTGACGAATTATTTCGGAGAATCTTGTGTAAAAGTTGTAGAAAAGCCCATTGAAAGCATAAGATAGATAGGGTAGAATAGGAAGCAAAGCGAAAATTAAGAAGTATGAAAATATAGTTACAGATGGAGGAAAGATATGGCAGCAGAAAAAGTGATTCGTACAATTGGAGTTTTGACCAGCGGAGGCGATGCGCCCGGAATGAATGCAGCGATTCGTGCCGTTGTTCGTACAGCATTGGGAAAAGGCGTAAAGGTAAGAGGAATCCGTAAAGGATATCAGGGCCTTCTGGATGAGGAGATTATCGATCTGACTGCAAGAGATGTATCTGATACAATTCAAAGAGGAGGAACAATCCTTCAGACAGCACGCTGTGAAGAAATGCGTACAGAAGAAGGACAGCAGAAAGCAGCAGCTATCTGCAAAAAGTATGGAATCGACGGACTGGTAGTCATCGGAGGGGACGGTTCCTTTGCAGGAGCACAGAAACTGGCAAATCTGGGAATCAATACCATCGGTCTTCCGGGAACCATTGACCTTGATATTGCATGTACCGAATATACCATTGGATTTGATACAGCTGTAAATACGGCAATGGAAGCAATCGATAAAGTCAGAGATACATCCACTTCTCATGAGAGATGTTCTATTATTGAAGTTATGGGCCGTGATGCAGGTTATCTTGCTCTGTGGTGCGGTATTGCAAACGGAGCAGAGCGTATCCTTCTTCCGGAGGAGCACGACTTTAACGAAGAAGCGATCATCGCAGATATTCAGGAATGCCGGAAGCGTGGAAAGAAGAATTACATTATCATTAATGCAGAAGGTATCGGCGGTTCCATTGAGATGGCAAAGAGAATTGAGGAAGCAACAGGAATGGAAACAAGAGCAACCATTCTGGGACACATGCAACGCGGCGGAAGCCCTACATGTAAAGACCGTGTATATGCTTCCATTATGGGCGCAAAGGCAGTGGAGCTTCTTCTGGAAGGAAAGAGCAATCGTGTAGTAGGCTACAGACATGGTGAGTATGTAGACTTTGATATTGATGAAGCGCTGAATATGCAGAAGGGCATTCCGGCGTACCAGTATGAAATTGCAAGAGAGTTGGCGCTGTAAATGACAAAAGATGTATTGATCAGTATTTCCGGTCTCCATTTTGATATGGAAGGAGACAATGGGAACGGTGAGCCGGTAGAGATCATAACGCCGGCTTCCTACTATCTGAAGAACGGAAAGCATTATGTGCTGTACGATGAGGTAGTAGAGGGAGTTCCCGGAAAAATAAAAAATACAATTAAAATTACAGACAGCGATATGTTTGAAATCCGGAAATCCGGCATTGCAAATACCCACATGGTGTTTGAACGGGGAAAAATGAATATGACATCTTATGAAACTCCATTTGGGGAGATGATGGTAGGAATCCACACAAGAAATATTACAACAGAGGTAGAGCAGGAAAAAATAGATGTGCATATCACCTACGCTTTGGATGTCAATAACGAACCTCTGGCCGACTGTGAGATCGACGTGAAGATCTGTCCGATCCGCAGAGAGGATGGGGCAGTAGTAGGTTCCTGATCTTTATAGAGAGAAAGTGCAATGAAAGAATAAAAACAAACCCGCGGGCTTTGAAAAGCTGCGGGTTTTGCTTTTGTCATTCCTATGTCTGTTAAGCTCTGTTTCGAAGTCTTGCCAGAAAGCCTTTTTTCTTGGTCGGTGTTTCCAAAGGACCTCTAAGTCCCTTTACTGCAGTGATGTAAATTCCGCTGACAGTAGCTTTCACTTCTTTCTTTACCGGAATTACATTATAAATATTGGAATCACACATCAATGTCATGATCTTCGGACCGATCTTTGCCTTTACGATCGGCACCTTGGAACGGCGGAGATATTTCGGTGTATTCTCAATGACAATAGAAGGAAGACCGGATTCTTTCAGTTTCATTTTCTTTTTGTCAATGATCAGCATAGATACAGTCTGTGCGGCCGCATCCAGTTTTTCCTGCTGTTCGGCCTGGCGTTTCTCGGCTCTTTTTCCAAGGAAATATAATACAATACAAGCAATGATCAATACGACCAGTATGACCAAGAGAACAATCGTCAATGTATTCACGGGGAACCTCCTCAATCTTAAGTATTTTCGCAAATTTTATTGTAGCATTGTTTCAGAAAGAGCGCAAGTGAAAAAGATGTCATAAAGTGAAAAGTCCATAAAGCGAAAAGAGCTTGTAAACAAAAAGAGTTCTGATTATAATAGAGGAATCACAGGAGGAAGTAAATTTTGCTTCCGGTATTTATTATAGTTATGTAAGGAGAGGAGAAAAATGCTGGAACTTATTGGGGACGGAGCGCAGATGGGTTTCTGGTGGATTATGGACCATCTGCTTTTTATCAATATATTTCTTTCTATCCTGATCATATTTTTTCAGAGAAAAAATCCGATGACAGTGTGGGCGTGGCTTCTGATCCTGTATTTTATTCCGGTTCTGGGCTTCGGTCTGTATTTGCTTCTGGGACAGAACTTCCGAAAAGACAGAATGTTTAAGATGAAGGAGATCGAAGGGGAAGTAAAATATACGATCCGAAGGCAGGAAGAGTCAATCTATCGAAAGAAACTAAGGCTTAGAGATCCGGAGCAGGAACGATTCAAACATCTGATCCTTTACAATCTGAACGAGGCGGAGGCAGTGCTTACCGACAATAATGATATACAGATCTATACAGATGGAAAGGAAAAATTTCAGGCACTTTTAAATGAGATGGAACATGCCAGAAATTATATCCATCTGCAGTACTATATCATTAAGAATGATGAACTTTGGCAGGAAATAGAAGAAGTGCTGATAAGGAAAGCGAGACAGGGTGTGGAAGTGCGCGTTCTCTTTGACAGCATGGGATGCCGAACTATGCGCAACAGCGACTGGGTAAGACTGGAAAACGCCGGCATACAGGTGGCAGAGTTTTTCCCGGCTATCCTGGGAAATCTGCAGCTTAGGATCAATTACCGGAACCACAGGAAGATTGTGGTGATCGATGGGCGGATCGGATTTGTAGGCGGTTTTAATATCGGAAGAGAGTACATTGGAAAGGATAAGAAATTCGGCTACTGGAGGGATACGCATATTTGTATAGAAGGATCGGCAGTCACCTCGCTGGCTGTGAGATTTGTTCTGGACTGGAATTACGCGGCTCGGGAAAATCTGTTTCTGGAAGACCGGATTTTTGAAATCCCCACTTATATACGCAGCGGGCGGGATCCGGTGCAGATCATATCCAGCGGTCCGGACTCCAAAAGCCAGGTTATCCGGAACAATTACCTTAGATTGATCCATCTGGCAAAGAAGAGCATTTATATTCAAACGCCCTATTTCATTCCGGATGACGCTATTCTGGAATCCCTGAAGATTGCGGCCAAATCCGGTATTGATGTAAGGATCATGATCCCCTGTAAACCGGACCATCCTTTTGTTTATTGGGCGACTTATTCCTATATGGGGGATATGGTGGAAGCGGGGGCCAGATGCTATACCTACGACAGAGGATTTCTGCATTCCAAATGTATGTGCGTAGATGGACTTGTTACCTGCATGGGGACTGCAAATATGGACATCCGCAGCTTCAGTCTGAACTTTGAAGTAAATGCCACGATATACAGCGCCAGGACAACAATAAAACTGCAGGAAGCTTTTGAAAATGATATTCCTTACTGTACGCTGATCACAAGAAAGAAATACAAGGCAAGAAGCCTTTATATACGATTCAAGGAACAGTTCTGCCGTCTTCTGTCACCGCTTTTATAGAAAAAGCGGATTTGGAAATGCAGAAAAAAGGGAGTCAAAAAAGAGAGTTGGGGAAAAGGGTTTTCTTTCATGGACAGATGTGCTATGATGAAAAAACAGGCGAAATTATGAGATAAAACAGAGGTGTGAATATGAAAAAGAAAGCAGTTGTATTATTTGCCGGACTTCTTGCATGTTCTGCAATGCTGGGAGGCTGCGGCGGAAATCAGGCGTCCAATGATTATGTAAAAGTGGGCGGATATAAAGGAATTGAAGTGGACAAGGTAGAAGATAAGCAGGAAGTAAGCGACGAGGATGTAGACAACTATATTCAGGCTGTGCGTCAGCAGAATATGGCAGAAGCAGAAGGCGCTGCAGCAGAAGACGGAGATACTGTCAATATTGATTTTGTAGGAAAAATGGATGGCCAGGAGTTTGACGGAGGTTCTGCCCAGGGTCAGGAAGTTACCATCGGATCAGGAAGTTTTATTGATGGATTCGAAGACAGCATCATCGGCCATAAAGCAGGGGAAACTTACGACTGGAACGGTCAGTTCCCGGATCCCTATGAGAATAAGCCGGAATATGCCGGAAAACCTGTTACATTTACGATCACAGTCAATTCCGTTATGCGTATGCCGGAATTGACAGATGAGTTTGTACAAACTGTTTCGGAAGAGTCCAAGACAGTAGATGAATACAAAGAAGAAGTAAAGAAGCTCCTTGAGGACAGCGCGGAAGATAACTACCAGTATGACCTGGAGAGTGAAGCGTGGGATGCAGTGGTTGAAAAGGCGGAAGTGATCAGCTATCCGGAAGATGAGGTTAAAGAGACAGAAGAGCAGATCATCAATAACTACAAGAGCCTTGCAGAAGCATACGGCATGGAATACGAGGACTATATTACCAGCCAGGGTATGGAAGTAGAAGACTTTGAAAAACAGGTCAGTGACGCGGCAGAGAGCAGTGTAAAACAGAAATATCTTGCACAGGCTATTGCAGAGAAAGAAAAACTGACGCTGACAGACAAAGAATATGAAGAGGAATTTAAGAAGCTGGCAGAAGAATACGGATATCCGGATGTTGATACCATGAAGGAATCAGCCAGCGAGGATGAACTGAAGAACATTGTGCTTCAGAATAAAGTAAAAGAATGGCTGGCCGACAACTGTATACAGGTTGTCAATGAATCAGCCGAGTAATCAAAAGTAGAAGAAGACGGGCGTATCGTGAGAATTGATACGTCCGTTTTTTGCGCGATACGCCCGGAGGGCGACCGCCGTGCTTACACGGGCGGGCATCCGCCGGGCAACGCTCATCGAGCGGCAATGCCGCGAGCTGAGCGAGGTATCGCGGTGAGCAGGGAGGGGAAGGGAAGGAATCTTTCCCTATCCCATCGGAAAGAAAAGATAAATTGTAATTTAGTGCCTTTTTTTGTCGATTTTATTGTATACTGTCTGTATGTGAAGGAATAGTTGAAATGACGAAATAATACAATATTTGTCCGGACGGATAAGAGGAATTTATGAGACGGACGAAGGATAAAGGAGAGAGTAAAGTGATAAAGAAAATGACAAACAGTAATATGAAGAAAATAGCGATGGTGCTGGTGATATTAGTGGTGCTGGTCCTTTCCATGACCGTTATCTCAAAAGCAGCAAGTGATCCGGCGAACCACACGGAAACGCTGGAATCATTAGATGAAAAGAAAGAAGATGTTCTGAAACTGACGGCAACATCGGCGGCAGCATCGACGGCCCTTGCAGCAATTCCGGGGGACGCAACCACGCCGGTGGCGAACAAACTGGCAGACTTAACATCATACTTTTTGATTATTCTTATGGTTATCTTTCTGGAAAAATACCTGGTTACCATTACCGGCTATGCCGCATTTACCATACTGATTCCGGTGGCGTGCGTCCTGTTAATAGCAGGACTATGCGCAAATAAGAATTTCTTAAAAGTATTGGCTACTAAGATCGCGGTCTTTGGTCTTGTTATATACCTGATCATTCCCTTTAGTATGAATGTTTCTTCCGTCATAGAACAAACATATGACTCAACAGTGGAAGCAACGATGAAGGAGGCGGAAGATCTTACGGATGAGATAAATGAAAATTCAGATTCTGAAGGCAACATACTCGACCAGGCTATCTCAAAGATCAAAGGCGGAATATCAGGATTATTGGAAAAGGGGGAAGAGCTTTTGAATCGTTTTATCGAAGCCATTGCTGTCATGATGGTAACCTCCTGCCTGATACCGATTCTTGTGCTGCTATTTGCGTTTTGGATCATTCGTATGTTGTTTGGAATACAGATCAATGCACCTAAGGACCTGCCGAAACGGATTTCTTCTAAAATGCCGGGAGGTAAAAAAAGATCCGTGGAATCGAAAAGTCTTTAGAAGGTAAAAGTTATAAAAAGAGATTTGGGGTAAACGAAATTCGGAAGTTTGAAAATGATAGAGAACATTTCAGAGAGGGAGAATGATAGAATCTTCGTTAAAGGCAAGATACCTGTTTGCTTTCATATTTCGTTATATTGGGGAGATATATAATTGAATATGTAGCTGGGATAGAAAATAGGAGGAATAGGTATATGGGAATGTTTGCTAGATTTAAGAAGGATAACGAAGAAAAGAGTGAATCTGTAAAGAAGGATATAACCTTAGTTCAGCAAGGAGAGAACAGCTTAGTATCTGTCGCAGATACAATGCTGCGGGAAACAGATATTGAATGGATAGAAAATAATTCTATTAGTATGCCAATTGGAGAACTTGCTACTTTGGGTAGTGCCGTATCAGCGCTTATGCCAGCACTACGGACTGTGACCCAGACTACATCTGTGGAGGTAAGTGGATTGTATCGACTTGCCAATGCTGCTGCAGGCGATACATTAAAAGTTGCAAAAAATGGGAATTTTTGGGGAGCATTTAAAACGGCTGACGGTTCATCCAAATTTGCACAACTTGTACAGGCCAACTCACCATCTGTTACTACGCAAACAGTAATGCCGATTAATCCTGCAACAATGATGATGGCTGTTGCGTTGTACTCTATAGAGCGACAGTTAGGTGAAATCATCGATATGGAACATCAGATATTGTCTTTTCTTGAGCAGGATAAAGAAGCACAAATTGAGGCAGATCTTAAAACTTTGATTACTATTATCCAAGAATATAAGTTTAACTGGGATAAGGAACAGTATGTATCTAGTCATCACAAGCTAGTATTAGATATTAAGAGGACTGCAGAAAAGAATATTATTTTTTATCAGAAACAGACTGTAGAAACTATGAAATCAAAACAATTATTGGTGAGAAATAAAACAGTCACATCAACAGAGAAGAATTTGGAAAAGAAGTTTAAATATTATAGGCTTTCGGTATATATTTATTCTTTGGCTGCATTTTTGGAAGTAATGTTACTGGGTAATTTTCATGAAGAATACATTTTACAAGTGAAAGGAGCTGTTGAAAAATATTCTGAGGAGTACAGGCAGACTTATACGCTTCTGGCAAGTTATATTAATAAGATAGCAGGAGGTGCTATTGAAGCAAATGCAGTTAATGGAATTGGAACGGCTGGGAAATTAATTGGTAACTTCATAGGAAATATTCCTTTGATTAAGGAAGGGGCAGTTGATGAATGGCTTGTAGAAAGCGGAGCGCATTTGAAACAGACAAGCCAGGATATGAAGAAGAAAGCGTCGAAGAGATTTGAGTTAATGAGTGATGCAGGTACAGAAATTATTGTAAAAAGATTTGAAGAAATAAATAGAATTTACAATCATACTGATTTAATTTGTTTTGATAACGAGAGAATATATCTTGTGGAAAGATAATGACGACTTCTTGGTTCAATAAGAAAGGAAGCAGATATGGAGAGATTTTCAGAGAAGAGTTTGTTGTCTTTGGGAGACTACTACGTATATGGATTGATTGATCCTAGAAACAAACAGATTTTTTATATAGGTAAAGGGAGTGGAAATCGAGTTTTTGAACATGAACGAGAAGGGAAGGAGAATCCTGATAGTGAAAAATTGAAACTAAAAACGATTGCTGAGATAAAATATGCAGGTTTGGAAGTTGAGAAAATAATTATCAGTTCAAATTTAACAGAATCAGAGGCTTTTGCTGCAGAGGCTGCGCTTATAAATACTTTTAATTATGTAAATAATATTGGGCTTACTAATATTGTTGCGGGACATCATTCTTCAGAAGCCTTATCTGTAGAAGATTTTGAGAAAATATATGGAGCAGTAGAGCTACAAGAATCGGATATTAAACATAGGATTTTAGTAATTAAGATAAATAAGCTATATAAAAGGGATATTGATAAGAACACTCTTTATGATTTAGTGCGTGGTGTTTGGAAAGCTTCTTTAAATAGAGTGCAAACGGTAGAGTATGTATTTGGTGTTTATAAGTCTCTTATAGTTGCTGTATATAAACCGACACACTGGTATGTTTGTAAGGAGGCCATAAATAAACTCCCAAGACAGGATATAGAGTTGGATTCAAAAATGGAGAATAGGATATTTTTTGTGGACGAAGGCTTTGAGAAAAATGCTCCGCTGGATGAAGCAGAGAAGTTTTACTTGTATAAATCTATTGCAGCCTTAAAACTTAATCAAAGGGCGCAGAATCCTATTACGTATTTGAATCCAATTGATTAATCAAGTTGATTTTATAAAATAGGGCAATGTTCTATTGGAAACTAATTGGCGAGTGGAAAGTTGTAGAAGAGTACAGGTATAAAAACAGGAAGCAAGGAGGAGCGGGTATGAAATCACGGGGGAAAAGTATAAATTTATTTTTAATGGACGGAGAAGCAACCGGAAGGATTAAATGTACACTTGCAAACTGGACAGGGGTTGCCTATAAAATTCCAAGAACAGAACTTGAAAAATGTAAGGACAGGGAAGACTTGAAGCAAAGCGGTGTTTACTTCCTTTTTGGAATATCTGATGATTCCGGGAAGGAAATTGTGTATATAGGCCAGGCTGGTTCGAGAAAGAACGGCGAAGGTATTTTAAACCGCCTGCAGGAACATAAACGGAATCCCGAAAAAGATTACTGGACAGAAGCGATTGTTTTCACCACATCAAATAATTCATTTGGTCCGACGGAAATCAGCTATCTTGAGAATAGATTTTGCAATTTAGCGCTTGCCGCAAACCGATATGAGGTTAAAAACGGTAATGATCCTACTCATGGCAATATTACAGAAGAAAAAGAATGCGAAATGGAAGAGTTTATCGACAATGCAAAGGTTGTGATGGGCACGCTTGGACATAAATTATTTGAACCTCTGAGAAAACCCGCGTCAGAACAGGGAGGAGAAATATCCGGAAAAGCGGATAGCGATGGCAGACTTCATTTAGAGCGCAACATAAAAAATGTGGGAAAAGTGGAAGCAAACGGCATGCAGACATCAGAGGGTTTTGTAGTTTTGCAGGGCAGCCATATTTCACCGTCAGATGACGATACAATTCCGGCAGTTATAAAAGAACGCCGCCGGAAAGCACGTGTAGATGAATCATTCGTTTTGCAGGAAGATGTTCTTTTTAACAGTCCGTCTTACGCAGCGATGTTTGTTATCGGAAAAAGTGCAAATGGACTGACCAGCTGGAAAAATGAAGCTGGAATCACATTGAAAGCGATGGAGGGAAATGGAGATTTAGAATAGGGGGGAGATGACATGAAATCATATCAGATTAAAGTAATTTTAAAAAATTCCAAGCCACCAGTATGGAGACGCTGTTTGATTCCGGCCGGGATCACGTTTGCACAGCTTGCGCTGATTCTGCAGAAAATTATAGAAACGCAATGGACACCGAATTATGAATATGAGTTCTATCATTCAGGTGTCCGCGTGCACGAATGGATGGAGGAGGAGTCGCATCTTACGGCGTACTATTATGGATATATGTGTGCTTCAGATACATTTATCGATACTCTGGTGGAACAAGATACCTGGTTTACTTTTCGTCCTGGAGATAGAAGTCAGTACAGAGTTGAGATTGAAAAAAGGTTGCCGGATAAGTGTTCATGGCCGTCCGTCATAAAACAGAAAGATTCCACAGAGTTTCGGGAATGGTCAACTATGAACGATGTAAATGAAAAATTGAAAAAGTACTTTCCTATCACCTATGGAGCAGCAGATTACAGAAGCTATGAAGATCTGAGGAGGGAGCTGATCAGATGGAAATATGGGTTTACTGGTACTGAAAATCCGATTGACAGGACAGGCAGGCAGAAGAAATCGTCTGAATCTATTCTGCAGGAAATAGCAGACGGTATCATGCAGCTTCATAAGAAGAAAAAGGAAGAGGAAAAATCAAGGCAGCCAGATATCAAAGAGTTTCTTCTTGGGACAACGAAAAAGGAGCTGCTTGAAATAGCAGATGACTTGGGACTTTCATGTTATAAATCCTTAAATAAAAGCGAGCTGTCAGAGAAAATCAGAGATGAAATATTGAAACCAGATGTTATGGCAAGACGAATGATGCTACTTAGCGACTCTGAAATTCAGGCGTTTGAGCAGGCGCTTTCAAAAGAAAATGGATTTTTCCCAGGTTTTTCAGAAATGGAGAAATTAGAGAAGCTATATGATCTTATGTATGTGATGTTCTATTGTGATGATTATGTAGAAGTTCCCAGAGAAGCAGCGAGAGTATATGAGTTGATCAATACGCCGGAATATCAGGAAAAACGCCGGGGAACATATTGGACGTATCACTGTCTGTTGATGACTGAAATGATATATATATGTGCGCCTGTAAATGTTGTCTGTAAAATGCTGGAGAAATGCCTGAAACACAAAGTTGGAAGGAATGAGTTTGAAGAGTTTTTTTTCAATATACCGCGGGAAGTACAGCGTTATGTATTGAAACATAACCGTATTATTCCTGAAGAAGTTTTTAGAGATGACTTATATTTGGACATTGAAAAAGCCCAGGGTAAAAAAGAATTTTATATTCCCGGAGCCGAAGAAGTTTGGGAATATACAGAAAATGGATACCCTGTTTCAGATCCCTACTATTGCCGTCTGAAGCAAGTCTTAATCCGGGAACTGGAGATTGATTCGGATGATATGGAATCTCTTATGGCGGTGATATGGAATAAGATCAGCATGGGAGAAAGTTTGTCAGATATTATGGAAATTTTCGATGAAGAAGAAATGACATTTCGGACAGAAGAGTCTGTGAAAGAATTTGTTTCTATTATGGCGGATGTAAATAATCATACAAGAATGCCCATCAATAGAGGATGGACACCTGACGAAATGATAAAACGTATGCCAAGGCGACTGCATGAAGGACAGCGTACGAAGATTGTGCCTATGAGCAGCAGCGCCGCAGAAATTCTTGAAAGCGAAGCGGAAAGAGTAAAGGAGATGGGACTGGATATTGATCTGGAATCCAATGCAGATGAGATTACGACTGTGTCTATGCCGGAAGGACCAGGAGAAAAAACTGTACTTGGGAAGAAAAAAATATATCCCAATGATCCATGTCCATGTGGGAGCGGAAAGAAATATAAGAAATGTTGTGGAAGAAAGAGTAAGCCATGATGACGTATTCCGAAACGTGAGGAACGTGATCTATAGTAAGTAAAATACAGACGTGACGTAAATCAAAGTATTTAAAAAATTATAGATATTTACATTCGTTTTTACGAATTGTAGATATCTATTTTTTTATGAGGAAAATTCGTTCCCTGTTAATGAAAAGATCCGCCTGCGGCGCTCTTGGTTCTATAAAAACAGTTCTCGCGAAAAAAACATTTTCTTTTATGGAGGCCGGAAGACGTAGCCGGTTTTCTCTAATAAAAGTCTTTGACTGTGCGTTGCGTGCAGTTATAGGCTAGAAAAGGAAGGTAGGAATGTTATGAAACTGCGGGAAATTTGTGAAACACTGGATATATCCAGAAGAGCCCTGCAAGGGTATGAAAAGGCCGGATTGGTCTCTGCAACAGGTCGGAATAAATATGGGCATTTACTCTATGATGAAACTGCAAAATTAAGAATTGAAAAAATAAAGTTTTATCAACAGCTGGGATTTTCGCTTAAAGAGATTTCATCCCTTATTGATGCGCCCAATATCGTAGTAAAAGAAGCTCTCGAAAAGCAGGTGGAAAAATTAAAAAACGAAAGGACAGAAAAAGATAAATTAATTGAAAAAGCAAATCAAATGATCGCTGCACTGGTAAATGAAAATAATCATAAATAAAGGAGAGGGAACGAATGAAAAACAGGAAAAAAGCAACTATAACGGTAATCTTAGCGGGTGTTGTATTAATCATTGCAGGAATAGTGATTTACACATGTTACCACAGGTGGAATGATGCAACGTGTACAGAACCGAGAACTTGCAGTATTTGTGGAAAAACAGAAGGAGAACCATTGGGACATAAATGGAACAGCGCTACATGTGTAAATCCGCAGATTTGTAAAGTATGCAAGGAGACAAAAGGAAAAGCATTAGGGCATGATCCGGAAACATGGTTGACGGTAACGGAACCCACATGTACTGCGGAAGGAGAAAAGGAAGCAACTTGTAAGAGGTGCGGTGAAAATCTCACAGAAAAGATACCAATGGCAGATCATACACCGGGGGAGTGGACGGTAGCAAAAGATTATAAAGTAAATCGTGACGGTACAGTAACACCTGGAACCCAGTCGGTGTGCTGTTCTGTATGCAAAAAGGAATTGGAGACAAAGGAATACACCATAGAATTAACCAACAGCCAAAAGAATGCAGTTATTCGGGCATATGAAGAAGAAAATTTCTGGCATGTATCGCGAGATTATTTGATTTACGATGTATTGGTAGGGTTTGATTATTTCAGTGTGGAAGATGCCACATTTGCCGTTGACCATATGGAAGTGGATTTCGATGAACAGGCAGTACTATTTGTAAAAGAAAATTCTTCGGGACAGTCCAGAGGCGGGATCGTGGAGATGATGCGCTATTATGGATACACAGAAGAACAGATTAATAATGCACTTGAACAGGCTGGATTTTAGGCATATGACTTGAGGTAGAGGCTGTAGATGAGGAGTTTATTTAAAAACGGAGGCAATGTTTGATGAATGAGAAACAAAAGAGTAACAGATTGATTTCCTATCTGAAAAAAGAACATCTTTTAGGAAAAGTCTTAGCAGGATTATTGATTCTGGCGGCGATTGTGGCTGTAATTATTGGAATAAAGAAAGTTGCATTTTCAGAAAATCAGACTACGAAAATCGGTTTTGAAAATATTGGGGAACTGGCAACACAATCCTCTTACTGCACACAAGTGAATGTTACAGATTCTTCAAAGAAACTTTTTGGTGCCAGTATTCCATTTACAAATAGTAAATACATATACAGTTATGGGATTACTATTAAAGCCGGATATGACTTTAACGAGATAGACTGGAACGAGAAAGGGAATATTATTGAAGTTAAGCTGCCGGAGGTAAAAATATTAAGTTCCGAAATTGATCAGGATTCCTTCAAAGTATATCATGAAGATGAGAGTGTATTTAATCAGGTTACTTTGGAAGGGAATAACGAGGCGCTTACTAAACTGAAGGAGCAGGCGCAGACGGATGCTATAGAAAGCGGTTTGTTTGAAAACGCCCGTGATAATGCAGAAACAATACTTACAAGTTTTTTTGGAAATGTATATGACTTGAATGAGTATGAAATTGTTTTTAAAGATAAATAGAATAGCATTCTATAGGAGGGGCCGGGGTGACACGATAAGTAGTGGGAATGACTTGCAAATCTCCTGCATACATTGTAAAAACGATGAATGCAGGGGATTTTTATGAAAGAATATATTGAAGAAAGGGCGGTAGAGATCGCATGTTATATCATTGAACATAAGGCGACCGTGCGCCAGGCAGCCGGGAAATTCGGAGTTAGTAAATCAACTATACATAAAGACGTAACAGAGCGTCTGATCCAAATCAATCCATCTCTGGCAATGCAGGCCCGCAAGGTGCTGGACATGAATAAATCCGAACGCCATATACGGGGAGGACTTGCTACCCGGGAAAAATATAAGGGAAAACATTTGCATTGTTGACTTGAAAGGTGTAAATTTACCCGATATAATTTAAGAAGAAAGCAGGGTACTTGTTGACTGGAGCAGGCTTCAGGGAGGAAGATAGAATATGGATGCAAAAGAAAAAGAGATACTGATGGATGCCGGAATCGATGTAGACGGCGGAATAGAGCGGTGTATGGGAAATGAGGCGCTGTATAAGAAGCTTATAAAACGCATCTGGCAGGATACCAATTATCAGGAGGTTCTGTCAGGAATGGAAGCAGGCAGCATGGATCAGGTGCTGAAGGCAGCGCATACTTTAAAAGGAATCAGCGGAAATTTAGGTTTTACCCGGTTATATGAAATAACAGAAGAGATCGTAAAACAGATCCGGGAAGAACATTATGAGGAAATAGGAGATAAAATAGCGGAGCTGACAGAAAACTATGAGAAAGTAATGTCCGCTCTTGATAAGACAGGCAACCATTAAGATAAATAATAATACGGAAAAGGAAATCATGCGCTGCAGGCTTTGAAGAAAATCTGCAGCGCAAGTTATTGTATTCCCGGGGACATTGGGATATGATAGACGTTGTGAGAATACAAAGGAGGAAAAATATGCGTTATCCGATCAATGACGAATGGTACTTTACAGAACATTATAGAGGAAGCCTTAATAGTATGCCGTCCGAAAGACTGGAGGAATTGGAAAAAATAAGAGTTCCCCATACTGTGAAACATCTGCCGGTCCGCTACTTAGATGAGAAAGAGTATCAGATGATCAGCGGCTATGTAAAGGAATTGAATATTCCGGCGGAATGGTCGGGAAAATCGGTTGTCCTGGTTATGGAAGGAGCCGCACATCAGGCAGAGCTGTACTGCAATGGGCAGAGTGTAGGTATTCATAGCTGCGGATATACTGCGTTCAAAGCAGACTTGTCTTCCTTTTTGAAATATGGCGCTGTCAACCGGATCGTGGTGAGACTGGACAGCAGGGAGAGCCTGGATATTCCGCCTTTTGGATATGTGATCGACTACCTTACATATGGAGGAATTTACCGGCCGATCTATCTGGATGTCAGGGAAAAGATTCATTTTAAAGATGTCTTTGTACAGGCTGACGATAAGAAACATGCCAGAATACAGGTGGAAGCGGAAGTGACAGACAATTGCACGATCCGCGCGTGGGTCATGAATAGTCAGGGCGAGATTTTCGCAAGGATGGAAGAACAGAAATTCCAGGAAAATTTCCATATGCATGTGCCCCGGGCCGGGCTGTGGGATACAGAACATCCCCAGCTTTATATCCTTCATCTGGAAATTTTGAAATACGGGCAGGTGATGGACAGTGAAGAGGTGCGCTTTGGATTCCGCAGTATTGAAATGAAAACAGACGGGTGTTATCTCAACGGCAGCAGGATCGAAATAAGAGGATTAAACAGACACCAGAGCTGGCCTTATTTCGGATATGCTGCGCCCAGGAGAGCCCAGAGGCTGGATGCGGAAATTTTAAAATATGAGCTTGGGTGCAATGCGGTGCGTACAAGTCACTATCCTCAGAGCCATGATTTTATAGACCGCTGCGACGAACTTGGACTTTTGGTTTTTACAGAGATACCGGGCTGGCAGCATATCGGCGGGATCCAGTGGAAAGCCCAGGCGGTTAAAAATACAGAAGAAATGATCCGTCAGTTCAGAAATCATCCCAGTATTTTCATGTGGGGCGTTCGGATCAATGAAAGCCAGGATGATGATGCGTTTTACCAGGAGACAAACGAAACAGCCCACCGTCTGGATCCTACCAGGCCGACAGGCGGAGTCCGTGCAATAAAAAACAGTCATCTGCTGGAAGATGTCTACACCTATAATGATTTTGTGCATAATGGGAAAAATCGGGGCTGTGAACCAAGGAATGCAGTGACCGAAAATGCGGAGAAAGCCTACCTGATTTCCGAATTTAACGGGCATATGTTTCCAACAAAAAGCTGGGACAGTGAGGCTCATCGGCGGGAACATGCAATCCGTCATGCCAGAGTTCTTAATGCAGCGGCAGCAGGACAAAATATCAGCGGCTGTTTTGGATGGTGTATGTTTGATTATAATACACATAAGGAGTTTGGAAGCGGAGACAGGATCTGTTATCATGGCGTACTGGATATGTTCCGGAATCCTAAACTGGCGGCTGCTGTGTACGAATCCCAGCAGGATGCCAAGCCTGTGCTGGAGATAAGCAGCACGATGAATATAGGAGAACAGCCGGGCGGCTATATAGGCGGAGTTGTTGTGCTGACAAATGGAGACAGCGTGCGCCTGTACAAAAATAATGAGCTGATCGGGCAGTATTTTCCAGCGCCGTCCTATGGGCATCTCATGCATCCGCCGGTAGTGATCACAGATTTTGTGGGAGAGAGTCTGGAAAAGAAGGAAGGCTTCGATGAGAAAACCGCTGACCTCATAAAACAATGTCTGAAGTGGAAAGAAAGTAATCCGCAAGATCCCCTTCCCACTAAGATTCGGATGGCATATGCGCGCCTTAAATGGCTTAAGGGGATCGGAGAAAAGAAGATGCAGGAGCTGTTTGACAAATACATGGGAGGATGGGGAGACGAAACGACTGTCTGGCGCTTTGAGGCTGTTCGGGGAGACAGAGTGATAAAAACAGTGACGGTTTCTCCGGCAGAAAAGCTTCATCTGGAAATAAAGGCAGATATGAAAATCTTTGACGGAGCAGACATCTGCCAGATGTATGAAGACGAGACATGGGATATGGTTAGTCTGCGGATCCGTGCCCTGGATCAGAATGGAAATCTGGCGCCTTACTGCAATGATGTGCTTCACTTCGAAGCAGAAGGGGCAGTCTGCATCAACGGTCCTTCCAGTATAGCGATGGAGGGCGGAATGGCCGGATGTTATGTATGTACAAAAGGCGAGGAAGGCGAAGGAAAGCTGCATATATATCGCGGAGAACAGAAAGTGGAAACGAGAATTTTCCAGGTGAAATTATGCAAGAGGGAGGAAGAACATCCATAAAGAGAGGATGGAAAGATAAATGAGGGGAAACCTAAGCACAGATAAGAAAAATTATTTATTTGACAATAAAGCGCTGGCAGCTTTGATCATTCCGCTGATCGTAGAGCAGCTGCTCGCTGTTTTGGTGGGAATGGCGGACAGCATTATGGTGGCAAGCGTCGGAGAAGCGGCTGTATCCGGCGTATCATTGGTGGACAACATTATGGTCCTTTTGATCAACGCTTTTTCTGCTCTTGCAACAGGCGGTGCAGTTGTGGCAGGCCAATATCTTGGACAGGGCAGCAAAAAAGGAGCCTGCAAATCTGCTACACAGCTTGTCTGGTTTATTACGATATGCGCCCTTGTCATTACCATATTGATCTATGTGTTTAAATATTGGATCCTGCACGGCGTTTTCGGACAGATTGAACCGGATGTGATGAATCATGCCAATACTTATCTTATGATCGTGACGGCGTCCATTCCATTTATTGCACTTTATAACGGAGGCGCCGCTATTTTCCGGACAATGGGAAATTCCGAAATTTCCATGCGGGTATCTATTGTAATGAATATAATCAACGTTTCCGGAAATGCCATATTGATCTACGGATTCCACAGAGGAACAGAAGGGGTAGCCATCCCTACATTAGTTTCAAGAATTACAGCGGCGGTACTGATCATTGTACTTTTGTGTAATCAGAAACGATCTGTGTGCATTGAGCCGACATGGCGGTATCATGCCGACTGGTCTATGATCCGTAAAATTCTGAATATCGGTGTGCCGAACGGGCTGGAGAACAGTATGTTCCAGCTTGGAAAAATTATTGTTTTAAGTCTCGTATCCACATTCGGTACATATGCCATTGCGGCCAATGCGGTGGCTAATGCAGTGGCTCTCTTCCAGATTCTTCCGGGAATGGCGATTTCCCTTGCAATCACAACAGTCATTGCAAGATGTGTGGGAGCAGGGGACTATGCACAGGTCAAATATTACACAAAAAAACTGATTGCAGTGACCTATGTATGCGTGTGGGTCATCAATGGGCTGATCTTCCTCTTGATGCCGCTTATTTTAAAGGCCTATCAGCTCTCTGATGTGACAGCTGGGGCAGCAAGACAGATCATGATTTTTCACGCTGTTTCCTGTATGCTTGTGTGGCCGGTCGCATTCAGCCTTCCGGCAACTTTCCGGGCAGCCGGAGATGCAAAGATGTGTATGATCATCTCTGTAATTTCCATGTGGATCTTCCGGATCATTTTCAGTTATATTTTGGGAAAATATGTGGGAATGGGCGTGCTCGGCGTATGGGTTGCCATGGTCATTGACTGGATCGTAAGAGCGATCTGTTTTGTAATACGCTACTTCAGCGGAAGGTGGAAACACCAGGCTCTGGCCGGATAGGAATACCTGAAAAAGAATTAGGAATTTTGATTGCCAATATAAGGAGGCTACATTATAATAGAACTAACGTATCGGCATATCCGAGGATATGCCGGTCAACATGTGAGGAAACATAAGGAGGAACACAGGTGAAAAGAGAATTAGTTATTGTATTGGACTTTGGTGGTCAGTACAATCAGCTCGTGGCAAGACGTGTCCGCGAGAGCAACGTGTACTGTGAAATTTACTCTTACAAAACTGATATTGAGACCATTAAAAAGATGAATCCAAAAGGAATTATTTTAACTGGCGGCCCGAACAGCTGCTATCTGGAGGATTCACCGACATACAGCCGCGAACTGTTTGAAATGGGCATTCCGGTTCTTGGACTTTGCTATGGAGCACAGCTTATGATGCATGTGCTGGGCGGAAAAGTAGAACGTGCGTCTGTCCGCGAATATGGAAAAACTGAGGTAATGGTGGATAAAACTTCCCCATTATTTGAAAACGTATCTGAAAAAACAATCTGCTGGATGAGCCATTTTGACTATATTTCAAAAATCGCTCCGGGATTCCGCATTACAGCACATACAGCAGACTGCCCGGTGGCAGCAGCAGAAAATGCAGAACAAAAGCTGTACGCAATACAGTTCCATCCGGAAGTGCTTCATACGCAGGAAGGAACAAAAATGCTCTATAATTTCGTGAGGGGTGTCTGCGGATGCTCAGGAGACTGGAGAATGGATTCCTTTGTGGAGACATCTATCCAGGCGATCCGCGAAAAAGTAGGAGACGGAAAAGTATTGTGCGCGCTGTCCGGTGGCGTAGACTCTTCCGTGGCAGCAGTTATGCTCTCCAAAGCCATTGGAAATCAGCTGACATGTGTCTTTGTAGATCATGGTCTTCTCCGTAAAAACGAAGGAGATGAAGTAGAGGCAGTGTTTGGCCCTGACGGACCTTATGACCTGAACTTTATCCGCGTCAATGCACAGGAGCGTTTCTACAGCAAGCTGGCAGGCGTGGAAGAGCCGGAAAAGAAGAGAAAAATCATCGGAGAAGAATTTATCCGTGTATTTGAAGAAGAAGCAAAGAAGATCGGGGCAGTCGATTTCCTTGTACAGGGAACGATTTACCCGGACGTTGTGGAAAGCGGACTTGGCGGAGAATCTGCCGTCATCAAATCCCATCACAACGTGGGGGGACTTCCTGACTATGTAGATTTTAAAGAAATCATAGAGCCCTTGCGCGACCTGTTCAAAGACGAAGTCCGCAAAGCAGGTCTTGAAATGGGCATTCCGGAATACCTTGTATTCCGTCAGCCATTCCCGGGACCGGGACTTGGAATCCGGATCATCGGTGAAGTAACTGCAGAAAAGGTACGTATGGTACAGGATGCAGATGCGATCTACCGGGAAGAAATCGCAAACGCAGGTCTTGACCGCAGCATCGGCCAGTATTTTGCCGGCCTTACCAATATGCGCAGCGTTGGAGTTATGGGAGATGAGAGAACCTATGACTATGCGGTAGCGCTTAGAGCTGTTAACACAGTAGACTTTATGACTGCAGAGGCAGCGGAGATTCCGTTTGAAGTGCTCAATAAGGTGATGAGCCGGATTATTAACGAAGTACGGGGGGTCAATAGGGTTATGTATGATCTGACCAGTAAACCGCCGGGAACGATAGAGTTCGAATAGTAAACAGGGAGCCGGGAAGCCGCATAAACACTGGGTTTCCCGGCTTATCATATGCTCCGTGGTACTATTTTGGAACTAAAATTGCAATGAGTAAAAATGAATAAAGAGATAGAAATGTGTAGAAAGCTGTTTGTTCTTTTAATTGAGAGCAGGCGGCTTTTTTGCGTTCCTTTATAGGAAATTCCGATTTTTGGATAAGGGGGAAAAAGCCCTACTGATCGAACATATGTTAAATCAACAGGGGAGTGGGCATGACAATAGGACGATGGTTAGATTTAGAAGATATAAAAACCTTCTTCTCCAAACAAATCGTCAAAAGGGTCGTCTTCATTCAGAAAATAATCCATATCCAGAAGGTCATCCTCGCTCATATGGCGAATGTCCTCGGATGTCATTCCTTCGGGTGGATTCTCTATGTACTTTTTGCGCAGTTCCTCAATATCTGGTTTCATGGTAAGCAACCTCCTTTGAGAGGATTATATCACAACGGTTCTACGCGGAGGAACGCTTTCCACGAGATTTGGACATTACTTTCTCGTACATTTCTTCGAGAGGTACGCGCTTGTGGTTGTAATAAAGTTCCAAGAACTCCATTTTATGATTACACTCGGAACAATACAGGGGGTCATATCCGAAGGAGAGAAAAAGAGATGTTCTCCATTGAGTGAAGCTGCGGTATATCCTATGCTTTTCTTTTGAGATGACACGGTGCAGTTTTGAATCAATCTTGCGGTGCCTTGCATACAGACCGCCATAGCGGATCATTTTAAAATGTTTTTCCGGGATGTGTCGGATGAGACGTTTTATGAAATCCATAACAGGCAAAGTTTCTTCCACATACTGTTCATCTTCGTGACGGTTATAGTGGAAAGTAACGATATCTCCGTCATACCGGTCAATCCTGGAAGTGGCAATTACTGGCCTGCCAAGATAGCGGCCGATGTATTTAGCCACTACTTTCGGATCGCAGAGATTCGGTTTAGCATAGACATAGAAGCCCTGCTTATGCTGAGTGTAACATTTCGCTTTCACTTTTTTGAAAGAAGGTCCAATCCGGTCTTCCAGTTCATTGAGAAGAGCCGTGCGGAAAGCATTGCGCAGATAGTTGTAGTTAAAGTGTTTTACATGGCGCCAGAAGCCGTCATTACTGTAGCCACCTTCGGAAAGGAGGCAGTGAATGTGGGGATTCCATTTGAGATCGCGGCCAAAAGTATGAAGGACCATGATATAGCCGGGAGTAAAATTTTGGGCATGGTTTAGATTGAAAAACATCCTTGATATTACACTGGAGACGGAATGGAAGAGACAGTTCAGAAGAGATCGGTCCTGAAGGAAGAAGCTGCGGAGATTTTCATCAATAGTAAAAACGCAATGGCGGTGTTGGACGCTAACGAGTTTGAAAGACATACTGGTGGTGCGTTCCATAGAATATTTGTTGCCACATGAAGGGCAAAAACGGCTGTGACAGCGGAAAGGAACGAATTTGAAGTTCCCGCAGTGCGGACAATTGTACATGGCACCGCCAAAAGAAGGATCACCACAGTTGATCATCTTATTGATATTTTCCATCTCAGTCTCTCTGGGATGAAGAGTATATTTAATTTCTTCATAATGGTCTGCAAAGATTCTTTGTAAGATGTTCATAAGTCTATTATGCAAGAAAAAGTAACAAAAGAAAACCCCCTATCCCCTCATGATTGAGGGGTAGGGGAGTTGAATAGGCGAAGCCTATTTTTTATATAATATATGGCTGCCTGCCAGAGCAAAAAGAAAGAGAGGAATTATTTATGAAGAAAACGAGAAAAGCTGCAAGTAATGTAAACAATGCTGTTAATCTGATCTCCGGAGCCTATACATTGCCCTTGATCGATAAATTGTTTTCCAACAGCAATAGAATTGAGGATATGGATGATATTTATTTCTCCATAACTGCATTGGTGGACACAGACAGAATCAGCGAGGCGTTCCATATGATAAGAGGATTGTTTGGAATTGCCGGTATGGAATATCCGCAGGAGATCGCACAGTTGGAAAAATCGGAAGAACTGCAGGAATCTTTTGTGTCGGAATTTATTTTTGATTTTTATGATATGATTGAGGATAAGAGGGTAGAAACAGAAGAACAGGAAATTCCCGTTTAAAATGCGGGAATATTACATAGCCGGAAGGTTTTCAATTTGCGAAAATCATCCGGTTTTTTCATGCCTATTTTTATACATAGTCATTTCCCTACACGGGAAGATGGCTATTAAATTTTCAGGAAAGGAGGGAACCGTTATGGCGAATTGCAAAGTAATTGCGATTGCCAACCAGAAAGGCGGAACGGGGAAAACCACCACGACTGTCAACTTAGGGATCGGACTTGCCAGAGAAGGGAAAAAGGTCCTTCTGGTAGACGCTGATCCACAGGGCGATCTGACAACCTCACTAGGGTGGCCGGAGCAGGATAATCTTTCTGTGACGCTTGCCACACAGTTAGAGGGCATTGTGGCTGACCGGGAAATGGATAGCCACGCCGGGATTTTACACCATGAGGAAGGCGTTGATCTGATCCCGTCTAACATTGAACTTGCAGGACTGGAAGTTATGCTTGTCAATGCCATGAGCCGGGAACTGACGCTGAAAAACTATCTGAATGAAGTGAAAAACGGATATGATTATGTGTTGATTGACTGTATGCCGAGTTTGGGTATGCTGACAATCAATGCACTGGCGGCGTCAGATAGTGTAATTGTTCCGGTACAGGCTCAGTATCTTCCGGCAAAGGGAATGACACAGCTTATGAAAACAATCGGGAAGGTACAAAGGCAGATCAATCCGGCGCTGAAGGTAGACGGAGTGCTTTTAACACTTGCGGATATGAGGACAAATCTGGCCCGTGTGACCGCAGAAAGTATCCGGCAGAATTATGGGAGGATGGTCAAGGTTTACCAGACGGTCATTCCGGTTGGCGTGAAAGCAGCGGAAACGAGTGCCGCAGGACAAAGCATTTACAGCTATGACAAAAACAGTACAGTCGCTAAAGCCTATGCGTCATTTACAAGGGAGGTGGTACGGGATGGCGAAAGGCAGAGAAATAAAATTGCCCCTTCCCGCAGCCGATGATCTGTTCAGCACGCAGGAGGAACGTGATGAGGCTAAGCGGGAGTATGTGGCAGATATTCCTCTGATAGAAATCAGCGACTTTCCCAATCATCCGTATAAAGTAAAGCAGGATGAAAGTATGCTGGAACTGGCGGCGAGTATCCGGGAGAAAGGCGTGGTCAATCCTGCTCTGGTGCGCCCGAAACCGGAAGGCGGTTATGAAATGGTAGCAGGACACCGGAGAAAATTCGCTAGTGAGCTTGCCGGGAAAACGGTCATGCCCTGTATTGTGCGAAATCTGACAGATGATGAAGCCACAATTATCATGGTGGACTCTAACCTGCAAAGGGAGAAAGTCTTACCGTCAGAAAAAGCCTTTGCTTATAAAATGAAGTTGGAGGCCATGAACAGACAAGCAGGACGCCCTAGTAAAAATATGACACCAGTGGTGTCAAATTCTTTAGGTATAAGAACAAATGAGGTTCTGGCAAAAGAAGTGGGCGAAAGCAGAGAGACAATCCGTCGCTATATCCGCCTTACTGAACTCATCACACCTATTCTGGATATGGTGGATGAGGGGAAGATTGCCATGCGTCCGGCGGTAGAACTGTCTTACCTGCCGAAAGAACAACAGCAGGTGCTTTTTGACACAATGGAACAGGAGGATTGTACTCCAAGTCACGCACAGGCCATTAAAATGCGGAAGTTTGCAGAGGCGGGAAAGTTGAATGAGGATGTGATCCTGTCGATTATGATAGAGGAAAAGCCGAACCAAGTGGAGCAGTTTAAAATCCCGAAAAAGAGGATTGACAAATATTTCTCTCCGGGAACCACGCCAAAGCAGATGGAGGACACAATCATTAAGGCACTGGAACTGTATCGCAGACGGGAGAGAGGACGGGAGAGATAAGAGGACGCCAGGGGGAAAGTGGGTTCCTATGTGGCTTTCCAGTTTTCCCGATTTTCTGGTTCCCCCTTCCCACACCCTACCCCTTCCGGATTACCAGCAGTTTACCAGCCGAAAAGAAGAATAAGGAGCCGGTGGCTATCCACATTCCACTGGATCAGTACCCAACCCTGCCAGTCAGCAGGGCTTTTTTTATGCGAACCGAAAGGTTTAGAAATGGAGGAGAATGAAGTGAAGAAAATCAAGCAGTTATTCAAGAAAGGAATCGCACTGGCGTTGGCAGCGGTCACGACACTGTCCGTCCTTCCGGCGGCAACAGTATCGGCTGCGTCCGAGCGGGCAACGATCACATTTGCTTACTGCTATGACGGAAATGGGAATACCATCCGTTATCAGCAGACCTTTTCCCATAACGGAATTACCTGTGGACATGCAGGAGAGGCCCGGACACGGATCTATGCGGATGGGGAGAACGCCTACTGTATTGAACCGGGAATTACCCTGCATACAGGAAACACATTGGAGCGGGACGCTTCTGTGGTGTGGAACAACTTAGGGAAAGAAAAGCAGGACGCTGTGAACCTTGCCCTTCTGTATGGCGCACAGGGCAGCATGGGAAGTTTGTCCGGTACGGAAGATGAGAAAATCCTTGCGACACAGATGGTCATATGGGAAATTGTGACCGGGTGCAGGAATGCCACCGCTCCATACACTCAGACGGACGCTAAATTTTATAATGGTCTTTGTGTAAACGGAGCAAACAGCGGTGTGGCAGCGGCTTATAACCAGATTATCTCCGGTATGGTCAGCCATGGAACCATTCCCAGTTTTGCGTCCGGCAGTACAGATAGCGCCCCGTAGGAACTGAAATGGGACGGAAATCAGTATGTGCTGAAACTGACAGATACCAATGGAGTCCTGTCGAAATTCAATTTCACATCGTCTAACAGTGATGTGAAAGTCAGCACATCTGGAAATACACTGACCATCACATCCAATAAAGCGATTGCCGGGAACGTGCAGTTATCTGCAACCAAGAAAATTCCCACAGTGAGCAGCAGCGCCAAGTTGATTGCTTATGGAGATCCGTCTTTACAGGACGTGGTTACAGGTGTGGAGAATACAGCAGCAGTACAGGCGTATCTGAATGTGAAAATCCCTTATGGACACGTCCAAATCGTGAAAACTTCTGAGGACGGTGTGGTGGCCGGATTAAAATTCCAGATCACAGGGAATGGCATTGACCAGACTGTGACAACCGGAGAAGATGGAACCATCCGGGTGGAGAACCTTCAGCCGGGAACCTACACGGTAACGGAGCTGACGGAGAACCGGTATGAACCGCAGAAAGCGCAGACGGTGGAGGTCAAAGGCGGGGAAATCGCTGCGGTGGATTTTTCCAATATCCTCAAGCGTGGAGATTTGAAAGTGACCAAAACTTCCGAGGACGGTCTGGTGGAAGGCATGAAGTTCCATCTCTACGGAACTTCTCTTTCCGGTATTCCGGTGGATGAATATGCGGTTACGGACAGTACAGGTGTTGCCACGTTTTCTGATATTCTGATCTCCGGCGATACGCCTTATACGTTGGAAGAAGTGGAGACCGCAGACCGCTATGTGGTCCCGGCGGCCCAGAGCGTGACCATCAACTGGAACGAAGTGACCAATGCCACGGTTCATAACGTACTGAAGAAATTCCGGGTAACCGTCACAAAGACAGACCGGGAGACAGGAATCCCGCAGGGAGACGCTACGCTGGCAGGAGCAGTGTATGGGATCTATGACGGGGAAACTCTGATCGATACCTATACCACGGACAGCAACGGCAGCTTTACCACGAAATATTATGTATGTGGAGACAACTGGACAATCCGGGAGATCAGCCCGTCCGAAGGGTATCTGTTGGACGATACTTCCTACCATGTGGGAGCGGAGGCTGTTCTGTATACGGTAGAACTGAACGATACTTCCAATGATGTGACGGAACAGGTCATCAAGGGAAGAATCTCTATCATCAAGCATACCGATGACGGAAGTACGCAGATTGAGACACCGGAGGAAGGCGCAGAGTTCCAGGTGTATTTAAAGAGCGCAGGCAGCTATGACAGCGCAAAGGACAGCGAGCGGGATACGCTGGTGTGTGATGAGAATGGATATGCCGAGACGAAAGACCTGCCTTATGGCATTTATACGGTACACCAGACAAAAGGCTGGGAAGGCCGGGAGATGATCGGAGACTTTGATGTGTATATCAGCAGTGACGGAGAAGTTTACCGCTACCTCATTAACAACCGCCTGTTTGAATCCTATATCAAAGTAGTCAAGAAAGACGCAGAAACTGGAAACACCATCCCTCTTGCGGGAGCCGGGTTCCAGATCTATGACGAAGCCGGAAACCTTGTGACCATGCAGTATACCTATCCGGAGGTAACGGAACTGGATACTTTCTATACCGGAAGTGACGGTTATCTGATTACGCCGGAGGTTCTGCCTTATGGAAATTACACATTGGTAGAGGTACAGGCTCCTTACGGGTATGTACTGGACAGTACGCCGGTTCCATTCACAGTATCTGAGGAACAGTCCGGGGAGGACAGCGGAGTGACCGTGATCACGGTGGAAAAAGAGGATATGCCGCAGAAAGGTAAGATCCTTGTGACAAAAACCGGCGAGGAGTTTTCCTCTGTGCAGGTGTCCGGAGACGGTGTGGCAGACAAAGACGGGAACCTTGCGGAAGGCGAGAACCTTTATACACCTGTTTACGCAGTAACCGGGCAGGCCGGGGCGGTATATGAAGTAATCGCCGCCGGGGACATTGTGACGCCGGACGGAACTGTGCGGGCAAACGCCGGGGATGTAGTGGATACCATTACCACAGATGAGGAAGGCAAGGCAGAGACAAAAGAACTGTATCTGGGGAAATACCAGATCGTGGAAAAGACAGCGCCGGAAGGTCTGGTGCTGAATACAGAAACCCATGAGGTGGAGCTGACGTATGCCGGACAGGAAGCATCTGTTACGGAGGCGGACACTGCTTTCTATAATGAGCGTCAGAAAGTGACGGTTGACCTTACAAAGACACTGGAGCAGGAGGAGATCTTTGGGATCGGAAGTGAGGGAGAGATCCAGAACGTGGCCTTTGGCCTGTATGCCGCAGAGGATCTGACAGCAGCGGACGGTTCTGTGATCCCGGCGGACGGTCTGATCGAGATCGTGTTCTGCAGTACAGAGGGAACCGCCGCATTTCAGACGGATCTGCCTTTTGGCAAGTATTATGTGAAAGAAGCTGCCACTGACCAGCATTACCTTCTGTCAGAGGAAACCTATCCTGTGGACTTTACCTACCAGGGACAGGATACCGCTGTTGTCCATATTTCCGCAAATGAGGGAAATGCCATTGAAAATGAGCTGATCCGGGGAAAGATTTCCGGACGAAAAGTAGACACAGACGGGGAGGCACTGGAGGGCGCAATGATTGGCCTGTTTTCCGCAGGTGCAGAAGAATTTACGGAAGATACTGCCTTAATGGTAACTACTTCTGATGAGGACGGAGCCTTTGCCTTTGAGGATGTACCTTTTGGCAGGTGGATCGTCCGGGAGATTGCAAGCCCGGAAGGTTATGTGCTGAATGAGGCGCTCCACTATGTATCGGTTACGGAAGATGAGGAAGTGATCGAGGTGGAGCTGATCAATAAACTGATTGAGGGCAGTGTCCGTCTGACAAAAGTGGACGCAGAATATCCGGCGAACAAGCTGACGGGTGCTGTATTTGAGTTGTATGCGGATACGGACAAAGACCAGAAACTGACGGACAAAGATGAACTTGTGGGAGAAATCCCGGAAATCTCAGAAGGCATTTATCAGACGGACGGCCTGCTCTACGGAGGATATTTCGTGAAAGAAAAGACCGCTCCGGAAAGTTTCAAGTTGGATAAGAACGCCTATTATTTTGAGATCAGCGAGGACGGAAAGATCGTTGATGTGGAAAATGAGGCAGGCGTAGGCTTTATCAATCAGCCGATTACCGGGAAACTGGAACTGACCAAGACTGACGTTGCGGATGGGAAACCTCTTCCAAACGCCGGGTTCCGAATCAAAGACGAGGACGGCAATATCGTTGCTACCGGTGTGACGGATGAGAACGGAATTGCAGTCTTTACTCTGCGGTATGGAAAATACACCTATCAGGAATACAATGCTCCGGAAGGCTATGAGATCGATGAATCTGAATACGCTTTTGAGATCAAGGAGGACGGTCAGATCGTAAAGGCCGCTATGACCAATGAAAAAATCCCGGAAGAAGTGATCACGACACCGAAGACCGGGGATGACAGCAGGCCGGGCCTGTGGATAGCCTTATCCGCTCTGTCCGGTGCGGGAGCGGCAGCTTTTGGTATTCTGACAGCAATGAAAATGAGAAAAAAGAAAGGGGAAGATGAGGTATGAGCGCAAAGATGTGGATCACAGTCCTCTTAGTGGCGTTTATCGCAGGAGCCCTGATCTGGCTGAACCTGCGGAACCGGAAGAAATAGACAGAACATGACAGGAGGCGGCGGTATGCCGCCTCTTACATAGATAGGAAAGGAGACAAAGTATGTACGAGCAGCAACAAACAACGAAAAAGGAAAACAAAGGAGAGGTGGATTTTTTTCAGTTAAAAGAGATGATGGAAACGATGGAGGAAGGAACCATGCTGGTCATTCGATTTGACAGAAAGGAGGGGACGGGAAATGAGTGAGCTGCAGATCGTTAATATCAGGCTGGTAAGGGAACCGTCTATTTATAGTGAAAGACAGTTAGATTCCCCTCAAGCGGTATTAGAGCTGATGTCGAAAGAACTGGCACAATACGACCGGGAGATATTCTGTATCCTGAATATGAAAAGCAATGGGCAGGTGATCAATATGAATATGGTAAGTATGGGAACACTGGATGCCGCATTAGTCAGTCCAAGAGAAGTTTTCAAAAGCAGTATCCTTTCAAATGCCAGCGGAATCATAGCTATTCATAATCATCCAAGCGGAAATATCATGCCCTCAAAGGAAGATGTTCTGCTTACAAAAAGGCTTAGAAAATGCGGCAGTCTGATGGGAATAGAACTGCTTGATCATGTGATTATCGGAGGGACAAGCGGGGAAATGTTTAGTTTTAAAGAGAAAAATATGCTGGATGAAATGATCCGGACATCCGAAAGGGAAAGGTAGGTGTGAAAGTTGGCGCAGATCAACCACAAGGCTGTACGTACTCTCTCAAAGCTGGTGGAGGCGGGATTTGACAGTGAAAAAGCAGTTTTAAACATGACAATGGATGATATTTTGTCTCTGCCGGGAATCACGGTGGCAGAAATCGGGATGATCAATGAGATCCAGAAAGCAGTAAAAGCCGGAAAGTTCATTACCTTTTTGGGAGGCGGGATGTATGGCAAAGAAGAAATATGATCTGATCACAGACCTCTATGTAGAGACTGTAAAAGAAGTAACTGCCAGTCCGGAAAACTGGCTTTCTTTTTTGCGTTCTGCCTGCCGGAACTTCCGTCTGCCCTTTGATGAACAGGTTTTGGTTTACGCACAGCGTCCGGAGGCGTCCGCAGTGCTGCCCATGAAAGTTTGGAATGAGAAATTTGGGCGGTGGGTAAAGCGGGATTCCAAAGGGATTGCAGTTTTTGATAAAGACAGCCCGAAACTGAGGTTGAAATATTACTATGATGTTTCAGATACACAGGAAGGGCGTTACCGCCGATTGCTCCGGCCAGTGCCATTGTGGGAAGTGCCGGAAGAATATCAGCCGGATGTGCGGGAAACCCTTGCAAATGCCTTTGGTGTGGATGAGTCCGTTACAGGATTTGCGGAAACCATACTGGAGGCTGCAAAGATTGCGGCAGAAGATAATCTTGCGGACTATCTCCCGGATCTGATCTCTGGACGAAAAAACAGTTATCTGGAAGAGGTGGATGAGTACAACGTGGAGGTAGAGGCCCGCCAGCTTTTATCGGCCAGTGTTGCTTACATGGTTATGATACGGTGCGGCGTGGATACCGGGCTGTATCTGGACAAAGAAGACTTCCGGAATATCACGGATTTTAATACACCGGAAATGGTCAACCTGTTTGGCGTTGCGGCCAGTGATGTGTCGGAAATGGCATTAGCCGAGATTTCCGATACGGTCAATAAGCTGAGAAGAGAAGAGAGAAAGAAAAATCGTATGTTTGCCGGGAGAGGGGCAGGCAGATATAATGAAGACGAAAACGGAGAACAGAGTGCAGAAAGGGGCGTTACACATGAGAGCGATCACATACAGCAGACAGGGCGATTATTTACTTCCGGATCTGACCGTGCCGGACGAACCGGAAGTACACCGTGGGAAGTACGCTTCCCTCCGTCAGTCTTATCTGAAAAATTACCGGTACGGGATGTATCTGAACCTGCTGACAAAAGGAGAACTGAACCGTCATCTGAACGAAGTGCAGAGAGAAGCACAGGAGAGGATGGAAGTTCTGACCGGGCAGATGAAAGCAGCCTGGGGCGTGACAGAGGAATTGAAAGCGAAAGACCAGATGGCGTGGGTACAGCAGATGAACAACATCCGGCAGGCAGCGGAAGAAATCGTAATGAAGGAGCTGATCTACAGTTAACCGGACAGGAATCACAGCCGAAAGATGAAGCGCATGAACCGATTGCAGAGCCACAGCCAACGGTGGCAGAACAACAGTCATTATTAGAAGAACTGGCAGGAGAGGGATCTCCTGCTTTTTCTATGCCGCAGGGGATCATTGATCATGCTCTGCAGACCGGTTCTTCCTTTGAACATGGAAAATACAGAATTTACTCCTATTTCCTGCAAGGACACAGCAATAAGGAAAAAGCAGAATTTTTAAAGCAGGAATATGGCATGGGAGGATCTGTAACTGATTATTTAGGAGAAAGATTTCACCAGGATACAAATGCGAAAGGTTATACCATCCAGTGGAAGAATTATGAGACTACTCTGAAATGGACGGCGGTTGCAAAGAGGATTGATGAGCTGATCGCTGTCGGACGGTATATGACAGAGAAGGAACTGGAGTATATTCCGGAGTATGAAAAAACTACTTTGACAGGTAACATTTACGACTTTTTTTATAATCAGCCGGAAACGTTTTTACGTCCTTATCCGTATGGCTCAGATTATCATAGTGCGATAGACCAGATCCGTCCGCAGCTTGATGATCCAAAACAGGTAAAAGAAATCCTTTCCATGATGGAAGAGGTTCTTGCGGGAACCGCAGATTATGATCAGCGATACCCGTCCATGCAGCAGGCGTACCAAGACCTTACGGATTACCGGGACGGAGTATTCAGTTTGTTTACTTCTATACCAGCCGAAAGAGAAAACACGCAGGCTCCCCTGGAGCCTGTTCCGGCACAGAGCCGGGAGAAAATGCCACAGCAGGCAGAAACCTCACAGGCTTATGACCTGCAGGTGGATACGATTGTCACAATAGGCACAAAGGAATATTCCATCGACTTTATCTCTGATGAGATGGTAGTTCTGCGTGACCAGATGTATCCGCTTTTCACAGAGGAAATGCCGAGGGAGGTGTTTGACCGCCGGGTACGGGAAAATCCGGCGAATGACCATCTGAAAGCGGACAGGAAGCCTTCAAAGGAACCAACCGAAAAAGACAGGGAAGAACCGGCTCTCACACAGGAAATGATACAGGAGCAGGAGGACGGATTTACCGGAATAAAACCGGAGGACAATCCTTTTGAGAAAGAACCGGAAGAAGTTTTGGAGGATCTGTCCCCGGCATGGACACAGAAGAAACCTGCCGGGAGAGTAAGAGGGGTTGATCTGCACCCGGAGGTTCCCCTGGAAAACCGCAGCCAGTATCGTATCACGGATGAGCATTTAGGGGCGGGAACCGCAAAAGAAAAGTTCCGTGCCAACATCATGGCGATCCAGCTATTGAAAAAGTGTGAGGAAGAAAACCGCTTTGCCACGCCCAAGGAACAGGAAATCCTTGCCGGATATGTTGGCTGGGGCGGGTTGTCTGACGCTTTTGACGAGACGAAATCTTCCTGGTCAACGGAATATCTGGAATTAAAGACCGTTCTGACGGAAGAAGAATACACCGCTGCGAGACAGTCTACGCTGACCGCCTTTTATACGCCGCCGGTGGTCATCAGTTCCATGTATCAGGCTTTGGAGAACATGGGGCTGAAATCCGGGAACATTCTGGAGCCAAGCTGTGGAATAGGAAATTTTATCGGACGGAAGCCGGAGAGCCTGTCCGACTGCAGGGTTTATGGTGTGGAGATCAACAGCATTTCCGCCCGGATCGCACAGCAGCTTTACCAGAAATCCACCATCGCAGTCCAGGGATTTGAGGACGCAGATCTTCCGGACAGCTTTTTTGATGTAGTCATAGGAAATGTGCCTTTTGGAAGTTATAAGGTACTGGATAGGAAATACGATAAATACAACTTTCTGATCCACGATTATTTTATCGCCAAATCAATCGATAAGACGAGGCCGAAGGGTGTGCTTGCGTTGATCACGTCCAACGGGATTAGCGGCGGGACAATGGATAAGCGGGATGACCGGGTGCGGAGATATATCGCCCAGCGGTGCGACCTGTTAGGGGCGATCCGTCTGCCCAATAACGCTTTTCTTGCCAATGCCGGGACAGAGATTAACACGGATATTCTCTTTTTCCAGAAGAGGGAGACACCGAGAGACTTAAATGTGGATCTGCCGGACTGGGTGGAAGTGGAGCGCCTCTATGAAAACGACCATATAAATGAACAGGGCGAGAGCCGACACCGGGTGGTCAGTATCAATCCCTATTTTCAGCAGCACCCGGAAATGGTACTGGGAGAGCAGGAGATCGTGTCCGGGCCTTATGGCCCCCAGTTGATCTGCAAACCTTATCCGGACAGGGATTTAAAGGAACTTCTGGAGCAGGCAGTAGAAAACCTTGAGGCGGAGATCACGGATTATGAGGTGGAGGAGCTGGTGGAGGAAGAGGATCATTCGATCCCGGCTGATCCGTCCGTGGCGAACTTTTCCTATACGGTCTATGACGGGAAGATCTATTACCGGGAAAACAGCCGCATGAAACCGGTGGAACTGTCCGTGACAGCACAGAACCGTGTGAAGGGGATGATCGCCATCCGGGACTGCACCAGAGAACTGATCGCTTACCAGGCGGAAGGGTATCCCGATGAAGAGATTGAAGAACAGCAGAAAAAGCTGAACCATCTGTATGATCTGTTCCAGAGAAAATATGGACTGCTGAACTCCAGGGCGAACAGTATAGCATTTTCTGACGACGGCAGTTATCCCCTTCTCTGTTCCCTTGAGATTGTGGCGGAGGATGGAACGCTGGAGCGGAAGGCAGATATGTTTATAAAGCGAACGATAAAGCCTCACGAAACGGTAACGAAAGTAGATACCGCAAGTGAGGCTTTATCGTTGTCTCTTTCCGAAAAAGCCTGCGTGGATATGGAGTATCTGTGTTCTCTGACCGGGAAAAGCGCCCAGGAAGTGGAACAGGAATTACAGGGCGTGATCTTCCGTCTGCCGGAGTCTGAGGATCTGGAACATCCCAGGTTTGTATCCGAGGACGAATACCTTTCCGGCAACGTGCGCCAGAAACTGCGGGAGGCGAAACGGGCGGCGGAGATCTCCGAGGTGTACCGGAGCAATGTTGAGGCACTGGAAAAAGTACAGCCAAAGGATCTGACTGCTTCTGAGATCAGTGTGCGTCTGGGAGCCACATGGATACCGGAGTCGGATATTGCCGACTTTATGTTTGAACTTTTGCAGACGCCGAATTATTCTCAGTGGAAGATCAAAGTCCATTTCTCCCGGCATACCGGGGAATGGAATATCGAAGGGAAGAGCATTGACCGGGGAAATCCCCGTGCCAATAATACCTATGGCACGAACCGGGTAAACGCTTATAAGATCATAGAAGATACGCTAAATCTGCGGGATACCCGTGTGTTTGATTATGTGGAGGACGAGGAAGGAAAGCGGAAACCGGTTCTGAATAAAAAGGAAACTGCCATTGCACAGGGAAAACAGGATTTGATCAAGCAGGCGTTTCAGGATTGGATCTGGAAAGATCCAGAGCGCAGGCGGAGGCTGACCGCAGATTATAATGAACGGTTCAATGCGATCCGGCCGAGGGAATATGACGGGAGCCACCTGCATTTCTATGGCATGAATCCGGAGATTTCCCTGCGGAAACACCAGAAGGACGGAGTGGCACGGATCATCTATGGCGGGAATACCCTGTTGGCTTATGTTGTGGGCGCAGGAAAAACCTATACGATGGTGGCGGCGGCTATGGAATGCAAGCGGCTTGGATTGTGTAATAAATCTATGGTAGTGGTGCCGAACCATATCATCGAGCAATTTGCCGCTGAGTGGCTCCAGCTTTATCCGGCAGCTAATATTCTGGTGGCAACAAAGAAGGATTTTGAGAAGAAAAACAGGAAAAAGTTCTGCGGCAGGATCGCTACCAGCGATATAGACGCTGTGATCATCGGGCATTCCCAGTTTGAGAAGATCCCCTTAAGTGTGGAGCGGCAGGAGCGTATGCTGGAGAAGGAGATTGACGAGATCATGGCGGGAATCGCCGAGGCGAAGAAGATCCAGGGAAGCCGCTTTACGGTCAAGCAGATGGAACGGACGAAGAAGTCACTGGAAACACGTCTGAAAAGGCTCCATGACCAGAGCCGGAAAGATGATATGATTATCTTTGAAGAGCTGGGCGTTGACCGCCTGTTTGTGGATGAAGCGGACAACTATAAGAACCTCTACCTGACTACCAAGATGAGAAATGTAGGCGGGATCGCACAGACCGAGGCGCAGAAATCTTCCGATATGTATATGAAGTGCCGCTATCTGGATGAGATCACGGGTGGGAAAGGCGTGATCTTTTCTACCGGAACCCCGGTCAGCAATTCTATGGTGGTGCGCCCGTAAGGGGCTGTAATAATCTTACCTTGAGCAAGTAATAGGGCAAGGTATCAAAGCGGAATAATCCGCACCCTATCGTCACCCGACTTATCCAAAAGGGGAAACCCGATGGGGAGTGTAGCATGTCGGAGGGCACGAAACACGGAAACTTCCAAAGTGTTTGCGTGGTAGTGGCGAAAAGTTATGAATAAGGATGAAAGCTAAACTGCCTGAATGACAGTCGGAGATTGGGCAAAATGTTGCTCCATGCGTAAGGAAGTTATACTCGCATGTACTCTGGTGGATATGAGTCGGCCATGCGTATCCACAAGATACCCAGAGTAAATCAGCCATAGGATAATGGAAAACGACGAACGTCACATCCGAAATCATAACAGGCTTATGTTATTACAGTTCTAAACGGGGATTGCCTAAGGTAAAATGCCGAAAATCGGCTATGAGTGCTATGAGAAAAGTGACTCTGAATATTTACTATGGCAACAGAGTCTCCGTAGTAGTCCGAGGACGGGAAAGCCGTCCACATGGCGAAGGGAGACAGTCTTTCTTCAATACAAATAATAAGGAAAGGTGCGTGAGGCATTATGAGAAGTCCCGAAAATGTATTGAAAAGTTTAAGTGAAAAAGCAAAAAACAAAGAGTACAGGTACGAGAGATTATACCGTAACCTGTACAACCCAGAGTTCTATCTGCTTGCATACCAGAATATTGCGACCTCTCAGGGGAGCATGACGGCAGGTGCAGACGGATTCACTCTTGACGGTATGAGCATGGAGCGCATTGAAAAGCTCATTCAGAAGCTGAGAGACCACTCATACCAGCCGAACCCTGCAAGGCGTGTTTATATTGCGAAGAAAAACAGCAGTAAAAAGCGCCCATTGGGGATTCCGTCAACGGACGATAAACTGTTACAGGAAGTTGTCCGTATGATACTTGAAGCAATCTATGAGCCGACATTCTCTGATAATTCACATGGTTTCAGACCGAAAAGAAGTTGCCACACAGCGTTAAAAGAAATCGTAACGCTGTTCACTGGTGCAAAGTGGATAATCGAAGGAGACATTAAGGCTTGTTTTGACAGCTTCGACCACCATATCACAATACAGCTTTTGAGAAAGCGCATAAAAGATGAAGCGTTCATATCGCTGATGTGGAAGTTTCTAAGGGCAGGATATATGGAACAGTGGACATACCATGAAACGTACTCCGGCAGTCCACAAGGCTCCGGTGTCAGTCCGATACTTGCCAACATCTATCTGAATGAACTTGATGAGTTCATGGCAAGGATGAAAAAGAGTTTTGACAAAGGCGATACAAGAAGCCGTAAAGTCCACAAAGACCATGATAAGGTACGCTGGGCTTATCGGAAAGCGCAGAAAAATCTGGAAATAGAGCGCACAGAAGCAAACCTAGCAGCATTTAAAGAAGCAAGGAAAGTGATGTTGTCCACACCACATTTAGACGAGATGGATGAGAATTACAAAAGACTTCAATACAACCGTTACGCTGACGATTTCCTGATTTCAATAACAGGTTCAAAGCAGGATGCTGAAAATATCAAGGAACAGGTAAAGATATTTCTAAAAGACAAGCTAAATCTCACAATGTCGGAGGAGAAAACTCACGTTACCCATTCCTCTGAAAAGGTGCGGTATCTTGGATACGACATAAGAATATCAAGAAGTCAGGACACAAAGCGGACGAAAAAAGGTCTGCAACGGGTGTGGTATGGAAAAGTGCAGTTATATATGCCGAAAGAAAAATGGATTGCGAAACTGCACGAATACGGTGCGTTTAAAATCAAAAAAGACGAAAACGGCAAAGAGATTTGGAAGCCACTCCACAGAGGGGCGCTTATGCCATTAGACGATGTGGCAATCATCAGTAAATATAATTCTGAAATCAGAGGATTGTACAATTATTACAGGTTAGCAATCAATGTATGCAATCTGGGGAAATTTCATTCTATCATGCGTGGAAGCTGTTTAAAGACGTTGGCGGCAAAATATAATTCTTCTGTTATGAAGATGTATAAGAAATACCGTAGCGTAAAGGGCGACTTTGGCGCAGATTACAAAACCAAGAGTGGAACAAAGCGGTGTGAGTTTTACAATGAAGGATTTAGGCGTAATGACAATATCGCACCTGAATTTGTAGACATTATGCCGAAATACAGAGGGCAGATAAAACCGAATAGTCTTGCAGGACGTTTAAAAAGCGGACAATGCGAGATGTGCGGAGCAAACCCCGTGAAAGTGTATATGCACCATGTAAAGCACTTAAAAGATTTGAACGCTGATAATGAATTTGATGAACTGATGTTACTGAAAAGGCGGAAGTCATTGGCTCTCTGCCCGAAATGCTACGAAGAAGCAAAGACAAAATCACTTAAACTATGAAAGATGGCGAGCCGTGTACATCGAGAGGTGTAAGCACGGTTCTGGAGGGGGTTACGCCAAGACCACGGACGAAAGGAAGTATGGCGTGGCGTTTCCTACCTTATGAACTTTACACTATGCAGCGCTATCTCCAGTATGGCACTCTGGGAGAGAAGAATTTACAGCACTTTGACGCATGGGCGTCCACCTTTGGAGAAACTGTGACCGCTCTGGAGATTGCGCCGGAGGGGAACGGATACCGTTTGAAGACACGGTTTGCCCGGTTCTATAACCTGCCGGAACTTCTGCAGATGTTCCGGGAAGTAGCGGACATCCAGACAGCGGATATGCTGAATCTTCCCGTGCCAGAGGCGGAATATCGTGTCGTAAAGGTGGAGGCTACCGATTTACAGCGGGATATGGTGGAGGAACTGGGAAACCGGGCGGAAAAGGTACGAAACCACCAAGTAAACCCAAGAGAAGATAACATGCTTAAGATTACCAATGACGGAAGGAAACTGGCTCTTGACCAAAGGCTTGCGAATCCGCTTTTGCCGGATGATCCGGGAAGTAAAATCAATGCCTGCGTGGAGGAGATCTATTGTCACTGGGAGGAAGGAAAGGATAAAAAGCTGACGCAGTTGGTATTCTGTGATCAGTCCACACCGAAAACAGATGGTACTTTCAGTGTGTATAACGACATCCGGGATAAACTGATTGCGAGGGGAATCCCACCGGAGGAGATTGCCTTTATCCATGACGCCAATACGGATGTGCGAAAGAAAGAACTGTTCTCAAAAGTCCGGAGAGGAGCTGTCCGTATCCTTATGGGCAGTACCTTTAAGATGGGAGCCGGAACGAATGTGCAGGATCGGATCATAGCCAGCCACGATCTGGACTGCCCCTGGCGGCCCCGTGACCTGGAGCAGAGGGCAGGAAGAACCATCCGGCAGGGCAACCAGAACCCGAAAGTGGAGATTATCCGGTATGTAACAGAGGGAACTTTTGATGCTTATCTCTATCAGAATATTGAGAATAAGCAGAAATATATCAGCCAGATCATGACATCCAAGAACCCGGCCCGAAGCGTGGAGGATATAGATGAAGTGGCTTTGTCTTATGCGGAGATCAAGGCTCTGGCCACAGGAAATCCTTATATTAAGGAAAAGATGGAACTGGACATACAGGTATCCAGGCTGCAGCTTTTAAAGCAGAGTTTTCTGAACCAGAAATATGAGATGGAGGATCAGGTGGCAAAACATCTTCCGGCACGGATCAGAGAGCAGGAAACATGGATTGCCCAGTATGAGGCAGACATTGCCCAGGTTAAGGCGCACACACCGCCGGATCGGGAAACTTTTCCGGTCATGCAGATCGGGGCTCGCTCTTATACGGAGAAAAAGGAGGCAGGACAGGCGATCATTGACGCCTGCAAAGCCATGAAATCTCCGGAACCCGTGCCACTGGGGGATTATCGTGGACTTTCGATGGAGCTGTCCTATTCCTCTGCCAGCAAGGAATTTGTCATTGCTTTACATGGAAAAGGCACCTATAAAGTACCACTGGGAACGGATATTCATGGAAATATCACAAGACTCGATAATAAGCTCAATGAGCTGCCGGACAATCTTTCCCGCTGCCGGGAAGTTCTTGAAACCGTAAAATCCCAGTTAGAAAATGCAAGGGTGGAGGCACGAAAAGAGTTCCCGCAGGAAAAGGAACTGGCAGAAAAGGTGGCAAGACTGGGGGAGCTGAACGCTCTTTTGGATATGGACAAGAAAGACCATATCGTTATGGAAGAGGAACCGGAAGAAGAGGAAATCGAACCGGAAAGGGAAAAAGCCGTCTGGGTGCGGTAAGAAATGCGGTATCGGGGAACTGATACCGTGGTACATAGCCTTAAAAAGTGTGGAAACAGAGAAAACGCACAATCGTCTGCGCCTGGATCATCTGATATAGTGGGTGGAAGAGGAGGAAGAAAAGGCTATGAAGATAGAAGATATTGATATTTATAATCTGCCGATCTGGGCCTGCGCTATAGTGGACGAGATCAGTGAAAAATGTAAAAAGGAACTGAAAAACTCTCCGGAATACAGTCGGATTCTGAAGGAAAGCGATGAACTGCTGTTTAAATATCCGTTTATTTCAGCACTGATTGATCGGGATGAAATTGAAGAGCCTATGAAACTTTCCGTAAAAAAAGCAAGGGCGCTCTCTCGATTCCTTGCACTGGACGCTGACCGTGAAGATTATGAGCGGATACAGCTTTATCTTATGGGGTGTCGGCATACATTGGAAATGTTGCTGTTATTGGAGATCTTATAGAAAGCAGCGTTCTGAATTGTAGAAAATGCCAGGAGTGGATATAGTAATGTATAAAGCAGGAAATGTATTATCAGAGAGGATGATTGATTTGAATAAGACAGACTTTTGTGATCTTGTGGAGCGGATCAAAGACAGCTTCATGGAGATTGACAGCGATATTATGGTAGATCTGAAAAAACAGGATATAGAATATGCCGATATGTGCCAGAAACTGGGAGAGATGGAAAGCAGGTATCCGTTTATTCTAGAAGTGACAGAAGGGAGCGGAGCCATCAGTCTTACTGCCGAGGAACATGAGATTGTGAGAAAATATATGAGCAGGATGTTTGAAAAAGAGACGATAGAACGCTGCCAGATCTATTTCCGGGGGCATACGGATGGGTATGTGTATTTGAAAAAGATTGGGGTAGTGTAATATATACGATGAAAAAGGACATGACATTCTCAATCTGACATGATAAAATGAAATCGAAAAGAACAGAGAGTGTGCCATTGAAAGGATGGATATTATGTATAAAGTAGAAATTATTTTTAACTCGAAAGATTTGACACAGAGCGATATGGATCAGATTTGCGAAGAAACGGATCAGATTTTTGAAAGAGAAGAATTAAGTTGTGCAGACAGGCAACCGGGAAAAAGAGTATATCTTGACCGTGGACGAAAACAGGATTATGGTAGATTTTGGGCGGCAATCTTTGCAATGAAAAACTCCAGAAAGATTACAGATCATTTACAGGAATGTTTCTGGTATAACGGAAATGAAAAAGAGAATCTTATTACCGAGTTCATAAGGAATTAGCCAAATGGACAGTACACAGAGAAAAGGGATCAATTTTGATCTAGATACAGAGGCACTGCAGCAGCATTATCCTAAAGGAGACTGGCATAATGCGTACTATGATGTACGGGCTTACTTTGAAAAGAATGGTTTTGAACATATTCAGGGTTCCGGGTATCATTCCATTGAGGCTATGTCAGAAGCAAAGGCAATGTCTGTTATTTATAAAATGACAAAGGAATTTCCGTGGCTGAATTATTGTGTGAGTATTTGTACTATTTCTGATGTGCCGGAATTGTATGATATTTCTCATGTATTTGTGAGAGAAGCACAACGCTTGCATGAAGAAGAGCAATAAAATATTTTACAAAGTACATAGCCGGATGGTTTTCAAGAAAAGAAGATCATCCGGCTTTTTTAATGCCCAGATATGAGAAATGAATTGTGTAATATCCAATCACGGGCAGGAAAGGAGATGATATTTATGCCTTATGTTGCGCCGGAAGTGGTGCAGAGAGTCAAGCAGATCGACCTTCTGACCTATCTAAAGAACTATGAACCTTATGAGCTGGTGCATTTCTCCGGGAATGTTTATACCACCAGATTCCACGACAGTTTGAAGATCTCTAACGGAAAATGGATGTGGTGGAGCCGGGGGATTGGGGGCAGGAGCGCACTTGATTATCTGATCAAAGTGAGAGGATATGACTTTGTGCAGGCGGTACAGATGATAGCGGAACAGGCGGCAATACAGCCGCCTGTTTCCATACCAGCCGAAAAGAAAACAGAGAAAAAGCTGATCCTGCCAAAGCCTTATCGCTATCAGACGTATGCAGTTTCATATCTGCAGAACCGTGGGATTGATATGGAGATTATTCGATTCTGTTTGAAAACCCATCGACTTTATGAAAGTGAGAATTACCACAACGTGGTTTTTGTGGGAATGGATGAGAGCGGAACACCTCGTTATGCGGCTCTGCGTGGAATCAGTTCAGATTTTCTTGGAGAGGCGTCCGGAAGTGACAAAAACTATTCTTTCTGTATTCCAGCAGAGGAAAAATGCCGGGCAGTCCATCTGTTTGAGTCAGCCATTGACCTGTTATCTTACGCCACAGAACGAAAGCTGGACGGAAAAAACTGGCGAGAGGAACATCTGTTATCCCTTGCAGGTGTGTATCAGCCGGCCAAAGAAATCGAGAAAAGCAAAGTTCCGGCAGCGCTGACTCGCTTTCTGAAAGAACATCCGGAGGTGGATAGGGTGGTGTTTCATCTGGATAATGACCGGACGGGAAGGCTTGCGACACAGGCCATCCGGACGGTACTTCCGAAGAAATACCAGACAAGAGATGAGCCGCCAAAGCAGGGGAATGACTGCAACGATAGCCTTTGTATCCGGCTGGGAATCCGGCAGACAAAGCGGGAAAAAAGACACAGAGGGAGAGACTTTGAACGGTAGAAAGAGAGGACTTTATGAAGACAGTTCAGTATGATTTGAGGATCGTTCACAGGAAAAAGGTTGCGATAGGAGCCATTAACCGGAAAGAAATTGATCGGATTCTGCGGGATATGATCACGTCCGGAGAGGCTCTGAACATGGAGGGAGGAGAAATAGTTGGCATTATGGTTGAAGAAAAAGGGGAGCGGGATTGTCCGGGAAACTGTGATCACTGCTCATATCTTTGCCCGGAAAGTGGAGAATGCATGATGGACGATCTGGAAGACCGGTGCCGGTCCTGTGAGTATGGCTGTGAGAAATGCGGCCTTTGCAGTCTGATTGACTATGGTGTCTGCGGAGATGAGGAGTGTGAAAACTGTCATTGGCGCTGCCCGGAGTGTGGTGGATGTACCCATCCGGAGGGAGAAAAACAGCCATGACAGCTTTTGTTGTCGGCAGGTAATGAACCGCCGGAGGCGGGAACGGAGCGCAGGCGGAGTGGGATACACAATACCAGCAAGCAACGCCTTTGGATTGCCAGAGCTTTTCTGGCAACCCTCCGGCAGCTTGTCAGGGAAAAATCCCTGAAACCCTTTTACAAGAAACGGAGGTAAGAGTGAACATGATCCAGTTTATTTGCGGAACAATGGTTGGCGGTATGATCGGTGTGGCTATGATGTGCCTTATGCAGATCAACCGTCTTTACAGACATGACCGGGAGGTGGACAAATGATACGGATGGAGATCCTTTTAAAAAAGTCTGCAAATAAAGAGTCAAGCAGAAATTGATGAACTTTGAAAATTTTATACAGGTTGAAAAAAGAGTATCACAACAAGACCACCGCAGTGCGCTGGCCTGGAACAAAGTATGGGATTGAAATCAGCTTTCTTTGGATTCTTCCAGAGAAGCAAGGTATTCCCTTACCCGTCCGTAATAAATGCGGAGAAACTTATTGGCTCCGGCAGTCATATAGACGTAATAAGGCTTGCCTTCGGATCGTTTTTTATCCATGAAGGCATAGACCGGATCATCTATCGGAGAGCGTTTGATCAAGCCGTCCATGATCTGAAATAGTGTTTTGCGCAGGCTTGGAGAGCCTTTCTTTGAAGTGCGTACACTTTTCTGGTTACGTTTGCCGGAATCGTTCTTACCCGGATCGACACCGGCGAAAGCGGTAAGCGCTTCTCTGTGAGTGAAACGGGTAACGTCTCCAATCTCAGCCATAAGCTGGGGGCCAAGTGAGGGACCGACACCGTTCATTGCCATAATAACCGGATATTCCGGGAGCGTGGCGGCGGTCTGATCCATCTTAAGGCGGAGAGCCTCCACTGTCTGAGAAGCCGTGTTCAGCATCGTGACAGCCTGCCGTATCAGCGTTTTTGTGCTGTCATCTTTCGGAAATACGGCGATCAGGTCAGAAGAGCTCTGATAGATCTTTTCTGCCTTTGAGGCACTGAAGTTATAACCGTTGCGTTTGCACCACTTCTGGTAATGCTCCGTAAAGGCTTGCAGAGACTTGCAGCGTACACAATCCACATGCCAGTAGGTGTAGACAAAGTCTACCCATTTCTGGGAGCCGTCACTGCGGGCAGGGCTGTCAAAGAAGTCATTGGCACCGGGATAGGTTTGATCCAGAAGGGAAATGAGATTGTTTTTCATAGCAGTTTTCTGGTCTATATAAAAACCAAACTGCCGATTCATTGTTTTGAGTTGATTGCGTGTTTTATCCATACTTCCATATTGCTTCAGTTTTGCCCAGCGGTCAAGAGCATAACGGGCGATTTTTTTAGAATCCGCTTTGTCTGTCTTTGGAGCACGGAGAGAGTCATCCCCGAAATCCCTGATCAGGATGGGATTGACAGTGCTGACAAAGATGCCTGCGTCAGAGAGCCAGTTAGCGACCGGTTCATAGTATCTTCCGGTGTGTTCCATGCAGGCTTTGGTTTCGCCATCAAGGTTTTTGATCTGCTCAATAAGAGCGTTGATAGCGGACTGGGTGTGTGGAATATCGCAGGGTGGCATAAGGACCACATCTCCGGGCCTGCGAATGGTGACAGTACTTTTACCTTTGGAAACATCGATACCAACAGCGTTCATGATAAAGACTCCTTTGAAATGAATTAGCAATGGTCAATACCAGATTTACTCATTGCCCATTCAATCTACTGGGGATATCACACGAACGAGAAAGTTCAACCTGCGTAAAACGAATGCTGCGAATGAGTGCTGGTTGGCTGACTTTTTTACGGACGTTAAGTCCTAGGAGGTAGAGGCCAGACCCATTGCCATACTCATTCTAACAGCTTAAGCAACAAGATGGATAATTCCTTACTGGATGTAAGGGGTATTAACCATAAATATATTGTAGTAGGAGACAGAAAAAAAGCGTTTGGAGAAATATCAGCAGATATTAACAGGAAAGGGGGATGGACAGCATGAACAGCACGGTAGCAGTGAGAGCCTTCGCCGAGGGTGTGACACAGCAGATTAAAGATTATCTGCCGGAGGATTATCAAAACATGCAATGTGAAGTTTCAGAACAGCAGAAGAATAATGGCGTAGTGATGACGGGAATTGTTCTAAATATGCCAGGACAGAAGATTGCTCCGGTTGTCTATATGGAGCCATTCTATGATCAGATCCGAAAAGGGGAGCCAATGGATCAGATCATGAACCGTATTGCCGATGTGTGCAGACAGTCGCTATCTGTACGGGAACTGCCGGAAAGTCTGGATTTTGCGGATTATGATTCTGTGAAAGATTATCTGACCGTACAGGTTATTAACACAAAAACCAACCAACGGATGTTGTCCGGGGTTCCCCATAAGGAAATGGAAGATCTGTCTGTGATCTGCCGGATTGAATTCCCTTCGCCGACCGGCGAAGGAACGGGCAGTATCAAAGTAACCCATGAACTGATGAGCCAGTGGGAAGTACGGCCACAGGAGGTCTATCAGCAGGCATTGGAAAATGCAGTGAAGAACTGCCCGCCTGTACTGATGAGCATGGATGATGTGCTGATGGAACTGTCAGGGCTTCCTTTTGAGACAAAAAATCTGCTGCAGATGGAAGAAGGAGAAGAAATTCCAAAAGAGGGCATGTATGTTCTGAGTAATCAGACAAAACTGAACGGTGCTTCTGTCCTTGCCTATCCTAATCTGCAGGAGCAGTTGGAATCGGTATTCCCGCAAGGGTGTTATCTTCTCCCATCGTCTCTGCATGAGATGATCGTTGTTCCGAAAGAAATGACGGTATCGCCAAAGGAGCTGGGAGAAATGGTGCGGGAGGTCAACAAGACAGAAGTTGCAAGAGATGAAATCCTGTCGGACAGAGTATATGAGTTTGATAAAGAAAAACGACGGCTTCGCCAGGTGCCGGAATCCATAGAAAAGGCAAAGGAGATGGAGCGATGAGAAAACGAAATGTGGCGATCCTGTTCCGTCTGAACCGGAAAGAGGCGGAGGCACTGGATAAAAAAGTAAAGAAGAGCGGCCTGAGCAGGGAGGCATATCTCCGCCATCTGATCAGCGGTGTGGTTCCAAGAGACGCCCCGCCGCCGGACTACTATTCCATGATGCGAGAACTCCACCGGATTGGGAATAACCTAAACCAGATTGCACAGAAAGCCCACACATTAAATGTGATTGATGTGCAGCGGTATGATCGGGATATGCGGTTATTTGAGAATACCGTAAAAAAGATCACAGAGGCAGTTATTCTGCCGGAACCGATGAAAGATGAAAATCGGAGGGGAGTGTGACGTGGCTACCACATCCATCTGGAGTGTGAAAGGGTGGCTGGGGAAAGTCGTGATCTATGTGGAGAATCCGGAAAAGACTACCGCTCCGGAGATCGCAAAACTTCCGGAATATAAAAAAGAAGAGGCGGTACAAACTGAAGAGAAAATGCAGAGTCTCTCCGATGTGATTGCCTATGCGGTCAATGAGGAAAAGACCAGATCAAAAGGAAGAAAAGGTGAGGAGGAGATTGTCAGTGAGACGGAGCAGATTATGCAGCAGTATGTTTCCGGTATTAACTGTACGCCCGCCACCGCCCGCAGTGAAATGATGGCGGTCAAAAAACGGTATGGAAAGGATGAGGGAATTGTGGCATTTCATGGGTATCAGTCCTTTGCACCGGGAGAGTGTACTCCGGCATTGGCCCATGAGGTCGGTATCCGACTGGCACAGGAATTGTGGGGAGATCGTTTTCAGGTACTGGTAGCAACCCATCTGGACAAAGCCCATCATCTTCATAATCATTTTGTGGTCAACTCTGTTTCCTACACAGATGGAAAACGGTATCACAGAACCAATCAGGACTATCGGGATATGCGTGCCGTCTCTGACCGCCTTTGTCAGGAGTATGGTCTGTCCGTAATCGAACATCCGCAGCCGGGAAAGTCCAAATCTTATGGCGAGTGGCGGGCGGAGCAGGAAGGCAGGCCAACCTACCACAGTATTGTCCGGGAGGATGTGGATGAGGCAATCTTGCAGGCAAGGACAGAAAAACAGTTTTTCCATTTTCTAAAGGAGAAAGGCTATTCTATCAAGTTTGGGAAAGATCTTACGATACGCCCGGAAGGACGGGAACGTGGGCTGAAACTGAAACGGAACTTTGGAGAGGAGTATTCTCTGGAGTCGATCCGAAGGAGGATACTGGAGGAAGATCCGCCTGCCATTTTGCAGGAAGAACGACAGCCGGAGAAAAAACGGTATGTGGCATATGTGCGGGGAAACCTGCCGAAGAAAAGGATCGGAGGACTGCGGGGATTGTATCTGCACTACTGTTTTCTCTTAGGTATCCTGCCAAAGAACCGCCCGCCCGTATCTTCAAAACAACTTCATTTCCTTTTGCGGGAGGATCTGGCGAAACTGGAACAGATCTCAAGAGAGACAAGGCTGCTCTGCCGCTGTCACATTGACACGGACGAGCAGCTTTTTTCTTATAAGGAATCGCTGCAGGAACAGATGACACAGCTATCGAAAGAACGTCAGAAGCTGCGGTATCAGTGCCGCAGCATTCGGGAAGAAAATCGACTGGCGGAAGTAAAAACAGAAATTTCCAGATTGACTGCCCGGATCGGAGAAATGAGAGAGGAAGTGATGCTTTGTGATGGGATTGCTGCACGTTCTGGCCTGATCCGGCAAAAGATACAGATCGTGCGGCAGGAAAAGAAACAGGGAAAGGAGGAGATTAACCATGAACACATCAGGTGAGGCCGCTGACCAGGTGGTGCGCATGTCGCTGGAAGTCGGTGAGGCAGCCCTAAAGATCACAGGAGCCGGGGCAAAACAGCTTGCGGTGCTTCTGTATGCAGTACTGAAAGAGCAGAAAAAGACCAAGGGACGGGCGAGACTGGAAACCCTTGTCCGCTCCGGAAAACCACTGACCGTCTATTCTGTGAAAGAGAGTGATTTGAAGCAATTTGTCACAGAGGCAAAGCGGTATGGGATCTTATACTGTGCAGTGCGGAACCCGAAAGGGAGCATAGACGGGATGGTCGATGTGGTGGTCAAGGAAGAAGACGCTCCCCGGATCAACCGGATCGTGGAGCGGTTCAAGTTTGCTTCTGTTACAGAAGCGGCGCAGATCAAGACAGAGATAGAAAAGAGCCGGGAGGAAAAATCCCACGGGAAGAGCCGGGAGACATCCTCTGGAAAGGCGGAGCCGGATACCGGAAAGGAAAAGCAGAGGGCGGAACAGCCATCGGATCGGAGAAAAACATCCGGAAAAGCACCGGCAGCCCCACAGCAGGTGCACCCGGAAAAATCACAGGAGGACCGGCTCATGGACGAACTGCTGGGAGAACCGGTAAAGAAAGAGGGAAAACAGCAAAACCCCTCATTGGCAAAGACAGAGAAATCCCGTCTGTCCGAGCCTATCTCCGTAAGGCCAGACAAAACCGCCGAGGGTACTTCTAAGCTGTATGCTCCGTCCGTACCGAAAAAGCCGTCCGTGCGGAAAGAGCTTAAGGAGATCCAGGCAGCGAGGAAGAAAGAGGCAGAAAGCAAGGGAAAGGAACCGATTTCAAAAGAAAAACCCGGCAGGACAAGGCAGACGCAGCATACGCAGCCGCAGAACCGGAAAAAACCAAGAAAATCGAAAGAGAGGTAGAGAGTATGGAGAATAACTTTGATTCCATGTTGAATGTATCGGCAGTGCCGCAGGACGATAAAAAAGCCGCTTTTATTGCGAAGAGCAAAAACAATCGGAACCGCTGTTATGAGCTGTCCGAGCAGATCACGAATGAAGTGGCTGCGGACAGTGGGAAATTTCAGCAGTATCTGGACGTACAGGCACGGTTTGACCGCTATACTGCCAATAATGCCCTGCTGATCCTGGCACAGAGACCGGACGCAGAGCGGCTGGGAGATAAAGGGTATTGGAGAGTTACTATGGAGTTCAAAGACGTTCTAAACCGATATATGGAGCGGACCGGATGCTCCGCCAGGGATCTGGCGGAACGCTCCGGCCTGTCCACAGCTACAATTAGCCGATATCGCTCTGGAGACCGTGTGCCGGAAGCAGATTCCAGGCAATTGGAGAATTTAGCCAAGGGGATTGCGGCGATAGCAGCCGAAAAGAAAATTCGGGAGATGGAAGAGGAAGCGGTTCGGCAGGCGCTCTCCGAGCAGGCACAGGGGCCTGGTATCGAGATAGAAAAACTCAGATTGAATTTTGATACCCTGCTGAAGACATTGTCCGTCAGCGTATCCGATCTTGCGCGTTTTTTGAGCTACGATCCTTCGTACCTGTCCCGTATCCGAAAGGGGCAGCGCAAGCTGTCCGATCCTCAAAAATTTACGGCGGATGCCTTTTTAAAGCTTGATGCAAAAACAGAAGGTACAAGGCGGTCAATCCTGTCATCCCTGCCGCTCTACACGGCCGACGATGAGCTTGTCTTTCAGGTTTTGAGGGACAATCGTGTTTCGGAGAAAAACCAGATCAGGATCATGGAACATATTGCTTTTCAAAGGGAATTGACGGAAGAAATTCTATCCCACGACTCCATCTTTGAAGCGTATCCCAACTTTTCAAAAGATGAGTTTGCCCAATACCCCATGACGCTATCCTTGGCTGGCGCTTTTTATGAAGAGGATATCGTCTACACCTATGAGCAATATCGGGAACATCTGGAGATGATGAAGCGCTTTTCTCAGATGCATAAAAACTACCATATTGAGGAAAACAAATCTCCTGCGTTCCGCCATATCCAAATTCTTATCCATGAGGGAAGCTGGGCGATCGTGTCCAAGGAAAAAACGCCGGCGATTCATTTTGTTATCCGGCACCCCAAAATGCGAGAAGCCATGGAAAACATCACAATGCCCATTGTGGAAGGGGAAGAGTATAAATGAGGCTAAATCCGAGTCCCTTGCGTTTGAAAAATGGGTATAAATAAACCAGGCATTCCCTGCTTGCACAGCCTTAGCTGGATACAAGTAAGGAATGCCTGGTTTTGCGATGTGCCTTTTTTACTCCATCGCTTCCCTGTACTCTGGATATGTTTCTTGGATTTTCCGCGCCAGATCCCAAATCTCCTCGTCGCCGGAAAGCACATAGGATGTTCCGCCGGCGCCATGGAACCGGTTTTCATCAAACCAGAAGAGGCAGGTATCCCCATCCGCTGTCTCAAACTCCAGGATCCGGCTGTCTGTAGAGCCGCTGAAAGCTTTGGATACAATGGTCGTTTCCCGTAATGCCTGCAGGATTTCGGAGATGATTTCTTCATCCGTCGTTTCGTAGCGTCCTAGGATGTTATCGTTGTGATGATAGGTAAGCGCGACCGGCAGCTCTTCCAGCGACTGATCCAGAAATTCCTGCTGGCTTTCGGTGCAATAGGCCCGAAGCGATGTGTCTTTTGGGGAACACCCCGCCAGTACGCACAATAAAATCAGCAAAACGGTAATTTTAATCCTCTTCATCCGAATCCCTTTCTGACTGTCATAGCCTGCGCTGTTTTTCTATGTAGAGCTGGTACAATCCCATGCGTGATTTTACACCCGCTTTCTCATAGATCGCCGCGATATGCCGCTGACAGGTTCGCCGGGATAGATACAGTCCATCTGCGATCTCCTGAATACTTTCCTCTGAATTGACCAGCTTGTCAAATACTTCGGTTTCCTTGGGCGTAAGGATAAACAGCTCCGACAAAAGACGGAACGCTTCCTGAGGGTCCAGGTCTGTCGGGATATCCTTGGGGGTGCCGGATGAAACCGGCATCCAGGCTGTATAAAGATAGATGACTACGCTGACGGCCACAAACAGGACCAGTGCCAGAATGATGGATGCCATGCCATTGCTGTCAGAAACAAGCAACGCTACAGAGGCGTTGGTAAGCAAAGCGGCGCTCACGTTATTCATGGCGCGCCCCATACCGGCCCACAGCGCTGGCGTGGGCATATGGCGGGCAAAATCCAGAAAGCTGGTGGTGAAGAATACCACAAAAAATCCAGCCGAAAGATAAAATACGATCAGGCCGATCAAAAACGGGCCGCCCAGCTTGAGTACTACCAAACAGATGACGGACATCAGCATGACGCAGTACATCATCATGGCCATAAATTTCCGCTTTCGGATATCAAAAAGAAAGCCGGCAGAAAGGCCGCTTACCGCCAGCAAAAGCCGCGGCCATTGCCCGATGTCAGTGCCTGCTGTATGATGCATGGTGACCGCGTTGTCCAGCGTACTGAAGATACATGCCATCAGGATGACAAGCAGTGCAAGGAGTCCGCCGGCGGCGATCTTCTTTCGGGTTCCCTTCCCATCCTCCTCTATGGCGGGAGACGGGAGTTCTTCCGCTTCTGCATTTTCCTGGCGGCAAAGCCTTTCTGCCTTCAGTAACAGCGCTAACGCTACAAGGGCAAAGAGTGAAAGTATCAAGGCTTCCGCAGTTTCCAGATCCACAAGATTGTTATTTAGAAACTGCAGGAAGATCCCAAGGGCATAGGAGATACCAACCATACGCGCCAGATGGGTGCGATCCTTCGCCAGTTTGAAAAACAGGTAGTGGGCCGCGCTTCCCAATATCCCCAGAAACAGGAACAATGCCATTCCGGAGAGCAGAGTGGACGAATAAGAAACATGTTTTTGAACCAAAAAATTGCATACTGCCGCTGCTAGTGCAAGGATAAAAAGTCCAACGATTTGTACCCGCCTTTTCAAAAAGCGATGAAACAGCGGATAGAGCAAAAAACCGACAGCGCTTATTCCTAACGCGTAGTTTTGCGCAATCACCGTTTTTTCTTCCCCTGCCGTAAGCGAGATCATATTCACATATAGGTACTCGGCGCCAAGAAATAGAAAAGTAAAAATACCAAGCAGCAGAATCGCATAAATGGATTTTGGATTTGTGAAGCTTTTCTTTATTATTACCATACGTCCCATTCCACCCCCTTTCTCCGCAATGGTACAATTATAGATTATTATACTATAAACGGCATGGATTTTCAACGATTTCGGTCGGTTAGAGACTTTTTTCGCTGACGTTTTGCGGAATATACAATCCTTCCTGTTTGACCTAAACCAGGGATTCTCCTGGATAAAACCGTATATTTTTGGAGCTGCGTTCCGCATCCGGGAACTACCGGTTTTTTGCGCCCGCACATGCCATTTTACCGCAGCCACACGGTGCAGCCGCGGTAAACAAGGAAATATCCTGAATGAGAGAAGCTGTCTAGTAGGTGATATTGTGGACGTAAAAATAAATCAGCAGGCCACCCAGCCCAGCGCCGCTTATCAGGCTTGCCCACGTCCAGAATAAAGACAGCAGAAGCCCCAGGAAAATAAACACGCAGAACACCACGACAAAAGCGTCTCTCTGGAAGAGCATGATGAATTTGATACAGGCGATCACAACCCCTGCCATCATAACGAGAGCCCCAAGAAGAGCCAGAACAAAAACGTACACCCCGCCATCTGGAGAATTGAGATCAAGATATTAAAGCCAAGACCTATCCCCGCGATCAGGCTGCCTACTTTAATGAGGCTGTCACGGGTAGCGCTGAACGCGCCAAAGAAATAGGTTGCGATTAACCCGTTGGAGCCAATGAGCAGCATGTTTACAATAATGACCCATTCTGCGCTTATGTAGTACGATGTGGAAACTGCCAAGCTAATAATGGCGGTGAGGGCAGTGAGGAACCCACCGATGGCGCCAATGAGATGGTACGGCCTGAACCTTGCATACATACGATATATCCTCTTTCTGATCCTGCGTTCCGAAAAGGCCAGCTGAAGCTTTTTGGACATTCTGTGTCCTGGCCGGCCTTCCATCATGTGAACTTTTCGTTTTTTATCTTTTATCATAGCAGGAAGCTGGTGTTTTTAACAGGCCGCTTTAGCACCAAACTAAAAAAACACTGTGGCGCACCTGCGCCATTTTGAGAAACGAAGCTTTGAGCGGAAAATTGAGGCCATCCACCCTGTACAGAGTGTAATACCTCTTAAGTTTACAGGACGTAGCAGGCCGCCTGTCATGATCGGCAATCCCTTTTGCACAATCAAGGTGTTTTGGAATTTTCACACAAAAAATAGATTGGCGCAGGTGCGCCATGCGTTTTTTGATAAATTGGCGCGAAAGCAGCCTGCACAGATCCTTAAAAAACGATACAGTAAAACCATAAAAGGACAAAAAAAGAGTTTGGATCGCCTTTGGCGTTACAGGCCGAGCAGCAAAGCGATTCATGAGACCAGGACAGAAGAAAGGAGGCACGAATGAAAAAAAGAGGGGCAGCGGCACTTCTGGCAGCCATCTGTTTGCTGGCGGGGTGTGCAGCATCAGATCCTGCGCTTCCGGCAGAGACTCCGACCCCGACAGAGACTTCGTCCCCGGCATACCAAGGGGACTCCCTTTTTGCTTACTGCACCGAAAAGCAGCGGGAGCTTTTGGAGCTGCCCCATGAGGAACTGCCGGTGGAACTGATCTTTCACCATTGGACAGAGACGGCGGCGGACTACGAGACAAGGGACGAAACGGTGATCGCCGGGGTCTTGCAGGCACTGCGGGATGTGTCGGTGGAATCCGAGTCACCCATCGTCTCTACAGATACCCGGGGGCTTACATTTGTGACGGCGCAAGGGGATACCTACAGTTTCTGGTTTGATAAACGCCGGTTCGAAGGGGTGGATGGCAGGTGCTATGTCCTTTCCGAAGATGAAAAGCTTTGGGAACTGGCGTGGGGGATTCGGACAACAGACCCAGAATATCAGGATCTAATGAGATAAGCGGTATTTCCCCATGATTTCCGCGAAAAATGTGGATTGGCGCAGGTGCGCCACATAATTTTTGGGAAATTGGCGCTAAAGCGACCTGCACAAATCCCGAAAAAGGCGCTACAGTAAGTTTTGTTTGACAAGGAGGAGAAACCAAATGCAAGCAAAAAGGAAACTGACGGTGCTGCTGCTTTCCCTGTGTATGCTGCTGGGGATGCTGCCAATGACCGCTTTTGCGGCGGGTGTACCGGCTGCGCCAACAAATCTGAAGCTGGAACTGACAGAAACCGGCTTAAAAGCCTGCTTGAAGAGAAGCCGGAGCTGAAAGAAGCGCTGGACGGCCTGCTGTCGGTGTATGAGATCAGCATCCGCCAGAACGGGGAGCCGGTGGAAATCAAAGACAGCGCCATGACGGTGCGCATCCCGATGAACAGCCATCTGGAGGGCTACGCCCATTACCAGGCGGTGCGGGTGGACGGCGAGCCGGAGCGCATAGAGGCAAAGGCCGAAGACGGCAGCCTGGTCTTTGAAGCCGGCGGCCCGGGCCGGTATGCCGTACTCGGTTCCGATACCCCCTTCTCCGTTTCTGCAATCATCCAACCCGACCCGTTGCCGGGAGACGAAAAGGATGGAAACGCCGTCTACATCGTTCTGTTGGCCGCGATACCGGCGGCTGTCCTGCTGGCGCTGCTGCTTGTATTCTTATACAGGAAAAAGCGGAAGGCACAGGATAACCCGCCAGCCGGAGGAAAGGATCCGTCCGGACCGGACGGCGGAAATACCAAAAACTGATTCTATTTGTAAAGGAGAGAATGAAGATGCTTCGAAAAAAGAGTTTGCTCGCGCTGCTGCTGTCCTTATGCATGGTGGTAGGAATACTGCCGGCGACAGTGTTTGCTGCGGGGCAATATGTACCGGAAAATCCCCGCTGGTCGGGATACGGAAACCAGGTAATGTGGGATAAACCTGCCAACGCATCAGGCAGCACGTATCTTGAGTATGAGGCGCAGCTGGTACTGAACGGTCAGGTACTCCAGACAGAAAGCGTTGAGATAGACAGGTGGGTATTTTTCGATTCGAAGAATATCACTCAGTCGAAGGATGCGTATACGCTTAAAGTACGGGCCAGACAGATTTACCTTACCGGCGATCCGGACGGCTATTATACCGTATGGAAGAGAGACGCCTGGGGCGACTGGGCAATCGGCGGCAATACCGGCGGCGGAGAGGGGCCTACTCCCCCCCATGAACACAGCTTCGGCGGCTGGAAAAATAATGGAACCAAGCATTGGAAAGAATGCAGCTGCGGAGAGAAATCTGAAGAGAGCCCCCATAACTTCGGCGAATGGGAGCTGATCTATTATGATGTAAATACGAAGTATGACGTATGTGAAAGGCAGTGCCTTACCTGCGGCTATGAGCAGATTGATAGATACAGGGAACACCAACATTACTATACCGACGACTGGAGAAGCGGTTCGACTACACACTGGAAGGAATGCCGCTACTGCAAAGAAGTTAATCAAGATACTGTAGCCGACCACGACTTCAGCGATTGGAGCGTGACGAAGCCGGCCACCACAACGGAGGAGGGTTCCCGGGAGCGCACCTGCTCCGTCTGCAAATATACGCAGAAAGAGACGATTCCGGTCCATGTACACAGCATCCATGACGAAACATGGAAATATGATGATACTAATCACTGGCAGGAGTGTTCCTGTGGTGAAAAGCTGAATGTGGCAAACCATGCCTACGGCGAATGGAGCGTGACGAAGCCGGCCACCACAACGGAGGAGGGTTCCCGGGAGCGCACCTGCTCCGTCTGCAAATATACGCAGAAAGAGACGATTCCGGTCCATGTACACAGCATCCATGACGAAACATGGAAATATGACAAAACCCAGCACTGGCAGGAATGCTCCTGCGGTGAAAAGCTGAATGTGGCAAACCATGCCTACGGCGAATGGAGAGTGACGAAGCCGGCCACCGAGACCGAAGAAGGCTCCAAAGCACGTGACTGCACGGTCTGCGACCATGTTCAGACCGAAACCATTCCGATGCTTGAACATGAGCATGGCATCCATGACGAAACATGGAAATATGACAAAACCCAGCACTGGCAGGAATGCTCCTGCGGTGAAAAGCTGAATGTGGCAAACCATATCTACGGCGATTGGAAAGTAACCAAAGAGGCCACTGAAACCGAAGTGGGTTCCAGAGAGCGCGGCTGTACGGTCTGTGAATATGTGCAGGTTGAAATCATCCCGGAGATCGGGCATGAGCACGGCATCCATGATGAAACGTGGAAATATGACGAAACCGACCACTGGCAGGAATGCTCCTGCGGTGAAAAGCTGAATGTGGCAAACCATACCTACGGCGATTGGAAAGTAACCAAAGAGGCCACCGAGACTGAAGCGGGTTCCAGAGAGCGCGGCTGTGCAGTCTGTGAATATGTGCAGACTGAAGCCATCCCTGCAGCGGGAACCGGAGAGCCAACCGATTCGACTGATCCGACCGATTCATCCGATTCGCAGGGTCAGCAGGATCCTTCCGGCGACACCGGCAGCCCCCAGACTGGGGACGGCAGCGATATGGCGCTGTGGATCGGCCTGATGATGGCCTCCTGCGGCGGGGTGCTGGGGATGCTGTTCTACAGGCGGAAAAAGGCGGCGGCCGGGAAATAAGGCTGAGAGATAAAACAAAACCGGCAAAAGCGCCTGCGGGCGGGCTTCGTGCAAAAACCACAGCCCGCCCCGGCGCAGCCGGTATCTTTTTCAAGAAGGGATATCCCTTCTATCCTTTGATATCTACCAAAGGATAAGCAATCTTATTTGACAAGGAGGAAAAATACAATGCAAGCAAAAAGGAAACTGACGGCGTTGCTGCTTTCCCTGTGTATGGTGTTGGGAGTGCTGCCCATGACCGCTTTTGCGGCGGGTGCGCCGGCTGCTCCGGGAGATTTAAAGCGGGAGTGGACAAACAGCGGTTTGAAAGTCAGCTGGAGCCAGCCGGAACCCATCGGAGAGCTGGAGATCTTTGAGTATGAAGTGTCCCTTTTCGTCGATGAGAATCTAAAGGAGAAAGAAACGGTTCGCCAGGCTACTGACTATACCTTTAAAACGTTTGGGGATTTAACAGAACCCACAAACTTTCGCGTGGAGGTGAAAGCGCGGGAGGCTATTTCCGGCACCGGCGATCGGGGCAATCCGGCGAGCTTTGATGTGACGGAATGGACTGAGTGGAGCAGCGCGAGCAAAGAGACATTCGTTGAAGACGACTCAATTAAAGTCAACACGGAGATCATTAAGCATTATACGGGAGTTGTAGATGTGGCTTTGCCCGGCAGCGACCAGAAGCTATATAAGGAGGGCATAGAAGCTGCAGATGATGCTGATATAGAAGCCATAATGGATCTGCTCTATGCCTATTTCGAGGAGAATAAGGCAACGGTTCCTGAGCTGGCGGATGTCGCAAAAGCAGACCTGACGACGGAAATGGTTTTGACCAGGATCGAATCGTCGAGAACAGTAGGGTCTATAAACACTGAGGGTGAGGGAAGACCTGTGGTAGTGGTACATGAGGTGGTGGATAAATATTACGATCTCAGGCTGGTATACAAAGAGCAACACGAGCATGTCTGGGCGGAAGACTGGACCAGCGACGGCACATATCACTGGAAAGCCTGCACGGCAGAGGGCTGCGCCGAAAAAGACCAGTACGGAGTGCATCAGATAGCAAACGGGGTTTGTACGGTGTGCAAGGCTGAAGTAGAAACATCCGGGGTACAGACGTATGCGGTAAAGGTGAACGGCATCACCGTCACCAGCGCCAACGCCAGCGACATTCTGGGTGATGCCGACGGTGACGGCGCCACGGCGTACTATGATCCGGCGGTCAACACCTTGACGCTGGATAACGCCCAGCTGACATCCAGCGGCTTCGGCGCTGTATGGGCGCAGGAAGAGAACTTTACCCTTGTGCTGAAAGGTGAGAATCAGATTACCGGAGAAGGGGACTCCCCTCACTCCGCGGTTTATTCCCACGGGGCTATGACGGTCAAAGGAAACGGAAGCCTGACCACCAGCGGCACCTATTTCGGCCTGTTTGGCAACAATACCATTACCATTGAAGACGGGGCGTCTGTAGATCTTACCGTTGACTTTTCCAGCGACGAGCAGGATCAGCCATATGCCGCAGTCAGAGCAATCGGCGGACTGACGGTGGACGGCGCGACGCTGAATGCGAAGAACAATGCAACTCAGGATGCCAGTTTCGGCACTCCGGGCATTAATACTGACCTTACGGCGATTAACGGAGCGAAGGTGAATATTTCTTCCGTAAACGATCACGGCATCTGCGGTGATGTCATCGTCAGCGGAGCCGGAACCGTAGTAAATGCCTCTTCTGCAAGCGGCGAGCACTATGGTATCTTTGCTGGCCAGGAAGATATCTTTGGTGAATTGGGCGGCGATCAGAAGGGGATCTTCACCATCTCCGACGGAGCGGTTGTCACTGCCAGCGGCGGAAAGGGCGCCATGCGCTGGAAACCTGACTTATCTGGCTACACCGATCCTGTTGTAGCGGCCGGTGATTCTGCTGCGGCTGAGGAAATTATTGGCGATCCTGCCGGCACAGAGTATCAGAACGAAAAATATGTGCAGGTTCGTTCCTCTTTGGAGCCGGTTGAACCCACTGAGCCAACGGATCCTACTGACCCGACCACTCCTACCGACCCGACTGAGCCAACCGATCCAGCCAAGCCCGAACAGCAGGGCAAGCCTTCTGGGCAAACAGAAAGCCCACAGACCGGGGACAGCAGCGATATGGCGCTGTGGATCGGCCTGATGCTGGCTTCCTGCGGCGGCGTGCTGGGAATGCTGTTCTACAGGCGGAAAAAGGCGGCGGCCGGGAAATAAGACTGAGAGATAAAACAAAACCGGCAAAAGCGCCTGCGGGCGGGCTTCGTGCAAAAACCACAGCCCGCCCCGGCGCAGCCGGTATCTTTTTCAAGAAGGGATATCCCTTCTATCCTTTGGTATGCACCAAAGGATAAGTGACTCTGTTTGACAAGAAGGTATTCACCGGCTGGTACAGGGATAAAGCCTGCACCGCCGGCCCGGTAACAGGGCTTAAAATCCTTGAAGAGCTGAAAGAGCGCCCTGTCAGGGAAGCGCCCTATGCGCCGATGGATCTCTACGCCAAATGGGAGACGCAGGAAAGCTGAAAACGCAGAAGGGATATCCCTCCTTTATGCTTTGGTGAATACCAAAGCATAAAGAACTTTAACTGCGGCAAAGAAGGTTATTCGTTCCGCCCTGGCTGCCTGAACCGACGCACCGGGGAACGGATGGCATAGAAATATAGAGAAAAAGGCGGTGATACCCTAAAGAGAATCATCAAACCGTTTATTCACATGAATTTTATCTTGAAAGGAGAAAAATCAATCATGAAACTAAAGCGCAAACTTCTTGCAGGACTGCTGACGCTTTGTATGGCTGTTGGAATGGCTGTGCCGGCGTTTGCGGCGAACGGCCCCTCGTCCGGGGACTACAGTTCTGCATACCTCAGGCTCGGTAATTCGGAGGATGGGTATCAGACGCTCTTTGCCAACAGCGGCCAGATTGACGATGTATCAGGTGCTGTTTATGATAAGGCGAGCAACACCGTTACTCTGACCAACTACAACAACCCGACCAATATCCTTGTCGCCAACGAGATGGGCGATGATCTGAAGCTTAATCTGGTGGGAGACAACCATATCTCCGAACTGGTTGTATACGGCTTCGGCTGGGGCGGCAATCTGGAAATTACCGGAGACGGCTCCCTGACCATCAATGAAAACAAAACATCTCAGACTGCGGCGATCCGCTTTATGGCTGAGGGAACACAGGGTCTGCTCAAGGTCGGCTCAAACGCTTCTGTGACAGCGTATAAGAGCGCAGGTGAAAACACTTATTCTGCGGCCTTTGTATCTACTACCTCCTCAACCCTTCCCTTCCAAGGCAATCTGGAAGCAGCCCTTACCATGACCCCTGACTCCGGCGTGGAAGGCGAATATGCAGTGGGTGCAACTGTTATTTATGAAGATGAAGAAAGTTATGCTAACAGAACATGGCAGCTTGCCACAAAGGACAATGACGGCAAACTCTACGGCATTTACTTCTTCGAGGCTAATGAGTATTCAGAGGGTCAAACTGATGTGTTTGAGCTTGTAAAGGTTGACGGACTTGCCAGTGGAAATGAATATCTCGCGGTAGCTGTCAGCCAAACCGCCGGCGTAGCATGGCCCGAGGGCTATACTAAGGACCCCGAGGGAAAAACCGTTGACGCAAATATTTCAAATACAACGACCATGACCTTACTTCAAAAAGACGGCGAAACCTTCTATTGGGGTTCGGATAAGATTGAATATCCTCCTGAAGGCGGAGTAGGAACATCTTGGTATTCCGTTTACAAGGGACTTACCGACAAGATGGAGATTGTGGATCATTGGGGCGATAAAAAAGAAGCTGTAATTGCAGCTCCTGTTGAGGGTATGAGAAATCTTACCAAGGATCATAAGGCAATCCCCGAGGGCTACAGCCAGGTTATGAAAAAAACAGGTACATTCGATTACTTCTGCACCAACGATGTAATCAAGGCAGTGCCCGTTAAAGACCCGGTAGAGCCGACTCCGACGCCCGGTGATGAAGGAAAAATTAAGGATCTGACCAATTCCGATACCGGCGTTTCCATCTCCCTGACCGACGGCGTACCGGAGGGTGCAGAGCTTTATGCCGACACCATTGCACAGGAAAGCGTGCTGGGAAGCCGTCCGGAACTGAAAGAGGAGCTGCCGGGCCTGCTGTCCATTTACGAGATCAGCGTTAGAAAAGACGGTAAAGCTCTGGAAATCAAGGATAACCCCATGACGGTCAAAATCCCGATGAACGACCACCTGAAGGGCTACAAATACTATCAGGCGGTATATCTGGGAGACCCGCTGGAACGCTTTGATGCAGTGGTGGAAGATGACTTCCTGGTATTTGAGACTACCCATCTGAGCCAGTATGCTATCCTTGGCTCCAACACACCGTTTGAAACCAGCGAAAAGCCCACCGACCCCACTACTCCTACAGACCCTACAGACCCGACTGACCCAGCCAAGCCCGAACAGCCTGGCAAGCCTTCTGAGAAAACAGAAAGCCCCCAGACCGGCGATAACAGCAATATGTTCCTGTGGGTCGCTCTGCTGTTTGCCAGCGGTGGTGTTCTGACCGTGTTGGGTGTTACAGACAAGAGAAAAAAGAAAGGGATCACTAAATAACATTGACAAACCCGAAATAGCATTATGATAAGCGGGCAGTGACCGAAAGACTGTCACTGCCCGTTTTCAAAAAACTCGATGTGAATATATGCTGGAAGTGAACATTTCTCGCTTTCGCAAAAAGCAGTCACGCAAACTGATTGAAAATTGAAAGGTTAAAGATAAAGGTCGGTGACGGTAAATATGTCTCCTGAAAAAAGAATAGACAACCGGAGTCACTCTCCAGCATGATTTTAAGACGCTCAGCAAGAAATTACTTGCTGAGCGTTTTTCTTTACTCTCTCGACAAAATGCCGTTCCTTTCAGCGCGAAAACAGGCAGTTCGCCAAAAAATTTACTTAAAGGCATTAGAAATCCGAAAATGCCGTCGTTCTTATTTTATAGAAAACCATCTTGAACAGGAGGTGAACCCGATGTACCTTGCGTCGTTGCTTGAAAACATAAAATATGGGATTTTGCCGTAAGAAACGGCGTTTCCGCCGTCCTTCGGTGACAAGGTAGGAAATGAGAAATAACACAGGAAAGATACAGGTGTTGAAATAGCAAAGACTGTCTTTGCGCAGACACACAGACACCTATATTTTTTTGACCTTCCCGGTCGACAGAATTCAAAACAATATCCGAGAAGCGCCAATAAAAGCACCGAAAAAACGGGAATTTTACTTGGCTTGACTTTTTGCGGCCTTTACGCCTTAAAACAGCGGCAATCCGGCAGCTCTGTCGGCTGCCGCAGCCCTCCGTATCAATCGTTTTTGAAACCAACCAAAAACGATTGAACGGAGGCACATAACCTTGAAAAAACAACCCAAAGCGGTTTATATCATAGAAAACGGCGGGTACACGGAATTGACCTATGAGGAATTCTGTCGCCGTGAGCAAATCTGCCCGTTATATGCGGACAAGCTGTTCCTGCCTCTCTACGGCAGGCTTATGGAGGTATCCAAAGAGGATTACGCAGAATTCTACCGAGCAAAGCGTCGACAGAAATATCTGGACGAACGCTCTGCGGACAACGGCGACTTCTCTTACGATATGCTGACCACCGATGAATTCAGCGGCGAGGACATCCTCATCGCCGAGCAGCCGGATGTATGCGACGCCGTAGTGGAAAGCATTATGACGGACAAGCTCAGGAAAGCCATCCTCAAGCTGACCGATTAGGAACAGCTCCTCATCTACCGCCATTATTACGCCGATATTTCAGGCACCGACCTTGCCGAAATTTACGGCGTATCACAACAGGCAATCAGCAAGCGGATCGCAAAAATCAGAGCAAAGCTCAAAAATCTTTTAGAAAATTAAAAAACTTGGTTGTAGCCCCCTCAACTTTTCGGCATGGAAAGTGAGGGGGCTTTCTCTATAGCCTCCGCCCGTTCTTTGAAAACCGAATAGTACAGCGCATCCTTTACCTTCCTTCTGCCGTCGGCGAAGCCGATAAGCCACACGACCTTTTGAGTCGGACGGTGCGGCGCATCCGCACCGAAGGCCATGAAAAGCAGAAGCAATAATGATACTTGCGTCCAGTCACAGGCCGAGCGTTGAAGCGGTATGAACAAAATGCCGTGAGCCGTCGCAGCCAATGAGGGCGCCTCGCAGAGATCCTGGGAGTGGTGGGATTCCAATGAGGTCAAATGCATGACCGGAGGATGTGTTCCCTTGTTCGGGGCGTCGTGGACAAATACGGACAGAACCAAGAACGATTGATACAAAACACAAGGCGGTCGTTTGCCCAAAAGCACTCGGCCGCCTTTTACTTAAACGGAGGCTAACTATGAAAGAGATTAAACGAGGCGAAATCTATTCCGCCGACTTCGGCGTAGGCTTCGGCAGTGAGCAAGGCGGCGTTCGTCCGGTTTTGATTTTGCAGAATAATACTGGCAACAAGCACAGCCCCACCACCATCGTGGCGGCGATCACAGGCAGAAAGACAAAAGCGGCTCTGCCCACCCATGTAGCGATAATAACAAGCGGTCTCAAGACCGAATCCACCGTCCTGCTCGAACAGATCCGAACGATAGACAAAGCGAGGCTCGGCGAGTATATCGGCAGGCTCGACAGCAAGACCCTCGCCACCGTTGACCGTGCCATTGTAGTGAGCCTCGGTATTAAATATTTGGAGGGGCTGCTCAATGGATAAAAGAACCGACATCAACACTGCATCATTCGCTTACAGCGTGAGCCTTTTACGAATAAGAATCAGCGGCTACCCGCCAGGAGCAGGAACAAAAAGACAGTCTATACATACCGCAGTCCTCCATGGGATTGCGGTATTTTTTTGTTCGACATTTTTTACCACTTTTCATCATTACTTTATTTCGTATGACGATTTTTGTCATGCGTGTGCATCTGCTTTCATGCAGGTGCTTTTTTTATTTGTCGGAAAATGTCGTGTTGTAATATACACCAGTTTGATTGAGCCTTCCTGCAGAAGCCCTCCATTCTTCTGAATTTTCTTAAAAGTTCAGAAGAATGGAGGCAGACAGCTTGAAAGCTGATAACAAGAAAATATGGATTCGTGGTCAATTTGTAGAAGTCACGGATGAGGTATATGCAGCCTATATGAAAGGCGATAGAAAAATAAGATATTTTGAAAATGATTTGAAAACAGGACGGACGGTTAAAGATAAGGATGGAAATATAAAACAAACCCTTCCAAGCCGAGAAGATTCTTTGGACAGGCTTATGGAAGATAACGCACAGCAGTTTCTTGATAGCCATGAGAGCGTGGAGGATATTGTAATTCAAAAAATTTCTGCTGAAAAATTACATATGGCGCTCTTAAGGTTGCCAAAGAAGGATCAGGAATTGATTTATGCGTTGTTCTATGAAGAAAAAACGGAACGAGTATATGCAGAGCAAATAGGCGTTTCTCCAAGCACTGTTCATAGAAGAAGAGAAAAGATTATAAAAAAATTGAAAAACTATTTGAAATAGCGGAGCAGACCTCTCACTTAACGGCAAATAAAGTGAGAGGTCTTTTTATGGCCGCTTAGGACCTTGAAAAGTTCATACCCATTCATCAAGTACGTTCCTGTTGCTATCGTGATGAGCGTAAGCCACGTTAGCGGGTACGCCATGATCCGGACGGGTAAAGGCAGCGAAATCCCACATATTTAGAAGAATCGGTTTGCGGCTGTTTTATCTGTCCGGGGAGCGGAAAATACCCGGCTATAACTATCAGATTGCTACTGATAAGGCGATAACAGGCAACAGGTATCATGATACTCCTGTCCGGTCATAAAGTCGAGCATATAGGGGCCCCCGGAAAGAAGGATTCTTTTCGGGGAAGACGAGGAGCTATGCAGCGATGGAGCCTTGCCGCCTGCGGCGAGGCGAGCATAGCGGAATCAGCTCTGAGGATGTCGCAACAAGTGAGGGCAGCTTTGGGAGAACCTCAGAGGGGCATAGGCCCGTGGAGCTGATTCGCAATCAGCCGCTTGATGATTTCCCCGCATGAAATACATGCGATAACAGCCGGGGCGTCGAGGACAAATAGGCTGAAACAGGCAATTATGGTAGCCGGATACAAAGAAATGTTTTGCGTCCGGCTGATACATACCCACTGTGAATAATGGTTTCAAAAGAGCGGAGGGAGAGCCATACGGAACAAAGAAAGTTCTAAGGCGTACAGAGGAAGGAGATATGATTGTGGAAGAACAAGAAGTGCGGCGTGGAGAGATTTATCACGCAGATCTGAATCCTGTTTTCGGGAGTGAGCAGGGCGGATACCGTCCTGTGCTGATCATCCAGAACAACCGGGGAAATCGGCATAGTCCAACGGTCATTGTTGCAGCTATCACGAGCAGACCAAAGACAAAACTGCCGACACATGTACCGATTAATGGAATCAAAGGACTTGAGAAAGAGTCTTTTGTCCTATTGGAGCAGATCCGGACACTGGATAAAGGACGTCTGGATGATTTTGTTGGCAGGCTGAACCGGGAGCAGATGATAAAAGTGGATAAGGCACTGCGTACCAGCATGGAGATCAAAAAACTGGATAAACCGATTTTAATGTGCTTATGCCCGGTGTGTGCAAAGCCATTTTACAATTCAAAGGAACACTTTATCATTCGGGCAGATCAGGAACAGACAATAAAGGAAACATGTATGTTCTGTAATGTACGACAGGGATACGATTATTTAATAAGGAAGAAATATTATTGAATGAAGCTGATTTGATGAACATGGATCAGTTTTATTTGGGTGTGTCAAGTCTGCGATAGAAAATATCGCACATTTCACTTATTCATTGATGTGCGATATAGTAGGCGCAGGACGTCTGGAAAGAAGGAATGATCATGGAAAATACATTATTTGTAACTGCAGAAATCGTGGCAAAGGATCTAGGAGTGTCAAAACCCTTTGCTTACAAATTAGTTCGTCAGATGAATGATGAGTTGAATGCGAAAGGATACCTTACTGTGGCCGGCCGGGTGAGTAGGAAGTATTATGAAGAGCGATTTTATGGATTGAAAGAAGGTTAAGTGATGGCAGCATACAAAGATACGGAGAGAAATACATGGTATGTGGCATTTTATTACCGGGACTGGCAAGGTAATAATAAGAAAAAGAAGAAAAGAGGATTTAAGACCAAAAGGGAGGCTCTGGACTGGGAAAAAACATTCCGGCAGAAACAAGAAGCTTCTCTGGATATGCTATTTAAAGATTTTGTGGAAGTCTATGCGGAGGATATGAAACCCCGGTTAAAGTATAACACATGGCTTACCAAAGAGCATATCATCAAGACAAAATTACTGCCTTATTTCGGTAATAAGAAAATGAATGAAATCAAAGCGGCAGACGTGGTGCGGTGGCAGAATGAAATGATGTCATTCCGTGATGAAGATGGAAATGGATATTCAAAAGTATATCTGAAAACCTTACAGTCACAGTTGAGCGCTATATTCAATCACGGGATCAGGCTATATGAACTGAAAGAAAACCCGGTCAGAAAGGCTGGAAGTATGGGTGGAGAGAGGAGAAAAGAAATGTTGGTTTGGACGAAGGAAGAATATAAGAAATTTTCAGAGGCAATTATTGATAAACCGCAGGCATATTACGCATTTGAAGTTTTGTTCTGGACTGGCTTGAGAGTGGGAGAACTTCTTGCTTTGACACCAGCAGATATAGATTTTTCTGCTAAAACTATTTCTGTTACGAAATCTTATCAGAGAATAAAGGGAGAAGATTATATTACTGATCCTAAGACAGAGAAAAGTAACCGTACCGTATCCATTCCGGAGTTTCTTTGTGAGGAACTTCAAGAATATCTGGCTATGCTGTATGGATTTAAAAATGATGACCGGATGTTCCAGATCACAAAAAGTTTTCTTCATCATGAGATGATTCGAGGATCAGAAAAGGCGGGAGTCAAGAGAATCAGAATCCATGATATTCGGCATTCTCATGTTTCTATGCTGATTGATATGGGATTTTCGGCGGTGGATATTGCCGGGAGAATGGGGCATGAAAGTATTGATATTACATTGCACTATGCTCATATGTTCCCGTCCGCACAGAAGGATATGGCTGAAAAACTGAATATGGAAAGGGTAGGGTAAAGAGTATGTATAAAAGACCAAGGCAAAAAGCACAGCCAAAGAAAAAGAAAGATGAACATAATCGGAAAAGAGATATAATCGTTAATTTTCGTATGTCTCCAGAAGAACGGGCAGAATTGGAACAGAGAATTTTGATAAGTGGGAAGAAAAAACAGGATTACATGATCCAGAGCAGTCTGGAACAAAAACTGGAGATTGTTGCCAATAGGAAGATGTTGATGGATATTCAGCATAGAATGGATGAAATCGAGACAGAGCTGAAAAGAGTAGTATCCGCAGACGCAGTGGATATGGAAAAGCTGGCCGGACTGAAATCGCTAATTGAGTTGTTTCGGGCGGTAGAAGAATAAGAGAGTGACCGTATTGTGCAGAGTGTGGTATGGTCAAGGCATTGGCAGGGGGAAGAGTACATAGAATAGTATATAAATAATATTGTAATCTGACAGGGTTATGCTATACTATGTAAAGGAATAAGTTCTTTTTCTTGTTCATATGCAGAGAAAGAGAAACAGATGTGGTAAATAATTGACTTTCAGCATATTATAGTGTATACTTAGAATAGAAAAAGAAGATAATATAGTCGGAACGGCGACTTAAAATCCGTTTCCAGTGGTCGGGATGAAGACCTTAAACTCATTCCCATTACAGAGTAAACTGCTAAAAATCAGAAAAAGGATGGCTGCGGTCATCCTTTTTTCTTGATAAAGGAGTACAATGGCTGAAGAAAGTTTTAAAGAACGTGTCCGTTTGGAGATAATAAAGGCGGCTAAACAATATAAGACAATTTATGTTGACTATGAGTATTTGGTCTGTTCAGAGGCATTTGTACAGAATGATTACTACATAGTAGCTGCAATGGAAAATAATTTTCAACATTTGACGGGAGTACATTCAAATATTAGTTCCCAAGATTTTTTTGACAAATGCATTCAAGGTACATTAGAGGATACGGATTTTGATTTTATCAAAAGGGGACAGGATGAAAAAGCTGTAAAAGGTACTGTTAGAAGAAAAATTAAAGTCTTGCCGGATATGATGAGGCTTTTTAAAACTGGATTACAGACAGAAGAGAATTTTAAAAAGAATAAGGTTGTTTGTTCGTTTGCAACTGCTGACGGAGCTTGCACTTTGGGATTTTCGGAATCAACAAAAGCTAGGCCAAAATCTTTGATAAAAGGAAACGAGTTAAAAAATCCTAAACTTGTAGAAGTGATTTTAAGAAAAAAAGTAGGAGAAGAGCTGTTTAATGAAATTATTGTTGGAGATAAGGCATTATTAAAAAAATATCAAAATAAAATACAAGAATTAGTTTCTGATGAATTGTTCACACAAAAAGTGAAAATCGTTTTTGAAATAAATTCCAATCCAACAGCATGGAGCAATCAAGAAATACATTTTATATATAAAAGTGGAACGAGTGTAGACCTTATAATTGAGGGAACATATTGTGAGTTACAAATTGTTGGTAAAGATAATTTGGAAGAAATTATTTATGCCATATGGGAAATTTTAGCATGGAATGACGGATATTTTTATAAGCCTGTTGAATATTTGGTAGACGATATTAAACGTGATGTTAAAGAATTATTTAGAGTGCCATATTATGTGACAGACTCTAAGTGGAAAAACAGTGCTTTACTGATTGGCAGAAACCACCGAGAAATATCGGAAGATATTATTACACGATATATACAGATTAGAAATGTTGGAAGGGAACAGAAATCTTTAAATAAAACATTATTTTCTTCATATTTTTATTTGCATTCAGAAAATTACAGTGCAGTAAATATTGAACATAGATTAGTATTGTTAATGCACATATGCGATGGTTTTGCAATAGCTTTTTTGCATGGTAATCAAAAAAACAATGGAGGGAATATTAACAAGGTATTAGAATGTATAGATGTTGGTACACGTTTAACAAAGAAATACAAAATCGGAGCAGATATGTTGGGTGTACCGTCTGATAAGGCAAAAGAGGCTTTGCAAGACACTAGAACAGAACTTACGCATTATATTTATAAACCATCAAGTTTAGGCTCATTTATAAGTGATCCGAATAGTGATACTGATAATATGGTCAATTTGTATGTCTTTTATGTCTTAGACTTAGCTTTACGAGTTGGTCTATTGGAGACAATAGGAGCAACTGTTGAAGATGAAATAAAAAACTATTTACTGGATGAAAATTTAGATTGGATTAGATTGGAAAAACACATGGATGAAGAGTGTGTGATTCCACGAAATGCGATTAGGCAAATATTGGAAAAATTACAAGTTATGAAGAATGATGAAGACTAGTGTTTTCAAAAATCTAAGAATGGAATATTGATACTGTTCTGACCAAGAGGAGCTTACCATTATCCTTAAAAAATCTGAATTTTTCAGCCTCAGAAAATGAAGCTAAAAGTGAGGCGAAAAATGAAGCTGAAAATTATAGACTGATTTTAATGACATTGTAAATATAGTTTTAACAGAAAAGGAACCGTGGAACTATTATGGTACTAAAACCTGTGGGTACTCAAAATACCCCTAAAAAACAGTATAATATGGATACGAGAATTGCGAAAAATCCGCCAGAAATACCACGATTGCACAATGACTTTGAGGAATTTGAATAAAGCTGGACTATTGGAACAGAGTATGGAATATGGGGCATGGCTGCGGCTTTGCCCCATATTTATGTAAAATGTGAATAATGGTTAATTTTTATGGGCTTTATTTAACGGAGGTTCAGTTGTGGGGAGTGTGTTTGTCTGATATGATCATATTAGCAAAGGCCGATGCAAAATAACACAAGGGGATGTTCATATGTCTTTAGGTAAAGTAATAAGAAAATACAGAAAAATCAAAAATCTGACACAAGAAGAAATGGCAGGGCGGCTGGGAGTGACAGCTCCTGCGGTAAATAAATGGGAAAATGAAAATTCTTATCCGGATATCACTCTCTTGGGACCGATAGCCAGATTATTAGGAATTTCATTAGATACATTGTTGTCATTTCGTGAAGAGTTGACACAAGAAGAAATCAATGAAATTGTTTGTGAGGCAGATTTGAAATTAAAAGAACAATCCTATGAGGAGACATTTCAGTGGGCAAAGAAAATGGTGGAACAATATCCAAATTGTGAGCAGCTGCTCTTGAATATTGCAGTTATATTCGATTCACATCGTCTGATGAAGGGAATTCCACAAGACAGGGAATATGAGGAATATATTTGTTCTTTGTATATCCGTGCATTAAATAGTTCAGATGAAACAATCCGAATTAGGGCTGCCGATCTGTTAGTTGGATTTTATATGAGAAAAAGACAGTATGATAAAGCAGAGAAATATTTGGAATATTTTTCTGTTCAGAATCCAGAAAGAAAAAGAAAACAGGCACAGATTTATGCTGAAACAGGTCGAATCAGGGAAGCGTATAAAGCGTATGAGGAACTTTTGTTTTCTGATTTTCAGAGATCAAGCATGGAATTGCATGGAATGTATATGCTTGCGCTACAGCATAATAACAGAAAAAAAGCGCGTTGGTTAGCAGATAAGCAAAAGGAGCTGGCCAGATGCTTTGAAATGGGAAAATACTATGAAATATCGAGTGAACTTGAAATTGCAACGATTGAAAAAGATGCCGATTCTGTTATCACTGTGATGGAAGAAATGCTTTCAAGTGCAGAACAGATTGGAGATTTCAGAAAATCGATTTTATATGAACATCTGGACTTTAAAGAGGTAAAAGAAGATTTCATTTCAAATTTGAAAGAAAACCTCAAGAAATGTTTTCAGGATGAAGAAAACTATGGATTTTTAAGAGATAACAAGAGGTGGCAGAAGTTAGTCAATCAGTAATAACATAAATTTATTTGTGAATATTTCGTCCTTCATCAAGCGGTGAAGGACTTTTTTATATTCAAAATAAGGCTTTTAGAATTGTTTAGAATTCATTTAGGAACCATTAAGATATGACTGCCATAATGAACCTATCAAAAGAAAACAGCTTTTGAAATTTGCAAAAAGGAGCAGACAAATGATGAATGATTTACAGAAAAAAACATGGAAGGGAATTATTAAGAAAGGAGTTGTGTTTTGTACAATTGGTGTAATGGCCATGGGTATGGTAGCATGCCAGGGAAAAGATAAGAAAGCGGATTCTCCCGCTTCAAAAACAGAGCAGTCAACGGATAAGAAGACGGATACAAAGGACAATAAAAGTACTAACAAGAGTTCTTCTTCCAAATCCAAAAAGAAAGAGAAGACAGATGCAGCTAAGAAACAGAATTCCGCCGAAAAGGATCAGAAAAAGACAACGGATTCTGATAAAAAAGACAGCACAGATAAAAAAGATACTACAGAAAAGAAGGCCGAGAAGAAGGATACTACCAAAAAGGATACTACGAAGAAGAGCACAAAGAATAATAACAGTACACAAAATTCCAAAAAAACAGTTCAGTAACAAAAGACAAAAAGAATAATTACTTATAAATGGGCTGTATGAAGACGTGCAGTCCATTTTTCTGAAAGGATTATAATATGTGGAACATTCTGGAATATTTAGAAAAAACGGAAATGATGTATCCCCATCATACGGCAGTCGATGATGGAAAGTTTGTGTTCACGTGGAGGGAGCTGGGAGAAATATCCCGAAAAATGGGTACAGCATTTGCAAAAAGGATCTCCCCAGGGAAACCGGTGGCTATTCTGGCTGAGAAAAGAGCTATTACACTGGCGGCTATGTTTGGAAGCATATATGCGGGAGGATTTTATGTAGTGATCGATCCTTCGCAGCCGGCAAAGAGAATACAAGAAATTTTAAACGTACTGGAACCGGAGCTTATTGTAATCAATGAAACAACCGGAGAAATATTAAAGCAGACAGATTATAAGGGAGATACTTATCGGATAGAAATTGGTATGTTGGAGAGGGAAGACTGGGAATTACTGCGGGGAATACGGGAACGTAGTAAAGATACGGATATATTGTATGGAATCTTTACTTCTGGTTCTACCGGAACTCCGAAAGGGATTGTGGTAAGCCACCGGGCGGCTATAGATTTTATATCCCATTTTGTGCAGATATTTGATTTTACAGTTTATGACAAAATTGGAAATCAGGCTCCGTTTGACTTTGATGTTTCGGTAAAAGACATTTATACGAGTATGTTTACCGGGGCAACGTTAGTCCTTCTTCCAAAAGAAATATTTTCTACCCCTCCGGTTTTACTGGATTATCTGTGTGAAAAAGAAGTGACTGCACTTATATGGGCGGTATCGGCGCTTAGCCTTGTAGCGGTATTAAAAGGACTTTCTTATAAAATTCCCCATACAGTAAAGAAGATACTTTTCAGTGGCGAGGTTATGCCGGTGAAGCAGCTTCGAATGTGGCAGTCGGCCCTGCCTTGGGCAGAATTTGTTAATCTGTATGGTCCTACAGAAGTTACCTGTAATTGCACATACTATCGAGTGGAAGAAATGATTCCGGATGGAGAGAAAATTCCTATCGGCAGAGCATTTCCAGGCAGAAAAGTATTTCTTTTGGACGAAAATGAAAAAGAAATCACGGCCTTTGGGGAAATCGGTGAAATTTGTGTTTCCGGTGAATCCTTGTCAGAAGGATATTACCATAATGCAGAGGAAACAAAGAAAAAGTTTATACTCTATCCAAAGAATGGAGAAGGACAGAGCCGATGCTATAAAACCGGCGATTTGGGTTATTACGGGAAAGATGGGGAACTTTATTTTTCCGGACGAAAAGACTTCCAGATCAAACATATGGGACATAGGATTGAGTTGGAAGAGATTGAATGTGTAATGGAACAAATCAGCGGACTGGACAGAGCAGTATGTTTAATGGATGAAAAAAGAAACCGGCTAGTAGCATTTTATCTGGGGAATATCAATGCGGATGAGATCAAAGAGAAGATGAAGCACAAACTTCCAGTTTATATGATTCCCCATAAAATTGTAAAAACGGATTCAATGCCGCTAAACAAAAACGGAAAAACAGATCGGGGCTTTTTCCGGCAGAAATTGGGGGAATGAAATGGATAAAAAAATATTAGAACAAGGAATTGCCAAATATGGTACGCCGCTTTACGTATTTAATATAGATGAAATGCAAAAATCGGTGGAGCTTTTTCGACAAAAACTGCAGGGGAGTGCTGATATCTGTTTTGCTATGAAAGCGAATCCATTTCTGACAAAGCAAATGGCAGAAGTGGTTGACAGGATTGAAGTTTGTTCTATGGGAGAGTTTGAAATTTGCCGGAAACTTGGAATCGATGCTAAGAAAATACTGATATCAGGGGTACTGAAGAAAAAAGAAGATATTCTTGAAATTCTTACTTATTATCGGGGTGGTTGTTTTTATACCGTTGAATCACCGGAACAATTTCAGATATTTATGGAATGGTGCAAGGAAAATAAAGAAGAAATCCAAGTATATCTTAGACTGACAAGTGGGAATCAGTTTGGAATGGATGAAAAGGGAATATGGAAGATGATTTCTATAAGGCACCAATGTCCATTCCTTAGAATCAGGGGAATTCATTATTTTTCAGGGACGCAGAAAAAGACCATGGAGAAGGTGAAGAAGGAATTAGAATATCTGGACAGCTTTTTAAGAGAGGTGGAAGCATCTGGATTGCCGATAGAAGAGCTGGAATACGGTCCCGGAATTGCTGTCTCATACTTTCAAGGCCATAAGGACACGTTAGGAGAAGATATCAGTATAATGACAGACGCCATCCAGAATATGAAATGGCGTGGAAATATTGTGTTGGAAATGGGGCGTGCCCTTGCAGCAAAATGCGGGTATTATCTGACCAGTGTAAAAGATATAAAGCAAAATAATGGGAAGAATTATTGCATCGTGGACGGCGGAATCCATCAGATTAATTATGACGGACAGATCAAAGGAATGTATTGCCCCAATTTTCAGGTAAGTCCAGGGGACGAAGGCGGCTCTAAGCAGGAATACATTGTATGCGGGTCTTTATGTACGATAAATGACATATTGATGCAAAAAGCAGAAATTGCAGGGCTGCAAGTTGGAAGTGTATTGATTTTTGAGCGGGCTGGTGCCTATGCAATGACGGAGGGCATGGCGCTTTTCTTAAGTCATGAATTGCCGCAGATTGCACTTTATAGCAGGGAAACGGGATGGAAATTGGTAAGGACCAAATATGAAACATACGAGTGGAATATGGAAAAGGAGAGTTATAATGGAAACTTTAATGAATATTTTAATGGAAATTGATGACAGTATTGATTGGAAAAATGAAAGCGCATTGATTGATAGCAAGATTCTGGATTCATTTGGTGTTATTTCTCTTATATCAGAACTGGAAGATGCATTTGATATTGAAATAGAAGCTTCAGAGATGCGTCCTGAAAATCTTAATTCGGTAAATGCTATATGGGATATGGTGCAGAGATTGAAGGAGAATTGATATGGCATATCATACGTCAATATATTTATTCCTCTTTCTTCCAGCGGTACTTCTTGCTTATCAACTGACGCCGGAAAAGGTACGGTGGGTAACTTTGGTACTTTCCGGTTATATATTTTTCTGGAGCATCAGTGGAAAATTGGTTCTCTATCTAATAGGAACAACATTAGTTACCCACTATATAGGCGTATGGATATCTTCAGTAAAACTTGAATGTAAAATGGCTGTATCAGAAGCGCCGGGAGAAGAGCGTAATCAGATAAAGAAACAGTATAAAAGGCGGGAGAAAATGATACTGGCAGGAGGTATTATCCTGCTGTTATCGGCGTTGCTTTATCTCAAATATTATAATTTCTTTGCACAAAATGTGAATCGTGTGCTTGAGACAGCAGGAAGTGAGTTCGCACTGCAGGCAAAAGTGCTCATTCTTCCAATAGGGATTTCCTTTTATACATTACAGGCCATTGGATATATAGTAGATGTTTATTGGGGGAAAATCAATGGCTTGGAGCAGCCTCCGGGGAAAATTGCTTTGTTTCTGGGGTTCTTTCCGCAGATTATGGAAGGTCCGATCAGTATGTATTCCCAGACGGCAGATAGGCTATGGGAAGGAAATCCTCTTAAAGGAGAGAACCTGTCCAAAGGAAGTGTCAGGATTTTGTGGGGACTGTTTAAGAAGATGATCATTGCTGACCGGCTCTTTATATTGGTACAGGCGGTTTTTGAGCATTATGAAAATTATCATGGCGTTATGATCGCAGTTGCGGCAGTAGCTTATACAGTGCAGCTCTATATGGAATTTTCGGGCTGTATGGATATCATCATTGGGAGCGGCAGGATGTTTGGAGTGGTTCTTCCGGAAAATTTTTGTCAGCCTTTTGCTTCCAGAAATGCGGCGGAGTTTTGGCGGAGATGGCACATTACACTGGGAGTGTGGTTCAAAACTTACATTTTTTATCCAGTGTCCGTATCGGTGCTTGTAAAGAAATGGAATAAATTTGGAAAAGCCTATTTGGGAAAATACATAACAAAATTAGGTGTTTCAGCCTTTTGTCTGTTTCCAGTTTGGTTGTGTAATGGCTTATGGCATGGCGCTAAATGGAGTTACATTTTTTATGGAATGTACTATTTTACTATTCTTCTTGCAGGAATTGCATTGGAACCGGTACGAATGAAAACAGTGAGGCTATTGCATCTTAATGAACAGGCTTTTTATTATCGAACGATGCAGATCATGAAAACATGGGTCATCATTTTTACCGGGGAATTATTTTTCAGGGCCAATGGTCTGCGTGCAGGAGTGCGGATGTTCCGAAGTATGTTCCAGAATTTTGAGGTACAGAGATTATGGGATGGGACATTGTTGAATTTAGGGCTGGATAAGGCAGATTATATGGCCATCCTGATAGGTTGCATAGTTGTAGCTGTAGTTGGAATCATAAAAGAAAAGAATTTGCTGGAGGAAGGAATGGGGAAATTACATCTTCCAGTCAGATGGGCGATTTATTACGCGCTTATTTTGGCTATTATAATTTTTGGAGCTTATGGAATTGGATATCAGCAGGTGGATATGATTTATGCAGGATTTTAAAAGCATTGGAAAAAGAGTGGCAAAAACCATTGTGTTTTTTGCAATTTTAATTGGGATTTTAATGGGCGTATCAGAAAAAATAGAACAGGCATTTATTGAAAATGATAATCTCGTACATAGCAGAAATAAAAGTATTTTTCGGATTTTGAGGGAACCAAGAGACAGTATTGATGTGATTGTAGTGGGGGACAGCCTAAGTTATTCAGCCATATCTCCACTGGAACTATGGAAGGATCAAGGGATTACAGCTTATGTATGTGGGCAGCCAGGGCAGAGGATACAGGAAACGTACCATGTTCTTGAAACTGCTTTTGCATCACAGTCCCCTAAACTGGTTATTCTGGAAACTAATACCATGTTTCGGGGAGCCATGGAAAATGGCCTGACGAACCTGAAAGAAAACCTGGAAGAGTGGGGGACTCATTATATTTCGGTTTTTAGAGGACATGATATCTGGAAATCTTTCGTAATAGATAAAGAGTATCCGGAAGAAAATTATAAAGGATTTGCTTTCCGATGTGCTGTACAGCCATATGAAAAAGGTGCATATATGTTTGAAACAGAACAGAAAGTGCAGATGCCGGATGCAGTAATAGAATATATGGAAAGTATTATAAAATTGTGCGAGAAAAACAGGACAAAATTGCTCCTTGTCAGTACACCATCACCATTGAACTACAATTATTCAAGACATAACAGTATTGCGGCTTATGCGAAAGAACATGATTTGGAATATCTGGATATGAATTTAAAACTTGAAGAAGTAGGAACAGATTGGGCAACCGACAGTTTAGATAAGGGGGATCACTTGAATTTGTCAGGTGCAAAGAAAGTGTCACAATATCTTGGAGAATATTTAAGTACACGGTATGATCTTCCTGATCGGAGGAATGAAAAAAGATATGTGGGATGGCAGAAGGCAGAAAAAGATTATATAGAAAAATCAGAAGCGCATTTGAAAGAGATGAATATAAATGAGAAGAAAGCGAATTGAAGAATGGGGAAAAGGCATGACAGGAATGCTTCTTCTCATATGTTTAGTGCTTTGTGCATTGCTGTTTAAAGCATATCTGGACGGAAAGTTCCATTCAGTAGAAACTCTACGTGAGTATGTAGCCGGGTTTGGCATAATGGCGCCGCTGGTACTGACAGCCATTCAGGCAGCACAGGTAGTACTGCCTGTACTTCCGGGATTTTTCGGATGCATTGTGGGAGCAGTTATGTTTGGATGGATGGGAGGATTTTGGTGCAACTACATTGGAATCAGTTTAGGCTCTCTTGCTGCATTTTTATTGGCGCGGAGATATGGACAAGGGCTGGTTACTCATTTGTTTCCAGGAGAACGCTATCAGAAGTGGGCAAACTGGGCGGCTAAAAGTAAATCCTATACCACCATTCTGTTGCTTGGTATGATATTACCCTTGTTTCCGGATGATTATTTTTGCTATTTTACTGGAGTTACAAATATGAGCACCAGAAAATTTACAACAATTATTATTTTGGGAAAACCCTGGTGCATATTAGCTTATAGCCTTATATTTTCTGGCGTCATTACTATTTAAAAGAAAAGAGGTATTGAAAGCTGACGGGAAAGGATAAAAAGAGATGGAAGAAAGAAAAAAGATATGCGGGTACTATGATTATACGGTTATCCTCACCTATATAGGCATATTTATAGGCTTTACAGGAATTGTGTTCATTATGGAAGGAAAATACAGAGAGGCATCCATCTGTCTGATGATTTCAGGAATGTGTGATATGTTTGATGGGACCGTTGCATCAACAAAGCAAAGAAATAGACGAGAAAAACGATTTGGGATCCAGATCGATTCCCTTAGTGATCTGATCTGTTTTGGGGTACTTCCTGCATTGTTCGTGTATAGCATCAGCGGCAAGAATTACATGGCTTTTTTTGTATCCGGTTTTTATGTATTATCTGCACTGATTCGGTTGGCATATTTTAATGTAATGGAAGAGGAAAGGCAGGAAATAGAAGGAGGAAAGCGGACATGGTATCTGGGACTTCCAGTGACTGCCGCTGCAATTTTTATTCCAGCTTGTTATGTGATACAAAGTGAACTGGACTGCACGGCAGTGATGCAGATAGCGCTTATTATGATGGCTGTGGCATTTGTACTGCCTTTTAAAATAAAAAAGCCATATATGGCGGGGAAAATAGGGATTTTATTTACGGGAATCATAGAATTTGCTATTTTATTATTAGGATTGGGATTAGACGTATGAATAGAGATACCTTACTGATCCGATTTTTATACCACACAGTTCCGGGAAGAAGTATTTTAAAAATAGTGGTACAGCCACGGGTGTCGAAGAAAGTAGGAGTATTTCTCAATTCCCGGATTTCCAGGTGGCTTATCCCTTTGTTTGTAAGGAGAAACCGGATTAATTTACAGGAATATGAAAAAAAGAGATACGAGTCTTTCAATGATTTTTTTATACGTAAGCGATGCGTAGAGCAAATCGATATTACACCAGGACATTTGATTAGTCCATGTGATGGATTTTTAAGTATATATCCTGTTGACAAGGATAGTATTTATCGAATAAAGCATATAGAATATAATTTGATACAATTGCTTAAAGACAAGGAATTAGCAGAACATTTCAAAGGAGGCAAGTGCTTGATATTTCGGCTGACCCCTAAACATTACCATAGATACTGCTATATTTGTAATGGTTCAAGAAAAAGAGTTAGGAAGATAGAAGGGAAGCTCCATTGCGTGCGTCCAGTTGCTTATACATCCGTTCCAGTTTTTTTGGAAAATAGCCGGGAGCATACAGAAATACAAGCAGACTATTTTGGACGTGTGGTACAAATGGAGATTGGAGCGCTTCTCGTTGGGAAAATTCATAACTATCCAGGAGAAACTAAAATAGTACAAGGACAAGAAAAAGGTTATTTTGAGTTTGGGGGATCTACGATTGTGGTATTGTTAGAGAAAAACCGAATAGAAATTGAAAAAATAATACAGGATCAGTTCCGTCGAAAACAAGAAATAGAAGTTCATATGGGAGAAAAGATAGGAAGTTTTCTAGAAGAAGGGGGGAAGCCAGGAAATGAATAAAGAGCGAGTATTGATAGTGGAAGATGATGCGGATATTCGAGAAGGGATTCGTATTTTATTAGAGAGTGAAAATTATAAAGTCATAGAGGCAGAAAATGGAAGAAAAGGACTGGAACTCCTGGATGAGAATATAGATCTGGTGATATTAGATATTATGATGCCAGGTATGTCCGGATTAAGGACTTGTGAAGAAATTCGTAAGATTTCCAATGTTCCTGTATTGTTTCTTACAGCAAAAGCACAGGAATCAGACAAATTGATTGGTTTAATAGCAGGTGGAGATGACTATTTGCCAAAACCATTTTCCTATGCCGAGCTTCTAGGAAGGGTAAAGGCACTGATGAGACGTTACAACATTTATATGGGAAGGAATGGGGGAAAGACAGAAAAAGAGGAGCCTTATCTGGAAATCCAAGGTATTCGGATACATGAATCATTTAATGAGGTGTATGTGAATGGTGTGGAAAAAGAGATGTCAGATATTGAATATAATATGCTTCTTCTTATGATGCGTCATCCAAAAAAAATATTTTCTGCACAGAATATTTATGAAAATGTGTGGAATGAGCCATATTTTTATTCCTGTAACAGTACTGTTATGGTACATATTCGAAAACTTAGGGTAAAGGTAGAAGAGGATCCAAAGTTTCCAAAGTACATTAAAACCGTATGGGGAAAGGGGTATAAGTTTGACGTGGGAAACGAATAGGAGAAATTCAATTTATACACAGCTTTTACGTTTATTGCTTATTGCAACATTTGGGGCAGTAGTTATATTTTTTGTTTTTGATTTTACCGGAGAGTATGTGATTGAACGTTATTTACAAGAGACAGATTATATTGAAAAGAAAAATCAAGAATATGTGGACGATCTTCAGGAATATGTAAATCAAGAGCAGATTGCTACCAGAGACACACACAAATTAAATGAATGGGTAAAAAAACAGCAGTTATTGTTTATTCAGGTATATAAAGACGATATACAGGTATATAACTCTGAATATCCGGGCGAGGAAATATGGGAAGAAGAGATTACAGTAGAAGGCTATGCATGGGAAAGCTACTATCAGGTTAATTTTGCAGATGGAACAGCAGAAGTTACGATTACGGGAGCTTACACCTATCAGCTTTATAATTATGTTATAATAGGAGAGCTGGGTATCTCATTTATATTTTTTCTTGTATTTGTTCTTCTGGGAATTCGAAAAAAAATAGATTATATACGAAAACTTAGTGAAGAGATTGAGCTTTTAGAGGGAGGAAGTCTGGAATATAAGATTACGATAAAGGGAAAAGATGAGCTGACCGCATTAGCGGAGGGATTGGACAGTATGAGGATTTCTTTTCGAAATCTTATTCGGCAAGAAGCCGAAATGACACAAGAAAATCAGAGAATCGTAACGGAAATGTCTCATGATTTAAGAACTCCTGTAACATCCATAATGTTGTATACAGAAATTTTAAAACAAGGGAAATACAAAAGTAAAGAGCAGCTTTTTGCATATCTAAATAAGATAGAACAAAAAGCCAAACGAATGAAGCAGTTGACAGATCACCTTTTTGAGTATTCCATAATTGCCGGGGAGAGAGAAATTGAACTGGAGGAGTTGGAGCAGTATGAAGTTTTATTTTATGATCTGTTTTCTGATACTTGTAGTTATTTGGAACAGCAAGGGTTTCGGGTCATATTTCAGGTTAAATGGATAGATGGTCTGCTGCGGATTTCAACAGATTATATTATGCGAATTTTGGATAATGTGACATCGAATATTGAAAAATATGCGGATCGTTCTGAACCAGTGAAAATTTGTTCAGTGGAAGAAGGAAGTATGGCTGGATTTTTCTTTGAAAACAAGATTCGGAATTTGGAAGAAAAACCAGAGAGCACTGGCATTGGAATACAGAATATAAAAAACATGATGCAAAAAATGGGGGGTAAATGTATTGTAGAAGAAAAGGAAGGATACTTTCGATTAATTTTACTGTTCCCTTGTGTAGAAAAGTAAATCGGAATATTTTTTGCTTGACAATTTTTTTCAAAATAATATATGATAGATATTGAAAATAATTTGAATTCTAATAATTTGAATTCAAATTATTTTTTACGTTTTTTAAATAGTAGAAAGGAGAGAATCGTATATGGATTTTTCATTCCATTATCTTGTTATGGCACAACATTCTATGTTCCAAAAAGAACTTTTAATAAAACTAAAAGGATTGGGACTGACCATCGGGCAGCCTAAAATTCTGGACTATCTGCAGACTCATGATGGGGCAGGGCAGAAAGATATTGCATGTGGATGCCATATTGAACCTGGGACACTGACTACTTTGTTAAACCGTATGGAAGAAAATGGTTTGGTGGAACGGCGCATGATGAATGGAAACCGGAGGAGCTATTATGTTTTTATGACTGATAAAGGGAAAAAGCAGGCCCACGCTGTTGCGGAAGCTTTTATGGAACTGGAGGAACAGGCTTTCTGTGGACTTTCAGATGAAGAACGTACAATCCTTATGGAACTTTTCATAAAAATTTATCATAATACAATGGTTGGAAAGGAAGCATAATCATGGAAAAACTCAAGCGTTATACTGTATTTTTGATCGGACTGTTTATTAATTCATTGGGTGTCAGCCTGATTACGAAAGCGAATCTGGGTACATCCCCCATTTCGTCAATCCCATATGTGCTTAGCTTAAATTTCCCGTTTACTTTGGGACAGTTTACAATTGCTTTTAGTTTATTACTGATCTTGCTGCAGTTTTTAATATTGCGCCGCAATTTTAAGGCAGAGCACCTGCTCCAAATTCCGATTTCCATTTTGTTTGGATATTTTATTGACTTGACAATGGTGATGCTCTTCTTTGTGGAACCAAGTAACTATATCTCCTGTATTCTGTATCTTCTTATTGGCTGTCTGATTTTAGGATTTGGTGTATATACAGAAGTGCTGGCTAATGTAGCTATGCTTCCAGGAGAATCCTTTGTTCGGGCTGTCTCTTCCACATGGAAAACAGAATTTGGGACTACGAAAGTTGCATTTGATGTATCCCTTACCGTTATAGCGGCAGGACTTTCTTTTTTATTTGCCCATCGTCTAGACGGAGTCAGAGAAGGTACGATCATAGCTGCTCTTCTTGTAGGTTTTATTGCCCGTTTGTTTGGGAGAAAGTTATCGTTCCTTGAAGAGATGTTATTTGGAAAATCTCAAAAACAAGTCGAAAGTAGTGATGGGGAAAAGGCGATGCAGCAGAGCTTCCGGTTATTGTTATTGGCCGCCAATTTGGAAGTGGGGGACATGATATCGGAAAAGCACTTGCAGAGAAATTGGGATATCACTTTTATGACAATGAAATTATCCAGATGGCAGCCGGTTCTACCGGATATGATCCGGAATTTATTCGGAATAAAGAGGAAAATATGAGCAATAGCTTTTTGTATGATCTGATGAATCAGATGTACATTTATTCGGATACGAAAGAATCCCCGCGAGATGAAATTTTTGAATCTGAGGGAAAGGTAATCCGTGATCTTGCAGCAAAAGGGCGTTGTGTTATTATTGGCCGCTGTGCAGACTATGTACTTCGTAACCGCCCCAATACATTGAAAGTTTTTTTGCATGCCCCTGAAGAAGTGCGTAAAAAGCGCATCATGAAATTAGAGAACCTTACAGAAGAGGAGGCACTTCGAAAGATACATAAAATGGACAGGCGCCGTTCTGATAATTATGCTTATTATACACATCGCATATGGGGGCACGCACAAAATTATGATCTTACCCTGGATTCTTCAATTGGGGAAGCATACGCTATTACAGTTATAACAGAGATGATGAATATAAAGCATATGAATTCGTAAATGTAGAAGGCACATAAAAAAGCTAAAAAATTTTTGGGAAAATGAAAGGATTAGTTTTTTAGGATCGTATTATTAGTGAACGCGTAATTGTATACCGATGCTAGGCGGAGGTTTGTATGAAATCAAAAATTTGGTTGGATGTTTTACAAAGACCAGTTAGGAGAGAAATATGCGGAGCGAACAGGAAGTAAATCAAGCCATTGATCTGTATGCGGATACCGTAAAGAGAATTTGTGTATTGCATTTAAAGAATAGCTCTGATACTGAGGATATCTTTCAGGAGGTCTTTTTGAAATATGCCCTTAGTTCCATTTTATTTGAAAGTAAGGAACATGAAAAGGCGTGGATGATCCGGGTAACGATAAATCAATGTAAAGATTTTATGAAAAGCATTTTTCGAAGGAAAACGATATCACTTGAAGAAGTTGTTTCACTTTCGGATGAACAGAAAGAGGATTATAGAGAGGTACTGGAAGCAGTTCTGACTTTGCCGCAGAAATATAAAGATGTAGTATATTTGTACTATTACGAAGGGTATTCAGCGGTGGAGATTGGTGAAATGCTTGGGAAGAATGTTAATACCATATATACGTTGCTGGCACGTAGCAGAGAAAAACTGAAAGAAAAGTTGGGAGGCTATGAAATTGGATAACAAAGTTAAAGCGGCGTTTGAACAGATTCATGCCGACGATTCTCTAAAAGAAAATACTAGAACTGCAATTTATCATCATATGGAAAGTTTTGGGAAAACAAGACAAAGAAGTGTGCGCAGGTTTGCTACAGCGGCAGCTTGTATATTAACCTTAGTGTTGGCGGCTGGAGGATATTTTTCTTATACAATACCGGCAGCGGCAATTAGCATTGATGTCAATCCATCTGTTGAACTGCAGGTTAATATATATGGAAAAGTGATTGATGTGAAAGGCTATAATGCTGACGGTGTCGCACTTGCAGATGAATTGTCTGTCAATCATTCGAATTATGCAGATGCAGTGAATAGTATATTGGATAATGAGCAAATAAAATCCTGTATTGCTTCAGATGAACTTCTGGAGATTACAGTGACAAGTGGTTGGGAAAAGAATGCAGAGAAAATGAGAGAATGTATCTCTGATGAAACGGGTATAGATATAGAAAATATTTATTGCATGGTGGATCAAGCAGAGGTTGAAGAGGCACATTTAGCCGGAATTTCTTTTGGAAAATATCGTGCATACCTTGAATTGCATGAAATGAATCCAGAAATTACAGTAGATGATATACGTGATCTTACTATGAGAGAAATCAGAGATATGATTGAGGAGCAGTCTGGCGCGAATTCTAGTTCTGCTGACTATGGAAAAGGGCAAGGAAATGGGAAAGGAAGCGGACGAGAAAACGGGCAAGGAAACGGACAGAAAAATGGACAGGGAAACGCCAATGAGAATGGAACCGCTAAAGGGCAGAAGGATAGGAAGCAGTAGTTGCAGGGCAGGTATTTGAGGTACCTGCCTTTTTATGTGAAGATTTTTATAAGCAATGATAGATAAAAACAAGAGGGATTCTTTATGGTTCCAGGACAATTCAGCAGCAGTAAATCCTTTCCTGTGTGGAACAAATAGGAAGTTTCAGAAAAGCCCCTCTTTATGAGCATATGAAATTTAAGGAAGTAGAAGAAGATTTTATTGTAGAAATGAAGAAAAATCTATTGAAATGTTTCCAGGATGAGGAAAGTTATGGATTTTTAAAAGATGATGAGAGATGGCAGAGACTGGTAAAATAGTAATCGGATATTTTCAGTATTTTGTACAGAGAGGATAATGTAAAAACAGACCTTAAAAGATTCGTCCTTTGAGGTCTGTTTTTTATCCAATAGGAAGATCTACAAAGCCAGTCCGCATTCAAAAGCCAGGACCATGTATTTTTCTGCATTGGTAAGGCCATACAGATTAAGATCCCGGATTTCCCATTTATCAGAACTAAGATTGTCCGCTCCATATAAAAACTGGATAAATGGGATCCGCCGGTATTTTGAGACTGCCAGCATGGAAGCGCATTCCATTTCCGCTGCAAGACAGCCTTCCCTACGGCGCTCCTGAATGGCGGGAATCGTTTCTCTGTAAATGGCATCTGAAGTCCATGTTTTGCCTTTTACATAGGGGTAACCGCAGTTTTTCAGGACGTTTTCTAATATCTGAATGGAATGGGAATCAGCTTCAATTTCCGGAGAAGGAGCCACATAGTGATAGCTTGTTCCTTCATCACGAACGGCGGAAACGGGAACGATGATCCGATCCTTCACTTTGTCGTCATCCAATACGCCGCAGGAGCCAAACAGAACAAATTTTTTTGCGCCCATGGCAACAACTTCTTCAAAACCAACGACGCATGCAGGCGCGCCGACTCTGGACAGATAAAAAGCAATCTCTGTATCCTTATAGCGGATTTTGTAGACCGGGATCATGCCGTTTGCGGTATAAAGTTCAGCTATTTTTACAGCAGTATTTAAGGAAGAAAATTTTTGAATGATTGCTTCAGAAAATGTGGAGACACATATTTCGGGAAAATTTTCTATCCTTTTTGTGGTATCGGACGGGCTGAATAAAGCTGGTTCAGAAATTTCAGTTTTCTCAAATACAGTGACAGTTTTTTTCGTGTGTTCCATTTCTTATTCCCCCTTAGATAGTATAAAATCAGATAGATACAGTTACCTTTTCTTGCGAAGCTTTAAGGATATATCTTCCTGTGCTGCAGACTGCATTTTGCTATGGCACAGGTCTGGTTACCATCTTCGCAGCCACAGCCGGAACAATAATGGTTCAGATTCATAGGGCATAAGCCGCAGTTTAGTCCACCAAGGGAAAATAATAAATTTTTCCGATGAAAATTTTTCATGGACAGACCTCCCATATATTCTTCCTCCAATAGGACAGACCGGTAAATCATAGCTATGTCTGTATTCTACCACATTTATGACAGTGCACAAGCAAAACCTTAAACACGGATCAAAGATGTTATAAGCTGGAAATCGTTATAGATTGACGACCAATATTATGGTAAACTCAGGATACAAAGATAAAAACGCAACGCAGGAGAATTTCTCCTGCAGAGCCGGTAGGTAGCCCGGCCGCACCGTAAGGTGTAAGTAACCCTCCCTCCTTAGGGTCGTCCGTTCTTTGTGTATCACAATTATTTAAGGAGGATTTGTCATGGACAAAGTATCAGACAGGCTGACCGTATTTTTTGAGGAACCATTTTGGGTAGGTGTTTTTGAGCGAAGCTCAGAGGGAAAACTATCGGCGTGTAAGGTTACGTTTGGAGCGGAGCCGAGAGATTATGAGATCTACGAGTTTGTTCTGAAAAATTACGTTCATCTGCGATTTAGTCCGGCTGTGGCAACTAGTGTAAGAAAAGCCGGCCGTAATCCGAAACGGTTGCAGCGAGAGGTGCGAAAAGAGATGCAGAATGAAGGAATAGGCACAAAATCGCAGCAGGCTTTGAAATTACAGCAGGAGCAGTTGAAAACGGAACGTAAGACTGTGAGCAGGGAAAGGCGGGAAGCAGAGAAAGTACGTAAGTTTGAACTGAAACAGCAGAAAAAGAAAGAAAAGCACAGGGGCAGATGATGTCTGTCCCTGTGCTTCTTTTGGTATCTATGCCGAATAAATACCTTCTACTGTAATCTGTTTGAAAAATCTGGAGAGCCCTAATCTGACGGTTTCGTCTGCCTGCATCGGGGTTCGGCGGATCAGGACTTCTCCAAATTCGTGAGGGAAGCTGAGGAAGTTTTGCTCTTTCAGAGCATCTGTCTGTTTTGAATCGACAAACCTTGCCGATATGCTTAAGCGGGGGCCGCCTCATGTGCGGCACATGGACGGGGTGATCAGGATGTTCTGGCGGTCGTTTTGTTTCATATGTTCAACTAATCGTTCGTTAAGATGAAATTTCATAGTGGATTCCTCCTTTTCTTTTGGTATCTACATTATTGCAGATTGATGCGTAAAGTTCTGTGACGAAGTTACGAAGACAAACGAAACCTAATTATTCTTTGGACGAATTATGAAAGAGCACGCTTTGTTCCTTCAGGCGGCTTTTCCGGCAGGGGAGCGGGAGTGCAGAAACAAGGCCAGTTGGTACCGGGAAGAATTTGAAAAAATACTGTGGCAGACGGTGCGGCTTTCAGACGGAATGGCAGGAAAAGATGTGCTGTGTTCCGGAGAAGTTTTCACAGAATTTACAATGAGAGCAGAACAGCAGACAGAGCGGCTCACGCAGATTCCTATTGATTCACGGATCACACAGGCAGAGGAGAAACTGCGCTCTGGCTGTCCCGGCGACATAGATGAAAGAATGATATGGCAGATATGCCAGCTGAATCAGCGTGTTCTGCAGCTGTTGAGCGGCCTCATTATGTTTAAAAAGCAGATACTGAGGGAGGTGACTTCCTGCAGGATGTATGCCGCTGGATAATATCCGGGAGACGGAACTGTTCTGGAATCAGATCATGATGGAGCATGCCTTGTTTATACGCGTCCTTCTTGACCCTACAGAGTGCGAACTTTTGGAAATGGCAGATACGTTTGCGGGGGATTACTGCCGGCTTCTGGGGAGGCTTTCGTGTGCTGAAGCAGTCTATTAGGTGCTGATGCAGGGAAATGTGCGGAAGGATCTTTAAAGGCAGAAGGTAGTTATCGTTTTATTATTTTTTCTTTCTTCCATTATCACATATAGATAAAACATATAAGAGTATAAAAAATATCAATTTGATTTTTTTTGCTCTGTCAGATAACATAAATGACACATGATAAAAATGTATGTTAAAGGAGGAAACACATGAAAAAGCAAAGAAAAATGTGGTCAAGAGCTGCAGCGTTGACTATGAGCATGGCTCTTCTCTTGTCCGGATGCGGCGGATCAGGCTCTGATGGGGAAGATGCAGGGGAAAGCGCATCTGGAGCAAAGAAGGAGGAGCTGCATATAGCGATTTCTGCCAATCCGCCTTCTCTGGATCCACAGTCTATTAACTCTAACATTGTAGGAGGCATTGGAGCCCATGTATATGAGCCATTATTTGCAATGAATGCAGATTTTGAACCTACACCGGTGCTGGCAGAATCCTATGAGATGAGTGAGGATGGTATGGTCTACACCATTAAGCTCCGTGAAGGAGTAAAATTCCATAATGGGGAAGAGATGACCGCGGATGATGTTGTGGCTTCTATGAACCGTTGGCTGGAGGTATCTGCCAAAGCAAATACATTAATTGGAGGATCCAGCTTTGAGAAAGTAGACGATTACACGGTTGACTTGAATGTAAATCAGGCTTCATCAGACATTATTATGATTCTGGCAAGTCCGATTCAGGCAGCGGCAATTTATCCGGCTGAAGTTGTGGAGACTGCAACAGCAGAGGGCATTGATGAGTATATCGGTACAGGTCCCTATAAGGTTTCCGAGTGGAAACAAGATCAATATGTAAAGCTGGAGGCTTATGAGGATTATCAGCCGTCAGAGGGTGAGGGAAGCGGACTTGCAGGAGAAAAGCAGGCGGCTACAGGCACACTTTATTTTGACGTGGTGACAGACGCTTCCACTCGTATTGCAGGTGTGCAGAGCGGTGAATATGATATTGCAGAGGAAATCCCTGTTGACAATTATGAAGAACTGTCCGCTGACAGCAATCTGACCCTGAATGTAGATAAGGGAGGTACCTTGAATCTTTTCCTTGATACGACAGAGGGGGTAATGGCAAACCAGACGTTGCGGCAGGCAATCCTGGCAGCGCTGAATTGCGATGATATTATGATGGCAGCTTACGGGAATGCTGATCTCTATGAGATTAATGCAGGATGGTCCGATCCGGCAGATACACAGTGGGGAACAGATGCAGGCAGTGAATATTACAATCAGAATAATATAGAAAAGGCGAAAGAACTTCTTGAGGAAGCCGGATATAATAACGAAAAACTTGTTCTTGTGACAACACAGGATTATCCGGAGATGTACAACGCTACACTTGTCGTACAGGAAAATCTGAAGCAGGCAGGTATTAATGCGGAAGTGGAGACATATGATTTCAGCACTTTTATGGAGCACCGTGCAGACCCGAATCAGTTTGATATGTTTATTACAAGCAACTCCTACAATATGCTTCCGATCCAGCTCTCTGTTCTTGACAGCGGCTGGGCAGGTTTGAATGCTCCGGAAGTAGCAGAAGGGATTCAGAAAATCCGCTCTGCAGCGTCAGATGAAGAGGCGGCATCAGCATGGGCAGATCTGCAGACATTCCTCTATGAGTATGGGGCTGCTACAGTACTTGGACATTACACAGGTGTAATTGCGATGAACAAAGATGTGACAGGATATAATTATCTTCGTTTCCCAATTTACTGGGGAGTAACAGCTACAGAATAGCAGATATAAAAATAGCAGGCAGCGGGGTGCGTTTACGCAGTCCGCTGCTGTTGGTGTATTCAGGAGGATACACACTCTGAAAAAAGCTGCGGCAGATAGGTGAAAGAAGCCGGCGGCGGAAAGGAGCAGCGGATATGCTGTCTTATATTTTGAAAAGAATTTTATCACTGATCCCGGTATTGTTTGTCGTTTCCTGTGTGATTTTTCTTGTAGTATATATGATACCGGGAGGTCCGGCAACGGCTCTTCTTGGGATGGAGGCAACGCCGGATCAGATTAATGAATTGAATGCAGAGCTGGGGTTTGACAGGCCCTTTCTTGTGCAGTATATCGATTGGTTTACAAATGTTTTAAGAGGAGACTGGGGGACATCTTATTTTCTCCACCAGTCAGTGACAGAGGCAATCGGCGAATATTTTCTGCCGACCCTTAGCCTGGCCGTACTGGCGCAGATCATTGCCCTGATTTTATCTGTTCCTCTTGGTATCTTGGCGGCATACAAAAGAGGAACGGCCCTTGATGTGACCTGCGTATCGGCATCCCTTCTTGGGGCGGCTCTTCCGGGGTTCCTGCTTAGTATGTTTCTAATGCTGTTTTTCGGTGTTTATCTGCAATGGTTTCCGGTCGCCGGGTATGCGGCGCTTTCTGAAGGGCTTGGAGAACATTTAAGGTATATTTTTCTTCCGGCTCTTTCGCTTGGAATCGTTCAGGCGGCATATCTGACAAGAATGACCCGCTCTTCGATTTTGGAAGTGCTGTATAGAAATTATATTCAGACTGCAAGAGCAAAGGGACTAAAAGAGAGCCGTGTGGTTTTGCGCTATGCACTGAAGAACGGGGCTCCGGTGATCCTTACAGCGGTAGGGCAGTCCTTTGGCAGTCTGATTACAGGGACCATAGTAACGGAGACTCTTTTTAACATTCCCGGCCTTGGAATGCTGACGCTGACCTCTATTAACAGAAGGGATGTTTTTGTTATCCAGGGGGTTGTTCTTTTTGTAACTTTGCTGTATGTGCTGGTGAATCTGATTGTGGATATTCTTTACGGTTTTGTGGATCCGCGGCTCCAGCCCGGCCGGAAGTAGGAGGGGAAAGAATGATATTGACAAGAAAAAGTATATCCAAAGCCAGTGAGGCTATTTTGAGAGAACAGCGCCAGCTTAGGAAGGAGAGACTTTTGGCCAGTCCGGCTCTCATTATCGGAGCCTGCGGCTTTGTCATAATTCTTCTTCTGGCAATTTTGGTTCCCTTTTTTCATCCGGTAGATCCGGACGCTATGGATGTGGTTAATAGGCTGAAGCCTCCAGGGGGAGAGTATCTGCTTGGGACAGATGAATTTGGAAGGGATCTTTTTATACGAGTGATGTATGGTGCCAGAGTGTCGTTGTGGGTAGGGGGCTGTGTGGCAGTTTTTTCCTGTGTGCTGGGCATTATTATTGGAATTTATGCCAGCTATTTTAAAGTGCTGGATCAGATACTCATGAGGATCTGTGATGGGCTGATAGCGATCCCGGGCATTCTTTTGGCAATTGCTCTGATCGCGGCATTGGGTACCTCAAGCTGGAATGTCATTGTAGCGCTCACGGTTGTTTACAGTCCCAGTGTGGCGAGAACTGTGCGGGCAAGCGCTCTTGTCATAAAAGAGCAGACCTATGTGGAAGCAGCAAAAGTGCAGGGCTATTCCAGTTTCCGCATTTTGTGGAAGATGATTTTGCCGGGAGTGATTTCACCTCTTACTGTGCAGGCGTCATTCATTTTTGCACAGGCAATTATTTCAGAAGCTTCTTTGAGTTTCCTTGGGGCAGGAATCCCCGCCCCGGCAGCCAGTTGGGGAAATATGCTGGAGGCAAGTAAAATGGTATTTTCCAGAGCGCCCTGGACGATGATCTGCCCGGGAGCGGCAGTCATACTATGTGTGCTTAGTCTCAATCTTCTCGGAGACGGCCTGCGAGATTTCCTCGATCCGAGAGTGAAAGGAGGAAAGAAGAAGTGATGGAACAAAAGAAAACAGACAAGAAAAAAAGAATACTTGAAATACGTAATCTGCGCGTTCTGTTTCCGGTACACAAAAGATGGCTTCCGGCTGTAGATGGAGTATCCCTTTGTATCAATCCCGGCGAGATTACCGGAGTGGTTGGAGAGTCAGGGTCTGGAAAGAGTGTTATGTCGCAGTCAGTTCTTCGTCTGCGGGATCACGACACAGCAGTGCGCTATGAAGGAGAAATCCTTTTCCATGAGGAAGATCTGTTAAAAAGGCCTCTAAGAGAAATGCAGGATATCAGAGGAAACAGTATTTCTGTTATTTTCCAGGATCCGCTTAATTCCTTAAGTCCTGTGCACACAGTAGGAAGTCAGCTTGAGGAAGTGCTTCTTCTTCATAAAAAGATAAGCAGGGAGGAAGCCAGGAAGAAAGCCGTTCAGATGCTGGGGCTGACAGGGATACCTGATCCTGCGACCAATATGAAAAAGTATCCGTTTGAGCTATCCGGAGGAATGCAGCAGCGTGTTATGATTGCTATGGCGCTGGCCTGTGAGCCGGAACTTCTGATTGCAGATGAACCGACGACAGCGCTGGATGTGACAATTCAGGAACAAATTCTTCATCTGATCAAAGAACTGAATGACAGGCTGGGAATGTCTGTCCTGTTTATTACTCATGATATGGGAGCGGTATCCAGGCTCTGTCATAGTGTGAAAGTGATGTATTTGGGACAGGTTGTGGAAGACGTAAGGACAGAAGAATTGTTTCGGAATCCTCTTCATCCTTATACACAGGGGTTGCTTGCCTGTATCCCTCATCTTCATGTGAAGCGGGGGATAAAGCTGCCAACTATACAGGGGACGGTTCCGTCTCTTTCCAACATTCCGGAGGGATGTCATTTCTGCACCAGATGTTCATATGCGGATGAAAAGTGCCGAAAATCAGCGCCTCCGCCTGTAGAAGCAGCACCCGGACATATAGTCCGATGCTGGAAATATACCGAAAAAGAGAGGAGGGCATGAAAATGAATCCACATTTTCTGGAAATAAAAGATTTGAAAAAGACCTATCCTCTGCGGGGAAAAAAGACAAAGCTGTTTGCAGCAAAAGAACGCATGTGTGCGGTAGATCATTTGTCTTTGTACATGGAAGAAGGGGAGACCTATGGACTGGTAGGTGAGTCTGGATGCGGAAAATCTACGATTGGTCGTACGATCGTGGGACTTGAAAAAGCAGACAGTGGATCCATCCTGTGTGAAGGGAAGGAATTATGTGGTCTAAGTGAGCGGGAGTTCCGCCCTTACAGAAAAGACCTTCAGATGGTATTTCAAAATTCTCTTTCAGCTATGAATCCCAGGAGCCGCGTAGGAGATATATTAGATGAGATTCTTGCAGTTCATGGAGAAAAAGACAATGGGAAAAGGCGGGAGAAGGTGCTGTCGATCCTGCAAAAAGTAGGACTTTCGGAGGAACATTACTTTCGGTTTCCCCATGAATTATCCGGAGGCCAGGTCCAGCGGCTTGGAATAGCCGGAGCTCTTATAACACAGCCCAGGTTGATTGTTTGTGATGAACCGGTTTCGGCTTTGGATGTATCTATCCAGGCCCAGATTTTAAACATGCTCGTGGAACTGAAAAAAGAGCTTCATTTGAGTCTGCTGTTCATTTCGCATGATATTGGTGTCATTCGGTTTATTTCAGACCGGATCGGAGTTATGTATTTGGGGAGACTGGTGGAGGAAACAACAGCAGAACGGCTGTTTGAACATCCGCTTCATCCCTATACAAAGACACTTCTTGCGGCGGTGCCGGACCCCTATATTACAGGGAGAAAGTTTCAGGCTCTTGATGGGGAACAGCCGGTGCGGACCGAAGGGTTTCAGGGATGTGCATTCCGTAGCAGATGTCCCTATGCCACAAAGAAGTGTGCAGAAGAGGCACCGCAGTTTTGTGAAGTGGAGTCAGGGCATAAGGCAGCCTGCCACTATATAAAAGAATAAATGACAGCGCCGGCTTACAGAGAAGCGCTTTTTGCGCCCTCTGCAGACCGGTGCATTTTTATGCCAGCAGTTCTCCCAGCATCTTTTCGTCAAAGACGACTTCAGATACATGATCCACTTCGATCTGATACAATGCATTTGCAGCCAGATGTTCTGCGGTCTGTTCCAGATCACGGATGCCGGAAGTCGTTACATATTTATTGACAAGGGCGTCAAGAGCCTCTTCAGTTATGGTGCACTCGTGTTCCGCTAGGCCCATACGTTTCAGAACCTTTGGAAGGGCGTACCTGGAGAAGATGATCTTCTTTTCCTCCGGAGTATAGTCCGGTATGTCAATGACAGCGAAACGGGACATGAGAGGCGCGCTGATCTGACTTTTATCATTTGCAGTAGCGATGGGATACACTCCTACTGTCGGGATCATACATTCAATGTAGTTGTCGGTAAATCCAAGGTTATCAAGAAGGGTAAGGAGCACATCGGCAGGATTTCCGTTCCCTTTCCCGGACGCCGCCTTATCCAGCTCATTGATAATAAAAACAAGATTGGACTCCCTAGCAGCAGAGAAAGCCTCCATGATGATTCCCGGTTTTGCGTTGGCGTAGATACGGGAACTTCCGGTCAGCTGTTCCGGGTCATTGATGGAACTCATGTCCAGTGTTGTCCACGGTAATTTTAAAATACGTGCAACTGCGTAGGCGATCTGGGATTTCCCTGTACCTGCCGGTCCTATCAGCAAAAGGCCATAGGCCGGAAGCGTATGAGTGCGGTTGATCTGTATGATCGTTTCAATAATTCTTTGTTTTACGCGCTCCATTCCGTAGAGTTCTTCATCCAGGATCCGGCGGGCCTCCACCGGGTCAATGGACTCAAAATAATTGGTTTTCCATTTGATATTTAAAACAATAGAAAGGGCTCTTTGAGCATGGCGGCGTTCCTCCAGAGTAACCTCATGGGAACGGGCGACGGCAAGATTTCTTCTGGCCCACAAAAGGATAGTGTCCGGCAGCGTTTTGCCGGCACAGGTCATAAAATCCGTAATGCTCTGCAGGCTTGTCAGTTTCATGTCATCGCCGGTTTCATCCGGCTCTTCCTCTGCACCGTCTTCTTCGGGTTCCGGTGCGTCGCTGGAGAGCAGTCTTTCAATAATAAACTGAAGAAATCCATCCTCAGCGGAAAGTTTGGTTCCTTTTCCGAAAGCGATCTCGCGGATCTTATAGACAGCATATCCGTCTGCCAGATTTTTCCCGGAGAGCCTTACGTGGATGCGGTTTTCTCCCAGCCAACGGAGGAGGGGGACAAAACGGGCGTCTATTTTTAAAATGTTGGCGCTGGCGGTTCCGTCCTCTTCGTCAAATTCAAATGCGGTGCGCTTGTCCGGATTGGTGAAAACGCCGCAGGAGTGATGTTTCCAGTCCTTCTGCCGGTTGTCCAGTATAAGAATAGGAGCTTCAGGCGTAGGCAGCGATTCGCTGGAATAAAATATGGAGTAGGTACATTCGGAAATGTCTGCACCCTGGGGTTCGTTGCGAAAATCAAATACAGGCATACTTGTATCTCCTTTAGATGATAGTTTTTCTGACTGCTATCTTAACACATTTCCGCCTGTTCGTAAATTGACAGTGTTATAAAACAAAGGTGAGATAACAAACAAAAAGGCAAATAAAAAAATAAATCGAAAAAGACAGAAAAATGTGATAAACTTTAAATAGATTCGCAATTTGGCAAACAGCAATTCAATAAAAAGTAGAAAGGAAGAGAAAAATGGAAAAGAACATATTAGATTATGTAGTAGAGAAAACAAAGGAACTGATCGCAGCTCCCTCATGCAGCCAAGAGGCAAAGGAAGCAGCCCAGGCGTGGCTGGACGCGGTAGGGACAGAAAAAGAGGCGGAAGAAACAAAAAAATATATCGCAGAATTAGAAGAAGATATTGTGACAGTAGATGGTCTGATCGCTTTTGCACAGTCAGAGGCCGGAGCTAAAGTATTCGGCGGAGAGGAAGCGGCAAAAGGGGTGGCTGTTCATGGACAGGATCTGAAAAAAGCAGGGGCAAAATACTGCGACTGTCCGGCATGTGCGGCGGTGGAAGCAATTCTGGCGAAGAAAGACAGGATTCTTTTATAGAAAACACGAATGATCTGAAAAGGGGGGGGAAAGGAGTGAAGAAAAAGGCGACGGCATCAGTTTTAGCAGCGGTACTGGCAATTTCTGTGATTCCGGTGACAGCCCCGGCAAAGGAAGTATCGGCTGAGAATACGGAACAGAGGGAATACGGAGTGCCGGGAGAAGACTATGTGGATGGGCAGGTAATCGTACGCCTGCGGGAAGAGCCGGAGGCAATGAAGAGGGAAAAGAGAAGTGGAAGTGTTCTGGAACAGTATGAGACAGAATCCCTCATTGACCTGGAAAACATCACAGCTTCTCGTCAGACATCAGCGTCAGCTTCGGCAAGGAGCCGGACTGGCATATCAGCAGATGAGATCGTGCTGGTAACAGGCGACAATACAGAAGAAATGATCCGGGAGCTGGAAGAGGATCCCAGGGTAGTATATGCAGAGCCTAATTACATTATGGAGCCCTATGATGTTCCGTCAGACCCGGGCTATGAATATCAGTGGGGACTTAAAAATACATTGAATGATGCGTCCCATGCAACAGACATTCCGGCGGTGGATATGAATGTCGAAGAGGCATGGTCAAATGCCGGAAGCAGTTCTGATACGCCTGTTGTTGCTGTGATAGACAGCGGTGTAGACTACAATCATCCTGATCTGAAGGACGTAATGTGGAAGGACGGATTGAACTATCCGGAGCTGACAGCTCTTGGAGGAGGGGCGTATGGTGTAAATTATTCAGGTACAGGACCGACGGATGATCCAATGGACTTTCTGATGGGGCATGGAACACACTGTGCTTCAATAATCGCTGCCCAATGGAATAACGGCCAGGGAACGGCGGGAGTAAGCTCTTCAGCCCGGATCATGGCGCTCGATTTCCTTACAGGAAACTCTGCTACCAGCAATGCGATTCTGTGTTACCGCTATCTGATCACAGCAAAGAAAGCCGGGGTTAATGTAGCGGTTGTAAATAATTCCTGGGGGCCCGGCACTTATGACGGATATATGCTCCAGAGTGTTTCTGATGTGGTGACGGAAGCAGGAATGGAAGGGATTTTATCCTGTTTTGCAGCCGGAAATAACTATGCAGATAATGACAGAAATACAGGGGGCATAATAAACAGTCCCTATGTTGTAACGGTAGGAGCGATGGACAGTGAGGGATACCGGGCCGGTTTTTCTAATTACGGAAGGCAGACCGTAGATGTGTTTGCGCCAGGTACACAGATTTTAGCTTCTACAACTACAGATACCTCCATGTATTCAATGGAAAACCATGAAATGCCTGTACAATATCTGCCGTGGATACAGGACAGGGAAGACAGCTATTTTTATGAAGATTTTGAGGATGCGGATGACAGAGTAGAATTAAGACTTTTGGATGAAGGAGAGAAAGAAGCCGAAAGAGCAGTTCCGTCCCGGGGATATTCCAGCAGCAGAGGACTGGAAGTTTCTTTGGACAGCATTGAAGAAGGGGAGGAGTTTACGCTGGAAATTGAATTTTCAGCAGAAGACCTTGCGGCTGTTGATCCATTAAAGGAATTGCATCTGGCGTTTGCAGGATCTTTTGACGGAGCAATGAAAGAAGAGGTTGTACGGTTTGCGCAAAATACCGGGGAAAAATGGGATCTCCTGTACTCGACTCAAACAGTAAACGGGGGATTCTATCCGGCTTACTTGGCGGTGAGGGACAGTAACTGGAATATTTCCAGTACCTGCCTTTCCAGCAGAGAGTTTTTGACAGATGCGGATGGAGATGGGAGCATTGCGATCAGAATGAGGGGGACCATGACCGGAAAAACAGAGGGGGCGGCGTTTCACCTTGATAATGTGGGATTTGGAAAAAAGGCCAGCGACTATTATTATTCGGACGGGACTTCCATGGCAGCGCCGGCAGTATCGGGAGTAGCGGCTTTGGCAGCGATGGTATATGGTGCAGATAACGGTGACGATGCAGGAGAGATTCGCGCGCGCATAATCGGTGCAGTGAACCGGGAGGATGGAATAGATTTAGAGGACAAGTCAGTGTCCGGAGGTTTTCTGGATGCAGGGGCCGTTTTCGATGATTCCAGACTTGTTCCGGTAGTGAATGAGCTGAAGCAGCAGGATAAGACAGCGGAACTTTGCGGCTATTTCTTTGGAGAGGAGCCGGGGACAGTGACGGTAGGAGGCGTGCAGGCTGAGGTGACGTCATGGTCACCGGAGAGTATTACAATTGTCTTACCGGATGGATCAGCAGGAAATCAGCAGATTGTTGTTTATACGGCAGGTGGAAAATACGGACAGAATTTTTTGGATATTGGAGCGACATCTGTAGGATTTCAGGAGCTTGCAGCTCCGGATTTGGATTACGGAGAACTAAGTGGCGTTGATCTTACAAGTCGCAATGGGCTATGGCTGCATATGGCAGGGGCAGGCGGCAAGATCCTCTGCCTTGCAGCAATGGAGGAAACGGGCAGCATTTATATGGAACAATATAGTATTCAAGATAATACATGGAAAAAAGTCAGTCTTCCGAAAGATGATATCATAGTGTCCCCCTATAAGGAATATTATTCCATGGCTGCAGGAAAAGATAAAATTTATATGATATATTTCAATGCTCAGGGTCAGATGGAACTTGGGACTTATGACACAAAGACAGAAACATGGGATGTTGCAGCGGTAGATATGAGTACTGGTTTTGGGCAGCTGGCAGTCTATCAGGATCAGCTTCTTGTCATAGGAGGTGAAGGAGAGAATTGTGAAAATACTGCAGTAATTTATGCTCTTGATCCGGTGACAGGAAAAGTATCGGATTCTGAAATTCCAGATCTTCCGGAAGGGAGAAGTGGAGCTATGGTTTCCGTATCCGGTAATAATCTGATCGTATGTGGAGGATATGATTCTTTTGTAGAATATATACAGGGTCAAAATGAGACTGTATATGGGAATATAATGATTTATGACGGAAAGAGATGGAAGGTAAGCGGGGCGGATTTTTTCCGCGATGCAAACGGGCAGTTTGATTCTCTTCAAACACTGGATTTTGCTTTGTCAGCTACTGATGACGGTATGATCGTGACAGGGCCGGTATCTGGTCTTGGGACAGAGCAGATGAGGGATACATGGAAATATGATCCTGATGCAGATGTTTGGAGCAGTGACGGTAATCTTCGTTTTCATGGGACGAAGACAACGGAAAACGTCGGCACAGCGGTAGACGGTCTGTTTTATGTACTGGCAAGAACGGATTCAGGGGCTCTGGTGTTCCGGTCAACTCCGGTGAACTATACAGGAGCAGCAGCAAATCCGGGAGAAAAGCCCCAGGAAGAACCCGGAGGGAACCCGGGAGACAAGCCGGGTGAGAATCCGGAAGATCCGTCTGGAACCGGAGAACAGGATCAGACAGATCCCGATAAAAATGCAGAAGAGAAAATAGAAAAGACAAAGGCTGAAAAAGCAGTAAAAACAGGAGATGAAACACAGGCAGCCATTTGGCTGTTATGTGTTCTGGCTTCCGGTACTGTGATCATCCTGCAAAGAAGAAAAAAATGCAATAGAAAGTAAAGAAATATGAAGAAAGAATATATATTTCGCGGAATATTTTATATTGCCGGTCTGGTGGTACTGGCTCTCGGACTTGTCCTGAATACAGAGACAGGTCTGGGGGCCTCGCCGATTGTCTCCGTGTCCTACAGTGTCTCTGTTTCCTTTGAACAAAACTTTGGCGATATGACTTTTATTTTGTACTCTCTTTTTGTTCTGGTGGAAATGGTTCTGCATACATACAGGATAAAAAGAGAAGGAGGAAATCTGAAAAAGATTCTTTTTATGGATTTTTTGCAGATTCCGTTAAGTTTGATTTTTACACGCTTTATGAATCTTTTTACGGCTCTGATTCCGGATCTTTATACAGAAGGAAAAAGTTCTCCGGGAGAATTTACTGTCCGTATCCTGTTGTTGATCCTTGCGGTTATCCTGACCGGGATCGGAGCGGCCATGTCTCTTAATATGCGTTTGATCCCCAATTCAGGGGATGGGATCGTTCAGGCGATCGCTGACCATGTACACAAAGGGGTAGGGTTGGTAAAAAACTGTTTTGATCTCGGATGTGTCACAGTTACTGTGTGCATTAGTCTGATTTTTTCCGGACATCTGATCGGCCTTGGTATCGGCACTGTTCTGGCAATGATCGGTGTGGGAAGGACGATGGCGGTATTTAATTATTTTCTCTATGAGAAAATGAACCGGATTGCCGGAATGCAGGATACAATATAGAACTAAAATTTTGTGTGGATTTTTCTGGTCTTATGACTATTTTTCGCCACACGGCTGTGAAAATGCAGCTGTGTGGCATTTTCCTTGATACAGGATTTTATGATATATACTTTAGAATAGGAGAGGAAATGATGAATGAGACTTTTATGAAAGAAAGGCCGGTTCTGCCTTTGATTTTTTCCATGGCTCTCCCCATGGTCGTTTCTATGCTGGTAAATTCTCTTTATAATATTGTAGACAGTTTTTTTGTGGCGCAGATCAGTGAAGATGCGATGACTGCGCTGTCTCTTGTATTCCCTGTGCAGAATTTCATCAATGCGGTTGCCATCGGATTCGGGGTGGGGATCAATGCAGCCATTGCTTTTCATCTGGGAGCGCAGGATAAGGAAAAGGCGGACAGGGCGGCCACCAGAGGTATGCTTCTGGCCGGAGTGCACGGCGTGATCATGACTGTAGTGTGCATCGCGGCAATCCGTCCGTTCCTTCGGATGTTTACCGAGGCAGAGCAGGTTGTGGAGCTTGGAGTCAGATATGCAGTCATCGCCTTTTCCTTTGCGGTGATTATTGCGGAAAGCCTGGCATTTGAAAAAATTTTTCAGGCAGTGGGAAGAATGAAAGTTACGATGCTCAGCCTTTTGTGCGGCTGCATTGCTAATATTATTCTGGATCCGATTTTAATCTTTGGTCTGGGCCCCTTCCCGGAGATGGGGATGGAAGGAGCGGCATTAGCCACAGGGATCGGTCAGGTTCTGCCACTGGCGATCTACATTGCAGTATATTTTATTTCGCCGATTCCGGTTAAAATCAGGAGAAGTGCCATGAAAGCTGATCGGAAGATAGACCGGCAGCTTTATACGGTAGGGATACCGGCAATCCTGAATATAGCATTGCCTTCTCTGATGATTTCCGCATTAAATACGATTTTATCCGTCTATTCTCAGAGTTACATTGTCATTTTGGGCATTTACTATAAACTGCAGACCTTTCTTTATCTTCCGGCCAACGGGATCATTCAGGGAATGCGTCCGGTGATCGGTTATAATTACGGAGCCGGAGAGGGAGAAAGAGTGTCGAAGATTTACAAAGTTACATTGGGAATGACGGCGGTGATCATGGCAGTGGGAATGGTAATCTGCCTTATGGTGCCGGAGGGGCTGATAGGAATGTTTACAGAAAACAGCCAGACTGTGGAAGCGGGCGGAAGGGCGCTGCGGATCATCAGCGCCGGTTTCGTCATTTCTGCTGTTTCTGTTACGTCTTCAGGAGCGCTGGAAGGTATTGGAAAAGGCATTCCGTCCCTTGTAATTTCTTTTTTCCGCTATGTGGCAGTTATTATTCCGGCAGCATTTCTCCTTAGCCGAAGTATGGGAGCGGACGGCGTGTGGCATGCGTTCTGGATAACAGAAGTGCTCACAGCGGCAGCGGCTTTTACTGTTTTCCGTAAATCAGCAGCTGAAGTTTGTATTCCAGGAAGAAAGTGACAACAGCTTTTACGGTTTATTTTTCTTCCTGTACACTGTGGAAAATATCAGTTAAAATAAAATAAGTACAAAAAAAGGAGTGGTTCAAAATGAGTCGATGGAACAATGACTATAATCATGGGGCGCATCCGGCTGTTCTGGAGGCGTTTATAAAAACAAACCAGGAAAGCTATGGCGGGTATGGGCTGGACGAATGGTGCGAAAGGGCGGCAGAGAAGATCAAGACTCATCTGGGAAGTACTGACGCTGACATTCATTTTATGGTAGGAGGAACGCAGGTAAACTATACCGTTATTGCGGCAGCTCTTCGTCCCTATCAGGGAGTGATCAGTGCGGACAGCGGACATATCCACGTCCACGAGACAGGGGCGGTGGAGCATACAGGACACAAGATCCATGTTGTAAAAGGAGAAAACGGAAAGCTGTCGGCAGCGTCTGTTGAAGCAGAAGCGGAAAATTACAGGACAAGCGGAGTGAAGGAACATATTACACAGCCTAAGATGGTATATATTTCCTTCCCTACAGAGTACGGCACCCTTTATTCCAAAAAAGAGCTTGAGGAAATATCTGCTGTCTGCAGAAAGTACGGTCTGTATCTCATGATAGATGGAGCGAGAATGGGTTACGGGCTTGGAGCCAAGGTAAATGACCTGAAGCTTTCTGATCTTGCGGCGCTTGCCGATGTCTTCTACATAGGGGGTACGAAATGCGGAGCTATGATGGGAGAAGCAGTAGTTATTACAAACAATGAGCTCAAAGATAATTTCCGCAGCTATATGAAGCAGAACGGAGGAATGCTGGCAAAAGGCTGGACGCTGGGCCTGCAGTTCTATACGCTCTTTGAGAACGATCTGTATTTTGAAATTACAGGCCGGGCGGACAAGTACGCCATGGAGATCCGGGAAGCTTTTGAGAAAAAAGGGATTGATTTCTATATTGACAGTCCGACGAATCAGCAGTTTGTTCTGTTAAGTGAAGAGCAGATGAGGAAACTGGAGAAAAAGCATATTTTTGAATACCAGTTTCCGGAGGGGGACAGACACTGCGTGCGGTTTTGCACAAGCTGGAGTACAAAGCCGGAAGATGTAGAGGAACTGAAAGCAGATATTCTGGCGCTGTAGACAAAAGAAGAGAGGACTGATATGAAGATTATAATTTCTCCGGCGAAGAAAATGAATACAAATCCGGACCTTGCAGAGTTTCATGATCTCCCGGCATTTATCGAGGATGCCGGGAGCATTCTTGAATGGGTGAGATCCCTCACCTATGAGGAAGCAAAGAAACTGTGGAAGTGCAATGATAAAATTGCATCATTGAACTACGATAGAATGAAACATATGGATCTGAAGAAAAACCTGACTCCTGCTGTCCTTTCCTATGAAGGAATCCAGTATCAGTATATGGCTCCGGCAGTTTTCGAAGAAAACGCCATGCAGTATATACAGGACCACCTTAGGATACTGTCCGGATTTTATGGAGTACTTTGCCCCTTTGACGGTGTGACGCCATACCGACTTGAGATGCAGGCGGCGGCAAAAGTGGAGGGAACAGGAAATCTCTATGAGTTCTGGAATAATAAGCTGTACAGAGAGGTTATGGATGAGGACAGGACGATCCTGAATCTTGCCTCGAAGGAATATTCCCGGTGTATTGAAGCATACCTTCGCCCCGGTGACAGATTTCTCACCTGTGTGTTCGGGGAATGGAACGACGGAAAAGTGAAACAGAAAGGAACCCTTGCCAAGATGGCCAGAGGAGAGATGGTACGCTATATGGCAGAACACAATATTTCAGATCTGAAGGAAATCCGCTGGTTTGACAGGCTGGGATATAAGTTCAGTGAAGAGCTGTCCACGGAAGAGCAATACATATTTCTGAAATAAAAGATATAGCTTTTGGGGACTCGGGTACAAAAAGAAAAAACAAACTTGTGTTCGCGTGTGCGGTATGGTAAAGTAAAACACAGTAAAAGAAACGGATGGCGCCGGTTATGGAGGCTGCCGACGAAAAAGTTACAGGAGTGCAGGCATGAGGAAAAAAGCAGAGCAAAAGACAGATATGAGTAAAGTAATAAACAGGCTTTTTGAAGGGGACTGTCTGGAATATATGGAGAAGATCCCTGATGGGAGTGTGGATATGATCCTGTGTGATCTTCCTTACGGGATGACACAGAATCAGTGGGACTGCTATATTCCTCTTGAGGAACTCTGGAAGCAGTACAAACGGGTCATCAAGCAGAACGGGGCGATCGTGCTTACTTCAAACGGTGTATTTACAGCAAAGCTGATCTTAAGCCAGCCTGGTATTTTCAAATATAAATGGGTGTGGGAGAAGTCAAAGCCCACCAACTTTTTAAATGCAAAAAAACAGCCTCTGCGCAAGTACGAGGATGTCTGTGTCTTTTATAAAAAGCAGCCGACTTATCATCCGCAGATGACGCCCGGCGAACCTTATGACAAAGGGGTGAGAAAGGATCAGCTGTGCGGAAATTACGGAGACTTTGATCCGGTCCATGTGGCAAGTAAAGGGGAGAGGTATCCTACAGATATTATTTATATAAAAACGGCAGAAAGTGAAGGTGCAGTTTACCATCCTACCCAGAAACCGGTAGAGCTTGGCAGATATATGGTTCGGACCTACACCAATCCGGGGGATGTCGTACTGGACAATACGTTCGGCAGCGGTTCTTTCCTTGTGGCGGCTCTGATGGAGGGCCGGAATTTTATTGGAATAGAGAAAAATGAGAATGTAGCTCTCTTTAAGAGAGAAGAAATAGACTATATCGAGGTGGCAAAAAAAAGGCTGAAGGAAGCGTGGGACGGCCTGGATAAAAAAAGCAGGAAACATATAGAAGTGGAGAATCTGATCAAAGAGTTCGAAGAAAGGTAAGTGATGCCATGGGAACAGTTGTAAGGCGCAATGAAAGAAGCTGGGCAATTGAGATTATCTCCCAGATCAACGGAATGCTGAAGAGGCTCAATATCCGCATCCGCAAGGCAGGCGGAGAAAGCACGCTGTCTGTCAATAAAAAAAGTATGTTCCCTGATGTGCTTCTGTACGCTGATGAGGCACAGATGAAGATCCTACAGGGCTGGGAGCTGAAAATGCCGGATGTACTTATTACAGATGAAGCGTTTATCAAAGATGCGGCCCGAAAAGCGGAAGCGCTTGGCCTTAACAGTTTCGTACTCTGGAATTTTACCTACGGGAAACTTTATACACGGGATGAGGATGGAGAATTTACGGAAAAAAAGACCTGGGATGCCACAAGTTATATCCGGACAAGGGAGGATGTCTACACTTTCCGGCAGGAATGGCTCTTGGTGCTGGAGGAGATCATCCTGACGGTAAACGAGTACCTTGTAAGCGGGGATATTTCGGCGGTATCCATTACAGAAGTCCTTTCCGATAATCTGATCACCCGTCTGATCCGGAGAAACAAAGCCATGACGGCGGAGTATATGGAGGACAGTGCCCGCCGTGACATGAAGATGGAAATTCAGCTGAAGCTGTGGTGGAACGCCTTCCGGGAAGAGTATGACAACGATGAGAAGGATATGTACCAGGCATATGCCAAGACAGTCCTTCTGAACTGGGCAAACCGTATCCTCTTTGCCAATCTGATCCGGCGGTATCACAACTGTGCTGATCTGATCGGCAGTATCGACGAGACTTCTGTTCCGGAGGAAGGAAATGCGATTATTCGAAGCATTACGGAGCAGGGAGATTTTTATAATGTATTCCGCCAGATGGAATACAATGACCGGATTCCGGAGGATACATGGATCGATCTTGTGGACTATAATCAGTTTCTTTACACCAACCGGATCGAGCGCATTGACCAGAGCGTCCTTCAGAACGTGCTGGAGCACACGGTCCATGTGGCAAAAAGGGAGATAAGAGGACAGTATGCAACTCCTTATTCATTGGCGGATCTTCTGTGTCAGATCACGGTGCGTAACTGGATGGCGCCGTGCGCCGATCTGTGCGCGGGGACGGGAACCATTGCAAAAGCTGTCATTCAAAATAAACTGAAAAGGAATCCTGATCCGAAAGCAGCGCTGGATACTACATGGATTTCGGATAAATATGCCTATCCGCTGCAGATTGCCAATATAGCCCTCACCAGCATTGAAATGCTGGATACGCCCATTAATCTGTTTCAGAAAAATGTGTTTGAACTTAAGACAGGCGATGATGTCGTGCTGAAAAGTCCGACGGACGGGTCTGACATTATAAGGCAGCTCCCTCCTTTTCATGCAATTGTGTCGAACCTGCCTTTTGTAAAATACAATAAGCGTGCGCTGGATGAAGAGGAATATATTCAGAAGATACGGCAGTCCGTGTGGAATCATACAGGGATCACCTTTACGTCAGGAAAGGAAGATCTGTATATTTATATGCCCTTCCAGTTGTATGGACTTCTGGAGCAAAACGGGCGTCTGGGAATTATTTTATCTAATTCCTGGCTGGGGACAGACGTAGGAAACCGGTTTTTTCACGCGCTGCTCCATTATTACCATATGGAAACAGTGGTGCTTAGCAACAGCGGAAAGTGGTTTGAAAATGCAGATGTAGTCGCCACTATGGTTGTGCTGCAAAAGAAAGAGATCGCGCCGCCTTCTTCTGATGAGAGGATCCGCTTTTGTCTTCTTAACAGGGAGGTCCGAAAGCTTAGCGCGGAAGAGATGGAAACGGTTGTTGCCAGCATTGTGGTAGGGCGTGAACTGGAAAAGAATCTTCTGAGTATGACAGAATACGGTCTGGAAGAGATCGAGATGATCCAGAGCAGCGGGATTACCTTAAACGCTCTGTTCCATCAGCTGACATGGCTTGGAGAGATCCGCAGGCATCTGATCCCGGTAAAAGAACTTCTGGAAGTGAAAAGAGGAGAGCGCCGGGGATGGAATGACCTGTTTTATCCGAAAGATATTGAGAAAGTGGAAGAAGAATACCGAAGACCGGTATTGAAAAGGCCGGCTTCTTTAAAGTCTTATATGGCATATGCGGATACCGGGGCGTTTTGCTGTCACAGGGCCAAAGAAGAGTTAAGGCAGATGGGGCACAGTGGAGCTCTTAAGTGGATAGAAAAATTTGAAAATATCAGAAACGGCACAGGAAAGCTGCTTCCTGATGCACTGAAGCGGCCCGGCGGGTTCTGGTATGAAATGGAAGATGATACGAAAGCAGAGTTTGTAACAGCTCTTAATCCGGATAAAAGGCTGTTTGTAGCCAGGTTCCCGGAGGAAACCTTCGTGGACCAGCGTTTTACAAGGATGATCCGCCGAAGGGAAGGGGTGTCGGCAGATCTGATCCATGCCCTGCTGAATTCGGTGTACGGTATGTTTGCCATAGAGGCGATCGGATTCGGAAGAGGGCTTGGTGTGCTGGATGCAAGCAGCACAAGGCTGAAACAGATGTATATGATAGATCCGGCGGATATAAGCGCGGAAGACGAGAAGGAGATCATCCGGCTTTTTGAGAGGATCCGTGACAGAGATGTGCTGGATACAAAAGAAGAGCTGCAGGACCCCGGACGCAGGGAATTTGACAGGAAGGTACTGGAGTCCATCGGATGCGGACATCTCTATGACAAGATCAGAGAGTCCCTTTTGTCCATGCAGAGAACCCGTCATACAGTGTTGTAAAGAGGTATGAAAGCAGATGAAGATAAAGTGTATTGCCCTTGATCTGGACGGTACGGTTCTGGATGGAAGGGGCGAGCTAAGTCAGGGGAATAAAGAGGCGCTGGAAGAGGCAGCGGCCCGGGGAATAGAGGTCGTCGTCGCAAGCGGCAGGTCCCTTCATTCTCTTCCGGAAGAGATCACTGCGCTTTTGCAGATCCGATATGCGATCACATCCAATGGCGCTGCCCTTTATGATCTTAAGACAGGGGAATGTCTTAAGAAATGCTATTTGACGCCGGAGTCCGTGGAAAGGATCCTTCGCTGTACGGAAGGGGAGCCGGTTGTGTTTGAGGCATTTATCGATGGGAAGCCCTATGCACAGAGAGAATACACGGAAGAGCCGATGCGCTTCGGCGCTTCCAGCCATGCAGTTTCTTACATACAGAGGACACGTACCCCTGTGGAGGATATGCGGGCGTTTTTAAAAGAGCATGAAACCAAGCTGGAGAGTATTGATATTGTTGTCCGGGAAAAGGCCCTGAAACATCAAATGTGGAAAATGCTGGAGGAGAAGGTGGAAAATGTGTATATTACTTCGTCCGTTCCTCAGCTTCTTGAGATTTCCCACCTGGATTCCGGAAAGGAGAAGGCGGCCGGCTTTCTCCTGGAATATCTGGGCCTTAAAAGAGAGGAGCTTGCCGCTTTTGGAGACGGGGATAACGACAGTGCTCTCCTGGAATTTGCCGGTGTTGGAATTGCCATGGCAAATGCTTCCGAAACATGCCGGGAAAAGGCGGACCGGCTTACGTTGTCTAATGATGAGGATGGAGTGGCGGTGGGAATCCGCAGAATTTTTTCTTCCGGTTTTGATTTTTATGAAAGAGCCGGGATTGTCTGCAGAAGTATCCCTTATGGAAAAGCAGCGACTTATGGCCAGATCGCTCTCCTTTGCGGGAAGCCGGGAAACGCCCGGCAGGTTGGTTATGCCCTGAACAAAGGCAGGCTGGGGGAGGATATTCCGGCTCATCGGGTAGTAAACAGCAAAGGGATACTAAGCGGTGCGGCGGCTTTTGATACTTTTGACATGCAGAAGATGCTTCTTCAGGGAGAAGGAGTAAAAGTCGAAAGAACAGAAGACGGCTGGAAGATCGATCTGAAAAAGTACGGCTGGAAAACGACGCTGGAGGATGCAAAGCGGTTTCGGCAGATATTTGAGGAGAAGGGAATCTGATTTGAGAAAATCAGATTTTTTTCTTGCATTTAAAAGGGAAATATGTTAACTTATTAGTCACAGAAAGCAGTTCTGCTGTTCTAAATGATCATTTTTATTTTCAGTCAGGCGTTTCGCCAAATGATACCAGATGTGAGAGAAATTTTGAGACAGGATCTTAGAAAAAGGAGGAAAGATATTGTCAGGGAAAGGGAAAAGAATATTGTTTTTGGGAGCGCTGGCTATGGCGGCGCTTCTGTTTCCGGCTGTGACCGATACAGTTCCCGAAATGCAGGCGGCCGGTATGGGAGACACTTATACAGTGACTGCCAGTGATTTCCGCTATAATACCAGGGAAATGCCGGTAGGATATTTTGAACTCAGCAATGGGAAAATGGCGTTCTGCGCCTGTCATGAGGCGAAACCGCCTTCCAAGGGAACAGCGATGACTGTGACCGCTGTTTATACTGCCGAAAACAAAGGAAATGAGCTTTTGAGAAAGGTTTATTACTATGGATTTAAAGGCCCCGGCGACGTGGGAGCATCCTATGGCGAGACTTCGCTTGCAGGCTCTGTGGCTAACGGACACATGGATGTGGACGATACCGGCGAGAGCGATGTGGGACATGGAAAGGCGTTCATCAGCCGGATTTCCAATTTAAGCCCGGCGCCCAAAGGTTTTAATGTGTACAAGATCAGCACGGGAAACAGCGCTTATCAGGATCTGACCTTCTGGGATTACCGTCCGGAAGGGAAACTGACTTTGATGAAAACATCAGGCAACAGGGGAATTTCCGGGACGGGAAGCGCCTACAGTCTGAAAGGCGCAGTATACGGAGTCTATACAGATGAGGCCTGTACCAAAAAGGCAGGAGAGCTGCAGACAGATGAGGAAGGAAAGAGCAATACACTGACGCTGGCTGCAGGGACATATTATGTGAAAGAACTGAAAGCGTCTCCGGGCTATGGACTGGATAAGCGTATCTATAAGGTTCAGGTGACATCTCAGGGAAACGAATCCCTGCAGGTGGAAGAACAGCCCCAGTACCAGAAGATGGATCTTCTGGCGGTAAAATACGACAGTGAAAAGGAGCTGGAAAAAGAAGGAGGCTGGGAAATCGGCACGCCCCAGGGGGCAGCAAGCCTTGGCGGAGCGGAATTTACCTGCAGATTTTACGGCGGATTTTATGATACGCTGCAGGAGCTGCAGGGGAAAAGTCCGCTGAAAACCTGGGTATTTCGAAGCGGGGAGGACGGCAGAGTTTATTTCAGGGAAGAAGATCTGATAAGAGGAGACTCCTTCTGGAGCGATGCAAAGGGGAACCCCATCCTGCCTCTTGGAACAGTGACAATTGAGGAAACGGCGGCGCCGGAAGGATATAACAGAAACGAGGAGATTTTTATACGGAAGATCACATCGGAAGGAAGCGGGGAAACCGTGCAGACATACCAAAGAACGGAAGTGCCGGAAGACATCATAAGGGGCGACCTGGAACTGATCAAGGTATATCAGCCGGAAGATGAAAAGGAAGACACCCTGCAGGGAATTGAAGGAGTGGTCTTTTCTATCACATCAAAAACAACGGGAAAAGAGGTTATGCGCATCCGGACAGATGAAAAGGGCCGGGCAGATACAAAAAGCAAAGACCACCCCAGAGGAGGACTTGTCTATGATACCTATATTGTGAAAGAAGTGAAAACGCCGGAAGGATATAATGCAGTCAGGCCTTTTGAAGTGACGATACAGCAGGAAAATACGGTGGTTGGCGGTGTCTATAAACAGGATACCCTGATCAGCAGCGCTATACAGGTTCAGAAGATCGACAGAGGAACAGGAAAGGTTATACCAAGAGCCGGAGCTAAGTTTCAGCTGCTGGATGAAAAGAAACAGAAAATTACCATGACGACCTATTATCCTTCAGTGCGGGAATATGATACCTTTACTACGGATGAGGACGGAAGATTTACATTTCCGTCAAAGCTGGGTTATGGTACTTACTATCTGAGAGAAGTGAAAGCGCCGGAAGGCTATCTTCTGAACAAAGAGGATATAAAATTTACTGTTTCAGAGGATCTGGACTGGGGAAAACCTCTTATTATCTCCTGTGCAGATGACAACGCCATGGGAAGGCTCAGTCTGAAAAAATACGAGAAAGATACGAAAGAATATTTGGAGGGAGCGGTATATGAAGTGAGAGCGGCGGAGGATATCGCGACGCCTGACGGGACCAGACGCTTCCAAAAAGGAGAACTGGCAGATACCATTACCACATCAAAAGAGGGTCCTGTGTTCAGTAAAAATCTCTGGCTGGGCGAGTATATTTTAAAGGAGATAAAGCAGCCGGAGGGCTATGTGCTGGATCCCAAGGAATATAAGGTCAGCCTGAAATACAAAGATCAGGAAACGGCGGTAGTTACAGAAGAAAAAACGGTGTACGATGTCCCGTCCACATTGATCATAGAAAAATATAAAAAAGGGGAGGAAGATATAAAGCTTCCGGAAGTAAGCTTCCAGATATGGCCTGAAAATAGGCCCCAGGAGAAGGCAACTTATACGACGGGTCAGGAAGGCAGGATCACCGTAAAATATATGATGCCGGATACGGTATATTGCATTCAGGAGATAAAGCCGCTGCCGGGATATCTTCCGGATGAGAAGATCCATACGGTAAAAACAGACAGGAAAGGGCAGGTGGAAGGAGGAGAGATTTATACGCTCCGTCTGGAAAATGACTGTACAAAATACAGGATCAGCAAGCAGGACATTACTACCGGGCAGGAGATCAAAGGAGCGAAAATGACCCTCTATCTGCTGGAGGAGGACGGAAGCCGGACAGAAACTGAAAGCTGGACTTCCGGGGATGAACCATATTATATTGAGGAACTGATCGTGGGCCGGACATATGTATTGGAGGAAACGGTGGCGCCGGACGGGTATCTCCAGGCACAGGAGATCACATTTACGGTTCCTGAAAGCGGTGAGATACAGACAGTAATTATGAAAGATGAAAATGCTATGGGAAAAATCTCCATCAGTAAGCTGGAGGCAGGAGAAGAAGAGATTTTCCTGTCGGACACCGTTTTTGAGATCCGGGCAGCAGAGGACATTATAACACCGGAAGGAACGGTACGGCTGAAGAAAGGCGAGCTTGCGGATACCATTACAACGGAAGGAGAAGCGGCGCAGTCCAGGGAATTATTTCTGGGAAAATATACGGTAAAGGAAGTAAAGCAGACGCCGGGCTATGTGCTGGATGACAGGGAATATGAAGCCAGCCTTACATACAAAGACCAGCATACGGCCCTTGTGACGGAAAACCTGGAAATTTTCAATGAGCCGACGAAGCTCCATATCTGTAAAAAAGATGCCGGCAGCGGAAAAATGCTGGAAGGCGCCAGACTTAAGCTGGAAAAGAGAAAGGAGGATGGAAGCCGAAGCACAATAGCACAGTGGACATCCGGAAAGGTGCCACAGGAATTTGAACGGCTGGTTCCGGGACAGTATATTCTGACGGAAGAGGAGGCGCCGAACGGATATGAAATTGCCGAAGAAATTGTCTTTACTCTGGAAGAAACCGCAGAAGTACAGACTGTGGATATGCTGGATCAAAAGCGGGCAGAGACAGTCAAGACAGGAGATAATTCTCTGATCGTAAGCAGGGCTTTGCTGCTTGCGTTGGCGGCGCTGCTGGCAGGCTGGGTGCTGTGGAGAAGAGACAGAGAGGAAGAGTAAAAAGAAAGATTGGAATCGAAACCTATTTACAGGAAGTGGATGACTATGATAAATTTATGAAAGAAGAGATTCCATTTCACGGAATGGCTCCTTCCAGAATTATCTGGGACATATCAACGATCGGATATATGATCAATCCCCACTGGTGTCCATCTGCTCTTGTAGAAGCGCCTTATCTCACAGATGATGTGAGGTGGAAAGCAGGTGAAAAGAGGCATTCGATACGGGTATGCAACTTTGTTTACCGGGATGGCATTTTCGGTGATATGTTTGAGAAGTTGGGGCGTGCGCCTAAATAAAGGTATAAAAAGCGCCGGAGTGGAAACAGATTTTCTGCTCCGGCGTTTTGTGATAAGGAGGCATACAGGTGAAAGTTTTAAATTTTGGATCACTGAACATTGATTATACGTATCAGGTGGAGCACATTGTAAATCCCAAGGAAACGATTTCCTCTCTTGGGCTGGAAGTTTTCCCGGGAGGAAAGGGGCTTAATCAATCCATTGCTCTTGCAAAGGCAGGGGCGGAAGTATATCATGCAGGCCTGATCGGCGAGGACGGCCTGTTCTTGAAAGAAGTGTGCAGCAGCAATCATGTGCACACAGATTATATAAAAGAATCAGATACGCGGACCGGAAATGCGATCATTCAGGTGAGCAGCGCCGGAGAAAACAGCATTATCTTGTTTCCCGGGGCAAACCGGCAGAATACGAAGGCATATGTGGATGAGGTGCTGGGACATTTTGAGGAAGGAGATATTCTGCTTCTGCAAAATGAGATAAATGAAGTGGATTATCTGATCGAAAAAGGAAAAGAAAAGGGCATGACCGTTGCCTTTAACCCTTCTCCTTTTGACGATTATGTAAGAAAATGCGATCTGACAAAGGTAGATCTGTTTTTTGTCAATGAAGTAGAAGGAGAGCAGATTACAGGGGAAAAGCTGCCGGAAAACATCATTGCATGTATGAGAGAACAGTTCCCGGAGGCGGAAATTGTTTTGACCCTGGGTGAAAACGGCGCCATCTGGAGCAGAAAAAACGAGAATATTGCAGTGCCTGCAGTCCCAGCGGAAGCAGTGAATACTACTGCGGCAGGAGATACATTCACCGGATATTTTCTTGCAGCTGTCATAGAGGGACGAAACAAGAGACAGGCATTGGAAAGGGCGGCTATGGCATCGGCAATGGCAGTTGCCAAAAAGGGAGCGTCCATTTCTATTCCATGGAAGGAAGAAGTAGATCAAAAAATAGGGAGTGAATAAGATGAACGTATATGAGGGAAGACCGGAGGATTTTGAGTGCCGGAAGGAAAAGGAACAGAAAGTATATGAAATTTTGGACAGCCTTGGTATCAGATATCAGCGGGTAGACCACGAACCGGTAGCTACTATTGAAGCCTGCCGGGAAGTGGATGAGGCTCTCGGGATTGAAATATGCAAGAATCTGTTCCTGCGTAACAGGCAGAAAACAAAATACTATCTGCTTGTAATGCCGGGAAGCAAGAACCTGCAGACAAAAGAACTTTCGCCTCAGATTCCATCCTCCAGACTTTCCTTTGCTTCCGGGGAGGATATGGAGAGACTGCTGAATGTATCGCCGGGATCGGCGACGATCATGAGTCTCCTCTACGACCCGGACAATCAGGTGCAGCTTCTTGTTGACGAGGAAGTGCTTGCCGAGGAAACATTCGGATGTCATCCCTGTGTCAATACATCCAGTATGAAACTTCAGACAGCGGATGTATTCGGACTGTTCCTGGAAGCAGTCCATCATGATTATATTAAAGTAAAACTTAGTTAAAAAAATAACGGGGGACGTAACAAAATGCAAGTTTACTACGTGTCCCGTTATTTTTTTAACTTATAGTGTATAAACCTTTTCCATCTTGCATAAACTAATGAAAGCCCGGAAAATCCACAATCAGAAGGAGCATGAATGCAGTGAAAAGCATGGAAAGGTATAGCATGAAAGTTCCAGGGAAACAGGAGCGGTGCATCATTTGCGGACAAGTGACAGATATGGAGAAGGACTGGCCTGTTGCAATGCGAAAGCATTATGTGGAGGGGGCCGGTCAGCTTTGCAGAAAGTGTTATCTTGAAATTTATTCCGATGGAAATTAGCAGTAAGGGACAGGAATTTTGCCGTTTCAGGCGGTGAAAATCCTGTCCCTTATTGACATGTAAAAGGATAGATGCTATGATAATGATATCAAAATGATATCAATTTAAAACGAAGGGGGAAAGAAAGATGAGTAAGGAAAAAATTCAGGAAGAAAAGATTCTTCACCCGGCAAGCGGATATGCTATGATGTTTATAGGAATTGTGGGAATGCTTCTGGGTATTGCCCTTATGGTTTTAGGACCGATATTTGGAAGTTTGTCCGGAAGCGGTTTTTTGATCGGCGTCGGTATTACACTTGGCATTATCGTTGAGACAGCAGCGATCATTCTGCTCTGTGGGCTTAAGGTACTCAATCCTAATGAAGCTTATGTGTTTACTGTTTTCGGAAAGTATTACGGCACATTGAAGAAACCTGGATTTTTCTGGGTAAATCCTTTCTGTAGCGCTATTAATCCTATTATAAAAGGGGCGCCGATTGTCACATCTAATGGAGGCCGTAATGTATCTATTTCTACAGGGGGAAGAGAAAAGAAAGTTTCTTTGAAGGCCATGACACTTGACAATAAGCTTCAGAAAGTTAATGATCAGCTTGGAAATCCCGTAGAGATCGGTGCAGTGGTAATCTGGCGGGTAGTAAACCCTACAAAAGCAGTGATCAATGTGGAAAACTATAAGAATTATCTTTCCATTCAGTGCGACTCTATTATTCGGAATACGGCAAGACAGTATCCTTACGATACAAGCGAGGACGGAGATGAGAAGTCTCTCCGCGGCAGCAGTCAGGAAATTGCAGACATCATGGGACGTGAACTGCAGCAGAAAGTAGAAGAAGCAGGCATTAAAATACAGGAAGTGCGCATCACTCATCTTGCCTATGCGCCGGAGATCGCATCCGCTATGCTTCAGAGGCAGCAGGCAGCCGCTATCATTGATGCCAGACAGAAGATCGTAGAGGGAGCTGTCGGCATGGTGGAAATGGCGCTTAATAAGCTCAATGAAAATGACATTGTGGAGCTGGATGAGGAGAGAAAGGCAGCCATGGTGAGCAATCTGCTTGTTGTCCTGTGCGGAAATAAGGATGCACAGCCGATCGTTAACAGCGGAAGCCTTTATTAAAACTGCTTTTTATTAAATTGTTGAAAAGGCAGGAACGGGAGGGGGAAAGCTTTTGGAAAAAGAAAAGAAAGCATCGGACAAAACCAAAGCGAAGAAACAGGTTCCCCTTCGGCTGTCTCCCAAATTATATGAGGAGATTGCACAGTGGGCGGAAGATGATTTCCGGTCAATGAATGGGCAGATAGAATATCTTTTGACAGAGTGTGTGAAACGCCGGAAAGGAAAGAAGGATACCATATAGAGGGAAAACAGAAGGCAGGAGGAAAGTCGGATCACCCGTTTCCTCCTGCCTTTGGTTGTGCTTTTTTGCCTTTCATATTATAATAAGTGGCAGAGCAAAAGCGGAAAGAAGGAATCTTTATGTACATAGCAGATCTGCACATCCACTCCAGATATTCCCGCGCTACCAGCAAAGACTGCACGCCGGAATATCTGGATCTGTGGGCGAGAAGAAAGGGAATCCATATTGTAGGGACAGGGGATTTTACTCACCCGGCCTGGAGAGAAGAGCTGAAGGAAAAGCTGGAACCGGCAGAGGACGGACTGTATGTATTGAAAAAGGAATATCGGATTCCTGATCCGGCAGGAGAAGGGGCAGCAGATCCGCGGTTTGTTGTTACAGGAGAGATCAGTTCTATTTATAAAAAGGACGGAAAGGTACGTAAAGTCCACAGTCTGATCCTTCTTCCGGGCCTGGAGGAAGCGGAAAATATTGCGCGCCGGCTGGAGGCAATTGGAAATATACATTCCGACGGGAGGCCCATTCTGGGAGTACCCTGCCGGGATCTTCTGGAGATCGTCCTGGAAGCGTCCCCGGAGGGTATCTATGTACCGGCTCATATCTGGACTCCTCACTTTTCCCTGTTTGGAGCATTTTCGGGATTTGATACGGCAGAAGAGTGCTTTGAAGATCTGACACCCTACATCCATGCCGTAGAGACGGGGCTTTCTTCTGATCCGCCTATGAACTGGAGAGTGTCAGCTCTGGACCGCTTTCATCTGATCTCCAATTCCGACGCCCATTCCCCTGCAAAGCTTGGGCGGGAGGCTAACCTTCTGGATATAGAGTTGTCCTATCAGGGGATCTATCAGGCGATCCAGGAAGGAAAAGGACTGAAAGGAACCATTGAGTTTTTCCCGGAAGAAGGGAAATACCACATGGACGGACATCGAAAATGCGGGCTTTGTCTGACGCCGGAAGAAACGAACAAATTTGACGGCATTTGTCCGGTGTGCGGCAAAAAGATTACTATAGGAGTATCTCACCGGGTAGAGGAACTGGCAGACCGGGCGGAAGGATACCGGCCGGAGAAGGCGGCGGACTTTGAAAGTCTTGTTCCCCTTCCGGAGGTGATCGGATCCGCATACGGATGTTCGGCTGCCAGCAAGAAAGTGGTCAGAGAATATGAAAATATGCTGCAGCGCCTTGGACCGGAATTTGAGATACTAAGAAAGATTCCTCTGGAAGAAATACAAACAGTATCAGGTCATCGGATGGCGGAAGGGATAGCAAGGCTCCGGGAGGGGAAAGCAGAGAGGATCCCGGGCTTTGACGGTGAATATGGAACGATCCGGCTTTTCCGTCCGGAGGAGGTCCAGGAAACAGAAGGGCAGCTGGATTTCTTTGCTCTTCTTGGAAGGACGGAAACCGGAAATCAGGACGGGTTACAGTGTAAAAATCAGGAAGAGCTTTTAAAAGAAAAAGAGATTTCGAGTGAAAAAGAGAACGGGCAGCAGGAGAGAAAAGAAGAGCTGAATCCGCAGCAGCTTCAGGCTGTACAGTGTGCGGGAAGGAGTGTGGCTGTTCTTGCAGGTCCGGGAACCGGCAAAACAAAGACGCTGATCGCAAAGATTTTGTATCTGATGGAACACCGGAAAATAAAAGCCGGTGATATCATGGCAGTGACATTTACCAACCAGGCTGCCAGGGAGATGACGGAACGTCTGGAATCGGCTCTTGGCGGGAAAAGGCGTCTTGCAAAAATCCGGATCGGGACATTCCATGCCCTTTGTCTGTCCTTTTTAAAGGGACAGGGAAGGGAAGTCATGCTGACAACGAAGCTGGAGCGAAAAGAGATGGCGGAACAGGCAGTGGATGAGAGCCGGATCGCCATGAAGACAGAGGAATTTCTGGAAGAATTGTCACGGCAGAAGGCAGGAATGGAGCCGCCGGAGCGTACGGAAGAGGAAAAGAGGCTCTGGGAAGAAGCGGTACAAAAGTATGAAGAAGAGAAAAGGAACAATTCTTTGTTAGATTTTGATGATCTTCTTCTGGAGACTTTGGAACTTTTAGAAAACGGCGCGAAAGGGAAAAACTTCGGAACCCCTTCCTACATTCTGGTAGATGAGTTCCAGGATATTAATCCGCTTCAGTACCGTCTGATCCAGGCGTGGAACAGGGAGGCAAAAGAATTGTTTGTCATTGGCGACGCCGATCAGTCCATCTACGGATTCCGAGGCGCGTCCGCTGCATGTTTTGAATCCCTGAAAGCAGATATACCGGATCTGGAAATCATCCGGCTGACGGAAAATTACCGTTCTTCCCCGCAGATCCTGCAGGCGGCGGAAACGGTTTTGGATGGAGCACTTGGCTCAAGGCTCCACCCCAATTGCCCGGATCAGGATCCGGTGCGGCTTTATCAGGCAGGGAGCAGGATGGGAGAAGCGATCTTTATTGCCAAAGAGATCGGGCGGATGGCAGGTGGAATCGGTATGCTGGAAGCCCAGGCTCTTTCCGGGAAGGAGTATGACAGAAAAGTCCGCTCTTTTGATGAGATTGCCGTACTTTGCCGTACCCACAGGCAGGCGGCGCTGCTGGAGAAGTGCTTCAGGCAGGAAGGGATTCCCTATGTGACAGCAGGAAGGGAGAGTTTCCTGGAAGAAGAAAAAGTGCAGGGAAGCTTCTGCTTTTTCCGCTGCCTTGAACATACCGATGATATGTCCGCAAAGAAGCAGAGTGCAAAGATTTTGTGGAAACTTTCCTGGAATCCGGTAACAGAACAGATTCTGGATGAACAGATACAGAAATACCAGCCCCTTTACCGGAAGAAAAAGCCGCTGGATTTTTTGAAGAGCTGGCTTGAAGATATGCAGCTTCAGGAAAATGAAGCAATGAAAATGCTGATTTCATCCGCCGTATTTTACCCGACGATGCCGGAGTTTCTCCGGAACTTTGAGCTGGGCGTGGAAAGCGATCTGAAGCGATGCGGGGACAGAAATTATACCGCGGGAGCAGTCAGGATCATGACGCTTCATGGATCCAAAGGACTGGAATTTCCTGTTGTGATGATCTGCGGAACAGAGAAAGGGTGCATCCCGCTGGAGAGCGAGAGCTATTCTGTTGATATCAGTGAAGAAAAACGTCTTTTGTATGTGGGAATGACACGTGCCAAAGAAGAGCTGATCCTGACGTTTTCAGGAGAGGAATCACCTTTTCTTGCAGAGGTCGGAGAGTCTGTGATTCAAAGAGAACAGGGACGGATCCGCAGCAGAGAAGAGAATTACCATCAGATGACCTTATTTGAAGAAGGATTATAGATAGATACCATAGTGGAGAGTGTGAAAATTTATGATAAGAAATATAGAACTTTCGGAGATTTCCGACGGCAGCCTTTACACATCGACAGACATGGCAAAAGCCGACTGCCGGGGCTGTGAAGGATGCTTTGCCTGCTGCCGCGGCATGGGAAGATCCATTGTCCTGGATCCCTGGGATATTGCACAGATGACGGAAGGAACAGGAAGAACTTTTGCAGAATTGATGGAAGGGGCCATTGAGCTGAATGTGGTGGACGGTATGATCCTGCCGAATCTTCGTATGGATGAAAAGACAGAGAAATGCACATTTCTTGATCAGGAAGGCCGCTGCAGCATTCACAGATTCCGTCCGGGAATCTGCAGGATGTTTCCGCTGGGAAGATATTATGAAGAAAACGGATTCCGGTATTTTCTGCAGATACATGAGTGCCAAAAGAAGGACAGGAGCAAAGTTAAGATCAAGAAGTGGCTGGACATTGCAAACTTAAAAGCATACGAAGCTTATATCTGGGACTGGCACCAGTTTCTTGCACTTTGCCGGAGAGAGTCAGCCCAGCTTGAAGAGGCGCAGATAAAGATACTGCAGACATATCTGCTTCGCACATTTTATCAGACGCCCTACGGTTCTGAAGATTTTTACAAAACATTTTATGAACGTATGGCAGCGGTAAAGGAGACACTTGGATTATGCTAGAACATTACGAAGAGAGGAAAAAATTTCTTCCCGGTCTGGGAAAAGATATGCCGGAGACTTACGGAAAGCTGGCGGAGATTTTCCAGTACCAGGTTTTTGAACTTTACGAAGAGGTGATCGGGCCAAGAAACAGCAGTTATTATATTCCCTATATGATGAACGATGCTCTGGAATGTTATCTTGTACTGAAGGATGCCAGAATAACAGGAGAATACTTGCAGCTGGATCCGGAGGAATTTCCCCTACAGGCCCAGATCGCACAACGAGACGGACAGACGGCTCTGATCGTCAAGCAGGGGAGCGAGAACGTTTTTACGATCTGGTTCCGGGAAATAGAGGAATCGTTCCAGTGCTATCAATATCACAGGATCGGACATTTCTGGGTGGAAGGGCAGGAACACTGGCGTCAGCTGGTGTATATGACAGGAACGATCTATGATAAATATGAATATATGAAGGAAAAGGCATGCAGCGATCTGGAGATGGAGCTTATGCACCTGATCGAGTTTCCGCCTTTTCGCTTTTGGTCGCCGGTGGAGGAATCCCTGGAGGAAAGATATCCTTCAAGTCCACAGGGAACAGCATGTATGAAAAAGCTTGCCAAAGAGGCTGGGGATGGGATGTACGCTTTTTTGACCGGAATTTATGAAAAATTTCCGGCAGGATTTTTGGAAAAGAGGCTGGCGTCCATGCTTTGCAGTCCTGCAAGGGAACCTTTGTATGAAATGATTTACGAAAAAATCCGAAAGGCGTCTCTTGCATACCCGAAGAGGGATTACGGAGAACCCTTAAATACAGAGATTCTGAAAAAGAGAAAGGCTGTAAACCGCCGGCTGAAAAAGGCAGGATTTGAAGGGAGATATCCTTTTTACAGGAAAGACGACCTTCAGATCGTTGCAACAGAGGAACATCCCTTTACCTGCATGGAATCCCGGGACTTTGTTTTCCGCATACAGTTTATGGTGTCAAAATGCCGGAAAGCATGCGGGAGAAACGGAGGTTTTTTTAGGTCGAGGGACAGGAAAAGCTGGATTTTGGAAGATCTGGATCCTGTTTTATCCGGAGGTCTTGAGAGGAAGAGCACAGGTTAAAGAAACACATAAAAAAGTATAAAATAAAAAATACAAAGAGAGGAAGAAAAAATGACAAAAAAGCAGCTGGCATCAGAAGTGATCGAAAGATTGAAAAGAGAATATCCGGATGCAGGATGTACCCTGGATTACGATCAGGCCTGGAAGCTTCTTGTAAGTGTGCGTCTGGCAGCACAGTGTACAGATGAAAGAGTCAATAAGATTGTAGAAGTCCTATATGACAAATATCCGGATGTAAATGCTCTTGCAGAGGCGGATGTAGAAGATATTGAAAATATTGTCAGACCCTGCGGGCTTGGCAAGAGCAAAGCGAGAGATATCAGCGCATGTATGAAGATATTGAAGGAGGAATATGACGGGAAGGTTCCGGATGATTTCGACGCTCTCTTAAAGCTTCCGGGAGTGGGGAGAAAGAGCGCTAATCTGATCATGGGGGATGTGTTTGGCAAGCCTGCCATTGTCACCGATACCCATTGTATCAGGCTGACAAACCGGATCGGTCTGGTGGATGGCATCAAGGAACCAAAGAAAGTAGAGATGGCTCTTTGGAAGATCATTCCTCCGGAAGAAGGAAGTGATTTCTGTCACCGTCTTGTCTACCATGGCCGGGATGTGTGTACAGCAAGGACAAAACCGTATTGCGATAAATGCTGCCTTAATGATATCTGTAAGAAAAAAGGGATATAGAAATTATGTGGGAAAGAAAGGCCCCGGTTCAGCTCTGTGCATAGTGACCGGGGTCTTTTTGTAATTTTATATCAAAAAAACAAGACAAAACAACCAAAAAAATAACAAAAAGTCTTTTTGAAAAGTATAATATTGACAAAAAAGTTGATATATGATATACATTAAACATCGGATGTTTAATTATATACAAAAGTGACGGAAAATATAAGGAGGAAAGCGAATGGGATAAAAGACAGCAGGAGTTACAGCAGGTACAGCACAAAAAAGGAGGAAAAAATGTTTTTTGATTATTCTTATATAGACAAAGCATTTATAAACGGACGAATCATCACAGTAAATGATCAGGATGATATCTGTGAAGCAGTTGGGATCAAGAAAAACAAAATTGTATTTGTTGGTTCAAATGAAGAAATAAAAACTCTGACAGATGAAAATACTGAAATCATAGATTTAAAGGGACGGGCCATGACTCCCGGTTTTATCGACAGCCATTATCACCCTATCCTGTCCGGATTTATGAATGGAGCGATCATTGATGCCACATATCCAAAATGTAAAAGTATCGAAGACATTAAGGAACTGGTAAGAGAAAGAGCGAAGGTAACACCAAAGGGTGACTGGATCAAACTGTGGGGATATGACAATAATAAGTTGGCGGAAAAACGTCATGTCACACTGGAAGATTTAGACGATGCTGCCCCGGATCATCCTGTACAGTGTATGCGTACATGTGGACACGTATGTATTTACAATACGCTTGGCCTGGCGGCCGGAGATATTAAAACGCCGGAGGATATCAAAAGATTCGGGGAAGGTGAAATCGAAGTCGTAGATGGAAAATTTACAGGACTTACAAGAGATTTAAGTGCATTCTATCTGTGGAGTAAGGTGAAATACACAGAAAAAGAACTTAAGGAAGCGATCGAGCGTGCAAACAAGGCATGTCTGGAAGGAGGGATCACTTCTGTACATGACTGTGGAGAATGCGATGCTCCGGCATACAGTATGATGTTTAAGGCTGCAAAAAGCGGCTGGTTCAAACCGAGACAGTTTATGATGCTTCATAGTATTTTTGGAAAGCCATTCTCTAAAGAAGATAATGAGCATTTCCTGAAGCTGGGATTCCATACAGGGATTGGAGATGAGCATTTTCGGATAGGTAGCTGCAAATTTATGGTAGACGGGGGAAGCAGCGGACCGACTATGGCTACAAGGGAACCGTATTCCCACGATCCTACACTTCCCAGAATTTTATCCTGGGACAGGGAGGAAGTCGCAGATTATATTGACTATATTAACAGGCATGATTGTCAGGCAACTGCACATGCGGAAGGTGATCTTGCTGTGGAATTTATGGTGGAAGGATATGAAAAGGCCCTGAAGAATCATTACCGAAAACCGGAGGAACACAGACACAGAATTGAGCACTGTGTTATTGTAGACGACGACCTGATACAGAGAATGAAAGCAATGGGGATTGTTCCGATTGCAAATACGCATTTTATTCCTTTAAACGGCAGTGACTATCATCGTTATTTTGGAGAGCGCATTAATTATCTGTTTGCTCTAAGAAGCTTCATTGATGCAGGATTAAAGCCGGCTATTGGATGTGACGCTCCTACGGCAGCCTGCGACGCTATTGCAGGATTAGACGGAGCGGTTAACAGAATAGACCGGGGAACCGGAGAGGTGTGTGGTCCGGGACAGAGAATTTCCATGCTGGAGGCTGTCCGCTGTTATACTATGAACGGTGCATATGCCAGCTTTGAAGACGACATCAAAGGAAGCATAGAAGTAGGGAAACTGGCTGATTTTACAGTCTTTTCAGAGGATATTTTAGCAATTGATCCGGTAGATATTGTAAAAACAAAAGTAGATTATACCATTATTGACGGTGAGATTTGTTATAAACGAGGTGAAAACTAATGGAAAATAAAAAAGAAAAGGAAGAACTTAGTTACAAAGAGAAGTTCATTCAGATGAACAAAGAGGCAAAAGCTACCTGGATTGTAGGTTTGATTTCCTTTATTGTATGGCTGGCCGGAGGATTCGGAGTTTATCTTCTGGCAGGAAACAGCTGGACCATTCTTGGTATGCCGGCCTGGTTTGTTCTGGGAAGCTTTGGCTGTTGGTTTGTAGGTATCATAGGAGTAGTGTATCTGTTGAAGTTTGTGTTTAAAGACTTTGATCTTGGTGATGACGAGGAGGATATCAATGAATGATTCAGTATTAAGATTAATTCCTGTTATTGTCTTCTTTGTAGGACTTATGGGAATCGGAGTATATGTACAGAAGAGGTCTGCCGACGCAAAGGCACAGAACTTTTCAAAAGAATATTTTATCGGTGGAAGAAGCCTGGGAGGCTTTGTGCTTGCCATGACACTGGTAGCAACTTACGGTTCTGTCAGTTCCTTCTTAAGCGGGGCAGGAAAAGCCTGGGAGACAGGATTTGGATGGGTGTATTATGCAACATCCAATGTAGTTGCAGCTTTCCTGATTCTGGGAGTACTGGGTAAGAAAATGGCTGTTGTAGGCCGCAAAACAGATTCTGTAACGGTAATTGATGTGCTAAGGGCAAGATACAAATCAAATGCATTATCCTACATCTGTGCAGTTGTTATTCTCGTATTTTTTACTACACAGATGGTGAGCCAGTTTATTGGAGGCGCACAGCTTTTTTCGGCATGTACCGGTTTTGATTATACGATCGGTTTGATAATTTTTGCGGCGGTTGTTGTTATCTATACCACGATCGGCGGATTTACAGCAGTTGCTGTTACAGATACGGCGTGTGCGATCGTGATGGTGATAGGAACGATTCTTCTTGGAATTGCAGTAATTCAAAGAGGGGGAGGACTGGATGCGATTATGGCGAATATCACTTCACAGTCTGCACAGGCAGTGGCTTCCGGAGAGGGGATTGATCTTCTGGACCCAAGAGCCAGCGGTCAGATTCCATTTCAGCTTTACCTGTCACAGTGGCTTTTGTGTGGATTTGCTACTATCGGACTCCCACAGTCACAGGTAAGATGTCTTGGGTATAAAGATACGAAATCTGTACATAAAGCAATGATCTATGGAACGGTAGTTGTAGGAATTATGATGATCGGCATTCATCTGATCGGAACATGGTCACGCGGCCTTTTCGCTACAATTGAAGGATCTACAGATACCGTTATTCCTGTTGTTATCGTAAATTACATGTTTCCGATCCTTGGCGGCGTGGCAATTATAGGACCTTTGGCGGCAGCCATGTCCACTGTATCATCCCTTTTGATTGCAGGGTCTTCTGCAATTGTAAAGGATATGTATCTGCATTATAAATCGGAGAAAAAGGAAGAACCTGATCAGAAGCTGGTAGCTAAGATTTCTTTTGCAGTTACAGCTATCATGGGCATTTTGTCAGTTGTCATTGCTATTAACCCGCCGGATCTGATCGTATGGATCAATATGTTTGCCTTTGGCGGACTGCAGACCGTATTTTTGTGGACTATGCTGTTTGGATTATTCTGGAAATCGGCCAACAAAGTGGGAGCGCTGGCAAGTGTGATCGGAGGCTTAAGTTCCTACTGTATTACTATGGCTCTGGATATTTCAGTCGGATCTTTCCACAACATTATCATTGGCCTCGGCGTTGCGTTGATCTGCTTCGTGATCGGCAATAAATTCGGAACGCCGATCGATGATAGAACCGGAAGGATTTTCTTCCCGGAGAAATATTAGACAACGTTTGGAAGGAAATGAACCATGAAAAAATTTTGCTCTTTTTTTGTCATATTGGCAGGGATTTTCTGGGGAAGTCAGGGAATATTTGTAAAAGAGCTTGGGAAAATGGCCTTGTCCTCTATGGATATTGCGGCGATACGTGTGGCAGGGACGGGGGCGGTCATTTTCCTGGTCCTTCTTCTTACAAAAAGGGAGCTGTTGAAGATAAAATTAAAGGATATCTGGGTTTTTATAGGCAGTGGGCTTTTAAGTATCATATGCTTTAACTGCTTTTACTACCAGGCGATTCAGATGACTTCCATGGCAGTTGCAGCAGTGCTTCTTTATATATCTCCGGCAGTGGTGGCAATTTTATCCTGCATTTTTCTGGGCGAGAAGATAACCATTCGTAAGATCATAGCGCTTGCCAGTGCTTTTTCAGGATGTTTCTTTGTATCGGGAATTATGGGAGGCGCTCAGACAATTACGGCGGCAGGAGTTATGTCAGGAGTGGGAGCAGGGGCGGCTTACGCCCTTTATTCCATATTCAGTGCTGCCGGATTAAAAAAGGGATATCAGCCGGTTACAATTATGGCATATACTTTTGTAATTGGCGGTATAGGAATTTTGCCTTTGTGTGATGTGGGAAAAATTCTGGGAAGCTCATCAGAACATGCTGAATGGATCATGGTGGAAGTAGCTTTTGTCGTTATCAGTGCTCTTTTGCCCTATCTGTTGTATACTATAGGTCTGCAGCATATGGAAGCGGGAAAAGCTTCCATCACAGCATCAACGGAAGCAATAGCAGCTACGGTATTCGGTATTGTTTTTCTGGGTGAAAAATTAACGGGAAATATAATACTGGGTATTGCAGCAGTGATATTTTCTATTATTATTCTTAATATAAAGTTGCCGGCAAAAGCCAGAGCAGAAAAAAACAGGATTCCCGGCTCTACGTCAGTAAATTGAAAAAAAGCCATGCAGCCTTTGGATTTACAGCTGCATGACTTTTTTTTAATCCTGTAATTCATACCAGATATCTACGGAATTTTTAATGCAGTCTTTAATTTTATCGTAACGTTTTTCCTGGATGATATTGTAAATTTTTGTATGTGCCTCGTAAGCAAATTCGCCCTTTTGATGTGTGTGTGTATGGGAAATGGAAGCGCGGAGAGAATCAATAACAAAATAGTAGATTCGGGCGGCCAGAGGATTGCAGCAGGCTTCCCCCAAAATATGATGAAATTCCATATCTTTTTTAAAAATTGTATCCGTGTCGGCATTGGCGCGGATCAGTGCTTCCAGTTCATCCAGATTCTTTTTCAGCGCTTTTCGCTGGGCGCCATTTTCATCAAAGTGGTCGATGACAAGTTCTACAATATCTGTTTCAAATATCTGTCGAAATTCATAGAGATTATTTACGTCAGGATTAGTGACGAAATATGTGAACAGAAGAGAGTCCAGCAGGTTGCTGTCCGGGGATTCGCTGACATAGGTACCGTTTCCGACACGAATGTCCACCAGGCCAAATGCCGACAAGATTTTCATAGCTTCTCGGACAGATCCGCGGCTTACACCCAGCCCTTCAGATATCTCCAGCTCGTTGGGAAGCTTATCGCCTGGAAGCAGCTTCTTGTCCATCAGCAGCTGCTTAATGCTGTTTACTACAATATCAACAGCAGATTCTCTTTTTGTTGCTTGAAATAAATTACTCATAAATTCCCTATCCTTTCAACATAGCTATCAAAGAGTATAAATCACCCAATTTATACTTTGAAACTATTATAACGAAAAAAACATAAAACGTCAAACGATTAATAGATATTTTTTAAAATCTATTGACTTTCTCCGGAAAATGTAGTATACATTAAACATCAGATGTTTAATGTTAATTAAATAAACATTAAATAATATAGTATATAATTCATCCGAACGAAATAAAAAGGAGGAACTTGTATGAATGCAGCAGAATTAAAGCAGAAAGCCGATCATCTCCGTCTGACCGCAGTAGAAATGGTTTACAAAGGGAAAGACGGCCATCCGGGACCGGCATTGTCTATTGCAGATATTGTGGCGGTATTGTTTTTTGATGAAATGAGGATTGATCCGGAAAATCCAAATTGGGAAGACCGGGACAGATTTATTTTGTCAAAGGGACATGCCTGCCCCATTTATTATGCGGCGCTTTCCGAGAGAGGATATTTTGGAGAAAAGGTAGAAGATTTTCATCTCCGTGCACTGGGAAGTAAGTTTCAGGGGCACCCGGTTATGAATAAGACAAGGGGCGTGGATATGACTTCTGGTTCTTTGGGAAATGGAATCTCCATTGGATCGGGAATGGCCATTGCAGGAAAATACCTCGGGAAAGATTACAATGTATTTGTCATCGCCGGAGATGGAGAACTTCAGGAAGGTGTATGTTGGGAAGGAATTAATTCTGCCGCCGGACACCATCTGGATAATCTGATCGTATTTGTAGATAAAAACGGCTGGCAAAGCGGAGGAAGCGTTGAGGAGACCATCGGGTCAAACAATGTCAAAGAGAGGTTCGAGGCTTTTGGATGGGATGCACAGGAAATTGACGGACATAATATCGAAGAAATTCAAAAAGCCATTAGAAATGCCAAGAATGCGGAAGGGAAACCGAGCGTTATTGTTTGTGACTGTATAAAAGGCAGAGGTGTTTCTTATATGGAAAATAATAATGCATGGCATAAGGGAGTTCCCACACAAGAACAATATGAAGAAGCAGTAAAAGAGTTAGGAGGTGCGTTGTAATGGCAGGATTTAAAGGGACAAGAGAAGCGTTTGCACAGGCGCTTTTGGATATGGCGCAGGAAAACGACAAAATTATGTTCGTGTCTCCGGACTCCCTTAAAGCGATGCGAGCAACAAAATTTGCCGAGCTTCATCCAGAACAGTATGTAGAGGTGGGAATTTCAGAACAAAATGCAGTGGATACGGCAGCAGGGCTGGCAGCAGCAGGACTTACTCCATTTGTCGGAACTTACGCCGGATTTCTCACTATGCGTGCCTGCGAACAAATGAGAACATTTGTGGCATATCCTGATTTGAATGTAAAATTTGTAGGGATTAATTCAGGGCTTCTCGGAGGAGAGAGAGAAGGAGTAACTCATCAGTTTTATGAAGATCTGGGTATTCTCTCCAATATTCCGAATTATACAATCTTCACTCCGGCAGATGCGGCACAGACTTATCATGCAGTAAAAATGGCAGCAGAAATAGACGGTCCGGTATATGTGCGCGCCGGAAGCGGCAGAGAAGCTGATATCTATGATATAGAAACGCCATTCAGTGAGGACGGTATACGGATTTTAAAAGAATATGGGAATGACACACTGTTACTCTCCAGCGGTTTTGTACTTGACCGTGTCCTGAAGGCGGCAGATATCCTCAAAGATAAAGGGATTCAGGTGACAGTCGGCGATGTCAATATTTTATATGGAAAGAATCCACAGAAGATACTGGAAGCAATTGCAAAGACCAAAAAGATTGTTACGGTAGAGGATCATAATGTCAATGGAGGTCTTGGTGCTTACATCAGTAAACTGGTTGTGGAAAATGATCCGAAATATGTAAAGAGAATGGGCCTTACTAAATTTGGTGAGTCCGGACCGGCAAAAGAACTTGCAGATGCATATGGATTTTCGCCGGAAAACATCGCAAAAACAGTAGAAGAAAATTTAAAATAGACAGAAAAGAGGTTATATACGATGGGAAAAATAGTCGTAAGTGTAATTGGAGCAGGCGGAAAAATGGGAACAAGAACAAGCAACAATCTTGCAAAAAAGCCTGATGAATTTGAATTGTTAATGGTAGAGGCATCAGAGGCCGGAATACAGAGCATTAAAGACAGAGGTTTTGAACCGACACCGGTTGAGGAAGCTTTGGAGAAGGCAGATGTTGTTGTATTTGCTGTTCCGGATACGCTGATCGGAAAGTTATCCGCAGTCTATGTCCCGCAGCTTCGTCCCGGTACGGGATTTATTATACTGGATCCGGCAGCAGCTGTAGCAAAAGAATTGACTCTCAGGGATGACTGTACATTTGGCGTTGCCCATCCATGCCATCCTTCCTATTTCCTGGATCAGGATACCTACGAGGCACGTCAGGACCGGTTCGGAGGATGCGGTGGAAAACAGGATATTGTGATGTCCAAGATACAGGGAGATGACGGTCGATTTGCACAATGCGTGGAAGTGGCAAAACAAATGTATGCACCGGTGGAACACGCCTATGTTATGACATCCGAGCAGATTGCATTTCTGGAGCCGACTCTTGTGGAACTTCTGGGGGCAACCTGCCTCTATGCCATGGCGGAGACAGTGGAAGAAGCAGTAAAAAGAGGAATCCCCAAGGAAGCGGCGGTTTCCTTCCTGACCGGACATATCTACAATCTGTCAGCAAACTTTTTAGGATATATACCGGGAAATCCTCCGGTGTCAGATGCATGTAAAGTGGCAATCGGCCTTGGAAACAGACTTGTTATGAGAGAAAACTGGAAAGAAATCTGGAAGGACGAAGTGCTCCACAAAGTCATTGCTACTATGCTGCATCCCGAAAATCCGCAGATATAGGAGGAATACAGTAAATGAAGATAGTTGTACTTGACGGTTACACTCTGAATCCGGGAGACCTGGACTGGAAAGGACTGGAGTCACTGGGAGAATGTACCGTATATGACAGGACGTCTCTTACAGATACAGAAGAAGTGATCCAAAGGATCGGAGATGCAGAAGTTGTATATACCAATAAGACTCCACTTCCTGAAAAAGTGTTTGAAGAATGTAAAAATTTGAAATTTGTAGGAGTGCTTGCTACAGGATATAATGTAGTGGATATCACTGCAGCAAGGAAAAGAAATATTCCGGTAGCTAATATACCGACTTACGGAACAGCGGCAGTAGGACAGTTCGCGATTGCGCTCCTTCTGGAAATCTGTCATCATATTGGTTATCACAGCAAGGTGGTTCATGAGGGAAAATGGGTCGCCAATCCGGACTGGTGCTTCTGGGATTATCCGCTTATTGAGCTGGATGGAAAGACAATGGGAATCATCGGTTATGGAAGGATCGGACAAGCTACAGGAAGAATCGCTCAGGCTCTTGGAATGAAGATCCTCGCTTATGATTCCTACAGAAATCCGGCACTGGAATCAGATACATGCAATTATACAGATTTAGATGAGGTACTTTCAAAATCAGATGTCATAGCGCTGCACTGTCCGCTTTTCCCGGAAACAGAGAAAATGATCAACAGATCAACCATCGCAAAAATGAAGGATGGAGTTATTATTCTCAATAATTCCCGCGGTCAGCTGATCAATGAGCAGGACCTTGCAAATGCGCTGAACAGCGGAAAGGTGGCAGCAGCAGGTCTTGATGTGGTATCTACAGAACCCATTAAAAGCGATAATCCGTTGCTGACAGCGAAAAATTGTCTGATCACACCGCACATTTCCTGGGCGCCAAAGGAATCCAGAAAAAGATTGATGGATATTGCAGTATCGAATCTGCAAGAATTTTTAAAAGGCACGCCTAAAAATATCGTAAACTAAAGTTTTTAAAAGGCACTGTTTTATAAGTATATCAACCAAAAAAGAAGGGCGGTCCCGATAAGGGGCCGCCCGAAAGCGAGGGGGAGAAAGTTTATCCTTCAATTGCAATATAGCTCTTATTTTCTACTGCTTTAGCATCCTTTTTCGGAATAGCAAGTTTCAGGATTCCATCTTCATATTTTGCCTTGATATCTTCCTGTGTAACGGCATCGCCTACATAGAAGCTTCGGCTCATAGCACCGGCATAACGTTCCTTGCGGATGTATTTGCCTTTTTTATCTTTCTCGTCTTTATCAAGGCCCTTGGCAGCAGAAATGGTGAGATATCCGTTTTCAAGCTTTGCATTGATCTCATCTTTCTTAAAACCTGGGAGATCAATGTCTACTTCATAGCTGCTGTCCGTTTCTTTTACATCGGTTTTCATCATATTTTTTGCATGTTTTCCGTATAACGGATTTTTCTTTCCAAAGAAATATTTGTCAAAATCATCATTGAATGGGAAGTCCATCCAGTCATCAAATAAGTTTTCTCCAAAAATACTAGGCATCATCATAAGTCATATCTCCTTTCAAAAGATATATATTAAATTGTTTTTAGCACTGTCGGAGAAATCCGAGGTGTCGAGTTTCAGGAACGCAGGAAAGATGAATCTTTCTTTTTGTATCCCTCTCCTTTGTTCTGTATGTAATATAACACTTATTATTAGCAGTGTCAATAGGTGAGTGCTAATTTTTTTTAATTTCGTTTAACCATTTTTTCATTTACCTTTTTTCATTTACCTTTTTTCATTTACCGTTTTTTCATTTACCCTTTTTTCATTTACCGTTCATTTAACCAATTTTTAACCAATTTTTTATCGGGTTTTTATTTTTGCATAAATATTTCTCAATCAATCACTCCTATCTTAAATATAAGTATAGAAAAAGCGGTTGATCTCCAAAGGAGTAACCGCTTTGTGTGGGATATGAAATTGTTTATTGCTTTGTATGGACGCTTAACTGTTCTTCAATGTTGCGTCCGCTGTACATAACACGAAGAATTGTTACCACCTGTTCTTCCGCATCTGGAAGATAAAACACGATATAGTTATCTATCGCAACAAAACGTAAACCTCGGCTATACCACGGTTCTTTCCCATATCTCGGAAAGCGTTCCGGCATTTCATCTAAACTTAATATCTGTTTTTCCAAACGTTCCAGTTGCTTTCCTGCATTTTCTGGTGACAAAAGTTCAAAAGCGATATACTCAAATATCCCTCGCAAATCTTCCTCAGCCTGCATTGACGTGACTACGTTAAAAATCATAAGCCATAATCTTTGCGAATATCAGCAAAAACCGTCTTTGCATCTTTGGTTCGACCTGCTTTCATATCCGCATATCCTTTCTCCAGCTCTACGTGCAGTTCTTCTGTTCCCAGCATACTTATATCTGTGGGCGTTCTGTCTGGGATTTTTACTTCAAAGGGAAGTCCTCGATGTAAGATAATCTGTTTATAAAACATATTGATAGCATTAGAAGCAGGAATACCCAGTGTGGAGAGGATTTTTTCAGCCTGCTCTTTGATTTCAGGCTCTATTCTCGCATATAAATTTGCTGACTTTGCCATAATAACAACGCTCCTTTCTCGTGCATATCTTTTTCTTTATCATACACAAATGTCCGTACAATAGCAATACATTATTACTTGCATTCCACTGATACGGTTGAACAGCTTTAACGTTCTGTCCGAAATGGTCCGTTTTTCGCGTCTCCGTCTCTCTTTTTTATTCAGGCGCATTCAACCATTTCTGTGTATAAGGACACACAGCAAAACAAAGGCCGCACAGATCAGCTTCAATGCCAGTGGATTCTTTCATACGCTGAAGTTGTGTGCTGTAACAGATTTCCCGGTGGAAGAGCTCTTCCCGTTTTGTTTCGGGGTTCCATAAATGCCCGGTCAGAGCCCTTGCCGGACAGCTTTTCACACAGATGTCGCAGGTGCCGCATTGACTCTTGGTGACTGGAAGATCAAAAGGAAGAGGAGCGTCCGTAACGAGGCTGGACAGCCGGATAGCACTTCCATATTCTTTTGTGACAAGCAGGCAGCTTTTTCCGATCCAGCCAAGTCCTGCTCTTGTTGCTACGGTTTTGTGGGGGAGCGGTGTCCGCCATTCGTCATTTTGTTTTACTGTCTTCGTTGTATTGGCATATGCGTTAAAGCCATTTTTTGTCAAAAATTCGGCTCCGCATGAGACGATTTCATCCAATCTGGCGTTCAGAGAATGGTAGGCGTTATAATATTCTTTTGTAGGAGCTGTTTTCAGATCCTGAACAATGTGTCTTGGTACGGGAACAGCTACAGAAACGCCCGTTTTCATATTTCCATCAACGACTCCGGATAAATCGGCGACTCCTGTCAGTTTTGCCCCTTTTTCTCTCAGAAGAGTAAATAATTCCTTTTTTAGTAAAGAGATGTCACTCATGTTGCTTCCCCCTTTGTCCCTTGTATCATTTATATTAAATTATATCAGAAATTTATTTAAAATTGAAAGAAAATACAGATAAATTATTGACTAATACTAAAAACAGAACTACAATTATTCATATAATAAAGAAGAAAGGAGTGCTGTGTTATGACGGCAGAAGTATTATCTATTTTATTGTTTGCTGTTGTTCTGGTTGTTGTTTGCTGGATGTTTGCAGAGTATTGGATTGGTGTCAGAACCAGAGGAACCGGAGAAGACGCTGGTAAACTTCGTTTTGGAAGCCGTACAGCATTTGCGTTGACTCATTTCTGGAAAGCTGTGGATGATGCAGGAGACATTCCCAAGGAAAAGTTAAGAAAAGAAATGAGCCTTGTAAATCAGCCGGGAGTAGACCACGGTTTCAGAGAAATGCAATACAGCACCGGACGTACGGACTATACGAAAGAAGTGGAAGTGACGAAGAAAAAGTATAAAATGAAGGAGAATATGTAATTCATGGAAAAAGGAATATCCAGATCCGGACGATGAATGCGGTCATTCTGATCAAAAAAGGAATGGCCGCATTTACTTTTCAAAACTGGACAAGGCAGACATTGTGGATTAAAATAAATGTATAGAAACAGCCTGGCTGCCACCGGACTTGGCGGTCAGAACAAAGAGGGAGGGAAATTGTTATGACAGAAGAACTGATCAGAGAATTGAAACATGTAAAAAATGCTCTTGTAAATAAAGAATTATCAGGCGACGAATGGGAAGAAAAGCAGGAAATGGTAAAGAAGCTGGAAGATGTGACTTCATATTTAAAAGATGCCCTGGGACAGGGAATCGAGTTTTAGAAAGGACACCTGGAGACGTTAGTAAATGATAGAAGCATTGATTTTTGACATGGACGGCCTTTTGTTTGATTCAGAGCGAGTAGTGCAAAGGTCTTGGAATATAGCAGGCAATGAGTTGGGATTCGGGCTGGTTGGCGAGAATATTTACAATACGCTGGGAATGAATCTGAAAAGCCGGACAGACTATTTCAAAAGAGTTTATGGTATGGATTTTCCAATGGATCGTTTTGCAGAAAGAACAAGAGAAATTTACTATGAAATAGCCAGGGAGGAGGGTGTTCCTCTGAAACCGGGAGTAAGGGCTCTTCTGGAGTATGGAAAGCAGCATGGGTACAAGATGGGAGTTGCTACCTCATCCCGCCAAGTACATGCAGTAAATGCAATGAAGGAAAAAGGGATATACGATTATTTTGATAATTGTGTGTTTGGAGATATGGTTGAAAACGCCAAACCGGATCCTGAAATCTATGAAACTGCATGTCAAAAGCTTGGAACCGAGCCTGAAAATGCTATGGCCCTGGAGGATGCGCCTAATGGAATATACTCTGCCAGCCGGGCTGGAATGTATGCGGTGATGATACCGGACCTGGTACAGCCGGACGAGGTTATGAAAAGGACAGCCTATCGGATATGCAGGGATTTGTATGAAGTGATAGACTTGTTGGAACATATGAAATGATAAAAAATAACGGGAGCTGCAGCAAACTTACATTTTGCTGCGGCTCCCGTTGTTTTTTTAATCAATCTTAGATAATGCTGCTTCGTCAGCTACCAGTGTTACATCCGGATGAAGCTGAAGGATGGATGCCGGTACCTTTGGAGTGATCGGTCCGAAAAATGCTTCCTTTACAGTATCCGCCTTGTCGGCGCCGCTGACCACAATAAGGATTTTTTTTGCCCTCATAATGGTACCGATCCCCATAGTGTAAGCCTGACGGGGAACTTCGTCGGCGGATGCGAAGAATCGTTTGTTTGCTTCGATCGTGCGTTCCTGCAGATTGACACAGTGAGTATCATCAGGGAAGATATCATCTGGTTCGTTGAAACCGATGTGTCCATTGTGTCCCAGACCAAGAAGCTGCAGATCAACTCCGCCAAGCGACTGGATCAGCTCTTCATACTGTCTGCATTCCTGATCGCTGTCCTCTTTTGTACCGTCCGGCAGATGTGTACGGCCGTCTGGAATGTTGACATGATCAAAAAGATGATGGTGCATAAAGTAATAGTAGCTCTGGTCATTGTCCCGTGGAAGCCCTTTGTATTCGTCTAGGTTCACTGTTGTGATTTCGGAAAAATCCAAATCTCCATCTTCATACCACTTCACCAGATTTTCATAGGTCCCGATCGGCGTGGAGCCGGTGGCAAGACCGAGAACGCTGTCAGGTTTTAAAGTAACCTGTGCAGAGATGATGTGCGCCGCTTTACGGCTCATTTCTTCGTAATTTTTTGTTTTGTAGATTTTCATAGAAATATATCCTCCTGATACAAATTATTCCAATATTGCAGAAGCAAAATATTCCGGCAGATGGAAAGACGGAGTGGAAGAAAGAATCGGTGCATACGCTGCATAATGTTCCACGTCTTTTGTCTCGGAAATTTTGTAAAAGTTGCAGGAGATGGTATCTCCGGCTTTGAATGAAAGTGCCCCGTAAATGTGCTCCAGTACGGAGAGGGGAATGCGGATAGAAGCAGTCCACCGGTCTTCCTCGATTTCGGTCCGGCACTGGAACATTGCCATGTCCTCTTTGGAAAAATAGGAACGGTACACTCTGGATGGGCCGTAAGCGGCAAGGAGGGCGCCGTTGGCGTTCACTTCGAAATTAAGATAGACTTCCTGTTCCGGAATGAACTGAAAAAACGCTTCCATGGCACTGTCCCGGTAAACGGGGTCAAAATCTTCCGTGTAGGTGCGTAAGGGGTCCTTTTCTTCGCATACCATACGCACATAAAATCCATCCTCTGGAATAAAACCAATATAAAAGTAAGTGCGGGGGATGGATTTTGTACCCCACAGGAGATGAGTGATTTCCAGTGGGGCAAGATTATTTAATTCTTCTTTGTTTTTCAGTATTTTAATTTTCATCATAAGTTCAATTTACCAGACAAAAGAGGGAAATACAATACGGAGAAGCATAATAGCAAAGAATGTACAAAAAAAAGCATAAATTGTGCTTATCCGGACTATTTTTCCCATCTTCCGGATGCTCCGCAGGGGAGATAAAGGCCTGTACTGGTAACCGGAAGGGCAATCTCCTGAGATTCTACATGTCCGTGGTATTTTTTCAGCTCTGTACTGAGCATATAAGTAAGGACGGCAGGCGCCAGTCCAGTTGTATAAGAGTTTACAAGGAAGAACAGGGGATCATCCGACAAAATCTTTGTACACAGATGAATAAAGGGATGTATGGATTCTTCGATTTTCCAGATTTCCCCTTTGGGGCCTCTTCCGTATGACGGAGGGTCCATGATAATGGCGTCATAATGATTTCCCCGGCGTATCTCCCGTTCCACGAATTTGACGCAGTCATCTACAAGCCAGCGGATGGGTGCCTCTTTCAGTCCCGATGAAACGGCGTTTTCCTTGGCCCATGTCACCATTCCCTTGGAAGCGTCCACATGGGTAACGGAAGCTCCCGCGGCAGCGGCGGCAAGAGTAGCGCCTCCTGTGTAGGCGAAAAGGTTCAGAACTTTAACCGGCCGCCCGGCGTTTTTAATTTTTTCGGAAAACCAGTCCCAGTTAGCGGCCTGTTCGGGAAACAGTCCTGTGTGCTTGAAATTAAAGGGCTTCAGGTTAAAAGTCAGATCCCGGTAATGGATGGACCATTGCTGCGGGAGATCGAAAAATTCCCATTCGCCGCCGCCTTTTTTGCTTCGGTGATAATGGGCGTTTCTTGACTTCCATCCGGGGAGTTTTCTGGGAGTATTCCAGATGACCTGAGGGTCCGGGCGGACCAGAAGGTATTTGCCCCAGCGTTCCAGCTTTTCTCCGTTGCTGCAGTCCAGTACTTCATAATCTTTCCATTTATCTGCAATCCACATAATCTGTAAAATCCTCTCTATAATAAATAATATTCATAGTCGCAGACATTATTTTAGCCCGTGACGAGCGCGAAATCAATATTTTTCTTTACCTTTTGCATTATCAGTGATAGACTGAATCTATAAGTGGATAAAGAGCCACAAATCCGTAAAAAGGGGGATGAAAAATGAAATCAGATGTAAGACTGACAACATTAAGCAAAACATCCGGATGAGCGGCTAAAATTGGTCCGGAGACCCTTGCTCAGGTTCTGGGCAAGCTGCCAAAATTCCAGGATGATAATCTGCTGGTTGGAATCGAGACTTCCGACGATGCAGCAATATATAAGGTAACAGACGATATAGCTATGATCCAGACAGTAGACTTTTTTACGCCGATTGTAGATGATCCTTATATGTTCGGACAGATTGCAGCGGCCAATTCTTTGAGCGATGTGTGGGCTATGGGAGGAGAACCGGCAGTTGCGCTGAATATTGTCGGATTTCCTAATTGTCTGGACCCGGCGATCCTGGGAGATATCCTTGCAGGGGGCGCAGACAAAGTAAAAGAAGCAGGTGCGGTCCTTGTAGGAGGGCATTCCGTGCAGGATGACGAGCCGAAATACGGGCTGTGTGTGTCCGGTTTTGTACATCCGGATAAGATTTTCAAAAATTACGGATGCAGGCCGGGAGATGTGCTGGTACTGACAAAGCAGATCGGAAGCGGCGTCATTAATACTGCCATCAAGGCAGAGATGGCTTCTCCGTCCGCAGTGAAAGAAGCGCAGATGGTTATGGCATCCTTGAACAGGATTGCAAAGCGGGTGACAGAACGGTATCATGTATCCGCATGTACCGACATTACCGGTTTTGGTCTTCTCGGCCATTGTGTGGAGATGGCTGAGGCAAGCGATGTAACCTTTGAGCTTAAAGTAAAGGATATTGCCTATATGGCAGATGCCATTGATTATGCCAAAATGGGACTTGTCCCGGCAGGGACTTATAAAAACAGGGGATACTCCATCGGCAAGGTGGAGACAGGATCTATTGAAGAGTGTTATGTAGATCTTTTGTATGATCCGCAGACATCCGGAGGACTGCTGCTGAGCGTTTCCCCGGATGATGTAGAGGGAATGATGCGTGACTTTGAACATGCCGGTATGGAGACAACTGTATCCATAATCGGAAAAGTGGCGCCAAAAAGCGACAAACTGATCCGCTTATTCTAAAGCCCTCTGTAAGATCAGAAATGCTGACAAAAATGTCAGCAGCAACGAGAGGAAAGAAAAATGGATAAAAAAAGTTTATACCGCAGCATACCCAAAGTGGATGTGCTGCTTGCAGATGAGCAGATACAGGGACTGATTGAAAATTACAGCCGTGATACAGTCATGGAGGCAGTGCGTACCCAGACAGACCGTCTGCGCGCCTTTATCGGGACATGCACAGACGAGGGAGAGGCATTCGGTAAGATCAATGCTCTTAAAGATGATGTGGCCCGGGCTGTGAAGTCCCTTCACACGCCAAATATGCGCAAGGTGATAAACGGAACCGGAACGGTTCTTCACACCAATCTGGGAAGGGCGCCGATCTGCGAAGAACATATGAAAAAAGCAGCAGAACTTGTAACAGGATATTCCAATCTGGAATACAATCTGGAAGAAGGGAAGAGGGGAGAGAGATATTCTCATTTTGAAGAGCTTCTCTGCCGTCTGACCGGAGCGGAAGCAGCTATGGCTGTCAACAATAATGCGGCGGCGGTTATGCTGATCTTAAGTTCTCTGGCAAAGGGAGGCGAAGTGATCGTCTCCAGAGGAGAGCTGGTAGAGATTGGCGGAAAATTCCGGATTCCGGATGTGATGGAACAAAGCGGGGCGTCTCTTGTAGAGGTGGGAACAACAAACAAGACGCACTACAGTGACTATGAAGAAGCTGTGACTGAGGAAACAAAAGCTCTTCTGAAAGTTCATACAAGCAATTACCGGATTGTGGGATTTACGGATTCTGTCACTATGGAAGAGCTGCTGCCTTTAGCTAAAGAGCATCATATCCCGCTCATTGAAGATTTGGGAAGCGGCGTTCTGATCGATTTAAGCAAATACGGGCTCACCTATGAGCCTACTGTACAGGATTCCATCGCAAAAGGAGCAGATGTGGTCTGCTTCAGCGGGGACAAGCTTCTTGGAGGCCCGCAGGCAGGCATTATCATCGGGAAAAAGGAATATATCAGCAAGATGAAAAAAAATCAGCTGACAAGAGCGCTTCGGATCGATAAATTTACAGCTGCAGCCCTGGAACTTGTGCTGCAGGAATATTTGTCCGAAGAAAAAGCGCTGCAGCATATCCCGGTGCTGTTCATGATCACACGGAAGCCGGAAGAAGTGAAAAAGGATGCTTCTGCTTTGGTGCGGAAACTGAAAAGGGCACATCTTCCTGCCAGGGTGGAGCTCATATCCTGTCAGTCACAGATCGGGGGAGGTTCTCTTCCGATGGAGAGACTTTCAAGCTATGGGGCAGCGATCCACCCGGAGAAGATCAGTGTGCCGGTATTGGAAGAGAGGATGAGGCATCTGGAAGTTCCGATCATTCCACGGGTTGTAAATGATACCATTCTCATTGACGCCAGAACACTTCAGAAAGGCGACGGTGACCTTCTTGTCCGTCAGCTGAAGGAACAGGAGGTGTTGGAACCGTGAAGCACATTATCATAGGAACAGCCGGACATATCGATCACGGGAAAACGACTCTGATCAAGGCTCTGACGGGAAGAAACACAGACCGGTGGGAAGAAGAGCAGAGACGGGGAATCACCATAGACCTGGGATTTACATGGTTTGACCTGCCGGGAGGAGACCGGGCGGGAATTATTGATGTGCCCGGACATGAGCGGTTCATCAACAATATGGTTGCCGGTGTTGTAGGGATGGATATGGTTCTCCTTGTAGTTGCGGCAGATGAAGGGATCATGCCCCAGACAAGAGAACACATGGATATCCTAAGTCTTCTTGGCATTGAAAAAAGTATTATTGTTCTGAATAAATGCGACCTTGTAGACGAAGAGTGGACAGAGCTGGTGGAAGAAGAAATTCGGGAAGAACTGGCAGGAAGCTTTTTGGAAAAAGCGCCGATTGTCCGGGTTTCAGCCGCTACGGGAGCAGGTTTAAAAGAGCTGGTGGATATCATTGAAAAAATAGCGGAGGAAGAGGTGGTGGAAAAGGATACGGCTACCATTCCCCGCCTTCCCATAGACAGGGCTTTTTCCCTGTCCGGTTTCGGGACAATTATCACCGGAACTCTTCTGTCCGGAACGATCACAAAAGAAGATGTCTTGGAAATGTATCCCATCGGGAAGACAAGCAAGATACGAAGCATTCAGGTGCACGGTCAGGATGTGGACAAATGCTATGCCGGTCAGCGGGTTGCCATCAACCTTTCCAATATCAAAAAAAGAGAAATCGGAAGGGGCTGTGTCCTGGCGCCTCCGGGAAGTATGAAAAATACAGACCTTCTGGATGTGAAGATGAATATTCTGGATTCTTCTATGCGGGTGCTGACAAACCATACCAGACTGCATCTTTTTACCGGAACAAGTGAGATCCTTTGTCGTGCCGTCCTTCTGGACAAGGAAGAAATCGGACCGGGCGAGAGCGGCTATGTGCAGCTTAGGCTGGAAGAGGAAATCGCCCTTCGGCGCGGAGATAAGTTTGTTGTACGTTTTTATTCTCCTATGGAAACAATCGGCGGAGGAGTGGTTCTTGAGCCTAATCCTTCCATTCACAGGCGTTTCCAGGAGCCGGTGATCGAAGATCTCAAAAGAAAGGAATCCGGATCCACTGCAGACGTCATTGAAATGCATGTGAAGAATTATAAAGATACGATGATAACCCTGTCAGATCTGGCACGCCTGACAGCTCTCTCCCCGGAAGAAGTGGAGCAGGATATTGAAGAACTGAAAGAACAGGGGCTTATCCGGACATATGCTTTGAAAAAAGATACTTATGTATGGCATGCAGGAGCGGCAAAGGAAGCAGAAGAGACACTTCTGAATGCGCTGAAAAAGTATGAGGCGTCGTATCCTTACCGCTATGGCATGAAAAAGGCGGAGATACATACAAATTATTTCCGCAAGATCAAGCCTAATGTGTTCGATCTCTATATCGGAAGCCTGACGGAAGAAGGGATTCTTGAGAGGGTAGATGAATTTTTATGTACGCCCGGTTATCAGGTAAGAAAAGACACTCTTTATGATAGGGTATCCGCAGCCCTTATGGGCGCCATGGAGAAGGCTGGATTTGACTTTGTGCGTTACAGCGAGATCCCTGTGGGCAGCGTGGATCCTGATGTGGAAGATGATATCCGTAATATTCTGCTGGAAGAGGGCAAGATCGTAAAAGTAACGGATGAGATGTACACCCTTTCTTCTTATATGGAAGAAGCGAAAGAAAAAATCCAGGAAAAACTGAAAGAAGACCCTGTTATCACCATTGCACAGGTGCGTGACATGTTCCAGACCAGCCGTAAAAGCGCAAAACCGATCCTGGAGTATATGGACAGTATTAAAGTTACGAAAAAGACAGGCGGAGAAAGTGAGAGGGTGGCATACTGATGAATTTAAAACAATTAGAGGCATTTGTGGAAGTAGCGGAATCGGAGAGCTTTTCCAAAGCAGCCAAAAAGCTGTTTCTGACCCAGCCTACTGTCAGCGCTCATATTTCTTCATTGGAAAAAGAGCTGGATGTCCGTGTTTTTGTGCGGAATACAAAAGAAGTAGCTCTCTCGGAAGAAGGGCAGAAACTGTATCGGTATGCAAGACAGATACTGGATCTTACAGATGAGATCCGGGAAGAATTTGGGCGGGAGCGCGAAAATGATAAGAAATGTATTGTTATCGCAGCTTCTACCATCCCATCTCAGTATCTCCTTCCGGAGATTCTTGCGAAGTTTAATGAGAAGTATCCGGGAGAGCAGCTTAAGCTCTCCGAAATGGACAGCGCTCAAGTGGCGGAACAGGTTGCAGCAGGAAAGGCGGATATTGGTTTTACCGGAACTGTGTTGGAAAAGAAACACTGCCAGTACATCCCGTTTTATAAGGACCACCTGGTGATCATTACGCCGGATTTACCGAAATACAGAGAATTGCAGAAAAGAGAAGAAGAGATTTTCTGGATCCAGGATGAAAAAATGATCATGCGTGAGGAGGGATCCGGGACAAGAAAAGAAGCAGAAAAGCAGCTTCGGCATCTGGGAATCCGAACGGAAAGACTGAATATCATTGCGAGTATTGCGAATCAGGAAACGATCAAGAAATCCGTTATGCAGGGAATGGGCATTTCCATTCTTTCCAGCCTGGCAGCTAAAGATGAAGTGGAAGAAGGGCAGATGCTTGCATTTCCGATTCCACAGGCGGATGAGGGAAGAGATATCAACCTGGTGTATAATAAAAACCGGACTCTTTCCAGATCTGCAGAAAGATTTATTAAGGTGGTAAAGTCTATTTATCACATTAAAAAATAGCAGAAGGCAGGGAACAAAGAGATTGCATTTTCCTGCCGGCAGAGAAAGGCAGTATACACACAAATCCAGAATAGAGTAGTTATAGAAAAATTCTATAAGGATAGTGTGTATATTGCTTTTTTTGATTAGACGGAAGAAAATGCAGACGATATAATAAATACGGTATTATGAAAAGGGGAAAGAAAGTTGGTGGCAATCAAGTGATTTATTTAGATAATGCGGCTACAACGATGCAAAAGCCGGAAGAAGTGATTGAAGCGGTTGTACAGGCCATGCATTCTATGGGAAATGCGGGAAGGGGAGCACACAGCGCATCTTTGGAGGCCTCCAGAACTATTTATGATACAAGGGAACTGCTCTGTCGTTTCTTTGGCGGGACAGATCCAAGAAGACTGGTTTTTACAAGTAATTCTACGGAAAGCCTTAATATAGCGATCAAAGGACTTTTTGAGCCGGGAGATCATGTGATCACAACAATGCTGGAACACAATTCGGTTCTGCGGCCTCTGTATGAAATGGAGAAAAGAGGGGTGGAGCTGACGATTATTCCGGCGGACAAAAAAGGTGTGATCGATTACAACGACATAGAAAAGGCAATACGCCCGAATACAAAGGCAGTTGTCTGCACTCATGGATCCAATCTGACAGGAAATCTGGTGGACATTGAAAGGATTGGAAAGATTACCCGTAAGAATGGACTTCTGCTGGTGGTAGATGCGTCGCAGACTGCCGGCGTCTTTCCTATTGATGTGGAAAAAATGCAGATTGATGTTCTTTGTTTTACTGGACATAAGGGGCTTCTTGGTCCCCAGGGTACAGGAGGAATGTATGTGAGAGAGGGCATACAGATAAGACCGCTCAAAAGCGGGGGAAGCGGTGTGCAGACTTACAGTAAAAGCCACCCGGCGGAAATGCCCACAGCGCTGGAGGCGGGAACCATGAACGGCCATGGCATCGCAGGCCTTCATGCAGCTGTAGAATATATCCAAAGAACAGGGATCGATCAGATCAGAAAACGTGAGCAGGAGTGTATGAAGCGGTTCTATGAGGGGGTTATTCAGGTTCCCGGAGTTAAGGTGTACGGGGATTTTGATGATATGAACCGCTGCGCGATTGTATCTTTGAATATCGGAGATTACGATTCTTCAGAAGTCAGTGATGAGCTTCTTACAGAGTATAGAATATCTACAAGACCCGGAGCGCACTGTGCGCCTCTTATGCATGAAGCATTGGGAACAGTAGAACAGGGGGCAGTGAGATTCAGTTTCTCACATTTTACGACTGATGAAGAAGTGGATACGGCTATAAAGGCTATCCGCGAACTGGCAGAAGAATGATCTTTTGATCATTTGCGAAGGAAGAGAGTAAAGGAGGAACACACAATGAATTTGTCAGATTCAAAGAAAAAGCTGGCGCTTGCCGGCGTGGTGTGCGGACTTGTAGCAGCATGTCTGGCATACTTTGGAAATCCGGCTAATATGGCAATCTGTATTGCCTGCTTTGTCCGGGATACCGCTGGCGCATTGGGAATGCACCAGGCAGAGGTGGTGCAGTATGCACGGCCTGAAATTATAGGAATCGTATTAGGAGCGTTTATCATTTCCGTGGCAACAAAGGAGTATCGCTCTACAGCAGGATCTTCTCCAATGATCCGTTTTGTGTTGGGGATTGTTATTATGATCGGTTCCCTGATCTTTTTAGGGTGTCCGCTTCGTATGGTTATCCGTATGTCTGCAGGCGATTTAAATGCCTGGGTGGCTCTGATCGGTTTTATACTGGGCGTTTCTACCGGAGCGTTTGCCCTGAAGAAAGGATTCAGCCTTGGGCGCGCTCATGAGACACAGAAATCAAGCGGTGTTGTAATGCCGGCTATCATGGTTGGTATCCTGCTTCTTGCAGTGTGCACAACCCTTCTGAAGTCCAGCACAAGCGGACCGGGAAGCATGCATGCGCCTATCATTATTTCTCTGATCGGAGGTCTGATCTTCGGCGCGTTTGCACAGAAATCAAGAATGTGTTTTGCAGGAAGTATAAGAGACGTAGTTCTGATGAAGAATTTTGATCTGCTGACAGTGATCATCGGTTTATTTGTTGTTATGCTTATCTATAATGTGGCTACAGGAAATTTCGTACCTGCATTTGACACACCGGGAATCGTGGCTCATTCAGAGCATATCTGGAATATTCTGGGAATGTATGCGGTAGGATTTGCAGCAGTTCTTGCAGGAGGTTGCCCGCTTCGCCAGCTGATTCTTGCAGGCCAGGGATCATCAGATGCGGCCGTAACTGTACTGGGTCTTTTCTTCGGAGCGGCTCTTTGTCATAATCTTGGACTTGCTTCCAGCGGAACCGCTCTCAATGCAGAAACGAACGAGATCGTTGCAGGTGCCGTAACACCGGCAGGAAAAGTAGCGTGTATTATCTGTATTGCAATATGTTTTGTGATTGCTTTTACAAATAAACGTGAAGCTGGAAAATAGTTGGAAAAGTATAAAAAATATGATATTCTGAAAAGGAAGGTAAAAAAATGAAGGAAGTAGATGCAAGAGGTCTTTCCTGTCCGGAACCTTTGATGCTGACAGCAGAAGCGCTGAAAAATGCGTCAGGCCCTGTGAAAGTCCTGGTGTCAGAACCACACCAGAAAATGAATGTGGAAAAGTTTGCAAAGGATCACGGGAAAAAAGCGGTATCCACAGAGAAGGACGGATGCTTTGAAGTAGTGATTGAATAAGATGAGAAAAAAAGAATTAAAGCTAATTGTAACATTTCATACAACAGCAGATGCTATGGCAATGGAAAAAGCATGTAAAGATTCCGGCGCTCCCGGACGCCTGATTCCGGTTCCAAGAGCCATATCGGCCGGGTGCGGTCTGTCATGGTGTGCGGCACTTGAAGACAGAGAAGAGATTCGTTCTGTCATGAAGGCGGCAGGGATAGAAGAAGAAGAACTGCATGAATGTATGGTGTAAACAAAAGAGCTGACAGGAAGGCTGCAGTTTTGCAGTGCCCTCCTGTCAGCTCTTTTGTTTACTGACCGTGATCGTCCGTGCGCATTGACGTTATATTCCGGTTTTGAAATTGTCGAGTACATGAGGCAAAAGACGGTCGCTGTATTTGGTCAGGGAAAATTTCCCTTTGAAAAGAGACCAGTCATACAGCAAAGCCCGCTCATACATGGCATAGATATTCATCAGCTCTTCGGCAGTAGAATTGGGGGCAAACTCCTTATTGTCCAGACCTTCCTGAATGATTTCGGTTACCCATCGGAAATAAAACCGTTTTTTGTCGGACAGAGATTTCTTGTCCTTTGTGATCAGCTGCGAAGAATACAAATAGGCCAGGAGATGAATATCTACACTTGTTTCGATCATGTAAAACAGTTCGTGGTTTAGAAAGAGAAGTTTATCATATGCGGACAAATCAGGATCTATCACGTTGGAAAGCTCTTCGTATTTCTGGTCAAAAAGATTGGACAGAGTATTCAAAAGGGCTTCTTTTCCTTTGAAATAGTGGTAGAAAGTCCCTTTTGAAGTTTTTGACGCATTGATGATTTCCTCTACAGTAGTATTGTCATAGCCGTTTTTGTAAAAAAGGTTCCACGCTGCTTTTACAATACGGCTTTTTGTTGACTGTCTTTTTTTGGCCACTTTTTTCATTCCCTTCAACATGACGGCAGAATACATAAATCTGCTCTGCGAGTGTACTGTTGGTTACATTTTAGATGAATAAAAAAGAGCGGTGATGAACCGCTCTTTTTTAACTTTCCAATAAAGCTGGAAGTAATTATCCAACCTGGAAGCCGTATTTCAACGGATCTGTTGGGTCGATCAGGTATGTAGCAACACCTGTCAGGTATGCGCTTCCTGTGATCATTGGGATAACAGCATCGAAATCGCCAACTTTTGTTGTTTCTTTGATGCGTCCTTTGAAGAGGCTTCCCATAAAGCTTTCGTAAACGAACTCTTCTCCGACTTTGATCTCTCCCCAGTGATGAAGAGTAGCAAGTTTAGCACTTGTACCTGTTCCGCATGGTGAACGGTCAGCCATAGCATCACCGAAGATAACAACGTTTCTTAAGTTTGCTTTGTCCGGATTTGGTGTCGGACCATAAAATTCAACAAGGTCTACTGTGTCGATGTCAAGCTCTGGGTGCTTAACAGGGATTGTTTTGTTGATTTCATCCAGCATTTTCATTCCGAGAGCTGTGTATGCCGGAACGGATTTTGCATTGATTTCCCCAATATCAAGTTTTGTTGTGTCAACCAGTGCGAAGAAGCTTCCGCCGAAGGAAATTGTAAATTCGATCTCTTTTCCGTCGATGGTAACTTTCTGGTTTTCTTTGTAAACGAAAGCCGGTACGTTTGTAAGTGTAACACTTTCAACTTTTCCGTCTTTTACAACTGCAGTTGTACGGATCAGTCCTGCAGGAGCTTCCAGAACAACTTCGTTTTCGCCTTCGTGAGATTCAACGAATCCAGCCTCGATAGCTACTGTTACAGCACCGATTGTACAATGTCCGCACATGTTCAGGTATCCGCCTGTATCCATGAACATAACGCCGAAGGAAGCTTCCGGATTTACAGGTTCGCACAGGAAAGCTCCGAACATATCATGATGTCCTCTTGGCTCAAACATAAGAGCAGTACGAACATCGTCATAATTTTTCTCCATCCATTTTTTCTTTTCAATCATTGTGTTGCCTTCCGGCTCCGGGAAACCACCATATACGATACGGCAGAACTCTCCCTCTGTGTGGGCATCAACAACCTGAAGCTGGCCCTCGAAGCGATCGAAGTTAACGTTAGCTTTTAACTCCATATCTAATACCTCCTTAAATATATAAATGTTTTTCTTCTTATAGAGAGAATCTATAAGTTTTTATAAAAACACGCCGGAAATCCCCATGTTCCCGTTGTGTCTTATACAGAAAAAGACATAAAAATGACATAAAATTAACGATTAGACCGTATTCTAGTCCCTCGTCTAGTATGCCGTTCGGTTTATATTAACTATTATGGAGTAAAAGCCTTGAAAAGTCAATGTTTTTTTGATAATATAAAAGTGTTCAAAAAAGGCTTGAATTATAGAGAAACCTGTGCTATTGTTAAGTGGCGCGAAAGTGAATATGGGGGTAGTTGGGTGACTGGTGTGCCCCCTGGTCTTCAAAACCAGTGTTGGGCGTTAGGAGCGTCCTGGGTGGGTTCGATTCCCACATGCCTCCGCCAGAAAAATAACAATATTCTGTTAAAAATATCGCAGAATTTTGATTTGAGAATTTATAGATAAAAACTATCAGTTTCTGCTTTTTGAAATGAAAAGGTAAGTAAATAGAATTGGTGGAATCCAATCTGTTTTTGCTTAAAAAAGAAAAAAGGAGAAGAATGTCATGGGAAACGTACAGATTTTATTGCGTCAGCATGTAGGAGCACCTTGTGAAGCAATCGTAAAAGCTGGGGACAAGGTGGAAAAAGGTACTCTCATCGCTACTCCGACTGGACTTGGGGCAAACATTTTTTCCAGTGTTTACGGTGTGGTAGAAGAAGTGACAGCTGACAGCATCATCATCAAACCAGATGATGAGCAGAAAGATGAATTTGTTCCTATCAAGGAAGGAACAAAACTGGAAATGGTAAAAGAGGCCGGAATTGTGGGAATGGGCGGAGCTGGATTCCCGACAGGCGTAAAACTGAACATTAACCTGGCAGAAACACCGATGGCTGAACTGGACCCGGAGATCAATCCGGAGCTTCCGGCAGATTTTAAACTGGAGCACAGCTATATTCTGGTAAATGCTGCAGAGTGTGAGCCGGGACTGGAACATAATATCCAGCAGCTGGAAGAGCAGACGGACAAAGTGATCCGCGGCGTAAAATACTGTATGGAGATTACACATGCAGATAAAGCAATCTTTGCAATTAAGAAGAAACACCACAACGCGATCAAGATTTTGGATGCAGCTTTAAAGAGCGAACCGGATATTTCCATTCATATGCTTGCAGACATCTACCCGATGGGAGAGGAACGTGCAGTTGTAAGAGAGTGCCTTGGCGTAAACTTAACAACAACACAGCTTCCTTCCGCTGCAAGATCTGTTGTTGTAAATCTTGAAACAGCAGCAAAGGTTGCAGAGGCTATTGATGAAAGAAAACCTTGCATCAGCAAGAATATGACAGTACGTGGAAAACTGAACGGCGGAAATGGAGCTCATGTATTCATGGATGTGCCGATCGGTGTCAGCGTAGGAGAGATGATCGAAAAAGCCGGCGGTATTGACGGTGTATATGGAGAGATCATTATGGGAGGAGCATTCACAGGTAAATCTACAGATTTGGATGCACCTACTACAAAGACAACAGGAGGAATCCTGGTAACAGGAGAATTTCCGGATCTTCACGGTGCAAATGTGGGAATCCTTGTCTGTGCATGCGGCGGAAGCGAAGAGCGTATGCGTGAGATCGCTGCCAAGATGAACGGAAACGTTGTATCTGTATGCAAATGTAAACAGGCAATTGAAAACAAACCGGGTGCACCGCTGAAGTGCTTAAGACCTGGCAACTGTCCTGGACAGGTAAAGAACAACCTGCAGTTTAAAAAGGATAATTGTGAATATATTATTATTGGTAACTGCTCTGACTGTTCCAACACCGTTATGGCGTCAGCACCGAAGATGGGTCTGAAAGTATTCCATCAGACTGACCATGTAATGAGAACAATCGGACATCCTCTTTACAGAACCCTGAAGATTTCCAAAGAGGTAAGCCAGGAGATTGATTTTTAAAGATTTTTAAGAAGTACAGGTATTACTGCCGCGGGCAGGGTCTGTGGAAGACCCCCGATTCTTTCACAGGCTTATGAAAAGATTGAGAGGTATTTTCTCTGCCGGCGGTTGTATATATACACCTTTGTCCGTGCAATGCGCGGATGGAACAATCTGGATTATTCTCTGAATTTAAAAGAGAGATTCAGAAGTAACAAAAACAAGGAGGGAAAACAATATGTCAATCACAGCTGAAACAGCTAAAGAACATGCTCATGATCCTGCGGTATTGTGTTGCAGAGCCGAAGGCGGCATTACAATCGAACCAGCTAATCTGGAAGATCCGGCAATCTTTGACGATCTTGTAGATTCAGGATTATTGAACCTGGATGGTTGCCTGACCATCGAAGAAGTTTTAGGTGCAAAATTGAAAGAAACATGCGATTCTCTTTGCCCACTTACTGCTGATAAGGTAGAGGGAGCAAAAGCTCCGACAGCACCGGCAGCAGAGGAAGAACCAGAAGAGGAAGCAGCAGCACCTGCACCTGCAGCACCAGTTGCAGCAGCACCGGTAGCAGGAGGAACATTAAAAATCCATATCGGAGAAGGAAAAGACATTGATCTTGAGATCCCGGTAGGAGCTCTTGGAGCAGGCGGAGCAGCAGCTGTACCGGTACCGGCAGGCGCAGAAGCAGCAGTTGCAGGCGCAGCACCGGCAGCAGCTGAAGAAGAGAAGGTTGTTAGAAGCCTGACAAGAAAACATTACACAATCACAGAGGTTAAGAGAGGACCAGAGACAAAGATCGAAGGAACAACTCTTTACATCCGTGAAGGAATCGAAGCAGATGTTATCGCAGATCAGGAACTTGTAAAAGATTTCCATCTGGAGATCATTACTCCTGACAAATACCACACATATTCTGAGACAATTATGGATGTTCAGCCGATCGCTACAAAAGAAGGCGATGCTGACCTTGGAACAGGTGTGACAAGAGTTCTGGACGGCGTTGTTATGATGCTGACAGGTACAGATGAAGGCGGAGTTCAGATCGGTGAATTCGGATCATCTGAAGGATACCTGGATGAGAACATTATGTGGAATCGTCCAAGCTGCCCGGATAAAGGCGAGATCTTTATCAAAGGTAACATCGTAATTCAGGAAAAGACAAACATGGAGCGCCGTGGACCTATGGCTGCACATACAGCTTTTGATATCATCACACAGGAAATCCGTGAAGTCATGAAAGAACTGGATGACAGCCTTGTTACAGATACACAGGAACTGAAACAGGTTCGCCGTCCTGGAAAGAAGAAAGTTGTTATCGTTAAAGAGATCATGGGACAGGGAGCTATGCATGACAACTTCATCCTTCCGGTAGAGCCGGTTGGTGTTCTTGGAGCAAGAGCTAACGTTGACTTAGGAAACGTACCTGTTTGTGTATCCCCATTGGAAGTTCTTGATGGATGTATCCACGCACTGACATGTATCGGACCTGCATCTAAAGAGATGTCCAGACATTACTGGAGAGAGCCATTGGTTCTTGAGGCTCTTCATGATCCGGAAGTTGACCTTTGCGGCGTTGTATTCGTAGGAAGCCCACAGATCAATGCTGAAAAATTCTATGTATCCAAACGTGTTGGACACACAGTAGAGATGATGGATGCTGACGGAGCTTTCGTTACAACAGAAGGTTTCGGAAACAACCACATCGACTTTGCAAGCCATATCGAGCAGATCGGTATGAGAGGAATCCCGGTAGTAGGTATGTCCTACTGTGCAGTACAGGGTGCTCTCGTTGTTGGTAACAAGTACATGAACTACATGGTTGACAACAACAAATCAGAGTCCGGTATTGAGAACGAGGTTCTTGGATGCAATACTCTTTGTGAAGAGGATGCAATCCGTGCACTTGCAATGCTGAAGACAGCTATGGCTGGCGAAGAAGTGAAAGCTGCAGAGAAGAAGTGGAATCCGAACGTTAAATCTACAAACGTAGAGCTGATCGAAGCTGCATACGGCAAGAAAGTAGATCTCGTTGAAAACGAGCAGTCTCTGCCGATGAGCCAGAAACGTAAGGAAAAATACGACTAATCTGAGGCGGTTCAATGAATAACGAACGTTTGCATTATGGTGACAAGATCATTTACATGGAGGGTGTCGTTGTTGATGTTGATGATTGCAGCATCAGCGTAGACCTGAAAGGAAGGCTTGGTTTCTTAAAAGCCCCGAAGCGGATGTTTATCTGCGACACTGAACCCAAAGTAGGACAGGAAGTCGGATGGAACATGAGCTTCCCGGAGCAGCTGGGCCCGGAAATAAATGAGAAATATGTCAGCAATATAGAAAAAGAACGGCGCAAACAAGAAGAAATGCGCGGGCAAATGGATAATAAGGAGGTTTCAAAATGAGTTTAACGGTTGTTAAAGGTTTACAATCTGAAATTTTCGTTCCTATTACTCCTCCGGCTGTATGGACTCCTGTAACAAAAGAGCTGAAAGATATGTCTATCGCTCTTGCAACAGCTGCTGGTGTTCATAAGAAAGATCAGGAAAGATTCAATCTTGCTGGTGACTTTACATGGAGAAAAATAGAGAACACAACACCATCCAGTGAGCTGATGGTTTCACACGGTGGATACGACAACAGTGATGTTAACAAAGACATCAACTGTATGTTCCCGATCGACAGAATCCACGAATTAGCTGCAGAAGGATTTATCAGAGCTTGTGCTCCGGTTCATGCAGGATTCATGGGCGGCGGCGGAAACCAGGAAAAATTCAAAGGTGAAACTGGTCCGGCCATCGCACAGATGTTCAAAGAAGAGGACGTAGATGCAGTTATCCTCACAGCTGGATGAGGTACCTGCCACCGCTCTGCAGTATTGGTGCAGAGAGCGATTGAAGAAGCTGGAATCCCAACAATTATTATTGCAGCTCTTCCTCCGGTTGTTCGTCAGACCGGTACACCTCGTGCGGTAGCTCCGTTGGTACCTATGGGTGCTAATGCGGGTGGTCCTCACAACGTAGAACAGCAGACACAGATTGTGAAAGCTACACTTGAGCAGTTAGTAAAGATTTCCACACCTGGAACAATCGTACCGCTGCCATACGAATATGTTGCTAAGATCTAATATCGGTCTGATATTAATGACAGGCACAATATAATATTCAATATGTGGGCAGATGTATTTATACATCTGCCCTTTTTAAAAATAGCGTCAGGCCTATAATCGGCGCTGCTATTGGAGGTGAAACGATGGTAGGAAATGAGACAGACTTAAGACGCCTGGTGATCAAGGCATTCCATATGACAGATGTGGAATGGGGCGAGCATAATGACATTAATGTAGATGGACATATGACTGTCAGTAAAGAGATGATCGATCAGCTTGTAGCTGAAGAGGAACATATTGAGAAGATCGATATCCAGATCATCAAACCGGGCGACCACGACAGATGGACGAATACGATCATGGATATCATTCCGATTTCTACAAAAGTTTTAGGGAAGATCGGAGAAGGTATTACACATACAATTACGGGAGTCTATGTGATGCTGACAGGGGTTGATACTGTCGGAAAGCAGACTCATGAGTTCGGTTCTTCAGAAGGAAATCTGAAGGAGCAGCTTTATCTGAATCGTGCAGGTACGCCGGGAGATAATGATTACATTATTTCTTTCGATGTTACATTGAAAGAGGGTATGGGACAGGAACGTCCGGGCCCGACGGCAGCACACAGAGCATGTGATAAATTTATCCAGTCTTATCGTGATAAGCTGAAAAAATTCAAGGGCGACAAGTGTACAGAGCGTCACGAATATCATGATGTAGTAAGACCTGGGAAAAAGAGAGTACTTATTGTAAAACAGGTAGCCGGTCAGGGAGCAATGTATGATACTCATTTGTTTGCAAAAGAACCTTCCGGAGTAGAAGGCGGACGTTCTATCATTGATATGGGCAATATGCCGATACTTGTTACGCCAAATGAGTACCGGGACGGAATTATCCGTTCCATGCAGTAGGAGGTGAATGGTATGGGTATTGGACCGTCAACAAAAGAAACATCTCTTCATCATTTCAGGGATCCACTGCTGGACGTTGTATCCAGTGACACTGATCTTGACCTGATGGGAATCATTATTGTAGGGACACCGGACGACAATGAGGACAAGATGCTGGTGGGAACAAGAACTGCTGTCTGGGCAGAAGCGATGCGTGCCGATGGCGTTATCATTTCCTCTGATGGCTGGGGAAACAGCGATGTTGATTTTACAAATACATGTGAGCAGCTGGGGACCCGCGGGATTGCAGTGACAGGACTGAATTTCAGCGGAACGGTAGCACAGTTTGTTGTAACAAATGACTATCTGGATGGAATTGTGGATATTAACAAGAGCGCAGATGGAACTGAGACAAATGTAGTTGGAGAAAATAATGTAGTAGAACTTGACTGTAGGAAGGCAACAGCGCTCCTTAAGCTGAAAATGCGAAAAATGGAAGAAAAGAGATAGCTGTGATTTTTATTATCGTGCAGCTTGAAGAATAAATCTTCATAAAAGAAAAGGCACGACATAAACTTATGTCGTGCCCTTTCTTTTTGGTATGTCATTGAGAGGTTTTTCCTCGTTGCATTGCAGTTTTGTATATATACAAAGCTGGGGAAGATCTCCTGTTGGAGAAAAGTATATATAAATTGTAGTTACCCGGGCAGGAACGCTCTTGGGGAAAACGTTCGGCCCTGGATTAACTGCAATAGCAACCATTGCTATCATCTTAAACAGCTCTACTTTAAAAATATAGCAGTCTCATCCCTTTGGGAGACCGCCTTTGCTCTCGTTGTTGTTTAAGATGGTTATAATATAGCACCAGTTTTTTTGTGTGTCAAGATTAAAAAGTGTGATTTTGCATAATTTTGCAAAAAAAGTATATAAAAATAAATCCACTGCAGGACAAACTTCTTGTAATGCAGTGGATTTTTGATTTTAAAACGGAGAAAAACCGTTACTTATTAAAGGCTGGAGCAATGGGAACCTGCTCGATTTCGGGATGTACATTTAACATCCATTCTTTAAAACTGTCGGCATTGCCTTCAGTGAAACATTCCTTGTCCAGCATAACACCCTCCACACCGTCGGGTGATGTCAGCTTGAAATAGGTTTTGGCCTCTTCCAGTTTTTTGATGTCGGACCATTCTACCCGGTTGTTCAGTTTCCCGTTGATATGAAGAGAAATATCCTTGTCTCTGACAATGACTTTGCATAACCAGTCTTTCTCATTAAAATATTTCTGCCTGGTGAGACGGAATGTTTTGTCGGCGTGCATCCAATGGAAAAAAACGCCCCGGTAAACGGCAACAAAAATCAGGAAAGCGCCGATTGTCTGCCATCTTGCGGAAACGTTTACTTTATCGAAATAGATCCACCCGAATACTCCGGCAGCAAAGAGGACGAGATACAGATAGAAAGTGCGCAGCCTCCAGAATTTTGGAGTGGCCCACTTATCATAACGTTTTCTGTCCATTGTATACTCATTGATAAACATAATTTATTCTCCGTATTTTGTAAGTCCTATTTTTATAATACATTTTCATAGTCTTTCTTTGCAAAAGCGGTATCTTTTTACAAAGAAAGAGCACAGATTTTTAGTATATAAATGGCCGTCCCTGGGGATGGCCATTTATAAAGATCATATGTAGAATTTCTTCTTGTTCTATCTGTCTTATTTAAGCAACTCCCGCTTTTTTGTCCTTTACAGCTGCACTGATCAGTGTATAGGAAGTCCACAGAAGAACAACACAAACCAGGTTGATCAGCCAGAACATCGGAAGAGATGTAACAAGTTTCCATGCAATGAATACACCGATACATCCGCCGATTGCGTTACCAACTGTGTGAGGAACATCGTAACGTTTGGTCTTGATAAACTCGATAGAGCAAGCCGGCATCAGACATGCACAGGATCCCATGAATACTGGGAAAGCTGCAGTTGCATCAACACCGAGCAGAAGGCAGGTAGCCATACAAGGTGCATACAGACCGAAACCGATATCCATCAGAGCGCCCCACAGGATGTTAAGACCTGCAGCTACGATCAACTGCCAGCCAGTCAGTGTTGTAGCTGTTCCGATCATACCGAACGGTCCCCATCCTGTATTTCTGCAAAGCATGATGATTGCAAGCGGAATCATGATAGTTCCAAGAGCCCAGCGGATCTTGTTACGAGGCCATTTTGTAACGATGGTGGCAAATCCGAAAGAACCTGCTGCAGCACACACATACATGATCAAAAGGAACACAGGATCAACATCTACAGAAGCTGTGAAAATGAATGCCTCGAAGATAACCGGGAAGGTATCACCAACATTCAGAGTTCCAGGGATGTTGATATCATCAATCTGGTTAAATAATTTATACATGAATGTGGATGGTGCATAGGAACCACATCCAAGAGTGTCAAGGAAGTTAGCGACAATACCTACAGCGAAACCGGATGCCCACTGTTTGCCGGTAGCGTTTTTGAGTTCATCCATACGATTCTTTCCGATATCGACGATAAGTCCGATACCTGTTCCGGCTGCCAGAACGCCGAATAAAATCTGAAGAAACAGTAACATAAAATTTTCCTCCAATCTCTAGATAAATAAATACTATAACTTTTACAGAGATGCCACCCCGATTTGACATCTCCATGTAAACCTAATTTACCATTTTGACAAAAAAAAGTCAATACTTTAAGCATAGAAAGAGAGAAATCATTGTAGAAAATGAACAATGATTTCTCTGTGGTTCCATGTTTATTTGATAAATCCGAAAACAGTAAGGAGAATGACGATCATGAAGATAGGTACGACTGCAACGGTCAATATCTTATTGTAAAGAGTGACGCGGCCGAATTTTCCGTCATTGGTTACTTCTTTTTCGTAGTTTTTAAATCCCCAGACTTTAGCGATAAATACACATACCAGAATACAGCCAATCGGCATCAGGAGATATGCGGTGAAGGTGTCCAGCCAGTCATAGATTCCCAGCATTCCCAGGCCGTTAGCGTCCAACCATGGAAGTTTTACATTGCTTAAAAGACCAAATCCCAGGGAAACAAAGACGTTCCCGATCGCGATGATAACAGTTGTCAGGATTGTTGCGTTGCGGCGCCCCATTTTCCGGTTGTCCTCAAAGGTGCGGATCGAAATTTCGAAGAAGCTGAACAGAGAGGAAATTACCGCAAAAAGAATGGCCAGGAAGAAACATACGCCGATGATCCTGCCGCCGGGCAGCTTTTCAAAAATATCAGTCATTACGTTAAATACAAGGCTAGGACCTGCGGATTCGATATCCACGCCGCCGGAAAAGGCAGAGGGGACAACGACAAATCCTGCCAGGATTGCTGCGGCGGTATCAAAAGTGGAAACCATGATCGCGTCGCTTTTCAGGTTGTTCTCTTTTGGAATGTTGGCGCCAAGGGTTACATACAGTCCCCAGCCGATGCCGACTGAGAAGAGAACCTGTGTAGCCGCCTGGGCGAAGGTAGTAAAGCTGAATTTGCTGAAATCAGGAAGAAGATAATATTTTACTCCTTCGATAGCATTTTCATTTACAGCCAGTGCCCATATGCTGCAGATGATCAGTAAGGCGAAAAGTACAGGCATCATAACTTTGGCGATTTTTTCCACTGTATTTGTGATCCCGAAATACAGCATAATGGACACAAATAAAAGGATAAGCGCAGCCCAGATCAAAGGTTCGATAGTAGAGGAAGTGAAAGTGTCAAAATAAACCTGTTTGTCGGAACCGAAATCTCCGCTGACTATGTATTGGAAAGCGTATTTTGCCACCCAGCCGCCGACAACGACATAATACATATTTATCATAAGGGTACAGACATTGGCGATCCAGCCGGCGATTCCCCACTTTTTGTTGATGCGCTGGAAAGCGGTAACGGCATCTTTGCCGGTATGGCGCCCTATGGCAGTCTCCATCTCTACCATGGGGTGCCCCATCAGTGCTACAACGATGATGTAGACTACTAAGAAAACACCGCCGCCTCCCTGATAGGCAAGGTACGGAAATCTCCAAATATTTCCCAGGCCGATAGCTGCGCCGGCGGCTACCATGAGATAACCGAAGCGGGAGCCCCATTGACGAGTTTCAGAGTTTGTTTGATTGCTCATAAATACGCATCCTTTCTTACGGGGTGTTTTTCTAATGAGTGTATCGATATTGTCCGCCCCTTGATATGAGAAGATTTAAAAGCAGGAAAGCGCTCGTCACAAACAGTGAGAGCGCCTTCGTTAGTTTAATCCTCTTCTTTAGTATATCGATACCGGGAGTATAAGTCAATAAAAAGCATTAAAAAAACTAATGGAAACATTAAAAAATATAATGAAAAATAGTTTTTATATGCTGGATTGCGTAAATCAGTCATCCAGCAGAAAATCTTTTGCGTATTCTAAAAATGCCCTGCAGGCCGGCGAAAGGTCATCGGGAGAAGAGTAAGCCAGTCCCAGCTGCCGGGAAACGGCCGGGGTGATATGCCGGGTTACAAAGTTCCCGTTTTGACCGCGCAGCAAGAGTCCTGGAAGGATCGTGATACCGAGATTTTGCTCTACCATAGAAAGAACAGAGAATTCGTTGATAGAGACAAAACGAATGTCAGGTCTGATGTTGTGTTCTTTCAGGACGCGGTGCACATCACTTCCGGGGGCATACTCTGTGATGACAAAGGGAGCTCCGTTCAGCTTTTCTATAGGAAGCGGATCGTAAGCGGACAGGGGATGACCGGAGGGCAGAACAGCCAGCAGCTCGTCGTCCAGAGCAGGGAGAAAATGGTAATGGTGACCGGGCTGATAACTGAGAAAGCCGATGTCAACGCGGCGTTCCTGGATCCAGTCGGCCAGCTCTCCTTCCAGGCCTTCTGTAATTTTGAACAATATATCGGGATGGCTGCGCTGGAAAGCCTGTATGATCCGTGGGATCCAGTGGATAGAGCAGCTCAGATAAGTCCCGATCGTAATGGTGCCGGTCTGGGCACCTTTCAGAGATGCGATTTCCTGGCGTACGACTTCGTCGGCATTTAAAAGAGCGCGTACGGCTGGAATGAGTGACTGTGCTTCCCGGGTGAGGGCGGTCCCGCTTTTATCCTTGATAAAAAGAGACAATCCCACTTCCTTTTCCAATGCTTTCATCATCTGGGTTATGCCGGACTGTGTATAGCCAAGCACCTCGCCTGCCCTTGTAAAACTGCCGTAATCATCTACGGCCAGCATAACCTTCCATCTTTTGATATTCATAAAATTCCTCATTTCTGTTGCTTCATATTATATATAGTGTAAAATATAAAGGTGTTTGCTTTCTATGATAATAAATAGTAACGGACACCGAGAAAAAATACAAGGAAAATAAAAAAAATACTTGAAAACCGGAAATATATCATATATAATGAAAAAGCTGTGACATGATAGCTGTGAAGCGTGAGGTTGCTGTCCGCAAGTGACAGGTTTTCCGTGGAGCGAATGTCAAGTTAGGAAACTGGCGACAAGTCACTGTACGAAACTACTATAACAGCTGCTGAAATGCAGTAACAACGTGTGAGTTTCTCACGACACACACGGGAGAGTGTACAGTCACCGCTTGTCGTACTGAAGTGAAAAAGTACGAAAAGGAGGCGACTTTTTTTATGGCAAGTCAAGTAATGAGAATCACATTGAAAGCGTATGATCATCAGCTTGTTGATGCATCCGCAAAGAAAATCATCGAAACTGTAAAGAAAAATGGAGCGAAGGTGAGCGGACCTGTACCGCTTCCGACAAAGAAGGAAGTAGTGACAATCCTTAGAGCTGTTCACAAATACAAAGACTCCAGAGAACAGTTTGAGCAGAGAACTCATAAAAGACTGATTGATATCATTACGCCGACCCAGAAGACAGTAGATGCTCTGTCAAGACTGGAAATGCCGGCTGGTGTTTATATTGATATCAAAATGAAAAACAAATAAGCAGTATTCCTAAAATTTAGGATGAACGTCAAAAAAGGCGTTCCGCTGTAAATCACAGGAGGTATTTATAATGAAGAAAGCTATTTTGGCTACAAAAGTTGGAATGACACAGATCTTCAATGAAGACGGCGTTCTGACACCGGTAACTGTGCTTCAGGCTGGACCATGCGTGGTAACACAGGTTAAGACAGTGGAAAACGATGGATACAGCGCAGTGCAGGTTGGATTCATGGATAAGAAAGATAAGATCATCAACAAGGACAAGAGCGGTAAGAAAGAAATCGTTCATCGCCATGGTGTGACAAAAGCAGAGCAGGGACATTTTGCAAAAGCTGGTGTTTCCGGCAAGAGATTTGTAAGAGAGTTCAAGTTTGAGAACGCTGAAGAATATACACTGGCACAGGAAATCAAGGCTGATATCTTTGAGGTTGGTGATAAAGTAGATGCTACAGCAATCTCCAAAGGTAAAGGATTCCAGGGTGCTATCAAGAGACATGGACAGCACAGAGGACCTATGACACACGGTTCCAAATTCCATCGTCATGCAGGTTCCAATGGTGCGGCTTCTGATCCGAGCAAGGTATTTAAAGGAAAGAAAATGCCTGGACAGATGGGAAACAAGAAGATCACGATCCAGAATCTGGAAGTTGTACGCGTAGATGCTGATAAGAACCTTCTTTTAGTAAAAGGTTCTGTACCGGGACCAAAGAAATCTCTGGTCACAATTAAAGAGACAGTAAAAGCTAACTAGGTTTTACGAGGAAGGAGGAACACTTAGATGGCAAACGTATCTGTTTACAATATCGAAGGTAAAGAAGTTGGTACGATCGATCTGAACGATGCTGTATTTGGTGTGGAAGTAAACGAGCACCTGGTACACATGGCGGTTGTAAGCCAGCTTGCAAATAAACGTCAGGGAACACAGAAAGCAAAGACGCGTTCCGAAGTTTCCGGCGGCGGAAGAAAACCATGGAGACAGAAAGGAACCGGTCATGCAAGACAGGGATCCACAAGAGCTCCACAGTGGACAGGAGGCGGAGTTGTATTCGCACCGGTACCGAGAGATTATTCATTCAAAATGAATAAAAAAGAAAAGAGAGCGGCTCTGAAATCTGCTCTGTCTGCAAAAGTTGCAGAGAACAAATTCATTGTGATCGATGAGATCGCTTTTGAAAACTTTAAGACAAAGAATTTTGCAAACGTATTGAAGAACCTGGATGTAAACAAGGCATTAGTCGTATTGGAAGATGGAAATGTAAATGCAGAGATCTCTGCAAGAAATATTGCTGATGTAAAAACTGCAAAGACAAATACAATTAATGTGTACGACATCCTGAAATACAACACAGTGATCACAACAAAGGCTGCTGTTGCTGCAATCGAGGAGGTGTACGCATAATGGCTGATATCAAATATTATGATGTAATCCTTAAACCGGTAATTACAGAAAAGAGCATGGAGCTGATGGGCGAGAAGAAATATACATTCCTTGTTCATACAGATGCTACAAAAAATCAGATTAAAGAAGCTGTTGAGAAAATGTTCGCCGGAACAAAAGTAGAAAGCGTAAACACAATGAACAACGGTGGAAAGAAAAAGAGAGTGCGCGGAACCATGCAGTTCGGTACAACCGCTAAGACAAAGAAAGCGATTGTTCAGCTGACAGAAGAAAGCGCAGATATTGAATTGTTTGAGGGACTGTAAAATTTGCTGAAAGCAAAAACAGTACAGGCGTCCATTCCCCGCCGGGGAAGGGACAAAGCATACGGACAGAAACCGTGATAATAAACAGTATTGAAAGGAGAAGCAATCATGGGAATCAAAACCTATAACCCATATACGCCTTCCAGAAGACAGATGACTGGATCTGATTTCTCTGAAATCACAAAAACAACTCCAGAAAAGTCTCTGCTTGTTTCCAAAAGCAGCCAGGCAGGACGTAATAACCAGGGAAAAATTACAGTAAGACACCGCGGAGGCGGAGTTAAGAAAAAATATAGAATCATCGACTTCAAGAGAAGAAAAGATGGTGTTGCAGCAACAGTATTAGGAATCGAGTATGATCCGAACAGATCTGCAAATATCGCTCTGATCTGCTACGAGGATGGAGAAAAAGCATACATCCTGGCACCGCAGGGATTGACAGACGGTATGAAAGTCATGAACGGACCGGAAGCAGAGGTAAGAGTAGGAAACTGCCTGCCGCTTTCAGAAATTCCGGTTGGTACACAGATTCACAACATTGAGCTGTATCCTGGAAAAGGCGGACAGTTGGTACGTTCCGCTGGAAACAGTGCACAGCTGATGGCAAAAGAAGGAAAATACGCAACTTTAAGACTTCCATCTGGTGAAATGAGAATGGTTCCGATCATCTGCCGTGCATCTATCGGTGTGGTAGGAAACGGAGATCACAACCTGATCAACATCGGTAAAGCAGGACGTAAGCGTCACATGGGTATCCGCCCGACAGTACGTGGTTCTGTTATGAACCCGAACGACCATCCGCACGGTGGTGGTGAAGGTAAGACTGGTATCGGACGTCCGGGTCCGTGTACACCTTGGGGCAAACCTGCTCTTGGACTTAAGACCCGCAAGAAGAACAAACAGTCTAACAAGCTGATCGTAAGAAGACGTGACGGTAAAGGAATCAAATAAATAGTTTCACAAGGAGGTAGAACTAATGGCTCGTTCACTTAAAAAAGGACCATTCGCAGACGCAAGCCTGCTGAAGAAGATTGATGCAATGAACGCATCCGGAGACAAGGCCGTTGTTAAGACATGGTCTCGCCGTTCTACAATCTTCCCGAGCATGGTTGGCCATACAATCGCTGTACATGACGGAAGAAAGCATGTGCCGGTATATGTAACGGAAGATATGGTTGGACACAAACTGGGAGAGTTTGTTGCAACAAGAACATACAGAGGACACGGAAAAGACGATAAGAAATCTAAAGTCAGATAAATAGAGACGTATTTGAAAGGAGGGTTCATCCATGGCAAAAGGACATAGATCCCAAATCAAGAGAGAGAGAAATGCTAACAAGGACACAAGACCTTCAGCAAAGTTGTCTTACGCAAGGGTTTCTGTTCAGAAAGCATGTTTCGTATTAGATGCCATCAGAGGTAAGGATGTAACAACAGCACTTGGTATTTTGACATACAATCCAAGATATGCTTCAAGCTTAATAAAGAAATTATTAGAGTCAGCAATCGCAAACGCTGAGAACAACAACGGAATGAATGCTGAAAACCTTTATATTGCAGAGGCTTATGCAAATAAAGGACCAACAATGAAGAGAATCAGACCTAGAGCACAGGGAAGGGCATACAGGATCGAAAAGAGAATGAGCCATATTACACTTGTGCTTGATGAAAGATAAGGAGGGCATTATGGGACAGAAAGTAAATCCTCATGGCTTGAGAGTCGGCATTATCAAAGATTGGGACTCTAAATGGTATGCTGAAAAAGATTTCGCTGACTACCTTGTAGAAGACCATGAAATCAGAACATTTCTGAAGAAGAGATTATACAGCGCAGGAATTTCCAGAATCGAGATCGAAAGAGCATCTGACCGTGTGAAGATTATCGTTTACACTGCAAAGCCGGGTGTTGTGATCGGTAAGGGCGGTTCCGAGATCGAAAAGGTAAAAGCAGAACTTGCTAAGTTTACAGATAAGAAACTGGTTGTAGATATCAAAGAAGTTAAGAGACCGGACAAAGATGCACAGCTGGTAGCAGAGAATATCGCACAGCAGCTTGAGAACCGTATCTCCTTCAGACGTGCAATGAAATCCTGCATGTCCAGAACAATGAAGGCCGGAGCTCTTGGAGTTAAGACTTCCGTATCCGGACGTCTTGGCGGAGCAGATATGGCTCGTACAGAATTCTACAGCGAGGGAACTATTCCTCTTCAGACACTGAGAGCAGACATTGACTACGGATTCGCCGAAGCTGATACCACATACGGAAAAGTTGGTGTGAAGGTATGGGTATACAAAGGTGAAGTTCTTCCGGAAAAGGCAGCAAAGGAAGGGAGCGATAAATAATGTTAATGCCAAAAAGAGTAAAACGTCGTAAACAGTTCCGTGGCTCCATGAAAGGAAAAGCACTTCGTGGAAACACACTTTCATATGGTGAATATGGTATCGTTGCAACAGAGCCTTGCTGGATCAGATCAAACCAGATCGAGGCTGCCCGTATCGCTATGACACGTTATATCAAGCGTGGCGGTAAAGTTTGGATCAAAATATTCCCAGATAAACCAGTAACTACGAAACCAGCTGAAACACGTATGGGTTCCGGTAAAGGTACCTTAGAATACTGGGTAGCAGTTGTAAAACCAGGACGCGTAATGTTCGAGATCGCAGGCGTTCCGGAAGAAGTGGCAAGAGAAGCTCTTCGTCTTGCAACACACAAGTTACCTTGTAAATGTAAAGTCGTTTCTCGCGCAGACTTAGAAGGCGGTGATAACAGTGAAAATTAATGCATTTGTAGAAGATTTAAGAACAAAATCAGCTGCAGAGCTGAACGAAGAATTAGTAGCTGCTAAAAAGGAGCTCTTCAATTTAAGATTCCAGAACGCAACAAACCAGTTGGATAACACAAGCAGAATCAAAGAAGTAAGAAAAAATATTGCAAGAATCCAGACTGTAATTACAGAAAAGAGCAATGCCTAGCTTTTTGAGCAAAATGCAGAGAAAGGAGTAACACCGTGGAAAGAAATCTTAGAAAAACACGTGTTGGTAAAGTAATCAGCAATAAGATGGATAAAACGATCGTAGTTGCTGTAGAAGATAATGTAAAACATCCGCTTTACAACAAAATCGTAAAGAGAACTTATAAATTAAAAGCCCACGATGAAGCAAATGAATGCAACATCGGTGACAAGGTAAGAGTTATGGAGACAAGACCGTTATCAAAAGATAAGAGATGGAGACTTGTCGAAGTTATGGAAAAAGTAAAATAGTATAAGGAGGGAAACCTGCATGATACAGCAAGAAAGCAGACTGAAAGTAGCAGACAATACAGGTGCGAAAGAGTTACTTTGTATCCGCGTGCTTGGAGGTTCCACAAGAAGATATGCAAGCATCGGAGACGTGGTAGTTGCAACTGTTAAAGATGCAACACCAGGCGGCGTTGTAAAAAAAGGTGACGTCGTAAAAGCTGTAGTTGTACGTACTGTAAAAGGTACTCGCCGTAAAGACGGTTCTTATATCCGCTTCGACGAAAATGCTGCTGTTATTATTAAAGATGATAAAAATCCAAGAGGAACCCGTATCTTCGGGCCAGTAGCAAGGGAGCTCCGTGATAAACAGTTTATGAAAATTGTTTCCCTGGCTCCGGAAGTACTTTAAGGAGGTGCGAGAATAAGATGTCAACTATGAAGATCAAAAAAGGCGACATGGTTAAAGTGATTGCCGGTAAAGATAAAGACAAAGAAGGCAAGGTCATCGCTGTAAATCAGAAAGACGGTACAGTTCTCGTTGAAGGTGTCAACATGCTGACAAAGCACACAAAACCAAGTGTTGCAAATCAGAATGGCGGTATCGTTCATCAGGAAGGACCTATTGATATATCCAACGTAATGTACATCCATAAAGGAAAAGCTACAAGAGTAGGGTTCAAGATGGATGGAGACAAGAAAGTGCGTGTTGCAAAATCAACAGGCGAAGTGATTGATTAATTTGAGGAAGGAGGTCCAGTGCTTTGAGCAGACTGAAAGAACAGTACCAGAACGAGATCGTTGATGCAATGATCAAAAAGTTTGGTTATAAAAATATTATGGAAGTGCCGAAACTTGACAAAGTTGTTGTCAATATGGGTGTCGGCGAAGCAAAAGATAATGCAAAAGTTTTAGAGTCAGCAATCGCTGATATGGAAAAGATCACAGGACAGAAAGCAGTCGTTTGTAAAGCAAAGAAATCCGTGGCTAACTTCAAAGTAAGAGAAGGAATGCCGATCGGCTGCAAGGTTACATTAAGAGGAGAAAAGATGTACGAGTTCGTTGACCGTCTTGTAAATCTTGCTCTGCCTCGTGTACGTGACTTCAGAGGTGTAAATCCAAACGCATTTGACGGAAGAGGAAACTATGCTCTTGGTATCAAAGAGCAGCTTATTTTCCCTGAAATTGAGTACGATAAGGTTGACAAAGTCAGAGGTATGGATGTCATTTTTGTTACAACGGCTAAGACAGACGAAGAGGCTCGCGAGCTGTTAAAACAGTTCAACATGCCGTTTACAAAATAAGGAGGTAAATTATGGCTAAGACAGCAATGAAAATTAAACAGCAGCGTAAGCAGAAATTTTCTACAAGAGAATACAGCCGCTGCAGAATCTGCGGTCGTCCGCATGCATATTTAAGAAAATATGGAATCTGCCGTGTTTGCTTCCGCGAACTGGCATACAAAGGACAGATCCCAGGTGTGAAGAAGGCAAGTTGGTAAAGGAGGAAGCAATCCATGACAATGAGTGATCCAATTGCAGATATGCTTACAAGAATCCGTAATGCAAATACTGCGAAACATGATACAGTAGATATTCCTGCATCAAAGATGAAAATTGCTATTGCTGACATTCTGGTGAATGAAGGATATATCACAAAATATGACATTGTAGAAGACGGAGCATTTAAGACAATCCGTGTGACACTGAAATACGGTGCAGATAAGAACGAGAAAGTAATTTCCGGTCTGAAGAGAATTTCCAAACCAGGACTTCGTGTTTATGCAAGCAGCGAAGAACTTCCGAAGGTTCTTGGAGGACTTGGAACAGCGATCATTTCCACAAATCAGGGAGTGATCACAGACAAAGAAGCAAGAAAACTCGGCGTAGGCGGAGAAGTTCTGGCATTTGTATGGTAAAATTTTGAGACAATTTGCGGGACAGAGGATACACCACAGCCACTAGGCTCGTGAAGGGCCTCGCCAAGTGGGCTGGGTGCACTTTCGCACTAAGCTCGTGAGGACCTCGCTAAGTGCTCAATGTGACTGAAAACAGAGCAGACAAAGCATCTGCTCCGAAAATTTAAGTTAAGGAGGATATGGTATGTCACGTATAGGAAGACTGCCAATTACAGTTCCAGCAGGGGTTACTGTTGAAATTGCAGAGAACAACAAAGTGACTGTAAAAGGTCCAAAGGGAACTCTTGAAAAAGAGCTTCCGGTAGAAATGGAAATCAAGCAGGAGGGAGATCAGATCGTCGTAACAAGACCGAACGATCTGAAGAAAATGAAATCTCTCCATGGTCTGACAAGAACACTGATCAACAACATGGTTGTCGGTGTAACAGAAGGATACAAAAAGGTTCTGGAAGTCAACGGTGTTGGTTACAGAGCTGCAAAAGCCGGAAATAAGCTGACACTTAGCTTAGGATACTCTCATCCGGTAGAGATGATTGACCCAGAGGGAGTTGAGACTGTTCTGGAAGGACAGAACAAGATCACTGTTCAGGGAATTGACAAAGAAAAAGTTGGCCAGTATGCGGCTGAGATCAGAGACAAGAGAAGACCGGAGCCATATAAGGGCAAAGGTATCAAGTATGCTGATGAAGTGATCAGACGTAAAGTTGGTAAGACTGGTAAGAAATAAATAAGGAGAGTGTGAAAATGGTTAGCAAGAAATCAAGAACAGAAGTACGTGTTAAAAAACACAGAAAAATCCGTAACCGTTTCAGCGGTACACCTGAATGCCCACGTTTAGCCGTATTCAGAAGTAATAATCATATGTATGCACAGATTATTGACGATGTGGCAGGGAACACTCTGGTTGCAGCTTCCACTCTTCAGAAAGACGTGAAAGCGAACCTGGAAAAGACAAACAACGTTGATGCAGCTGCATATCTTGGAAAAGTAATTGCTGAGAAGGCACTTGAAAAAGGCATCAAGGAAGTTGTATTTGACAGAGGCGGCTTCATTTACCATGGTAAGGTTCAGGCATTGGCAGATGCAGCTCGTGAAGCTGGACTGGAATTTTAGGAAGGGAGAACACAGATGAGACAGGAACGCATTGATGCTAGTCAGTTTGAATTAGCAGAAAAAGTGGTAGCAATTAAGCGTGTTACCAAAGTTGTTAAAGGTGGTCGTAACTTCAAATTCACAGCTTTAGTAGTTGTAGGTGATGGAAACGGCCATGTTGGAGCAGGATTAGGAAAGGCTACCGAAATTCCGGAAGCAATTCGTAAAGGAAAAGAAGATGCAGCAAAGAATTTGATCTCTGTTGCACTGGATGATCATGGAAGTATTACACATGATCAGATCGGTAAATTCGGAAGTGCATCCGTACTTCTGAAGACAGCGCCCGAAGGTACTGGAGTTATTGCCGGAGGTCCGGCACGTGCCGTTATCGAGATGGCAGGTATCAAGAACATCCGTACAAAATCTCTTGGTTCCAACAATAAGCAGAATGTAGTACTTGCTACGATCGAAGGATTGAGAGAAGTAAAAACTCCGGAAAAAGTATCTAAGCTTCGTGGAAAATCCATCGAAGAGATCGTAGGCTAAGGAGGTAGATGAAAGTGGCAGATTTAAAAATCACATTAGTAAAATCTACAATCGGTGCCGTACCGAAGCATAAGAAGACAGTAGAAGCTTTAGGACTGAAAAAAGTAAACAAGACTGTTGTTTTGCCGGACAATGCAGCAACAAGAGGTATGGTAAAACAGGTACAGCATTTAGTAAAAGTAGAGGAAGTTTAATTTAGACTATAGAGTAAGGAGGTGTCATAATGGACTTATCAAACTTAAGACCAGCTGACGGAGCTAAGCACAGTGATAATTTCAGAAGAGGACGCGGACATGGTTCTGGAAATGGTAAGACTGCCGGAAAGGGACACAAAGGACAGAAAGCTCGTTCAGGCGGCACAAGACCGGGATTTGAAGGCGGACAGATGCCATTATACAGAAGAATACCGAAGAGAGGATTCACTAACAGAAATACAAAGACTATCGTTGGAATTAATGTGAGCGCTCTGGAAGTATTTGATAATGACGCTGTTGTTTCTGTAGAAACATTAAAAGAAGCAGGCATCGTGAAAAACGCAAAAGACGGTGTAAAAATTCTTGGAAATGGAGAATTAACTAAGAAACTTACAGTGCAGGCCAACGCTTTCAGCGCAGGCGCTGCAGCTAAGATTGAGGCTCTTGGTGGAAAAGCAGAGGTGATCTAATGTTTAAAACAGTGCGACGGGCATTTCAGATAGAGGATATTCGCAGGAAGATCCTGTACACATTCATGATGCTGATCGTAATCAGAATCGGATCTGAACTGCCGACACCTGGCGTAGATCCTGACTTTATAAAAGACTTTTTTGCACAAAACACTGGTGAGGCATTTAACTTCTTTAATGCCATCACCGGTGGTTCATTTGAGCAGATGTCCGTTTTCGCCCTCAGTATTACACCATATATTACATCCTCGATCATTATGCAGCTTCTGACTATTGCAATTCCCAAACTGGAAGAAATGCATAAAGACGGAGAGGATGGCCGTAAAAAGATTGCAGCGATTACACGGTATCTTACCATTGGCCTCTCTTTGATCCAATCTACTGCCATGGCTGTAGGATTCGGACGTCAGGGACTTTTGGTAGAGTTTAATTTTGTTAATGCTGCAATCGTGGTTTTGACATTGACGGCGGGAAGTGCTTTCCTTATGTGGATTGGCGAGAGGATCACGGAAAAAGGCGTTGGAAATGGTATTTCCATTGTACTTGTCATTAACATTATTTCTCGTATTCCAAACGATATGTATACGTTGTTTGAGCAGTTCGTTAAAGGGAAAAGCCTTGCATCAGGCGGACTTGCGGCTTTGATCATTATTGCGATCATTCTGGCCCTTGTTGTCTTTGTCATTTTCCTTCAGGATGGACAGAGAAGAATTGCAGTACAGTATTCACAGAAAGTCCAGGGAAGAAGAACATTTGGCGGACAGTCTACCTACATTCCGATGAAGGTCAACACAGCCGGTGTAATTCCGATTATCTTTTCTTCATCGCTGATGCAGACACCTATTCTGATAGCGTCATTTCTGGGAAAAGGTGATGGAAACGGCATCGGAAGTGAGATTCTCCGCGGATTGAATCAGGCAAATTGGTGCAATCCACAGAATATCAAATATACGTGGGGGTTGCTTGTTTACATTTTACTGACTGTATTTTTTGCTTATTTTTATACATCCATTACATTTAACCCAATGGAGATTGCGAACAATATGAAAAAGAGCGGCGGTTTCATTCCGGGCATCCGTCCGGGAAGACCAACTGTGGAGTATCTGACAAAAATATTGAACTATATTATTTTTGTAGGTGCTTGCGGTTTGATCGTCGTACAGGTTGTTCCGATTATCTTTAATGGATGGCTGGGAGCAAACGTTTCATTCGGCGGTACATCACTGATCATTATTGTCAGTGTAATTCTGGAAACGATCAAACAGATCGAATCACAGATGATGGTCCGCAACTATAAGGGATTTTTAAATAACTAGATACCCTAAGAGGGACTCTGGCGGTTGGTCTGGAATATTGAATTTCAGGTCAGATCCGCCGGGGTATATTTGCTTTTAAACTCGCGGAAGAAATATATTTTCGCGGGTTAAAATGCTATAAGGAGGAGATAAGCCTATGAAGATCATTATGTTAGGTGCGCCTGGTGCCGGAAAAGGGACACAGGCAAAAAAAATTGCAGCTAAGTATAATATTCCCCACATTTCCACAGGAGATATTTTCCGTGCAAATATTAAAAACGGTACGGAGCTTGGAAAAAAAGCTAAGACTTATATGGATCAGGGACTCCTTGTGCCGGATGATCTTGTTGTAGATCTTGTTGTGGACAGAGTAGGTCAGGATGACTGTGAAAGAGGATATGTTCTGGATGGATTTCCAAGAACGATCCCGCAGGCGGAAGCGCTTACCAAGGCACTTGCCGATATGGGACAGAAAGTAGACTATGCTATCGATGTGGATGTACCGGATGAGAATATTGTGCGCCGTATGTCGGGAAGAAGAGCATGTGTGGGATGCGGAGCTACATATCATGTTGTATATGCACCGACGAAAAAAGAAGGTATCTGTGATACCTGCGGCGGTGAACTGATTCTTAGGGATGATGACAAGCCGGAGACTGTACAGAAGAGACTGAATGTATACCATGAGCAGACACAGCCGCTGATTGATTATTATACAGAAGCCGGAATTTTAAAGACAGTAGACGGAACTGTGGACATTGATGATGTATTTCAGTCAATTGTAGATATTTTAGGAGCGTAAATCTATGTCAATTACGATAAAATCTTCCAGAGAAATTGAGCTGATGACAGAAGCAGGAAGAATTTTGGAAATTGTTCATAACGAACTTGCAAAAGCACTGCATCCGGGTATGAGCACTCTTGATATTGACAAACTTGGGGAAGAGGTGATACGCAGCTACGACTGTATCCCCTCCTTCCTGAATTATAACGGGTATCCGGCATCCATCTGCGTATCAGTAAATGATGAAGTTGTGCACGGGATTCCCAGCCCCCACCGAATCATTCAGGATGGCGATATTGTCAGCCTGGATGCCGGTGTGATCTATAAGGGGTATCACTCTGACGCTGCGAGAACTCATGCAGTCGGCGAGATAAGTAAAGACGCGGCAAAGCTGATCGAAGTCACGAAACAATCCTTTTTTGAAGGTATAAAGTATGCAAAAGAAGGCAATCATCTATTTGATATATCTTCTGCCATAGGCCGGTATGCGGAAAGCTTTGGATATGGAGTTGTCAGAGATCTGTGCGGACATGGCATCGGTACCAGTCTGCATGAAGCTCCGGAAATACCGAACTATGTACAGAAAAGGAAAGGCGTACTGCTGAAAGCAGGTATGACCCTTGCTATTGAGCCAATGATCAACTCCGGAACATGGGAAGTGAACTGGATGGATGATGACTGGACAGTCGTGACAAAGGATCATTCCTTATCGGCGCATTATGAAAATACTGTGCTGATCACAGAGGGTGAGCCGCAGATACTGACTTTGACGGAATAAGTAAAAGGAGCGGCTGATGGAAAGATATAAGGCGGGAATGCTTGCCAGATCACTGGCAGGACATGACGAAGGACAGATATATGTAATAATTGAAAGCGAAGCTTCATATATATATTTAGTGAATGGGAAAAACAGAACGCTGGATAGGCCGAAGAAAAAGAAAGCGAAGCATGTCCGCCTGATTCGGGAAGAACACGATATTGCCGGAATAAATGATGCTGGAATACGGAAAATCATAAAAGAGTTTGTGAAAGAAGGAAAACAGGAGGAATAGAGAAAATGTCAAAAGCTGACGTAATTGAAATTGAAGGAACTGTAGTAGAAAAACTGCCGAACGCAATGTTTCAGGTAGAGCTTGAAAACGGACATCAGGTATTGGCCCACATCAGCGGAAAACTGCGTATGAATTTCATTAAAATCCTTCCTGGTGATAAGGTAACACTGGAGCTGTCTCCGTACGACCTTTCAAAGGGAAGAATCATTTGGAGAGATAAGTAATATTTTTGAGATTTTAAATAAGAAATCTATTGACTTTGCTTGATGCGTAGTGCTATACTATATAAGCGCGTTTCTGGGTATTTCTATGCCTTGTTACGGGATGCCCGGAAAATCAGTGCAGGAACAAGCAGGCAATGGATGAAAGGAGGATTTGACGTGAAGGTTAGATCATCAGTAAAACCAATTTGCGAAAAATGCAAAGTTATCAAAAGAAAAGGAAGCGTTCGCATTATCTGCGAAAATCCAAAGCATAAACAGCGTCAGGGCTAATACTGAACACTTAGTGAATGCAAGCGGCTACGCGCAGCATGAACTTAGTGAGAAGATTCGTCCCAAGCGTTAGTGAACGCAAGTCGTCAGAGGAAGCGTGAGCTTAGGCGCACGGACGTGTAGATCTATGTTAGCAGATTGATAGTTTATGTACCAATTTAGGCGGCTGATAGCATGACACACCAGGGTGTGTGTGGAGTGGTCGTGCTATTTAATATACATGAAACACCGACAAGGGCAGTGGTTTCTGCAAGGTGGCTTCTAGTATATTGCTTACAATACCGGCGGTCATTGGCCGATTTGAGATCGGTTGCCGGAAAGGGTGTGAATACCGACACGCCTGGGCTGGGATATCGGATAAGATATGAGTTGTCTTTCTTTATGGAAAGAACGGCTTCACAGAATTCCGGTAGGGTGACAAGAGAAAGCAGTTTGCCCGCAGCCTCAATTTAGGACAATATTAATTTAAAGAATCAATGGAGGGAAAATCACATGGCTCGTATTGCAGGTGTAGACTTACCAAGAGACAAACGTGTTGAAATCGGACTGACATATATTTATGGTATCGGAAGACCGAGCGCAACTCGTATTTTGAAGGAAGCAGGAGTAGATCCTGATATCCGCTGCAGAGATCTGACAGATGAAGATGTTAAAAAGATCAGTGCAGTAATTGATGAAACACAGATGGTAGAGGGTGATCTTAGAAGAGAGATCGCTTTAAATATTAAGAGACTGCAGGAAATCGGATGCTACAGAGGTATCCGTCATAGAAAAGGACTCCCGGTTCGCGGTCAGAAGACAAAGACTAACGCAAGAACAAGAAAAGGTCCAAAGAGAACAGTTGCAAATAAGAAGAAATAATTTAGTGTTTGAGTGAAACAATACAAAAATTAAGAAAGTAGGTTAGTTTAAATGGCAAAGAAAGTTACAAAGAAAGTGACAAAAAGACGTGTCAAGAAAAACGTTGAACACGGACAAGCACATATCCAGTCATCTTTTAACAATACAATCGTAACATTAACAGATGCACAGGGAAATGCTCTGTCATGGGCAAGTGCTGGCGGTCTGGGATTTAGAGGTTCAAGGAAATCTACTCCATATGCAGCTCAGATGGCAGCAGAGACAGCTGCTAAAGCAGCATTGATTCATGGACTGAAGACAGTAGATGTTATGGTAAAAGGACCGGGTTCAGGAAGAGAAGCGGCAATCCGTGCTCTTCAGGCATGTGGAATTGACGTTACAAGCATCAAAGACGTTACTCCGGTACCGCATAATGGATGCCGTCCACCGAAACGCAGAAGAGTCTAATTAGGAGGTAAATGAAAAATGGCAGTAAATAGAGTTCCGGTTCTTAAAAGATGCCGTTCACTTGGCATGGATCCAGTTTATCTTGGAATTGATAAAAAGTCTAACAGACAGCTCAAAAGAGCAAACAGAAAAATGAGCGAGTATGGTCTTCAGCTTCGCGAAAAACAGAAAGCAAAATTCATCTACGGTGTATTGGAAAAGCCGTTCAGAAATTACTATAAAAAGGCAAAACAGCAGAAGGGTATGACAGGTACCAACCTGATGGTTCTTCTGGAGTCAAGACTTGACAATGTAGTATTCCGTATGGGATTTGCAAGAACACGCCGTGAAGCAAGACAGATCGTAGACCACAAACATGTTCTTGTAAATGGAAAACAGGTAAACATTCCGTCTTATCTTGTGAAGGCCGGAGATGTAATTGAGATCAAAGAAAAATGCAAAGGTTCTCAGAGATATAAAGACATCCTTGAGGTAACAGGCGGACGTCTTGTGCCGGGATGGATCGAAGTAGATCAGGAAGCTTTGAAAGGTACAGTAAAAGAACTGCCGACTCGTGATGAGATCGATGTTCCGGTAGATGAAATGCTGATCGTCGAGCTGTATTCTAAATAATTAACTTAGAGAATTACCCTTCGGTAATCCGAACAACCCACAAGGAGGGACCGCATAGTGTTTGATTTTAATAAACCAAATATTGAAATTACAGAAATATCAGAAGATAAGAGATATGGAAGATTTGTAGTAGAACCTCTGGAAAGAGGATATGGTACAACACTTGGTAATTCTCTTAGAAGGATCATGCTTTCTTCTCTTCCTGGAGCTGCAATCAGCCAGGTGAAGATCGACGGAGTGCTGCATGAGTTCAGTTCTATCCCGGGTGTAAAAGAAGATGTTACTGAGATCATCATGAATCTGAAATCACTGGCAATCAAGAATACGTCCGAGACCGATGAGCCTAAGACTGCATATATTGAGTTTGAAGGCGAAGGAGTCGTAACCGGAGCTGATATTCAGGTGGATTCTGACATTGAGATCATGAATCCGGAGACTGTCATTGCTACATTAAATGGCGGCGCTGACAGTAAGCTCTATATGGAGCTGACGATCACAAAAGGACGCGGCTATGTAAGTTCTGACAAGAATAAGAGCGAGGAGCTTCCGATTGCAGTGATTCCGATCGACTCTATCTATACACCGGTTGAACGTGTCAACCTGTCTGTAGAAAATACTCGTGTCGGACAGATCACTGATTTCGATAAACTGACATTAGATGTCTGGACAAACGGAACACTTCTTCCGGATGAAGCTGTAAGTCTTGCGGCAAAAGTACTTAGCGAACATTTGAAACTCTTTATCGATCTGTCTGAAGTAGCGCAGGCTGCAGAAGTAATGATCGAGAAAGAAGATGACGAAAAAGAGAAAGTACTGGAAATGAGCATTGATGAGCTGGAACTTTCCGTACGTTCTTACAATTGCCTGAAGAGAGCAGGAATCAATACAGTAGAAGAGCTGACAAACCGTACTCCGGAGGATATGATGAAAGTCCGCAACCTGGGACGCAAATCCCTGGAGGAAGTATTAGCAAAATTAAAAGAACTTGGCTTGGAGTTAAGCCAAGGAGAGGAGTAGAGAGGGCGAAGCCCTCGATGCCGATTGAACTGCTAATGTTCAAGCGGCTTCCACACTTATTGCCCTGTCTGTCAGTAAGCCCGAAGCGCATGGCAGCGGCATTTGGCTAGTAAGCCCGAAGATGCATAACCAGATGTGAAAATGGAGGATATGAAAAATGGCAAAATATAGAAAACTTGGCAGAACATCAAGCCAGAGAAAAGCGTTACTTAGGAACCAGGTAACAGCATTGTTGAATAACGGAAAAATCAGAACAACTGAGGCAAAGGCAAAAGAGATCCGTAAAATGGCAGAAGGTCTGATCGCACTTGCAGTAAAAGAGAAAGATAACTTTGAAGAAGTTACTGTAAAGGCAAAGGTTGCACGTAAAGACAAAGACGGCAAGAGAGTAAAAGAAGTAGTAGACGGTAAGAAAGTTACAGTATACGACGAAGTTGAGAAGAAGATCAAAAAAGATATGCCGTCCAGACTTCATGCAAGACGTCAGATGCTGAAAGTTCTTTATCCTGTAAAAGAAGTTCCGAAGACTCCTGCAGGAAGAAAGAAAAATACAAAAGAAATCGACATGGTTGCAAAACTTTTTGATGAGATCGCACCAAAATATGCAGATCGCAACGGTGGCTACACAAGAATCATCAAGATCGGTCAGCGTAAAGGTGACGCAGCTATGGAAGTTCTGATCGAGCTGGTATAATCTGTTCGTGAAAAAGGTGAAATATTACTTGCGCTAAGCAAGGGAGAAAACAGGATGAAATCCGAAAACAGAAGGATTTCGTCCTGTTTTTATTTAGCAGGAAATCTTTTGAAAGAGAAAGATAAATATTTAACGAAAAATTATCGAATAAAATTAAAAAATCTTTTGTGATTCATTGAGGCATAGAGGCAAGGGAGGTTTTAGAGAAAAAAATAAGTAATAATACACAAAAAAGCTCATATAAACAATGAAAAGTAAGTGTAATATGTATAAAAATAAGAAAATGATAAAAAAATAACAATTTTATATTGACAAATAATTAACGATTAGGTATACTAAACCCATCGAAAAGAAAAGCAAGAAAGACTATTTACACGGAGGATATGAAAATGGCTAAAAAGAAAGAAGAAGCGGTGGTACCGGAAATCGTAGACAGCGTAGAGAGCCTTGAAGCAAAGATGAAAGCAATGCGCGAGGCACAGAAGATTTTTGCAACCTATACGCAGGAGCAGGTAGATAAGATTTTCTTTGAAGCGGCAATGGCTGCAAACAAAATGCGTATTCCCCTTGCAAAACAGGCAGTGGAAGAAACAGGGAGAGGCGTTGTAGAAGATAAGGTTATTAAAAATCATTACGCAGCAGAATATATTTACAATGCATACAAAAATACAAAAACATGCGGCGTGATCGAGGAAGATAAAGCATACGGAATCAAGAAAATTGCAGAGCCGATCGGACTTGTCGCTGCAGTTATTCCTACAACGAATCCGACATCAACAGCAATCTTTAAAACATTGATCTGTCTGAAAACAAGAAATGCGATCATTATCAGTCCTCATCCGGCAGCAAAAGCTTGTACGATTGCAGCGGCAAAGGTTGTTTTAGAGGCAGCTGTAAAGGCAGGCGCTCCGGAAGGGATTATCGGATGGATTGATACTCCTTCGCTGGAACTTACAAACACTGTTATGAGGGATGCGGATATCATCCTGGCAACAGGCGGACCGGGAATGGTAAAATCGGCCTACTCCTCCGGAAAGCCGGCGTTAGGTGTAGGCGCCGGAAATACACCAGTCATTATTGATGACACAGCAGATATCAGAAATGCAGTAAACTCTATCATCCATTCCAAAACATTTGACAATGGTATGATCTGTGCTTCGGAACAGTCAGTAACTGTACTGGAGAGTGTATATGAAGAAGTGAAGAAAGAATTTGCATACCGCGGATGCTACTTCCTGAAACCAGGGGAAGAGCTGGATAAGGTACGCAAGACTATCATTATCAATGGTGCGCTGAATAATAAAATTCCTGGAAAAAGCGCTTATGAGATTGCACAGCTGGCAGGTGTTGATGTGCCGGAAAATACAAAAATCCTGATCGGTGAAGTAGAATCTGTTGATATTTCTGAGGAATTTGCACATGAAAAACTTTCGCCGGTACTTGCAATGTACAAGGCTAAAACATTTGATGAAGCACTTTCAAAGGCAGAAAGACTTGTTGCAGACGGTGGATACGGACATACAGCAGCCCTTTACGTACATCCGGCAGAGACTGAAAAAATTGCAAAACATGCAGCAGCAATGAAAACATGCCGTATTTTGATCAATACACCTTCTTCACAGGGTGGCATTGGTGATCTTTATAACTTTAAACTGGCGCCTTCTCTTACTCTTGGATGCGGTTCCTGGGGCGGAAACTCCGTATCAGAGAACGTTGGAGTAAAACATCTGATCAACATTAAGACAGTTGCCGAGAGGAGAGAAAATATGCTTTGGTTCAGAACACCGGAAAAGGTTTACTTTAAGAAAGGATGTATGCCGGTTGCATTAGATGAGCTGGGAACAGTAATGCACAAGAAAAAGGCATTCATCGTTACAGATACATTCCTTTATAAGAATGGCTATGTTGCTCCGATCGAAGAAAAATTAGATGAGATGGGAATCCAGCATACATGCTTCTACGAAGTTGCACCGGACCCGACACTGCAGTGTGCACGCAGAGGTACAGAGCAGATGAGACAGTTTGAGCCGGATACGATCATCGCTTTAGGAGGCGGTTCCGCAATGGACGCTGCCAAGATCATGTGGGTAATGTATGAACATCCGGAAGCAAACTTTGAAGATATGGCAATGGATTTCATGGATATCCGTAAGAGAGTATATACCTTCCCGAAGATGGGAGAAAAAGCTTACTTTGTAGCGATTCCGACATCTTCCGGTACCGGATCTGAGGTGACGCCGTTTGCAATCATTACAGATGCAGATACAGGCGTAAAATGGCCTATCGCTGATTATGAATTACTGCCCAATATGGCGATTGTAGATGTAGATAATATGATGACACAGCCAAAGGGACTGACAAGCGCATCCGGTATTGATGTTATGACTCATGCGATTGAAGCGTATGTTTCTATTATGGCAACAGACTATACAGACGGAATTGCGATGAAGGCAGTTAAGATGGTATTTGATAATCTGCCGTCAGCATATGAAAATGGAGCAAATGATCCTCATGCCCGTGAAATGATGGCAAACGCTTCCTGTATGGCAGGTATGGCATTTGCAAATGCCTTCCTGGGACTGAACCATTCTATGGCTCATAAACTTGGTGCATTCCATCATCTGCCGCATGGAGTCGCAAATGCAGTGCTGCTGACAGAAGTTATGCGCTACAATGCAGCGGAAGCTCCGACCAGAATGGGAACATTCTCACAGTATCAGTATCCTCATGCGCTGGCAAGATATGCAGAGCTTGGACGTTTTGCAGGATGTCAGGGCAAGACAGATCAGGAAGTATTCGAGAACCTTCTTGCAAAACTGGAAGATCTGAAAGAAAAGATCGGTATTAAGAAATCGATTAAAGAATATGGCATCGATGAAAAGTATTTCCTGGATACGCTGGATGAAATGGTAGAACAGGCATTCAATGACCAGTGTACCGCAGCAAATCCAAGATATCCATTGATGAAAGAAATGAAAGACATTTATCTTAAATGCTATTATGGCAAATAGTTTTTCTCATAAGTTTTTCTCACAGAAAGAGGTGTGCCCGGCTGGGTGCACCTCTTTCTATGGTGTTCGTGTATATGCCGGTTCTTGTAGAAAAAGGAAATAGCACATATTTGAAAATGTTAATTAAATAACAATAAAAATAAAATAAAAAAATAAGTTAAGAAAATATCAAAATGTATTTAAAAATAAAAAAGGCAGGAGTATAATATAGATAACAGGAAAACGGAACACTTATAAAGGAGGTAAGCTTATGGATATGGGAAAATGCAGACTGATCGTGGAACGGCCATACAAGAAAGTATATCAGTGTGAGGACAGTATTATCAAATTGTTCAGTGAAAAACACCCCAAGGTAGATATTTTTAATGAAGCATTGGAAAATGCCCGTGTGGAAGAATGTGGGCTGGATATACCTAAGCTACAGAAGGTAGAAAATATAGACGGAAAATGGGCGCTGTTTTTTGAATACAGAGAAGGGAAGACTCTGGAGGAAATGATGAAAGTAGATCCGCAGAATCTGGATAAATATATGGAGGATTTTGTGGATCTTCAGGTGAAAGTACATTCTAAGAAGGCGCCTATGTTATCCAATATTAAAGATAAACTGCGCCGGCAGATTAACAGCATCAAAGAACTGGATGCAAGCCAGAGATATGAACTGCTTACCCGTCTTGAAAGCATGCCAAGGCATGATAAGCTTTGCCACGGGGACTTTAATCCAAGTAATATTATTGTAGGCAAAAATGGAAAGATGTCAATTGTAGACTGGGCTCATGCAACGATCGGAAATGCCAGCGCTGACGCGGCAATGAGTTATCTGCTTTTTGCCCTGAAGGATCAAAAGGCAGCAGACCTGTATCTTAAGATGTTCTGCAGAAAGTCAGATATAGCAGTTCAGTATGTGCAGCAGTGGCTGCCTATTGTCGCAGCTGCACAGCTTACAAAAGACAATGAGCTGGAAAAGGATTTTCTGATGCAGTGGATCGATGTTATGGATTATCAATAAATTGCTGATAGGGGAAAGCCAAACGCTATAAAAGAGTAAAAAGGATGCGTGTCAATTGCGGGACACGCATCCTTTTTCTGAACGGTTTAGTTTGCACGATAAACCTCGGCATAATATACACCATATGCAAGAGCAGTAGCATGGTCACTGACAAAGATATCGATTTTGTTTCCTTTAATCGCACCGCCGGTATCTTCTGCCGTATAGACATGTCCATTGATGATGACCTGTGAACCGAGAGGAATTACACTTGGATCTACTGCAATTGTACGACCGGCTGTGGGAACCGTACCGCTTGCTGTATGAGAACCGCCCCAGGAACCGGTACAGTAAAAGCAGGAGCAGTAGTGCGTGATCTTAAAGCGCCCCAGGCTCTGCTTTCCATCGGTGGAAACGTTGGAGCCTCCTGATCCTGATCCGGAAGAGCCCTGCTGGGCATCCTGAGCTGCATTCTGCTGCGCCTGACGCGCGGCTTCTTCAGCGGCTTTCTGCTGTGCAAGAAGGGCTTCGGCTTCTTTTGCTGCCTGCAGCTGATCCTTATATTTTTCCAATTCACTGGATTTGGAAGAAATTTCATTTTCAAGTTCAGTGCGGGTAGCATTTACCTGTTCCTGCATATCAGCCAGTTCTTCCTGCTGTTTCTTTAAGGTGTCACCTTCTTTTTTGATTTCGTTCTGGGTATCCTCCAGTTCCTGGAGCATTTCCCGGTCATATTCGCTGACATTTTGAATGAAGTCAGTCTTATTCAGGAAATCAGCCATATCTTCTGCTGAACAAAGCAGTTCAATAAAACTTGTATTTCCCGCCTCGTACATATATTTGATCCGAAGCTTCATTGCTTCATATTGTTCCTCGCCTCTTGCCTGTGCCTCTTTCATTTTTTCCTGTGTAACTTTCATTGCGGAGCTGGTTTCCTCCATCTTTGAGGAAAGATCTTCCAGTTCGCCGCTAAGAGTATTCAATTTTTTGTTCAGATTATTTAATTCGTTCTCTAATCCATCTGTTTGTTTTTCTAATTCTTCCGTAGAAGGGTCTGCGTATACCAGAATGCTCGTACACCCCATGACTGTTATGCATCCGGCAAGCAGGCCGACGCGCAGCATGCGTTTTAATCTTGTACTAATCATATACATATCCTTTCTTTCGGCGAGTGCGTATCTATTATACAACAAATTGCTTTATTACGCAAATTTTGTTATGATAAAACATGAAAAATCTATCATACCGGAGGGGAAACAGATGAAGAAATATGAAGAAGAACATTATCTTATGGAAAATATAAAAGACAAAATTTATCCATGGGTAAAGTATGAACTAAGAGACAGCCATGCGCTGAACGGGAAAAACATTTCCCAAAAGGATACGCCGCTGATCGCCTTTGCAGGAGAGCTGACGGTTTTGCTGGTTATACAGAGAGGGGAAGATGCATATGAAATCATTAAGGACAATATGCTTCCTCCTGACTTCGACATAGAACAGCTTTACTATACAGCCTGTGAAAACCTTGCAAGAGATATAGAATTTGTAGTGTCAAATACATGGTACGGAGGGTTTGGCATTGTAGCCGACGGCCATCATGAAGCAAGCTCTCTGTGTCTGCAGCACATCTGGAATGTGTGTGCCGAGAAGCTGGACGATGATCTTGTGCTCATGGTGCCTTCCAAGGATCTGGTTTTGTTTGCCCCGGCAAAACAGGAGGAAGTAGTAGGCAAGATGATCGACTTCGGAAAAGAGGCATATGAAAGAAGTCAGGATAGAATCAGTACAGAACTTTTGATTTTTACAAAAGACGGAAAGGAACTGCTCGTATATGATAAAATGCAGCACTGACAGAAAGAAAACGGGGAAAAAGATCAGGATGATCGCACTCGACCTGGACGGTACTTTGCTTACCAGCGATAAAGTCCTGACGGATCGTACAAAGGATGTTTTAAGGAGAGCGATCGAACAGGGCATTGTTGTTCTGCCTGCAACAGGGCGTCCTCTCTCCGGCATTCCAAAAGAGGTTATGGAATTTCCGGGAGTGAGGTATGCAGTTACTGCAAATGGTGCCCGGATCGTGGACAGTTTGGAGGGACGTATCCTTTATGAGGATCAGGTATCCTATGAAAACGGGAAAAAGGTATTGGAAATATGCGGAAAGTATGACGCACTCCTGGAGGTGTACTATAATGGAGTGGGATATACGGAAGAAAGCGCTCTTAATAGGCTGGGGGACTTTGTACCAAGAGTTCCCATGGCTGCATACATACTGAATACGCGTCGGCCCGTTGAAAATGTAACAGAGCTTTTTAACAGGAAGAAGCTGCCTACCGATAAAGTACAGGCCATTTTTTCTTCGGAGGAGGATTGTAAAAAAGCCTGGAAAGAAGTAGAAGATCATATTCTGGATATTGAGATTACAGGAGCGCTGTGCAATAATATAGAAGTAAATGCCAAAGGAGTAAATAAAGGCAAAGGGATTTTGATGCTGGGAAAAATTCTTGGCATTGAACGGGAAGAGATCATGGCCTTTGGAGACGGACGGAACGATACGGCTATGCTGCAGGAAGCCGGATTGGGTATTGCAATGAGCAATGCAGTAGAAGAGGCTAAGGCAGCAGCAGATGAAGTGACTCTGTCAAATGATGAGGAAGGTGTGGCCGCCGCCATCGAGAAATATGTGCTGGATGGGGATGTGTGATGCCGGAAAATGACAAAATGAAAGAGGAGAGCGAAAATGTTAGATGTGATTAAGGTAATTATCCTTGGGATTGTGGAAGGTATTACAGAGTGGCTTCCGGTCAGCAGTACCGGCCATCTGATTCTGGTGGGAGATATTCTTAAGCCGGATTTAAGTGATGCTTTTATGGAAATGTTTAATGTTGTCATTCAGCTGGGGGCAATTATGGCAGTTGTAGTTTTGTATTTCCATAAGCTGAATCCATTTTCTCCGAGAAAGACACAGAAACAGAAAATGCTGACATGGCAGATGTGGATCAAAGTGCTGATCGCTTCTGTCCCGGCAGGAATTGTGGGTGTGCTTTTTAATGACTACCTGGATGCTGTTTTCTATAAGCCGCTTCCTGTGGCAGTGATGCTGATCGTATATGGTGTTCTGTTTATTGTTGTGGAAAATAGAAATAAGCATCAGAGACCAAAAGTAACTAAAATATCCGAGTTATCTGTGCAGATGTTGCTTTGGATCGGTGTATTTCAGATGCTTGCCCTTATTCCGGGAACATCCAGATCAGGAGCTACTATCGTAGGGGCATTGATGATTGGAATTTCAAGAAGTACGGCAGCGGAATTTACCTTTTTCCTTGCAATTCCGGCTATGTTTGGTGCAAGTCTTTTGAAACTGGTGAATTTCGGTCTGTCTTTTACAGCGAAAGAAGCGGGAATGCTTGCTTTGGGATGTCTTGTGTCCTTTGGATTGTCTGTTGTTGCAATTAAATTTTTGATGGGTTATATCAAGCAGCATGATTTCAAAATATTCGGTTATTACCGGATAGCGCTGGGTGCTATTATCATTATCGTGTCACTGGTTCAGTTGATAATTGCATAAGAATCCAAAAAGATACTTGTTTTTTCTTGGTTTCGTGTTAGAATATGTACTAGACTTGAATTTTTATACGCATAAATGATTAAAATAAATGGGGATAATCAGGAGGAAAAGGAATATGAAATGGAAAAAAGTAATCAGTGTAATGTTGGCAGCAGCATGTGTGGCCGGTCTTGCAGCATGCGGCAGCAGTGATTCATCATCAGAGGGCGGAGACAGCACAGAGGAAAAGGATACTCTTGTTATGGCAACAAATGCGGAATTTCCGCCTTATGAATATTATGAAGGACAGGACATCGTAGGAATCGATGTGGATATTGCCAATGCAATTGCAGATGAGCTGGGTATGGAGCTGAAGATCGAGGATATGGCATTTGACTCTATCATTGCTGCTGTAACAAGCGGAAAAGCTGATTTCGGAGCAGCAGGTATGACGGTGGATCCGGATCGTGAGAAGGAAGTCAACTTTACAGATACTTATGCGGAAGCGACACAGGTAATCATTGTAAATGAGGACAGTACGATTGCCGGACCGGACGATCTGGTAGGAAAGAAGATCGGTGTTCAGCTGGGAACAACAGGAGATATGTATGTATCTGATATCGAAGATGCTACAGTAGAAAGATACAACAAAGGATTTGAGGCAGTGCAGGCTCTGACACAGGATAAGATCGATGCAGTTGTGATCGACGGTGAGCCGGCTAAGAAGTTTGTTGAGTCCGCAGAAGGAACAAAGATCCTGGACGAGGCATATACACAGGAAGAGTACGCAATTGTTGTGGCAAAGGATAACGAAGAGCTGCTTGAGCAGATCAACGGAGCGATCGCAGATCTGAAAGAATCCGGAAAACTGGATGAGATCGTTGCAAAATATATTACTTCAGATGAAGAGTAATTCATGATCGGACCAATAGATAAGGTGTAAATTATGTTGCAGGAATGGCAAGAGAAATTTTATTTAAACTTTATAAAAGATGAGCGGTGGAGATTTATATGGGATGGCCTGAAAGTAACGCTTCAGGTAACTTTTCTGGCCGTGCTTATCGGTATTGTTCTGGGACTTCTTGTGGCCATCGTGCGTTCTACGTATGATAAGACAGGTAAGCTTCGTATTCTCAATCTGCTCTGCAAGCTGTATCTGACTGTGATCAGGGGAACGCCTGTTGTTGTACAGCTGCTGATCATATATTTCGTCATCTTTGCCAGTGTTTCAGTTGATAAGATTATTGTGGCGGTGATGGCATTTGGATTTAATTCAGGGGCCTATGTGGCGGAAATATTCCGATCGGGTATCATGTCCATTGACAACGGACAGATGGAGGCAGGAAGAAGCCTTGGATTCACATACAGTCAGACAATGTTTTATATTGTAATGCCGCAGGCTTTTAAAAACGTCCTGCCGGCGCTTGGAAATGAGTTTATCGTACTTTTAAAAGAGACTTCTGTATCGGGATATATTGCCCTGCAGGATCTCACCAAGGGCGGAGATATTATCCGAAGCCAGACATACAGTGCGTTTATGCCTTTGTTTGCAGTCGCACTTATTTACCTTGTTATGGTGCTTATTTTTACTAAGCTGGTAAATATGCTGGAAAGGAGGCTGAGGAACAGTGACCACTAAGGAAGATGTATTGATCCGCATTGAGGATGTGCATAAGATATTTGGTGAGCTTCATGCCCTGAATGGTATTTCCGGAGAAATTAAAAGAGGGGAAGTTGTGGTGATCATCGGTCCTTCCGGTTCCGGCAAATCAACGCTTTTGAGATCTCTGAATCTTTTGGAGGTTCCATCCAAAGGACATATATATTTTGACGGAGTCGATATTACAGATAAAAAAGTCGATATCAACAAACATCGTCAGAAGATGGGAATGGTGTTCCAGCATTTCAATTTATTCCCTCATAAGACGATTCTTCAGAATATCACACTTGCGCCTGTTAAGCTTCTGAAAAAAGACAAAAAAGAAGCGGAAGAAGAAGCAATGAAACTTCTGGAGCGAGTAGGGCTGGAAGGAAAGGCAAATGCTTATCCGTCACAGCTGTCCGGAGGACAGAAGCAGAGAATTGCTATTGTGCGTTCTCTGGCTATGAAACCGGATGTGATGCTTTTTGATGAGCCTACCTCTGCACTTGATCCGGAGATGGTCGGAGAGGTTTTAGATCTCATGAAGCAGCTGGCAAAAGAGGGAATGACAATGGTTGTTGTTACCCATGAGATGGGATTTGCCCGTGAAGTCGGCACGAGAGTCGTTTTTATGGATGAAGGTCAGATCAAGGAAGAGGGAGAACCGGAGGAGTTTTTCACAAGGCCAAAGGAGCCCAGACTTCAGGAATTTTTATCCAAGATTCTATAAAAAATTTGATCAAAAAAGAGGCAGAGCCGAAAGCGGCGCTGAAGTATACAAGGCAGGGGAATACCCCCTGCCCTTTTTGTGATTTTTCTGTTATAATCGGAAAAGAAAAGGAGAAGATCATGAAATACGAACGAATCTATGAGGGAACGTTTCTGGAGCGGCCCAATCGGTTTATTGCATATATTGATATAGATGGGAAGAAAGAAACGGTTCATGTAAAGAATACAGGAAGGTGCGCCGAACTTCTTATACCCGGAACAAAAGTCTACGTACAGAAAGCAGAAAATCCGGAAAGAAAGACAAAGTGGGATCTGATCGCAGTTCTGAAAAAGGACCGCCTGATCAACATGGACTCCCAGGTGCCGAATGCCGCTGCAAAAGAGTGGATAGAAGGAGGGGGACTGTTTCGGGAACCGGCGCTGATACGCCGGGAATATACTTACGGGAAGTCACGGATCGATCTGTATGTGGAGGCGGAAAACAAAAAAATCCTGATCGAGGTAAAGGGAGTGACGCTGGAAGAGGATGGTGTCGTCCGTTTTCCCGACGCGCCCAGCGACCGGGCGGTGAAGCATGTGGAAGAGCTGGCCGGGGCTGTGAAAGAAGGTTATGAGTGTTATGTGCTTTTTGTCGTGCAGATGGAGGGCGTAAAGTTCTTTACTCCCAACCGGGATACCCATCCGGCTTTTTGCGAAGCGCTGAAGGAAGCGGAAAAAGCCGGAGTGAAGGTGATGGCGGTGGATTGCCATGTGGAAAAGGATAAAATAGAAGTCAAAGGACAGGTTCCGGTTATTCTGGAAGATCCCAGGCTGTATGAAATGAGAGATTCACTTATCTCCTGGTATCGGGAGAACAGAAGGAAGCTTCCGTGGAGAGAAGATCCAACCCCCTATCATGTATGGATCTCAGAGATCATGCTGCAGCAGACGAGGGTGGAGGCTGTAAAGCCTTATTACGCAAGATTCCTAAAAGTGCTTCCCACAGTGAAAGATCTGGCGGAAGCAGGAGAGGATACGCTCCTTAAGCTGTGGGAAGGACTTGGGTATTATAACCGCGTGAGGAATATGCAGAAGGCGGCGCAGCAGATCATGATGGATTTTGACGGGCAATTTCCGGATCACTATGAAGCAATCCTTTCTTTGAAAGGAATCGGAAGCTATACAGCGGGAGCTATCAGTGCTTTTGCATACGGTCTTCCCAAGGCTGCAGTGGATGGGAATGTGCTGCGGGTCTTATCCAGGATCCTTGGAAGCAGAGAGGATATTATGAAGGCGTCTGTAAAAAAACAGATGGAGGAGAAGCTGGAGAAGGTAATTCCGCCTAAGGAAGCCAGTGATTTTGGGCAGGGACTGATAGAACTTGGAGCCCTGATCTGTCTGCCAAACGGAGAACCGAAATGCCGGGAATGTCCCCTGCAGAAATGGTGCAGCGCATACAGGGAAGGACTGCAGAGCGAGATTCCGGTGCGCAGAAAACCAAAAGAGAGAAAGAAGGAGAAAAAGACGGTTTTCATTTTCCGGGACGGAGAGAAAGCGGCGATCCGTAAAAGACCGAAAAAAGGGCTTCTGGCAGGCTTATATGAGCTTCCAAATGAAAAGGGGCACCTTTCCATGGAGGAAGCGGTTGCCTACAGTAAGAAGATCGGTCTTACACCTGTACGGGTAAAGGCACTTGGAGAGGCAAAACATATTTTCAGTCATGTGGAGTGGGAGATGACCGGATATTTTATCTGGGTGGACGAACTGGAGAAGTCCTGCCGGGAACCTATGCTGTTTGTGAGGCCGGAGGAAGTGGAGAAGGAATATCCTATTCCGTCCGCTTTCGAGAAATATGTGGGCTATCTTAATATCCGTCTGGGAAATGACAGATATTCGGAAGAATAAAAAAGAGTTCCGCATTGGAACTCTTTTCCTTATTTTCTGTTTCTTTTGTCTCGGGCTTTACGGGCCTTTATAAACGTTCGTTGTTTTCACGCATGAATTTGTATTCGGCAACAGAGCGGTCAAAGCCTTCAATGTGCACATAAAGCCATTCAACTACTTTTTCCTGTACTTTTGCAACAAAAGCAGGAGAAGGACCTTCCTCTTCAACTAACATGTCCTGAAGATCAGCGATTGTCTGTTTAAAGATTTCATGCTGCTCTTTATGTTTCAGGAAACCGGGATACTCAATTTCTCTCTGAAGCTGCTCTTCAGCAGAAAAATGAAAGTTTGTATACTCTTCCAGATAATCCAGAGTTCTTACCGCAACTGCTTTATCGTTGCTCTGCTCACAGCTTCTTAACACCTCGTTGATTTTTTCGATCAGTTCTTTGTGCTGGGAATCGATCATTTCATTTCCGGTTACCAGGTTATCACTAAATTCTGCATACATTGTATTTTTCCTCCTTGTATAAAAAGATAAAATTTATAGCAAAGGTTCCCCCTTGTATTTTATGATCAAATGGGCTGATGTGAAAGTTTGGGCGCTTTTCTGCGTGCAGGCACATACACAAAAGGATAAATGATCCCAGCCATTACCATTGCGGCAAAGACATCCGTTACGGAATGTTGCTTTAAAAACATTGTTGAAAGAATGATGAGTGTGCCAAAAATGTAAATAAAACCTTTCAGGCGTTTGCGGTTTTTCATTCCTTCGTCGTGGGCAACAGCAAAAATAACGGACAAAGTATTGAACACATGAATACTGGGCAGAACATTTGTCGGTGTATCCGCTGCATATACAAGGCGTACCAGATCCGTAAAAATATTGTCCCGCGTCAAGGTATCAGGTCTTAGATCAAGTCCATTGGGAAAGACGGTGCATACAATAAGAAAAATTGTCATTCCCGTAAACATGAAAGCGCACAGGCGATAAAAGCCCTTTTTATTTGTAAAGAAAAAGTATCCTACTATTACTGCGATAAAGACAAACCAAAGCAGATAGGGTACAATGAAATATTCAATAAACGGAATATAGTCATCCAGCGGAGAATGGATCAGGTAATAATCTTTTGATACGTGATTTTCCAGATAGAGAAACCATGGCATGTAGATCAGCCCGTACAAAAAGACCCATGCGTGGCTGTATTTCTTCAGAAAGCCGGTGATTTTCATTATAATACTTCCCTTCAGCAATATTATTACAGTTTTTTATTACAGTTTGCATAGAAATTATATTTTTAATTCACTGGAATTATAACACGAAAAAGTTTAATCAACAAGGCGGTTCACCGTTTCTTAATAAAATTCCGCTTCTTTTTCGAAAATCTGCATATCATAGTGAAGAGAGCCCAGTGTGCGGGCTTTTTCTGTGCGCAAAGTCCATACGGCAACCGGAGTCTGAAAGACCCGGCGGCAGATCCATACACTGATCTCCGGCAGATCTTTCAGCTTATAAGAAATAAAGTCCGGCCTTCCCAGAAAATTAAAAAGAAGATGTTTTGCCATGAACTTGAGAATATAGGGTTCCCTTGTGGGACTGGCAGTCAGGTTGGAGGAAAGCTGGCCGCGCAGTATGTGAGGGGCGTGAAGGCGAAACCAGTGAAGTCCCATTGTATTGAAAGACTGGATCAGAAAAGGGCCGTTGTAAGTTTTCAGGATTTCATAAGTCTTTTCGCAGATCCGGACAGAACGTCCGGGTATCTTCAGTTCAATGAGAAGAGGCACCCTCCCGTCAATGAAGGAGAGAACCTCAGATAACAGAGGGATCTTCTCGGATGTATGCAGCAGAAAAAACTGCTGCAGTTCACTGTATGTATAGGACTCGATCCGGCCTGTAACACCACAGAGCCGGTCCAGCGTATCGTCATGGAAAACAGCGACCTGACCGTCCTTTGTCAGGTGGACATCAAGCTCAATTCCATAGTGGAGGCGGGCAGCAGCCTTGAAGGCAGCAATAGAATTTTCAGGAATGAGATGACTGGAAGAATGATATCCCCGATGGGCAAATTTTATATTCTGGTATTGTTCCATTTCTTTTTTCCTGGAAGTTCTTGGAAGTATGGAAAAAAGATAGAGTCCGATCGCAAGGCATGCGATCAGGATAACGACAGCAGCTGCAAACAAAGGCTTTGGAACAAATACAATAAATGATGGCATAAATTTCACATCCTTTCCTATCCGGTAATGACACGGAGTTTTTCCGGTTCAAGGCAGGCGCGGATCGAGTGCTGTAAAAAGACAGGTTCTCCGTCGGTATGGACCGGGAGAGCAATATCGCCTTCAATCTGCACCTCTTTGCATGTATAAGTATAAACTCCGTGGAAGCGGGTATGCCATCCTTTGAAGGCAAAGGGCAGCAAAAGAAGCGCTTTGATTCTGGAAATGCCGGAGATTACCATGACATTTAAAAGACCGTCACAGGGATCCGCCTCCGGACAGAAACGAAAACCGCCTCCCTCATAGGGGTGGTTCATTGCAACGGTAAAGAAAACCTTTGAAAAGGAAAGGGTTTTTTTGCCGTCCAGCGTTACCTGCATAGATGCCGGGCGCAGGTGGATCAGCCGGTGAAAGGCGATGGCAGCATAAGTCAGTTTGCCAAGACCGAGCCGGTTGAGTATGACTTTCATCCGGGAGATAACAGCCTGATGGCAGATGGCGGCGTCAAACCCCAGTCCGGCGCTTACTGCAAAGCGTTTTGTTCTGTTTTTATAAAAGAGAAGCCCTACGTTCATGTAGGAATAGGAGGCGGGAGAGAGGATTGCTGCAAGGGCTTTTTGTGGATCACGGGGAAGCGCGAAAGCGCGGGCAAAATCATTGCTTGAGCCGATGGGAATATAGCCCACAGTGACGAGGGAGAGATTTTTTATTCCTCCGATCACCTCATTGATAGTTCCGTCTCCTCCAAGAACAATGATGGTGTGTTCCTGACCGTCAGAAGTCAGCTTTCGGGTCATGGCAGTAGCGTGGCGCTGATATTTTGTAAAAAACGCCCGGTATGGAACGGAAGATTCTTTCAGTTTTGGTTCCAACTGTTCCCATACCCTGCCGCCAAGTCCGGAACGGGCGTTGGGATTTATGATAAATGTATACATAGATGTTCTCCCTTCAGATAATATAAAATTATACCGCGGATGTGCCTGTGAGACAACAAGAGAGATTGCTATTTTAATGACAAGATGTTATATTTAAGGAAGATTCAGATAAAAGACAACTCCTTACACTGCAGAAGGCAGGCAGCGAATGAGAGCGGGTCTTTGATTAAGGAGGAAGAATAGAATGATGAAACTGGGATTTATTGGAACAGGAAATATGGCGACTGCCATGATGGGAGGTATCCTTGCAAATGGTCTTGCAAAGGCGGATGAGGTGATCGGGGCTGATCCGTCTGAAGCAGGCAGAAACAGAGTTCAGGAGAAGTACGGTATCCATGTGACAGATGACAATAAAACGGCGGCAGGACAGGCTGATATTCTTGTCCTTTCTGTAAAACCACAGTTTTATGCAGATGTGATCGAGGGGATCAAAGATGTGATCACAGACAGACATCTCATCATTACCATTGCTCCCGGAAAAACCCTTGACTGGGTAGAGGAACAGTTTGGAAAGCCGGTAAAGATCATACGTACAATGCCAAATACTCCCGCAATGGTTGGAGAGGGAATGACAGCAGTATGCAAAAATAAATATGTAACAGAAGAAGAAATGGAAGAGGCATTGAAAATTCTAGGAAGCTTTGGAAAAGCAGAAGTGATCCCGGAGCGTCTGATGGATGCAGTGGTCTCTGTAAGCGGAAGTTCACCGGCTTATGTGTTTGTTTTGATCGAGGCAATGGCGGATGCGGCGGTATCCGGAGGAATGCCAAGAGCGCAGGCTTATAAATTTGCGGCCCAGGCGGTAATGGGAAGCGCAAAAATGGTTCTGGAAACAGGAAAACATCCGGCGGAGCTGAAGGATATGGTGTGTTCGCCGGCAGGTACAACCATCGAAGCAGTGCGGGTGCTGGAGGAGATGGGATTTCGCAGTGCAGTGATAGAAGCAATGAAAACATGTGAAGAAATTTCAAAAAGTCTGTAACCCGTATATCAAATAAAGGAGATTAAAAGACAGAATGGAAAAAAGACAACTGAAGCCGTGGATGGCGGTCATATTTGTACCTGTATTTTGGATAGATATTTTTATCTTGAGCGGATGGTTTGGCCGCTGGTTCGGCGTGTGGGGGGCACTGATCGGAGAGCTTCTGCTGATCGTTCTTGCAGTGGGAATTGCCGCAGTATTCGGGGCAGATCTTAGGCGGGTCTTCCCTCTGAAGAGGCCGGAAGCAGCCAAGACGGGAGGCACTATTGTGCTCTGGTTCGGGACGTTCCTGGCAGCTATGGGTATTGTGGGTGTCCTCAGCTATTTCTTTCCACAGCAGATGATGGGAGCAGGAGAGGATTTGGGAAGCGTAGTGATGACGCTTCCGGCCTGGTTTTCCCTTTTCCTTGTTGCTCTGACCCCTGCTGTGTGCGAGGAGGTGGCGTTCCGTGGAGCTTTTCTTGGATGCTTTCGGGGCATAAGAAATAAATGGATCGGTATTCTGCTTGTCTCGGTGGTATTCGGATTGCTCCACGGAAGTGTCTGGAGAGCCATCCCTACAGCGCTTCTTGGAATTGCAATGGGATATCTTCTGACAGAGACAGATAATATGTTCTATAATATGCTGTTTCATCTTATCAATAATGCAGTGCCTATTTTTCTGCTGCTGTTTCTTTCTATGATGCCGTCAGCCGCTGTGGATCAGAGCCAGATGGCAGAAGTACAGCAGCAGATGGCAGGGGGGGTTTCTCTGATGGTAATGGCAGTCTATCTGATGTACTCATCCGGCGCGCCGCTTTTGATCTATATAGGGAATTATCTGATTCACAGAGGACAGCCGGGGTATACAAAAGGCATATTCCCCAAAGAAAAGAGATGGCAGCTGATTCTTCTGATCATTATCAGTCTTTACCTCCTTCTTATGGGGATACTGCTGATGTTTCTTTCAACAATTGTTGCTCTGGCGTAGCGTGTTTGGTCACAGTGAAAATGGCTGCAGACAGCGGGGAAGGATTCCGTTCATATGTGCAATAGCCGTGCCGTAATTGGTGATAGGGATGTCGGCGTCTTCCGCGCAGGAGAGCCTGTATTTCATTTCTCTTTCGTTGAGGGTGCATCCGCCGCAGTGGACGATCATGGAAAAGCCGCTTAAATCAGCGGGAAATTCTGTGCCGCTTGTGAAGGAGAACGTAAGGTCCTTGCATCCGGTGTGCTTCCGAATGAGATTCGGAAGCTTGACTGTTCCGATATCCTCGCATTGTCTGTGATGGGTACAGCCTTCTGAGATTAAAATGGTATCATCCTCCTTTAAGGAGTCCAAAGCTCTGGCACCGTCTGCCAGAGTTTTTAAATTTCCTTTGTATCTGGCAAATAAAATAGAAAAAGAGGTGAGAGGAATCTCTTCTGGAACAATTTCGGCGACGTAGGGAAATACCTGGCTGTCTGTAATGACAAGATCGGGAGTCCTTCCAATAGAAGAAAGTGCGGCAGCAAGTTCTGTTTCACGGACAGTCAGGGCATAAGCGCCGGAATCAAGAATATCGCGGATGGTCTGCTGCTGCGGCAGGATGAGACGTCCCTTCGGCGCTGCTTTGTCAATGGGGATGACAAGTATCACCAGACTGGAGGGATGGATCAGATCTCCTACAATGCGTCTTCCTTTGTCTTCCTCAGGAAGGCTGGCGGCAAGCATTTCCTTCAATTCAAAGATCCCCTGTCCATTTCTGGCGCTGATACGGATAGTATGGATGCTGTCCGGCAAAGAATCTGTCAGAGGGACAGGAGAGTCGAACGAGGAGAGCAGATCACATTTATTTATGGCAAGAATACAGGGAATCTGCTTCTTTTGTATCTTTTCCAGAATTTTTCCGTCTTCCGGCGTGATACCTTCCAGTGCGTCAATGACAAGGACGGCAATGTCGCAGCGGTTCAGAGCCTGGTGAGCCTTTTGGATGCGCATAAGGCCAAGCTCTCCGCTGTCATCAAGTCCGGGGGTGTCAATGAGGACGACCGGACCCAGGGGGAGAAGTTCCATGGCTTTCATGACAGGATCTGTGGTAGTGCCTTTGATATCGGAAACAATGGCAAGATTTTGGGAAGTTACAGCGTTGATAAGGCTGGATTTTCCGGCGTTGCGCTTTCCGAAAATGCCGATATGAACGCGTTCGGAGCTGGGGGTGTTGTTTAAGCTCATAAAAGTCTCCTTTCGTTAGAGCGGCCGGAGCTTTGTGCAGGCCCCGGCCCGGATTCAAAAAGGTGTTTCTGATTTTATTAAAAACGGAAATCACGGCGGTTGTTTTCACGGATCAGGCGGAGATTTTCTTCCACAACAGCCCGTGCCTTAAGATTCGGTACGTTGAGAATTTCCCGATCGATCAGTTTATCACCGATGGCTTTTGTTTCAGGGGACGCATAATCCATCAGATATTCTTCCAGAGTCATCAGCGCATTTGGATGGCAGCAGTTTTGGATCTGCCCGCTTTTGCAAAGAGACATGAAACGGTCTCCTGTCCGTCCCTCCCGATAACAGGCAGTGCAGAAGCTGGGAATGTAATCCATTTCCATCAGCCAGCGGACAACTTCATCCAGTGTGCGGGTATCGCTGACATCGAACTGCTCTGAGCGTTCATCTTCCGGCTCCGGTTCACAGTATCCGCCTACGCTGGTACGGGAACCGCCGCTGATCTGTGAGATGCCAAGATGAAGGACTCTCTCCCGGCACTTCTGGTTTTCGCGGGTGGAGATGATCATACCGGTGTAGGGAACCGCGATTCGGATACAGGCTACAATCTTGGCGAAGGTATCGTCATCAATCCCGTTATCAAAGGCATCAGCGTCGATATCGTCTGCATGACGAAGGCGTGGGACGCTGATCGTATGAGGACCGACACCGAAAGCAGCTTCCAGATGTTCCGCATGCATAAGAAGTCCTGTAAATTCATAACGGTATTTGTCCAATCCAAAAAGAACGCCGATTCCCACATCGTCGATGCCGCCCTCCATGGCTCTGTCCATTGCGGTAGTGTGGTAATCGTAGTCATGTTTCGGACCGGTAGGGTGGAGCTCCAGATAACTTTTTTTATGGTAAGTTTCCTGGAACAGGATATAAGTGCCGATGCCGGCTTCCTTCAGAAGGCGGTAATTATCTACCGTTGTAGCGGCAATGTTGATATTGACGCGCCGGATGGCCCCGTTCTTATGCTTGATGCTGTAAATGGTATTAATACTGTCCAGATAATAATCCATGGTATTGTGCACCGGATCCTCGCCTGCTTCCAGAGCCAGACGTTTGTGCCCCATATCCTGCAGCGCAATGACTTCCCGCCGGATTTCTTCCTGGGTCAGTTTTTTCCTTGCAATATGTTTATTCTTCATATGATAAGGGCAGTAGGTACATCCGTTAATGCAGTAGTTGGATAAGTACAAGGGGGCAAACATAACAATACGGTTGCCGTAAAAATCTTTTTTGATCTGTTCGGCCAGCTTGTAAATTTCCTGATTTTTTTCTTCAATATCGCAGTCCAGAAGAACCGCTGCCTCGCGGTGGGACAGTCCTTTACGCTTTTTGGCCTTTTCGATAATGGAATCGATCAGTGCCTCATTGTGCTTGTTTTCTTCAGCGTAGGCAAGCGTGGTGAGGATTTCCTCGTGGTTGATAAAATCATCTGGACATTTTGAGTTTACGTCATACATTTTTCTTTCCTCCGTTATCGCAAGTTTTATACACCGCATTGATCAGGAAATGTTCAAAGAATCTCCGCGGTGTGTCAGAATATGATAACCGACTGCCTCCATACGCTTTTCCAGCTTTTCTTTTCCCTCTGCAGCCTCCTCGCCGTCAGACAGTTTATTGTCGTAAAGGGAATAATCTTTTCGGTGGGTTTTCGGAGAGAGATTGGGCATAACAACATTTGCACCGGCCAGGATTCCAAGTTCTCTTCCGTTCTCCTGGATTGTACCAAGAGCGGTGGTGGCAGGAAGAAGAACCTTTGGGAGCATCAGGCGGAGAAGTCCCAGCATAAACAGGGTCAGCTCCAGGGTGCCGGCAGGTTCCTTGGCAAATACGGTATCCCGGTGAGGGATAAAAGGCCCGATCCCTACCATATGAGGATTCAGCTTTTTGATAAACAGCATGTCATCGGCCAGATTTTCCGCGCTCTGGAAAGGAGAACCTACCATAAAACCAGTGCCTACCTGATATCCGATGGCCTTCAGGTCCCACAGGCAGGCCTGCCGGGATGAAGAGCTAAGACAGGCCGGATGAAGCCGGGCATAGTGACCGGCGTCAAAGGTCTCATGACGGAGAAGATAGCGGTCTGCTCCTGCGTCAAAAAAGGCCTGATAGGAATGATGGGCCTTCTCTCCGATAGAGAGGGTCACGGCACAGTCCGGCCACAGGTCTTTGATCTGAGAAATCAGATGTACCATGCGGTCATCTGTGAACCAGCCGTCCTCACCCCCCTGGAGTACGAAAGTGCGGAACCCCAGGGAATAGCCTTCCCGGCAGCAGGAGAGTATCTCCTCTTCAGTGAGACGGTAGCGGTACACATTGCGGTTGCTTTTTTGAATGCCGCAGTAATAACAGTCGTTTTTACAGTAGTTTGTAAATTCGATCAGGCCGCGGATATAGACGCTGTGTCCGTAATGGTGATGCCGCACTTCTCTTGACAGGGCAAAAAGATAAGAGGCATCCTCTGTGGTTCGGTTTGTGATCAGATGGATCCACTCGTCCCTGGACAGAGTATGAGTCTGATGCAGTTTGTCGATCAGCAGGCGATTGGTCTGTTTCATCTGTGCGTTTAACCTCCTAAAAAAACCTGCACCGATGGCGCAGGCAAAAGGCGGGAGATTCCATCTCCCTTCTTGATTCATGCTGGAAGCGCCTTTTTACTTAGGTGTTACCCTTTGTAATCAGTACGGTATTTCTGATATTGTATCATGTAAGGAGGAAAATGGGAATACTTTACAGAAACTTTACAAGATATGCGCAGTAGAATTGACAAACCCCATTTATACTGGAGTATAATAGTTAAAGTGCGCTGTAATTTAATTGCGAAAAGGAAAATGCCCGACAGGGCAGGGAAAAGGAGAAAACAATGAAACAAAAACAAAAATATACCTCTCTGGAAAAAGCCTGGATTTTGTATGATGTTGGAAACTCGGCGTTTGTACTTCTGGTTTCAACGATCATTCCTATCTATTTCAATTACTTGTCAGAATCTGCAGGCCTTTCTTCTGTGACTTATCTTGCATACTGGGGTTATGCGGCCTCTGTCGCCACTTTGGCAGTTGCTTTTATCGGGCCTGTCTTTGGTGCGGTGGCCGACACTAAAAACTATAAAAAGAAAATTTTTCTTGTTACTGTGCTGGTGGGCGTGATCGGCTGTATTGCCATGGGGATCGCTGCCACATGGCTGGGATTTCTGGTGATCTTTGTGATCGCCAAGATCGGCTATTCTGCAAGTCTTGTGTTTTATGATTCTATGCTTCACGATGTGACAACGCCGGAAAGACTGGATGAGGTTTCTTCCCAGGGATATGCCTGGGGATATATCGGAAGCTGTATTCCCTTTATCATCAGTCTTGGGATTGTGCTGGGAGCAGAACCTCTCGGCCTTTCCATGCAGACGGCGATGGGGATTTCTTTTGCCGTAGTGGCGGTGTGGTGGATTGTTTCGTCTCTTCCGCTGCTGAAAAACTACCGCCAGATCCATTATGTGGAAAATACGCCCGGACTTGTGGGGAAAAGTTTTCGGAGACTTTGGGAGACATTAAAAGGCATGAAAGATGACCGGAAGATTCTACTGTATCTTCTCGCGTATTTCTTTTATATTGACGGCGTTTACACGATCATAGAGATGGCTACCGCATATGGAACGGCATTGGGACTGGATACCACAGGGCTTCTTCTGGCGCTTCTTGTCACTCAGATCGTGGCCTTTCCATCGGCGATTGCCTTTGGAAAGTTTACGGAAAAATACCCGTCCGAAAATCTGATCACCATCTGTATCCTGGCCTATACGGCCATTGCGGTATATGCACTGTTTTTAAACAGCCAGCTGCAGTTCTGGATTTTGGCAGTATGTGTGGGATTGTTCCAGGGAGGCATACAGGCGCTGTCCCGCTCCCATTTTGCAAAATTAATTCCGCCCCAGAAATCAGGGGAATATTTTGGGATTATGGATATTTGCGGAAAAGGAGCTTCCTTTATCGGAACTGCCCTGGTAGGATTTGTTTCACAGGTCACGGGCAGCACAAACCAGGGCGTTGCCGTTCTGGCGGTGGTTTTTGTAGTGGGATTGGTTTTATTCCGCGTTTCTGTACGAATAAAAAAATAGTAATCTCTACCTGCCTGTGATAGAATAAAATAAAAGCAGGAGATGAGAGATATGATAATACAAGGATTGCAGAAATTAACATTGCTGGACTATCCCGGAAAGGTTGCCTGCACCATATTTACGGCAGGATGTAATTTCAGGTGTCCGTTTTGCCACAATGCCTCCCTTGTGATCGATACATCAGCGAATGAGACTATACCGGAAGAGGAGATTTTCCGATTTCTCACCAAACGCCAGGGGATCCTTGACGGCGTGTGCATCAGCGGCGGAGAGCCATTGATACAGGACGGGATCGAAGAATTTATCCGGCAGATCAAAGAGATGGGATATGATGTGAAGCTGGACACCAACGGGAGCTTTCCGGATAAGCTGATCCGGCTTGTGGAAGCTGGACTGATCGATTATGTGGCTATGGATATTAAAAATTCCCAGGAGCATTATGGGAGAACTATCGGGATAGAAGATTATGATATCAGAGATGTACATAGAAGTGTCAAATATCTGATGTCAGGAAAAGTGCCGTATGAATTTCGAACGACTGTTGTGCGGGAATTTCACCAAAGGTCGGATTTCGCTTCCATTGGGCGGTGGATCCGGGGAGCCAGGGAGTATTATCTTCAGCAGTTTGTAGATTCCGGCGATCTGATCCGCCCCGGACTGCACGGCTATAATAAAGAAATTATGGAGCAGGCCCTGGAGGTTGTGAAAAAGGATGTAGAATCCGCAAAACTGCGCGGTTTATAGAAAATATGAGGGAACATAATAACAACATGTTGTGAAGAAGACGAAAAGTGTGCACAACATGTTGTTATTTTATATTGACTCTTACGGAGATAAGGTGGTATGATAAAAGAACCAGCACAAAAGAAAAATAAAAGGGGAGGTCATTTCATGTATCAGGTAGTAAAAAGAGACGGACAGATCGCGGAATTTGATATTGCCAAGATCAGTATCGCCATCACAAAAGCGTTTGAAGCACAGAACAGGCAGTATCATCCGTCCATCATAGATATGCTGTCGCTGAAGGTGACGGCGGACTTTGAGCCGAAGATCAAAAAGGATCTGATCCAGGTAGAGGACATTCAGGACAGTGTAGAGCAGGTGCTTGTCCAGGCAGGTTACGGCGATGTGGCAAAAGGATATATCCTGTATCGTAAAAATCGGGAAAAAATCCGTAATCTCAAATCGACCATGTTGGATTATAAGGAAATTGTTGATAATTATGTTAATGTTTCCGACTGGCGTGTGAAAGAAAATTCTACAGTAACTTATTCTGTGGGAGGTCTGATCTTAAGCAATTCGGGAGCGATCACGGCAAATTACTGGCTGTCGGAAATCTATGATGAGGAGATCGGGCAGGCTCACAGAAATGCGGATATTCATCTTCATGACCTTTCCATGCTGACCGGATACTGTGCAGGATGGTCGCTGAAGCAGCTGATCCAGGAAGGGTTGGGAGGAATACCGGGAAAAATCTCCTCTTCTCCTGCAAAGCATTTGAGCGTTCTTTGCAACCAGATGGTAAACTTCCTGGGAATCATGCAGAATGAATGGGCCGGCGCGCAGGCATTCTCTTCTTTCGATACTTATCTGGCACCGTTTGTCAAAGTAGATAATTTAAGCTATGACAGTGTGAAAAAGTGTATAGAATCGTTTATTTACGGAGTAAATACGCCGTCCAGATGGGGTACGCAGGCACCGTTTTCCAATATTACTCTGGACTGGACTGTTCCGAATGACCTTGCCAATCTTCCGGCGATTGTGGGCGGCAAGGACATGGATTTTACATACGGAGACTGTAAGAAAGAGATGGATATGATCAATAAGGCGTTCATTGAGATCATGATCGAGGGAGATGCTCACGGACGCGGATTCCAGTATCCGATCCCGACTTACTCCATCACCAGTGATTTTGACTGGTCTGATACGGAAAATAACCGTCTTCTCTTTGAGATGACAGCAAAATACGGAACACCATACTTCTCTAACTACATTAACAGTGATATGGAGCCGAGCGATGTAAGAAGCATGTGCTGCCGTCTGCGTCTTGATCTTCGTGAGCTTCGCAAGAAGTCAGGCGGATTTTTCGGAAGCGGAGAAAGTACAGGATCCATTGGAGTTGTGACCATCAACATGCCAAGGATCGCTTACCAGTCCGAAAACGAAGAAGAGTTTATGAGCCGTCTGGACCGGCTGATGGATATTTCTGCCCGCTCTTTGCATGTAAAGAGACAGGTTATTACCCAGCTTCTGGAAGGCGGACTGTATCCGTATACAAAACGTTATCTTGGAACATTTGACAATCATTTCTCCACGATCGGACTTGTGGGAATGAATGAAGCCGGACTCAACGCAAAATGGATCGGCAAGGACATGACTCATAAGGAAACACAGGAATTTTCAAAGAGAGTTCTTAATCATATGAGAGAAAGACTGTCAGGATATCAGGAAGAATACGGCGATCTTTATAATCTGGAAGCAACACCGGCAGAGTCAACCGCTTACCGGTTTGCGAAACATGATGTGGAGCAGTTCCCGGATATCATTACAGCGGCAGAGGACTGCGGCACGCCATATTACACCAACAGTTCTCATCTGCCTGTGGGATATACAGAAGATATTTTTGACGCTCTGGACATTCAGGATGATCTGCAGACACTGTACACATCAGGAACCGTGTTCCATGCGTTCCTGGGAGAGAAGCTTCCTTCCTGGAAGTCAGCCGCTTCTCTGGTACGTAAGATAGCAGAAAATTACAAACTGCCTTATTATACAATGTCACCGACTTACTCTATCTGTAAGGATCACGGTTATATTTCGGGCGAGCACTATACTTGTCCGGAGTGCGGCAATGTAACAGAAGTTTACAGCCGTATTACAGGATACTACCGTCCGGTTCAGAACTGGAATGACGGAAAGGCACAGGAATTTAAGGATCGTAAAGTATATGACTTGAGTCATTCTCACTTCCATGTAAAATCCAAGGCAGGAGAAAAGATCGATGAGGTCATGAAGGCAGAGGCGGATGCACCGAGAAAGCTTCTGTTTACAACAAAGACCTGTCCTAACTGCAAGATAGCCAAGAATGCACTGGAAGAGGCCCATGTGGATTATGAGGTGATCGATGCGGAGGAAAATAAAGATCTGGCAAAGAAATATGGGATTATGTCTGCGCCGACCCTTGTGCTTGTAGGAAAAGACGGTGTGCAGAAGCTTACAAACGCATCCAATATTAAGAAATATACGGAAGAAAACGAATAGATTGACGTTTCGTATGGAAGTGTAAAAAGCGCCCGGCTATGAAAAGTAGCCGGGCGTATTCGTTTTATACAATTTTTTAAAATTTCTGCCATCAGGATAACTTATCCTTGATCATCTGATAATAGGGCAGTTCTTCATACCCGAGCCGCTCATACAGAGAAATTGCTCTGGTGTTCTCGTGGGTTACTTCCAGACGGATACGCCGTGCCTGCGGATATTCTTTTTCCAGCCACTGAAAAACTTCAGTGCCGTATCCCTTTCCCCTGGCATTACTTTTGAAAAAAAGTTCATCAAACCATACCTGGATGCCGCCTGCTTCGTTGTTCCAGGTGATAGCCAGATTAGCATATCCGGTAATCCTTTCTGCCGACGACTGATCTGTCTCTTCCAGAACAAGGATCCTTGCGAGAGGACTTTTCTCTATTGCCGCTGTGATGGTCCGGTGAAAATTTTCTTCAGGGACTGTGTGAAGGCAGGCAGGACTTCCGTAAAATTCTTTCATCATTGCGACAACTTCTTCCCTGTCAGCCTCGGTAATGTCTCTGATCATCAGCATTGATAAACCCTCCTTTTGCTTTGTGGGTTCATCATATCATGAGAAGCAAAGGAAAGCAACCTGTATAACCCCATCTACATAAGCCCATCGAGATAAGTTGTCAGAAGACGCCGTATATTTCCCTCAAAATCAGCATCTCCATTCTTCAGGCACCACTCGAATACATTGCCGATCACGATAATACGGATATCCGTGGTGACTTCCTCCAGAGGATGCTTTAAGTGGAGGATACCAGCGTCGATCGCCCTCTGCAGATAGTGCTGGACAGTAACGATAGGATAGGGACGCTCTGTTCGGATATCAGGATTTAAAGACTGATTTTTTGGTGTGTAATAGTTTGATACAAAATCAAGGCCAAGCTCGCGGCAATAGTGGGCATAATTTAAATAGACATGGATAATGGCTGTCTTGGCTTCTTCGGCGTTGGCAGGAAGCTCAAGACAATCGGGATCGATACTTGGCTGTTCTTCAATATAATAAGATAAAAGATCATCCTTTGTTTTAAAATGGTGATAGAAACTACCGTTGGAAACTCCTGCTTCTTCACATATATTTTTTATAGACAAGCCTTCATATCCCTTTTTTCTAAGGATTGTTTTGGCAGCCTGAAAGATCCGGTCTTTTGTTTCTTTTGATTTTAACTGCTGTTTGGATAACTCCTCTGTTTTTACCATAGCGATACATCCCCTTTATCTGTTTATAAAAGCGATTATACCATATTTCCATAGGGGCTTCAAGAAAACAGAGTGAACTCGGTATTTTCCTTTGATGATTCCTTTCATTGCATAACCGGATGTTTTCCAGTATAATAATCCTGCAGATAAGCACCACAAAGAAAGGATTGTAACATATGGATATTAATCAGAGAATTACGGAGGAATTGGGAGTAAAAAGATGGCAGGTAGATGCAGCCATCAAGCTGATTGATGAAGGCAATACCATTCCGTTTATCGCAAGATACAGAAAAGAAGCAACTGGGACGCTGGATGATGAACAGCTTCGCCGGCTGCACGAAAGGCTGCAGTACCTTAGGGGATTGGAAGAGAAAAAGGAGCAGGTGCTCTCCAGTATTGAGGAACAGGGAAAACTGACGGAAGAACTGAAAAAGCAGATTCTTGAGGCAGAGACAATGGTGGTGGTAGAGGATTTATATCGTCCTTACCGCCCTAAGAGAAGGACAAGGGCAACCATTGCCAAAGAAAAAGGCCTGGAAGGCCTGGCTGCCCTTATTACACTTCAGAATCTGAATATGTCTCTTGAGGAGGCAGCGCAGGAATATGTAAATCCGGAAAAGGAAGTAAAGAATGCAGAGGAAGCTATTGCCGGAGCAAAGGATATTATTGCGGAAAATATTTCGGACGAAGCAGATTTCAGAAGTCATATCCGTAAGATCACCATGCAGAAAGGGAAGCTGATTTCCAAGGCAAAGGACGAAAATGCGCAGTCTGTATATGAAATGTATTATGATTTTGAGGAACCTGTAACAAGACTTGCGGGACACCGGATTCTGGCTTTGAACCGGGGAGAAAAAGAAAAATACATTACGGTTAAGATTGAGGCTCCGGAGGAAGATATTCTGCGCTACCTTGAGAAAAAGGTGATCCATAAACAGAATCCAAATACTTCTCCGGCTCTGAAAGAAGCGGTCGATGACAGCTATAAAAGGCTGATCGCGCCTGCCATCGAGCGGGAGATCAGGAACAGCCTGACGGAAAAGGCAGAGGACGGAGCTATCAGTGTATTTGGAAAAAATCTGGAGCAGCTTCTTATGCAGCCGCCGATTACCGGACAGACTGTTCTGGGATGGGATCCGGCCTTTCGGACAGGATGTAAGCTGGCAGTGGTAGACCCGACAGGAAAAGTGATCGGAACAACAGTAATTTATCCTACAGCGCCCACCACTCCACAGAAGATCCAGGCATCCAAAGATCTTCTGAAAAAGATCATACCAAAGTATAATATTACGTTGATTTCCCTTGGAAACGGAACGGCGTCCAGGGAATCGGAGATGTTTATTGTGGAACTTTTAAAAGAAATTCCGCAGAAAGTACAGTATGTGATCGTCAGTGAAGCGGGGGCATCTGTGTACTCCGCAAGTAAGCTTGCGTCGGAAGAGTTCCCGAAATTTGACGTTGGTCAAAGAAGCGCCGCTTCTATTGCAAGGCGACTGCAGGATCCTCTGGCAGAACTGGTGAAAATAGATCCTAAGTCCATAGGAGTAGGGCAGTACCAGCATGATATGAACCAGAAAAAATTAAGCGATACGCTGTCCGGAGTTGTGGAAGACTGTGTCAATAAGGTAGGGGTAGATCTCAATACTGCATCTGCGCCGCTTCTTTCCTATATTTCCGGTATCAGTACAGCGATTGCAAAAAATATTGTTGCCTATCGGGAAGAAAATGGAGAATTTACTGACAGAAAGCAGCTCTTGAAAGTAGCAAAACTGGGTCCAAAGGCCTATGAACAGTGTGCAGGATTTATGAGGATCGCAGGCGGCGATAATCCGCTGGATGCAACCAGCGTTCATCCGGAATCCTATGAGGCGGCGAAAAAACTCCTGGAAAAACAGGGATTTACGCTGGAAGATGTTGCAAAAGGACGGTTAGCAGGCTTGTCTCTTACCATTAAAGATTATAAAAAGTTGTCAGAAGAGCTTGGAATCGGTGATATTACATTGCGGGATATTGTAAAAGAACTGGAAAAGCCCGGACGTGATCCGAGAGAAGAGATGCCCAAGCCAATCCTTCGCACCGATGTGCTGGAAATGAAAGACTTAAAAGAAGGTATGATTCTCAAAGGAACAGTAAGAAATGTAATTGATTTTGGAGTTTTTGTGGACATCGGAGTTCATCAGGACGGACTGGTGCATATTTCAGAGATCACAGATAAGAAGTTTATTAAACACCCGCTGGAAGCAGTGAGTGTGGGAGATATCGTAGATGTGAAGGTCATGAGTGTGGATCTGAAAAGAAAACGGATCCAGCTTACCATGAAAGGGATTTCCTAGATATTCTTTCTTGGATACAGAACTTGAAATCAGGTTTCAGGTTCTGTTTTTTTGCACAAAAGTTTGAAAATCGCCAGTGAAGAAACATCCGTTGTCAATGCAGACAAAAGGAACTGCCGCAATAGCGGCGGGAATCACAAACCAGATACTGTGAGTTCCCCAGACCACACACAGAATATAAGAAACGGCAACTCCCAGATGATAAGAAAGAAGTGTACAGCCAAAGAATCTTGCTTTCAGACAGAAAGAAGAATCCCTGTTAAAAATAATTTCTGTTACAGCAGTAGTAAACTGCCGAAGGTTGTTAGTGGAAAAAATGGTAGAGCTTGTGAATCCATAAGCGCCTTTAAAGCTTCCCCACTGGAATGCGGTGGCGAAGAAAAACGGATAGAGGGCCAGTACCGGATCCATCCCGGCAGGAAGGAAACCAACCACAAAGGCAGCTGCACCGTCCAGAAGTACACTTGCAAGCGGGAGGCTGATGCGGGAATGTTTGGGGAGGTAGGCAGTCAGGCCAAGAGCCAGAATATAGACTGCCACGCCGCCCAGACGGATAAGGGCGCTGCTGAAATTATGACCGAGAAGATTAGTAATCAGATAAATCATGTTTGCAGTCTGTGCATTGCCGAAAAAATCACAAAAATTTAAAATGGAGTATACACCGAAAAAGCCGCCGATAAATGACATCAGATAATGAATAGGAGCTTCATACTTTTTTTCCATGATAATTAACCTCAAATTTTATAATAGTAAGTAATATGACAGCTCGGCTCCAAGAGGCCTCGCTCACGGGCATTCGCCCTGTGAAGATACAGAGAGCTCAATGAGCCGTGGCAGCTCGGCCCCAAGAGGCCTCGCTCACGGGCGTTCGCCCTATAGAAATACAAGACACCAAAAGTCCCTGCAAGCGGGCCTTTTGATTTCTTGTATTTCTGCACGGCTCATTGCCTGCGTGCACATTATATCATATTGTAATTCTATATAAAAATACATATAATATATAAATAACCATATCAAAAAAGTATAGATAATGAGGTGCGGAAAATGGATATAAAATCATTGAGGTATTTTCTGGCAGTAACAGAAGAAGGGAATATTACGAAAGCGGCGAAAAGGCTGTGTATTGCCCAGCCCCCTTTAAGCCGGCAGCTCCAGCTTCTGGAGGAGGAATTGGGAGTTGTTCTTTTTCAGAGAGGAAAAAGGAGGATCCAGCTGACGGAAGAAGGCTATTATTTAAAGAGGCAGGCGGAGGAGATCCTGGCACTTGTGGAAAAGACAAGAAGTCAGCTGGGACAAATGGGAAACAGTTTGTGCGGGCAGGTGTCGATCGGGGTAGTGGAGACATGCGGGGGAAGTATTCTTCCTGATTTGGCGGAAGGATTTCACAGTCAGTACCCGGATGTCTCTTTTCAGATCTGGTCAGGCAATGGAGATGAAGTTACAGATAAACTGAACCGCAGCCTTGTGGATATGGCCATTTTAAGAGAACCTTTCTATATAGAACAATGTGAAAGCATATTCCTTAGGCAGGAACCGTGGGTTGCTGTCATGAGCAGGGATCACCCTCTTGCAGGAGGAGCGGACGAAATTGAATTGTCTGCCCTGGGACAGGAACCTTTGATGATTTCTGTGCGTCCTTCTCTTCAGGACGAGATTCTCAATTGGTTTAACGAAATATCTGAAGAGAGAAAGATCTTCTGCTATTATAATTCGGTAGCCTCTGTGATTCCCATGGTGGAACATGGTACCGGAATCGCTATCAGTCCGGAGTCGGTAAAGAGTTTTACAAGCGGACGAAATCTGGTTTATAAAAAAATTATACATCCTCAGCATGACTCCAGACTTTATCTTGTACGTCGCCGCTATCAGCTGCCACCGGCGGCAGCAGGGGCATTCTGGGATTATACGAAGAAAAAATATTGCGATAAAGATTAAAAAAAGGTATAATAAATCGTTATGCGTATTCATAACATAAGAATATTTATGCAAAGAAGGTAAAAAAATGAAGGTAGGAATTTTAAAGGACATTAAAGTAGGAGAGAACCGAGTGATTGCTACTCCTGTTGAAATTTCCAGTCTGACTGCAGATGGCCATGAGGTCCTTGTGCAAAAAGGAGCAGGAGCAAGGGCGGGATTTCCGGATGAAAAGTATGCTCTGGCAGGAGCAAAACTTGTAGATACGGCAAAAGAGATTTATGATACCTGCGATTTTGTTGCGAAAGTAAAAGAATTTGAGCCGTCAGAATATGACATGCTCCGTGAGGATCAGATTGTGTTCACCTGTATCCATCCGGCAGCTCATCCGGAAGAAGTACAGGCGCTTCTGGACAAAAAGGTGATCGCATTTACAGCTGAGGACAGCCACAGATATGGTTCTCCCAACTGTGAAGCAGCGGGAAAACAGGGAGCCTTAATGGGGCTGGAATCTATGCTTACGATCAATGGCGGAAAAGGAAAATTTGTCAGCGGACTGGGGGCCGCTCCGGGAATGAAGGTATTGATCCTTGGAGGGGGAACAGTGGGACAGGCAGCGCTGTCAGTTCTGCATGCTCTTGGAGCGTGGGTCACAGTGGCAGATATCAATATCGGACTTTTGCGGACTTTGCAGAGTCAGTATAACCAGACCATCAACACGATGATCTCCAGCAGGGAAAATATTGCCGCTGTTCTTCCGGAAACAGATATGATATTGAATTGTGTAAAGTGGCCAAAAGGGAATATGGAATATCTGGTGACGAGAGAGATGATAAGAACTATGGAGCCAGGATCAGTTCTTGTAGATATCAGTAACGATGAACAGGGAGCGATTGAGACGTTTCACGAGACAACTCATGAGAACCCAAGATATGTGGAGGAAGGAGTTGTGCACTATTGTGTAAGCAATATTCCGGGAGCTATTGCCAACTCCACATCTGTTGCTTATGCGGCGTCTGTTCTTCCGCATTTCCGCAGTATTTTAAACAATGGAGTTGCCAAGGCATGTGAGCGGGACGGATTTTTAAGAAGAAGCCTCACCACATACAAAGGTTATTTGACTCATGAAGAGACAAGCGCTCTTCAGAACCGTCCGTGGATCCGTCCGGAGGATATCCTGGGGATTGCAGACAGGCAGCTGGATCCGGCGCCTCCGGCCACAGTGACACGGTCAGAAAATTATATTAAATTATAATGATTTACAGGCGGAACGACACGGAAAGTATTCTATGGCGTTCCGCTATCTGAAGAACGAATGAGAAAGGGAAAATCAAATGGAAACAATGGGATTTATTTCAGTTATTCCGGCAATACTTGCTATCGTATTGTCTTTCATTACTAGAAACACGGTTGTGTCCCTGGCGGTGGCGTGTATCGTAGGGACACTGTGCGCGGGACAGGGAATTTTCGGCTTCCCGACTCTTTTGCAGAACAGCCTTGGAACAACAAGTTTTTCCTGGGTAATGCTGCTGAATACTTTTATAGGAATCCTGGTGGCTTACTTCCAGAAGACCGGAGCAATCCAGGGATTTTCACAGAAAGTGCATGAAAAGAATCTGAGTAGAAAAGGTGCACAGCTTATGGCTTGGATTCTTGGAATCTTTATTTACTTCAGTGATTCTTTCAGCCCGCTTTTTGTAGGATCGGTTATGAGAAGTATCACGGATAAGGCGAAGGTTTCCAGAGAAAAGCTGGCTTACATTGCGGATTCTACTTCCGCTCCGGTCAGCGTTCTTATGCCGATCACCGGCTGGGCGGCATATCTGATGGGACTTGCCCTTGGAGTGGGATGTATTGAAACCACGGAAGATGCGGCTTCCTTATTCCTGCATGCCATTCCGTTTAATTTTTATCCTATTTTCGCTGTACTCTTTGTAGGTTTGATTGCAACTGGAATCGTAAAAGACTTCGGCCCTATGAAGAAAGCAGAGAAACGTGCGGTAGAGGAAGGAAAGGTTATCCGGGATGGAGCAACGCCTCTGATTGGGAAAGAGCTGACAGAGATGCAGCCGTATCCGGGAATCCGGCAAAGAGTTTTTCTGAATTTTATTCTTCCGGTTCTTGTTATTATCAGCATTGCGCTTGGAACATATATTGCTTTTGACTCTGCAAAGACAATGGAAGCGTTTTTGTTTGTAGTTATTATTATGACGATCAGTATGATGATCCAGGGAATCCCATTTAAAGAAGTGATGAACACTCTGACTGATGGTGTAAAGGGAGCGATTCCGGCAGTTATGCTTCTTGCCCTTGCTTATGCAGTGAATGAGCTGAGCAGCGAAATGGGAACTGCAAATTATATCATTTCCCTGACGGAGAACTTCCTGACTCCACATATGCTGCCGGCTATTATTTTCTTAGTAGCATCCATTATGGCTTTTGCTACAGGATCGTCCTGGGGAACATTTGCCATCTGTATGCCGATCGCTCTTCCGCTTGCCTTCAGCTTTACAGATAATCAAATGAGTCTTTTGATCGTTGCAAGTTTTGCGGCAGTTGCAGGAGGCGGAGTTTTTGGAGATCACTGTTCACCGCTTTCGGATACGACGGTGCTTTCATCAACAGGTGCGGCATCTGATCATATTGACCATGTAAAGACACAGCTGCCGTATGCTCTTGTGTGCGGAGGTCTTGCGTTAGCGGCTTACTTCATAATTGGAATTTTCTTTATTTAAAAATCAGGAAGTTTCTTCAGCACAAAATTAAGTCTTGCAATGTCTGGAATATCGTTCTATAATAGAACACGGAAAAGAATAAATCTTCGGGGTCGGGTGAAAGTCCCAACCGGCGGTTACAGTCCGCGACCCGGAATCTGCCAGGAGCAGAGGAAGGCTGATTTGGTGAAATTCCAAAACCGACAGTAAAGTCTGGATGAGAGAAGAATTATGTAGTAGATAGAAAATAGGCAAGCAATTCTATGACTCCGATATTTTTAATATCGGAGTTTTTTATTTGTTTCGGGAAATTTTCTTTCCTGTCAAATAGAAATATTTCACAAACTTGCTCAATACGCTGCATATCTCTGTGAAGATTTTCTTTCCTGGATTTACAAAAGCGCCGGAGTGGCGCATCGGTATACAGAAGTAAAAAACTGTATACAGATACCATATTTCAACAAAAAGGAGAGAAAGAAAATGAGTACACAAGTAATGGACAACAGAACAAGAGAAAAATCAAGAGTAAAGATCCGCACGATCGCACAGATTGGAATGCTTTCGGCAATTGCAGTTGTATTAATGCTTTTTGAAATACCGCTGCCGTTCGCGCCGGCCTTCTATGAAATAGACTTCAGCGAAGTGCCTGTACTGGTTGGATGTTTTGCAATGGGACCGCTTGCGGGAGCTGTTATCGAGCTTATCAAGATTATACTTAATCTTGCTATTAACGGAACCATGACGGCAGGAGTAGGAGAGGTGGCTAACTTCCTGATCGGCTGTTCATTGGTTGTTCCGGCGGGACTTATTTATCGGAAAATGAAAACAAGAAAAGGCGCCATCATCGGAATGGTGACAGGAACGCTGTTTATGACTCTTGTAGGATGTGTGCTTAACGCCTATATACTTCTGCCGGCATACGGAGCAGCTTTTCAGATGCCGATAGAAGGACTGGTACAGATGGGAACAGCGGTCAACAGCAATATTACCAACCTCTTTACCTTTGTGGCATTTGCTGTGGCGCCGTTTAATCTTTTGAAGGGTGTTCTTGTTTCAGCGATCGTATTTGTGATTTATAAGAAAATAAGTCCGGTACTTCATATGAATCGGTAAAGTGATATATAGATGAAGCCCTCAGCTGCCAGCTGGGGGCTTCATTTATTGAGATTACATTTCTGTTTCATCCAGAGGATATATAGGATGTTTGATGTGTTTTAAAGGAAGCTGATGAAGATTACCGCTGCTGATTCCGGGTGGATCTACAGAAATGATATGATCTGCTAAGTGTTTAAAGTAGGCTTTGAAATGCTGTGCTGATTTTACAGCTACGATATTGTACTGCCGTACATCAATGCCTAAAAGAGTGAATACGCCATCATCCATAGTCTGAAATCCCTGTGAACCGACGATAATATCAATATTTCCCTTTTGCAATCGTACTGTAGTTCCGTAGTTGACGGGCTGTCCATGTGTCATAGGACTTAACAGATTATATTTTCCATCACAGATCGATTTTACATAGACATTTTCAAGTTCAATTGGTTTGCCATGATATTCATCCGTCTTCCCGCCCAGTTTAAGAGAAATATAGGAGCCTGCTCCGGCCTTAGACGCTAAAGCCGCTGTTTCAGGATCGATTAATACTCCAGCACAGGTTCCTGGAAGGTTTCGATTTAATAGTTCGCGAAGAAGGTATGTTCCGTCACCAGGAGTTCCGGCGCCCGGATTGTCGGAGATTTCATTCATGACAATGAGTTTCGCTCCTTTGTTAATAAGTTCCTGTGCTTTGTCTACACCTTGCTGTACAGTCAGTCCATCAGAGATAAAATCTTTCCGGCGCTGGAAAATCCAATCAGCAAGTTGCTGTGATAAAGTTTCTGCAAGTTCCGTATCTCCATCCGTAATTACTACAACGGAAGCACCGCATTCCTCTATGTCGCTGTAAGGGAAACCTTGGGCGAAAGAACAATAGAGGACTCCGGGTGTATTTTCACATTCCAGACATTTTTTCAAAACTTCTTCCATAGGAAATTCTTCCGTACATCCTTTGTTTAATGGAATCAATAGAGGCAGTTTTTTCACTTTCATTACAGGATTAATATCTCCTGTCAATATCTGTTGCATTAGGCAGGAGGCTTTTTGTCCGGTTTCATAAGTGTCAGTATGAGGATATAATTTGGAAGGAAGCAGTAAATCGGCGTTTTGAATCATTTTAGAGGTTATGTTGGCGTGTGGATCCAATGTCACTATAATTGGCAAGTTGCTGCCATATCGATGCCGGATTTCTTCCAAAAGATTTCCTTCTACATCCGGATCTGCCTCAGAAACACCAGCACCATGGAGAGCCAGGCAAAAGCCGTCAATTGGAACAGATTCATCTATATTAGAGAAGAATTTTTGTTTTAATGTGTCAAAACATTTAGCAGATATTTTCCCGGAGGGAGAAGCAAAGGTACAGAAGCAAGGGGAAATATCCAATTGAAGTTCTTGGCCTTTTTCCATGATTCCAGTCAAAAAGTCTCTCATTCCAATTGTAGAAAGATCAAAAACATTTTTGCCTTCGAACCAGATAAGAGTTTGGCGAAAATTTGATTCTAATGTAGGAGTTCTGGAAAGAGAACTACTTTCATGCATAATTTGCCCAACGATAATGCGTTTCATATTTTTTAGTTACCTCCTTAAAATTTAATCCAACCAGAAATTGGCTTGTTCAATATTTTTCTGGGAAAAAGATTTTTCCTGTTTCGTCATCTATTGGTTTTCCAAATTTATTTCCAATTATAAAGCATATAAAAGCAACGGTAATGCCAATGACAATATTGTGAAAAGAACCAATTTTGATATTTAGAGCCATGGTAATGGAGTAGGCGCCTAAGCCTCCTATTACACTTGCTAATGCGCCTGTTTTATTGGCAGATTTCCAAAATAAACCAAACAGCATAGTCCAGAAAAATACAGTCTGTAATCCACCAAAAGCAAACATATTAATCCACAAAATTAAGTCTGGTGGATTGACAGAGATTATGATTGACAATATTCCCATAATTGCTGTTACAGCAATAGAAATTTTTGCGACTAGTTTTTCATTGGCTTTTTCCTTTCTTACTGTTTTATAGTGTAAATACATATCTTTTACAATTGCGGAGGAGCCTGCAATTAGAAGAGAAGAAACTGTGGACATGGCTGCTGCTAAAGGGCCAATGACTGCTACGCCTCCAAGAACAGGAAGCATGTAATTTACAATTACGATTGGAATAACAGTATCCGTTGTTCCATCAATGGTAGTAAAAAGTCCGCGAGACCATGTTCCGATTAAGTGAATACCAATCATCATGATTCCAACTACTACAGTTCCGTACATCATTGCTTTATGGACAGATTTTGTATCTTTATATCCAAGGCATCTTACTTGGGACTGTGGAAGGCCGATTGTAGTAAAACCGCATAGGAGCCATTGAGATAGAAAGAGTTGAAATGGAATTTGTCCACTGGCTCGCGGATCTAGAAGATTTACCCCTTCGCCAGATGCGACAGCTTTTGCAGATTCAGCAGATATATTTGCCATAATAGAATCTAGACCACCACCTCGTTGAATTACTGCAATACCTAGAAAAATTGTTCCTGCAACCATGACGATAGCGCAGGCTGTATCTGTGATAGCTACAGCTGTAAATCCGCCAATTGTAGTGTAAATGACAACCACAAGTGCAAAAATAAATAATCCTATTGTATAATCAAATCCTGTACACGCTGCAAAGAGCTGTGCCCCTCCTATAAACTGACTTACCATTTGTGTAGTAAAAAATATAAGAATGACAACTGCACAAATATTTGCTAAAATATCAGATTTAAAACGTGCTCTTAAAACATCAATTACAGTTACGGCATCTGTTTTACGACCTACTACAGCCATTTTTTTGCCTAGTATACCTAAAATAAGAAAGGCAGCTACTACATTAGACGTGGCATAATATACCCAACCAAAACCAGTTTCCCATGCTTTCCCAGCGCCACTCAAAAAAGAGCTAACAGAACCATAAGTAGCTACCAATGTCATGGCAAGAACAAAGCCACCAAGACTTCTACCGCCTATAAAATATTCCTTTGAAAAATTTTCTGCTTTTGCATCAGCGGATTTTTTTTGCACCCACACACCAATTCCCATTAATCCTACAAAAAAGATAATGACAGGAATTAATCTTAATAAAGAATCATTCATTACAATCCCCCTCATCTTCGTCAAAATCAAAGTCTTTGAAAACAAATTTTAATAGATATGCAACACCTATAATACCTGTGAACCAACAACCGAAACTTCCTAGTACGAACCATGCGGGCATTCCTAAAATTGTCCAAGTGTTTCCTACTAGAAGGTAAACTCCAAATCCACCTGCTAACCATACAATGAAAGAAATTGCCCCCACAATCCAAGTTGCTTTTGCTTCTTTATTCATTTGTATAAATTTTTCTTTGTAGCTAAGGTGTTCTTTTTCTTTTTTTTTCTTCATCCATTAGTTCCCTCCATTCATAACCAATCAATCATGCGCATGTCTGATTCAGTATTTTTATTTAGTGTGTTTCTGTCTGTAATTACAATACCATAAAATAAATATACAGAAGTAATATAAAAAAAAGATATAATATCTGTTTTTTTGATGGCTTAAGATAAATATTGGAGTAATCTGTTTGATTCTAGACCAAAATATTATATAATATTTTGTAAAAAGCAGGACAGGCAGGGATGAGAATGAAAATAGAACAATTAATACAGGTAGTTGAGATTGCCAAAACAAGCTCCATTACCTTTGCAGCCAAGAATTTATTTATGTCGCAGTCAAATTTAAGCACATCCATTAAAGAACTGGAAAAAGAAATGGGACGGAAAATTTTTACCAGGTCTAATAATGGTACTCAGCTTACACCTTTTGGAGAAGAGTTTTTAGAACAGGCCAGGATGGCTGTAAAGCAATTTGAATATATCAAAAATATGTCTTCTGTTCATGGGGATAAAGTAAAGGATTTTAGAGTGGCTTCTCATTATTTCCTTTTTTCAGTATATATATTTTCGGAAATATTTAATGAAAGTAAGACGAAAGATATTGCTTTTTGCCTGAAAGATTGTGCAAGGAGCGAAGTGCTTAAAGCTGTTGCGGAAAAGGAAGCAGAACTGGGGATATTAAGTGTTCCAACATTTTTAAAAGAAAAGTGTAAAGAGTGGATAGATAGTAAAAATATGGAATATCATTGTATTTCCAGAGAAAAAGTCCATATTCTTGTAGGAGAAGGCTCACCGTTCTGTAGACAGGAAATGAAACAAATTTATATGAAAGACCTTCGTGGGCATTCGTTTGTAGATTTTATTGAGACAGATGAGAGGCTGACAGATATGAAAAAAGAGTATATAGATTTACTGCGGCCTAAGCATAGAGTGTATGTATCTGATAGGGGAAGTATGATTAATTTTTTGCAGAATACAGACTGCTATCATATAGCCACGAAAAATACAAAAGCTTATCAGGAGTATGCTTTTCATGAACATATAAAGGCAATTCCGCTAGTAGACTGTCCGTTTGATTTGGAGATTGTGTGGATAAAGACAAAAGACAGCTATCTTTCAATACTGGCAAAAGAATTTTTGATAAAAGTTCAGGAAATGCTGATTTTGGAAAGTGCTGAACAAATAAAAGCATAAAAAGAAGATTGCCCTGCTTATGCAGGGCAGATCTCCAGCCAGTAACCGTCGGGATCAGAAATAAAATAAATTCCCATTGCTTCATTTTCAAAGCAGATACAGCCCATTTCTTTATGGAAGGCATGGGCTTTTTCGAAGTCATCAGTATGAAAAGCAAGATGAAATTCATTATCGCCAAGATTATAAGGTCTGTCCATATCTCTAAGCCATGTCAGCTCAAGAAGGTGGGGCGTAGTATTATCTCCCAGGTAAACCAGTTTGAAGCTTCCATCTTCGGCATTTTTTTCTTCTGTTACATGAAGTCCGAGGGCCTTTTGATAAAAATCAAGTGATTTTTCCAAGTCATATACGTTAATATTGTTGTGATAAAATGTAAAATTCATAAAATAATCCTCCTATTTGCAGCACTGTTATATTGAAGAAGATCTTCGGAACACAGACCTGGTATTTTATGAAAGTATAACATGTATAGCCGAAGAAAAAAAGATGTGGTATAATGTTCGCGTAGGCAATGAGCCGTGCAGAAATACAAGAGAGCAAAAGACCTGCTTGCGGGGACTTTTGGTATCTTGTATTTCTATAGGGCGAAAGCCCGCGAGCGAGGACCGTCAGGTGCGAGCGTGCACGGCGGCGGACTGTCGAAATCCGGTGCGCATCCGTCGAGGGCGAAAGCCCGCGAGCGAGGACCGCCAGGTGCGAGCGTGCACGGGGAAGAGAGACCTATATATAAAGAGGAGGAGATCAGTATGCCGGTAGAAGTGAAGGTTACTCTTGATGTGGAAAGTATGTCAGAATTTATGATTTATCATATTTATACAAGCAGGGTGGGAGCCTTCCTGCTTGCATTAGGCGCGCTGAATGTGGGCCTTGCAGTAGCGTTTGCCTTGCATGGTGAGGCAATGCTTACGCTTGTGTTTGCGGTGTTTGCAATATTGGTATTTTTCGGGATGCCTGCTTCTATAAAAAGCCGGGTGGCATCTATGAAGGATTCCCGGCGTATGACAGAATCTGTAACTTATGAATTTAGCGAGGAAGGAATAAAGACAACAACATCGGAGAAGACGGGAAAAGCATCCTGGGGGAAATTTCAAAAAGCGATATCCAGAAAACATATACTGATTTTGTATGACGATAAGAAAAATGCAATTATCCTCCCTATTGCGCAGCTTGGGGAAAAATATCAGCAAATTATAGATATTATCACAGCCCAAATGCCAGAAAATGCCGTGCGTATTAAAAGAAAGTAAAACAGGAGCAAAACAGAACGTATGATAATAGAATCAAAATGTGAAAAGGATACATTTGAGTTGGGGAAGAAAATCGGACGGGAAGCAGCGCCGGGGGACGTTTATACGCTTGTGGGAGACCTGGGCGTGGGGAAAACTGTTTTTACAAAAGGGGTGGCAGCAGGCCTTGGGATTTTGGAACCGGTCAGCAGTCCTACTTTTACGATTGTCCAGGTTTATGAAGAAGGCAGACTGCCGTTTTACCATTTTGATGTATACCGGATTGGCGATATAGAAGAAATGGAAGAAATTGGATTTGAGGATTATATTTACGGAGAAGGTGTAAGCCTGATTGAGTGGGCTAATCTGATTGAGGAGCTTCTCCCGGAGCGGTATACACAGATCACAATAGAGAAGGATCTGGAAAAAGGATTTGATTATAGAAAAATTACAGTGGAAAATATTTAGAAAGATAAGGAAGAAAATATGCGTATATTGGCTTTAGACAGTTCTGGACTGGTTGCATCTGTGGCAGTAGTAGAAGATGAACAGACAGTGGCAGAATATACAGTAAATTATAAAAAGACGCATTCGCAGACATTACTGCCTATGTTGGATGAAGTGGCAAAAATGATCGAATTGGATCTGAAGGAAGTAGATGCAATAGCGGTAGCAGGAGGACCGGGATCTTTTACCGGGCTTCGGATCGGCTCGGCAACAGCAAAAGGGCTGGGTCTGGCGCTTCATAAGCCGTTGGTTCATGTGCCGACCCTGGAAGGATTGGCCTATAATTTGTATGGAGTTTCCGGTTTGGTATGTCCGATCATGGATGCCAGAAGAAAGCAGGTTTATACAGGGATTTATTCTTTTGATACCGGATTTCATGTAATAAGAGATCAGATGGCAATTGCAGTAAAAGAACTTGCACAGATACTGAATGCTATGCAGGGGCCTGTTACATTTCTGGGAGATGGGGTGCCGGTGTACAAAGAAATACTGGAAGAGGAGTTGACGGTTACACATTTTTATGCTCCGGCGAATATGAACCGGCAGAGGGCTGCATCTGTAGGACTGCTCGGAATGCAATATTATAAAGAGGGGAAGGCGGAAACAGCAGCAGACCACAAGCCTGATTATCTGCGGGTATCACAGGCAGAACGTGAGCGGCAGGAAAGAAAACAGGAAGGAGGACAATAATGCTGACAATACGACGAATGAAAGAGTCTGATATTCCGGAAGTCGCCAGACTGGAGAAAGAAATCTTTCCGGATCCATGGAGTGAAGGGGCGATAAGCGAAACATTCGGGCAGGAGCAGACCCTTTTGCTGGTAGCCTATGAGGATAGAAAGCTGATAGGATATCTGATTTTGTATTTTGTCCTCGAAGAAGGAGAAATTGCAAGAATTGCAGTAATCCCTGAATGCAGACGTCAAGGGGTGGGAGCCAGAATGCTCCTGGAGTTGGAAGACTTGTGTGAAGACAATGGCATTACAAAGCTGCTTCTTGATGTGAGGGAAAGCAATGAGACGGCAATCTCATTTTATACAAGCTATGGTTTTGTTCAGGACGGAGTTCGCCGTAATTTCTATAGTGATCCACAGGAAGATGGGGTTTTGATGAGCCGCGAAATTGGAAAATGATTGTCTAAGAAGGAAGCAGTTTCCACTAGGATCTGCCGTCAAAGACAGATATAATAGAGGCGTAACAAAAGGACTAAAAGAAAAGATACCTTCAGGGAGGAATTGTATGCGCCAGTATCAGCTAAAAGAGACAAAAGAGATTCAAAAAACAATAAAAAAGATAGTTTGTAATAAATGTGGAAGGGAAATCCCCTTTGACAAAAGCGGGCCGCAGGAAGATTTTCTTTCAGTGGAAAAACGTTGGGGATATTTTTCAGATAAAGATAATCAGGTGGATTGTTTTGACCTGTGTGAAAAATGCTATGACGAGTTTGTTTCCACATTTGTTATTCCGATAGGAGAATAGAATGTTAGATGTATGTTTGCTTGGAACGGGAGGGATGATGCCCCTCCCTTATCGCTGGCTGACAGCGTTGATGGTTCGCTACAACGGCAGCAGTCTTTTGATTGACTGCGGCGAAGGGACACAGATTGCCGTGAAAGAAAAAGGTTGGAGCTTCAAACCGATTGATGTCATCTGTTTTACGCACTACCATGGAGACCACATCAGCGGACTGCCGGGACTTTTGCTGACAATGGGAAATGCAGACCGGACAGATCCGTTGACTTTGGTAGGACCCAAAGGGTTGGAAAGAGTTGTAAATTCGTTGAGAGTGATTGCGCCGGAACTTCCATTTAAACTGAAATTTATTGAGATCACGGAGCCGGAGCAGACGCTGGAAATGAACGGATACCGGCTGAAAGCATTCCGCGTGAACCATAATGTCATTTGTTACGGTTACACATTGGAAATAGACCGGGCAGGAAAATTTGATGTAGACCGTGCACAGAGTGCAGGCATCCCTAAAAAGTACTGGGGGATACTGCAAAGAGGAGAAACGATAGAGGAGGATGGAAATATCCTGACTCCGGATATGGTTCTCGGACCGGCGAGAAAAGGGCTGAAAGTGACATACTGTACAGATACGCGCCCCACAGATTCTATCCGGGTAAATGCGAGAAAATCTGATCTTTTTATATGCGAGGGAATGTACGGAGAAAAGGATAAGCTGAAAAAGGCAAAAGAATATAAACACATGACGTTTTATGAAGCCGCCCGTCTTGCAAAAGAGGCGGAGGTAAAAGAAATGTGGCTCACTCACTACAGTCCGTCGCTGAATCATCCCGAAGAATTTATGGATGAAGTCAGAGGGATTTTCCCAAACTCGATAGCGGCAAAGGATAAAAGGACGCTGGAGCTTACATTTTCAGATGATGAATAAATACAGGCGGCCGCCGGGAGATTCCGGGGTGTATTGGCATAAATCGGAGGTTAAAAGCAATAAATGAATGAAAAGAAAGACACCTTAATTCTTGCGATCGAAAGCTCCTGTGATGAGACAGCAGCGTCGGTTGTGAAAAATGGAAGAGAAATCCTTTCCAATATTATTTCTTCGCAGATTGCCCTTCACACGCTGTATGGAGGAGTAGTTCCGGAGATTGCTTCCAGAAAGCATATTGAAAAAATCAATCAGGTAATTGAGGAAGCATTAAAACAGGCCCAGGTTACCCTGGAAGATATCGATGCAGTGGGAGTGACTTACGGTCCCGGATTGGTAGGGGCTCTTCTTGTGGGAGTAGCTGAGGCGAAAGCCATTGCTTATGCGGCAAAAAAGCCTTTGGTAGGAGTGCATCATATAGAAGGACATATAGCGGCAAACTATATAGAGCATCCGGATTTGGAACCGCCGTTCCTCTGCCTTGTAGTTTCGGGAGGGCATACTCATCTTGTACATGTGGAGGATTATGGAAAATTTAAAATCATCGGGCGTACAAGGGATGACGCGGCCGGGGAAGCTTTTGACAAAGTGGCCCGCGCCATTGGTCTCGGATATCCGGGTGGACCCAAGATAGATAAGGTATCCAGAGAAGGGAATCCGGAAGCTATTGTATTTCCAAGAGCACATATAGAAGAAGCGCCTTATGATTTCAGTTTCAGTGGAGTGAAATCTGCCGTGCTGAATTATATTAACGGATGCAAAATGAAAGGCGAAGAGTACAGTCAGGCGGATATCGCAGCGTCTTTTCAGAAAGCGGTCACAGATGTGCTGGTGGGGAATGCTATGCATGCGGTGGAAGAATATGGAGACAGAAAATTTGCGATCGCCGGAGGTGTTGCATCCAACAGTGCCCTTAGAGCAGCGATGGCAGAGGCCTGCAAAGAAAAAGGCGTGGAATTTTATTATCCCTCTCCGATATACTGCACCGACAATGCAGCGATGATCGGTGTTGCAGCATATTATGAATTTATGAATGGGACAAGGCATGGGTGGGATCTGAACGCTGTGCCGAACCTGAAGCTGGGAGAAAGAGTATAGTGTTTTCCGGCCGGGAGGAAAAGGAAATGAGAGAGAGAAGATGTACCGTAATTGTGCTGGCTGGCGGTCAGGGCAAGCGGATGGGAACGAAAACCAGCAAGCAGTATCTGGATATTCTGGGAAAGCCGGTTTTATATTATTCCCTGTATGCGTTTGAACAGTCGGAAATTATTGATGACATTATTTTGGTTGTAGGAAGCGGTCAGGTGGAATATGTCAAAAATGAGTTTCTGAATAAATGGGATTTTCAGAAGATTCGCAAGGTTGTGGAAGGCGGCCGGGAGAGATATCATTCTGTGTGGGAAGGACTGAAGGCAATACGGGAGGAGAATCGGACAGAAGGAAATTATGTTTACATCCACGACAGCGCCAGACCGTTCATAACAGAAGAGATAATAAAAAGAGCGCAGCATGATGTGGAGAAGTATGGGGCCTGTGTTGTAGGAATGCCCAGCAAAGATACGATCAAAATAGCAGATGAAGAAGGGTTTGCCAGCGAAACTCCCCCAAGAGACCGAATGTGGATCGTGCAGACTCCGCAGGTTTTTGAAGCTTCTATTATTATAGAAGCCTACAGCCGCATGATGGAAAAAGAACAGATCACAGCCACAGATGATGCAATGGCAGTGGAACAGGAACTGCATCTTCCTGTGCGGATGACAGAGGGGAGTTATGAGAATATAAAGATTACGACACCGGAAGATCTGGAGATTGCAGAAGTTTTTGCCAGACGTTGTTTTGACGCTGAAAAGCAGTAACATAGGTGAGAAAAGGATAAAATAGACAAAAAGGTAAAAAAACTTAAATTTTATATTGACGCTAATTTCTTTGTGTGATAAAATAACATTCGTCGCTGATGAGCGGAAAATGATAAAAATTGTGGAGAGGTATCGAAGTGGTCATAACGAGGCGGTCTTGAAAACCGTTTGTCCGCAAGGGCGCGTGGGTTCGAATCCCACCCTCTCCGCTCATAAAGAAATAGTCTAGGACAATTTGGAGAAGTACCCAAGCTGGCCGAAGGGGCTCCCCTGGAAAGGGAGTAGGTCGTTAATAGCGGCGCGAGGGTTCAAATCCCTCCTTCTCCGTTAATATAATAGCTGAAAATTTTGAATCGGATCGGATGAAAAGAAGGTTCGAAAAAAATGAAAAAAGTGCTTGACACTACAAAGTAAAAATGCTATTATATTTGAGCTGACTCGTTGAGGCAGCAAACAGCAGAAAGCACCTTGATAACTGAACAATAGACAACGACCCTGAAAATTTCTAAGAGAAATATTCAGAACGGAAATCAGGCAGAAATCAAGAGATGGAAGCCTGGTGCCAACAGTAAATAACGGGATAGGAAAGCTAGTAGTTTTCCTGACCGAGAGAGAACTTTTTAACGAGAGTTTGATCCTGGCTCAGGATGAACGCTGGCGGCGTGCTTAACACATGCAAGTCGAGCGAAGCACCTACTTTGGATTTCTTCGGAATGACGAGGTTTGTGACTGAGCGGCGGACGGGTGAGTAACGCGTGGGCAACCTGCCTCACACAGGGGGATAACAGTTAGAAATGACTGCTAATACCGCATAAGACCACGAAACCGCATGGTTTTGAGGTAAAAACTCCGGTGGTGTGAGATGGGCCCGCGTCTGATTAGGTAGTTGGTGCGGTAACGGCGCACCAAGCCGACGATCAGTAGCCGACCTGAGAGGGTGACCGGCCACATTGGGACTGAGACACGGCCCAAACTCCTACGGGAGGCAGCAGTGGGGAATATTGCACAATGGGGGAAACCCTGATGCAGCGACGCCGCGTGAAGGATGAAGTATTTCGGTATGTAAACTTCTATCAGCAGGGAAGAAAATGACGGTACCTGACTAAGAAGCCCCGGCTAACTACGTGCCAGCAGCCGCGGTAATACGTAGGGGGCAAGCGTTATCCGGATTTACTGGGTGTAAAGGGAGCGTAGACGGCATTGCAAGTCTGGAGTGAAAACCCGGGGCTCAACCCCGGGATTGCTTTGGAAACTGTGGAGCTAGAGTACCGGAGAGGCAAGTGGAATTCCTAGTGTAGCGGTGAAATGCGTAGATATTAGGAGGAACACCAGTGGCGAAGGCGGCTTGCTGGACGGTAACTGACGTTGAGGCTCGAAAGCGTGGGGAGCAAACAGGATTAGATACCCTGGTAGTCCACGCCGTAAACGATGACTACTAGGTGTCGGTAAGCAAAGCTTATCGGTGCCGCAGCTAACGCAATAAGTAGTCCACCTGGGGAGTACGTTCGCAAGAATGAAACTCAAAGGAATTGACGGGGACCCGCACAAGCGGTGGAGCATGTGGTTTAATTCGAAGCAACGCGAAGAACCTTACCTGGCCTTGACATCCGAATGACCGGTGAGTAATGTCACCTTCCCTTCGGGGCAATCGAGACAGGTGGTGCATGGTTGTCGTCAGCTCGTGTCGTGAGATGTTGGGTTAAGTCCCGCAACGAGCGCAACCCTTACCTTCAGTAGCCAGCAAGTAAAGTTGGGGACTCTGGAGGGACTGCCAGGGACAACCTGGAGGAAGGTGGGGATGACGTCAAATCATCATGCCCCTTATGGCCAGGGCTACACACGTGCTACAATGGCGTAAACAAAGAGAGGCGAGGCTGTGAAGCGGAGCAAATCTCAAAAATAACGTCTCAGTTCGGATTGTAGTCTGCAACTCGACTACATGAAGCTGGAATCGCTAGTAATCGCGAATCAGAATGTCGCGGTGAATACGTTCCCGGGTCTTGTACACACCGCCCGTCACACCATGGGAGTTGGTAACGCCCGAAGTCAGTGACCCAACCTTTTAGGAGGGAGCTGCCGAAGGCGGGACCAGTAACTGGGGTGAAGTCGTAACAAGGTAGCCGTATCGGAAGGTGCGGCTGGATCACCTCCTTTCTAGGGAAAAGAAGTAGGGAGTTGTTGTCTATTGTTGAGTGATCAAGCTGTCAAAAGCTGATGACTTGATTCTGGTGGCGATGCGCCTGGGGGAAACACCCGTACCCATCCCGAACACGATGGTTAAGACCCGGGCGGCCGATGGTACTGCACTGGAGACGGTGTGGGAGAGTAGGTGGCCGCCAGATTAAAAAAGAAAAGAAGTGGCGGAAGCCCTTTGGAAAAGATGGGCTTATAGCTCAGCCGGTTAGAGCGCACGCCTGATAAGCGTGAGGTCGGTGGTTCGAGTCCACTTAAGCCCATTGGCGAAAGCCTTCAGATAAAAGAGGTAAAACCCACTTAAGCCCATACGGGGGATTAGCTCAGTTGGGAGAGCGCCTGCCTTGCAAGCAGGAGGTCACGAGTTCGAATCTCGTATTCTCCACTGTGCTTCAGGAATGAGGCACGATATGTACCTTGAAAACCGCATATAAGAAATAGATAAGATGAAATATCTTAACAAGACATCCGAGGTAATTGTTATGAACAGGAAACTGTTGTGATGATTACAACACTTTGAAGAAAACAAAGTAAAAAATTGGCCGAAAGAACCAACACATGTAACGCTATACATGTGAGCCGTAGTATTGAAAGCCCCTCGAGAATTGAAATTCTCTCGGTGACATTTGCTTCGCAAATATCACTGACGAAACAAGATCTTTCTTTAGAAAGCAAGCTTTCCCGAAAGATCAGTCCCGTCAGGATGCTTTCGAAACTATTTGGCAAGTTGGTTATGCAGAAAAGAGCACAGGGTGGATGCCTTGGCACTAAGAGCCGATGAAAGACGTGATAAGCTGCGAAAAGCTTCGGGGAGGAGCAAATATCCAATGATCCGGAGATATCTGAATGGGGAAACCCGGCGGAGAAAAGCTCCGTCAGCGTATGGTGAATCCATAGCCATGCGTGGGGAACCCGGTGAACTGAAACATCTAAGTAGCCGGAGGAAGAGAAAGAAACATCGATTTCCAAAGTAGCGGCGAGCGAAATGGAAAGAGCCCAAACCAGCGTGCGTGCATGCTGGGGTTCGGACCGCACAATTGATTCAACAAGTCTAGCAGAATGGTTTTGGGAAAGCCAGCCAGAGAGGGTGAAAGCCCCGTAAGCGAAAGATAAGTTGACAAGGCGGGATCCAGAGTACTACGAGACACGTGGAACCTTGTAGGAAGGAGCGGGGACCACCCCGTAAGGCTAAATACTCCTTAGTGACCGATAGCGCATAGTACTGTGAAGGAAAGGTGAAAAGGACCCCGGGAGGGGAGTGAAAGAGAACCTGAAACCCTGTGTTTACAAGCTGTGGAAGGACTATATAGGTCCGACCGCGTACTTTTTGTAGAACGGTCCGGCGAGTTACGCTGGCTGGCGAGGTTAAGTCCTTAAGGGATGGAGCCGAAGGGAAACCAAGTCTTAATAGGGCGATGAGTCAGTCGGAGTAGACCCGAAACCGGGTGATCTATCCATGTCCAGGTTGAAGTTGCCGTAAAAGGCAATGGAGGACCGAACCCACATCCGTTGAAAAGGGTGGGGATGAGGTGTGGATAGGGGAGAAATTCCAATCGAACCCGGAGATAGCTGGTTCTCCTCGAAATAGCTTTAGGGCTAGCCTCACACAAGTCTTACGGAGGTAGAGCACTGAATTTCCTAGGGGGCGTCAAAGCTTACCGAAGAATATCAAACTCCGAATGCCGTGTAGATGGTGTGTGGGAGTCAGACTGTACGAGATAAGTTGGACAGTCGAAAGGGAAAGAGCCCAGACCTGCAGCTAAGGTCCCAAAGTGTGTGTTAAGTGGAAAAGGATGTGGGATTTCAAAGACAACCAGGATGTTGGCTTAGAAGCAGCCATACATTAAAAGAGTGCGTAATAGCTCACTGGTCGAGAGGTCCTGCGCCGAAAATGTCCGGGGCTGAAACACACCACCGAAGCTCAGGAATGTATTTGATACATTGGTAGAGGAGCATTGCATACGGGAAGAAGCAGTACCGGAAGGAGCTGTGGACTGTATGGAAGAGAGAATGCCGGAATGAGTAGCGAGAGGAAGGTGAGAATCCTTCCGGCCGAATATCCAAGGTTTCCAGAGTAAAGCTGATCTGCTCTGGGTAAGTCGGGACCTAAGGCGAGGCCGAGAGGCGTAGCCGATGGACAACAGGTTGAGATTCCTGTACTACGATATGACAGAACTGTGGGGACGCAGAAAGAGAGCACTACCGGGAATGGAGAGACCGGGGCAAGCGAGGTAGGAGGCAGGTAGGCAAATCCGCCTGCCAATCTGAAGACGTGATGCATACCGAACTAAGAGTAGGGAAATGTGTGAGCTGGCTGCCAAGAAAAGCCGCTATTGTTCATATCGTACCCGTACCGTAAACCGACACAGGTAGATGAGGAGAGAATCCTAAGGCCGACGGGAGAAGCATTGTTAAGGAACTCGGCAAAATGACTCCGTAACTTCGGGAGAAGGAGTGCCTGGGAGACCAGGCCGCAGAGAATTGGCCCAAGCAACTGTTTAGCAAAAACACAGGTCTATGCGAAACCGAAAGGTGAGGTATATGGGCTGACGCCTGCCCGGTGCTGGAAGGTTAAGGGGAGAGGTTAGCGCAAGCGAAGCTTTGAACTTAAGCCCCAGTAAACGGCGGCCGTAACTATAACGGTCCTAAGGTAGCGAAATTCCTTGTCGGGTAAGTTCCGACCCGCACGAAAGGCGTAATGATTTGGGCACTGTCTCGACAATGCACCCGGTGAAATTGAAATACCAGTGAAGATGCTGGTTACCTGCGCCAGGACGGAAAGACCCCATGGAGCTTTACTCCAGCTTGATACTGGGATTCGGTATTGCATGTACAGGATAGGTGGGAGGCTAGGAAGAGAAGACGCCAGTCTTTTTGGAGCCGCTGTTGGGATACCACCCTTGCAGTGCTGGGTTTCTAACCTGCAGCCGTGATCCGGCTGGGGGACAATGTCAGGTGGGGAGTTTGACTGGGGCGGTCGCCTCCGAAAGGGTATCGGAGGCGCTCAAAGGTTCCCTCAGAATGGTCGGAAACCATTCGAAGAGTGCAAAGGCAGAAGGGAGCTTGACTGCGACACCGACGGGTGGAGCAGGTACGAAAGTAGGACTTAGTGATCCGGTGGTATAAAGTGGGATTGCCATCGCTCAACGGATAAAAGCTACCCTGGGGATAACAGGCTTATCACTCCCAAGAGTTCACATCGACGGAGTGGTTTGGCACCTCGATGTCGGCTCATCGCATCCTGGGGCTGAAGTAGGTCCCAAGGGTTGGGCTGTTCGCCCATTAAAGCGGTACGCGAGCTGGGTTCAGAACGTCGTGAGACAGTTCGGTCCCTATCCGGCGTGGGCGTAGGATATTTGAGAGGAGCTGTCCTTAGTACGAGAGGACCGGGATGGACTGGCCGCTGGTGTATCTGTTGGCTTACCAAGGCCATGGCAGAGTAGCCAAGCCGGGAAGGGATAAACGCTGAAGGCATCTAAGCGTGAAGCCCCCCTCAAGATGAGATATCCCTACGAAAGTAGTAAGACCCCTTGAAGACGACGAGGTAGATAGGGCAGAGGTGGAAGTGTGGCAACACATGGAGCTGACTGTTACTAATCGGTCGAGGGCATAACCAAGGAAGGTTCAAAAAGGCTGGAAGATGGATAGATTTCTTGTATGTGGTTTTGAAGGTACATATTAATTGATTAATTAAATATTCCTCCTTAGCTCAGTCGGTAGAGCACTCGGCTGTTAACCGAGTTGTCGTTGGTTCGAGTCCAACAGGGGGAGCTGAAAACTCACAAACGTCAGTTTGTGAGTTTTTTATTGTATATACGATTAGTACTCAAAGAAAAGATTAAAGGCATATCTCACATAAAAACTTGTGCTTCCTATGAAAATATAGTAATATTATATATAACTGTAAATCGTTTTGATACTTTATGAAAAAGGAGGGGAAACATGAAGAAAATAAAGACCATGTTAGCATGTCTTTTGGTATTAAGTCTTTTTATGGGAATGCAGGTGAGTGCACAGGAAGGGACAAAAGCACCGGAACTGTCTGCATCCTTGACCAGTGAGTTGAAAGATGGGAAGGCTGAAGTGGGAGATGTTCTACAGTTTACGATCAAGCTGAATATACCTGAAGCCAATGCAAATCTGGGTGGTGCATTTCTTCGTTTCATTGTAAGCGACACAGAAGATATGAACAGCAGAACGGGGATGCCGGAGATGAAGGTCAATGAAGACCAGAAGATTTTGTCAGACATAGGTAAAGTAAACGGAATGGCAACAGCCAGGATTTCAGCTGGATCTGTTGGTACAGTAGAAGCGACAGTGAGCCTTACCGTTACGGAAGATATGAAAGGGAAAGCCTTGTTTTACCAGACAGATATCCGGACAGACGGAGGCACGGAATCGGAAACTTTGGCAAAGACTGCAGTACAGCAGTTTACAGTTGCGGAAAATGAGTCTCAGGAGACCATTGCTAATGTGGCACTCGCTGCAGATATAGAAGCAGAGGATATGGATAATCTTCCGCGGAATGAGGCGACTTCTGTAAAACTTACGATTACCAATATAGGAACCTCAAATGTATCGCATATGTATGTGATGGGCGGATATAATGAGACCGGATGGAATGATCCGGATCAGGTTCAGCCATTTGGAAGTTTTGTCAATTTGCCGGATGGCGTGACGCAGCCGGAGAATGGAACACTGTATATAGAGGAATTTGTACCGGGAAGTACATTTACGATAACACTTCAGGGAACGATTCCGGAAAATTATGCTAAGAAAGACATTGCATTTTGTTTTGCTGCAGTGTCTTATGGCAAAGCGGATTTCGATCCGGAAACTGATACGCCGATCATGGCTGCAACAACCAGCATAAGCGGTAAGGTGGCGGATAAGGTAACTGAGAATCCGGAACCGGGTACTCCTGGAAAGGATGACCCTTCTCAGACAGATCCGGATACACAAAAGCCGACCGGCACAGATACTAATAAAGGGACAGCAGATCAGACAAAGCCGCAGGCAACAGTACAAAAGACTGTGAATAAAAAAGCAGCGCCTAAGACAGGAGACGAAAGCTCGGCAATGGCAATGATCATGATAATGGCAGCGGCAGGAGCAACTGCGTTAATTGCCAGAAAAAAATCCAGAGCATAGTGTAAGAAAATAAGTGAAATGAAAACACAGGTTATCCGGCTAAATCAGCCGGATAACCTGTTCTATTGTCTGACGAATATTTTCTTTTGCTGTGTCCGGATCCATCGCTTCTTCCAGCGTTGTGATTCCGCGGACAACGGGGAAGAAAGCATCGATTCCGGCAGCGTTGCAGGCGCGGGCCTCTTTGGTAACACTTCCGGCAATTGCGATCACCTTTGCATGATATTTGTGAGCAAGCTTGGCAACTCCTACAGGAGCTTTTCCCATGGCGGTCTGATGATCCAGTCTGCCTTCTCCGGTAATGACGATATCAGCGTCTTTTAATTCCTCTTCAAGTCCTACTGCATCAAGAATGAGGTCAATTCCGGGAGAAAGCTGTGCATCCAGGAAGGAAAGGAAGGCGAAACCAAGGCCTCCGGCAGCTCCGGCTCCGGGATAGTTTATATAATCGCATTTCAGAGAAGAAGAAACGACAGCGGCAAAATGAGCCATGTCTTTATCCAGTCCTTCTTTCATCTCATCGGTCACACCTTTTTGCGGTCCGTAAATATAGGTAGCCCCGTTTTCTCCGCATAAAGGATTTGTGACGTCACATGCGATCTGAAAATGACATCCCTCTAAAAGAGGGTTCTTGTTTTCAATGCGGATAGAAGCAACCTTGGCAAGAGCCTGTCCGCCTTCACCGGCATCCATACCGTTTTCATCCAAAAACTCAAATCCAAGAGCTTTCAGCATACCGATTCCGCAGTCATTTGTGAGACTTCCTCCGATACCGATAATAAAATTGCGGCATCCTTTTCCTATTGCATGCAAGATCATTTCCCCGACGCCGTAGGTTGTCGCCAGCATAGGATTGCGTTCTTCTCTGCTTACAAGAGTGATTCCGGCTGCAGAGGCCATTTCAATAATTGCAGTATTGGAATCTGCCAGATAGCCGTAATAACAGGACTGGGGGTTTCCCATAGGTCCGGTAACGGTGAGGTCAATTCTCTGTCCATTCATACCTTCGATCAGTGCATCGGTAGTTCCTTCGCCCCCGTCGGCAAGCGGCTTTACAACGACTTCAGCTTCCGGATCAGCAAGAAGGATTCCCTCTTTTGCGGCAGTTCCGGCTTCCATGGAAGACAAACTTCCTTTAAATGAATCAATGGCAGTTACAATTTTCATAAAGTCTCCTCCGTTTTTCATATTCTTTTATACAAGTTTAGCATGAAGGAACGGGCAAAAAAATATATTTTATAACAAAAAAAGAAAAAAATATGTTATAAGTAACAAAAAAGTTTGAAATATAAGATGTATGTCATGGAAGAATAGTATCGTCATGCAGGGGTGTATCATCAAAGGGCTCTTCCCCGGGAATGTCAAGAAGCTTTACCGCGAGATAGAGAATCACGGAATCATGAAAATTCCGGGGATTCAGGCCGCATAAGCGATGGATCCGGTTCAGCTTATACTGCAGCGTATTTTTGTGGAGAAAGAGCTTTTGGCATGTGTGAAGCAGAGAACAGTTTTCCTGAAAGTATGTCCGGAGAAGCTGAATATCTTCAGGGGAAAGTTTCTGAAGAGATTTTTTAAGAAAACTTTTTCTGTGTATTTCATCAATATCTGTCAGAAGGATCTCCAGATTTAACTCATCAAACAAAGCAATCTGATGATCGGAGAAGCGAAGGGTGTTTAAAGCCGTTTTTGCAGTGTAGAGAGAAGAGCCTAGTTTCGGGAGCTCTTCGGCGCTTCCGATGCCGACTTTAAGATTTTCTTTTCTGGAAGACACAAAGGAAGAAAGTCTGTCTTTTATCTCTTTTAAGTCCGGGGAGTCAAACAGAACTGTGAAAGTATGGGGATATTGGTAGCTGTACAGACACTGCGGGAGCGTTTCCAGAAAATGATAAATATCAGTCTCCAAAGAAGAAATACTTTCCGGAGCTGAAGAAGCTTTGAACTCCATAAGAAAAATCCGCTTTGGCGTCCTGGGATTAATATGGAAAGCTTTGAGCTCTTCTGACAGGCGGGCTGTCAGTTCCCGGTCATTGGAGAGCAGAAGCTGAAGAAGATGATTTTTTTTCTCGGCAAGTGTCCGTGAAGCGGCGTTTAGTTCCTGCTCACGGATGAGCAGCAGAGTAATACGCTCCGCTAAGTGAGCATAAATCCTTACCTCCTGTGGATCTCCGCTGATTCCGATTACAGCAGCTAAAGAACCTTTGTGATATACAGGGATATTCACTCCTTTTTGGGTTCCAAGAAGGGTATCGGATTCAAAAACTTCCAGAGTAGTGCCAGCGGAGATTACTTTTTGTCCTCCTTCATGGAAAGTTCCGATCCGGGAGGGATTTGTGCTGGCAAGAATAAGCCCCTTTTCATTAATAAAGTTAATATCATGTCCGCAGACATCTTTGACAGTGTCTACAATCTGCTGTGCGGTTGTTTTATTGATCATATTAAATATACTCCTGCTATATAGAATTATGTTATATGTAACATGATTATGGGGGAATGTCAATGTTATTAAGGTGTGAAAGAACGAAAAGCAAGTATTCATATAGTAGAGGAAAAAGAAAGGTCTCCGACTAAAAAATGGAATTTAAATTTTCATTCAAAGTTTTCGAAAAAAAGCTTGCCAAACAGGTTCGTATATGATATTATATTACTCGGTCAACTGATGTTCCGCATTTAAAGAACAGAAGAGACTGGATATGGCTCCATGGTCAAGCGGTTAAGACATCGCCCTTTCACGGCGGTAACCCGGGTTCGATTCCCGGTGGAGTCACTTACCAATATCAGACAAATTGATATGGTGTAATTTCCAAGATAATGCCGATGTGGCTCAATTGGCAGAGCAGCTGATTTGTAATCAGCAGGTTATCGGTTCGAGTCCGATCATCGGCTTTAGTCCTCAAAGGGACTGATAATTTGGACCTTTAGCTCAGTTGGTTAGAGCAACCGGCTCATAACCGGTCGGTCCTGGGTTCGAGTCCCCGAAGGTCCATTGCATGAAGTACCTGAAAATGGTACGGAATGTTTATAATAATATTATAGTAATAAGGCCCAGTGGCTCAGTTGGTTAGAGCGCCGCCCTGTCACGGCGGAGGTCGAGAGTTCGAGTCTCTTCTGGGTCGTCTGTGGGATCTTAGCTCAGCTGGGAGAGCATCTGCCTTACAAGCAGAGGGTCATAGGTTCGAGCCCTATAGGTCCCACTTATCTCATTATTGAGATATGCCGCAGTGGCGGAACTGGCAGACGCACAGGACTTAAAATCCTGCGGGACTAACCTCCCGTACCGGTTCGATTCCGGTCTGCGGCATGTGGATAAGAGTAGGAGAAATGTTGGATTTGCAGCGTTTCTCTTATTTTTTTACATTAAAAAGTTTTATTTATCATAGTTCTAATGTAAGGTCAGCGTCAGGGAGAATTATATTCAAGGTTCCATGATCGCAGACAATTGATTCCCTGCTTTAAACTCGATATAATAAGGACAGAGTAACTTTTTGACAGGAGGGAAGAGCATGGCATATTTTGAAAAGGTGAAAAAGAATTTTGGTTTTGGATGTATGCGCCTGCCGATGAAGGGCGATGAAGTGCTATGAGGTCTGTGTCCGCCATAATAAGCCGGTCATTGTTATGGAGCCGGTCAAAGGCGGTAACCTGGTTAACCTGCCGAAGGAAGCGGGGAAAGTTCTGGATGATCTGAAGGGAGGGTCCCATGCCAGCTATGCGATCCGGTTCGCAGCCGGCTTTGACGGGATCATGATGGTGTTATCCGGTATGGGTACAATGGAACAGCTTGAGGATAATATCAGCTATATGAAAGATTTTCAGCCCCTCGATGAAAGGGAACTGGCTGCAGTTCAAAAAGTTCAGGAAATCTTCCGCAGAATGAATCTGATTCCCTGTACAGCCTGCCGCTACTGTATTTCCGGATGTCCGATGGGAATCCCGATCCCGGAGATGTTTGCTGCAATGAACACGCAGAAAATTTATCAGGATTGGAACAGCAGTTGGTATTATGAAATACATACAAAGGACAGGGCAAAAGCTTCCGACTGTATTAAATGCGGAAAATGTGAGGAGGTCTGTCCGCAGCATTTGAAGATCAGAGAGCTGCTGGAGATGGTATCTGACCAATTTGAGAACAGACAGTAAAAAAGGAGAGCGAGTATATTGAACTACTGTGAGGAATGCGGAGGGAGACTGACCATGAAGGAATGCGGGACAGATGGAATGATTCCATACTGTGACGCGTGTCAAACATTCAGGTTTCCTATGTTTAACAGCGCCATATCGGCGATTATATTTAACCCGGATAAAACGAAGATTCTTCTGATCCAGCAGTATGGAAAAAAAGATAATATTCTGGTTGCCGGGTATATCAGCAAAGGAGAAAATGCAAAGCAGGCGCTGCTTCGGGAGATAGAAGAAGAGGTCAATCTTAAAATTTCCAGTTATATCTATAATGATAATGAATATTTTGAAAAGACCAATACATTAATACATAATTATGCAGTGACAGCAGAAAGTGAAGATTTTTCTCTGACGGATGAAGTGGATCGGGCACAGTGGTTTGCGGTAGAAGAAGTATTGGAAGCAGTGAAGCCGGATTCTCTTGCGAAATCCTTTGTCGAAAGATATCTTAAGAAGATCGGAAAGGGAAAGACGGATGAGCGAAAGACAGGGCAGGAAGAAGTCCGTAAGATCCTGGAAGAGGCTGTGCATAAGCTGTATGAAAAGGACCGATATTTGATACTTGACAGACCGGAAACAGAGGAAGAAGGACGTCATGTGGCAGAGAGGAGTATTGTTTTTCGTTTTGGACATTATCTTCAGGAGATTCTGGAGCGCAGTCAGATTCTGACGGATTTATCTGTGGACTGTGAATACAACCGAAGAGGATATGAGCCCAAAATGCTTTCACGGATCGGAAGCAGTGTAAGTCCGGATCTGATCGTCCATCACAGAGGGGATCACAGCAATAATTTTCTTGTGATGGAATTTAAAACATGGTGGAATAGAGATCAGAAGTATGATGAGGCTAAAATAGATGGATTTATGGATCCGGATGGCGGATATGCCTATCAATACGGAATTGCGCTCTGTATCGAAAAGGAGGAAAAAGATACTCTAAGGCAGATCCGGGAAAACCTTTTGTACAGGGGAAAAAGTTTTGTATAGAAAAATGATAAAAAACGTGTTTCTTTTAATGTTCTTTTAATTTTTCACTGTTATATTGATTACAACAAAGAAAAAGAAAGACGGAGGAATAAAATAATGAAGAAAATATCAAAAAAGACAATTGGAATTATTATAGGAGTTGTAGCGGCAGTAATTATTATAGCGGTCATCGCTATTATGGCATTTCGGATAGATATTGCAGAGGCACAGCAGATCGCACTGAATCAGGCAGGCGGCGGAGAGATCGTGGAAAGCGAAGTAAGCAGCGAAGGGCTGTGGAATGAATACAGCTACACAGTAGTAAATGGAGATACATGGTATCAGGTTGATATTTCCGGATTTGGAACGGTAGAGGAATTAGAGACAGGAAGCGGAGATACCTGGAAAAACTAAGGCAGAACAGTAAAAATTTAAGATAGCATTTAGAAAGAACTGATACAAAAGGGAGGCGGAAATATTTCTGCCTCCACTTTTATTTGAAGGATAAAATTATGATTTCCTGGCGCCTGCCTCCACAGTATAGCGCCCGTCCTCCAGACAGCAGATAGAACTTTCATAAAAGGTTCGGACAGCACGGATCAGATAGTCAGTGTCTTTCGCTCCCGCTGTCTCATATGGAGAGTGCATAGATAACTGTGCAAGGCCGATGTCCACAGTATTTAAGGCAACCTGTGTATTGGAGATATTGCCGAGTGTGGAACCGCCTGCCATATCTGAACGATTCAGGAAGGTCTGATATGGTACATCTGCAATCTGACAGATTGATTTAAAGACGGCAGCGGAAACCCCGTCTGTCGTATATTTTTGATTTGCGTTGTATTTGATGACAATTCCCTGATTCATGGCAGGACGGTTAGTGGGATCCGCCTTTTCAGGCAGATTTGGATGAACAGCGTGTGCATTGTCAGCCGAGAGCATAAAGCTGGATGCCAGCATAGCGTAATAGTCCTGCTGCGTTTTCCCAAGGCAAATACAGATCCGTGTCAGGGTATCCTTTAAAAAGGAAGAGGCGGCGCCCTGCTTTGTGCTGCTTCCTACTTCCTCATTATCCAACATACAATGGACGGCGATACCGGAATGAACATCAGCAGACAATAGCCCCATAAGAGAAGCATAGGCGCACTGCAGATCATCCAGCCTTCCGCAGGAAATAAATTGGCGGTCAGCTCCCCAGATGGTGCCCGGGGTACGGCTGTAAAGGAAGAGATCATGTCCGATGATCTGTTCCGGATCGACGCCGGCTGCTTCAGCGATCTGTTGAAAGAAGGTATTTTTATCAGAAAGATCACCGTATAGAGGAAGCATATCTTTCTGCGGATCATAGCGGAGACCATTATTGGCATCCCGGTTCATATGTATGGCAAGATTGGGGATCAGAAGGAGATCCCGGTCAATGTTAACTAATTTGGTGACAATAGTATTCCCGTTGCGGATAAGGACGCGCCCTGCTACGGAAAGGGGACGGTCCATCCAGGGAGCCATCAGCATGCCGCCGTATTTTTCCACATTCAGCCGTACATATATGTCGCCGGAAGGCAGTTCAGGATTCTCCTTAATCTTGAAGGAGGGAGAGTCACTGTGACTTGCCGTAATATGAAAATTGCCAGGATCATTTTGAGGCAGGCAAAAGGCAATGACAGAGGAAAGATTGCGGGTTACGAAATAGCGTCCGCCGGGCGTGAGAGTCCAGGGCGTATTTTCCTGAAGCATCTGAAAACCATTAGCCTCAAGCATTTCTTTTGTTGTCTGGGCAGCGTGGTAGCTGGTAGGACTCTTTTTTATAAATGAAAATAACTGTTCGATTGTATTCTTTTTATTATTCATGTGATAGAAACCTCCTGATAAACTGAAGCAGGGAAGAATAATCCCCCTGGGGATAGCTGCTGATATCTGCATTTTTTGTATTGATCAGGCAGTCAGTGAGCAGAAAGACTTGGATCCCCAGCGTTGCTGCCGGCATATCTTCGCTTACATCATTTCCAACCATGAGGCATTCTTCCGGTTTCAGATGGCGCTTGGTCAGAATCTCCTGGTAGTATTCCGGGGAGGGCTTGCAGCGGGAAGAATTTTCATAAGTTGTAATATAAGAGAAATCTGAGGGATCAAGGCCCGCCCAGCGCACACGGCTGCAAGTTGCAATAGCCGGGAACAAAGGAGTGGTGGCAAGGATGGTGTCAAGCCCATGTTCGCGGCAGAAGTGAACAGCTTTTTTGGCATCAGGAGTGAAACCGCAGACATTTTGCACTGCTTGAAATTCCACGCGGTAGAATTCTTCGAAAATGTCTTTGAGTTTTGAAGCTTCTTCCTTTTTATAGGCAGTGCTAAGAGACTCCCAAAAGATTTCTTCATTAAGGCGGGAACTCTTATTTGTATGAATGGCGTGTATCCCCTTTCCTATATTGTCTAAAACGGCATTTCCATCATATCCGCAAAGATTCATTTTTTGGGATAGTCTCTGGAAATAGTCTTTCATAAAAAGTTCCAGCTCCATAGGAAGCAATGTCCCGTCTAAATCGAATAAAACAGTGGTTATTTTCTGTGTGGGTTCCAATGTGATTTCCTCCAGTTTTGATCGTCAATAATATTTTAATATTTGTACATTAACGCTATTATAATGCGAAATTCAAAATGAGACAATGCCGGAATATAAATTTCCCAGGGGCTGGAAGAAGCCTACCAGACTTTGATGTGGGCAGAAGAAAATGTGAAGAATTATGGAGGAGACAAAGAAAATATTCATGTGTGCGGAGACAGCTCGGGCAGCAATTTTGCGGCAGCTGTGGCAGCTATGTCGGCAGACAGAAGCGGACCAGGTATACGGAGCCAAAATCTTGTATATCCTCTGGTGACAAATTGGGAAGAGGAAAAGAAAGATCCTCTGGCATCTCCGCTTTTGAAAGAAGATATCGGCAGAATGCCTCGCACTTGTATCATTGCAGCGGAGTGTGATCCTCTTGTGGATCAGGGTCTTATGTATGCAGCAAAATTGCAGGATGCAGGTGTAGAGGTGGAATATCATATGATGAAAGGAATGATACATGGATTTTTAAACTGGACTTACAGAAGCAGTTTTGAGGCCATGGATCGGATTATTGAAAACGTGAACAGATAATATGGGAAAAAACGAAACAGCCCTCCTGCAGGGCTGTTTTTGTGATGCGGAAAAAAAGAAACTTTTTTGTGAATAATATGGTTGTGAATTGAAAGAAAATCACCTATACTCTTATCATACGGGTAATTTTATTATTGTGCGGGGGGGCGTACATAATTAAAAGGGAGATGAAGGCATGCTTAAAATTCAACATATCCGTAAAGAATACAGAACCGGGAATCTGGTTCAGAAAGCCCTGGACGATGTCAGCCTGAATTTGAGAGATAATGAATTTGTGGCGATTTTAGGACCAAGCGGATCGGGGAAAACAACACTTCTTAATATTATCGGCGGGCTGGACCGCTATGACAGCGGCGACCTGATCATTAACGGCATTTCCACAAAAAAATATAAAGATAAAGACTGGGATTCCTACCGGAATCATACGATTGGATTTGTATTTCAGAGTTATAATCTTATTCCTCACCAGAGCGTACTTTCCAATGTGGAGCTGGCATTGACAATTTCAGGAGTAGGCCCCGCAGAGCGAAAAGAAAGAGCAAGAAAAGCATTGGAACAGGTAGGGCTTGGAGAGCAGCTTCACAAAAAGCCAAGTCAGATGTCAGGCGGGCAGATGCAGAGGGTTGCTATTGCAAGAGCCCTGGTGAACGATCCGGATATTCTTCTGGCAGATGAACCTACAGGGGCGCTGGACAGTGAAACCAGTATTCAGGTTATGGAACTTCTCCAGGAGGTGGCAAAAGATCGACTGGTGGTTATGGTTACTCATAATCCGGAACTGGCAGATGAATATGCTACGAGAATCGTGAAATTAAAGGATGGACAGATCAGGGCGGATTCCGATCCTTTTGAGCCGGAAACGGAGCCGGAAGAACCACGGCATGAGAACATGGGAAAGGCATCCATGTCTTTTCTGACGGCTCTTTCTCTAAGTTTTAACAATCTTAAGACAAAAAAGGCCCGCACGATTCTGACGGCGTTTGCAGGCTCCATCGGAATCATTGGAATTGCTCTGATCCTGTCATTGTCAAATGGAGTGAATGATTATATCCAAAGTGTGGAAGAAGAAACCTTGTCGGAATATCCGCTTCAGATATTGAGCACAGGTTTAGATCTTAGTTCCATGGTAGAAGATGGATCTGGCGGCGCGGACAGTTCCGGACAGACAGAAGAAAAAGCCGGGGATATAGAAGTTATTGATGTGCTTACCAATATGTTTTCCACTATGGATACGAATGATCTGCAATCCCTGAAAACCTATCTGGACAGTGGAGAGAGCAATATTGACCAGTATGTAAATGCCATTGAATATTCCTACAATACAACACCTCAGATTTATCGGCAGGACGGAGAGGACATCCGGCAGGTAAATCCTGATCAATCCTTTGCTTCTCTGGGGCTGGGATCCTCATCAGCTTCAAACAGCATGATGTCTTCTATGATGAGTACAGATGTATTTTATGAAATGCCGGAGGATACAGATCTCTATGAACCACAGTATGAAGTAAAGGCTGGAAGATGGACTGAAAGATATGATGAATGCGTGCTTGTCCTTACCTCTGGCGGCGGTATCAGTGATTTTATGCTGTATTCCATGGGTCTTAGAGATTCTATGGAGCTGGATGAGATGATCCGCCAGTTTGCCAATGAGGAGGATGTGGAGATTCCTTCAGATATGGGCTCCTATACGTATGAGGACATTCTGGGAGTGACATTTAAGTTGGTAAACAGCTCCGATTATTACGAGTATGACAGTCAGTACAAGGTATGGAGAGATAAGACAGATAACGAAGAATACATGAAAAACCTGGTAGATAAGGGTGAGGACTTAAAGATTGTAGGAGTGGTACAGCCGGCAGAGGATGCCAAAGGAACACTTCTTATGACCGGGATCGGATATATGCCGGATCTGACAAAACACGTTGCACAGAAGGCCAAGGACAGTGAGATTGTTCAGAATCAGTTAAGCAATAAAAACATTAATGTCTTTACGAATGAACCTTTCGGGGAAGAAAGCGGCGAGGATCAGTTTGATATGGATTCTCTTGTTTCGGTCAATGCAGATGTACTTCAGGATGCTTTTGGCTTCAATGAGGATGCCTTTAGCGAAGGGCTTCAGGGAGCGTTTGACCTTTCGGAAATGCCGGCGGGCAGCAGCCTGGATCTGTCAAATATGATTGATCTGAAAAATATTAAACTGGATATGCCCGATGCCCCGCAGCTTGGACTGGATGAACTGATGGGAAGTATCAAGCTGGATATGTCGGCAGAAGAGTTGGGACAGATAGTAACAGGACTGCTTTCTGGTTACCAGGAGTATGCGGCTTCGCATCCGGAGGCGGATTATTCTACTCTGGGAGAGGATTTTCTTGCCTACCTTAATACAAGTGAAGCACAGGAAATCCTGATCCGGAATATACAGGATATCATTCAGACAAATGGAAATATTACTGCAGTGCCGGATCAGATAAGAAGCATGTTTCAGGAAATTCTCCAGGGATATCAAAGTTACGCTGAAGCACAAGGGTACACAGATCCTGATAAATTTGATGAATATCTTTTAGAGTATCTTGGAACATCTGAGGCACAAAGCATTTTGTCAAAATGGGGTTCTGAAATTTTCAAGATCAGCGGAGATATCAGTATAACTTCAGATCAGATTGCAAAACTGGCAGAAGAGCTGGGGAACGGATATCAGACTTATGCGGCGGCAAACGGTCTTGCAGATCCCAGTAAGATGGGAGAACATTTTATGGCGTATCTGGGGACAGATGGGGCACAGAACCAATTGACTGAGGCTATGCTTAGTATGGTGGATGCCGATAGACTGGAGCAGCAGATTTCCGGTTCTCTTGAAGCATATATGCAGCAGGCAATGGCTTCCTATGGCGGAACCGTTGCGCAGTCTCTCCAGACACAGATCGGATCTGCTATGGAACAGATCATGGCCCAGATCAGCACCGGTATGACAGACGCTATGAGTCAGGCGGCGGCAAGAATAGGAACAAATATACAAAATGCACTTACGATTGATGCAGATGCATTTGCCAATGCGTTCACTATGAATATGAGCGGACAGGAATTTGCAGAGCTGATGATGTCCATGAGTTCTGCAGAAAGTGCTTCTTATGAAGGAAATCTTCGGGATTTGGGGTATGTGGACTTTAATGTGCCAAGCCAAATTGACATATACCCGAAAGATTTTGAGAGCAAAGAAGGAGTTGTAAAAATTCTGGATCATTATAACGCTGACATGGAGAAGGCGGGCAAAGAAGAACAGGTAATCACCTACACTGATATGGTAGGCGCATTGATGTCTTCTGTAACAGATATTATTGATATTATCAGCTATGTACTGATTGCTTTTGTAGCGATTTCGCTCGTTGTTTCATCGATAATGATCGGAGTCATTACTTACATCAGCGTGCTTGAGAGAAGAAAAGAAATCGGGATCCTGCGGGCGATCGGAGCATCAAAGGGAAATATTTCCCAGGTATTCAATGCGGAAACTTTCATTATCGGCCTTTGCGCCGGTGTATTGGGGATTGTGATCACACTCCTTTTGCTGATTCCGGGTAATGCGCTGATCCATTATCTGGCGGGGACAACGGATGTCAGCGCAGTACTTCCTGTAGGGGCCGCATTTATTTTGATCACATTGAGTGTTGTACTGACTTTGCTGGGCGGACTGATTCCGTCTAAAAAGGCTGCCAAGAGCGATCCGGTGGCGGCGCTTCGGGCAGAATAGATCAAAAATACACAGGGTATAACTTAATTTGACACGTAGTATTTTTTAACTTTACTACGTGTCAAACTGCATTTTACCCCGTGTATTTTTGTAATTTTTACCTCAATATCTGGTCCAAGGCGTAGAGGGCAGCGCCGGCGGCGCCTACAATTTCAGGCTCCGGACAGATATAAAGCCTGGACTGGATCTTTTCTTCTACTGCTCTGACAACGCCGGGGTTCTTGGCAACGCCGCCTGTCATCATAAATTCTTCTTCCATGCCGACACGCTTCAGGAGGGAATAGGATTTGTTGGCGATAGCATGACAGACACCGTTGGCAATATCTGATTTTTCCTTATTATTGGCGATCAGGGAAATAACCTCGGACTCTGCAAATACAGAGCACATGCTGGTGATTTCAATGTCCTCTGTGGATTTCAGGGCAATTGGTCCAAGTTCGTCTACATCGATTTCCAGTGTCCGGGCGATCATTTCCAGGAAACGACCGGTTCCGGCGGCACACTTGTCATTCATGACAAAGTCGGCAACTTCTCCGGCTTCATTTAAACGAATTGCCTTGCTGTCCTGACCGCCGATATCCAGGATAGTCCTTACCTTTGGATTAAAATAATGAGCGCCCCGCCCGTGACAGCTGATTTCTGTTACATTTTCATCTGCAAAGGGAATGCTCACCCGCCCGTACCCGGTGGATACGATCCAGGAGATATCCTCCCTGCTGCATCCTGCTTTCTGCAGAATTTCATTTAATATTTTCTGCGCGCTCTCACCTGATTTAGCCCCGGTCCGTACAACTGCCGAGGCGACAATTTCCCGGTTTTCATTCATGATTACCGCATTGGTGGAGGTGGAGCCGCTGTCGATTCCCATGACATACATAGTTTCAGTGATATCCTTTCTTTTCGGTGATTTTGAAGGTCCTGTCGGTGTCAGTGATTCCAGGAATGCCTCAATCCTTGTCAGAACCTGTCCGTAGCTTTGTTTGGTGTAGTCGGTTTCCAATTGGAGCATGGGGCGGTTCAGTACGTTTTTCAGCCAGGCATACTCATAGGAATAATTGTCACAGAACTGGACAGTGTGGTAAATGATACCATCTGCGCTTTGTGCATACCGGGAAATAAGCTCGTCTCTACCGGCAGCAGCTTCCATGCGCATACAGGGGAACTGGCTTAACAGCCCTCTTGTATATCCGGTAAGTATCTGGCCCGGTTCCAGAATATATTTTCGCATCAGTCCGGTGCAGGTAAGATCGAAAGCAACATTGGCGCCTTTCTCATTTAAAATGTGCAGGATTGCTTCGTTTGCCCGCGCTCCTGCAATTCCGATATTCTTTTTGCCCGGCTTTAACTGAATGCTCTGGGCTTCCTTGTGTTGTTTCAGGAGCTCGCCGAGAGCCTCTTCCTGAAATGTTTTGCCGGAAAAAGCTTCATAGGCCTGTATCATTTTGCGGATACGGTTTTCATAGAGCGTGATTCCGGCTTCTTTTGTGATGCGTGGCGTATCCAGAATATAGATGAATTTATCCGGAAGCTCGGCTTTCAGCACATCATAGAGCCTTCGGATGCTGTCGCAGCAGGTGGTGAGGATAACACCTTCATAATCATTTGCCAGGACATCCTCCAGAACTCCTTTTGCAAAGCTGCATATATTAGGATGCATTTTCATGTCTGCCTGCGTAAAATTCGTGACAGAAGGTTCGATTCGTTTCATTTCCGTTCCCATAGAAAGAAAGACTTCTATGGGCGCGTATTTACAGATATATCCTAACATGTGGTCTTTTCTCCTGTTCCGATCAATTCTAGAAATGCTTCCAGCCGGGTCTTGATCTGGCCATCGTGGCTGTTTCTTTTGTCAATTCCGTCACCGTCAAGAATGAGCATAGGAATATTCATTTTCTGCATTTTTTCCTTCAGAAGGATACTTCCGCCTGAGGCCTGTTTGCATCCCCAGTGGCAGAAGTGGATGACGGCATCCGGTTTCAGCCGGTCTGCAAGCTGGCCGATCATTTCTGCTTTGTGGGCGTAGGAGCCGTTGTACAGATTCTTAATGATCTTTCCGGCGAGAGCCTCAAAGGGATGTTCGGTATCCAGTTCATCCATGAAATCCAGAATGATATCACTGGCAATGATCTGATAGTCTCTGTTGCTGTTGAAATATTCCTTCAGACTTTCCTGATAAAAAGGAAGGAGATGAATCCACAGGATCTTTTTCCCGGTAAAAGGTTCTCCCTGCTGAATTTCTTCATTCATAAAGCGGATGAGATCAAGAAATTCCTCTGTGCCGATGAGAAGATGCATTCCCATCATCATATAGAGATGGCTGATCAGTTCGCCGGGATAATAATAGTTCTTTTGATATTCGAAAAATTTCTTCAGTTCCCGGCGCGTCTCGTTTTCCGTACGGAGTATTTTTTGCAGTTTTTCCTCTTGGAATGTTTTGCCGGTACGCTCTTCCAGAACTTTGGTAAATGCTCTAAGCTGGTCGGCCAGATAGGCGATGGATTCTTTGTCATCAGAATACGGGACGTCCAGAAAGGTAAAAGGCACATGGGCCTTTTTTTCCAGATAGCGGAAGGTATTTAAATTGCCGTCGCAGGACAGAGAAGTAGTCACAGCATATTCCGGCTTCTTTACAACTTTGCTTTCCACTCCGCCTACAAAAGTTTTGTGATAGGAACATAGAGTGGGGGCAATTCCGATATTCTGTGCATAGTCGATAAAATAGTCTTCCAGATGGTAACCGCTCATATAACAGGAGAGGCATTCAATGGAAAGGGTGTGAAGGCCAAAGCACTGCATCAGCTCGCAGGGAGCAAAAATATTCCCCCATACATAGCTGCCCTCTCGGCTTAAAGAATCAGCTACAAGGCTCATCATCATTGTTTCCAGCTTCTGATAACCTCTTGAAAGATTCCGGTTAGGCAGAAGCTTCATGCGCCATTTATTTGCCCGGAAGCCGAGAAGGATCTTATCCCAGCTTTTCTCCGGGCGGTTGATGGCTTCTTCTTTTACGTGATCAATATATTTATCTACAACATACATATTTCGTTCTCCCCTTTCTGTTGTGTCTAAGAAGTTGTTATCACATTTGACGTATCGGATAACCTTCCCTCTTTTCAGTCTGTTTTAGGGTTTCCGGCGGTTTTTAAGAAACCGCTTTATGTGCGTCTATAATAACCACAATGGGGTTATTATATCACATTTTGCGGGAAAGGAAAGATAGAAAAAGCGGTTGAAACCTTTAGGTATGAACAGCGCAACTAAGACATAGATTCTCCCCCTGGTGTTTTCCGGATATACTGTAAGTTAGAAAAAGCAGATAGAAATAGCAGAAAGGCAGGGATAGGATTATGAAGAAAATGAAACTTGGTATTCTGCTGGTCGCTCTTGCGGCAGCGTTAAGCGGATGCAGCGATGCAGGGACTGAAAATAAAGAAGATCAGGAGCAAATGCCGGAGACAGAGACAGTACAGGATGAGGAGATCGGGGGACAGGACTCTGTGACAGAGGGGACACAGGAATACCGCGGATTTATTCTGGATAATGTTCTTCATTCAGAAAGCGAAGGGGATATCCATTACAATCTGTATGTTCCGGACAGTTATGACGGAAGCAGGCCCTATGGGCTGTTTCTTACCCTGCCGGGATATGAGGGTCTGTATTTTCAGGGAGTAGGTCAAAATCTGTACAGTGAAGAGTTTGGATTTGAGGCGCAAAAGTATGTGCAGGATATGATCGTCGTAGCGCCGCAGCTCTCTGGCTGGGATGAGACATCGGCAGACCAGACCATTGCTCTTACAGAGTATTTCCTTGCAAACTATAATATCGATGAGTCAAAAGTGTACGGGGAGGGATACTCGGGAGGAGGCGAGACGATGTCCCTTGTGATGGGGAAACGTCCGGAATTATTTACGGCTTATCTTCAGTGCAGCTCCCAGTGGGACGGAGACTATGCTCCCGTGATAAAAAATAAAACGCCAGTATATTTTGTGATTGGAGAAGATGATGAGTATTATGGATCTGAACCGACCCGCGAAGCCTATGAGACGCTGCATGATATGTATATGGAAGAAGGACTGACAGAAGAAGAGATAAATGAACTGTTGGTTTTGGATATAAAAGATGCCGATTATTTTGCAGGGTTATCATATCAGCATGGAGGAGGAAATCTTTTTGCGGCAGATGAAGAGATTATGGGGTGGCTTTTCAGTAAGTAATGTTGACAGATTCCAGCCGGCGGCATTATAGTTTTACTATGGCAGCCGGAAGGAAAAGGACAGGAGTTTTACACAGAACCGGCTCTAAGACAGATGGCAGACATATAAGAGAGGAGACGGGTCTATGTATAATTTGCAGCTTGAAACATTTATCGTTGTAGCGGATTTAGGAAGCTTTAATAAGGCGGCGGAAGCTCTGTATATTACTCCGCCGGCAGTTACGAAACAGATCAATCTCCTGGAAAAGGATCTGGAAGTTCAGCTGTTTGTAAGGACACACAGAGGACTGATTCTGACAGAAGCCGGGAAATCTTTGTACAAAGATGCGAAATATATCATTCAGTACTGCAAAGACTCTGTGGAGCGGGCAAAGAGAGCTATGGAAGAAAAAGATAATGTGATCCGTATCGGCACATCTCCAATGACGCCGGCCGCCCCGGTAATACAGATGTGGGCGAAAGTCCGTAAAGATTATCCTGATATCAGACTGCAGATGATCCCTTATATGAACAGTCAGGAGAGTGCACGGGAAATTTTAAAAAATCTGGGAACGAATATAGATATCGTGGGAGGCATTTTTGATGAGACAATGCTGAAGCTTAGGCAATGTCAGGGAATGGAAATTTCGAGACAGAGGATCTGCTGTGCAGTATCACTTAATCATCGCCTTGCCTCAAAAGAAACGCTGACCTTTCAGGATCTGTACGGAGAGAATTTTCTTATGATGCACCGGGGCTGGAGCAACTATGTAGATGAGCTTCGGGATGATATCTGGAAAAATCATCCCCAGATCCGAGTGGTTGACTTTGATATCTACAGTATGGAGATTTTTAATCGGTGTGAGAACAGTAATGAAATTTTGATGGCTGTTGAAAATTGGAAAGACGCTCACCCTCTGTTGAAAATTATTCCTGTGGAATGGAAATATACGATCCCATACGGCATTCTGTATTCTACAGAACCGTCGGAGCTTGTAAAAAGATTTCTCAAAGCGGTGAAAAAAGCAGAGTAGATCATCAGAACTATGCCAGGAGAGCATGATATTGTATTCAGACAAAGTATTAGACTTTTTTTGCTGCAGTATTAACATATAAGTGTAAGGTCTGACAGCAGCGGTGTATGAGCAGTATATACCGACGCTGACATTCACATAAAGCAGAATAGGAGGAATCAGAAATGACCGAGAAGGCAAAAAGTTATTGTGAAAAATTTTTTGGAGCAAAAGGGTTGGGACTGGCGGAAACAGATCCGGAATTTTCGGATTTTTTCCAGAACTTTGCGTTTGATGAGGTGGTAAACAATGATGACCTTGATGACCGTACACGTATGATGGCGGTTCTTGCAGCTCTGATTGGGTGTCAGGGACTCGATACGTTCGAAATTGTGCTGCCGGCAGCTCTGAATGCCGGTGTGACTCCGGTTGAGATAAAGGAAATTGTCTATCAGGCTGTGGCTTATCTGGGGATCGGGCGCGTCCTTCCGTTTATCAATAAGACCAATGAAATATTCGAAGAGAGGGGAATTGAGCTTCCGCTTCCGGGGCAGGCTACTACAGGCAGAGAAGACCGCCTGGAGAAGGGCGAACAGACACAGGTGGATATTTTCGGAGACGGTATGAAGGGATTTGCAAATTCAGGACCGGAAGAATCCAGACACATCAATCGGTGGCTGTCGGATAACTGTTTTGGAGATTATTATACAAGGACAGGACTGGACAACAGGCAGCGGGAAATGATCACATTTTGTTTCCTTCTGGCACAGGGCGGCTGTGAGCCGCAGCTTACCAGCCATGCGGCAGGAAATATGATGGTGGGAAATGATAAAGGATTTCTGATTCAGATCATTTCACAGTGTCTCCCGTATCTTGGTTATCCAAGGAGCCTCAATGGACTCCGCTGTGTCAATGAAGCAGCTAAAAACTAAACTTATCAGGCTGAGAGTGTTGGGACTATCATCAAAAAAGTACCCAACACGATCAGCAAAAGGCCCGGGCCGGACTTCTTTGACAGTTTTTCTTTGAACACGATATAAGAAAAGGCAATGGTTACCAATATGCTTAATTTATCAATCGGAACGACAACACTTGCAGGTCCGTCCTGCAACGCCCGATAATAGCAGAGCCACGCGCCGCCGGTAGCGATTCCGGATAAGCATATAAATAATAGTTCCCGTTTTGGGATTTTATGAAGTTTATCAGATTTTCCTGTAACAAAGACAATGATCCAGGCCATGATAAGAACGACTGCGGTACGGATTGCCGTGCCTAAATTTGATTCTACATTTTCTATTCCGATCTTTCCCAGGATCGAAGTCAAACTGGCAAATACAGCAGACAGAACAGCATAAACCAGCCATCCTTTTCCGCTGATATGTTCTTCTGCAGCAACATCTCTTTTTTCAATCATTAACATTGTCCCAACTGCGATCAATATGACCGCTGTGCCGCTTAGCCATGTGAAACCTTCGTGGAAAAAGACAAATGCAAGCAGCATAGTCAGGATCGTACTTGATTTATCAATAGGAACTACTTTGTTGACATTTCCGATCTGTAATGCCCTGAAATAGCAGAGCCAGGAGGCGCCTGTAGATAAACCGGAAAGGATTAAAAAGATCCATGTCTTTACGGACAAATTTGTTATAGTATCCTGTGAGCCGACAATAAAAACCATGATCCATGAAAAAATTAAGACGATAATCGTCCTCACTGCGGTTGCTGCAGTTGAATCTGTTTTTTGAATCCCGCATTTTGCAAGAATAGCAGTTAATCCTGAAAAGAAGGCGGAACCAAAGGCAAATAAAATCCACATACAAAATACACACCTCTTTTTTGTGTTTTTGCCTTTCTGACGGCATATATATCTATTTGGATGATACAGCGTCTGTTTTTATGTGTCAACGGATTTGGGTAGCGTCGGTGTACAAGGGGTATTGCCCCTTGTACACCGACGCTACCCTTTTATCTGCATGAAAAAGGAGGGAAGTGTTAATCTGTCGGGAATGGGAAATTGCCGAAAAAACAGATTGTCAAGCATGATATTTTCTCCTATAATAGTGTTTAAAACCAAAAAGATGCAAAAGAGGAATGATGATGAATTTTTTAGAGGAACGTATAGTAAAAGATGGAATTATCAAAGAAGGGAATGTGTTGAAGGTAGACAGCTTTTTGAATCATCAGATGGACATTCAGCTGTTTGATCAGATTGGAGCAGAGTTTAAAAGAAGATTTGCACAAAAACCAATCAATAAAATCCTGACGATCGAGGCTTCCGGTATAGGGATTGCCTGTGTGGCAGCCCAGCATTTTCAGGTGCCTGTCGTATTTGCAAAGAAAACCCAGAGTATTAATCTGGAAGGAGAAATGTATGTAGCGGAAGTAGAGTCCTTTACTCACAAGTGTAAAAATCAGGTGATCGTATCACAGAAATTTTTAAATGAAGAGGACCATGTTCTGATCATAGATGATTTCCTTGCCAACGGATGTGCGCTTCAGGGACTGATCCAGATTGTACAGATGGCCGGAGCTACAGTGGAAGGAATCGGCATTGTCATAGAAAAAGGATTCCAGGCAGGGGGAAGCATTATCCGGAATCTCGGATATCAGCTGGAGTCACTGGCGATTGTAGATGCAATGGATGAAAAAACAGGAACCATCCAATTCAGAGAGCAGGGAGTGTAGTATGAATACATCGGTACAGTTAGAGCAGCAGCTTATGAATATACATCGGAAAAGTTATCCGGCATATAAAAGTCTTGCAGGAAGCTGGCAGTTTCCGGGGTACATCCTCCACATCGACCATGTCCAGGGAGACCCTTTTGCCGGTCCTTCCAAACTGAGTGTGGAGATCGCTTCAAAGACAGCAGGCTTTCCGGAAGAGCTGTACAACAGAAAAGATAAAAGAATTGCTCTTCAGGATTATCTGACGAGAGAATTTGGACGGCAGATTTCTGCCTATATGTTTCAGGCTAAAGGATCCGGAAAGAGCGGTCTGATCAGTATCAGCAGATGTGGGCAGCAGGTGCTGGAGCGCACGGCGCTTGAAATGAATGAAAGACGGATCCTGGTGCGCTTTGAGGTAGGCTTCCCTGCCAACGGAAGAACCATCAATGCACCGGAGCTGAAGAAGATTTTATTTGATTACATTCCGCAGTGTGTGAAAAAAGCGCTGTATTATAAAAGTCTGAACAGTCAGACTGTTCGGAAGGTGACAGAGCTGGCGCAGGATCAGACTTACATCCGGGAAGAGTTGAAAAAAAGGAATCTTGCAGCGTTTGTGGCAAATGGTTCCATTCTTCCAAGGGAAAGCGGCGTTTCTGACAAACCTATGAAAAAGGCAGTTGTATTTGAAAGCCCAAAAAGTATGGAGATAGAACTGGACCTTCCCTACAGAGGGAAAGTACGCGGCATGGGTATCCCAAGAGGGATCACGCTGATCGTGGGCGGCGGCTACCATGGAAAATCTACGCTCTTAAAGGCGCTGGAGTTAGGTGTGTATAATCACATTGCCGGCGACGGAAGAGAGTATGTTATTACGGATGATACGGCAATGAAAATCCGTGCGGAGGATGGAAGAGCAGTCTCTCATGTGAATATTTCACCTTTTATCAATCACCTTCCAAACGGGAAAGATACGGTAGACTTCTCGACAGAAGACGCCAGCGGTTCCACCTCGCAGGCTGCAAATGCAGTAGAGGCAGTGGAAGCGGGAGCAGGAGCGCTTCTTATTGATGAAGATACTTCTGCTACGAATTTCATGGTGAGAGATGCGCTGATGCAGTCTGTGATCGCCAGAGAGCAGGAGCCGATCACCCCATTTATTGAGCAGGCAAGAAAGCTCTATGAAGAAAAAGGAATCTCTGTCATTCTGGTGGCCGGAAGTTCGGGGGCTTATTTTTACATTGCTGATAAGATCATTCAGATGGATACCTATCGGGCCAAGGATATTACAGAACAGGTTCGTACAATCTGCAGCCAAAATGCCAAAGAGCAAAGTTTTATGGAAATGCACCGCAAAGAAACGGAAAATACTTTGAAATGGGAAAAAATGTCCAGACATCCAAGGATTGGAAAAATTGAGAAAAAGCACGGACAGATTAAGATAAAACAGTTTGGGAAAGACAGCTTTTCCCTTGGAAAAGATACAGTAGAGCTGAAATATGTGGAGCAGATCACAGACGGCGAGCAGACAGCGGCCCTAAGTTATGCTCTGAAAAATGTGATAGATAAAATGGAAACAGGAAATAAGAAAAGCCTGGAAGAGCTGGCAGAAGAACTTTGGAGTGAGATGGAAAAGAAGGGCCTGGTAAGTCTGGTGAAAGGTTCTTATGTTCCTGTATCGCTTGCCATGGCAAGGAAGCAGGAGCTGTATGCCTGCTTAAATCGATATAGAGGATTTCATTAGTTCAAAAAGGGACAGAGTTTTTACTCTGTCTCTTTGTTCTAAGAAGATGCAAGCATAGACAGGTATTTTTCATAATTGACACCGTCGTTGCGAGGCACCTGTTCTTTGATGGAATCAGCAATGGCCAAGCTGATAAATTCGCCAGCCAGCTCTGCTGCCGTTTCCGGTGTATCTCCTCTGGCAATGCCGGCGGCAATGCAGGAGGCAAACAGATCGCCTGTGCCGGAATAGCTTCCTCCGATATACGGAAAGGGGATCAGCTTCTGATCCTTTTCGGACAGAAAGAGGTTTCCCATCTGATCAACACCGTCTTCATCTGTATAACGGATCCCTGTGACAAGAACCTGGTGGAGACGTTCCTGAAAAAGCGATCTGCCAAGTTCAGCAACCACCTCCATGAGGAGAAAAGGTGTCCCGATCTGTGAAAGCTCTTCATAATCCGCTCCGGTGAGCAGACAAAGCTCAGTCAGATTGGGAGTGATAATATCTGCCCTGAAACAGAGCTCCTTCATTTTTTCAAGAAGCCGGGGCGTAAAAAGGGAGTGAGGCTTTCCGTCGCCGCCCAGCACGGGATCTACCAGGAGAAAAGTATGTTCTTTCAGAAAGCTTTCAAGAAACATATATATCTGATTCACCTGCCGCTCATCGGCGAGAAAGCCAGTATAGATACCGTCAAAAGCTACGCCCATCTTTTCCCATTCCGCCCGTATCAGAGGCATTTTATCTGTATAACTGTCACAATAATAATTGTCATATCCGGTCTGTGCGCTTAAGATTGCAGTCGGAAGCGGACAGGGCTGTACTCCCATAGCGGAGATAACTGAAATAGCCGCGGTGAGGGAACAACGTCCAAACCCTGATAGATCGTTGATTACAGCAATTTTTTTTGTCAATCGATTTCACCGTCCTTTATCAATATATAACAGAATTTATTATACTGCCTTAGCCTGCATTTTGGTAGCGTTTTTTCGCACAAAAAAAGGTCAGAGCGGGGAACTCTGACCGGAGGGGGAAATTATGAAAAAGAAAATTTATATTGTCAAAGGTTTTATCCTTTGAACAATTATAATATACCGCGTATTTGTGTTTAAAATGTGAATGTAATATTAAATATATGTGAAAAAAGGGAAAGCATTTTGTGAATGTTAAAAAGAAAAAAGCACTGTAGTTTCTACAGTGCTTTAGGCGCGTGGGCGAGAGGATTCGAACCCCCGACCTTTTGGTCCGTAGCCAAACGCTCTATCCAGCTGAGCTACGCCCACATCTTTGCTGTAATCTCTCACAGCAAAAATAATTATATTATAAGATTACAGTAATGTCAACCGTTAATTTTGAAAAAATCTTTCTTTACGTATCTGCCGCAAACTGGCTGTTGTAGAGCTTCGCGTAGAAGCCGCCCTTTTCAAGAAGCTCCTGGTGAGTGCCCTGCTCCACAATATGTCCCTGATCCATGACGAGGATCACATCTGAGCTTTGGATGGTAGAGAGGCGGTGAGCTACAATGAAGCTGGTGCGCCCTTTCATCAAAGTTTCAAAAGCGCGCTGGATCCGGATTTCTGTCATCGTATCGATGGAAGAAGTCGCCTCATCTAAGATCAGCATTGGCGGCAGACAGAGCATGATACGCGCAATGCAAAGCAGCTGCTTCTGCCCCTGAGAAAGATTTTCTCCTCCTTCGCTGATGACCGTATCATATCCTTCCGGCATACGCATGATAAAGCTGTGGGCATGTGCCTTTTTGGCAGCGGCAATGATTTCTTCCATGGAGGCGTCAGGCTTTCCGTAGGCAATGTTGTCCCGGATGGAAGCGGATTTCAGCCACGTTTCCTGAAGCACCATTCCATAACTTGTCCGAAGGGAATGGCGGGTGAGCCGGCGGATATCATGCCCGTCTACCTCGATGGATCCCGACTGCACATCATAGAAGCGCATCAGAAGATTGATGACAGTTGTCTTTCCGCATCCGGTAGGTCCTACGATCGCAATACGCTGACCGGGACGCACGGAAAGGTTCAGGTCCCGTATCAGAGGTTTTTCAGGTACGTAGGAGAAATCCACGTGACTGATTTTAATCTCACCTTTAGGATCATGAAGTGCGGCAGCGTCTTCCGGTTCTTTCGGCGCATCCGGCTCGTCTATCAGCTCAAAGACACGACCGGCTGAGGCGAGAGAATTTTGAAATTCTGTCATAACGCTTGTGATGTCATTAAAGGGTTTTGTGTACTGGTTTGTGTAACTTAAAAAGCTGGACAGCTGTCCAACAGTCAGCATGCCGTGAATCGTTCCGAAACATCCGGCAATGGTGACGCCCGCATAGATGCAGGAGTACATAAACCGGGTGGCCGGATTGGTAATAGAGGAGAAGAAAGTGGCTTTCAGCGAATAGCCGGAAAGCCGTTCATTGATCTCATCAAATGTTTTCTGTGCCTCATCCTGGTGGCCGAAAGCCTGGACAACCTTGATCCCGCCCAGCATTTCATTGGTAAATCCGGTCAGCTCTCCGCGGGTCTGGGACTGTTTTTGGAACATGGCAAAAGATTTCCTAGATATGAAATTTGCCAGCAGGAAGGACAGGGGGCTTAGAACGATCACCACAAGCGCAATGAAAGGATTGATGGCAAGCATAAAGCAGATGGTTCCCGCAATGGTTGCAACCCCTGTAAAAAGCTGGGTAAATCCAAGCAAAAGACCGTCAGAAAACTGATCGATATCTGTAATAATACGGCTGATCAGATCTCCGGAAGAATGGCGGTCCACATAGGAAAGAGGCAGTTTTTGCAGCTTTTCAAATGCCTGCACGCGCAGGTCTTTTACAATATGATAGGTAATTTTGTTGTTGATGTGATTCATGATCCACTGACCGGCGCTGGTAAGGATAACGGAAATCATGATAGAAGAAATGACGGCCAGGAGGGCGTCAAAATCCACAGCTCCTTTTCCGGCAATGGCGTCCACGCCCCGCCCCGTAAGAATGGGGACATAGAGAGTCAAAGCAACGGTAAAAGCGGAAAGGAGCAAAGACAGGATAACATATCCCAGGTAAGGGCGGATATGGCGGAGGATCCGCTTCAGCGTCTGTCTGTTTTTCGATTTTTGGTCCGGAGCGTTGTCCGTAGATGAAATTTTTTCAGACATTGGCAACTGCCTCCTTTCCGGAAAGCTGTGAAGCACAGATTTCCTGATAAATTTCATTGGAATCCAAAAGTTCCCGATGTGTGCCGCATCCGGCGATCCGGCCGTCATCCATAACCAGAATGCGGTCCGCATTTTTAACAGCAGATACTCGCTGGGAAATAATAAATACAGTGGTATTTCCGGTATTTTCCCGGATTGCTTTCCGAAGCCTTGCATCTGTGGCAAAATCAAGAGCGGAAGCGCTGTCGTCCAGAATAAGGATTGAAGGAGCTCCCACCAGTGCCCGGGCGATGGTAAGGCGCTGCTTCTGACCGCCGGATAAGTTGCTCCCCTGCTGCTGGATCATAAGATCCAGTCCTTCCTTTTTGGCATCCACAAACTCCCGGGCCTGGGCGATGGTAAGAGCCTGATAGATTTCTGTATCGGAGGCATCTTTTTTTCCCCACTGCATGTTTTCTCTTAAGGAGCCGGAGAATACGGCAGCCTTCTGGGGAACAATTCCGATATGTTTTCGGATGGAGGCCGGGGCGAAGGAGCGGATGTCTTGTCCAAAAAGGCGGATCGTCCCTTCGGAACATTCATAAAATCGCGGGATCAGACTGGCAAGTGTGGACTTGCCGGAACCTGTTCCGCCGATAATGCCGATGGTTTCCCCGGGCATGGCCTGGAAACTTAGATCTTTCAAAGCTGCACTTTTCGATCCGGCATAGGAGAAGCTCACATGTTCAAATTCTACAGCAGCGCAGTTTGCCCCAGCACAATTTACCCCGGGGTCGGGTGCGAAAACTTCTCCTTCTTTTGGAATGGAGGTCTGTACGTCAAACAGGGCGTTTACACGGCCAAGACTTGCCAGAGATCTGGACAAAAGAATGATCAGATTAGCAAGCTTAATGAGTTCGGTTAAGATTTGTGACATATAGTTGATGAGGGCAATAACCTGTCCCTGGGTAAGGCTTCCTTCGTTTACCTGTATGCCTCCAAAGTAAAGGACAGCAATAATCCCCAAATTAATAATGACATAAGTAAGAGGATTTAAAAGCGCTGATATTTTCCCTACAAAGATCTGTTTTCCGTACAGCTGGTCTGTCTCCTGGCGGAAATGTTCCATTTCTTCTTTTTGTCTGCCGAATGCGCGGACTACCCGGATGCCAAGGAGATTTTCTCTGGTGGACAAAAGAACCCGGTCCAGCTGTTTCTGCACCGCTTTATAAAGGGGCATGCTTGCCAGCAAAATAATAAATACAACGATCAAAAGAGCCGGAATGGTAACAGCGAAAGGACGGGCCGCTTTTACGTCTACTGTAAACGCCATCACCATTGCTCCCAGTACTACAAAAGGAGAGCGCAGAAAAAGCCGGAGAAACATGTTGACGCCGTTTTGCACCTGATTGACATCACCTGTCATCCTGTTGATCAAGGTAGAAGTGCCGATGGCGTCAATTTCCTGGTAGGACAAGGTATTAATATGAGCGAAAAGGTCACTGCGCATAGCCATTCCGGCGCTGATAGCGGATTTGGCAGCAAAATACTGGGCTGTCAGGGAAAAGGAGAACCCGATGATTCCAAGGAGGATCAAAAGACCGCCCATTTTCCACAGATATGCCCCATTATTTCCGGCAATTCCTACGTCAATCATCTGTGCCACAACAAGAGGGACGAACAATTCAAATGTAGCTTCCAGCATTTTGAAAAGAGGTGCCAGTATTGTGATCACAGGATGTTTTTTCAGATAATCCAGCAGCCGTTTCATTTTGTTCCCGCCTTTCCATCTTTATGGCAGATTTCACCCAGCTGTCCGTACATGCGCTCGGATACCGGAGCCGGGATCTGAAGCCGTTTTGATTCTTTTACAATATAGCCGCTGAAGGTTTCAAGCTCTGTCTGGCGGCCTGCATTTACATCTCTTTGCAGAGAGCTGGTGGCATTATCAGCCAGTTCATAATAGAAGCGGTGAAGGATCGCATCCCGGTGTTTGGGTTCTACATGTATTCCCTTTGCAAGAGCCACCTGGTAGGCTTCCTCTACCAGAGCTTCATATTCGGCCGCTTTTTTCGGATCGGATCTGAGCTGTCCGATGGTATTGTCATAGAGGGCCGTTTCTACATTGTAAGCGCAGTTCAGGATATATTTTTTCCAGATTTCAGCCTGGATATCCCGATCAGCTTCGCAGTCAATGCCGGCGCCGTTTAAAAGCCTGGAAACGGAAAGGATGATCTCCCACTGTGCTTCAGAGGCATTTTGAATCCCCACATGGAGATTGGCAAACTGATCCTGCTGAGTGACGGAGAAATCCGCATTGGCAAATGCGACAATGTAAATGAGAGAATCGATCACCGTTCCATGAGATAAATATCCTCTGACCCTGTCTGCCGGGTCAGCCCCGTTCATTACGGGGACAATGACTGTGTGATCGCCGACGCAGTTTTTCATGGAAAGACAGGCGTCCTGCAGGGAATAATTTTTGACACAGATAAAAATGTAATCCTGTATCTCCAGATCTTCAGCAGACTCCACTGTTTTTTCCGGATGAACGATACGCTCTCCACGGTAATCACTGTGGAGGATTAGACCATGTTCATCAATGGCCTTCTTCCGTGCGCCTCTGGCAACAAAGGAGACATGGGGATAGGTATCGGCAAGCAGAGCGCCTATGTAGCCGCCCACTCCGCCAAGACCGACCACGGCAATTTTTTTATTCTCGAATAAACTCATATAGATTCCTTCTTTCTCCAGATTTTCCGGACAAGAGGCTTCTATATATGATATAGACCCTTCGTCCGGAGATTTATATGACAAAATTATAGCATACTGACAAATGATGGCAACCGGAAAATCATATCTGTATCGGCTCTTTCCTGCTTTCAAAGCCTGAAACATTTATATGAAATGTCTCCATTGAATCAGGAAGAGCCATGACAGTCCATAATAAGTGACGACGGCTACCAGATCATTGACGGTTGTAATGAGCGGGCCTGACGCTATTGCAGGATCCACTTTGATTTTATGAAAAAACAGCGGAATCAGCGTTCCGACCAGGCTTGATATGGCCATAGACACCAATAATGCCGTACCGACACATCCGGATATCATCAATGCATGAAAAAAGCGGTAATTTTTAAAGAAATAAATATATATTCCAAGGAAAAATAAAGACAGAAATCCAAGCAGGATACCATTCCCCAATCCGATTTTTAATTCCTTTATAACAAGGGAAAGCTTATCCTTTCCGTCCATTTCCTCATCCATAAGAACCCTTATCGTTACTGCCAGAGACTGTGTTCCCACATTCCCGGCCATATCTAAAATTAATGATTGGAAACAAATAATAATGGGCAGTACCGCAACAATATTTTCAAAAACTCCGACCACTGTAGAAACGCCCATACCCAAAAACAATAGGATAATGAGCCATGGAAGGCGCTTTTTCATACTTTCTTTTGTTGTCTCTTTTAAATCTTCTTCTTTCGTTAAGCCGCCAAGTTTTGCATAGTCGTCGCCCATTTCATCATCTATAACTTCGAGCATATCCCGAGATGTTAAGATGCCGAGTATTTTTCCTTCACTGGTTAATACGGGAAGAGAATCTTGTCCATAATCTTTGATCTTTTCTATATTCTCCGATATATTTTCATGATCGAGAAGATAAGGGTAGGATCGGGTGATAATGTTGTCCAGAGAATCGTATTTTCTGGCAGCAATCAGATCTTTCAGATCAATCGCACCATAAAATCGGTCGTTTTGATCGACTACATAGATGGTTGAAATATTATCATGCTTCCCTGCCTCTTTGATCAGTTCCCGCATTGCCTGGCGGACAGACAATTCCCGGGATATTTTAATATAATTTGTTGTAATCAGGCTGCCGATTTCTTCGATGTTGTAAGAATTGATTGAGCGAATGTCCGTTAAGATATTTTTTCTTTTCAAATTAAGCCTCCTATCTCCCAAAAAAGGGCATAAAAAATCCATCACAGCTAAATGCTGCACAAACACATATGGTTGTGAGATTCTCTGACGATGGAAAAGGCTTAAATATATTACAAAAGGGCATAAATACAGACACTTGAAATATAATTCAAGTCGTTCCCATCGCTGTATGCACGTTGACCTTGATTATCACAACTGTCCATATATTTTGCCTCCTTTACCGTAAAAGTTTGTTTATTATAGCATTTAAAAGCCTTAATGTAAAGTTTTTATAACGCATCTTCGGCCTATCCATATATGGCCAGTCAATGCGCCGGTTGACTTTCCTGGTGGGAAGTGGCACAATTGCTATCGTAATATTAACTCGGAGAGAAGACCTCAAAAGCAGAGGATTTTGAGGAGTGGACATGAAAGGAGAAGTCGCGGAAGTGGAGCGTATTCTTATCATAGATGACGATACAAATATTAACAATCTTCTGAAAGAAGCACTGGAAAAGGCAGGGTATGAGTGCAGCCAGGCATTTTCCGGAACAGAGGCCCGTCTTCTTATGAAAATGGAAGACTATGATCTGGTGCTACTGGATCTGATGCTGCCCGGTATTCCGGGGGAGAAGGTGCTTGAAGAGATCAGGGGGAAGGGAGACACTCCCGTGATTGTTCTCACCGCAAGGGATATGCTGGATGATAAGATCGATCTGCTTAAAAGCGGGGCGGATGATTACATTACAAAGCCTTTTGAAATCCGTGAAGTTCAGGCCCGCATAGAAGTGCAGCTTCGGAGAAAAGGACCAAAGGAAGGGGCGGATGAACGGAAGATCGTCTATAAAGACATGACCCTTGACAAGGATACCTTTACGGTGACAGCGGGAGGATGTGAGCTTCCCCGCCTTACCAGACAGGAGTTTGCTATTTTAGAGCTGCTTCTTTCTCATCCGAAGAAGGTGTACAGTAAGGAGGAAATTTTTGAATATGCATGGCAGGAGCCCTATGTGGGTGAGACAAAGACATTGGATGTCCATATCAGCAATATACGCAAAAAACTGAAAGGCGTGTCTGATACAGAGTACATTGAGACGATCTGGGGGATCGGATACCGCATTTGCCAGTAATCTTTACCTTTTCTTTAGTATTTATTTGCGAAGGATTAAAGGAAGAAGTTTAGACTGTAGCCTGTAAATAAAAAAGAAAAGGAGTGAAAGAGACGGTGAGTGAATTGTTACTTAGCACCAGCGCCCTGACAAAGCAGTTCGGAAGGCATAAGGCGGTCGATCAGGTGAGCATGCATATAAAACGAGGAGCTATTTACGGATTTATCGGAAGGAACGGAGCCGGAAAGACAACGACTCTTAGAATGATCGGCGGACTTGCTTCACCGACGGCAGGAGAGATCGAGATGTTCGGCTGCAGAGGAAGGGAGCTGAAACAGATCCGTTCCAGAGTGGGATGTCTGATCGAGGGTCCGGGACTTTATGGAAATATGACAGCCCGGGATAATATGAAAATGAAATGCCTTCTCCTGGGAGTACAGAAGAAGGGATATATTGAAGAGCTTCTTGAGGTTGTGGGACTGAAGGATGTAGGGAAAAAACATGTGAAGAGGTATTCGCTTGGTATGAAGCAGAGGCTTGGGATTGCTATGGCTCTCATCGGCGAGCCGGATCTTCTGGTGCTGGATGAGCCCATCAACGGTCTGGATCCCCAGGGGATTGCGGAGGTAAGAGAAACCATCCTGCGGCTGAACAAAGAGAGAAATATGACGATCCTCATATCCAGTCATATTTTGGAGGAATTGTCCAAGATCGCCACGGATTACGGGATCATTCATCAGGGAACCCTTCTGCAGGAGATCACAGATGAGGAGCTGCGGGAAAGATGCAGCGAGCGGCTGGAGATTACTCTCTCGTCACCGGAACTTGCCATTCCGGTACTGGACCGGCTGGGGATACGCCGGTACCAGGTGATGGACAAAGAGCATATATACGTGTTTGAGCGGCTGGATGAGAGCGCCCGGCTTAACATGGAATTTGCAAAAGCAGGCATTCCCGTGAAAGGACTTGCTGTGACAAATGAAGAGCTGGAAACCTATTTTCTCAATCTGACAGGAGGGAATGCACATGCTTAATATGATAAAAATGGAAGTATACCGGATGTTTCACACAAAGAGCGCTTATATCATCATGCTTGTGATGGTGTTTTGTGTGCTGTTTACCAATTATATGAGTTTTGATGAATACAATGCAGAGACAGAGGCCATGAAGACAGCGCCGGTAAATGCAGAGGTCAGCTACACAGATTCCCAAGGAGGGGAGAACGAGACGCCGAATCTTGGGCTGACGGTGACTCTTCCCACAACGCCTGGAGAAAGGGTAACAGTATATGATCTGTTTTTTGCTAACGTGCAGGGGAAATTTATTGCGCTTTTTATTGCGATCTTTACTGTTATTTTTTCCAATGCAGACTTAAACAGCGGATTTGTAAAGAATACAGCCGGTCAGGTAAGGAACCGGTTCGGGCTTGTGGCGGCCAAGACAGTGGCAGTCGTCCTCTATACCATACTGACTCTGGTTATTTTTACAATACTGGAAGTGATAAGTGCAAGAGTGCTTTTCGGATATCTGGAATGGGGAAATGTGGGAGAGTTCCTTTCTTACTTTGGCATTCAGGCAGTTCTCCACTGTGCATTTATGATCGTTCTGACAGCAGTCAGCGTGATCTTAAGAAGCAATGTGCTCAGTATGCTGCTGGGTGTATGTCTGTGCATGAATCTTACCATGATGCTTTACGGAATGGTGAACCTTCTGATCCAAAAGCTGGGATTTGAAAGTTTTGACTTTATGGCTCACACGGTAACCGGGAAGATCAGTATGATCCCTATGGAAATGAGCGGCGCGGATGTACGTTCGGCACTTATCATAGCAGCGGCCTTCACAGTGTGCGCCCTTGCTCTTGCAGGCACAGTATTTCAGAAAAGAGACGTTTAGGAGCTTGAAGGGTTTTTTAAGAGCATCCCGTCAGGCGGAAGGAGAAAAAGATGATCGTTATAATCGTTATTGTCCTGCTTATTATACTTATCATGATCCTGGCAGGTATGCTCTGGAAATATCAGCGGCAGATGAAAGACATCTGCCGCCAGATCGCGTTTTTAAGAGAACATGACAGCAACATGATGGTAACGACGCAGATCCGTTTCGGCGGGATAGAGGAGCTGGCGGAAAAGCTGAATGAGCTGCTCCTGGAAAGGCGGGAGAGGAAGAAGGAATCGGATAAAAAGGAGGAAGAGATTGCTGAAGTATATACCAGTCTGTCCCATGATATCCGTACTCCGCTGACTTCACTGGACGGTTATTTCCAGCTTTTGGAGGAGAGTAAAGACGAGGAAGAGAAGCAGAGATATCTTCAGGTCATACAGGAGAGGATCAGGAGCCTGAAAGATATGCTGGAAGAGCTTTTTACTTATACGAAGCTGCAAAGCGGAGGATACCAGATGGAGCTGGAGCGGTGCCGCCTGGGCCGCATATTAAAAGAAACGATTTTTTCCTATTATGAAGAGTGGATGGCATTGGGTATACAGCCGGAGATCTACATCACGGAAGAAGAGCTGGAAATGGAAGGAAATGTTCCGGCGCTGAAACGGGTGATCCAGAATCTGATAAAAAACGGTCTGGATCATGGGCGTAATAAAATCCGTATCCGCCTGGAACGCCGTCAGGAAAGTGCGGTCCTTTCTTTTGAAAATATGGTGGATGGAGCGGAAAAAATAGAGGTTGAACATGTTTTTGACCGCTTTTATAAAGCAGATGAGGCAAGGAGCCGCAGCTCTACCGGGCTCGGTCTTTCCATTGCAAAGGAACTGACAGAACGAATGGGAGGAACCATAGAGGCAGGAATCCAGGATGGATGGTTTATTGTAGAAATCCGTTTTCCGATCCAGGAGAGCAGGAGCTTCTGACTTTGCACATTTGCCAGGCTGGGTATTGACATTGGAGAAGGAAAGTTTTAATATAAAACATGTGAAAACGGGGAGCTTGTACACAGGCTGAGAGGAAGCGGAGAAGCTTCGACCCGAAACCTGATTTGGATAATGCCAACGTAGGGAAATACATTGTTTCAGTGCGGGAAAGGGCAAAGATCCATTTCCCGTTTTTTTATTTGATAGGAAATTAATATTGCCAGACATAGAGTGAGCCAGAGGTTCATGAAGGGGTGCACCACCGCGGGTGTATTCTTTCGTGAACCTTTTTTTATTTAGCAGGGAACTTCGTTCCCCATTAAATAAACGCTCCGCGGGATGCGCAGTCGCGCGAAGTGAAAATTTGTTCCTTGTATAGGAACAGTTTCTCCTCTATATCGAGGCAGGAAAGGAGAAGGAGAATGGTTCGGATAAATGGCAAAGAAGAGCTGCATTTGGAAGGGAAGACGCTCAAGGAATATCTGGAAGAGAAAGGATATCGTATGGAGCGCATTGCAGTAGAACGAAACGGAGAAATCATCCCCAAGACTTCCTATCAGGACATTATCCTGCAGGATGGAGATGTGCTGGAAGTCGTAAGTTTTGTGGGAGGAGGCTAAATTTACAGGAAAGGAATCCGCAGGATGATAACAAAGCAAGAAATAGAAAAGGCTCTGGAGGAAAGGCACAGCTCCGGGATACAGGAGAGTTTGAGAAAAGCCAGGGTGGCGGTCGCAGGGCTTGGAGGGCTTGGCTCTAATATTGCAGTCAGTCTTGCCCGGATCGGTGTAGGCCATCTGCATTTGATCGATTTTGACCGTGTGGATATTACCAACTTAAATCGGCAGCAGTATTTTATCAGCCAGATCGGAATGTACAAAACGGACGCCATAAGAGAAAATCTGCAGAGGATCAATCCATATCTTGATATCCGTACAGAATGTATCAAAATACAGGAGGACAATGTCCGGGAACTGTTTGCGGAAGACGATTATATCTGCGAAGCTTTTGATGTGCCGGAATATAAAGCGATGCTTGTCAATTCTGCGCTGGAATATTTTCCGGGGAAATATCTGGTGGCGGCAAGCGGCATGGCAGGATTTGGGGACAGCAATAAAATACGCACCAGAAGAATTACGGACCATTTTTATCTGTGCGGCGACGAGACATCCGCGGCAGAGGAGGTGCCGGGACTGATGGCGCCCCGGGTGGCGCTGTGTGCGGCTCATCAGGCAAATATGATCGTGAGGCTGATCCTGGAAAAATCATAAGGGAAAAGTATACCATATATGTTCTTGTACACCGACGCTAACGAAAGGAAATACAAAAAATAAGAATAACAGCAGGGAGGAAAGAAAGATGAATACAGAAAAAGATACATGGAAGTTGGGGGATCACGAATTTACATCCAGATTTATTTTAGGATCCGGAAAGTATTCTCTGGATCTGATACAGGCGGCTGTGGAAAACGCCGGAGCGCAGATCGTGACCATGGCTCTTCGGAGAGCAAATGAGGGCGGACTTGCCAATATTTTAGATTATATACCGGAAGGAATAACCATACTGCCAAATACTTCGGGGGCAAGGAACGCCGAGGAGGCAGTGAGGATTGCCAGGCTGGCCCGGGAAGTCTGCGGCAGTGAATTTGTGAAGATTGAGATCATGCGCGACAGCAAATATCTGCTGCCGGATAATTACGAGACAGTCCGGGCAACGAAAATTCTGGCAAAAGAAGGATTTGTGGTGATGCCTTATATGTATCCGGATCTCAATGCGGCCAGAGATATGGCGGATGCGGGAGCAGCCTGCATTATGCCTCTGGGAGCGCCTATCGGCTCCAATAAAGGGCTTTGCACAAAGGAATTTATCCAGATTCTTATTGATGAGATCGACCTGCCTGTTATCGTAGACGCAGGGATCGGAAGGCCGTCCCAGGCATGTGAGGCCATGGAGATGGGAGCAGCGGCTGTCATGGCAAATACGGCCATCGCATCTTCCGGCGATGTAAAGGCAATGGCGGGAGCTATGGGGCTTGCCGTGCAGGCAGGACGGGCCGCTTATCTTGCGGGAATGGGACAGACCATGGCAAGGGGCGGAAGCGCTTCTTCCCCGCTGACAGGATATTTGAGAGACTAGGAGGGGAAAGAGATGGAAAAGATCAACGAAAGCATTTTAAGTGACGAGATCAAAGAGCACCAAAAAGAACATCGGATCGATCATATGACTTATCTGCCGGATATGGAACAGATTCCGTCGGATATGCTGGAGCAGGTGCTGGCGGAAACGAAAGCCTATGACTATGATTCTTTTACAGAAAGTGACGTCAGAAACGCCCTCGCAAAGGAAAGAAGGACGCTTAAGGATTTTCAGGCGCTTCTTTCTCCGGCGGCCCTTCCCCTTCTGGAGGAGATGGCAAGGAAGGCCCAGGCAGAGACACAGAAATATTTCGGAAATTCTGTCAGTATGTTTACTCCGGTCTATATAGCAAACTACTGTGAAAATTACTGTATTTACTGCGGCTTTAACTGCCATAATCATATTCGCAGGGCACAGCTGAATGAAGAAGAGATCCGCCGGGAATTTGCGGCCATTGCAAAGACCGGACTTCAGGAGATCCTGATCCTTACCGGGGAGAGCCGGAAAAAATCTACAGTAGAATACATTGGAAAAGCAGTGGAAATGGCAAGAGAATATTTTAAAGTCATCGGGCTGGAAATCTATCCTGTGAATACGGATGAATACGCTTATCTGCACAAGTGCGGAGCGGACTATGTGACAGTTTTTCAGGAGACTTACAATCCGGATAAATATGAAACGCTTCATCTGGCCGGACATAAGCGAATTTTCCCATATCGGTTTTATGCTCAGGAAAGAGCGCTGATGGGAGGAATGCGAGGAGTGGGACTCTCAGCGCTGCTGGGGCTGGACGACTTCAGGAAGGACGCTTTTGCCACGGGAATGCACGCTTATCTTTTACAGAAAAAATATCCCCATGCAGAGATTGCGTTCTCATGTCCGAGACTTCGCCCGATCATCAACAATGACAGGATCAATCCTATGGATGTTCACGAAAGACAGCTCCTTCAGGTGATCTGCGCCTACAGGCTGTTTATGCCTTTTGCAGGGATTACCGTGTCCAGCCGGGAGTGCGCGAGAGTGAGGGATAATCTGATGCAGATCGCAGCCACTAAAATTTCTGCCGGGGTGAGTACCGGAATCGGAGAACACGGGGAGGAAGTCCAGGATAAAGGGGATGAGCAGTTCGAGATTTCCGACGACCGGTCTGTGGAGGAAATCTATGGAGCTTTGCGGGAACATCACCTGCAGCCCGTTATGGCGGACGCCATTTATGTGTAGGAGGCAGCCTATGTGCAGAAAGACAGAGAGGGAAAACTGGGAACATGTGATCGCAGTGACAAACCGGAAACTGACCGCGCGCCCCTACATGGAGCAGATAGAAAGAATCTGTCTGAAAAGACCGGAAGCGGTGCTCGTCCGGGAAAAAGATCTAAGCGAGGAGGAATACGGACGGCTGGCGTCAGAAGTTTATGCTATATGCAAAAGGTATGAGGTCCCCTGCATTTACCATACGTTTGTACAGGCAGCCAGGGAAGCAGGGGCGGCAGCAATCCATCTTCCGCTGCCTCTTCTAAGAAAACATGGCGGAAAGAAAGGACTGCCGGAATTTCCGGTCATTGGCGCATCCGTCCACTCTTTGGAGGAGGCAAAAGAAGCAGAACTGCTGGGCGTTTCCTATCTGACCGCAGGGCATATTTACCAGACGGACTGTAAAAAGGATTTAAAGCCCCGAGGGCTGGGATTTTTAAGAGAAGTATGCCAGTCTGTCAGCGTACCTGTCTATGCCATCGGAGGAATACACATGGGAAGCGGGCAGATGGAGGAAGTGATGCAGGCCGGCGCGGCAGGCGGGTGTGTTATGTCCGGGGCAATGCGGGTGTAAATCAAAGCGTCTTTGGACAGTGAGAATCTTTTAATAGTGTGGACCGCTTTTGGGCAGTGATACTTGCCAGACATACGAAAAAGAATTAAAATGAAGATCAGAAGACAATTCGGAGGGAAAACGGTATGGCAGAGGTGCGTAAAAGGATTCATTTTCAGGGATTAGTACAGGGTGTGGGCTTCCGATATAAGGCGAAATATCTGGCAAAATCCATGGGACTTACCGGCTGGGTAAGAAATGAGATGGATGGGACCGTTACTCTGGAAATACAGGGGCGTCCCCAGCTGGTAGATAAGCTTTTATACGGACTAAGCCATGACAGCTTTATCCGGATCGACTGGATGGATACAAAGGATCTTCCCCTGGAAGAAGATGAGAAAAGTTTCCGGGTACGGATGTAGGAAATATGCAAAAAAACCCACCGTAAAACGCAGTTTGACCCACCGTTTCATGCAATCTGACACGTAACACTTTTTAACTTTACTACGTGTCGAATAGAAGAAGGGAGAAGCTATGGCGAAGTATGTAATGGCACTGGATGCGGGCACAACGAGCAACCGCTGTATTTTATTTGACAAAGAGGGCAGGATCTGCAGCATGGCCCAAAAGGAGTTTACCCAGTATTTTCCGAAGCCCGGCTGGGTGGAACATGACGCGGACGAGATCTGGTCCAGCCAGCTTGGAGTGGCAGTGGAAGCCATGAGCAAGATCGGAGCGGAGGCCTCGGACATTGCAGTGATCGGAATTACGAACCAGCGGGAAACAGTGATCGTATGGGACAAGATAACAGGAGAACCCATATGCCGGGCCATTGTCTGGCAGTGCAGACGGACAGCAAAGTTCTGCGATAAGCTGATCGCGGACGGCTGGGAGGAAAAGATCCGGCAGAAAACAGGATTGAAGATTGATGCTTATTTTTCCGCCACCAAGATCAAATGGATCCTGGATCATGTGGAAGGAGCCAGGGAAAAAGCGGAAAAAGGCCGGCTTTTATTCGGTACAGTAGAGACGTGGCTTATCTGGAAGCTGACAAAGGGGAAGATCCATGTCACCGATTATTCCAATGCGTCCAGAACCATGCTTTTTAATATCAACACCCTGCAGTGGGATGAAGAGATTTTGGCTCTTCTGGATATTCCGGCATCCATGCTGCCTAAGGTGAAACCGTCAAGCTATATTTACGGGGAGACGGATCCTTCTTATTTCGGAGGACGTATCCTCATTGGAGGTGCAGCCGGAGACCAGCAGTCGGCTCTGTTCGGACAGACCTGTTTTCAGCCGGGAGAGGCCAAAAACACATATGGGACGGGCGGGTTCCTTTTAATGAATACAGGAGAAAGCCCGGTATTTTCCGACAACGGACTTTTGACAACCATTGCCTGGGGGCTGGATGGAAGAATAAACTATGCCCTGGAAGGCTCGATCTTTGTGGCGGGCGCAGCAATCCAGTGGCTGCGGGATGAGATGAGGCTCATTGATTCAGCTGAGGATTCGGAGTATATGGCCGGAAAAGTGGAGGACACAAACGGATGTTATGTTGTGCCGGCCTTTACAGGACTGGGGGCGCCTCACTGGGATCCGTACGCAAGGGGAACCATTGTGGGAATTACAAGAGGCGTCAATAAATACCACATTATCCGTGCAACTTTGGAATCCCTTGCCTATCAGGTCAATGATGTGCTGAAAGCCATGGAGGCAGATTCCGGCATTACCTTAAGCGCTCTGAAAGTAGACGGCGGAGCCAGTGCAAATAACTTCCTTATGCAGGTGCAGGCAGACTTAAGCGGGGCGCCGGTAAACAGGCCGAAATGCGTAGAGACAACAGCGATGGGAGCAGCCTACCTGGCAGGGCTGGCAGCAGGCTTTTGGAGCAGTCAGGAGGAAATCCGGGAAAAATGGGCGTCAGACCGGGTATTTACTCCTCAGATTTCTGCAGAGCAAAGAGAAGAAAAACTGAAAGGCTGGAAAAGAGCAGTGCGGTATTCTTATGGCTGGGCAAAAGAGGATTGATTGTTAAAATACACAAATATAAATTGTTTTTGTGGACAAATATGTTGAAATATACTAAAATAGGTTTATTGAGGTATAGGACGGAGGTAAAAATATGAGACGAAATGTAATCGTAGGACAATCAGGAGGACCTACAGCGGCAATCAATTCCAGTCTTGCAGGAGTATATCGTACAGCGAAAGACAGAGGAGCCAACAAAGTGTACGGCATGCTCCACGGTGTACAGGGACTCCTTCAGGAGAGATATCTGGATCTTTCCGAATATATTACGACAGAACTTGACGCAGAGCTTTTAAAGAGGACACCGGCAGCGTTCCTTGGATCCTGCAGATATAAACTGCCGGAGATCCATGAAGACAGAGCGGTATATGAAAAAATCTTTGGAATATTGGATAAGCTGGATATCGAAGCCTTTATTTATATCGGAGGAAACGACTCCATGGATACGATCAAAAAGCTGTCCGATTATGCTATTGTGACAGGACATCCGACCCGTTTCATCGGCTGCCCGAAAACAATTGACAATGACCTTGCCCTGACAGACCATACGCCGGGTTACGGAAGTGCGGCAAAATATATTGGCACTTCTGTAAAAGAAATCATCCGGGACAGTTTCTGTCTGGAATACAGTAAAGGGCTGGTAAGTATTGTGGAAATTATGGGAAGAAATGCAGGCTGGCTGACTGGAGCGGCGGCGCTTTCCAAAGGAGAGGACTGCGAGGGACCGGATCTGATCTATCTGCCGGAGCTTCCTTTTGACCTGCAGGCATTCAGCGCAAAGGTAAAAGAGCTGCTTTCCCAGAAACCGTCTGTTGTAGTTGCAGTTTCAGAAGGAATCCGCACCGAAGACGGAACTTATGTATGTGAGCTTGGAAACAGTGTTGACTTTGTAGATGCGTTCGGTCATAAGCAGCTGTCCGGAACAGCGTCCTATCTTGCCAACTTTATTGCCGGTGAGATCGGATGTAAGACAAGGGCAATTGAACTTAGCACGCTTCAGCGTTCTGCTTCCCACGCAGCGTCCAGAGTGGATATCCTGGAAGCATATCAGGTGGGTGGTGCTGCAGTAAAGGCTGCAGATGAAGGAGATTCAGGAAAAATGGTAGTGCTCCAGAGACTGTCTGATGATCCATACCAGTGCGGAACAGAAGTAAAGGATGTTCATAAGATTGCCAACGATGAAAAACTCGTTCCAAGAGAATGGGTAAATGCAGAGGGAACAGGCGTGACAGATGAGTTTGTCGCTTATGTTCGTCCGCTGATCCAGGGTGATGTATCACCGGTTATGGTAGACGGAATCCCAAGACATTTGTTCCGGCCATATAATCTGTAAAATAGAAAGACCAATGAGAGTTCCGCTTGCGGAACTCTTTTTGTCCCTTTACAAATATTCGGAAAAAGGGATATAATAGCGTCGATACGATGAGGGAGAAGGAGGAGACGGATCATGAAAATGAAAAAAGCAGCAGCGGCCTTTCTGGCATTGACAATGACGGCCAGTATGCTGGCAGGCTGTGGAAATAATACAGAGAACACACAGACAACAGAGGAAACGAAGCAGGAGACGGAAGCCGAACCGGTAGATGTCAATGTTACGGCTCTGAAAGGTCCCACTGCCATGGGAATGGTAAGGATGATGGACGAGTCTGACAAAGGAGAGATTGATACAGAAAACTATCATTTTAATATTGCCGCATCCATTGATGAGGTGACTCCTGCAATTTCACAGGGGAAAACCGATATTGCCGCAGTCCCGGCGAATGTAGCCTCTGTGCTTTATAACAAAACGGAAGGCGATGTAAAGGTGCTTGCGATCAATACGCTGGGCGTTCTTTATATTGTAGAAAATGGAGATTCGATTCAATCTGCGGCAGATCTGAAAGGAAAGACGATCTATGCCAGCGGAAAGGGAGCCACTCCCGAATATGCGCTGAATTATATTCTGGAACAAAATGGAATTGATCCTGCGGCAGATGTGACGATTGAGTGGAAAAGCGAACATTCCGAATGTGTGGCAGCTCTTGCCCAGGATGCAGCAGGGATCGCAATGCTTCCACAGCCCTTTGTCACGACAGCTATGGCCAAGAATCCGAATCTGAAGGTGGCATTAGATCTGACAGAAGAGTGGGATAAACTTCAGGGAGAAGAAGAGGAGCAAAGTGCACTTCTTACCGGAGTCGTTGTGGTGCGCAGCGAGTTTGCCAAGGAGCATCCGGAAGCTGTTGCTGATTTTATGGAGCGTTATGAGACTTCCGTAGAGTATGTAAATGAAAATACAAAGGAAGCAGCACAGCTTGTAGGACAGTATGAGATTGTAACTGCTGATGTGGCCGAAAAAGCGCTTCCTGAATGTAATATCACTTATATAGACGGAGATGAAATGAAGGAGAAACTCTCCGGATATCTGTCCGTTTTACTGGAACAGAATCCGGAGTCTGTAGGAGGAAAACTGCCGAACGATGACTTCTACTACACAGAAGAATAAGAATAAAGGAAAAATAAAAATATGGGCAGTAGCCGTATGGCTTGTAATCTGGCAGGCCGTGAGTATGTGGATCGGACAGGAGATACTTCTGGTGTCTCCTGTCACTGTTCTGTCTGCCCTTGTAAAACTGGCGGCAAAAAGTGAATTTTGGCTGTCCATTGCATCCTTGTTGCTTCGGATCATGGGCGGATTTCTGCTGGCGGTTGTGACAGGGACCGGTCTGGCAGCCCTTGCAGCAGTGTCACGGAGAGTCCGGGAATTTCTGGAACCGTTTATTGTGACAGTGAAATCTATCCCGGTGGCCTCCTTTGTAATTCTTGTGCTGATCTGGGTATCTTCGCGCAATCTTTCTGTTGTCATTTCCTTTTTAATGGTATTTCCTATTATTTATACCAATGTTCTGGACGGGATCAGCCATATGGATGTTCAGCTGAAAGAAATGGCAGATGTATTTCAGATTCCTGCCATGCAAAGAGTGCGGTGGATCTATCTTTCACAGATCATGCCCTTTTTCCGGACAGGGTGCTCTCTGGGGCTGGGACTATGCTGGAAGGCAGGAGTGGCGGCGGAAGTGATCGGTATTCCCCAAAACTCCATCGGAGAGAATCTGTATAACGCAAAAATCTATCTGGATACAGCGGAACTCTTTGCATGGACTATAGTGATCATCTGTATCAGTGTGTTCTTTGAAAAGGGGTTTTTAAAACTGATTGATGTCCTTGTGAAATATTTGAACAGTATGGATAAAAGGTAATCCGTATGCAGAAGGAGAAAACAAAGCAGATGAAAGAAACAGCAGTAAAAGTGACAGGGCTTGGAAAACGTTATGGAAGCAATCAGGTGCTGAAGGAATTTTCCATGGAAGCAGAGCGGGGAAAAATAACCTGCATTATGGGAAGATCAGGCTGCGGAAAAACAACCCTCCTTAGGATCATGATGGGATTAGAGACAGCAGACGAGGGAGAATGCCGGGGGATGGGAGGTTTAAGAAAAAGCGCTGTCTTTCAGGAGGACAGGCTGTGTGAAAATTTAAGTGTGCTGGCAAATATCCGCCTTGCCTGTCCGGAAAAGACGAGAGAAGAAATCCTGCGGGAAATGAGGGCAGTAGATCTAACCGGAAGTGAAGATCAGATGGTCAGCCAGCTGTCGGGAGGAATGAAACGAAGGGTGGCAATCCTGCGTGCCCTTCTTGCGCCCTATGACATCCTGTTTCTGGATGAGCCTTTTAGGGGACTGGATAAGGAGACAGAGCAGAAAGTAATAGAATATACAAAAGAGAAATGTACAGGACGAACGGTGATCTTTGTGACTCATAAAGAGGAGGAAGCCCGGAGGATCGGAGCTGTACAGATTATAAAAATGAAAGAATAAAGATAAGGAATGAGACAATGACAAAACAAGAGAACCCATTGGGATACGAAAAAATATCAAAACTTCTAAGAGGATTTGCGATTCCAAGCATTATCGCCATGGTAGTGAGTTCGCTTTACAATATCGTGGATCAGATCTTTATCGGGCAGGGAGTCGGATATCTCGGAAACGCGGCAACAAATGTTTCCTACCCTCTTACGACCATCTGTCTTGCCATTGCCCTTTTGATCGGTATTGGAAGCGCTTCGCGGTTTTCCCTTCATCTGGGAGCCGGAGAGAAGGAAGACGCAGCTCGGGTGGTAGGGAACGGAATCAGTATGATGGTTGTTTTTGGCATCATATATGCTATAGTAATTGAGATTTTTCTGGATCCTCTCCTGACTGTTTTTGGAGCCACCGCGGAGATTATGCCCTATGCGAAAGAATATACGCGGATTATCGCACTTGGTATGCCTTTTTTGATCGTGACGAATGGCATGAGCAATTTGGCAAGGGCTGACGGAAGTCCTAAATATTCCATGACGTGTATGCTGATCGGTGCGGTTATCAATACGATCCTTGATCCGATCTTTATTTTTGTTTTTCATCTGGGAGTTGCAGGGGCAGCCTGGGCGACGATCATCGGCCAGTTCTGTTCATTTATTGCAGCAGTTTTGTATATCCGGAAATTCAAAAGTGTGGAAATCAAAGGAAAAGACATACGGTTGATTCCGAAGGAGTGTGGAAAAACAGCATCTCTTGGAATGAGCAACAGTTTAAATCAGCTGGCTATTACTTTTGTTCAGATTGTGCTGAATAATTCTCTGACCTTCTATGGGGCAGATTCGGCTTACGGCATGGAAATTCCTTTGGCTGCCTGTGGGATTGTAATGAAGACAAACGCGATCCTTCTTGCTTTTGTGATCGGAATCTCTCAGGGGTCGCAGCCCATTATCGGTTTCAATTATGGGGCGAAACAGTACGACAGGGTGCGGCAGACATACAAGCTGGCGATCGGAGCCAATCTGACCATATCAGCAGTTGGATTTATCCTGTTTCAATTCTTCCCCTATCAGATCATTTCTCTTTTTGGAACGGGAGATCAATTGTATTTTGAATTTGCAGTGCGGTTTATGAGGATTTTCCTTTTTATGGTAATTGCAAATGGAGTCCAGGTTATTTCATCTAATTTCTTTTCAGCCATTGGGAAACCGGTAAAAGGTCTTGTACTGTCTATGACAAGGCAGGTCATTTTTCTGATTCCTTTCATTCTGATCCTTCCGCTGTTTATGGGGCTTGACGGAATCCTGTATGCCGGACCGGCAGCAGATACCATTGCTTTTATTACAACTGTTATACTGATCCGGCGGGAAATGCAACAGATGAAAAAACTTCAGCAGCAGAATCTTGAAACGGATCATTAGAAAAATGAAAAAAATGCTTGCATCCGAACAACAAATAAGTTAACATATAATAAAAATTATGTAAATAGGAGGTGAACGGATGCAGGAACAGACAGAATATGAAGTGTGGAAGCTTGTGGAAAATCAGGGGCGGTGCTACGCCAGTACGGACTGCGTTGGGGGAGTGACCCTTGCAGCGTATTTGAAACACCACCCTGTTGTGCCACAGGAGCTTCTTCTTCGCTGGATGAAAGAGATTCCGAGAGAATTGGAGAAATTCCATCGATGCCGGGGGAATCCCTGTTTTCAGTATGTGAACCCTTTCAGCATTATTATCGGTTCCGAAGGAATGGTACATCTTCTTAATCTGGAAAGCGGAAAGCAAAAAGAGCTTTTGAAAAAGATGAGAAGGCGGGAAGTGCGGGAAAGTTTCCAGAGAGAAGATAACAAGCATTACCAAAGAATCAGTATGTCAGACGATATTTATAGTCTGGGAAGAACTTATCAGTATGTTTTTGCGGCAGCAGATACCGCGCCTCCCATACGCAGGAGGGACAGGCGGAGACTTCAAAGGATCATTGCCGTATGTTTAAGTCAGGATCCCGGTCGGGAGACTGAAAGAAAATTCAAAAAACAGTATCATAATTTTCAAGAAATATCAGATCAATTTTCCAAAATACAAAGTGAGAATAAAAGAATATCAAAGAAAAAGCTGCTCTTTCCAATATTGGCAGCAGTGTTGCTGATCCTTTTTTTCGGCGCGGGGAGAAGTGTATTGGACGGCAAAGGCAGAATGAAAAAACAGCTGGAAAGAGAAGCGCAAAATCAGACAGAGAATCGGGAAAGTGAGAAACCGAGGCAGGCAGAAGATACTTTAGACAGACAGGAGGAGACAAAACTTAGATTTGACCTGGGATTTCTGTATTTTCTCGATCTGGAAGACTATGAAAAAAGCAGAGAAATTTTTGCCGGGGCAGCAAAGACGGAACCTCTCGGCGCATGCTATGAAAAACTTTCCGCCTATCTGGCTTCCGGGGAGGAAATGGAAGAAAAAGAGCTGGCAGATCTCCTGGGACAGATAGAAGAGCAGATACCGGACAGGGAAGACTTTCGTTATTATTACAGTCTGCTTAGGGGATACAGGCATCTGACAGCAGAAAGTGCCAAAAGGCGGGTGATAGAGATCGGAACACATTGTCTGGAACTGGAAGGATGGAAGGAGAAAGACGAAGAAGGCCGGAAACAGAAAGAGATTTTAAGAGAGCTGGCAGCGGCGTATGAACAGACAGAGGAAATCGCGAATGCTGCCGGAGTATATGAAGAGCTTCTGGATATGGAGGAAAGTTCAGAGCAAAGGGAACAGATCTATGAAAAGCTGGTGCTTCTATATGAAAAGAACAACGATCAGGAAAAAGCGTGGGAGGTCTGCAGTCAGGGCATAGAAGAGTTAAAGGATTCCGGGACGCTTCGGATACAGTTTATCCGTATGCAGTGTCAGAACAGCGGCACGGATCGGCAGATATGTGCGCAGACCATACAGAAATATCTGAAGGAGGTTCCCGGAATTGCTTCAGACGAAGAATTTAAGAAGCTGAAGGCAATCTATGATATAAAAGTGGAAGGAGAGAATGTATGGGTAGGAAGATAGCAGGGCAGCTTCTGGTACTTATTCTGCTTTTGGCGGTTTTGTACCGGCAGCAGGACATTTTTGCCCAGGATCCGGACAGCCGGGATGTCCGGGAGATTGGGGAGGAGCAGGAGAATGGGGAAGAGGAAGAAGGGGAGGAAGCCGAGCCGGATCCCCTTGTCCTCTACCGGGTAGAGTATGAGAAGCCGGAAGGAGAGACTTTGTATTATACGGCGCCTCCAACTGTAAAGATCACACATCCGGGGAAAAGAGGGGAGACAGTATTTTCTCTCCAGTCCGGAGACAGAAAAAAGGAAGGACGTCTGAAGGAAGGGGGAAGCGTTGCGGTGATCTCTCCGGAGGAATTTCAGGAAGGGACCAGTATTCTGGAAATATGGATGGAAGATGAAGGGAAAAAGATCCGGCATCAGCAAATTGAATTTAAAGTTGATACAACAGCACCAATAATGGCGGTGCAGCTTCCGGATACAGCCTGGCATCAGTACGAAGCCTGTGCGAAGGTGACAGCAGAAGACGGAGCCTTGGGAAGTGGGGTAAAAAACATTGTGTGCTATGTAAATGGACAGAAAACAGAAAATATTGATGGAGTAAATGCGGCAGAAGAGAAGGCGGAATTTCGGATCCGAGAGCATTCCAGCGGCGGCAAGGCAGTTGCTATCCGCATAGTGGCCTGGGATTATGCCGGAAATGCCGCAAGCTGGGAGGGCAGGGCCTTTATTGACCGTACTTTCCCTATTGCTGAAATAAAGGGCGTGGCAGATTATACGGTTACGGGGAAGGATACAGAAGTTGTTTTTACGGTTTCTGATGATAATCTGTTAAAGACAGCAGATGTGCGTATTGTGAGAAGCGATCCGGAAGGAAAAGAAACATTAAGCAAAAACAAAGGCTGGTCTGAAGAGAAAGGAAAGAAGGTTTATCGTCAGAAGCTGACAGAGGAAGGAAAATATCAGCTGGAACTTCAGGCAGAGGATATGGCGGGATTTGCAGCCGGGGCAAAGGCACAGATTGTCATTGACAAAAAGGCACCTGTAATCTCAAAAGTCAGTGAAATGGATGGAAGGTATCTTAAAGAATTTTGTTGGAATTATCCAGAGACAGAATATATACAGGACTTTACCAGTTGCTCCTGCACTATGACGGTAGATGGCAGATTTTATTTTCCGGGACAGTCTCTGACAAAAGAAGGCAGGCATCAGATGAAGGTAGAAGCCGTAGATCAGGCAGGTAACCGGTCGGAAGCGAGGGCTGATTTTACCATCGATCACACAGCTCCGGATATTTTGATCCGGGGAATCACAGACGGGAAATCGTATGAGACAGAAGCCAATGCCGATATTCGTATCCGAGGAGAGAAAGACTGGCTTACGGCAGTTAAGGTAAATGGAAAGAGAGAAGTGCTGGCGGAAAAGAGCCGGAGCCATTCTGTGAATGTGAGAGGTGCCGGTATTTACGAGATCGAAGTCCAGGCGGAAGATGAAGCGAAGAATCAGGCAGTGGAGACAGTGATGATCGAAATTGTGCCGGAAGAGACGGCGGTTCAAAAACTTTTAGGACCGGTTCAAAAGGCACTCGGACTGGAGAGGGAAGTATTTGAAAAGGATGAACAAAAGAAAGAAAAAGACAGCAGCAATGCAGCAGATCCGGTGACTTTTTTCCTTGCGCTGCCGGCAGCGGCAGGCATTGGAATCGGAGTAAGACATTTGCTAAGGAAAAAGAAGAAACTGTGAGAGTTGCGGTATGTGGAATATCAGCAAATAATAAAAGGCATCAAAAAATGGAGTATACGGGACTTGAACCCGTGACCTTCACACTGCCAGTGTGACGCGCTCCCAACTGCGCTAATACCCCATAAGAAAAGTATAGCATGACTGTGAGAAAAATCAAGGCTGAATGATTATGAAAATCTTACGGGAAAAAGGAATAGAAGTTGCAATTTTACATGAAAAATAATATAATTCTCTTATATTTCAACAGTTATTCCAACAGTGAAAAATACGTGGAAATTCAAAGGAGACACATATATGAAGAAACGAGTTGTAGTTGCCCTGGGACATCGGGCGCTGGGAACCACATTGCCAGAACAAAAAGAGGCGGTAAAGCATACTGCCAAAGCAATTGCCGGACTGGTGGAGGAAGGATATCAGGTTGCGATCACGCACAGCAATGCCCCGCAGGTGGGGATGATCCATACTGCAATGAACGAATTTGGAAAGGTGCATCAGGATTATACTCCGGCTCCAATGTCTGTCTGCTCAGCCATGAGCCAGGGGTATATTGGGTACGACTTACAAAATGCCATCCGGGAAGAGTTGTTGAACCGGGGGATTTATCGCACAGTCAGCACAATCCTTACACAGGTGATTGTTGATCCCTATGATGAAGCGTTCTATACTCCTACAAAAGTACTGGGGCGTTATATGACGAAAGAAGAAGCGGAAGAGGAGAAAAAGAAAGGAAACTATGTGGTGGAAGAGCCGGGCAAAGGTTTCCGCCGAGTCGTTTCAGCACCCAACCCGGTAAAGATCGTAGAGATTGATGCAATAAAAACATTAATTGATGCCGGACAGTTGGTCATTGCATGCGGCGGCGGCGGAATCCCTGTAATGCAGCTGGATCATCGTCTGAAAGGAGCAAGTGCCGTCATTGAAAAAGACCTGGCAGCAGGCAAGCTGGCAGAAGAGATTGACGCGGATGAGCTGATCATTCTCACAAGTGTAGAGAAAGTAAGAATTAATCTTGATACGCCAAATGAGTCGGAGATCGGATGCATTTCCGTGGCAGAAGCAAAACAATATATGGCAGAAGGGCATTTTGGTAAACATAATATGCTGCCGAAATTCCGGGCTTCTGTGGAATTTATTGAAAAGCGGGAAGGAAGGATCGCCCTGATTACTTCTCTGGAAAAACTGAAAGACGGACTGCGGGGAAGAACAGGAACGATCATAAAATAAGAGCACCTGGTTTGAGAAAATAAAAAACAAAAGAAAACACCCTGTCAGAATGCGGAAATTGCAGATGGCAGAGTGTTTTTTTATTAACAGAATACATTTTTCTATTGACAAATTTCTCGGGGGGGGTATATACTTGTATTAAGTCAGTGACACAATAGAGGGAGGAGAGCAGACATGGTTGAGATTAAGAATCTGACAAAAATTTATAAGCTGAACAAGAAACAGATGGCGGAATCTCATACAAAAGATCCGTATAAAAGAGCGGTGGACGGTTTAAGTCTCACTGCAAAGCCGGGAGAAATATATGGTCTCCTGGGTCCGAATGGGGCAGGGAAAACGACAACCCTGCGTTGTATTTCAACGATCATTAAACCCACAGAGGGGCAGATTTATGTAGATGGGCATGAGGTTCAGGAGGAGCCGGAGGAGGTACAGAGGCGTATCGGTTTCCTGACAAGTGATATTAAACTGGACGAGCAGTTTGACCCGGATTATATGTTCCGGTTTTTCGGAAGACTCCATAAGGTGCCGGAAGACATGCTGGAAAAGAGAAGACAGGAACTTTTCTCTTATTTTGGAATTGAAGAGTTTGCTCATAAGAGGATCAAAGAGCTGTCCACCGGTATGAAACAGAAAGCTGCCATTGCAGTAAGTCTGGTACATGATCCGGATATCGTTATTTTTGACGAGCCTACAAACGGTCTTGATATTGTGACTGCCAGAGGCGTGACAGATTATCTGAAGAAATTGAAGGAAGAAGGAAAATTAGTGATCATTTCTACGCATATTATGTCAGAAGCAGAAAAGCTTTGTGACCGCATCGGCATGATCATTGATGGAAAGAAAGAAGCGGAGGGGACGCTTCATGAACTCCTTTCCTGCACGGGAGCCCATGATCTTGAAGACGCGTTCTTTCAATTGTATACAGCAGCAGGGAAGGGGGAGATGTAGATGAACGGCATAAAACAGATTTTCGGAAAAGAGATGGCGAGAATTTTTAAAGACCGGAAAATGGTATTTTCTGTCTTTCTGCTGCCGGTTCTTATCATGGTAGTGATTCTTACGATCATCAGTAATCTTGCAGAGAATATGGAAGAGGATCTGGAAGAACATCAGGAAATTGTCTATATTCAGAATCAGCCGGAAACTTTTCAGGCGTTTTTAGAGTCAGGCGAGTATGATTACGATCTGAAAGAGGTGAAAAATGACGGACAAAGAAAGCAGGCAGAAGATGAAATCCTGCAGGGAACGGCCGATCTAATTATTGAATTTCCGGAAAATTTTGATTCGGCGATCAGTCAGTACGAGTCGGGAGATGAGATTCCACAGATCAAGACTTACTATAATCCATCAGAAGATTATTCCGCACAGGCTTACCAGGAGATTTCAGGAGGAACTCTGGAAGCTTACCGTCAGGTGCTTCTGGCAGGAAGAATGGGAAATGCGGAGGCAACTATAGTATTCACCGTAAATTCAGACAATGACAGGATGGAAATACAGGATGAGGATAAAGCAAGCGGAAAAGCCCTTGGGCTGATGCTTCCTTACTTTATTACAATACTTCTGTTTGCAGGAGCTATGGGAATCGGTGCAGATATGATTGCCGGTGAAAAAGAGCGGGGAACTATGGCGAGCCTTTTGGTCGCTCCTATCAAGCGGACTTCTATTGTACTTGGAAAAGTATTTGCCCTTATGGTAATATCGGGGATTTCTTCCCTGATCTATGTAGCAGTAATGGTTATCTGCATGCCGCTGATGATGAGATCCATGACAGGAACAAGCGGCGGAAGCCTGAATCTGCAGATGGATGTGGAACAGACGGTTATGCTGGCTCTTCTCCTTGTTGCAATCGCATTTTTATATGCAGCTATTGTAGCGCTTATTTCCGTATTTGCGAAGACAACAAAAGAGGCAACCAGCTATATTACGCCGGTTTATATGCTTGTCCTTGTAATCGGACTTCTCACTATGTTCCAGACCGGAACGCCGGATCCTTCCAGGTATTACATTCCGATCTACAACAGTGCACTGGCGCTGCAGGGGATCCTGGCAAAAGACATTACGGTGATGCAGTATATAGTAACGCTGGCGGAAACACTGGTTGTAGGAGGAGTACTTACAGCTTGTATTGCCCGTGCCTTTAAAAGTGAAAAAGTGATGGCGCCTTAACACCTATTTGCCTTTTTTGCATAAAATAGCAGAAGAGGTGATAAAATGCGGCTTTGCGACTTTCAGCAAAAAGAAGTGATCAATGCATGCGACTGCAGAAAGTTAGGGTATGTGGCGGATCTTGTCTTTGATGAATGCAGCGGATGTATAGAATCCATTATTGTCCCCAAAGGGGGGAAATTGTGCGGATGGTTTGGAGACGGCGGGGAATATGTAATTCCGTTTTGCTGCATCCAGAAAATCGGTCCGGATATTATTCTGGTAGAAGTACATGAAGAAAAACACCACAGACAAAAGTAAAAAAATTGACAATTTCTATTCGGGGGTTATATACTGGAGATATAATCAGAAGAAAGGACGTAAGCCAAGATGAAATGCCCATATTGCAGCCATCCGGATACCAGAGTGATCGATTCCAGACCGGCGGAGGACGGAAATTCCATTCGCAGAAGACGTTCCTGCGACGTCTGCGGAAAACGGTTCACTACATATGAAAAAGTTGAAACGATCCCTCTGATCATCATTAAGAAGGATAATAACAGAGAGCAGTATAACCGCGGGAAAATAGAATCAGGAGTACTTCGTGCCTGCTATAAACGGCCGGTTTCGGCAGAAGAGATACAGAAATGTATCGATCACATTGAAACAGAAATTTTCAGCCTTGAGGAAAAAGAAATTCCCAGCAGCACGATTGGAGAGATCGTAATGGATGAGCTGAAAAAACTGGATGAAGTGGCCTATGTCAGATTCGCTTCCGTATATCGTGAATTTAAAGATGTCAACACATTCATGGATGAAATAAAGAAAATTCTGGATCGGGGAAATGCTTAAGAAATGAATTGCGTATCCCCGGGGAAAGTGATAAGATAAAAGAAGAAGCATGAAATGGCTTCTTCTTTTGTTATAAAAATTTCAATGGAAATTCAGATAGATTGGGTGAGTGATATGAGAAACTATAAGCTGACGATTGCCTATGACGGCAGCCGTTACCAGGGATGGCAGCGGCAGGCGACCACAGACAATACGATCCAGTATATCATAGAGTGGAGCCTTGGAAAAATTGTGGGATACCGGGTTCAGGTGGACGGATCCGGGAGGACAGACAGCGGCGTACACGCCAGAGGACAGGTGGCCAGTGTAAAGTTGTCAGGACTCTACGATCCGGAAGAATTGAAGGAATCTCTGAATCGCTATCTGCCGGAAGATATCCGTATCTTGAAAGTAGAGCTGGTGAAAAACAATTTCCACGCCCGAAAAAGCGCAAAGGGAAAAAAGTATGAATACTATATTGACTGCAGGGAGAAGCCGGATGTATTTTCCCGCAGATATTGTTATCATTATCCCGAAAAACTGGATATAGAGGCAATGAGAGATGCGACAAAATATCTGATCGGTGTCAAGAATTTTGTCAGTTTTACAGATAATAAAGATACAAATGATACCGTACGTAAAATTTATAATATCAAGATTGTACGTTCCGGAGAAAAGGTGCGGATTACCTACTATGGTTCGGGATTTTTGTATCATATGGTGCGGATCCTGACAGGAACGCTGCTGGAAGTGGGGACAGGCAGGAGAGATGCATCCAAGCTTCCGGTAGTGATCGCAGCGGAGGACAGAAGTCTTGCCGGATTCCTTGCTCCGGCCAGGGGATTGTTTTTAAGAAAAGTATATTATTAACTGCCGCCTGCCACAGGCAGATACGACAGAAGGGAGAACAAAAGATGAAATTTGTTTCATGGAATGTAAATGGGATCCGCGCGTGTGTGCAGAAAGGCTTCATGGATTTTTTTAAAGAAGCGGACGCAGATATTTTCTGTATACAGGAGACAAAAATGCAGGAGGGACAGCTTGTCCTTGAAACACCGGGATATCACCAGTATTGGAACTATGCGGTGAAGAAGGGGTATTCCGGCACAGCGGTATTTACCAGGGAGGAACCCATTTCTGTATCCTATGGAATCGGAATAGAAGAACACGATCAGGAAGGCCGGGTAATCACTCTGGAGTTTCCTGACTACTATTTTATTACGGTATATACTCCCAATTCACAGAATGAGCTGGCCAGGCTGCCGTATCGGATGCATTGGGAAGAAGATTTCCTGGCTTATCTGAAGAAGCTGGAAGAGAAAAAGCCGGTTGTTTTCTGTGGAGATCTGAATGTGGCTCATAAGGAGATCGATCTGAAAAATCCTAAGACAAACCGAAAGAATGCAGGTTTTACTGACGAGGAGAGAGGGAAATTTTCCACACTTCTGAATGCAGGATTTATTGATACATTCCGTTATTTCTATCCGGATAAGGAGGGAATTTATTCCTGGTGGTCCTACCGGTTTAAAGCAAGAGAGAAGAATGCAGGGTGGCGCATTGACTATTTCTGTGTGTCTGCTTGTCTGGAAAACCGTTTGAAAAGTGCGGAAATATTGACGGATATCATGGGCTCGGATCACTGCCCAGTTGTATTGGAGATGGAGTAGATATGAAAATAGAACGCGAACATACAGCAGCAATTGTAATTGATTACCAGGAAAAACTGGTTCCGGCAATGTCGGGAAAAGAAGGTCTCATCGAAAATTCATCGATCCTTCTTGCAGGACTTTGCACTTTGGATGTGCCTGTATTTCTGACCCAGCAGTATACCAGGGGGCTGGGTACGACTGTAAAGGAGATTAGGGAAGCTGCCCGTACAGAGGAATTTGTGGAGAAGATCCGCTTCAGCGCTTATGAAGATGTTCTAAAAGAATGTCCGTCCATTCAGGAGAAAAAATATATTGTTCTGTGCGGAATAGAGGCCCATATTTGTGTGCTGCAGACTTTGATCGATCTGCGCGCGCACGGATATATTCCGGTTCTTGTGACAGACTGCATTTCCAGCAGAAAAGATACGGACAAAGAGATGGCGATTCTGCGCGCACAGGAGGAAGGGGCTGTGCTGACAACATATGAGGCTCTGCTTTTTGAGCTTCTTGGCGCTGCAGGTACAGAGGAGAGTAAAAAAATCCAGAGACTGGTAAAATAAAGAGAAGAAAAGGGAGGGTATATCATCAGATATACCCTCCGTCTATTCCTATGATCTGTCCGGTGAGATAATCGGGAGCTTGGGAAAGATCCCAGACAAGCCGGGCGACTTCTTCAGGGCGGCCGAATCTGCCGGAAGGGATATCTTCTTCCAGCGCCTGCCGTTCCCTGGCGTCCAACTGGCTGTTCATGGCAGTATCAATGACGCCGCATGCGACAGCGTTTACCTGAATGTTGCTGGGGGCCAGCTCTTTTGCCAGCGCCCGTGTCAGACCGTGCACTCCTGATTTGGAAGCGGAATAGGCAGCTTCGCAGGAAGCGCCGCTGGTTCCCCACATGGAAGAAATATTGATGATCCGACCCTGTTTTCTTGTTATCATAGGGGGAACGGCACTGCGGCAGCAATAAAATACAGAAGAAAGATTTGTGTTGATAATATCCTGCCACTGCTGATCAGTCATATCCGTGAGAAGCCCGATGTGGGCGATGCCGGCGTTGTTGATGAGAACATCCAGGCAGGGACATATCTGATAAATTGCATCAAAAATCTGCCGCACGTCCTTTGGATTCCCGACATCGCCGGGGAGGATCGTGCAGCTTCCGGGAGTTTCGCTTTGGATCTTCTTTTCTACTTCCTGAAGCTCCAGGAAAGAGCGGCGGCAGTTGAGAAAAATATGCCATCCCATACGGGCAAAAAGAAGGGCGCATGCTCTTCCGATGCCGCGGGAAGCCCCGGTAATCAACACAAAATGTTCGGCAGAAGAAGTGTATGTTTTCATATGACAGCTCCTTTTTGAAAAGATCAGAAGGGCAGCAGAAGGATCTGCTGTCCAATATATAACATAGTAACACATTTTGACGGGAAATTCATCTGATTGCAGGTCATTTATGCGTTGCTATTTATCAGTACAGGTGCTATGATGTAGGCATGTAAAGTGGATTCAGAGGATGAAAAAGAGGTATGAATATGATAGAGCGGGCAATTCAATTTGCGACAAAGGCGCATGAGGGACAGCTAAGGAAAGGCACAAGACGTCCTTATATCGTCCATCCGATTGAAGTGGGAGAAATCGTGGCAGGAATGACGAAGGATGAAGAAATTATCAGCGCTGCAGTGCTGCATGATACCATAGAGGATTGTGAGGGAGTCACGGCAGATGTCCTGGCGTTGGAATTTTCCCCCAGAGTAGCCGGTATGGTGCTGGGGGAGAGCGAAGATAAATCAAAGACATGGATGGAAAGGAAAAGCGCAACCATCCATTCAATCGGACAGGCCCCAAGAGAGGTGCAGATGATCGCTCTGGCAGATAAACTGTCAAATATGAGAGACATTGACAGGGATTACCCTAAAGTCGGGGAAGACCTTTGGAATCGTTTTCGCATGAAAGATAAAAAGATGATCGGCTGGTATTACAAAGGAATAAGAGATGCGCTCCAGTCTGTGTTTGCGGAGGAAGCTGCATTTCAGGAATACTGTGCGTTGATTGAAAAGAATTTTGAGTGATTTTAAGGGAACATGGCAGTGTGCAAAGAAGTGATGCGGTTTAGGCTGCGTCTTTCTTTGCGCATTGATGTGAAAGGCAAGATATGCCGGGAAGGGGGAGTATTTTTTTGAAACAGAACATAGTTACGAGAGACAGGATCCTGATTTTGATTTCGGGATTTTTTTATTTTGCAAGTCCTATGCTTGTGACGCCTCTTATTACAGGATTTTCGGAAAATTTGGGCGCAAGTGCAGCTTTGATGGGAGTGATCGGAGGACTCATGAATATTTGTTCCCTTTTTTGCCGCCCTTTTGTTGGAAATTTTACGGATAAAATCAGTAAATATAAGCTGTCTTTTATTGGTGCAGTATTAATGGCAGCGGCCAGTGTTGGATACGCAGCCGCACAGTCGCCTCTTTTTATTGTGGCAGCCAGAATTGTAAATGGAATAGGTTTTTCCCTTTGCTCTGTCTGTATTTCCACCTGGATGTCCACGCTGCTCCCGAAAGAAAAGATTGGTTCCGGAATGGGAATTTACGGCGCTATGAACGCACTGGCGATGGCGGCGGCCCCGGCTGTGGGTGTCAGTCTGTATGAAAGGATCGGCTACAGGCCGGCGTTTCTGGTAGCAGCCGCATTCAGTATATTGATTGTTGTTGTCATACAGTTTGTTCAGAACAAAGGGGAACCGGTATCTGTATCGAAAGAAGAAAGAGAAAATCAGGAAAAAAGAAGAGTACAGGTTGTGGAAAAGAAGGTGCTCCCTATTGCATTTATTATTATGCTGTTTGCGATACCGTATTGTGCAACCCAGTCTTTTTTGGTGAGCTATGTAAACGCAAGGCAGATTTCGGTTACGGTCAGTTTGTTTTTTTCTGCATATGCAGCGGTACTGCTCCTTCTTCGGGTATTGCGGCGCAGTCTTTTTGACAGCCGTCCGTTTTCCTTTTTTATGATTTTAAGTTCATGCAGCGCCCTGATAGGGATTATCCTGCTGGGCGTGATGAACCGCAATATCACGATGCTCCTGGCAGCGGCTTTTATGGCGGGCGGTTATGGGATGATGTGTTCAGCCTGTCAGTCAAAGGCCATTCTTCTTGCCGGAGAAGGAAAAAGAGGGCTGGCAAACAGTACGTATTATATTGGACTGGATCTGGGAATGTCTCTTGGGCCTATGCTTGGAGGAGTGCTGTATGGAAAAGTGAGCATTCAGATGTTTTATCCGGTGCTTGCCCTGACGGTACCTCTGGGACTTGCCGTTTACCGGATCAATCGCCGAAGTCTTTCTCCATAAAGAAGTTTTGACACAAAATTCATATTTTAAGGATTTAAAAATTCCACCTCGCAGAGTTTGCACTTTGCAAGGTGGAATTTTTTTAGACGACTATAGCTAACCGATGATTACCTTGACATCTGCGTTTTCCAGGGCCTGGACATATTTTTTGTCGATGCCCTCGTCTGTAACTACATAGTCAATATCAGAGATTTTTACCACTTTATCCATATATGGACGGATTTTGAATTTTGTAGAGTCGGCCAGGATGTAACATTGTTTTCCAGAGTGGCAGATGGCACTTTCGGTTCTCGGATCAAAATCTACGGAGGTTATTCCTAGTTCAATATCAATGGAATCCGCACCACTATAGACCTTATCTACTCTGATGTCGCGAAAGAAATTCTCGGCGGTCAGCCCCCGGCAGGCATTGTTACGTTTTAAGATCCACCCGCCGCAAACATACAGGGTGATAGCTTCGTCATATAAAAGTTCGTTTGCTATGGGGATAGAATCTGTTACGACTGTCAGATCTTGTATGCCGTGGAGAAGTGTTGCCATCAGAAAGGTGGTAGTTCCGCTCCCTAGGCAGATATAATCACCGTTCTCGACTGTCGCTGCTGCTGCAGAGGCTATCTTTAACTTTGCTTCCCGGTTGCCGATATTAATAAAATCACGGGGGGCGTTCCTAAGAGAAGTTTCTTCGCCGATCAGGATCGCGCCGCCGTGAGTTCGCTTCAGCATCCCTTTATCCTGCATCTTCTGGAGAAGAAGACGGGCGGTAGATGGGGAAATATTCAGTATATCTATCACATCGCCAATTCTGATGCTGCCCTGATTGTGAAGAAAATTCATGATAATTTCTTCCCGCTCTTCCGGGAAAGGCGAATTATTCTGTGTGTTCATAAAAAATCCTCCCTGTTGTTTTATTCTATTATAAATAATAATCGAAAGAAATACAAGAAACAAGCGAAAACGATTAAAAATAGCGAAAAACAATCAATAAATACATAGAAAACAAAGAATGAATAGTGCATATTTAATAAAAAAGTGAAAAAATAATTGTAATATATGGCAAAAATGATGATAAACAATTAACAATGATTGAAAACAATTAAAAACAATGGTAGTATAGAACCATAAATCAACGATAAACGATTAAAAGTAAAAGGAGAGAAGGATATGTCACCAGAACTGATCATTATGCTGACAAATAATGACATAACTGTCAAAAATGCAGCAGAGATTTTTGAAGGATGCAAGGATCTGCCGGCGAAGAAGTGGGGGTTTAAAGATGTGGGACTTCCCAAAGAGGAGATGATTGCTCTGGCAAAGAAGATGAAGGAAGCAGGGAAAGAGACATTCATAGAAGTAGTTACCTATACGGAAGAAGGGTGTCTGGAGGGCGCAAAGCTTGCTTATGAATGTGGATTTGACCATCTGACCGGGACACTTCCTTTTGATTCTGTATTCCGGTATGCCAAAGAGCATGGGCTGCAGTACTCCCCGTTCTGTGGAAATGTGGGGGGAAGTCCGGTAGAGCTGACCGGTTCCCTGGAAGAAATCGTGCAGTCGGCAAAAGACTGTATTGGGAAAGGAGCGGCAGGAATCGATCTTACTTCTTATCGTTACAGGGATGGAGATCCGGTAGAGCTGACCAAAGCGGTGGTAGATGCCGTGGGCGCGGACAAAGTATGTATTGCGGGCAGCATCGGGAATACGCAGAGGATGGACGCCATGAAAGAAGCAGGGGTCGCGGAATACACCATGGGAGGTGCTCTCTTTAATGGTAACTTTGTGGAGGGCGGAACCTTCCGGGAGAACCTGGAATATGTCTTAAAGTATTTAAACAACCAATAAGGTTGATGAAACGAAAAAATAAAAGAGAAAAGGAGAATAAAAAGATGAGTTTAGAGAAATTTACACATGTATTTCCGGCAATGGTAACACCAATGAATGAGGATGGAAGCTTTAATTATGAAGCGGCTAAAAAGCATGCAGACTGGATGATGGACAATGGAATCGGCGGCATCGGAGTGTTGATGGCAGCAGGCGAGTATCAGAGCGTGACACTGGAAGAGCATAAAGAATATGTAAATGAAATGGTTCCTTACATTAAGAACAGAGGAGCGTCAGTGATCGTGGGCTGTTCCAGAGAAAGGGTAGAGGATGCCTGTGAACTGATGAACAATGCTTACAAAGCGGGAGCAGACGCCGCTATGGTATTGCCTTCCTTCTATTATAATCAGTCTCAGGAAGAGATCATTGATCACTATACTTATTTGAATGATCATTCAGATCTGGATATTATGGTTTATAATAATCCGAATGTAACATCAGGGATCACGAGAGAGACGATGAAGGAGCTGTATAAGCTGCCCCATGTAAAGATTGTGAAAGATGCTTCTATGGTGATCGATGTAATGACAGACTTTATTTTTGAGGCGGAAGAGGCAAAAGAGGAGAAAGCGGTCCTTTGCGGATGTGATTACCTCCTCTATCCTTCCTATGCTACCGGAGCTATCGGTTGGATCAGTATGACAGCGAACATTTTGCCAAAACTGTCGGCGGATTTCCACAATGCAATGATTGTTGAGAAAGACTATCAGAAAGGCTTAGAAATCTATAAGCAGCTCTATCCGGTAGTCAATATGACGGAGCGGTTCCCAAAGCCGACACAGGCAGTAAAGTATATCCTTCAGGAAGTATACGGATTTGAAGAAGGTATCTGCCGTCGTCCTCGAAGGGAGATCAGTGAGGATGAGAAAAAATTGGTTCTTGAGTGGAGTAATATTCGGGAATTGTCTAAGACAAATAAATAAGCAGGGAGGAATCGCTTGTGAAACAAACAGAGTATTTGATCATTGGCGCCGGTATTGTCGGATGTAGCGCTGCCTATCTTCTGACAAAGCAGGGAAAAAAAGTTGTAGTTGTAGACAAAAATTATCCGTGTAATGAGGCGTCTGGAGTGAACGCCGGTGGAATGGAACTTCTACAGCAGCCGCCCAGATCCCTCCCGTTACATATTCTGGCGGCACAGTTGTGGGATCAGTTCCAGAATCAGGATGGTATTGATGTGGGATACCATCGGACTGGAGGACTATACTGCATCCTGCGGGAAGAGGATCTTCACCTCCTAGATGAACAGGAAGAACGTTTTGCGAAAAATAATCTGCCGATAGAAAGACTTACCAAGGAGCAGGTGAAGGAAAAGGTTCCTTATATCTGCGACAATGTGATCGCCGCTAATTTCAGTCCCATGTCCGGGTACTCTAATCCGCTGAAGGCAGGAGTGGCAATTCTCATGAAAGCAAGAGAATTGGGATGTGAATTTTACGATCATCAGTTTATCAAAAAGATTGAACCGGACGGGGAAGGATATGTGGCTTACGCAGAAGGTGAGGAATATCACGCAAAAAAGGTTCTGGTTGCTTGTGGGATTCGTTCCAATTGGCTGCTTAATGATCTGGGAGTCCATATTGATTTTGAAGAGAAGCATAATATGATTACAGTTACAGAGAAAGCACCGCATTTTATCGATTATACGATTACCACACCGACCCTGACAATGAAACAGACGGCGGAAGGGTCTATCCTGTTAGGCGGAGGCCGGGAAGGCTACGGTGATCTGGATCATAATGACAGAAAAAAGGATGTTTCTATCGATGGTCTTTGTTTCAACGTGCGGGAAGCACAGGATATTATTCCTTCAATCAAAAAACTGAATATCCTGCGAAGCTGGTCCGGGTTCGAAGGATTTACGCCGGAACGGCTTCCCTATATCGGAGAAGTGGAGAAATATCCGGGAGTTTATTACGCCGTCACAGGTTTTTGCGGCTATTGTATCGGACCTGGTGTTGCAGCGCATGCAATCCGATGCATGAATGGAGAAGACTATTTTAAGGTAAAGGAATCATAATTGAGTTAAGGGAGGATGGAACATGTCCAGAATAGAAAATCATATGATCCTTGGAGAGCTTGGAGAGAAAAAAGAAGTTACCATTACTGTTGATGGGAAGAAGATCCAGGCTGTAGAGGGTGAACCAATCCTTTCCGCTCTTCTGGCAAATGGGATCAAAGTGGCCAATATCAGTCCAAAGCATCATGAACCCAGAGGATACTTCTGTGGAATTGGCCGCTGTACGAATTGTGTGATGACGGTAAATGGAGATCCCAACGTCCGTACCTGTATTACTCCGGTAGAAGAAGGGATGGTTGTAGAAACACAGGATGGACTTGGAAAGTGGGAGGAGTCATAATGGGAAAAGAAGTTGAGATTTTGGTGATAGGAGCAGGACCTGCCGGTCTTTCAGCGGCGATCGAAGCGGCGAAATACGGAGCGGATGTGCTTGTAGTAGATGAAAATGACAAACCGGGCGGTCAGCTGTTTAAGCAGATTCATAAGTTTTTCGGATCAAGACGGCATAAAGCGGGCGTCCGGGGGATTGATATCGGAACGGAACTGCTGGAAGAAGTAGAAATGCTTGGGGTAGAGGTTATGCTGAACACAGTAGCCTATGGGATTTACCCGAACGATGAAGGAGTTGCCCTTGCGGTAAACAGTGAGGAGGGGCTGATCGTGCATCCCCAAAAGGTGATTATGGCTACGGGAGCCAGTGAAAATCCTCTGGCCTTTCCTGGATGGACTCTTCCGGGAGTAGTAGGAGCCGGGGCAATACAGACAATGATCAATGTCCACCGGGTACCAGTAGGAGAGAGGGTGCTGATGATCGGTTCGGGAAATGTAGGATTGATCGTTACTTACCAGCTCCTTCAGGCAGGGATAGATGTGGCCGGGATTGTTGAAGCTGCACCACAGGTGGGAGGTTACGGCGTTCATTCGGCAAAAGTCCGAAGAGCCGGAGTTCCTGTATATACAGGGCATACTGTTTTGGAAGCAGTCCCCAATGAAGATATGTCAGGAGTGAAGGGCGCCGTAATTGCCAAGGTAGATGAAAAATTCCAGCCGATAAAGGGAACGGAACAATATATTGCATGTGATACCATAGGAATCGCTGTGGGACTGACTCCGGATATTGCACTTCCGGCGATGGCGGATGTGACATTTGTAAATGGAGGAAGGCTTGGCTCACAGGTACCTATGCATGACCGGAATATGGAAACGACCAGAGAAGGAATCTATGTTGCGGGAGATTCAGCAGGTGTTGAAGAAGCATCTTCGGCGATTGAGGAAGGAAAACTGGCAGGAATCGCGGCGGCAGAGGCGCTTGGAAAGATTGATGCACAGACGGCCCAAAAGGCAAAAGAGCAGGTATGGAATTCTCTGGATCAGCTCAGGACGGGACCCTTTGGAGCGGGACGCCATGATGCAAAAGAAAAGATCATTGAACAGATGGAAGAATGGAAGGTGAACTGCGGTGCTTGCTAAGAATGGATATTTGGATTTGGAAGAAGTTAAGAATATTCCTGGTTATCCGGGAGAGGAAGTCCTTGCAAAGAAAAAATGTGTTGTAGTAGAGTGTGAACAGAATATCCCCTGCAATCCCTGTGAGGCGGCCTGTCCCCATCAGGCGATTACAGTGGGGGAGCCGATCACCAATCTTCCGGTAGTGGATCCGGAAAAATGTATTGGATGCGGACTTTGTGTGGCCAGGTGTCCGGGGCAGGCATGCTTTCTGGTGGATCAGTCGAAGGAAGATTATGATCTGGTTACAATTCCTTACGAATATTATCCGCTCCCCGAGAGGGATCAGGAAGTATACGGGCTAAGCCGGGACGGACGCTTTTTAGTAAAAGCGACAGTAGTACGAGTAGTATGGACAAAGGCAAACGACCGGACGGCAGTGATAGAGATTAAGGTTCCAAAAGGATATGGCATGGAGGTGCGAAACATCTCTACAGATGGAAAAAGGATTGCCAAAGAAACGCCTGATATTGAGGCGGACAATTTCCCGGAATCAGATGACAATAACATGTATGTATGCCGGTGCGAAGAGATCACCAAGGAGGAAGTGATCCGGGCAGTCAGGGCCGGAGCTACCAGCGTAAATGAAGTCAAGCGACTTCTGCGGACAGGAATGGGACTTTGCCAGGGCAGAAACTGTTCCAAGACGATCGAACGTATTATTGCTCAGGAGCTGGGTGTTTCCCCGGCCAAGGTGCCGCAGGCAACCAAGAGGGGGCCGGTACGCCCAGTTAAGCTTACGGCTTATACTTCACTGGATATTGAAGCACAGGAAGAAATGTTTGAGCATGACTGGTAGAGAAAAGGAGGAAAAGGGATGAATGAATTTATCGTAAATTTAAACAATCTTGTTTGGGCGAACCCCATCATTTTTCTGATCTTAGGATCTTCGATATTTTTTACTGTGATTCTGAAAGGAGTCCAGGTGCGTAATATGAAACATCAGATACACCTCCTTTTCACGGCACAGGACTCCGATGCAGGTATTTCTCCTTTTGCTACTTTCTGTACCGTTATCGGATATCGTGTCGGAACGGCCAACGTAGCGGGAGTTGCGGTAGGAATCTTCAGCGGAGGACCGGGAGCGGTTTTTTGGATGATGGTCACCTCTTTGCTCGGAACAGCGATCTCTTATGCGGAGTGTTCACTGGGTCAGGTTTATAAGATCAAGCAGGATGGAGAATATCGGGGAGGTGCATATTATTATGTACAAAGAGGATTGGGATGGAGAGTTCCGGCTGTCATTTATGCGGTTCTGACCCTGATCTGCGTGCCGATCCTGACGGTAGCCCCTCATGCTTTTTCTATTACCAGCGGATTTAAGACCAGCCTGGGGATTTCACAGTATATCACCGGAGCTATTGCGGCCGTACTTCTGTTTGTTATCATTTCGGGCGGTATTCGGCGGATTGCAAAAACAGCGGAACTGATGGTCCCGTTTATGACAATTGGTTTTGCAGTTCTTACAATCGTAGTTATTATTATGAACATTGATGCGGTTCCGTCTACTATTTCTTTGATCCTGCGGAGTGCATTTGGCCAGGATGCAGTATTTGGAGGAATCCTTGGATCAGCAGTACTGTGGGGAGTGAAAAGATCTGTAAACTCCTCCGGAGCCGGAATGGGAGAAGCTGTACCGGCGGCGTCTGCTACAGAGTGCCCGCATCCGGGAGTACAGGGACTTGTCAATTCGTTCTCTGTCTACATTGACCTGTTTGTCTGTCTGTGCAGTGCACTTATTATCATTTTGACGGACTGCTTTAATGTACAGGACAGTGCAGGAAATCTTATTCATGTAAGCGAAGGATCACAGGCTATTGCATCACAGAGTGTTGAACCGGGAATTGCCTGGGCACAGGAAGGACTGAACAGTCTGTTCCCCGGCGGAATTGGAGCAGTAATTCTCGCAATCTTTCTGTTCTTCTTTGCCTTTACGACATTGTTAAATTATTATTATCAGGGTGAAACAGCAATTGCATATCTTTTATATAATAAATCCCAGAAAATACGCCGTAGTGCGATATGGGTACTGCGTATTGTAATGCCTCTGATCTTCTTCTACTTTGCGATCCAGTCTTCTTCTACAAGCTTTTCTTCCGGGGAACTTGGAGTGGGGCTGATGGTATGGTTTAATGTGATCATGCTCCTTATCATGTCACCTACGATTAAAAAAGTACATGATGATTACAGCAGACAGAGAAAAGCAGGTGTAGACAGACCCATATTTAATCCACAGAAACTGGGGATTAAAAATGCAGATGTTTGGATGGAGATTAATAAGGAAGCAATAAAACAGGAGAATGTAAACCAGTAACATGGAACGATCAGAGCGCTGTGAGGACATAAGGTGTTTTCGCAGCGCTTTTGAAAAAACTGCGGGTCGGTCAAAATGAATAACTATTAAGAATATGCGTATGAAAGGAGCAGAAGAAGCACATGAAATATATACTGGGAATTGACATAGGTACAACCGCGATCAAAGCGGCAGTGATAGGGGAGGATGGTAAAGTATATGGGGAAGAAACTTCCGAATACGCACTTACTACGCTGTCTTCCGGGGAGGTAGAAGCTGATCTTCAGTTGTATAAAGATGCATTTGCAGAAGCGATAAAAGGCGCTGTCCGTAAATCAAAGGCAGACAAAAAAGAGATTAAATGCGTCGGTTTTTCTTCGACGGCAGAGACATGTGTCTTTTTAGACGGAGATTATCAGCCTCTATGCAAAGTGATCGCCTGGATGGATACCAGGGGAACAGAAGAAGCAGAGTATTTGTCAGAACATTTTAGTAAAGAGGATATTATCAGTAAAGTTGGGTTTGATAATATTTATGCGATCCATCCCGTCAGCAAGATACTGGCAGTAAAAAACAAATCACCGGAAGTGTTCTCAGATACCAGAATGTTTTTGCAGATCAAAGATTATTTTGTCTATGTCCTTTCAGGGAAATTTATAACGGAACATTCTGTGGCAAGCGACCATGGCTTTTTCGATATCACAAACAGATGCTACTGGCAGGAGATGCTGGATTTCGTCGGGATAAAAAAAGAATATCTTCCGGAAATCGTGGAACCCGGAAAAGAAATTGGAAAAATTACAAAGGAAGCGGCGGAAGAATATGGACTGGATCGGGATACGATGATCAATGTAGGCGCATTCGATCAGGGATGCGGGGCGATCGGAGCAGGAAATATCAGGCCTGGAATCGCTTCGGAAAGCACGGGATCGGCTCTTGTGACAGTTGCCACCATTGATGAGCTGAGCGCCGATTCAAAAGGGGATGTGCCGACTCTGTGCAGCGGCATTCCGGGCAAATACATGTATCAGCCTTACTGCACAGGAGCTATGATTACAAAGTGGTTCAGGGACGCGTTTTGTGAAACGGAGAAAAAGATTGAAAAAGAAACAGGACTGAATGCGTATACACAAATGGATGCACTGGTAAAGGCAACTCCGCCCGGAGCGGAAGGGCTGATCATGCTTCCCTATTTCCAGGGATCCGGGATTCCGGAACTGAATGAGAAAGCAAGCGGCGTATATTATGGAATTAATGCAGGACATACAAGGGGACATTTCATCAGAGCAATCATGGAAGGGCTTGCAATTGCACTGAAAAGAATGCTTGAATGTGAAAAGGCACTTGGGGCGACCATGGATGAGATACGTTCTCTGGGAGGCGGATCCAAATCAGAAGCCTGGTGCCAGATAAAGGCAGATATACTGGGAATCCCGGTTAAGGTTATAAAGAACAGCGCAAGCACTCCGTGTATGGGCTGTGCAATACTTGCCGGGGTGGCGAATGGAATATGGCCATCCATAGAAAGTGCGGTGGAGCAGTTTGTTGAGATTGAAAAAATTTATGTTCCAAATCTGGAAAATGCGGAAATATATGAAGAAACTTACAGAAAATATGTCGAGATCACACAGGCGCTGAATCCGACATTTTGCTGATGAGTTTACAGTCTTTCTCCATAAGATAATTTGTAAGTGAAACGCCCATGCGCATCACCGTCTGCTCCTTTACCACGCGGTAACCGCGTTTTTCAAAAAAAGGACGGGCGGTGATGGAAGCGTGGGTTGTAATAAGGGGTACCTGGACGGCAGATTCCAGAGCATCACAGATAGTGGAGGCAATGCCACGGCGCTGGAAATCTTTGTGGATATACAGTCTGTCCAGGTACCCCTTTTTATCTATGTCTCCGAATCCGATAATGATACCGCCTTCAGCAGCCACAAATGTTTTATGCTCCAAAAGAGAAGTATTCCAGGCTTCGAAAGAAGCAGTGCCGCCTGTCCAGGCATCCAGCTGCTGCGGAGTATAGTCTTTGGCATTTACAGAGTGAACGGTATGATAAAACAATTCTAAAATTTCTTTTAAATCAGAAGGCTGATATTCTCTTAAAATCATGGATCAAATCTCCTTATCAATAAAAACGGTACCGGTGTACACTGACGCTGCTATTATATAGGCTTTGTTTTCTTTCTGCAAGGGAGGAAAGAAAAATGTGCCGGGATTATGGAAAAATGAAAATTATGTGATAGAATGTCGTTAGGCAGGATGACAAATTTTCAGAGGAAGGGAGGATGAAATATGCAGGATCAATATGGCAGAGAGATCAATTATTTGAGGATATCTATTACGGACAGATGCAATCTGCGCTGCCGGTACTGTATGCCGGAAGGAATTAAGACGGTTTCCATGGCTGAAATCCTCACTTATGAAGAAATTATAATGGTTGTTCAGTGTGCGGCCAGGCTGGGAATCCGGCACATTAAAGTGACAGGCGGCGAACCCCTCGTAAGAAAAGGCTGTGCCGGACTTATCAGACGTCTTAAGGAAGTTCCCGGTATTGAGACTGTGACGCTGACAACAAACGGGATCCTTCTTGCCGAACATCTGGAGGCTTTGAAAGAAGCCGGAGTGGACGGAATCAATATCAGCATGGACACAAGGGACAGAGAGCTTTTTCGCATGATCACCGGAGGCGGAGAGATAAAAACGGTGCTTCAGGCGGTGGAGAAAGCGCTGCATATCGGGGTGAAAGTTAAGATAAATGCAGTTTCTTTGGATTGGGAGAAAATGGCGGAAGAAGGCGGATTTCCAAAACCGGATCAGAGCGCCGGATGGATCGGGATGACAAAGCTTGCAAAAGAGATGCCGGTGGATGTACGTTTCATAGAAATGATGCCCATCGGCCTTGGAAAGAGTATCCAGTCCATGAGTCATAAGGAGCTGCTGGAGCAGATGAAGAAACGGTATCCCGATATGGAGGAAAGCCCCAGGGTTCACGGATGCGGCCCGGCCAGATATTATCATATTCCCGGATTTCTTGGAGATATCGGATTTATCAGTGCCATTCACGGGAAGTTTTGCCAGGATTGCAACAGGGTGAGGCTGACGGCACAGGGATATTTGAAAACCTGTCTTTGCTATGAAGACGGAATAGATCTGAAACATATTCTGCGCTCTTTGGATGAGGCGGCGTGCAGGGAAGAAAACATAGAAGAAGCAATCAGAAATGCGGTGTGGGAAAAGGCGTGTGCTCATTGCTTTGAGAAACCGTCAGATATGACAGAAGAAAATCCCATGTCATCAATAGGAGGATAACAGACAATGGAACAATTGAAGGGAACAGTAAAGGCAATCTGTATCAGTACGGTACGCGGCGTGGAAAAAAAGGCAGTCTCATCTGCCCGCTTTATAAAAGATTTTGGAATAGAAGGGGATGCCCATGCAGGAAAGTGGCACCGCCAGGTGAGCCTTTTGTCCTATGACCGGGTAAAAGAGTTTAATCAAAGAGGAGCGGGAGTAGAGGACGGAGCTTTTGGAGAAAATCTTGTAGTAGAAGGGCTGGATTTTGCGGCGCTTCCGGTAGGAACTATGCTCTACTGTGGCCCGGTGGAATTGAAGATCACTCAGATTGGAAAGGAATGCCATTCCCATTGCGCTATTTATCAGAGAATGGGTGAATGTATCATGCCTACCCAGGGAGTGTTTGCAGAAGTGATAAAAGGCGGAGAGCTTCGCCCGGGAGAAGAAATGCAGGCAAAGCTTCCGCAGCAGATCAGTTAAGTTCATTAAGAATACCAGGCAGAAATCAGAAGAGTGTTTCACGCTCACCTTCTATCAGCAAAGCCTGATGGTCAGTGAGAAGTTTTAAGTTTAAAGAGTGAGAGAACTCTTCTTCGATGTTCTGTGCTTCCTTTCCAAGAAAGGAACCTTTGTAGTGGGGAACCACATAGAAAGGAACAAGGTCAAGGCCGGAATGATCCGTTAACCGGGGAGCTGATTCAGGTGCATCCATGGCGGCGGAATAGCCGATATCCGGCGAGGTGATAATAGCGCCGGCGGACTCTCCGATATACAGCTTTCCCTTTTCCACTTCACGGATCAGGAGTTTGTCTGTTCCGGTCCTTTTCATTTCCTGCAAAAGGAAGAAGGTATTTCCGCCGGAGACAAACAGAAAGTCACTTTCAGACAGAGTGCGGTCGATCACTTCATAGGGAGCAGAAGAAATTTCCAGCTTGACAGGGATCAGCCCCATATTGGACAAAGTAAGCATTTCAGCCTGGATCATATCGCCGCTGTTTTCGACAAGAGCGGCGGTGGGGATATAGGCAATGGTCTTTCCCTTTAGCTTTGGCTCTGCCTTTTTTAGAATATGAGTGACGTTTTGAAACAGGGATACAAGAAGTAATTTTTTCATACAGTCTCCTCTCTTTCTTTACTAAACCTATCATAGCGCAGGAAAAAAGGATATGCAAACTTTTGTTGGTCGGGGGAAAAGGGATGTGATATAATTTATATAAATTATGTACTTTTTAGTGGTTTGTTTACTTTTATCGGCAGAAAGTGAGAGGACATATGATTATCAGTGCAAGCAGAAGGACAGATATTCCGGCGCTGTATCCGCAGTGGTTTATGAACCGTTTGCTGGCGGAAGAAATTCTGGTGCCAAGTCCTTATAACAGAAAAAAAGTAAGCCGTATCCGTCTGTCTCCGCAGACAGTGGACTGTTTTGTGTTCTGGACCAAAAATCCGGAACCTATGCTGCCGTATCTGCGGATGATCGATCAGCTGGGATATTCCTATTACTTTGAAATGACAGTGACGGATTATGAAAAAGAGATTGAACCGGGACTGCCGACGACAGAGGACTCCATTGCCACCTTTATTCTGTTAAGTGAAAGGCTGGGGAAAAAGCGCGTGGATTTCCGCTTTGATCCTATTCTCCTGACAGAGAAATATTCGCTATCCTATCATATTGAAAAGTTTGATATGCTCTGTGAATGGCTTCACAAATATACTACGCGCTGTATTTTCAGTTTTGTGGATTCATATAAGGGATGTCCTTTTCAGGAAATGGAGGAGGAAGAGAAAATAGAAGTGGCGCAGGGACTTGCAAAAATAGCGGCGAAATACAATCTGCCATTATATACCTGTGCTGAAAAGATGAATCTGGAATCACTAGGAATCAGGCATGCCGCCTGCATTGACCGGAAGAAAGCGGAGGAAGTTGCAGGATATAAGCTGGACTTAAAGAAGGACAAGGGTCAGCGGCCGGAGTGCGGATGTTGTGAAAGTATTGATATAGGCATGTATGATACCTGCGTCCATGGATGCAGATACTGTTATGCGACGGCCAGTCTTTTCAGTGCGAAAAATAAAAAGAAGGAACATGATCCGGAATCTCCCATTTTAATAGGGAATCTCCGGGGAGATGAAACGATCACGGACCGGGAAATAAGATCCAGCCGCGACAATCAGCTGTCATTGTTTGATTTTATGTAGTAGGAAAAGAAAGGACAGGAAGAAGAATGACACATTCAGAAAAAGTATCATGGCTCATCCAACAGCTCATCAAAGAAAATCCAGGATATCATGCAGTCGGTGAACCCGTAGATGAGAGGGGAAAACGAAGGCTGCTAAGAAGTCTGATGAATGTCCGGTGGCCGAAGGAAGCGGATGAAGAAGTTCTGAAGATCCAGGATGAACTGCTTCAGGAGGAGCTTCAGGAAAAGGGGATTATTTATATAGAAGAGATTCCTGTTATTGCAAAGCTATACCCCTGCAGCAGCGTAAAAAACGGGGACCGTATTTCCCTTTGGCAGGGAGATATTACAAGGCTTGCGGCGGACGCCATAGTCAATGCGGCAAACTCACAGCTGCTGGGATGTTTTGTGCCCTGCCATGGCTGTATTGACAATGCTATTCACTCGGCAGCAGGTATTCAGCTTAGAAATGAATGCGCCAGGCTGATGGAAGAGCAGGGACACGATGAGCCCACCGGAAAAGCGAAGATCACTTTGGGATACAATCTTCCGGCAAAGCATGTGATCCATACGGTAGGACCGATCGTTGGGGTGAAAGTGACAAAACAGCAGGAAGAAGAGCTGAAATCCTGCTATCTTAGCTGCCTTCGGACTGCCGAAAAAAATCATCTTGATTCGATCGCGTTTTGCTGTATTTCTACCGGAGAGTTCCATTTTCCAAATAAATTGGCGGCGCAGATCGCAGTAGAGACAGTTGATAAATATTTATCCGGCTCTGGTATGAAAAGAGTAATATTTAACGTGTTTAAAGATGAGGATTTGCATATTTATCAGAAATTATTTCGATAAAAACAGATAAAGAGAACTGCTTCTTTCTGAAGTTCTTAAGAGTTTGTGAAAATTCGGTGAATATCTTGACAAAAAAGGCCTGGCTGGCTATGATTATCAATAGCTTATGAAGAGAAAGGCTGTGAAGAAGAGGAGTACACAGGAGAAGCCGTCCGAAAAGAGAGAACTGTCCTCAGGCTGAAAGACAGTTTGGAAGAGGAACTGTGGAAGGTAGCTTTGGAGCCGGACAGCTGAACCGATAGGAGATCAGATTATATGAGAGAAGTAAGCTGTCACGAAGTCGTTCCCGTTAAAGAACATGATGAGAAATGCAGAAGCATAAAGTTTTCTGTATAATAAATGAAGGTGGTACCGCGGAGAATGATTCGCCCTTTGCTGTAAGTGAGGGGTGATTTTTTATTCAATAGGAAACTCTGATTGTAAGACACAGGCTAAGTAAGCCGGCCTCTCATGGAACTGAAACAGACAGTCTGTAGTATCTGAAATTTGCACAGACCACATTATGAGGAGGAAACACATGAGCCAGAATCTGGAAAAAACCTACAATCCAAAAGAGATTGAACCAAAACTTTATGACAAATGGTGTGAGAACAAATATTTTCATGCAGAAGTAGACAGAAGCAGAAAACCGTTTACAACCGTAATGCCCCCTCCGAATATAACCGGAAAGCTTCATATGGGGCACGCGCTGGACAATACACTGCAGGATATCCTGATCCGCTATAAGAGAATGCAGGGATATAATACCCTCTGGATCCCGGGAACGGACCATGCAGCAATTTCTACCGAGGTGAAGGTTACGAATCAGCTGAAGGAAGAGGGAATTGACAAAAAAGAGCTGGGAAGAGAAAAATTCCTGGAGAGAACCTGGCAGTGGAAAGAAGAATATGCAGGAACGATCGAAGGGCAGTTGAAGAAACTGGGCGTATCCTGCGACTGGGACAGAGAGCGTTTTACCATGGATGAAGGATGTTCCAAAGCAGTAGAGGAAGTATTTATCAGCCTGTATGAGAAAGGCTATATCTATAAAGGATCCAGGATCATTAACTGGTGTCCGGTATGTAAAACTTCTCTTTCTGATGCGGAAGTAGAGCATGAGGAACAGGACGGACATTTCTGGCATATCAAATATCCGATCATCGGCACAGATGATTATCTGGAAATTGCAACCACACGTCCGGAGACAATGTTGGGAGATACAGCTATCGCTGTACATCCGGATGACGACCGTTACAAAGATATTGTAGGAAAGAAATGTCTCCTGCCGCTGACAGACCGGGAAATCCCGATTGTTGCGGATTCCTATGTAGACCGGGAGTTCGGTACAGGTGCAGTGAAGATCACGCCGGCCCATGACCCTAACGACTTTGAAGTTGGAAAGCGCCATAATCTGCCGGAGATCAACATTATGAATGATGACGCCACCATCAATGAGCAGTACGGCGGAAAATATGCCGGAATGGATCGGTATGAAGCAAGAAAGGCTATGGTGAAAGACCTGGAGGAGCAGGGATATCTTGTAAAAGTAGAGCCTCATTCTCACAATGTCGGAACTCATGACCGCTGTCATACAACGGTAGAGCCGCTTATCAAGCAGCAGTGGTTTGTTAAGATGGATGAACTTGCAAAACCGGCCATTGAGGCAGTAAAAAACGGAGATCTGAAATTTGTGCCGGAGCGATTTGACAAGATTTATCTTCACTGGCTGGAGAATATCCGCGACTGGTGTATTTCCCGGCAGATCTGGTGGGGACACAGGATTCCGGCGTACTACTGCGACGAGTGCGGCGAAGTAGTCGTATCAAGAGGAATGCCGGATAAATGTCCGAAGTGCGGATGCACTCACTTTACTCAGGATGAGGATACACTGGATACCTGGTTCAGCTCTGCGCTGTGGCCCTTCTCTACACTGGGGTGGCCCGAAAAGAACGAGGATCTTGATTATTTCTATCCTACAGATGTGCTGGTAACCGGATATGATATCATTTTCTTCTGGGTGATCCGCATGGTATTTTCCGGATATGCCCATACCGGAAAATCTCCGTTCCATACTGTATTTATTCATGGCTTGGTACGGGATTCCCAGGGACGTAAGATGAGTAAATCTTTAGGAAACGGTATTGATCCGCTGGAAATTATCGATCAGTATGGCGCTGATGCTCTCCGTATGACTCTGGTAACAGGAAACGCGCCTGGAAACGACATGCGTTTTTACAATGAGAGAGTAGAGGCAAGCCGTAATTTTGCCAATAAAGTATGGAATGCATCCAGATTCATTCTTATGAATATGGAAGGGAAAGAGATTCAAAAGCCAGATCAGGAAAGTCTGATGCCGGCCGATTGCTGGATCATGTCAAAATGCAACAAGCTGATCCATGACGTGACAGAGAATATGGACAAATTCGAGCTTGGGATCGCACTTCAGAAAGTCTATGATTTTATCTGGGATGAATTTTGTGACTGGTACATTGAATTTGTAAAACAGAGAATGTACGATGCCAAGGAGAATCCGAAGTCTGCAGGGGCTGCTCTCTGGGTGCTTCGCGAGGTGCTGAAAAATGCGTTGAAGCTTCTGCATCCGTTCATGCCTTTTGTGACAGAAGAAATTTACAGCAAACTGATTCCGGAAGAAGAATCTCTTATGATGTCCAAATGGCCGGAATACAGAGAAGACTGGGATTTCCCGCAGGCAGAAAATATTGTGGAACATCTCAAGAGACTGGCAACCGGTGTGCGTAACGTTCGTGCGGAAATGAATGTGCCGGCCGGAAGGAAGATCAAGATCTATGTTGTCAGTGAAGATCAGAAGCTGCGGGAAGGCTTTGAACTTTTAAAAGATGCAGTGCTTCGTCTGGCAAATGCAAGTGAATTTATTGTACAGAAGGACAAAGACGGAATTGCAGAGGACGCTATGTCTGTAGTGATTCCGGATGCAACAGCATACCTTCCTCTTGAAGATATGATTGATTTTGAACAGGAGCTGGAGCGTCTTACAAAAGAAGAAGAGCGCCTTAAAAAGGAGATTGCCCGTTCCAACGGTATGCTGAATAATGAAAAATTTGTCAGCAAAGCGCCGGAGGCAAAGGTGCAGGAAGAGCGGGACAAACTGGAGAAATATGAGCAGATGATGGCGCAGGTGCAGGAAAGACTTACAGGTTTAAAGGCTAAAATGTCCTAACAGTTTTACAAAAGGACCAGATATATTATAAAAAAGGCAAGGGATGACAATGAAAAAAATTCATTTGAAAAAGCCGGATATCAAAGGCACTTTTTCGAAATTGAGACATTTAAAAAAGGAAGATATAAAGGAATGGCACCGGAAGAAGAAAGAACGCCGGGAGCGGATACTGGAAGAGCGGCGGAACGGCCCTTTTGCCCGGAAGATGCAGCCAATCTATGCTTTTATGAACAGAATTTCATTGTTGCTTCATGCCTTTTGGGCGTGTGTGATCAATTTCATCATAGAGGCCATTTCAAGGCATTCTGTCTTTGAGGCCTGGGATTATATGGTGGGATCGCCGCTGGTATTTCTTTACAATGCCTTTATGATCTTTATGACCTTCACTGTGGTCTATCTGGTGCGAAGAAGGGTCTTTGCCAGAATCATCATCAGCGTACTCTGGCTTGTGCTGGGAGTCGCCAACGGCTATATGCTGATCAAGAGGGTAACGCCCTTTAACGCCCAGGATCTGAAAGTAGCAGGAGATGCAGTGTCTCTTATCAATAATTATTTTGACCCCATCGAGCTGATCGTGCTTGTCATAGGTATTGTGGCGGTTGTTCTCTGGGTTGTTTCCATGTGGCGCCGGGGCGGACAATATGAAGGCAAAATGCATCGTATTGCAGCTCTTATAGGTATTGCAGCTTGTTTCGGACTTTATACTTTTGTTTCGCAGGCGGCGCTTGATAAACGGGTTGTATCCAACTATTTTGGAAATATTGCTTTTGCCTATGAAGATTATGGTCTTCCCTACTGTTTTATGGCGAGTCTGTTTAATACCGGAATTGACGAACCTAACGGATACAGTGAAGAGACAATTGCGGAAATCAGCAATAACGGAGAACTTACAAAAAGTGAGACAGGCCGCTCGGATGAAGAGCTTCCCAATATCATTTTTATCCAGCTGGAATCTTATTTTGATGTAGATGAAGCGGAATTTTTCACTACATCGGAGGATGCCTCTCCGAATCTTCACGCCATGTTTAAAGAATATTCGTCTGGATATTTCAAGGTGCCATCCGTGGGAGCAGGGACAGCCAACACGGAATTTGAGGTGCTGACAGGAATGAATATGCGTTATTTCGGACCTGGAGAATATCCTTATAAGACGATTGTAAAATATCAGCCGACAGAGAGTGCGGCGTCTGCCCTTTCTGCCCTTGGGTACGGCACACATGCACTTCACAATAACGGAGGTAATTTTTACAGCCGTGCAGAGGTATATAATCAGATGGGATTCGATTCCTTCACCAGCAAGGAGTTTATGAATATCCTTCAGACAACAGAAAACGGCTGGGCGAAAGACGATGTGCTGATCGATCATATTCTGGAAGCAATGGACACGACAGAGCAGCAGGATTTTGTTTTTGGTGTCAGTGTTCAGGGCCATGGAGATTATCCGGAAGAGCAAATAATTGAAAATCCGAAGATCAAAGTAGAAGGGATCGAGGATGAGGCGACAAAAAATAAATGGGAATACTATGTAAATCAGGTATATGAGATGGATGCCTTTGCCGGCAAACTGGTTCAGAAAATTGAGGAGAGAGGGGAGCCGACAGTTGTTGTCTTTTATGGTGACCATCTTCCGACTATGGGGCTGGAGGCAGAGGATCTGAAGAGCCGATACCTGTACAATACAAATTATGTGATCTGGGATAATATCGGTCTGGAAAAAGAAGACCGTAATATTCCTTCCTATCAGATCGTAGCGGATGTTCTGGAAAGACTGGATATCCATTCAGGAACAGTTTTTAATTATCATCAGGAACGCCGCCAGACAAAAAATTACCTCGCTGACCTGGAGCTGCTTCAGTATGATATTATGTACGGAGAGCAATATGTCTATAACGGCAATCCGCCTATCACGGAAGGCCATATGCAGATGGGCGTTAAAGATGTGGAACTTACCGATCTTGTACCGAAGCTGGATGAAGGGTACAGTCTGTACGGACAGAATTTTACAAAGAACAGCAGAGTATATGTCAATGGGGAACGGCAGCAGAGCAAATTTTTAAATAACACGAGAATAGAGCTTTCAGAGACAACGCTGGAAAACGGAGATATCATTACTGTCAGCCAGGTGGGATCCAGCAATACTGTTTTCCGCACATCCTGTGAATATGAATACCAGGATGGCAAACTGATCGAAAGACCGGGCACCGGAAGTGCAGATAAAGGCGTTTCATGGATAGAAGCGACCGGAGGAAGGGGAACAGGAAAATGACATATGAAGAAGCAGCTGCATATATAGCGGAAATTCCTAAATTTACGGAAAAGCATGAGCTTGCCCATACAAGAGAATTTTTGAGAAGACTGGGAAATCCCGGTATAGACCGGAAGGTCATTCATGTGGCCGGCACAAACGGAAAAGGGTCCGTATGCGCATATATGCAGGCGATTCTTCTCGCAATGAAAAAAAGGACCGGCTTTTTTACTTCTCCTCATTTGATCGTGATAAATGAGAGGATCCGGATCAATAATATTCAGATAGGAAACGAAAAATTTCTGGAGATATTTCAGAAGGTGAAAAAGACAGTGGATGGGATGGCAGCAGATGGCATTGCCCATCCTTCCTATTTTGAATTTCTTTTTGGAATGGCGATGCTGGCTTTTGAAGAGGCTGATGTGGAATACATTATTCTGGAGACCGGCCTTGGAGGACGGCTGGATGCTACCAACGCAGTGGAGCATCCGATTCTTACCATCATTACATCTATCAGTCTGGATCACACCCAGTATCTGGGAAATACAGTCAGGGAAATTGCAAAAGAGAAGGCGGGAATTATAAAAGAAGGAGTTCCGATCATTTTCGACGGCACAGATGAGGAAGCGTCAGAAGTAATCATAAAGCGTGCGCTTGAGGCTCATGCCAGGTGTAGAAAACTTACGAAAAATGCGTACGAAATCCGGGAAATCACTAAGAAACATATTGCTTTTTCAAGAAGCAGTGCGTATGATAAAGATGTCCTTTGGAGTATAAACGGATGCGGAATTTACCAGCCTATGAATGTATCCCTTGCATTGGAGGCAATGGAATGTGTCCTGGATGACAGGGAAAAGGATTACGAAATGTGGCAGAAAGCGGTGGCGTCTGTTACATGGGAAGGGAGAATGGAAGAAATCCTTCCGGGAATTTTTCTGGACGGAGCCCATAATCCCGGGGCGATCCGTGTCTTTGCAGATACGCTGAAAGCTTTGAAGGAAACGGAAGCAGTTATTTTGTTTTCTGCTGTGGCAGATAAAGAATACGGGACAATGATCGAGATCCTTTGCCGGGAAGTTCCGGCAAAACAGTATATTATCACAGAAATAGAAGATGGAAGAAAAGTTTCTGCCCGGGAATTGGCAGAAGTTTTTCATCGGTATACAAGCCGGGAAGTCTGTATATGTCCGGATGTGAAGAAGGCGTTTCTTACAGCTGCCGCTAAAAAGGGAAACGGAAAGCTGTTCTGTGTCGGGTCATTGTATCTGATCGGAGAGATACGCCGGATGATAAAAGAAAAAGAAGTGGAAATGAATTGACACCTGCCAGCTTAAAGGAGGTATGAAAATGCTGAATTATGAAGAAGAGCTGAAGAAATTTCAGCCAAGTGTAGAAGTAGAGGATATTGAAGATGCCGTATATCAGGAAGACCTTACTGATATGACAGACATTCTTCGGGAAATGATTGAACAGACGAACAAATAGGAAGAATACGGGGATCATATGGAGTATACAAAGAAATTAGTATATCAGTCCAATTACTGGTATAATGATGGCCTTAAACGGGCTCGTATCAGAGATATGTCGGGAGCGATAGGATCTCTGAAGAAGAGCCTTCAGTATAATAGTGAAAACATTGCGGCAAGAAATTTGCTGGGACTGGTTTATTATGGCCGGGGCGAAGTGGGAGAAGCTCTGGTGGAATGGATCTTAAGCAAAAATTTCCAGTCTCATGAAAACATTGCCAATTATTATATAAAAAAATTACAGGAGAATCCGACAGAGCTGGAGAAGGTAAATCAGGCAATACGAAAATTTAATCAGAGTCTGGATTACTGTTATCAGGATGGGGAAGATCTGGCAATTATTCAGCTGAAAAAAGTAGTGGATGCCCATCCGACTTTTCTAAAGGCATATCAGCTGCTGTCTCTTTTGTATATACACACACAGCAGTATGGAAAAGCAAAGCATACTTTAAAGGCAGCACATAAACTGGATACTACAAACGACATCACACTGCGGTATATGCATGAGATGAATGAGCTGCGCCGTAAAAGGGCCATAAAGCAGGCAGAAAAGAAGGAAGAAAAACCTCAGACTGTCACATACAACATCGGCAATGAGACGATCATTCAGCCGGCGTCCAGCGGAGTCAAAGAAAATGCCGGACTGATGACAGTGATCAATATTATCATCGGTATTGTAGTGGGGGTTGCGGTCATGTGGTTTTTGATCATGCCGGCAGTGAACCGTTCTACTGCAGACAGGACCAATAAACAGGTGCGGGAGTTCAGCGATCAGATTGCAGAACAGGAGGCGCAGATCAGCGCACTGCAGACAGAGCTGGAAAGTTACCGCGCTACAAGTGAGGAGACAGAAAATGCCCAGCAGACAGCCAAGTCCACACTGGACAGTTATGAGATCGTTCTTAGTATGTACGATCATTATCTGAATCAGGACATGAGTGATTCTGCCATGGTGGAAGAGCTTTTAAAAGTGAATGCGGATTCTCTGGGAACTCTGGGACGGGAGCAGTTTGATACCATGACAGGGGACATTTACAGTCGTTACAGTGAGGTGCTGTACAGTACGGCGCAGGAAAACTTCCAGGTAGCTAATTACGCGGATGCCATTACAAATTTAAGTACAGTCATGCAGATGAACGAAGGCTATGACGATGGACAGGCAATGTGGCTTCTGGCCCAGGCCTATGAAGCTTCCGGGGATACGGAAAATGCCAATACCTGGAAACAGAAAGTGGAAGAGAATTACCCCGACATTGACACATCGGGACAGACAGAAGATACCGGGGAAGAACAATAGAACAGTGGTGATACGAAAGAAAAGGATATGTAATAAAAGTTACATATCCTTTTGTCATAGATAGACTATTTTTGAGGAGGAATACGATATGAAGTATCAGGTACAGGAAAATTGTCTTACGATTTTTCTGCCCAGCGATGTGGATCATCACAATGCAGAAGAGATTAAAAAGGAGGCGGATCATCTCATTGACAGAGAACACATCCGCTACATTATCTTTGACTTTGCAGACACCAGTTTTATGGACAGTTCCGGAATCGGGGTAATTATGGGACGCTATAAGAAAGTATACATGATGGGTGGCGAGGTATGGGCAGTGCATACCAGCGAGCGGATGAAGAAAATACTGACAATGTCAGGAGTAATGAAGATCATGCAGCTATATGAGGAGGAAAAATAAAATGGAACATATCGGGGAAGTATACAATGAAATGGAAGTGAGTTTCGACAGTCATTCATCCAATGAAGCATTTGCAAGAGTCACAGTGGCGGCATTTATGACTCAGCTCAACCCTACAGTGGAAGAGGTGTCTGATGTCAAGACGGCTGTGTCGGAAGCGGTGACAAATGCCATTATCCATGGCTATAACAGTACGCTTAATAAAGTACATATTAAGGCGTGGATACAGGGAAAATCAATTTATCTTGAAATTTCGGATCAGGGAGTGGGGATCACTGATGTGAAAAAGGCTATGGAGCCGCTGTTTACTACAAAACCGGATCTGGAACGATCCGGAATGGGATTTTCTTTTATGGAGGCTTTTATGGATGAACTGGAGGTGGAATCAGCGCCCGGGAAAGGGACAACGGTAAAAATGAAAAAGGAAATCGGCAAAGGAAGGGAATTATGGACCACACAATCGCTTTGATTCAGAAATCTCACCAAGGGGATGAAGAGGCAAAAGCACAGATTGTGGAGGAAAACACCGGGCTGATATGGTGTGTGGTAAAACGATTTTATAACCGTGGGGCGGAAGCAGAAGACCTGTTTCAGATCGGAAGTATCGGGCTTTTAAAAGCGATAGACAAATTTGATCTGTCCTATGATGTGAAATTTTCCACCTATGCGGTTCCTATGATCTCCGGAGAAATCAAACGATTTCTTCGGGATGACGGTATGATCAAAGTAAGCCGCTCGCTCAAAGAGATGGCTTACAAAGCTCATTGCTGCAGAGAAAAACTGCAGGGTGAAAACGGGGATGAACCGTCCCTTGGAGAAATTGCAAAGACGATGCAGGTTGATAAAGAAGAACTTGTACTTGCCCTTGAGGCGGGGGCAGAGATAGAGTCGCTTCATAAGACAATCTATCAGAAGGACGGCCACGAGATACAGCTTTTGGATAAGCTGGAGGAAAAGGAGGAAAGAGAGGAAGCGGTTTTAAACCGTATGCTGCTTAGCCAGCTTTTGGAACAGCTCCGGCCGGAGGAAAGACAGCTTATTTATTTGAGATATTTTGCAAATAAAACCCAGACAGAAGTAGGAAAAATACTCGGCATATCACAGGTCCAGGTATCGAGAATGGAAAAAAGGATTCTGGAAGAAATGAGAGAGAAGATTTAAAAGGCATACCCAATGTATATTTTTTACTGGCTGAAACCATACTAAACATCAAGGTTATACGAAAAGGAGAGAAACGTATGGAGAAAGCCAGGAAAAAAATAAGGGTATGCCTTATCTTTGTGGTGACATTAGCTGTTGCTGTAGGAGTAATCTATTATTTTCGGGATGTCAGAGGCAGCGAACAGGTTACAGACGGTACACTGGTGAGGATAGAACAGGAGGTGCCAGAAAGTGTCTCAGGTGAAAGCGACAATTTATATAAAATCAGACAGGAATGTAGAAGTTACCAAACCGGATGTGACGTTAGGGGATATTTTTCAGGTAGAATGCAGCAATCCGGTTATCCTTGCTAAAGTAAAAACTCTGAAGCTTTTTCGTTTTCATTCTGCGGATAAAAAGGTCAGCCGGACAGTTCTCTCTGTTTTGAAGGTGATCGAGCTGATCCACAAAGAATTTCCGGAGGCAGAGGTACAGAATCTTGCAGAGCCGGATGTCATCATTACTCTGGCAGATAAAAGATCAGGAAGCAAAGCGGTCCACATCGCCAAGACAGCCGGAGTAGTGTTTTTAACATTTGCCGGGGCGGCGTTTTCTATTATGGCCTTTAACAATGATGTGGATACAGCAAAACTCTTTCGGCAGATTTATACACTTCTGACCGGAAAAGTATCCGACGGATTTACAGTTCTGGAGTTTACTTACTGTATCGGTCTGATTATGGGGATCCTTGTATTCTTCAATCATTTCGGAAAAAAGCGGTTTTCGGCAGATCCGACTCCCATTGAGGTGGAAATGAGAACTTATGAAAATGAAATACAGAGTACTCTGATTGAGGCCTATTCCAGAAAGGAGAAGGAAATTGATGTGGGGACAACAGATCATACAGCAGGTCATTCTGGGCCTCATAGGACTTAGCGCCGGAATCACAGTGGCAGGCGGCCTGTTTTCCTTTATTATCGAACTGGGGATTTTATCAGATTTTGCCGACAGAACTCATACGGGAGAGCACATCCTGCTTTATGAGGATGCGGCTGCATTAGGAGGCATATTGGGAAATATATTTTTTGTTTTTCAGATATCTATTCCGGGAGGAACATGGATCCTGCCGCTTTTCGGGATCCTGGCAGGCATGTTTGCCGGATGCTGGGCAATGGCGCTGGCAGAGGTTCTGAATGTATTTCCTGTATTCATCAGAAGGATTAAGATTTCAAGATGTATACCGTGGGCAATTCTGGGGATGGCTGTGGGAAAATGTGTCGGAGGACTGCTGTTTTTCTGGAATCGCTGGGGAGGATTTTAAAAGGCCGTGCCAATGAAATTTTAAAGAGGAAGGGTGGATCAAACGTGGGCAATTTAACAGAAAAAGAAAAGAAAGCTTATGAAGAATATGTGAAGAAAAAGACACCGGTCCATAATCTTCCGCTTAATATGCTGAAAGCATTTATTACAGGCGGGATCATTTGTATGATTGGTGAATTTATACTGAATTATTGTGAAAAATGCGGATTGGATAAAAATATGAGCGGAAGCTGGAATTCGGTTATTCTGGTATTGATCAGTGCTGTTTTAACAGGACTGAATCTTTATCCCAAAATTGCAAAATGGGGAGGAGCCGGGGCCCTGGTTCCGATCACCGGATTTGCCAATTCTGTGGCGGCACCGGCTATTGAGTATAAAAAAGAAGGACAGGTTATGGGAATCGGCTGTAAGATTTTTACCATTGCCGGGCCGGTCATTTTATATGGAATCTTCACAAGCTGGCTTCTGGGATTTATTTACTGGCTGGCAGGAAAGGCAGGTGTCTTGGGATGATCCAGAAAACAAAAGGAGCTCAGAGCCTTTCTTTCACAGAGACACCGTATCTGATCAGCAGCGGGTCTGTTGTAGGCAAAAAAGAGGGAGAGGGACCGCTGGGAAATTTGTTTGACATGGTAGGAGATAATCTGTTTGGAGCAAAGACGTGGGAAGAGGCAGAAGGTACGATGCAAAGTGAAGCCTGTATCCTGACACTGGGAAAGGCACATGTGTCAGCAGAGCAGGTCCGCTATCTGTACGGAGGAGACCTGCTGCGCCAGGGAATTGCCACATCCATGGGCGTGGAAAAGCTTCAGATTCCCATGTTTGGTCTGTTCGGCGCATGCTCTACTTCAGGGGAAGCGCTGGCGCTTGCCTCTATGGCAGTGGCGGCCGGTTACGGGGAATATATGCTGGCTGTGACATCCAGCCATTTCGGGACTGCGGAAAAAGAATTTCGCTTCCCTTTAAGCTACGCGAATCAACGGCCGCTTTCGGCCCACTGGACTGTAACAGGAAGCGCTGCCTTCCTGGTGGGGAGGAAGAAAAGTCCGGTAAAGATCACCGGCGTGACCGTGGGGAAAATTATAGATTACGGACTGAAAGATTCCCAGAATATGGGTGCATGTATGGCGCCGGCGGCAGCAGATACCATTATGCAGAATCTGGAAGATTTCGGAAGAAGCATAGAGGAATATGACCGGGTTGTTACAGGGGATCTGGGGTATGTAGGAAAAAGTATTTTAGTAGATCTGATGCGGGAAAAAGGGGTGGATATAGAAAAGAATCATATAGACTGCGGAATGACAATCTTCGACCAGAAAACACAGGATACCCATTCCGGAGGAAGCGGATGCGGGTGCGCGGCAGTGACGTTGTCCTCTTATATTCTACCGAAGATAGCGGGCGGTGAATGGAAGAAAGTGCTCTTTGTCCCTACAGGGGCGCTGATGTCGACGGTAAGCTATAATGAGGGATCCAGCGTACCCGGAATCGCCCATGGGATTGTGCTGGAAACAGCGTAAGGAGGTGTGAGTGTGATATGGAATATTTCAATGCGTTTTGGGTCGGCGGCATTATCTGCGCCCTGGTCCAGATTCTGCTGGACCGGACAAAGCTGATGCCGGGCCGCATTATGGTGCTGCTGGTGTGCAGCGGGGCAGTGCTTGGCTTTTTTCATATTTATCCGCCCTTTGTGGAATTTGCCGGGGCGGGGGCTACCGTTCCACTGCTCGGTTTTGGAAATACTCTGTGGAGCGGAGTGCAAAAAGCAATTGAGGAGAACGGATTTATCGGTATTTTCCTGGGAGGATTTCAGGCGAGTGCAGCCGGAATTTCATCAGCTCTGATCTTCGGATATCTTGCTTCTCTGATCTTTGAACCGAAAATGAAAAAATAAAGAATCTTAAGACAATATTAAAGAAAAACCTAAGGTTATATTAGGAATTGTATGATACGCTCTTCCTGCATACGTTACAGAAATGCATTTCCATGCAGGAGCAGTATTCTGACATTGATTATCTGAATGCAGGGATACTGTCCTGTACGGAAAAGGCAGTATGAAATAAGCCAAGAGAGGATATACAGAGCATGCAAAAAGTCATTGAGGTGAACGATCTCTACAAATTGTACCGTGTAGGTGATGAAGCGGTGCGGGCTCTGAACGGGGTCAGCTTTCAGATCTATAAGGGAGAATTCTGTGCAATTGTAGGGACGTCCGGATCAGGTAAATCTACTCTTCTTAATATGCTGGCCGGTCTGGAAAAACCCACAAAGGGAGAAGTTGTAATCAGTGGACGGCATATAGAGAAGATGAATGAGGAGCAGCTTGTCAAATTCAGAAGGGAGCATGTAGGCTTTATTTTTCAGTCTTTTCATTTGATCGGAACGCTGGATGCCGTAGAAAATGTTGCGCTTCCCTTAAGTTTCCGCGGGGTAAAAAGAAGTGTAAGAATGAAAAAGGCAGATCAGATGCTGGATCTTGTCAAATTGGGAAAACATAAGAAGCATCTTCCGAATCAGATGTCGGGAGGACAGCAGCAAAGGGTAGGCGTAGCAAGAGCGCTTGTTATGGAACCGGATATTATCTTTGCTGATGAGCCTACGGGAAATCTGGATTCCCACACATCCAAAGAGGTCATGCATCTTATGCAGACGGTTGTGAGAGAGCAGAAGCGCACACTTGTCATGGTGACTCATGATCTGCAGCTTGCGTCTTATGCAGACCGGATTTTTCATATTATAGACGGAAAGATTGTAAAAGTAGAAGAAAAACAGAGAGAAAAGGAGAGGGAAATATGAAGCAGATAAAAAAAATAGCAGCTGCGGTTCTGATGATGACGGTGATCTGGGGGATGGTAAGTCCGACGCCGCTTAAAGCAGCAGCCAGTCAATTAGAAGTCAGTGTTCCGGATAATAAGGTTCTTACATACAAACAAGGCGATAAAAAGGAGTTCAAAGTATGTATCGCTAATACGGGCGAAAGTGACCTGACAAAAATCACAGTTGTCCCCAAACTTAGAAACAGTGGAGATAAGTGGCCGTTTCAGACGGAATACCAAAGCTACAGTCAGACAATAGAAACGCTGGAGGCAGGAAAAAGCGGGGAAGTGTCGTTTGATTTTACAGCAAGGAAGAACGCAGATGCGGGACGATACACTTTAAGCTTCGATATATCTGCCTTTGGAGAAGAAGGAGAAGAGGTGTTAAATACAAGTTCCTTCTATGTCAATATTGCAGCAAAAGAGCAGCAGAAACCACAGACGGGAGGAGATAAAAAGCCCGCTTCCCCACAGGGATCAGATCAGATGGGGGCAGGATCCGGAAACTCTGGAAGTGCCGGAAACTCTGGAAGTACAGACGGATTTTTAGATGGAAACAGTTCACAGCTTCTGGCAGCTGCAGGAGGTTTTGACAATGGAGCTGTGACAGGAGGAGGCGGAGAAGGAAATACTTCCGGATCTGTTCCGCGAGTGATCGTGACAGGATTCGACACAAATCCGGCTGAAGTAAAAGCAGGAAGCAATTTTACGCTTACAATACATTTGAAAAACACATCTAAGGCAACGAGAGTTTCCAATATGCTTTTTGATCTGGAGGCACCGTCAGAAGGATCCGATGAGCAGACGACATCACCGGCATTTCTTCCTTCATCAGGCTCCAGCTCCATTTATCTGGATGGGATCAAAGCAGGGGGAACAGCAGATATTTCCATTCAGCTGAATGCGAAAGCAGATTTAGTACAAAAGCCATACAGTATTAATCTGTCTATGAAATATGAAGACGGAAATGCAGCACAGGTAGAGGCTGCCTCCAGCTTGTCCATTCCTGTAAAACAGGATGCAAGGTTTGAAATGAGCGATTTTGAGATCACTCCAGCTACGATTGCGGCAGGGGAGGAAGCCAACATTACCAGCAGTCTCTATAATCTGGGAAGAGTAAAGCTTTATAATGTAAAAGCAGTGTTTGAAGGTGAAGGAATCAAAAAAGAAGAGATATTTTTAGGAAATGTGGAACCTGGTGCAAGTACGGATATCGATGCAATGCTGGAGGGGACAGAACCTACATCAGGCATGAAAGACATGAAGATGACTTTAAGTTATGAAGACGAGGCAGGACAGGTAGCTACAGCAGAGAAAACCTTTCAGTTGGAAATCACAGAGATGGAAGATACCGCAGCTATGACTGACTTTTCCAATACGGAGGAAGAAAAGGGATTTCCAGTGATTCCTGTAGCAGTGGCGGCAGTCATATTGGCAGCGGCGGCAGCTGTTATTGTTGTAAGAAAGGGAAAGAAGAAGAAAATGGACGCTCTGGAAGAGGAGGGATTGCTGGATGAACTGGATCGATCTTCTGAGAATGAGTAGTGGAAACTTAAAGCGCAGAAAACTTCGGACATTTCTGACTGTCCTGGGTGTGATCATTGGGACAACCTCCATTGTTGTCATGATTTCTCTGGGTCTTGGGATGCAGCAGATGATTTATCAGGAGATTGAGCAGTCGGGAGGCCTTAACACGATCACGGTCAGCAGCGGAAGCACGGGAAACGGTATGACGTCCTACAGCAGCGGTGGAGCCGGCGAAGAGGAAAAAGAAAAATGGATTACAGATTCTGTTGTAGAACAGTTTTCACAGATTGAGCATGTAGTGTCAGCGCAGCCTGTGTACAGGATGTCGGTTATGCTTCTGAAAGGAGGATATCAGAGTTGGACGGAGCTGATAGCAATGACGCCGGAAGGACTGGCATCGCAGAATATTGACCTGGCTCCGGGAGGAAGGCTGCCGCAGACAGGGACAGGACAGTTGGAGCTGCTTTATGGAAATGGGATTATTACATCTTTTGCAGATAAAAAAGGTAATAATAGTTATTACGAAACGGGAGAACTTCCGGATATCGATCTGGCACATGATTCTATGTTCCTCGTTTTGGATGAAGCAGGATATCAGGCAGGACAGGATCCTTCAGCGATGTCCGCAGGCACAGGTGATCAGACTGACGGAGAAGGGACAGGGCAAAATCCGACAAAAGCGGCTAAAAAACATGCAGTGCATGCAAGCGGAGTAGTGGCTGGTGATGTGGATTTCTATAATAGTCACTACTATAATGTTTATTGTGATCTGGATACATTAAAACCGATGCTGAAGAAAGAATTTTCCGGCAGGGCGATTCCCGGACAGCCGGTTACAAAATCCGGAAAGCCATATAAAGAGTTCAGTTATACACAGGCGCAGGTAAAAGTGGACGACATTCATGCGGTTGACGAGACAGCGGCTATGATCCGGCAGATGGGATTTCAGGCAGACACTAATGTGGAATATCTGGAAAGCGCCAAAGGGCAGCTTAAAATCATACAGGCTGTTCTTGGCGGGATCGGAGCAGTTTCCCTTCTTGTGGCAGCGATCGGAATTGCCAATACTATGATGATGTCTATCTATGAGAGGACGAAGGAGATCGGAGTTATTAAAGTGCTGGGATGCAGTCTGAGAAATATAAAAGAAATGTTTTTGATGGAAGCGGCATTTATCGGGCTGCTGGGGGGAGCCATAGGGAGTATTCTAAGTTATATCATTTCGACTGTTATTAATGTTATTGTATCGTCCAGTAAGGCTATGGGAATAGAAGGGGAAATTTCCTATATTCCATTGTGGCTTATCATGGCAGCAGTTGTATTTGCTGTATTTGTAGGAATGGCGGCCGGCTATTTTCCGGCGCTTAGAGCTATGAGGCTAAGCCCTCTGGCGGCGATACGAAATGACTAAAAAGAAGGAGGCTGAATATTCAGTCTCCTTCTTCTATAACCTGGATTTCCAGATAATCAAAATCAATAGAATCCACAAAATTGTCCTGATAGAAACGCGCTTTGCTGTGCCGTTTAAATTCCTGAATAGTAGAATCCAGCCAGATCGGCTTGCTAAGATCAAATTCGTAGCAGACGGAATCGAGGGCGCGGAATATTTTGTGAGTTCTTGTATCCATGCTTTCCTCGCATATGACTGTGTCGCGGATCATTCGATTATCTTTAAATTCTTTTGCCCACAATCGGAACATACCGTTCATCCTTTCTGTTATTTGGTCTTTATTGGCAGTATAGCATTGCGGCAGGAGGTTGTAAACAGGAAAAGGAGCAGCTTGGTTAGGCTGCTCCTGAAAAAAGGAAATAAGAGAAAAAAGGTAAATCTATCTAAAAAAAGTTAAATGTCTTTAGGCGAAGCTGGCAGAAATCCAAGACTTTTTTCTATGTACTTCCGTCAACTTCATTTATTTGATGGTTTTAGTATATAAGATAAATATGTCTAATCTGTGACACTCATCTAAAGAAAAAATGAAGATATCATAAGGAAGATCTAAACATTCTGAAGAAAGTCTAAATCAGGAATATTGCATGTCGGTCATTGAAAATTTTAAGGGAATGTTGTACGCTTGACAAAAGAAAAGATAGGAGGAAATATACCTATGAAAAAACTTCTGATCGTAGTAGATATGCAAAATGATTTCGTGACAGGTGCGTTAGGGACGAAAGAGGCAGAAAAGATTGTTCCCAATGTAAAAGCAAGAATTGAAAGAGCAGAAAAGGAAGGATGGGATATTTGGTTTACAAAGGACACGCACGGGGAAGATTATCTTAAAACTCAGGAAGGGGCAAAATTGCCGGTAGAGCATTGTATCCGCGGGACAAAAGGATGGGAGATTATTGATGAGCTAAAGGGATATGCTGAACATGTGGCAGAGAAACCTTCTTTTGGAAGTGTGGATCTGGCAGAGGCAGTAAAGACCGGCGGATATGAAGAGGCAGAGCTGATCGGGCTTTGCACGGATATCTGTGTGGTGTCCAATGCTCTTCTTATCAAGGCAGTTTCTCCGGAACTTCCTGTGGCTGTTTCAAAGAACTGCTGTGCAGGGGTTACAGTCAAGACACATGAAGCGGCTATTCAGACTATGGAAATGTGCCAGATAGAAATTCGTTGACTTCCCCTTCGCCTTGTGATACACTTTCCAAGTGACAAGACACATGTAAAAACATAAGTGTATTCAGAAGGATAAGGGAGAAGGTATTATGGAAAAATTAAAAAAAGTATTGGACCGCATTTTCATTGACGGTTTAAGCGGAATGGCACAGGGGCTTTTTGCTACGCTTATCATAGGAACGATCGTGCAGCAGATCGGAACTCTTATCGGCGGAAGCGTGGGAGATATGATCTTTGCCATCGGAAAGGTGGCAGCGTCCCTGACAGGAGCGGGGATCGGCGTCGGTGTGGCGGCAAAATTTAAGGAAGGCCAGCTCGTGACTGTATCTGCCGGTGTGGCAGGAATGGCAGGAGCATTTGCAAGCAATCTTCTTGCAGGGACAGTGCTTGTGGACGGAACGATGGTATATTCAGGCCCGGGGGAACCTCTTGGAGCCTTTATTGCTGCCTATGTCGGCATCGTATTCGGACATCTGGTATCCGGAAAGACAAAAGTAGAGATTTTGGTAACACCTATCGTGACGATCGGAACAGGATCAGCAGTAGGTCTGCTTCTCGGCCCTCCGATCTCTCAGTTTATGACAGGCCTTGGCGCTATTATTAACTGGGGAACAGAGCAGCAGCCATTTTTAATGGGAATTATTGTATCTGTTCTGATGGGAATGATCCTTACCCTCCCTATCAGTTCAGCGGCCCTTGGGATTATCCTCAATTTATCCGGGCTGGCAGCCGGAGCCGCAACGGTTGGATGTTGCTGCAATATGGTGGGATTTGCTGTGGCGAGCTACAGAGAAAATAAAGTTGGCGGACTTTTGGCCCAGGGAATCGGCACATCCATGCTTCAGGTGCCCAATATTGTAAGAAAACCGGTCATATGGCTTCCGGCAATCCTTTCCAGCGCAATCCTTGGGCCTGTTGGAACAGTTGTGCTCCATATGACAAGCAATGCGACAGGGTCAGGAATGGGAACAGCAGGTCTGGTAGGACAGATCATGACCTGGCAGACTATGATCCAGACAGAACCGGCCAGTATAGTACTGATCAAGATCCTTTTGATCCAGATTCTTCTTCCGGCCGTGGTGACTCTGGCTATTTCAGAATTTATGCGCAGGCGGCAGTGGATCAAATTCGGAGATATGCAGCTTGACTTCTAGCATAAGAACCCCTACAATATGTTAATAGATGAGAGGAGCCGGCGTGGCCGGAAACTACAGTATGACAAAATGTCAGGGGGTATACATATGACAGGAACTGGAATGATACATATCTATTATGGAGATGGAAAAGGAAAGACTACCGCGGCTATGGGGCAGGCAGTCCGGGCAGCGGGCAGCGGTCTGAAGGTTCTGGTATTCCAGTTTATGAAAGACAACAATTCTAATGAGAGAAAAGTGTTGGAACAGCTTCCCAATGTTACATGCCTGCCGGGAAAAAGACATGTCAAATTTTATAATCAGATGAACAGCAATGAAAAGGCCGAATATCGGCATTATAATACAAAGGCGCTGGATGAGATTGCCAAATTCTGTATCAATTTTGATGTTTTGATACTGGACGAAGCAGTGTGCGCGGCTGATCTTGGACTGTTAAGTGAAAAGAAACTGATCCATTTCCTTCAGCATAAACCGCGCGGCCTGGAGGTAGTTATGACCGGACATCACGTATCAGATGAGCTTCTTCAGATAGCCAATTATGTAACGGAGATGACAAAGATCAAACATCCATACGATGAAGGGCGAACGGCAAGGGAAGGAATAGAATTTTAATAATATTGGAAATGTGGCTTCTGCAGTGAACTCTTTCTTAAATAAGTATGAACTCTATGACAATGCTCTGAAATTATGATATAATATTCAGGTAGGCAATGAGCCATGCAGGAAAACAAAGATTTTGCGCTGACATGGCGGGTGAAGGAGTACGGAAACAACATGGGAGCAACATTTAAGTATTATGAGGATGTGGACAGCTGGAAAACCATCATGTTTTTATATACGTCTGCCTTGAAGGAGGTAGGAACAAAGCTGGAAATCTTAAATGATGAGTTTCAGCATGTCCATCAGTATAATCCGATCGAACATATCAAGACAAGAATTAAAACGCCGGAAAGCATTGTAAAGAAATTAAAGCGTAACGGACATGAGACTTCCATTGAAAATATGGTAAAGTATGTGAATGACATTGCAGGCGTGCGTCTGATATGCTCTTTTACATCAGATATTTATAAACTGGCAGAAATGATAGGAAATCAAAGCGATCTGAAAGTCCTTTCTATTAAGGATTACATTAAAAATCCGAAGGAGAGCGGATATAAAAGCTATCATATGCTGGTATCTGTTCCGATTTTTCTATCCGACAGTGTGGTAGATACCAAGGTGGAAATTCAGATCCGTACCATTGCTATGGATTTCTGGGCGAGTCTGGAGCATAAGATATATTATAAATTTGAGGGAAATGCTCCGGAATATATCAGCCGGGATCTGAGGGAATGTGCAGAGATGGTGTCAACGCTGGATGAAAAGATGCTTTCGTTAAACGAAGCAATTCAGGCTTGTCTGGAAGAACAGTCAGGGACTTAGGCAGTAGGCTTAGGTCCCTTTTATTTGAGTAGATGCAGGAAGGAAGAGGAGAAGAGGGAAAATGCTGAATGAAATAAGTGAGAAGAAAAAAGAGGTGCTGGTGCAGGGAATAGATGCTGTGGCCGGCAGTTTTATATTCGCCTTGGGAGTTAATGTGCTGATCACGCCCCTTGGTTTGTACAATGGAGGATTCATGGGAATCGCTCAGCTGCTCCGTACTTTTGTTGTACAGGTGCTGCATGTGCCGGTGCCGGGCGGTTTGGATCTTTCCGGTCTTATTTACTTTATTATGAATATTCCGTTGTTTTATCTGGGATACCGGGTGTTGGGAAGACAGTTTGCGGTAAAGACACTTATTACAGTTGCTATTCAGAGTATTTTCCTGATGATTATTCCCATTCCGGCGACTCCGGTAATTGACGATTATCTGACATCGTGTATCATTGGAGGCATCGTTGCCGGAACAGGAACCGGACTTGTCCTTAGAGGAAGAAGTTCAGGCGGAGGACAGGACATTATCGGACTTTGCTGTACAAAAAAGTATCCGGGCTTCAGTGTGGGGCGTATTAATATTCTTATGAATATATTTGTATATATGATCTGTCTTTTTATGTTTAATATTGAAATCGTTATTTATTCACTGATCTATACAACGATATTGTCCATAGCAATTGACAGGGTCCATATTCAAAATATCAATATGAGTGTTATGATCTTTACTAAAAAGACAGGCATCTCGAAAGCAGTTATGGAACAGCTCGGGAGAGGCGTGACGAATTGGGACGGTGAGGGAGCATACACGAATAAGACTTCCTATATTTTATTTGTAATGATATCCAAATATGAAGTGGGACAGATCAAGAGAATCGTACATAGTATTGATCCGGACGCATTTATGATCTTTACAGAAGGATGTGCAGTAGACGGAAACTTTGAAAAAAGGCTTTAGCGGCAGCTAAAGTCTTTTTTACTTAACAGGAAATTTGCCGCTAAAGCGGCTGCACTCGGCATGAGAGTTGAGAGTTCCGAAAGCGGAACTCATTGCCCGCAGTGTATATTTTTTTCACCAGAGGGTATAATTTCTACAGGATAAATAATTTTACGTAGATTTAACATTCGGCTGGTTTCAGATTTAACATTGGTCTTATATGATAGCTACTGTCAAGGAAATACATACAAAATATTGCAGGAAACAAAAGGAGATTAAAAACTATGAAAATGAAAAAGTTTATGGCAGTATTAGCAGTAGCAGGAATGATGACAGGAATGCTTGCAGGATGCGGAAGTTCTGATTCAAGCGAAGATACAAGCTCTGACAGCGGAAGCACAGAAAGCACTTCTGAATGGGATGCAGCAAACGATATTACGATCGTATCCCGTGAAGACGGATCCGGTACAAGAGGAGCTTTCACAGAGCTGTTTGGTATTGTGGAAGAAGTAGACGGCGAAGAAGTTGATATGACAACTGCAGATGCACAGATTACAAACAATACTTCTGTTATGATGACAACTGTTGCAGAGAATGAATATGCTATCGGATATATTTCTCTTGGATCTCTTGATGACAGTGTAAAGGCTCTGAAGATTGACGGAGCAGAAGCGACAGCAGACAATGTTGTAAGCGGTGACTACAAAGTATCCAGACCATTTAACATTGCAGTAGCAAAAGATCTGAACAACGAAGTGGCAACTGACTTCATGAACTATATCATGAGCACAGAAGGACAGGCAGTAGTAGAGGAAGAAGGATATATTCCGGTTGCAGATGTGGCAGCTTTTGAAGGAACACAGCCATCCGGAGATGCAGTAGTAGGCGGATCTTCTTCTGTATCACCTGTAATGGAAAAACTGATCGAGGCATACAAAGAAGTAAATCCGAATGCAAATATTGAGCTTCAGACATCTGATTCTACAACAGGTATGACAAACACAATTGAAGGAAGCTATGACATCGGTATGGCATCCAGAGAGCTGAAAGAAGATGAAGCTTCCCAGCTTGATGCTACAGTGATGGCAACTGACGGAATTGCTGTAATCGTAAACAACAACAATCCTACAGAAGATATGACATCTGATCAGGTAAAATCTATTTACACAGGTGAAGTTTACTCCTGGGATGAAATTGCAGAATAATCTTACAGTAGGATAAGAGGAAAAAGAGAAAATGAAATCGAAAGCATGGACTGAAAAATTCATGCAGGGAGTGTTCTTAGTTGCCGCCTGCGCTTCGGTGCTGGCGGTAGCTCTCATTTGTATCTTCTTGTTCGCAAATGGCGTCCCTGCAATTCAAGAAATAGGATTTGTAAAATTTATAACAGGCGATATCTGGCGTCCCAATAATAATCTGTTCGGGATTCTGCCCATGATTGTCGGCAGTCTCTATGTAACAGCCGGAGCTATTATCTTTGGTGTCCCGATTGGGATTCTGACTTCTGTATTTATGGCAATGTACTGCCCGAAACAGATTTACAGACCGCTTAAAGCGGCGACAGAGCTGCTGGCAGGTATCCCTTCTGTTGTGTATGGCTTTTTCGGCCTGGTAGTTGTTGTACCGCTGATCCGTGACTTCGGACAGGTACTTAAAAGAGCGGGCCTGGTAGACCGCTCGGGAGATGGAAACAGTATCCTGACAACATCTCTGATTCTTGGCATGATGATCCTTCCGACGATTATCGGAACCACAGAAAGCGCTATGCGGGCAGTGCCGGAGCACTATTATGAAGGATCTCTTGCTCTTGGCGCAACAAAGGAAAGAAGTATCTTCCGTGTGATCATTCCGGCGGCAAAGTCAGGTGTGGTTGCAGGCATCGTATTGGGGATCGGACGCGCCATCGGTGAGACTATGGCGGTTATTATGATTGTTGGAAATCAGCCGAGATTTGCAGAAAGTATCCTTCAGGGTATTCGTACTCTGACCGGAAATATCGTACTGGAGATGGGATATGCAACAGATCTTCACAGAGAGGCACTAATTGCCACAGGAGTGGTACTGTTTGTGTTTATCCTTATCATCAACTTCAGCGTTGCATTACTGAAGAGGGGGGCCGATCATGAGTAATAAGACAACCATAGGCGATAAATTAAAAACATATATGAAACATCCGGGCTCTTTTGTTGTGTTGCTGCTGGTGCTGTTGGGAGCTTTCATTACCTTTGCTGTTTTACTTTTCTTAATCGCATATATTTTGCTCAATGGTCTGCCGCACATTACACCGTCTCTGTTTTCACTTCATTATACATCGGAAAATGCTTCGGTTGTGCCGGCTTTGATCAATACCGTTATTATGACACTGCTCTCCCTGCTGATTGCGGTTCCTTTCGGAATTTTCTCGGCAATCTTTCTTGTTGAGTATGCAGGAAGAGGAAACAAATTTGTAGAAATTATTCGTCTTACTACAGAGACACTTTCCGGTATTCCTTCTATCGTATATGGTCTGTTCGGTATGTTGTTCTTTGTTAATACGCTCGGGTGGGGATTTTCCCTTTTGGCAGGAGCATTTACATTGTCCATCATGATTCTTCCTCTGATCATGCGTACCACGGAAGAAGCACTTAAAGCGGTGCCGGACTCTTATCGTGAAGGAAGCTTCGGGCTTGGGGCAGGAAAACTGCGTACCGTCTTCCGTATTGTGCTTCCGTCAGCGATTCCCGGAATCCTGGCAGGAGTTATCCTGGCAATCGGACGTATCGTGGGCGAGACAGCAGCATTGATCTATACAGCAGGAACCGTTGCCCAGATTCCTTCCAGTGTGTTCGGATCCGGGCGTACCCTTGCAGTTCATATGTATAATTTGTCCAGCGAAGGTCTTTACATGGATCAGGCATACGCTACGGCGGTTATACTGCTGGTTCTTGTAGTGGGTATTAATGCGTTATCGAGCGTGATTGCGCGAAAACTGACAAAAGCATAGAAAGGGAATGGAAATGGGAAAGATAAGTATTAAAAATGTCGATCTGCATTACGGGGATTTTAAAGCCCTCAAAAATATAAATCTGGAAATTGAAGCCAATAAGATCACTGCATTTATCGGGCCTTCCGGCTGTGGTAAATCTACGTTGCTGAAATCCATCAACCGTATGAACGACCTGGTAGAGGGATGCCGTATTGACGGAGAAATCCTTTTGGACGGACAGAATATTTTTAAAGGGATGGATGTGAACCTTTTGAGAAAGCGTGTGGGAATGGTATTCCAGAAGCCGAATCCCTTCCCCATGAGCATCTATGACAATATTGCTTTTGGCCCCAGAACACATGGGATACATTCCAAGGCGAAACTGGATGATATTGTAGAAAAATCTCTGCGCAATGCCGCAATCTGGGAAGAATGTAAAGACAGACTGAAAAAGAGTGCATTGGGAATGTCGGGAGGCCAGCAGCAGAGACTTTGCATTGCAAGAGCCCTTGCAGTGGAACCGGAGGTGCTTCTGATGGATGAGCCGACTTCCGCTCTGGATCCGATTTCTACATCTAAAATAGAAGATCTTGCGATGGAACTGAAAAAGGATTATACTATTGTTATGGTAACTCACAATATGCAGCAGGCAGTACGTGTATCGGATAATACTGCATTCTTCCTGCTGGGTGAAGTCATTGAATACAATGATACAGAGAAATTGTTCTCAATTCCTTCTGATAAGAGAACAGAAGACTATATCACAGGGAGGTTTGGATAGGATATGCGTAATAAATTTGATATGCAGCTTGAGATTCTTAATGAACAGCTTACTCGCATGGGAGAGCTGTGCGAGCTTGCCATCAACAGGGTAACAAAAGCGTTGGTGGAAGGCAGCATAGAACAGGCAAAAAAGATTATGAGTGCCGATGAGAGCATCGATCAGATGGAAAAGGATATAGAGCGCCTCTGCCTGAAGCTTCTTCTGCAGCAGCAGCCGGTGGCAAGAGATCTTCGTCAGATTTCTGCAGCCCTTAAAATGATCACAGACATGGAACGTATTGGAGACCAGACAGCTGATATCGCAGAAATCATCATTTCTGCCGGAATGTCCGAGGCGGGAGATGTTAAGAAAATCGAGGAGATGTCTGCAGGCGTGGCTAAGATGGTGAATGACAGCGTATCTGCATATGTAGACCGTGATCTGGAGCTGGCAAGAAAGGTAATGGACGCAGATGACAGGATTGATGCACTGTTTGATGAAATTCGCACAAAAGTCATTAACCTGATCGCTGAAGGAAACCGCGGAGAGCAGGGAGTAGATCTGATCATGATCGCAAAATATCTGGAGCGTATCGGTGATCATGCGACCAACATTGCAGAGTGGGTTGAATTTTCCATTACCGGTATTCACAAAGGAATGCAGACTGTTGAGTCATAAATAGAGGAGAAAACGGATGATTTTTTGCGTAGAGGATGACAATAATATCCGTGAGCTTGTAGTATATACTCTGGAGACAACAGGGTTCAAAGCTCGCGGCTTTGAAGATGGAAGCCGATTTCTTGAGGCTCTGGCGCTGGATACGCCAGAGCTTATTCTTCTTGATATCATGCTGCCGGGAGAGGATGGGATTTCTCTTTTGAAGCAATTGAAGGCTTCCGTAAAGACACGGGATATCCCCGTGATCATGATGACGGCAAAAGGGACAGAGTATGACAAAGTAAAGGGACTGGATCTGGGAGCAGATGATTATGTGACGAAACCTTTCGGTATGATGGAGCTTGTATCCAGAGTAAAGGCAGTTCTTAGACGCAGCAGAAAAAGTGCGGTAAATGCGGAGGATAAGATCGCCCTCGGTCATATTATCATGGATGTGAAAAAGCACGAGGTTTCTTCCGACGGGAAGGTTGTTACTCTGACTTTAAAAGAATTTGAGCTTCTGAAACGTATGATGAAAAATCCTGATATCGTACTTACAAGGGATCAGCTTCTGGAAGATATATGGGGCTATGATTTTGACGGTGAAACCCGTACCGTTGACGTACATGTGCGTACACTGCGTCAGAAGCTTGGAGATGCGGGAGAGCAGATCCAGACGGTGCGCGGAGTCGGATACCGCATCAGTGAATAAAAGTTTTGAACAGGAGTTTTTATGAGACGTAAAATACAAAGGAGTATGATGCTGGTTATCACAACCACACTGCTTATCTCCTATACGATTGTGACTTTGCTTGTATATCGGCAGACGGTTGATGTTGTAGAAGGCGAGATACAGCAGGAAGCAGACTATATCATCCGTGCCATCGAAATTTCCGGATATGAATATCTGGATCAGATGGATGCAGTCCGGGAAAATACAAGAGTTACCTGGATTGACGGAAACGGAGAGGTTTTGTATGATTCCGGCCAGGATGATCCGGAATTGGAGAATCATGCAGACCGCCCGGAGGTGAAGGAAGCATTCAAAACCGGAGAAGGGCAGGATATCAGACAGTCCGATACGAAAGGAAGCGAAATGTTTTATTATGCGAAAAAGCTTTCAGATGGGACTGTGCTCCGTGTATCAAAAACGATAAATAATGCGTTCCATTCGGCTTTGACTATATTGCCTGCTATGGCGGCAATTGCCATTATCATGATGATTTTTGCCTGGCTTCTGGCAAAATGGCAGGTTGCAAGGCTGATTGAACCGATCAACAAACTGAATCTGGAAAACCCGCTGGAAAATGATGTGTATGAGGAATTGACGCCGTTGTTAGAAAGTATGGATAAGCAGAACAAAGAAAAAGAAGCAATTGCTAATATGAGAAAAGAATTTTCGGCAAATGTATCCCATGAGCTGAAAACACCGCTGACTTCCATTTCCGGATATGCAGAAATTATGATGAACGGCTTGGTAAGACCGGAAGATGTGAAGGGATTTTCAGAGAGGATTTATAATGAGGCAAGCCGCCTGATCGTATTAATAGAAGATATCATACGCCTTTCCAAGCTGGATGAAGGACGAGTGGACATAGAGAAAGAAGAAGTGGAGCTGTACACTCTGACAAGAGAGATATGCAGCAGACTTTCTCACCAGGCGGAAAAGCGGAATGTTCATGTAGAAATGAGCGGAGAGCAGGTAACTATCCTGGGAATAAGGCAAGTATTGAGCGAGATGATCTATAACATCTGTGAAAATGCGATCAAGTATAATCGTCCCGGAGGGCGGGTTGATGTGTGGGTCGGAAACACGCTTAAAGGAGTGAAGGTAATCGTCACGGATACCGGAATCGGTATTCCGGAGGATCAAAAAGAGCGTATTTTTGAGCGCTTCTACCGGGTAGATAAGAGCCATTCCAAGGAAACAGGGGGGACAGGCCTGGGACTTTCCATCGTAAAGCATGGAGCGCTGCTTCACAATGCACATATACAGGTGGAAAGTGAATTAAATAAAGGGACAAAAATGGAACTGACATTTGAAAAATAGACCAAAGAGGAAGGATATGAATGGGAAAGCATACCTTCCTTTTTGCGTATAAGAGGCTTTTCGATTCCAAAATCGGGCAAAATGCCGGGAAAGCAGGCGAAATTCCATGAAAATTCGGCATACAACAGTAAATAAGTATGGTATAATGATTGCACGAAGTGCAATCCGGACCGATTTCATCGGTCTGCCCCGCTTTGCGGGGATTATAATTGACAGTTCATTATTAGGACAATAGGCATAGATGATCAGGAGGTAAAAGTAGATATGCAGATTACAAGAAAAGTAACAGATGATATCGTTTGGGTAGGATGCAATGACAGAAGACTGTCCCGTTTCGAAAATTTATTTCCCATACCGCGAGGAGTGTCATACAATTCTTATCTGATCCTGGATGAGAAGACGGTGCTGATGGATACAGTAGATGGGAGTGTAACTCAGCAGTTTTTGGAAAATATAGCGTATGCGCTGGGTGGACGAAACCTGGATTATCTGATCGTACAGCATATGGAACCGGATCACTGTGCGAACATTGAGGAATTGCTGTATCGGTATCCTAAGCTGACGATAGTGGGAAGTGCAAAAGCTCTGCAGATGATCGGACAGTTTTATGATATGGATATAGAAGCAAAGACGATGACCGTCAAAGAAGGGGATGTGCTGAATACAGGAAGTCATACCCTGCGTTTTGCCATGGCGCCTATGGTACATTGGCCGGAAGTCATGGTTACTTATGATGAAAAGGACAAAGTACTGTTCTCCGCAGACGCATTCGGCACATTCGGAGCATTGAATGGAAAGCTGTTCAGCGACGAAATGGATTTTGACGGGGAGTGGATGGCGGACGCAAGACGCTATTACTCTAATATCGTGGGAAAATACGGGATGCAGGTGCAGGGGCTTTTGAAAAAGGCAGCAGCTCTGGACATTCAGGTGATCTGTCCGCTTCATGGACCGGTATGGAGAGAAAATCTGGAACACTTTGTGGACAAGTATGATAAATGGAGCAGATATGAGCCGGAAGATAAAGCAGTTGTTATTATTTACGGATCTATTTACGGGAATACAGAGGCAGCAGCCGATGCAGTAGCGTGCAGACTGACAGAAGCAGGCATAAAAGATGTAAAAATGTATGATGTCTCGGATGTGCATGTATCAGAGTTGATCTCTGAAATTTTCCGCTGCAGTCATATTGTACTGGCATGCTCTACCTATAATGGCGGAATCTATCCTCCGATGGAAAATCTCCTTGCGGACATGAAGGCCCTGTCAGTGCAGAAGCGTACCGTTGCGCTGGTGGAAAACGGCACATGGGCGGCAACTTCCGGACGTTTGATCACCAAGGAGCTGGAAGAGATGAAAGAAATGCAGATTTTAGACAAGAAGCTTTCCTTAAAATCTGTTCTCAAACAGGGGCAGGAAGAAGAACTGGAAGCATTTGTTTCTCAGATTGTGGAGGCAATGTAATGGAAGAGAGCAGAGTGACAGTTGTCAGCATTATTGTTAAGGACGAAGAAGCTTCGGAGGCTGTAAATAAGCTGCTCCATGAATATCGTCAGTATATTGTGGGCAGAATGGGGATCCCTTACCGCCAGAGGCAGATGTCGATCATCAGCGTGGTGATGGACGCGCCGGGAGAGGTGACAAGCGCACTTTCCGGGAAGCTGGGCATGCAGCCCGGTGTGACGGCGAAGACACTGACAGCAAAGGTGTAGGCTTTACTTCTAAAACCGACGGCAGGATCGTAAATATTTGGTAGAACAAAAAATGCCGTAAAGGGAAGAAGTATGAAATTTTCAAAGATGCATGGGATTGGCAATGATTATATTTGCGTAAACTGTCTGGAGGAGACGGTTTACGAACCGGAACGATTGGCCAAAAAGATCAGTGACCGGCACTTCGGCGTAGGAGCAGACGGATTGATTCTGATCTGTCCTTCCATGAAAGCGGATTTTGCCATGGAAATGTACAATGCAGATGGTTCTCCTGGGGAGATGTGCGGAAACGGTATCCGCTGTCTTGGAAAGTATGTGTATGAGCGGAGGATAACTGCAAAAAAAGAGTTGGATATTGAAACAAAGGCAGGAATCCGCCATCTTCGCCTTTTTGCGAATCCGAAAGAAAAGGGACGGATCAGCATGGTAGAGGTAGACATGGGAAGCCCTGTTCTGGAAGCAGATCAGGTGCCGGTGATATGTGAGCATACGCTGGCAATTGATGAGCCGATCACAGTGAATGGTGTGGAATACAGGATGACCGGAGTTTCTATGGGAAATCCCCATGCGGTAGTTTTTGCAAACCATGTAAGGGGACTGGAGCTGGAATGGCTTGGCCCGGCATTTGAGTATCATGGAAGATTTCCAAGAAGAGTTAATGTGGAGTTTGCGGAGGTCATAGATCCTGCAACTTTGAAAGTGCGGGTTTGGGAGCGGGGAAGCGGCGAAACCCTTGCCTGCGGAACAGGAGCCTGCGCAGCAGTGGTGGCCGGAGTGCTGAACCATTTGACAGAACGGGAAGTGACAGTAAAATTATCCGGCGGAGAACTTTTTGTCAACTGGCAGAAGGATACAGACAAAATTCTGCTGACAGGACCGGCGGCTCATGTATTTGACGGAGAATATATGATTTCTTAAAAAGAAGTACAATGTAAAAAGAGATAAAGTTATTTACTTTTTCACTTATAAAACAAAAAGATAAGGAGAGGACAGCTAGGATGTTTAAAGTAAACGAAGATTATTTGAAATTACCAGGAAGTTATCTTTTCTCTACGATCGGGAAAAAAGTAGCAGCATATCAGGAGGCAAATCCGGATAAATCCATTATACGCCTGGGAATCGGAGATGTAACACAGCCTTTGGCACCGGCCATTATAGAGGCCCTGCACGGAGCCGTAGAAGAGATGGCACATGCAGAGACATTTCACGGCTATGCGCCGGATCTCGGATATGAATTTTTGAGAAGCGCTATGGCAAAAAATGATTATCAGGCAAGAGGATGCGATATTCAGGCTGACGAAATTTTCATTTCTGACGGTGCAAAATGTGATTCCGGAAATATTCAGGAAATTTTTGCTAAAGATAATAAGATTGCAGTATGCGACCCCGTTTATCCGGTGTATGTAGATACCAATGTTATGGCAGGACGGACCGGTACTTATGATCCGGCTACAGAAACATGGAGTGATGTCATTTATATGCCATGTACAAAGGAAACAAATTTTGCGCCGGAACTTCCAAAAGAACGGCCGGATATTATTTACCTGTGCTTCCCGAATAATCCGACAGGTTCCACTATCACAAAAGATGAACTGCAGAAATGGGTTGACTATGCCAATAAAGAGGGTGCTGTCATTATTTATGACGCTGCATATGAGGCATATATTTCCGAAGAAAATGTTCCGCACACTATTTATGAATGCGAAGGAGCAAGAACCTGTGCGATCGAGCTGCGAAGCTTCTCCAAGAATGCAGGATTTACCGGAGTGCGCCTGGGAGCGACTGTTATTCCAAAAGATATTAAATCAAAAGATGTGACACTTCATTCCCTGTGGGCAAGACGTCACGGAACAAAATATAACGGAGCGCCCTACATTGTGCAGAAAGCAGGAGAGGCCGTATACTCTGAGGCAGGAAAAGTACAGCTGAAAGAGCAGGTGGCTTATTACATGAACAATGCCAAAGTGATCTATCAGGGATTGAAAGAGGCAGGATATAACGTATCAGGCGGTGTGAACGCCCCATACATCTGGCTGGAGACACCGAAAGGAATGACATCCTGGCAGTTCTTTGATCATTTGCTGGAGAACGCAGGAGTTGTGGGAACACCGGGATCCGGATTCGGTCCAAGCGGAGAGGGATATTTCCGCCTGACAGCATTTGGCTCATATGAAAACACAGTTGCCGCAATTGACAGGATTAAGAAAATGTAAAATTTGGGACGTAACACTTTTAAAAAGTGTTACGTCCCAAATTAACAATAGCCCCGGGTATTATTGCAATTGCATGTGAAACTGACATTTTTTCGTGACAATTGCCTTGAAACATAGTGGAAAAGCAAAAAATGAAAAAAATGAAAAAAAGTACTTGATTTTTTGGAAAAGCCTGCTATAATAATATTTGTTCGCTGAACAAAACAGATAAGAAAAACAGACAGTGCGGATTGGTGTAATGGCAGCACAGCAGACTCTGACTCTGTTAGTAGAGGTTCGAGTCCTCTATCCGTAGTTCCTTGGCAGGGGCGCTGGAACTTCTGTAAAAGAAGTTCCGGTCAATATCATCGGAGTGTGGCTCAGCTTGGTAGAGCGCTACGTTCGGGACGTAGAGGTCGCAGGTTCAAATCCTGTCACTCCGATTTTTAAGTGAGATCCACAAAGTTTATTTCAGACTTTGTGGATTTATTTTTTGCTTTTTATGATTTAAACCTAAAGAGAACTCTCTGAAAGATATTTCCAGAGAGTTCTCTTTATATCGCTATATTTCAATATCTCCATCTCCGCCCAGATAACTCTGGGTATAAAGGATCACTGTGTCGTTTTCCCTTAAGATCATATTCCCGTTGGGGATCATAACTTTCCGGTTCCTTCGGATCAAAACAATAATGGAATGTCTGGAAATCTCCAGACTTCGGATGGTCTTGCCGATCCAGGGATGATTTTTCTGCAGAAGAAATTCTTTGAGTTTAATGTGTTCTTTGTCATCCTGGTAGGACTCGGCTCCCAACACCATGATGTCATCTGATCGGAGGATCATATTTCCCCGTGGAACAAGGATGCGGTCTCCCCGTTTTACTACAGCGACGATAACACTGTCCGGCAGATGGAGCTGCGAGATTGTGTGATCGATCCAGGGATCCCGGTCAGTCAAATGGATTTTGATAAAATTGATGGCGGACTGTGGCCCGTATTCTGCCATCCTTTTGATGCGGGAATACTGGTCGACGAATCCGGCGGAAATAATACCGGTAGGGATAGCTACAATCCCCACACCCAGGAAGGCAATGAAGATACCGAACATCTTTCCCAGTGTTGTGATAGGATAAATGTCACCGTAACCTACTGTGAGCAGAGTGGAAGCTGCCCACCAGATGCCGGAAAAAGCGTTGGAAAATACATCCGGCTGCGCCTGGTGCTCCAAACTGTACATACAGAGACTGGAGGCAAACATAAGCATCAGAATAATAAAGACAGAGGAGAAAAGCTGCTGCTTTTTTCCGACAATGACTTCTGTAATGACGTTGAGGGCGTCATAGTAGGCGTTGATCCGAAACAGCCGAAAAATCCGGATGATCCGAAACATGCGGAAAGCAATGGCGCCTGAAGGGAAAAAGATCGGGAGATACTGAGGCAGGAAGGATAAAAGATCCACAATACCGGTAAAGGAAAACATATACTTTAAAGTCGCCCTCCATACAGGAAGATCCGGATACAAATACCCTGCTGTCCATATCCGGAGGATGTAATCCATCAGAAAAAGAGCAACAGTAAGCTCTTCCAATGTCAGAAGAAGAGCGCCGTACTGTGTCCGGTATTCCTCGAAGGTATATAACATGCTGACTGCCAGATTCACAATAATGCAGAAGGCGTTGAAAAAATCATAGATCCGGCTTGCATAATCGTATTTTGTGCCAACCTCAATGATCTCAAAAATTCTTCTTTTATATTTCCCCAGTTTCTTGAACATCGCTTTACGTTCTCCTTGTCTGTTTTTCCTGTTGTCTGCTGATCTCATCAGACAGCTTTTTCAGCATCTTTTCCCTGTCATCGGGAAGAGAACCCCGAATACGAACGGAAATAAGATCATGAAAACCGTCGTACAGAATTTTCTGGCTGCCCGGGGAGGAAGATGGGTGAAAGAGTTTCAGAAAATGCCGTTCTTCCTTCAGATTTTCCAATTCAGATGCCGGAGAAAAGCGGCCTTCCTCGATTTCCCGCCAAAGGGGAACCGTGCGGTCGAGAAACAGAGAAAAATTTACAATATGCGTCGGCTGTGTCCGATCAAAAAATTCCGCCAGAGCTTCGGCGTTTTCCAGTCCCCGGCCTTTTCCGGCGATGCCGGTCATAATGTGGGCGTCAAAAATAACCCCGGCTTCCTTCAGCTTATATACGGCGGCATAGGCCTGTTCCAGGTTGTGTTCTTTTCTCATAAAAAGCAGAACGTCGTTCAGCCCGGTTTCAATTCCGATATAGAGATGCCTGACGCCGTGTTCCCATAAAGATTTCAGTTCCCCCGAGGATTTGGCGAGAATGGAAGAAACGGTGGCATCCATATTGACGCTGCTGCAGCCAGGGAAATAGGCATGTATCATGTTAAGGATTTCAAGAAGGCGGGAGGTGTCAAGGCAGAAGGCGTTTCCATCTCCTAAGAATACCCGGCTGGGATTTCCGCCGGCTTCTTTTACGCGCTTCAGTTCCGCCTCAATTTGTTCAAGAGGCAGAACCCGATAGTTCAGGTGGCGGAATAAATTGCAAAAGAAACATCTGTTATAACTGCAGCCTACCATGACAGGCAGCATAAAAGAGCCCCGTTCCATAGGGGAGCGGCAGATCTGGCCTTCATATTCCATAATTATCACTTCCTTATAAAAATTTCAGCAGAAAAAGTCCAACTCCGCTTGCAACCCCGGCCAGAATGAAGGAAAGTTCAATTCCGGCAATATCCAGAAGATAAGGACATAAAATAGAGATCAGTCCGTATCCGATCATAACTGCACCATAGTTGATCCCCTGATATTTTGTGCCGAAATGGTCGGAGACAACCACAGGGAATAAACTGACAACCCCGCCGTATACCAGACAGACAGCGGAAATAAGTACAATGAAAAGCAGCCCGCCTGCAGCGGAAACTCCGATGACAGAGACTGTGCAGAGAAGATAGATCATGCGAAGGATCTTTTTTCTCCCTGCCAGGTCGGAAAGCCAGGGCAGAGCAAACCGTCCGACAATGTTGGCGATAGATGCAGCCATCACGCCGGCAAGAGCCTGGCTGTTTGTGAGTCCCCGGGCCATTCCCAGAGATTTCATCAGCGGATTGACGAGAACATAGGCGGGAACAGCCAGAGCCATGATCGTACTGATGATCAGATAGGATCTGGTGCGCATCATTTCCCCCACTGTAAACTGCTTCTTGGAAGATTCGGAATCTCCCTGCAGGGCAGATGAGCCTTGAGAAAGTGCTGCCTGATCAGAGGCAGAGGGCTCCCGAACCCAGAAAGCGCCCAGGCACAAAACGGCATAGATCACCGTCACCATGAGCATGGCAGTGCGGTAACCCCAGCGGGACAGCACATAGTCGCACAGCGGATTCATAAGAATACCGGAGATTCCGACCATACCGATGGTAATACCGGAAACCATGCCTCTTTGCCGGGGGAACCATTCCTGGGGAACGGCAGTCAGCATACTGAATGCACATCCCGATCCGAAACCGCCGAGGGCGCCGTATCCCAGCGAGATCAGCCAGGGCATGTTGTGGGGAGCCATGGCTGCCAGAAAGAAACCGCCGCACATGACAGTGCTTCCGAAAAAGATCGTTGCCCTTGCGCCGATCTTGTGCTGAAGAAAGCCGCCCAGCATATTTCCGGCTGCGAAAATGCCGATGATAATGGTAAAAGGCTGGCTGGAGGCCGCCAGGGAAAGCCCGTATTCCTCTTGTACATAAGGCTGAAATACAGTCCAGATATAAGGATTGCCGTGCACAAAATTTACAATGGATGCTGCCGCCAGAATCACATAACGATTGGGTTGACGTTTCTGCCTCATTCCCTGCCCTCCTTCCCGAAATCGGGATACGTAATCATACTTTCATTATAGGCGATTGGAGACAATTGGCAAGAGGAAAAGCTTTCTTTTACAGCAATCCTGTCTCTGTGTTATGATAAAGGAAATGACAAGGAGGGCTGATCATGGAGGATTCCTATGTACTTCAGATGAAGAACCGCAAATTTTCCGATTTCTATTTATGTTTCTGCGGCTATGCCAAATGCAGTCCGCTTCACAGCTTCGGACCGGCAGTCAGACCCAACTATATTCTGCATTATATTGTGGATGGGAAAGGGAAATTTCTGGTAAATGGCGAAGAGTACAACCTTCAAAAGGGGCAGGGATTTCTGATCGAGCCGGAAGTACAGACCTTTTATCAGGCAGATGAGGAAGTGCCATGGACATATCTGTGGATCGGATTTGGAGGAAAGAAGGCAGAGGATTATTTAAGAGATCTTGGACTGAATAAAAAGCAGCTTATCTTTCAGTGCGGCTGCGGGGAGGAATTAAAGCAGATTGTATATTCCATGTTAAAACATAGAAAATATACAGCCGCAAATGAGTACTTTCTGGAAGGTCTTTTATATACATTTTTTGGCACCCTGAAAGAAAATATGGAAATCGCGGGAAATGCCGGGGAAAAGGATGGCAACCTTTATGTCCGCAAGGCGGTGGAATTTATCCAGAATAATTATGCGGATCCTGTCAGAGTAAAAGATATTGCCGATTATGTGGGGGTGAACCGAAGCTACCTTTACACGCTTTTCCAGGATAATCTGCAGTTATCGCCCAAAGAATATCTTACAAATTTCCGTCTTACCCGGGCAGCAGAGCTTCTGCAGCTTACAGATCTGTCAGTTGAGACAGTTGCCATGTCCTGCGGCTATCAGGATGCGCTGGGATTTTCCAAGATATTCAAGGCAAAAATGGGGATCACTCCGTCTGCATACAGGAAGGAGAATACGGCCTGGCAGGAAACAAAGAGGAAAGAAGAAATTGATCTAACATTTTGACTCGTTTTTCTAACGAATGCTCCTAGGCGCCGGTTACGGTTTTATATATAATTGGAGTAGCGTCAGTGTACGAGGGTACACCGACGCCAGCATTGGAGGAGAAGAAGATGAGTATAATTGTTAATGAAAAAAATAAAACATTTCACCTGTATAATAACCAGATCAGCTATCTTATGTCTGTCTTGCCAAACGGTCACATAGGACAGCTGTATTTTGGGAAAAGGATCCACCACAGAGAGGACTTTTCTTATTTGCTGGAGAGAATGTCCCGTCCGATGGCATCCTGTATTTTTGAAGAGAGTAAAGATTTTTCACTGGAACATCTGAAACAGGAATACGGAGTCTATGGGAGCGGGGATTACCGCATGCCTGCGGTAGACGTTTTGCAGGAAAACGGCAGCAGGATCTTGGATCTGTGCTATGAAGGCTATGAGGTTCAGGAAGGAAAGCCGTCTCTTCCGGGGCTTCCGGCAATTTATACGGAAAATGAAAAAGAGGCAGAAACATTGATTCTTTGCCTTGGGGATAAAGTTACGGGGCTGAAGGTACGGCTGATGTACACCATATTTGCGGCGGAGGGAATGATTGCAAGGAGTGTTTCTTTTGCCAACAATGGAAATCAGGCTCTTCACCTGGCAACCGCTATGAGCCTTTGCATGGATCTGCCGGATCATGACTATGAGTGGATGCAGTTTTCGGGAGCGTGGGCAAGAGAGAGACATTTGCGGACAAGACATCTGGAATATGGGATCCAGTCTGTTGGGAGCCTTAGGGGACATTCCTCTCACGAGCACAATCCTTTTGTCATTCTGAAGCGTCCGTCGGCGGATGAATTTCAGGGGGAGGCAATCGGTTTCAGCCTTGTGTACAGCGGTAATTTCCTGGCTCAGGCCGAGGTGGATACCCATGATACTACAAGGGTTCTTCTGGGAATCCATCCGGAAGGATTTGACTGGAAGCTGGAACCGGGCGAGACATTCCAAACCCCGGAGGCGGTTATGGTCTATACAGATCAGGGACTGAACCATTTAAGCCAGATCTATCACCGGCTTTATCAGAAGAGACTGGCCAGGGGATACTGGAGAGACAGGGTTCGACCGATCCTGATCAACAACTGGGAGGCGACATATTTTGATTTTGACGAGGAGCGGATCCTGGAGATTGCCGCAAAGGCAAAGGAAACAGGGGTAGAACTCTTTGTTCTTGACGACGGATGGTTCGGGGGCCGGTGCAGCGAACATGCCGGGCTTGGAGACTGGGTCGCCAATACAGACCGGCTGCCGGAAGGGATCCGGGGACTTGCACAGAAGATAGAGGACATGGGAATGAAGTTCGGATTGTGGTTTGAGCCGGAAATGGTAAACAAGGATTCCGACCTTTTCCGTGCCCATCCGGACTGGATCCTTCAGGCTCCGGGACGGAAATCCTGCCACGGGCGCTACCAGTATGTGTTGGATTTTTCCAGAAAAGAAGTGGTGGACTGCATTTATGAAATGATGGATAAGATTCTGTCCGGTGCAAAAGTTTCCTATATAAAATGGGATATGAACCGGAGCATTACAGAATGCTGGTCATCAGCTCTTCCGCCGGACAGACAAGGAGAAGTGTTTCACCGTTATATCCTTGGAGTATATGATCTCTATGAAAGGCTGACTTCCAAATTCCCGCACATCTTATTTGAGTCCTGCGCAAGCGGCGGCGCCAGGTTTGATCCGGGGATGCTTTACTACGCGCCCCAGGCGTGGACCAGTGATGATACGGATGCAGCGGAACGATTGAAAATACAGTATGGAACTTCTTACTGCTATCCGGTAAGCAGCATGGGAAGCCATGTTTCGACAGCGCCGAACCATCAGACGGGCAGAAACACTCCTCTTCATACAAGGGCGAATGTGGCCTGTTTCGGCACGTTTGGATATGAACTTGATTTAAACACATTGACAGAGAAGGAGCAGGAGGAAGTAAAAGAGCAGATCGCCTTTATGAAACAGTACCGGCATCTTTTGCAGTTCGGAACATTTTACCGTTTGTCCAGTCCTTTTGAACACAATGTGACTGCCTGGATGGTGGTCAGCGATGATAAGAAAGAAGCAATTGTGGGATGGTATCGTGTGCTGAGCGGAGCAAATCTGCCGTTTGGAAGACTGCGTCTTAAGGGGCTGGAGGAAGGAACCGGCTATGAAGTTACAAAACAAAGAATCCGCAAGAAGTGTCAGGGGACCTATTATGGAGATGAACTGATGTATGCCGGACTTGTAACTACAGACGGCGCTTCCGGAGAAACCTCCGTGGAGGAAGACAAGACCTATGATTTTGATTCCAGTCTGTTTATCCTCAAGGCGGTGGATTAAAAGGAAACAGGAAAAGAAAAACGGGGCGGAGAAATTTAATTTTCCTCGCCCTGCTGTTCATATCTCCATGCTCTTGGAGAAACTCCATAGGTATTTTTAAATGCTCTTGAGAAGTGAAGCTGATTCGGGTACCCGACGGCATTTCCGATGTCTCCGATAGACAGGGAGGTGAGTTTCAAAAGCTCGCCGGCCTTGGACATGCGATAGGAGATCAAAAATTCCTGGGGAGATTTTCCGACAGTATCATGAAAGATTTTTCCGAAATAGCTGCGGTTCAGCCCGCAGAATGCGGCGATGTCTTCCACAGAAATATCATTTTGGAAATTCTGTTCAATAAAACTTAAAGCCTCTTTAATATAGAAGTCTCTCATTCGATTTCCCTGCTTTACAAGCGGGGAGGCGTGAGAGCGGGTCAGGTAATCCAGAAACAGAAATAAATGTCCGATAAGATGAAATGGGGATTCCTGGGAATGCCGGGTAATATAGAGCATTTCATTTACCATCTGCTGAGAAATATCTTTATATCTCGGTTTATAGACGGGAGAATCCTGGGATATTCCGGCCATTTCCATGATTTCTTTGGCTTTCAGTCCGTCAAATTCGATCCAGGTGTATTCCCAGGGCAGATCCGGATCAGCGGTATAAGTGCAGATCTGATGGGGGAAGATCATAAAGCCCTGTCCGCTTTTTATATGATATTCTATAGATTCTTTTTTTGAATTTTGAGCGATCAGCGTTCCGGTACCCGAAATAACGTAGTGAAAAAGATAGTGGGTACGGGCGGCAGGGCCGAAAGAATGAGCGGGATCGCATTGTTCCCAGCCATATTGGTAAAGGCCCAGGTCGATAAAGTTTTCGCTGGGGAAAATAGAAAATAAAACGTTGCTCATGGTCTCCCTCCTGATGAAAGTTTCGCCTGTGCAGTACTTTTTTTTATTATATATCAAAATGCTTGGTGATATCAATATATAGCATAAAAACAAGCATAAAGGCATGAAATAAAAAAAATACTGATATTTATGGACGCATATTGATATGTTAAAATGATATTACTAAGGGAAAAGCAAGAAAAAATCAGAAAGGAGATATGAAAATGAGAGGAAAAAGGACAAGATGCGTCAGCGCCTTTCTGGTAGTTGCCATGGCAGGCGGATTGGTTCTGCAGGGATGTTCAGGCAGCAGTGATTCCAGTGGGAAAACAGAAATTGAAATTCTGCAGTACAAGCCGGAGGCAGCTACCTATTTTGATCAGGTGGAAGAGCAGTTCAATGCAACTCATGATGATATCCATCTGACCATTGACTCGCCGAATGATGCATCTACGATCATGAGAACGAGGTTTATCCGCGAAGACTATCCGGATATTATCGGCATCGGCGGCGATATCAACTATTCTTATTATGTAGACGCGGAGATCCTTGCGGATGTGTCCGAATATGAGGGGATGGAAAATATCAAAGATTCCTATGTGGACATAGCAGAGGCGCTGGAGATCGTCCCAACTGACGGGACCTACATTGTACCTTACATGGCTAATGCGGCCGGTATTTTGTATAACAGAGATATGTTTGAGGAACATGGCTGGGAAATTCCTACAACATGGGATGAGCTGATGAGCCTGTGCGAGGAGATTCAGGCAGAAGGAATCCTGCCGTTCTATTTTGGATTCCGTGACACGTGGACCTGTCTGGCGCCATGGAATGGAATCGCAGTAGATCTGGCACCTGCTGATCTGTGCAAACAGGTAAACAGAGGAGAGGCAACCTTTACAGAAGGATATAAAGAAGCGGCAGAAAAGTATATCCAGCTGATGGAATACGGCCCGGACGATCCAATCGCATACGGCTACAATGATGCATGTACGGCATTTGCAAGAGGGGAATCTGCAATGTATCCTATCGGAAGCTATGCAGTGCCTCAGATCCTTTCCGTAAATCCGGATATGAATATTGACTCCTTTGTTATGCCGGCAAATGATGAGGCAGATGGCAATACATTAAACTCCGGTATTGACCTTGGCTTTTGCGTAACGGCTGCCTGCGAAAACAAGGAGGCCGCATATGAGGTGCTTGATTTCCTCCTTGAAGACGAGAATATTCAGGCCTATATTGACGACCAGAATGCAATTCCATGTAAAGAAGGAGAATTTGAGCTGGCTCCCTATGTGGACGGCATGACAGAGTATATCGAGTCCGGCAACATGACAGACTACCAGGATCATTACTATCCGTCAGAGATGGCTGCAGATGCTATCCTGCAGACCTATGTGATCGACAAGGATACAGATGCATTCCTTGCAAGGTTTGACAAAGACTGGCAGCGTTACAACCGCGATATCATCCGTGAGGTTCAGGCATACGAAGAAGAGAACGGAAGCGCGGAATAGGAAAGGAGTGGGGATAGAATGAAAAATGAAAGAAAACGTACCTTCCTGTTAATAACGATACCGATCCTGGCATTGTTTGTCTGCTTCAATACGATACCTTTGATTCGGGGTGTTATTTACAGTTTTACCAACTTTAAAGGCTTTGGAACTTATGATTGGGTCGGCCTTAGGAATTACATGGATCTGTTCACAGATCCCCGCGCGGGAGGATCCTATCTGTTTACATTCAAGCTGGCGATCTGCGCAACAATCGTAACGAATGTGATCAGCCTGATCCTTGCCCTGGGACTGAACAGTAAGATCCGCGCCAAAGGATTTTTCCGTGCGGCATATTTCCTGCCCAATGTACTTGGCGCACTGGTAGTAGGTTATGTGTTCCAGTATCTGTTCACATACATTCTTCCGGCAGTGGGAGAAATGATAGGAAGCGAAGCGTTGAGCTCCAGTATGCTTTCTAATGAAAATACTGCATGGATCGCGATTATGATCGTATGCTGCTGGCAGAATATTGCCATGAATACGATCATCTATATTTCCGGTCTTCAGACCGTTCCGGAGGATGTGTATGAAGCAGGCTCTCTGGACGGAGCAACAGGATGGAAAAAATTCAGACATCTGACTTTCCCTCTGATCATTCCCTTCTTTACCATCAATATGGTTTTGTGTGTAAAGAACTTCCTCATGGTATTTGATCAGGTTATGGCTATGACACAGGGAGGACCTGCACAGAGTACGGAATCCATTTCTTTCCTGATCTACAACAATGGTATGAAGGGCGGAAGCTTCGGTTATCAGAGCGCTAACGCTGTTATCTTCTTCATTGTGATCGTAGCAATTTCTGCAGCACAGATGAGCATCTCCAGCAGGAAGGAGGAGCAGTTATAATGAGTAAAAAAATAGATAAAGTAAAAACAAACTGGCCGGTTATGGTCCTTTTGATCATGGGGCTTAGCACAATTGCTTTTCCGTTGTATATGGCGATTGTGATCGCGTTTAAACAGCCGTCAGAGATGACAAACAGCATTTCCGGAATCCTGTCTCTTCCTTCTGAATGGAGTCTTTCCAATTTTGCCCAGGCTATGGAAGTTACAGATTTCTGGAGATCGCTTGGAAACAGTGTTCTGATCACAGTAGTGACAGTGGTGCTTTCCATTGTACTCCACTCCATGCTGGGATATGCCATCGGACGGAACCGCGGACACAGCAAATTCTATAAATTTGTATATCTGTTTATTGTAAGCGGTATGTTTGTTCCTTTTGCAATCCTGATGATGCCCCTGGCAAAACAGACGGCGGAGCTGGGACTTGCAAACTGGGCTGGCGTTATCATTTTGTATGTGGTATTCTATATGCCGATGAATGTGCTGTTGTATTCCGGTTACCTTGTCAATATCCCGATCGCACTTGAAGAGGCGGCAAGAGTGGACGGCGCAAATACATGGCGGACTTACTGGAAGGTTATCTTCCCGATCATGAAGCCTATGCATGCGACAGTTGCCATCATCACAGCGCTGGCCGTATGGAATGACGTTATGACACCTCTTGTTATTATGTCAGGTACAGGGCAGAATACGCTGCCGCTGGCACAGCTTAATTTCCAGACACAGTTCGGTACAAACTACAACCTGGCGTTTGCTTCGTACCTTCTGGCATTGATACCGATCCTTATTTTCTACATTATCTGCCAGAAACAGATTATAAACGGTGTAGTCAATGGAGCTGTAAAATAGAATTTGATATGAAAATGAAAACCCCGCCTTAGCCTTTAAGGCGGGGCTGATTGAGTTTTAACGGCCGAAATTTATGAAACTTAAAAGGAGAACGACTAAATGGCAATTATTTTTCAGGAAGAGAAAAAAATATTTACACTTCACACAAAACAGACAACTTATCAGTTTAAGGTGGACTGCTATGGATTTTTGATCCATCTGTATTACGGAAAGAAAATACAGGGAGAGATGGATTATCTTTTGACTTTTGCAGACCGCGGATTTTCCGGTAATCCCTACGATACCGGACTTGACAGGACTTATTCTATGGATGCGCTGCCCCAGGAGTACCCGTGTATGGGAAACGGTGATTACAGAAGCAGTGCTCTGGTAGTCCAGAATGAGAACGGGGCATACAGCTGCGATCTTCGATATAAGGAACACAAAATTGTGGATGGGAAATATGCTCTTCCCGGACTGCCGGCAGTCTATGCAAAAGAAAAGGAGGCGCAGACCCTGGAAATTTACCTGGAGGATCCTGTGACTAAGGTGCAGGCAGTGCTGCTTTACGGCGTCCTTCCGGAAGACGATATTATTACAAGGAGCGTCCGGATCGAAAATGCCGGATCACAGAAAATATATGTCAGAAAGGCGGCTTCTGCAGTTTTGGATTTCCTCTATGGAAATTATGATATGATCAGCTTCTATGGAAGACATGCCATGGAACGGAATTTTCAGAGAGTTCCGGTAGCTCACGGATCCCAGATGATCGGAAGCCGACGTGGAACATCCAGTCATCAGTACAATCCGGCAGTGATCTTTGCAGAGGAAAATGCCACAGAAGAATCCGGAAGCTGTTATGGAATGGTGTTTGTGTACAGTGGGGGATTTCAGGCAGAGGCTGAGAAAGATCAGTTTAACCAGACAAGAGCTGTCATGGGAATGGAGAGCGGAAGCTTCTGCTATCCCCTGGAAGAAGGGGAAACTCTTGTTGTCCCGGAGACAGTGCTCACTTATTCTGCAAAAGGACTGGAAAAACTTTCCCACAATTATCACAGATGCTTCCGGCGTCACCTGTGCCGGGGAAAATATCGGGATGAGGTAAGACCGGTACTCATTAACAGCTGGGAAGCGGCATATTTCGATTTTACAGGAGAAACAATCCTTAAGCTTGCTGATGAGGCTGCTAAGCTTGGGATAGAAATGGTCGTGCTGGATGATGGCTGGTTCGGAAAGAGAGATGACGATAACAGCGGGCTGGGCGACTGGTATGTGAACGAGGAGAAACTTGGATGTTCTCTGGGAGAGCTGGCCCGGAAAGTAAACGAAAAGGGACTGAAGTTCGGCCTCTGGATCGAACCGGAGATGATATCGGAAGACAGTGATCTTTACCGCAGTCATCCGGACTGGGTATTTCAGATCCCGGGACGTTCCCCGGTACGTGCGAGAAACCAGCTGGTACTGGATTTTTCCAGAAAAGAAGTCCGTGATGAAGTTTTTGAACAGATCAGCAAAGTGCTGGATCATGCAAATGTAGAGTATATTAAGTGGGATATGAACCGGAGCATTTCAGATGTTTACTCTATAGCCGCCAGGGAACAGGGGATGGTTCTTTACAATTATGTGTTGGGCGTGTATGAATTTCTGGAAAAACTGATGAACCGGTATCCGGACATCCTTATTGAAGGATGCAGCGGCGGCGGCGGAAGATTTGATGCAGGAATGCTGTATTATACGCCGCAGATCTGGTGCAGTGACAATACAGACGCTGTTGACCGGACAGAAATACAGTACGGAACTTCTTTTATTTATCCTGTTTCTGCTGTGGGATCCCATGTGTCGGCGTGTCCGAACCACCAGACAGGAAGAACGGTATCTCTTCATACCAGAGGCGTAACTGCTATGGCGGGAACCTTCGGCTATGAGCTGGATCCCGGCACATTGACAGAAGCAGAAAAAGAAGAAGTAAAAGAGCAGGTTAGAACCTATCATGCATATGGAAAGCTGATACAGACAGGGGATTACTACCGGCTTTCCAATCCGGCGAAGGATGAAACAGCAGCCTGGGCGTTTGTGTCGGAAGATAAGAGAGAAGCCCTTCTAAATGCGGTCATGCTGAAGGTGCATGGAAATATGACTGTAAATTATATCAGAATGAGAGGGCTGGATCCGGAGGCGTTTTATAGAGAGGAAAAAACTGGAAAATGCTACAGCGGAGGTGCGCTTATGGAGGCCGGATATCCTCTTCCTGTGGAAAGCGGAGAGTATCTGGCATATCAGATTCATTTTATCCAGGAGTAATGCGCAAGGAAGGAGGAAATAGCATGGTAAAAGAGTCGGATTTTGAAAAAAGGCTGAAGAAACATCACGATGAACTGAAATGGCTGTATATGGAGCTGTACGGAAATGACGACATGTTTTTTGAACTGTGCAGCCGCATGCAGCAGTTTTATGAGGAAAGAAGCAATGCCCTGAAAACAAGAGACAGGGAAAAAGAGACAGATCCTGAATGGTTCAGGAAAAAAGAAATGCTGGGGATGATGCTCTATATCGATAACTTTGCAGGGACCATCCGCGGTGTGGAAAAGAAGCTGGATTATATTCAGGACTGCAATGTAAACTGTATTCATCTGATGCCGTTTTTAGATGTAACAAAAGGAAAATCTGACGGAGGTTATGCGGTAAAGGACTTCCGTAAGGTAAGAGAGGATCTTGGAACCATGGAAGATCTGGAGACTTTGACAAAGAAGTGCCACGAAAAGGGTATGAATGTCTGCATGGACTTTGTCATGAACCATACTTCCGAAGATCATGAGTGGGCGGTAAAGGCAAGAAAAGGTGAAGGTGAATATATGAGCCGCTACTTTTTCTTCGACAATCCGGTCATTCCCGAGAGGTACGAACAGACAGTGCCCCAGGTCTTTCCCACCACAGCCCCCGGGAACTTTACTTATCTGCCGGAGCTGGATCATTATGTGATGACAACTTTTTATCCTTACCAGTGGGATCTGAATTACGGAAATCCAAGGGTATTCAATGAGATGATGTACAACTTCCTTTATTTTGCTAATATCGGAATGGACATTATCCGTATTGATGCCGTTCCATATATATGGAAGGAAATGGGAACGCCATGCCGGAATCTGAAACAGGTGCATACCATTGTACGCATGATGCGTATGATAGGAGAGATTGTATGTCCGGCGACCATTCTTCTGGGTGAGGTGGTCATGGAGCCGGAAAAGGTGGCGCCTTATTTTGGTACGGTAGAAAAACCGGAGTGCCATATGCTCTACAACGTAACAACTATGGCGACAATCTGGCATTCTCTGGCAGCGCAGGATACCTCTCTTTTGAAGAAACAGCTGGATACGGTGTGTGCGCTTCCCGGAGAGTATACTTTCCTTAATTATCTTCGCTGTCATGATGATATCGGATGGGGCCTTGACTTTGATTTCCTGAAAGGACAGGGGATGGAAGAAATTCCCCATAAGAGATATCTCAATGATTATTATACAGGTAAGTTTCCGGGCAGCGTCAGCAGGGGAGAACTTTACAATGACGATCCGGTGACCCAGGATGCCAGGTTCTGCGGTACGACTGCTTCCATGTGCGGTATTGAGAGCGCCGGATTTGAACAGGATGAAGAGAAAATGGAGGCAGCCATCCGGCTTGATATTATGCTTCATGCATATATGCTGATGCAGTCGGGGATCCCTATGCTTTACAGCGGAGATGAGATCGGGCAGGTAAACGACTATACTTACAAGGAAGATCCGGATAAATGTGCAGATTCCCGCTATATCCACAGAGGAGTTTTCCGCTGGGATTTTGCGAAGAAGCGGAAAAATAAAGGAACTGTGGAGGGACAGATTTTCCAGTCCCTGGGCTACCTGGAAAAACTGAGGAAGCAGGAAAAGGTATTCGATGCAGATGCAAAAGTTTATACCTATGAGACCTGGCAGCAGGGAATCATCTGTGTGGTGAGGGAAAAGGCCGGGACAAAAATGATCGGCGTATTTAACTTTGCAAAAGAGCCAAGAACAGTGTCCGTCTATCCGGAAGAAAGCGGAAAGGATATGATCAGCGGCAGCGCAGTGGAGATGGATCAGATCCTCGTAGGAGGGCATGATTTCCGCTGGGTGAAGCTGGGATAACAGTGGCGTTTTTTGCAAGCCAGGGTTCCGCAGGTCAAACAGAATAAAAGTATTGCAGAAAAGTATTGTTTGTATTAGTGTATATATAAATATAGACAATACTTTTTTGCGTAGAAATTGTCTGTAATAATTCTGGTGGAAGAGAGGGAAGAAAAATGGAAGTAGCTTTGTTTTTTATTTTTCTGATCACAAATCTTTTTGTTGTATTGATCTGCCAGTATTCCTATGGGAAGCGGGACCGGTATGAGGATGGAATGCTCATGGGTGTCCACATTCCGGCATATGCGCTGGAGCAGGAAGAAGTCAGGAAGCTTTGCACCAAAAGTAAGAGAGAATGGAAGATTTTTAACAGGGGGAATCTGATCGTCAGTATTTTGATCAATTTCCTGTGTTTCTTTGATATCACTGTTTTTCTGGTGGTCTATGTAATATGGATGGCAGAGTATATGTGCGGGCTTTGGTGTCTTGTCATCTTTCCCCACAGAAAAATGTATCAGATGAAGATGGAACATCAGTGGATCGACGAAAGGAGCAAAAAGGTTGTGCCCATGGATACGGAAGTGTCCGATTTTGCGGATAAAAGGCCATGGAGCCTTAAGTGGCATTTCCCGATTTTGTTTCTGCTTGTACTGTCAGGATTTTGGTACAGCGAAATCTGGGGAGGCGGACCGGAATTTTTCGGAGACCGGATTTTGTTTTTCTCCACCCTTGGAATCTCTGGCCTGTTTCTGCTGTTTCATATCGGTATCCAGAGAAGGAAGGATGATGTCTGCAGCGGCAATACGGACATCAACCTGGCGGCAAACAGACTTTTTGGGCGCTCCTGGACCATCGGACTTGTGACGGCATCCTGGATCAACGGATCGGCATGGCTGTTTCTGGCTTTTGAGAGTAGGGGAAAAGACTGGGTGGATCCGGGCGTTTATACTGCCTATGGATTTTTGACAGCAGCTGCGGCGGCCGGACTTCTCGTTCCGGTTATGTGGGGAATCCAAAAACGAAAAAGGATCCTTTCGGCAGTGACGGAGCCCTACAGTGTGGATGATGACGAATACTGGAGGAAAGGCTGGTACAATAATCCCCAAGATCCCCATCTGCTTATCCAGGATCGTCTGAACAGCATGAACATGTCCCTTAATTACGGCCGGCCGGCAGCCCGGATCATTATGGGAGTAACTGGTGTGCTTACTGCGGCGCTTGTTATCTGGGTGATTGTCATTATCCTCCGATTTGAAAATGTTGACATACATTTTGAGCAGACGGGAGATACTTTTCTGGTAGAGGCTGCAGGATATGAGTGTGAATTTACAAAGGAAGAGATTGTGGAAGTCACATTGCTTGACAGGATGCCGGAGGACAAGTTCATCCGGACAAACGGCGGCAGTACGGAAGATTATGATATCGGTCACTTTAAGGGGAAGGAGACAGGAAAATGCATGCTGTTTCTTGACAAAGAGAGCGGCCCTGTTTTGGAGATCCAGTTAAAAGATGAGAAAATTTTTGTTGCCGGAAATGAGGAGGAAGATACAAAAAGCTGGTATGAGATGCTGTCCTTATAAAATCCTTATACTTATGGCTTACACTGTAAAAGAAAACAAAACAGTGTTTAGCGATAAGGAGGATTTTATATGGAAACGGTTATTTTAGAAACGAAATCGTTGACAAAGACATATTTGAGAGGACAGGAAAAGGCGCTTGACCGTGTTTCGATCCAGATTCCCCAGGGGTGTGTCTATGGGCTTCTGGGACCAAACGGTGCCGGGAAGTCTACTTTGTTAAAGGTTATTTCCGGCATGATAAGACCGGATTCGGGAGAAGTTAGATTTTGTCAGAAGAAGTGGACGAGGGGAAGCATAAAAGAGATCGGAGCGCTGATTGAGACGCCGCCAGTTTATCCCAATCTGACGGCCAGAGAGAATCTGAGTGTAAGAGCTGCTGCTTTTGGTATATCCGAAGAGCGCATAGAAGAAGCTCTGGAGATCGCGGAAATTCAAAATACAGGAAGAAAGAAAGCAGGGCAGTTTTCCCTGGGAATGAAGCAAAGGCTTGGAATCGCGGCAGCGCTTTTGAATCATCCGAAGCTTTTGATCCTGGATGAACCCACAAACGGTCTGGACCCCATCGGCATACAAAAGCTTCGGGAAATGCTCCGGGGATTTACAAAGAAGGGGATCACGGTGCTGGTGTCCAGCCATATTCTGGATGAAGTAAACAAGACGGCAGACTATATTGGGATCCTGTCAGAAGGGATGCTGAAATATCAGGGCGGCATGCCGGGAAAAGACCAGCTGGAAAAGCTGTTTATGAAAGTGGCGGCAGGCGGCCAGGGGATGGAAACAGGCAGCCAGCTGATGGAAGGAGGCGAGGCATAATGGAACAGGTCTTCCTTCTGTATCGTGCGGAAAAACTAAAATACCGCCACAGTCTGTCCGGGAAGCTCTGGATCTTGTTTCCCTGTCTGACGCTTCTGATGGCTTATGGGCTGGCGGCCAACTATGGAACGGTCGACAGTTATAACTGGTGGTATATCGGGATTTTGCCTGGATTTCTGACGCTTTACTGCTGTATGTCCCAGGAGAAAGAGAAGAAGATCAGGAACCAGGCGGTGCTTTTAACAGCAGAAGATTTAAAGAAGGCGTGGGACGCCAAGACCCTTAATGCTGTAAAGTATGTGGCCGCCGCCAATGTGCTGCTGGTATCCTGTTCATTTTTGCTGGGAAATATTGTGATGCCTCTTTTGCAGCAGGAACAGGTTATCTATGTGTCGGCGGGGCAGAATGTCCTTGCGGCTTTAGTGATGATTCTTGCCAGCCTGTGGCAGATCCCCCTCTGCCTTTGGATGGATCGGAAGATAGGAATGCTTCCAACGCTGGCAGTCAATATGGCGCTGAACACATCAGGATGCCTCACGGCTGTCACCGGCCTTTGGATGCTGAATCCATGGGGGATTCTTCCAAGGATCATGTGTCCGGTTATCGGAATCCTGCCAAACGGTCTTACGGCACATCCGGGAAATACAGGCTATATTCCGGGGATTACGGATCCGGCCAGCCTGTTTATTGGAAGTTTCATCTGCCTTGCGCTTTTTGTTATCCTGTGGGCTGCAACAAGAGTCTGGTATGACAGAAAGGGGGCGGAAGCGCTGTGAGAATGTTTGCGGGCCTTTTAAAGGCAGAATGGAAGAAACTTGCCCATACGCCGGTTTTCTGGATTCATGTGATTCTGCCGGTTTTAGGGGCGGCGGTTTTTCTGCTCTATGATTTTTTTGCCGGATGGAATGCAAGAAGTGAGGTCCAGATGTATCTGGAAGTGCTCTCCGGAGTCTTTCCTTTCCTTGCCGGGATCATATGCGGGCAGGCGGCGGAAATGGAGCTGCAGAGCGGATATCAGAACTTTCTGTGTCTGCCCTGCCCAAGGCCGGTGGGACTTTTGGCAAAATGGACAGTCCTGATGGCAGGCGCCCTTTTTTCTTCCCTGGTGGCAGTGCTTGGATTTGGCCTGGTATACCGCCTCTTTCCGGAGGGGGATGTCTGTTCCCTTTCAAGTTACCTGGCAGTTGCCCTTGTCATGTGGGCGGGACAGGGGATCGTCTATCTTCTGCATCTGTTTCTTGGATTTCAGTTTGGAAACGCGGCCTCTGTCAGTGTCGGTGTTGTAGGAACGATCGCTGCTTTCCTTATGATGACAGGACTCGGCCAAGGGCGCTGGATGTTCTTTCCCCACGCATGGAGTGAAAAATGGTGTGATTTTATGCTGGCATTGACTTTTGCAGGGGATACAGGAGCCATTTCTATTCTGAAAAGCAGTCCATGGCAGCATTTGCTTTTGATCTGTACGATTATTTTTGTTGGCCTTGGAACGGCCATTCTTCTGTGGGTTACATTTTTTGAAGGGAGAAAAAAGGAATGACAGTAAAGGTTTTGGCTATTGACGATGAGGAGGGGATCTTAAAGGTGATCCGGCGCGCGCTGGAGCGGGAAGGATATGAGGTGGATACTCTTTCTGATCCGTTAAAGGCAGACTTAAGCAGCCCGGGGAATTACGACCTTATTCTCCTGGATGTCATGATGCCGGGGATGGATGGTTTTGAACTTCTAAGAAAGATCCGGGAGAAGGCGGACTGTCCGATCCTCTTTCTCACTGCCCGGACAGGGGAGGAGGACGTTATGACGGGACTTGGTCTGGGAGCGGACGATTACATCCGCAAACCCTTTGGGATCGGAGAGTTAAGAGCAAGAGTAGAGGCGCATATCCGAAGGGAAAACAGACAGAAGCATCACGCAGTGGCGATCGGAGAGACAAAGTTTTATCTCAAAGAAAAGAGGCTGCTTTGCAAAGAGCAGGAGATTTTTCTTACAAAAAGCGAATATGAAATCTGTGAATATCTGGCCCTTCACAAGGGACAGGTATTTTCAAGAGAAAGGATTTATGAGTATGTCTTTGGATTTGACGGGGAGGCGGACAGCTCCGCCATCACAGAGCATGTGAAAAATATCAGGGCAAAATTTCGGATGACAGGCCTGGAACCGATAGAAACAGTATGGGGGATCGGATACAGATGGAAAGGATAAAAAGAAAGAAAAAAAGATTGTATGCTATGTTTATTTCCTTTTTGTTCCGCTTTGGGATCCTTGCGATCGGACTGGCAGGACTTACAGCGGTCGTCTATATGGTTACGGTCCGTGCAGGGGTGGTACGCCTGCCAAGCTATGAGCTGGATAAAATTACAAGAGCAGAAGGGGAGATCAGGTCAGGGGGCCAAGTGGAAGAAAAGCTTTTGCCTGACACATGCAGATATGGCGTTTTTGAAAAAGACGGGACCTATGTTTATGGAAATCTCTCTAAGGAGGAGCAGGAAGGACTGTGGAAAAGTCAGATGCAGTCATCCCCGGCTCTGATCTATGGTTCCTATTGGAAGGTGATCGAGAAAGAAAACGGGCTGACTGCCCTTGTGGAGTATCAGGTGATAGCCAAATTCTCTAATCCGTTCCTTCGTTCCGTCTTTCCAAATGCAGAACTTTTATTTGTCGGCGCCTATTTCCTTATGTTTTTTGGGACGGCAGTGGCGCTGGCGAAAAGGCAGGGAAAATATCTTCAGAAAAGGCTGAATGTATTGAAAGAAACAGCGGAGCGGGTAGAGAGAGAAGATCTGGATTTTGAGCGGGAATACTCGGATATTCAGGAAGTCGATCATGTACTTGGGGCCCTTTATCAGATGAAGGAGGCGCTTCAGAAGTCTTTGAAGGAACAGTGGGATATCAAGAGACAGAAGGAGGATCAGATTGCTTCCCTTGCCCATGATATCAAAACGCCCCTTACGATTATCCGGGGAAATACAGAGCTTTTGCTGGAAGAAGAAACAGAGGAAGAAAAAAGAGAGTGGGATCAGGAAATTCTGGACAATGTCAGGGAGATTGAAAGATATTTGCAGATTCTGCAAAGAACGATCCGACAATTTGACGGTGAGCCAAACAGAGGATCCAAAGACGGACAGGAAGAGAAGAAGGAAGAGCAGAAAAACTTCCCGGCTTCTTTCTGGATACAGGAGATCTGCGAGAGGGCACAGGCCCTGGGAAGAACGAAAAAACTGCAGATCTGCTGCAGGGCTGCGGATACAGATAAGATGATATATGGGAGAAAAGAAGAGTGCAGCCGGGCACTCTGGAATATTGTATCTAACGGAGTGGATTTTTCTCCTCGAGGAGGGGAACTGCTCATTGAGATAAAGGAGAGCGGAGAATTTCTTGCAGTCACTGTGACTGACGACGGACCGGGATTTACAAAAGAAGGCCTTGCTCATGCTACGGAACAGTTTTATCAGGCCGATAAGAGCAGAACCCGGAAAGATCATTACGGCATGGGACTTTACATTGCTTCCGAAATTATGAAAGAATACAAAGGATTCCTCCAATTGGAAAACGAAGAGGGAAGAGGAGGAAAGGTCAGCCTCTATTTCCGGTGTGTATAGGAGACATTTGGCACTGGATTTGTGACAAAGTCACGGAAAAGACCTGCAAAACAGGATATACTATCCACAGAAAAGAAAGAGGAGGATACAAGATGAAACTGTTTACAAAAGCACCGGAGAAATCTATACAGGAATATATAAAAGAAGCAAAAGAAAAGGAGGGGAGCATTTTTCTGGATGTACGTACGCCGGAAGAGTACGAGGAAGGGCATCTGGAAAACAGTTTGAATCTTCCGCTGCATGAACTGAAAAAGATTGATGCGCTCATTCCGGATAAAGACGCGCATGTGTACATTTACTGCTTAAGCGGCGCCCGCAGCAAAAGGTCTGCAGCTCTCATGGGACACATGGGATATACTCATGTAACAGATATGGGAGGGATCATGGGAACCGACGTGCAGCTGGTTCATTGATTCGCAGGACTCCATGCCGGGAAAATAAAATATCTGTAAAAAATGTGACCCGGTTACAGAAAAAAAGTTCAGATGGTGTATAATAAAGAAAAAAATAAAATTAAGATATAAAATCTGTTTCCGCAATTTAAGCGGAGCATACAGCAGAAAGGAAGGATAGATATGGCAGCATTACATTTCACAAAGGACAATTTTGAACAGGAAGTTTTAAAATCCGACGTACCGGTACTGGTGGATTTCTGGGCAACCTGGTGCGGACCGTGCCAGATGGTACTTCCCATCATCGAGGAGCTGGCAGATGAACTTCAGGGAGTAAAGATCGGAAAAGTCAATGTAGATGAAGAGATGGAACTGGCAAAACAGTACCGTGTTATGTCCATTCCCACACTGATCGTCTTTAAAAACGGAGAAAAGGCGGAGATGTCAGTGGGAGCCAAGTCAAAAGAAGAGATCAAGGCTATGCTTGGTGTATAAACAAAGCGGAAAAATGCAGCCGGGGATTTTGTAAGGAATCCCCGGTTTTTTCGATGGAAAGGAAAGACCGTTCCTTACCTAAAGAGGCAGAAAAAGGATTTATGGTGACAGAAGGAGGAGAGTTTATGACAGACATTGCAGGAATGTTAGATGAATTGCAAAGACGTGCACATAAAGAGCCGCAGCTGAAAAGAAAGCTTCTCGCCACGAGAAAGGAGAAGGATCCGGTTTCCGCATTTTGCAGAACATGCAGGGAACTGGGGTATGAGATTTACGAGATGGAGCTGATCTGTGCAGGGGAAGAGTTCTATGCTTCCATGAAGAGAAGCACCAACGGCGGCGGAGAAAATTCTCCCATGCTGGAGGGGGAGGATGATTTTTATGAATTGTTTTTTGCAGGACTGTAACCCGCGGAGCGTTTTACTTAATAGGGAAAGAAAATTTCTATTAAATAAAAAAGAGTTCCGCTTGCGGAACTCCTGACCCAGGTAAATTTAGAGGAACAAAGAAAAAAGCACGGTCATTATACCGCATACGCCGATAGCAAGACCGCTCATAGCCCCTTCCGTTTCTCCGATTTCAATTGCCTTGGAGGTTCCCACCGCATGACTGCAGGCTCCGATGCTGACTCCGGCAGTCATAGCGTCTGTGACATGAAAGAACCGGATAAAGAAGGGAGCAAGAATACTTCCAAGAGTTCCGGTGATAATAACAGCTACGACAGTGACGGGGATCACGCCGGAAAACTGCTGGGAAATACTGACAGCAATAGGGGTTGTCACAGACTTTGGAATAAGGGCGTAGGTAATCTTATCATCCAGACCCCACAGGCGGCACATCAGATAGATACTTCCCATGGAGGCAAAGGAGCCGCAGGCGCATCCGATGACAATAGGAAGCCAGTTTTCTTTTAAAAGCTGTATTTTTGTATAGATAGAGACAGCCAGACATGCTGTGGCAGGAGCCAGAAACATGTTGATAATCTGACCTCCGGCGTCATATGCCTCATAGGGAATATCGAAAAGCAGAAGGATGCAGATGATCAGCACCATGGATATGATCAGAGGACTGCAGATGGGATTCCCTGTCTTTTTCTGCAGTTTTTCACCGATCCAGAATGTAAGGATGCTGATGGAAATACCGAAAAAGGGTGATGAAAGCACATCGTTCATTTTTGTTTCCTCCTGTTTAAAAGTTTTAATGCCAGCTTCATGCTGTAGGCCGTTGCGGCAAAGGTGATGAAAGTGGATATTACGCTGATAACGATCAGCGGGATCAGGTTTTGAGCGAGAATATCCAGATAGTTGATCATACTGACTCCGGCGGGGATAAAGAAAAATGCCATATTAGACAAAAGAAAATCCGATTTTTCCTGGATATGGTGTATTTTCAGTACGCCGGTAATCAGACAGAGAAGAAGAAGGATCATTCCAATGACACTTGCCGGAAAGGAAAATGGCAGCAGTGCTTCGATTACTGTGCTGATCCAGCAAATGGCAAAGATAATACCGATTTGTTTTATAATTTTCATAAATACAGCCTCTCTTTCAGCGTCAGCGCAGATGTTTTTTACGCTGCCGCAGTATTGCTTTTCAATTATACGGGATAAAAATTCAGATGACAAGACGAAGGTTTAAAGGAGGAACTATATGAGATTTTTTCATTTGTCAGACCTTCATATCGGCAGACATTTTCATTATTACAATATGAAGGAAGATCAGATACATATTTTAAATCAGGTAGTACAGGCGGCAAAGGAAGAGAAACCGGATGCGGTTGTGATCGCAGGTGATGTCTATGATAAATCTGTGCCGTCAGCGGAGGCGGTTACGGTATTTAATCATTTTCTGACAGAGCTTTCGGCGCTGGAGCCTCCCATTCCCGTGCTGATAGTGAGCGGGAATCATGATTCGGCAGAACGGCTGGAATTTGCCAGTGAGATTCTTGACCGGCAGAAGATTTATATTGCAGGGGTTCCGCCCATGGATCAGGAAGAGAAAATGAAGCAGGTAGAATTTGAAGATGAATTTGGCAAAATCGTATTTTATCTTCTTCCTTTTGTAAAGCCGGGCTATGTGCGGAAAGTCTTTGGGGAAGGAGAGGAGAAGGATACATACGACAGCGCTGTAAGAGGACTGATCGAGAGGGAAGAAATCGATCCAGGGGTCCGCAATGTGCTGGTGAGCCATCAGTTTTACACTTCCGGCGGGCAGGAACCGATCCGAAGCGATTCCGAAACAGTCAGTGTGGGCGGGCTGGAACAGGTGGACGTATCCTGTCTGGATGTATTTGATTACGCAGCCCTCGGACATATCCACAGGCGGCAGAAGATTGGAGAGAAACATGCATGGTACTGCGGTACGCCGCTGAAATATTCTGTCTCAGAGAGCAGGGATGAAAAAGTGCTGACCCTTGTAGAGCTTCGGGAAAAAGGCCGGGATCCTCTGATACAGACCATAGTCCTTTCTCCTCTTAGAGATGTACGAAAGGAAGAGGGAACACTGGAAGAAATATTAAAAAGAGCCGGACAGGAAGAGGGGAAAAGCAGAATGGATGATTATGTCAGTGTGACCCTGACAGATGAAAAAGAGCTGTATCAGCCAAGAGAACAGCTGGAACAGGCATTTCCATTTCTTTTGGAAGTAAAGATTGATAATGCAAGAATGCGCCGGCAGATCCGGGAAGAGGAAGAAGCCTTTGATCTGTCCGATCCTTTCAAGGTGTTTGCACAGTTTTTTGAGGAAATGCAGGGACGCTCCATGGATGCAGGAGAAGAAGCTGTACTGAAAAATATTTTGGAGGAGGAGATATTATGATTCCGGTAAAGCTTATTTTGTCTGCATTTGGATCTTATGCAGGAAGAGAAGAAATCGATTTTGAGAAGGCAGGAGCCGGAATCTTTCTTGTGAGCGGGGATACCGGGGCAGGTAAGACGACAGTCTTTGACGCCATTACTTATGCGCTCTATGATCAGACCAGCGGGGGAAAACGTGACGGAAATATGATGAGGAGTCAGTATGCGGGTCTGGATACGCCTACTTTTGTAGATTTTACCTTCCGGTATCGGGAGCAGCTTTACCGGATTGTGAGAAGTCCGGAATATGAAAGGCCAAGCAGACGAAAAGGAAAGGATGGGAAACCGGGAACGACGGTGGAAAAAGCGAAGGTTTCCCTTTATCTTCCTGACGGCAGTGAGTTTATGGGAAAGAAAGGGGAGGTCAACCGAAAAATCGTAGAGATTATCGGACTGGATGCAGGGCAGTTTACTCAGACAGTTATGCTGGCCCAGGGAGATTTCCTGAAACTTCTTTATGCCAGATCAGACGAGCGGAAAGAAATATTTTCCCGCATTTTTCAGACAGATGTATTTGCACAGATCCAGAGGAAACTCAGGGAGAAAGCGCGGGCTTTATACGGGCAGATCCAGGATGCAAAGAAGTCGGAGGAACAGGAGGTTTCCCATATTTTTTATCCGGATGAAGGCGAATATAAAGAGCGGATCCGGGAGGCAGTTCTGCCGCAGGACAGACAGGAGATCTTAAAAGAAATTCTGAAAGAAGGGACAGGAAGAGAAAAGGGCATTCTAAAAGAAGCAAAAAAGATACAGGAAGCGTTGGAGCAGCTGAACGAAGACCTGGCAAAGGCAGAACAGTTAAATGAAAATTTCCAAAGATACGCGGAGGCAGAGAAAGAAGTAAGAGATCTGCAGGCCCAGGAAGACCGGATGGAGGAAGTAAAGAAGCAGCTGGAGCGGTGCGGGCAGGCAGAAAAGGTACAGGGTGTATACCGCCTTTTTGAGGAAAGCTCCCGACGGGAAAAAGAGCTGGAAGAATCGATCCGTCAGCTGGAGATGATAAGAGAGGAAAAGAACCGGGAGGGCAAAGAAGAGACGGAGAGGAAAAGTAAGACAGAACAGAAGTTAGAAGAAGGCAGACAGACTTATGAAAAGTTCCGGCAGCAGGCAGCTGCCCTGACAGAAGAGCTGGAAAAGCGAAAAGACGACAAGGTCCGTCTTACTCTTAGCAGAACAAGAGAACAGGAAGCGCAGGAAAAAATCCGCCAGATCCGGGTGATCTTAGAGCGTTTTCCGGATCTTCGCAAGCTGGAAAAAAAGAAACAAAAGACCTGGAATGACCTGGAAGAGGGCAAAGGCATTTATGAAGAAGCCATGAAAGAGTATTTTCTGAAAAATGAAAGATTTCTCAAAGAGCAGGCAGGGATTTTGGCGGGCGGACTGGAAGAGGGAATAATGAGGTGTGATAGCGATAGCGGCAAAAAGCTAATAAAATCAATGGTTTTGCGGACAGCGGATAGACAGGGAATGTGTTAAAAACTGAATACGCACACAAACGGCGTTACCTTAACCCCTTTGGGGGAGAAAGTAACGCCGTTTTTTTATGCCCGCAGGAAAGGAGGTGCAGCCGGAATGTATTTCACAAAGGGCAAGCAGCGGGCGTTTGAATTGCTCATGCAGCAGAAGCCGGGATTTGACCGCTATCAATCCGGTTGTGCCGGAGATGATGAAGATTGCGGCACTTGCCGTTTCTACCGCCCCGGGTGGAAATATGAGTTTTGCGTTTTCAAAGAGTGTCCCTATTGCCCCGGCAAAAGGACGCGGAAAACGCACGCCAGCATGGACAAATAGACGGGCAAAAGCCCTTGTGCCATGCGGCTTTGCAGACGCGAAAACGGCAAAGGGCATATTGCAATACCAAAACAGCCGAAAACGGCTTTCTAATTGTCCACGCATACCAAGAGAGGAAGTGAGGAAATATGGCAGTTTTCAGAGTGGAGCGAAATACGGGATATACCGTTATGAGCAACCACCACTTGCGAAACAAGGAATTGTCCTTAAAGGCAAAGGGCTTGTTGTCGCAAATGCTTTCGCTGCCCGAAGATTGGGATTATACCCTTGCGGGCTTATCCCATATCAACCGGGAGAAGATCGACGCAATCCGCGAAGCGGTAAAGGAACTCGAAAAAGCCGGATATATCGTGCGCAGCCGGGAGCGCGACGAAAAGGGACGCTTGCGGGGCGCAGATTACGTCATATACGAGCAGCCGCAGCCGCGAGAGCCGGAAGCAGCTACCAGCGGCGGACAGCCGCCTATATTGGATTTACCTACATTGGAAAATCCAACATTGGATAATCCAACGTTGGAAAAACCTACGCAGGAAAAACCTACGTTGGAAAATCCAACGCAATTAAATAAAGATATATTAAGTAAAGAACAATCAATTACTGATTTATCAAGTACCGATTCCATTCCTTTCCATTCCCTAAACCCCTTGCCCTTTGCGCATGGCGAAGCGGCTACGCCGCCGGAAAGGAAAAGAACGGAAGCGAAAAGCAATAGCGCAGTAGAGATTTACAGGGAGATTATCAAGGACAATATCGAATACGACCATCTCATTCAAAACTGCAAAATTGACAAAGACCGTTTGGACGAGATTGTTGACCTTATGCTGGAAACCGTCTGCACAGCCCGAAAGACAATCCGTATTGCCGGGGACGACTACCCCGCCGAATTGGTGAAATCCAAGTTTTTGAAGCTGAACAGCAGCCATATTGAGTTTGTTTTGGATTGCATGAGGGAGAACACAACCAAAGTGCGCAACATCAAGCAGTATCTAAAAGCGGTGCTGTTCAACGCGCCGAGTACCATTGACAGCTACTATACCGCCCTTGTCAATCACGACTTATACGGCGGCGAATGAGCATAGCCGCACTTTACCGGGAAAGGAGTTGATACCTTGCAGGAGGAAGTAACCCAAAAAACGATTGCCCTATACGTCAAAGTGGGAAAAGGCGCGGCGCGGCTTACCGAACAGGCGTTACAGAAAGCAATCCAAAAGTTTTTGGAGCAGAAAAGCAAACCCGCGCATGGGAAACAGACCATGCGGCAGCTTATGAAGCAGAACGCGGGTGTTTCCAACATCGAGATCACCGACAGCAATATTAAAGCCTTTGAGAGTACGGCGAAGAAATACAACATAGATTTTTCGCTAAAAAAGGTTAAGGGCGAGCAGACCCGTTACCTTGTGTTTTTCAAAGGCCGGGACGCGGACGTTATGACCGCAGCGTTTCAAGAGTTTTCCGCAAAGAAGCTGAACCGGGAGAAAAAGCCCTCTATCCGCAAAGCCCTTGCCGCTGCAAAGGACAAGGCGAAGCAGCTTAACGCCGCCCGCGACAAGGTAAAGAAAATGGACAGGGGGCGCGAGATATGAAGCAGATCAACTACAAAAAGCTGATACTTCCGAATATCCCCTATGTGTTCTTTGTCTATCTCTTTGATAAAGTCGGACAGGCGGTGCGGCTTGCCCCCGGCGCGGATATTTCTGCAAAGATACTGAATATCACACAAGGATTTTCCGCAGCCTTTGAAAACGCCTTGCCGAGCGTTTACCCGTTGGATTTGCTTGTCGGCATTGTCGGTGCGGTGATTATCCGCTTGATAGTCTATGTCAAAGGGAAAAACGCGAAGAAATACCGCAAGGGCGCGGAGTACGGCTCTGCCCGATGGAGTGCATAATTTTAAGTGTAAAGGACACCTACATGGACGCACAGGAGGTTATGCACATGACTGATTATAGCAAAATTACCGCCCTTTACTCCCGTCTTTCCGTAGGGGACGAGGACAGGGACGGCGGCGAGAGCAACAGCATACAGAACCAGAAAATCTTTTTGGAGAACTACGCCAGAGGGCAGCGGTTGACGAATATCCGGCACTACATCGACGACGATGAAAGCGGCAGATTTTTTGACCGTTCTGCCTACTCCCGCATGATGGACGATGTAGAGAACGGGAAAATCGGCGTTTGCATTATGAAAGACCTAACCCGCTGGGGGCGCGACTATCTCCAAGTCGGCAACGCTATGGAGATATTCAGACGGAACAACGTGCGCTTTATTGCGGTCAACAACGGCATTGACAGCGAGAAGCCCGACACATTGGAGTTTGCGCCCTTTATCAACATCATGTCGGAGTGGTACGCAAAGGACATCAGCAAGAAAGTGAAAACGGGCATTAAGACCAAAGGTATGAGCGGAAAGCCGATTGCCACCGAAGCCCCCTACGGCTATATGAAAGACCCGGACAACAAGGATTTTTGGATAATCAACGAGGAAGCCGCCGAGGTTGTGCGCCTTATTTTCCGTCTGTTTATCGGCGGGAAGAACCGCAACCAAATCGCCGTATATCTGAAAAGCGAGCAAATCCCTACCCCCACTTTCTACATGAAAGACCGGGGACGGGGAACGTGTAAAAACAAGGCGCTCAATGAGGATAACCGCTACAAGTGGAACAAAGCCACCTTGACCCATATCCTCACACGGCAGGAGTATTGCGGCGATGTAGTCAACTTCAAGACCACAAAGCATTTCCGGGACAAGCGGAACCACTATGTAGACCGGAGCCAATGGCAGATAACCGAAAATGTGCATGAGCCGATTATTGACCGCGCTGACTTTGAAACCGCACAGCGGATTTTGGAAAACGCGCCCGTCAGACGCCCCAACGGGGACGGGGAAATCCACCCTTTGTCGGGCTTGCTTTTCTGTAAGGATTGCGGCGCAAAAATGCACATCCGCATAGATTACAGAAACGGCGGCAAGCGGCACGTTGCCTATTGCAGCGAGTATCACAAGGGAAAAGCCAAAAATCCCAAGTGCCATTCCCCACACATCATTGACGCTGACGTGCTTATGCAGACCGTCGCGGAAGTGCTGAAGAAAATCGAGGACTACTCTATCAGCAACCGGGCAGAGTTTGAAGCCTTAGTGAAAAAGAACCTTGCCATGCAGCAGACCGACCAGACCAAGAAACAGCAGAAACGTATCCCGCAAATCACGACACGCCTTGAACAGATTGACAAGGTGCTGAATAAGCTCTATGAGGACAACGCTCTCGGCACTATCCCGCAAGACCGCTACGAGCAAATGTCGCAGAAGTATTCGGAAGAATACTACACACTGAAAACGGAGCTTGCGGGGCTGCAAGAGCAGCTATCCGCTTATGAGAACGCGGGAGGACGGGCGCAGAAGTTTTTGAAGCTGACGGAACGCCATGCCGCCTTTACCGACCTCACCCCCGCCATTCTCAACGAGTTTATCAGCAGGATTGAAGTGCATGAGCGCGACCAGAAAAGGGCGAGATACGCAATCCAGCACATCAGCATATATTTCAACTATATCGGCAGGTTCGAGAACGAAGTAACGCAGCTTGCAGAGCCGACCGAGCAGGAAATCCGGCAAATGCGGGAGGAAATCGAAGAAGCCAAAAAGGAAAAGAGCCGCGCCTATCACCGGCAGTATTCAAGGGAGTACCGGGCGCGAAACCTTGAAAAGCAGCGGGAGTATGACCGTATCAAGGCGCGGGAATACCGGGCAAGGAGAAAGGCGCAGACCGCCGCCGCACAGCCCGCACAGTAAAACAGAATAACCGACAACCAAGAGGGATTTTCCGGCTACGGGAAGTCCCTCTTTTGCGCCCGAAGAAAGGAGCCGCCTATGACAGAACAGAACGGGACGCCCACCGCGCCCCGGAACCCCGACAGTATTATCACGATGCAGAGAAACGGGCAGACTATTGTTGCGGAGTTATTTTTCAATCACAGCAGCACAGAAACATTCCGCGACAAGCTGCTCAAAGTGATACTTGCCGACAGCTTGCAGGACGGTCAAGAGCCGGAAAAATCGGAAATTTTGCGATAACAGCCGCCCCGACGATACATTCCCCGTCCGGGCGGTTTTTATCGTCAAAAACGCCGTTTTCTCCAAGTCAAGAGCCGGAGAAAACACCCGAAAAATGCCCCTATTGCGTAACAGGGGCGCAGAAAGGAGAGTTTATGCGAACAGGGTTTCCCAAGCAAAAAAAGACCACAGACATCTGGTTTGATGAGAAAGACCCGTTGATCCATATCCGTACCCACAATACCGACTTGAAGAAGCGGCTTGCCGCCTATGCCGAGCAGCACCCCGATGTGTGCCGCCAGACCGATGCAGACCCGGAAACGGGCTGCATGGAGTTTGACATTGAGAAAGGCCGCTTCTCTTTCCGTCTGACCGCCCCATACAGCGAGGAACGGCGGGAAGCGGCGCGGCGGTACGCCAGAGAGAGCAACGCCGCCGACAGGCTGAAATAGAGTGGAAATGTTCATAGTTTTGTGCTATACTTTTTCTAAAAGCAGAGTAATACTGCGGAATTGATTGGAGGACAACACAATGGTTACATTTATGAGATTAAGATAAAACCGCGAGTTATGTTGCGGTTATCCGTACTGCATAACTCGCTTATTGAAGCAGAGATGTAATTACGGAGGAAAAACAAATGAATAATAATTTATCACGCTTTGCAGACAGCAAGGTTTATTTTCAATGCCCAATTTGCACAAAATCAATGGATATACAAGGCAATAGCCTAATTTGTAGACATGGACATTGCTTTGATATTTCAAGATATGGGTATGTAAATTTGTTGTTAAAATCATCGCCCAAAACCAACTACAGCAAGCGGTCTTTTGACAACCGGCACCAAATTTTGGAGTATGGCATGTATGATGTTGTGTTGGAGAAAATCATACAGTTTATTTCTGATACGCCATCTATAAGAAACATTTTAGATGTTGGTTGCGGCGAGGGTTTCTATGCAAGGCAGATACAGCAAAGAACAGAACGAAACATCTTTGCTTTTGACTTGTCAAGGGAGGCAATACAGATTGCATCAAAAAAAGACAAGCGCAAAGCAGTGAAGTGGTTTGTTACTGACTTATCAAAAATCCCTTTGAAAGACGGAAGTATGGATTGTATTTTAGACATATTTTCGCCTGCACACTACAAAGAATTTCAGCGATTGCTATCTCCTAACGGATATGTTGTGAAAGTAATTCCTACGAAAAATCATTTGAGGGAAATTAGGACTAAAGTGCAAGCACACTTGAAAAATCCAGATTATTCAAATGAGTCTGTCGTTGAATATTTTGAGAAATATCTTAAAACCATTTCAAGAGAAACGGTTTCAGCCACCGTACAGTTGTCATCAGAACAAAGAATGTCGTTTATTGAAATGACGCCGCTTCTCTTTTGCGTTGAAAAAGATTGCGTTGATTGGTGTACTCTCACACATTTGACAATCGAAGCTGATGTTTTAATAGGAATGTATTAAAGGGCGTATTGATATTTAATATTCCCATTTATTGAGCAGAACGGAGTAAACCAAACACCCTAATCAAAAGGACAGCCGAGGAAATCGACTGTCCTTTTTCTATGCCGACAGGTAGAAAGGAGTGACCACCCATGACGAAACCGAGAGAAAAAAACCGCGAGGAATTGCAAGCCGAGATTGAGGACGGGAAGAAGAAAATCCGGCAGCTTGAAAACCGGGAAAAGGTGTTGCGGCAAAAGTTATCCCAAGAGGAACGCAGGACGCGCAGCCATCGGCTGATCGTCCGGGGTGCGGTCTTTGAGAGCATTGTGCCGGAAGCCAAGACCATGACCGACGAGGAAGCCGCCGCCTTTCTCCGGCTTGCCTTGACGAGCGAGGAAGCGCGGGCTTATCTGAAAAAACGCACCAAGGGCGGGAAAAGCGAATAATCCCTTTGGCACAAAGGGCGCACTTATACACCCTTGCGGGCGTGTGCGCTCTGCCGAGGGCTTATCTCCGCACAGGGAACTTTCCCCGCGCTCCGATATGGCGGCTTTGCCGCAACAAGGGGCTGCACCCCTTGCGCCGCTTCGCGGCTATCCCTGCACACCCACAAAAACAGTACACCCGCTTACGCGTCTGTACTATTTTTGCGGGTTTTATTATCCTATCCGGGAGGTGATACCCATAGCCATTTACCATTGTAACATCGGCATTGTGAGCCGAGGAAAAGGCAAGTCAGCCGTTGCCGCAGCCGCCTACCGAAGCGGCGAGAAAATCACAAACGAGTGGGACGGAATGACCCATGACTACACCCGCAAGCGCGGCGTTGTCCATACGGAAATCCTACTGCCGCCCCATGCCCCGCCCTCTTTCTCTGACCGCGCTACTCTATGGAACAATGTGGAACTTTACGAGAAAGCCGGGAACGCCCAGCTTGCCAGAGAGATTGACGCAGCACTCCCCATAGAATTATCCAGAGAGGAACAGATCCGGCTTGTCCGGGAATACTGTTCTTCTCAATTTGTTTCCAGAGGAATGTGCGTGGATTTTGCCATTCACGACACCGGCAAGGGCAATCCCCATTGTCACATCATGCTTACCATGCGCCCCCTTGACGAGCGCGGCGCATGGGCGGCGAAGTCCCAAAAGGAATATGACCTTGATGAAAACGGCGAGCGTATCCGCTTGCCAAGCGGCAGATACAAGACGCACAAAGTTGACCTGACCGGCTGGAACGACAAGGGCAACGCCCTCTTGTGGCGTAAGGCATGGGCGGATATTTCAAATGCCTACCTTGAACAAGCCGGAAGCCCGGAGCGTATCGACCATCGTAGTAACGCCGAGCGCGGCATTGACGAGCTGCCTACCGTCCACATGGGCGTGGTAGCTTGCCAGATGGAGAAGAAAGGTATTGCCACCGAGAAAGGCGAGCTGAACCGGAATATCCAAAAGGCGAACCGCCTTATCCGGGAAATCCGGGCGCAGATTGGAAAGCTCAAAGAATGGATTGGCGAGCTGTTCAAGGCGCGGGAAACCGCCCCGGAGCAGCCCCCGCAATCCCCCGGCCTTGCAAACCTGCTGATAAAGTATATGAGCGTTCAGAGGGAAAAAAGCCGGAAGTATTCGCAGTATTGGCAGCAACAGCACGCAGCCGATGAACTGAAAACCGTAGCGGCGGCGGTCAACTACCTTTCCGAGCATGGTATCTCCACCCTTGACGAGCTGGACGCAGCCCTTTCCTCTGTCAGCGACCAAGCCGACGCTATCCGGAAGGGCATGAAAACCGCCGAGAAGCGCATGAAAGAATTGCAAAAGCTGATTGAATACGGGAAAAATTACACCGAGTACAAGCCCATTCACGACGAGCTGAAAAAGCTGAAAAACGGCTGGACGAACAAGCGCGACAAGTACGAGGAAGCCCACCGCGCCGAGCTTACCCTATGGAACGCAGCAAACCGCTATCTCCATGCAAATCTGCCGAAAGGGATACGGCCACCCTTGCCTATCGCTGAATGGGAAAAGGAGTACGCCACCCTCAGCGGGCAGAGAACAGCGGAATATACCAAGCTGAAAGAAACCCGCGCCGAGGTTGCCGAGCTGCACAATATCCGCAAGTGCGTTGATATTGCATTGAAAGCCGACCAGCCGGAGCAGACCCGCGCCAAGCGGCACGACTTAGAACGATGAAAGGAGTTGAGATTTTTGTACTACACCCAAGAACAGATAGACCGGGCGAACCAAGCCGACCTTGTTTCTTTCCTGCAATCACAGGGCGAGCAGCTTACCCGCGCCGGGAATGAATACCGCTGGAAACGGCATGACAGCTTGACCGTCCGGGGAAACAAATGGTACAGGCACAGCCAGAGCAAGGGCGGCGGCCCCGTTGATTTTGTCATGGAGTTTTTCGGCAAGAGCTTCACCGAAGCCGTGGAACTTCTCACAGGAGAAAAGGGAGCCGCACCGCCGCCGGACAGACCTTGCCCCGCGTCCCTTTCCGACTTCCGGCTACCGCCCCGCAGCCCCGACAACCGAACAGCGAGGAACTACCTCACAGCAGCCCGCCGCATTGATGAAGATGTGACGGGCTTTTTCTTTGCCCGCGGCGATATTTACGAGGACGCAGCCCACCACAACGCCGTATTTGTGGGGAGGGACGAGGACGGGATACCGCGCTACGCCCACAGCAAAGGAACGGCGGGAAACTTCCGCCTTGATGTGAAAGGCAGCGACAAAGCCTTTAATTTCTGCTACCGGGGCGAGGGCGAAAGGCTTTTTGTCTTTGAAGCCCCCGTTGACCTGTTATCTTTCCTCTGCCTGTTCAAAAAGGCATGGCAGAAGCAGAGCTATTTGTCATTGGGCGGCGTGGGAGAAAAAGCCCTGTTGCGTTTCCTCTCTGACCGTCCGAACATCAAGACCGTTTACCTCTGCCTTGACAGCGACCAAGCGAGAAACGACGCTTGCAGCCGCCTTGCGGAGCTTATGCCGGAGGGCTTGACCGTCCACCGCCTTGTGCCGCTTTACAAGGACTGGAACGAGGTATTGCAGCACCGGGCGGAAATCACAGACGGGAAGTATATCCGGGAAGCGGTTTACGGCTTGAAAGAGCCGCCGCAGGAAGAAACCGTTGAGATTATCCGCATGAGCGAGGTTGACACACAGACCGTTGAATGGCTATGGGAGCCGTATATCCCTTTTGGGAAAGTAACCATTGTGCAAGGCAACCCCGGCGAGGGCAAGACCACCTTCGCCCTACGCCTTGCCGCCGCCTGCACCACCGGGGGAACGCTGCCGGGAATGAAGCCCTTGCCGCCATTCCAGGTGATTTACCAGACCGCCGAGGACGGGCTGGGCGATACCGTCAAGCCCCGCTTGATAGAAGCCGAAGCCGACCTTGACCGCGTGCTTGTGATTGATGAAGCCAAGCGGGAGCTTACCCTCTCCGACGAGCGCATAGAAAAGGCAATCACGCAGAACGGGGCGCGGTTGATTATCCTTGACCCCATACAGGCGTACATGGGCGAAAAGACCGACATGAACAGGGCAAACGAAGTGCGCCCCATGTTCCGCCGCCTTGCCGATGTTGCCGAGCGTACCGGGTGTGCCGTTATCCTTATCGGACACTTGAACAAAGCTGCCGGAGGGCAGAGCGCATACCGGGGCTTAGGTTCTATTGACTTCCGCGCCGCAGCAAGGAGCGTCCTGCTGATCGGGCGCGTGAAGCGGGAGCCAAATGTGCGTGTTATCGTCCATGACAAATCTTCCCTTGCGCCGGAGGGCAAGCCCGTTGCCTTTTGCCTTGACCCGGAAACAGGCTTTTCATGGATAGGCGAATACGACATAACCGCCGACGAGCTGCTGTCCGGCGCGGGCGGGAACACCGCCACCAAGACCGAACAGGCGGAACGGCTGATATTGGACTTGCTTGCAGACGGGAAAGAGCTTGCCAGCGAGGACATTGTAAAGGCCGCAGCCGAAGCCGGAATATCCGAGAGGACAGTACAGAACGCCAAGCGCAACATGGGCGGTATTTTAGGCGCAAGGCGTGTCGGCGGTCAATGGTATAACTTCCTCAAAAAGAAGCAGCCGCCCGAACCCGCAAGCTGAAAGTGCAAAACGCAGACCCTTTGCACTTTGCACTTTCGCACTTTCACGATAATTTGCGTCAATAACTCAAAAAAGCACTTGACAAAACGCTTCATGGGGAAACGCCGAAGATATAAAGCCCTACATAGACCCGGATTTCCAAAACAACATCATTTTGACGCAGACGGAACGGCTTACCATGAACAGCCGCCCGAAGCAGCCGAAGTACGCGAGAAATAAGAACGTCGTCGTGATCGGCGGCAGCGGCAGCGGAAAAACAAGATTTTTTGTCAAACCTAATCTAATGCAGCTTCATTCCTCTTACGTCTTAACCGACCCGAAAGGTACGGTTTTGATTGAGTGCGGGAAGCTGCTGCAACGGGCGGGCTACCGCATTAAGGTACTGAATACGATTAACTTCAAAAAATCTATGCACTACAACCCCTTTGTGTATATCCGCAGCGAGAAAGATATTTTGAAGCTGGTAAATACGTTGATAGCGAATACCAAAGGTGAGGGAGAAAAAAGCGCGGAGGATTTTTGGGTAAAGGCAGAACGGCTTTTGTATTGCGCGTTGGTGGGCTACATCTGGTACGAAGCCCCCGCCGAGGAAATGAACTTTATTACCCTGTTGGAACTTATCAACGCCAGCGAAGCCCGCGAGGACGACGAGGAATATCAAAGCCCCGTCGATTTGCTGTTTGCCGACTTGGAAGAACGCGACCCCGACCATTTCGCGGTGAAGCAGTACCGAAAATATAAATTGGCGGCGGGCAAAACCGCAAAATCAATCCTCATTTCTTGCGGTGCGAGGCTCGCTCCTTTTGATATAAAGGAATTGCGCGATCTTATGTCCTACGACGAATTAGAACTTGACACGTTAGGCGACAGAAAAACAGCTTTGTTTTTGATTATGAGCGATACGGACAGCACGTTTAATTTTGTTATCGCTATGCTGCAATCGCAGTTATTTAATCTCTTGTGCGACAAGGCCGACGACGAATACGGCGGCAAGCTGCCGGTTCATGTTCGCTGCCTGTTAGACGAGTTTGCAAACATTGGACAAATCCCGCAGTTTGAAAAATTGATTGCCACAATCCGCAGCCGGGAAATCTCGGCTTCTATCATTCTGCAATCGCAGAGCCAGCTAAAAGCCATTTACAAGGACGCGGCAGAAATCATACTTGACAATGCCGACAGCACCTTGTTTTTGGGAGGGCGCGGGAAAAATGCAAAGGATATTTCGGAGAACTTGGGACGTGAAACAATCGACAGTTTCAACACTTCCGAAAATCGCGGCACGCAGGTTTCTCATGGCCTCAATTATCAGAAATTGGGAAAGGAGTTGATGACACAGGACGAAATCGCAGTTATGGACGGAGGAAAATGTATTTTGCAGTTGCGCGGCGTGCGCCCCTTTTTCAGTGATAAGTACGATATAACGCAGCACCCGAACTACAAATACCTTTCCGACTTCGACAAGAAAAACGCTTTTGACGTTGAACGGTATATGTCCACCCGTCCGGCAATCGTAAAGCCCGACGAACCCTTTGACATATACGAAATAGATTTGTCCGACGAGGACGCAGCCGCCGAATAAAAACGGCGGCATTTTTATTTCCAACAACATTTTTTGAGCCGTTTTAGCGGCAGAAAGCGAGGTTTATATGGATTTTTTCAACAGCGCAGTTGACGTATTGCAGACTTTGGTAATCGCGCTTGGCGCAGGACTTGGCATTTGGGGCGGCATTAACCTCATGGAGGGGTACGGCAACGATAACCCCGGCGCGAAGTCGCAGGGCATGAAACAGTTGATGGCGGGCGGCGGCGTTGCCCTTATCGGCCTTACCCTTGTCCCGCTGCTCTCCGGCCTGTTTGGATAATGCCACAAACTAACACTACCCGCCGCGCTCTCCCGCTTCACGCGGGAGGGCGCGGGAAAGGAGGGATTAGCTTTTGATATGGCAGATGATTGAAGATTGGTTTCGCGGCATTTTGACAGACGGAATACTCTCTAATCTCTCCGGGCTGTTCGACAGCGTAAATACAGAGGTTGGAGAAATCGCAACGCAAGTCGGCACAACCCCCGCCGGGTGGAACGCGGGCATATTCAATATGATACGCAGCCTATCGGAAAACGTCATTGTGCCGATTGCGGGCGTTATCATTACCTTTGTCATGTGCTACGAACTAATCCAGCTTGTAATTGAGAAAAACAATCTGCACGATCTCGACACTTGGATTTTCTTCAAGTGGATTTTCAAAACCTTTGTTGCGGTGCTGCTGGTAACAAATACTTGGAACATCGTCATGGGCGTATTTGACATTACACAGAGCGTCGTCAACGACAGCGCGGGCGTTATCATATCCGACACAAGCATAGATATTGCAACCGTTATCACCGATATAGAAGCAAAGCTGGACGCTATGAGCGTCGGCGGGCTTTTGGGGCTATGGTTTCAATCACTCTTTGTGGGGCTTACCATGAAAGCGTTGTCTATCTGTATCATGCTGGTGGTGTACGGGCGCATGATTGAAATATACCTTGTAACGAGTATCGCCCCTATCCCCGTTGCGACAATGGTAAATCGTGAATGGGGCGGCATGGGACAGAACTACTTAAAATCCTTGCTTGCCCTCGGTTTTCAGGCTTTTCTAATTCTTGTGTGCGTCGGTATTTATGCGGTTTTGATACAGACAATCGCAGCAACCGATGACATATCCGGCGCGATCTGGTCTTGCATGGGCTATACCGTCCTCTTGTGTTTTACGCTTTTCAAAACGGGAAGCCTTGCAAAATCCGTATTCAGCGCGCATTAAGGGGGTGCAGATGAAGAAATACAAAATCATTTACGCCGATCCCCCTTGGAGATACGCGAGAAGCAAGGTACAGGGCGCAGCGGAAAAGCACTATCCCACTATGAGTATTGAGGAACTTTGCGCTTTACCCGTCAAAGAAATTGCGGATAAGGACTGTATTTTATTCCTATGGGCGACGTTCCCGCAGCTTAAAGAAGCGTTGCAGTTAATCAAGGCTTGGGGATTTACCTATAAATCCGTTGCCTTTGTATGGTTAAAGCAAAATCGGAAATCGCCCACTTGGTTTTATGGCTTGGGCTTTTGGACGCGAGGAAATGCGGAAATCTGCTTGCTTGCTACCAAAGGACACCCGAAGCGACAATCAAACAAGGTACATCAATTTATTATTTCCCCTGTTGAGCAGCACAGCAAAAAGCCGGATATAACGCGGGAAAAGATACTTGCCCTTATGGGCGACCTACCGCGTATTGAACTGTTTGCAAGGCAGCATACCCCTGGTTGGGACGTATGGGGAAATGAAATCAAAAGCGACATACGGTTTGCCGGAAAGGAGGTTTGAAATGGCGTATGTAACCGTCCCAAAGGATTTAACCAAAATCAAGAGCAAGGTAATGTTCAACCTTACCAAAAGACAATTACTCTGTTTCGGCGCGGCGGTGGCTATCGGGCTACCGCTATTCTTTTTGACAAAGGACAGCGCGGGAACGACAACGGCGGCTTTGTGCATGGTGCTTGCCATGCTGCCCATGTTCCTACTCGCTATGTACGAGAAGAACGGGCAACCGCTGGAAGTGATTATACGGCAATTTGTGGAAGTGAAGTTTCTTCGCCCCAAAGAGCGACCTTATCAGACCAACAATTTTTATACCGCCCTTGCGCGGCAGGAGCGATTAGATAAGGAGGTACGGGCGATTGTCAAAGGAAAAGGGAAAGACCCAAAACAAAAAGCGTAAACTTACGCGGCAGGAAAAGAAACAGATCGACGCGCTTATCCGGCAGTCAAAGGGCGACGGGAAGCCCCATACGGCGCAGGACAGCATACCGTTTGAACGAATGTATAAGGACGGGATTTGCCGCCTTGCAAACGGGCGGTATTCCAAGTGCATTGAGTTTGAAGATATTAACTATCAGCTTGCGCAGCCGGACGACAAGACCGCCATTTTTGAAGCCCTTTGCGATATGTATAACTCTTTTGACGCTTCTATCAGTGTGCAGCTTTCCTTAATCAGCCGCCATGCGAACAAGGAGGATTTCAAGAGCAGTATCACGATTGCCCCACAGAATGACGACTTTGACAGTATCAGAGCCGAATACACCGAAATGCTGCAAACACAGCTTGAACGCGGCAACAACGGGCTTATCAAGACAAAGTTTCTCACCTTTACCATTGAAGCAAAAGATATTAAATCGGCGCGGGCGCGGCTTGCCCGTATCGAAACGGACACCCTCAACCATTTTAAGGTGATCGGCGCGGCGGCGCGGGTATTGGACGGGAAGCAGCGGCTTGAAGTGCTGCATGGGCTTTTCCACCCGGACGGGGAACGCTTCAACTTTGCGTGGGAATGGCTACCCGTAAGCGGCCTTTCCGTCAAAGACTTTATTGCCCCGTCCTCTTTCCGTTTTGGCGACGGGCGAATGTTTCAAATGGGCGGGAAGTTTGGCGCGGTTTCCTTTTTGCAGATTGCCGCGCCGGAACTTTCAGACCGTATGCTTGCCGACTTCATGGAAGCGGAAAACGGGATTGTCGTCAATCTGCACATTCAGAGTATCGACCACAACGAAGCGATCAAGACGATCAAGCGGAAAATCACCGACCTTGACCGTATGAAAATCGAGGAACAGAAAAAGGCAATCCGCAGCGGCTACGATATGGATATAATTCCGTCCGACCTTGCCACCTACGGCGGCGAAGCGAAAAACCTTTTGCGGGATTTGCAGAGCCGGAACGAGCGAATGTTTTTGCTTACGCTGTTAGTTTTGAATGTGGCAGACACAAAGCAGAAATTGGACAACGACGTATTTCAGGCCGCAAGTATCGCACAGAAATACAACTGTATGCTCACCCGCCTTGACTACCGGCAGGAACAGGGGCTTATGTCCTCTATCCCATTGGGCGAAAACCTAATCCAAATCCAGCGGGGCTTGACGACTTCCAGCACCGCCATTTTCGTCCCCTTTACGGTACAAGAGCTGTTCCAAAGCGGCGAAGCGTTGTATTACGGCTTAAACGCATTATCGAATAACATGATTTTGTGCGACAGGAAAAGGCTGAAGAACCCTAACGGCTTGATACTCGGCACACCCGGCAGCGGCAAGAGTTTTTCGGCAAAGCGCGAGATCACCAACGCTTTTCTCATTACCGCAGACGATATTATCATTTGCGACCCGGAAGCGGAATATTACCCCCTTGTGGAACGGCTGAAAGGGCAGGTTATCAAGGTTTCGCAGAACAGCACGCAGTACATTAACCCGATGGATATAAACCTCAATTACAGCGAGGGCGACACGCCCATAGCCTTAAAGAGCGATTTTATCCTTTCCTTTTGCGAGTTGATTATGGGCGGCAAAAACGGGCTGGAAGCGGTTGAAAAGACTTTGATTGACCGCGCCGTTATCAGCGTGTACCGCAGCTACCTTGCAGACCCGAAGCCGGAGAATATGCCGATTTTGGGCGACCTCTACAATGAAATCAAGAAGCAGCCGGAAAAGGAAGCGCAGCGTATCGCGTCGGCATTGGAACTCTATGTAAATGGCAGTTTGAACGTGTTTAACCACCAAACAAACGTTGACATTCACAACCGCCTTGTCTGCTTTGATATTAAAGAACTCGGCACCCAGCTACGAAAACTCGGTATGCTCATTGTCCAAGATCAAGTTTGGAACAGAGTTACCATAAACCGCAGCGAAGGCAAGGCGACGCGGTACTATATCGACGAGTTTCATTTGCTGCTCAAAGAGGAACAGACCGCAGCGTACAGCGTTGAGATTTGGAAGCGTTTTAGAAAATGGGGCGGTATTCCGACAGGTATCACCCAAAACGTGAAAGATTTGTTATCGTCCCGCGAGGTGGAGAACATTTTTGAAAACAGCGATTTTGTGTATATGCTCAACCAAGCCCAGGGCGACAGGGAAATCCTTGCAAAGCAGCTTAACATTTCGCAGCAGCAAATGACCTATGTAACCCATTCCGACGCGGGCGAGGGGCTTATCTTCTATGGCAACGTGATTTTGCCCTTTATTGACCGTTTCCCGCAAGATACGGAACTCTATCGTGTAATGACGACCAAACCCGGCGAGGTGTCGGCATGAGGATAGAAATGGACAAAATCTATTGCGGCGACAGCTTGCAGGTGCTTCAAACCTTGCCGGAAAATGCAGTTGATTGTTGCGTAACGTCCCCACCCTACTATGCCTTGCGGGACTACGGCGCAGACGGGCAGATCGGACGGGAAGCAACGCCGGAGGAATATGTTTCCCGTATTACGGCGGTATTCCATGAGGTAAAGCGGGTGCTTACGCCGGAGGGTACTTGTTGGCTGAATATCGCGGACACTTATTGCGGCACAGGCAGCAAAGCCGACCACCAAGACCCCAAATACCCCAAAGGCAGGAACGGGCAGCAAGTGGCGTTTAACCACCGCGCCCCCGGCTGCAAGCCCAAAGATTTAATTGGTATTCCGTGGCTTGTAGCCCTCGCCTTGCGGGGCGACGGTTGGTATTTGCGCAGTTCTATCATTTGGCACAAAACAAACCCCATGCCGGAAAGCACGCGGGACAGGCCGACCCGCTGCTATGAATATGTGTTTCTGCTTACCAAGTCAAAGAAGTATTATTACGATTGGCAAGCAGTAGCCGAGCCGATAGCCCCCACAACGGCGGGGCGGCTGAAAAGCGGAGTTAGCAAAGGAAATAAGTATAACGTTACTGTTCCGGGGCAAAACCAACCGCAGAAAATCAACCGCCCCCGCGAAAAGGGCGCATACGCCGACGAGTTGATTTCTCCCGTCCGCAGCCGCCGCAACGTTTGGCAGATTAACAATGTCGGCTATCATGGCGGGCATTTCGCAGCGTTCCCGCCGAAACTTGCGGAAACGTGCATTTTGGCGGGCTGTCCCATCGGCGGGATTGTCCTTGACCCCTTTTTCGGCAGCGGCACGACGGGCATGGTAGCAAAACGGCTTAACCGCCGCTATATCGGCATTGAGTTAAACCCCGACTATTGCGAACTTGCAAAACAGCGGATTGGAGGTGATGAAGATTGAGCAAGGAACTGAAAGCCCCCGACAAGGTAACGCAAAAAATGACCCGCGACGGTGCGGTTGCGGAAAACCTCACGACGGGCGAAACGTCCAGTATCAGCGAAAGGCCGCAGGAAGAAAACTATTCAGCCCCCGCAGGGGTGGCAGCGGAAAAGGTTGTGCAGCATATCGGCGCAGAGATTGAGCGACACGCAGCAAAAGGCGCGGAGAAAAAAGCCCTTGACGCGACGCAGCCTAAAACCCATTCTTCCCGCTTGCAGTTTTCCGAAGCGGAACGGGCAACGCCGGAACTTCAAAAAGCGATCAAGAAATCGGATAAGGCGGCAGACTGTTTAGACGCAGCGCGGGCGGCTATCCCCAAGCAGACCAAAATCAAGAAAGAGCGCGTTTTTGACGAAGCGAAAGGCAAGGCAAAGACGCGCCTTTCCTTTGAAAAGACGGATAAGCCCCCAAACGGCAAGTTGCGGCATAACCCCTTATCCCGTCCGGCACAGGAGTTAAACAGTACCGTACATGGGAAAATCTACGAGGTAGAGAAAGAAAACGTCGGTGTGGAAAGCGGGCACCGGGTAGAACTTGCCGGAGAGAAAGCGGGCGGCATGGCGGCGCGGGCAGTTAAGGGCGGCATACGCCGCCATAAGCTGAAACCCTACCGGGCAGCGGCGGCAGCGGAAAAACAAGCGGTAAAGGCAAACGCAGATTTTCTCTATCAAAAGGCGTTGCACGATAACCCCGCGCTTGCGCACTCCAACCCCATTTCCCGTTTTTGGCAGAAGCAGCGCATTAAAAAGCAGTATGCAAAAACGCTGAAAGCGGGCGGCAAAGCGAAAAAAACCGCTGAAGCCACCGCAAAGGCGGCGAAGAAAACCGCGCAGGAAACCAAACGGGCGACGTTCTTTGTTGTCCGGCATTGGAAAGGCTGCTTGATTGTGGGCGGGATTGCCTTTATCGTGCTGCTGCTTTTCGGCGGGCTGTCCTCTTGCTCCCTCTTTGGCGGCAACAGCGGCAGCGGCTTGATTGCGTCGTCCTATCTCTCCGAGGACGCGGATATAACGGGCGCGGAAAGCGCGTATGCCGCTATGGAAGCCGAGTTACAAGATATGCTGGACAATATCGAAAGCGAATACCCCGGCTATGACGAATACCGGGTAAACGCGGACGAGATCGAGCATGACCCCTATGTGCTAATTTCTATCCTTTCCGCGTGGCATGAGGGCGTGTTTACACTCGATGAAGTGCAAAGCACCCTTGAAATGCTCTTTGAGAAACAGTATATCTTGACGGTCGAGGAAGAAGTACAGGTACGCTACCGCACCGAAACAAGGACGGACAGCGAGGGCAACCCCTATACGGTTGAAGTCCCCTATAACTATTACATTCTTCATGTGGATTTGGAAAACTTCAACCTCTCCCATGTCCCCGTTTACATCATGGGCGAAGAACAGCTATCCATGTACGCTATGTATATGTCGTCGCTGGGAAACAGACCCGACCTTTTCCCGCAATCCGGCTATGTGTCTAAATACTATGAAAACCCGCCCGCCGATTATGAAGTACCCGCCGCGCTGCTGGGTTCCGATGAAAAGTTTGCGCGGCTCATGGAGGAAGCAGATAAATACGTCGGTTTTCCCTATGTGTGGGGCGGCAGCACCCCGGAAACCTCTTTTGATTGCAGCGGCTTTGTGAGTTATGTGTTGACGAACAGCGGCCTATACAATACGGGCAGACTTGGGGCGCAAGGGCTTTACAACATCTCAACCCCTGTTTCTAACCCGCAGCCGGGGGATTTGGTGTTCTTTACGGGTACATACGACACCCCCGGCGTTTCCCATGTGGGGATTTATGTGGGCGAGGACGGGGACGGAAGCCCCGTCATGCTGCATTGTGGCGACCCTATCCAGTATTCAAAGCTGGACACCAGCTATTGGCAATCCCACTTTTACGCCTACGGGCGGTTAAATTACAATTAAAAGGAGTTGAAAAATGAATATTGTATCTTTTGGCGGCGGCACGAATAGTGCCGCCTTACTTATTGGCCTATACAAGCACAAAATCCCGATTGACCTTATCACCTTTGCCGATACGGGCGCGGAACACCCGCATACCTATCAATTTATCGAGATAATCAATCAATGGCTTGCGGAACACGGTATGCCGCAGATTACCGTTGTGCAGTATGTTGACCGCTACGGCAACCGCCTATCTCTTGAAACCGAGTGCTTGCGCTCTCATACGCTCCCGTCGATTGCCTACGGGCATAAGCGTTGTTCGCAGAAACACAAAATCGCACCGCAGGAAAAGTTTTGCAACCACTATGCGCCTTGCCGCGAAGTATGGCAGCGCGGCGAGAAAGTCAACCGCTATATCGGCTATGACGCGGGAGAAGTGAAACGGTATGAACATTCCCGCAAGTACAACGAAGCCGACAAAAAATATCATAACCGCTACCCCCTCATTGAAGAATGGGGCTGGAACAGGGACGATTGTATCCGGGAAATCAAAGCGGCAGGATTGCCGCAGCCGGGTAAATCGTCCTGTTTCTTTTGTCCGAGCATGAAGAAACAAGAGATTTTATATCTCAAAGAACACTATCCCGATCTATTTAACCGGGCGGCGACTTTGGAAGAAAACGCTATGCCCTATCTTAAAACCGTTAAGGGATTGGGGCGCAGCTATTCATGGAAAGAACAGTTTGGAAAGGAGTAAATGACTATGGCGAACACGAAACTTGACCGTATCGAAAGGGATATTGAGAAAACGAGGGCAAAAATCCTTGAACAGCAAAAGAAGCTGAAAGACCTTGAAGCGCAGAAAGTCGAGGAAGAAAACGCGCAGATCGTGCAAATGGTAAAGGCGGTACACCTTGACGGGACGCAGCTTGCCGCGTTCCTCTCCGCTTACGCCAGCGGCGAAATCACCTTGCCGCAGCCGGAAGCCACTTACCCCGCCGAACAGGAGGACAACGACAATGAAGAATAAAAAGATAATCCGAAAGTTTACCGTATTGCTTGCCGCACTGGTTATCATGTGCGGCTTTTCTGTTACCGCTTATGCGGGCGGTGGCGATGAAAGCGACGACACGCCTACCCCCGTAACCGAGGAAACCCCCGCGCCGGAAACCGAGCCGGAAGAAACGACGGGCGGCTATGAGCCGCAGCCCCTTACCCCGGACGGGAATATGTCCCTTGTGGACGATATAACGGGTGAAGCGTCCGGCGACAAGCAGTTTATCACCGTCGTTACCAAAAGTGGCAACTATTTTTACATCATCATTGACCGCGCCGAGGACGGGGAAAATACCGTCCATTTCCTTAACCAAGTGGACGAAGCGGATTTAACCGCCCTTATGGAGGACGGGCAGACCGAAGCCCCCGTTTGTAGCTGCACCGATAAATGCGTTGCCGGAAGCGTCAACACCGCTTGCCCGGTTTGCAGCGTCAACATGAGCGAGTGCGCGGGTGTGGAAGCCGAGCCGGAGCCGGAAGAAACCGAGCAGCCGCCGGAAGAAGAAAAAGGCGGCGGCATGGGTATTCTGCTTGTCGTGCTGCTTGTTGCCGCAGCGGGCGGCGGCGCGTTCTACTACTTTAAGATTTTGAAGCCCAAAAAGGACGCGGCGAAAGGCAGCAGCAGCCTTGACGACCTTGATTTTGACGAGGACGACGAGGAAACGGAAGTAGTCGAAACCGAACAGACCGAGCAGGAGGACGATAATCTATGAAACTTGTAATTGCAGAAAAACCGAGCGTCGGGGCGGCGATTGCCGCCGTTATGGGCGCGAATGAAAAGCGCAGCGGATATTTTGAGGGCGGCGGCTACCTTGTGTCGTGGTGTATCGGGCATTTGATTAGCCTTGCAGACGCGGCGACCTACAATGAACAATTCCGTAAATGGAAGTACGACGATCTTCCCATTGTCCCGCAGGAGTGGCAGTTTATTGTTGCCAGCGGCAAGGAGCAGCAGTTTTCCATTCTCAAAGACCTTATGCACCGCAGCGACGTTACCGAGATTATCAATGCTTGCGACAGCGGGCGCGAGGGGGAACTCATTTTCCGCTTTGTCTATGAACAGGCGAATTGCAAAAAGCCCTTTTCCCGCCTTTGGATTAGCAGCATGGAAGCAAGTGCAATCCGCGAGGGCTTTTCAAATCTCAAAGACGGGCGCGGCTATGACAACCTCTATCAATCCGCGCTTTGCAGAGCAAAGGCCGATTGGCTCATTGGCATTAACGCGACCCGCCTTTTCTCTATCCTCTACCATAAAACATTGAATGTCGGCAGAGTGCAAACGCCCACCCTTGCTATGCTGGTAAACCGCGACTATGCAATCAGCAGCTTTAAGAAAGAGAAATATCATGTCGTCCGGCTGGACGTTGGCGGCGTTGCCGCCCTTTCCGAAAGGCAGGACGACGAAGCGGCGGCGCGGCAGATGAAAGCGGCTTGCGAGAAATCGCAGGCCGTTTGTACTTCCCTTAAAAAAGAGAAAAAGACCGCAGCCCCGCCGAAACTGTTTGACCTCACCGCCTTGCAGCGGGAAGCAAACCGTTTGTATGGGTTTACGGCGAAACAGACCCTTGACTATGCGCAAGCCCTTTATGAAAAACGGCTTTTGACCTATCCCCGCACCGACAGCAAATATATCACTTCCGATATGGAGGGCAGCACAAAGGAACTTATCACCGGCCTTTGCGCTGCTCTCCCCTTTATGCAGGGCGTGAAGCTGCAAGCCGACCTTGCGAGGATTTGCGACAACAGCAAAGTAACCGACCATCACGCCATTTTGCCGACAGCGGAGTTTGTGAAAACGGGCTTTTCTTCCCTTGCCGAAAGTGAGAAAAAGCTAATGACCCTTGTGTGCGCAAAACTGCTTTGCGCCGTTGCCGCGCCCTATGAGTATGAAGCGGTTACGGCGGTTTTCACTTGCGGCGGCTATACCTTTACCGCAAAGGGCAGGACGACGCTTTGCGAGGGTTGGCGCGAGATTGAAAGACTATCCCGCGCCGCGTCCGGGGAACAGGACGAGGACGCAGAGCCGGAAGCGGTTTTACCCCCGCTTGCCGAGGGGCAGACCTTTGACAATCCGGCAGCGGAGATCTCCGAACGTTACACGCAGCCCCCAAAGGCATTTACCGAAGATACGTTACTTTCGGCTATGGAGAGTGCGGGAAAGGAGGACACGCCGGAGGACGCGGAGCGCAAAGGGTTAGGCACCACCGCGACGCGGGCGGGTATCATTGAAAAACTCATTAGCGCGGGCTTTGCCGAGCGCAAGGGCAAAAAGCTAATCCCCACAAAGGACGGGTATAACCTTGTCGCTATTCTGCCCGACAGCCTTACGTCCCCGCAGCTTACGGCAGAATGGGAAACGCGCCTTACCGGGATTGCAAAGGGCAGCGACAGCCCCGCCGACTTCATGCGCGGGATTGAGGAAATGACAGCGGGGCTTGTCAAGACCTATTCCGCGATTTCCGAGGATAAAGCGAAGCTGTTTACCCCGCAGCGGGAAGCAATCGGCACTTGCCCCCGTTGCGGCGCGGCGGTTTACGAGGGCAAGAAAAACTTTTACTGCTCCGACAGGGCTTGCAGCTTTGTGATGTGGAAGAATGACCGCTTTTTTGAGCAGCGCAAAAAGGCTTTCACAAAGGCGATTGCCGCCGCCCTTTTGAAAGACGGAAAGGTAAAAATCAAAGGTATGTACTCGACCAAGACGGGAAAGACCTTTGACGGAGTTGTGCTGCTTGCCGACACAGGCGGCAAGTATGTAAACTTCCGCGTCGAGCAGAACCGAAAATGATAAGGCTTGATGAAAAGCAATACCGCGCCGTAAAGAAAATGACCCGCGCCGCTTGTGCAAACAACGATTGCGGGAATTGTCTGCTGCTGGACGACGGGGAAACTTGCGTTTGTGTGCAGAGTATCAGCTATTCGCTGCTATGCCGCTATTTCCGCGAAGCGGTATTACCCGCCGACAGGCAGCTTTGCGAACAGATCACCCGCAGCGGGGAAACCGATTTGAAGCGTTGCGCGGTATGCGGCAGCACGTTTGCGGCGGGCAGCAACCGGGCGAAATACTGCCCCGATTGCGCGGCAAAGATACGCCGCAGACAGAAAGCCCAAAGCGAGAGAAACAGGCGTTTACGGATAAAAACAACTACATAGCAAGCACAGCAAACGAGTACCCGTTTGCGAGAAATGCCCGCGCTTCCCATAGAGAGCGCGGGCATTTTGCTTGTTGGGATAGTCCCAAACCCTTATATGACCGAGAAAGGACGTGATGAAAGAATATGCCGTATTCCTCATACGACCATGACAAATTAGAAGCCGCCGAAACCATGCGGATAGAACGCCGGATATATTTTGAAGCAAAGGACAGGGAGATTGCCCCTTATGCTTCCTTGCCGATTGCGCAGCTACTTTCCATGCGCAGCGAAAGCGCGGCGGCAGAACAGGCGATTTTTGACGACCTTAAAGAACGCGCCGCCGCATGGGAAGAACAGGCGGGAAGAACGCTTTTGCTGGATAAAACACTTGAATATGTGAGAACGCCGCACGTCCAGCACACCGCTAACGAGTGGCAGACCACCGAGCATAACCGCCATATTCGCAGCAACCGGGTATATCAGATGAATTACTACATTTACGAGAATACCCGCTACGACAAAGAAGCGCAGAAATCTATCCCGTATTCATGGACGCTTACATGGAGCGTGCGCACCAACAGCCCAAGCAGAACCCAAGCGAAGATTGCCGGACAAGATAGAAAGGTTTTCACCGACAAGGCAGCTATGGAAAAGTATCTGAATGGGCGTATCAAAGCGTATGACCGCTTGTTTACGGAAATCTCCCCGCCTATCCCGCAGGAGTACGCCGACTATTTCAAAGTAAACGGTATGCTCATGCCGGACTACACCATAGAGGGCGAAGAACCCCCGCAGCAGCAACAGGCGGCAGCTATCCCCGAAAATACCGGGCAGGAAAAGGAGCGTGAACACATGAGCGAACAGTTTTCTATTATGATAGGCAACCGCAGCCGCTTTGACGCGGGCGACCCCGGCGGCTATTGGTTGGATATGCCCGCCACAAAGGAGCAGTTGCACGAAGCTATGCGGAACGTCGGCATTACCGCCGACAACCCGCAGGATTTTTCCATTCGCGGCTATTCCGACGACCCGGAGAAACATATTGCCTTGCCTTATGAAATGGTATGCGCCGCCGACGTGGACGAACTCAATTTTCTTGCGGCGCGGCTCGAACAGCTTGACCCCGCCGAGGTTGGCAAGCTGAACGCAGCTTTGCAGCAGAAAAACGGGCTTGCAAATATTGGACAGGTAATTGACTTCACCTACAACGTGGATTTTTACGTCCATATCCCCGAAGTACATAACTACCACGATTTGGGCGACTATTACTTAAATCAATCCGGCATGGTACAAATGCCCGAAGAATGGAAAGGCGGCATTGACCTTTCTACTTTTGGCAGGAACGCTGCCGCGCAGGAAAAAGGCGCGTTTACCGAGTACGGCTATATCGTGGAAAGCGGCGACGAGTGGGAACGGCAGTTTGAGGGGCGCGAAGTGCCGGAAGAATACCGCATTATGAGTTACCCGCAGCCGGAGCGCGGCGAACAGGACAAAGCCTATATGGACGCAGCCGAAACGCAGCAAGCAGACGCACAGGCCGCAGAGCCGCAGCAGCCCCGCCCCGTCGTCCCCATTATCCTTACTTCCGAAAAGCCCGCCGAAAAGGTAAAGGAGATCACCGCGCGTTTGGAACAGGGCGTACAGGCGATTTTTGACAGCGACCGCTACAAAGAGTTTCTAACCGCTATGTCAAAGTTCCATGATTATAGTTTGAATAACACTATCCTAATTGCTATGCAGGGCGGCAATTTGGTAATGGGCTTCCGTCAATGGGAAAAGGAGTTTGACCGCCATGTAAAGAAAGGCGAGAAAGGCATTAAAATCTTTGCCCCCGCGCCCTACAAGGTGAAAAAGCTGGTTGATAAAATCGACCCCGAAACGAGAAAGCCCATGCTTGACCGCGAGGGAAAAGTGGTAAAGGAAGAAAAGGAAATCACCGTCCCCGCCTTTAAGGTTATAACCGTCTTTGATATTTCGCAGACCGAGGGCAAGGAGTTTCCCGACCTTTCCGTTAAACCGCTGCTTGCCGATGTGGAGCAGTACGAGGATTTTTTCGCCGCCCTTGAAAAAGCGTCCCCCGTCCCGATTGCATTTGAGCAGATCACAAACGGCGCAAATGGGTATTTCAGTTTGACCGACAAGCGTATTGCAATCAAAGAGGGCGTGAGTGAATTACAGGCGGTAAAGACCGCCATTCACGAAATCGCCCATGCGAAGCTGCACGACGTAGACTTAAACGCCCCGCCGGAGCAGCAAAACCGCGTTGACCGCCATACCTGCGAGGTAGAAGCGGAAAGCGTCGCTTATACGGTTTGCCAGCATTTCGGCCTTGATACTTCCGATTACTCTTTCGGCTATGTGGCTGGTTGGAGCAGCGGCAAGGAAATGACCGAGTTAAAAGCGTCCCTTGAAACAATACAGACCACCGCAAAGGAACTCATTACCGAGATTGAGGGGCATTTTACCGAGTTGCAGCAGCAGCGGCAAGCCGAGCAGGAGCAGGGCGATACCTTTTCCATTTATCAGTTAAAGCGCGGGGACGAAACAAGGGACTTGCGCTTTGAGCCTTATGACCGTCTGCAAGCGGCTGGACTTACCATTGACCGGGTAAATTATGAACTCGTCTATACTGCACCGCTTACAAAGGATATGACGCTGGGCGACATTTGGGAAAGGTTTAATATCGACCACCCCGCCGACTTTAAGGGGCATAGCCTTTCCGTTTCCGACATTGTTGTGCTTCATCAGAACGACGAGGACACCGCCCACTATGTAGACAGTATCGGTTTTCAGCAAGTGCCGGAGTTTTTGCAGGAGCAGCAGACCCCCGTATTTGACAAGCTGCCGCCCGAACAGCAGCAAGCCTTGTCCGACACCGTACAAGACACTTTGCAAATGCTGGTTGACGCAGACAAGCGGATTTATGGCGACGTTACGGGCAAGACCCTTGAAGCAATCGCGGCGCAAGGATATTCCTACAAGGACGGGCAGCTTGAAAAGCAGCAGCCGGAAGCGACCCCCGACAGCCTTTTGACGGGTGAAACCGTTAGAACGCCGAGGGGCAATTTTCATATTACCGATATGAGCCGTGAACAGATCGAAGCGGCGGGATTTGGTTTTCACCATGCGTCGGAGGACGGGAAGTATCTCATTATGGGGAATGGCACACAGGCGTTTGCCATAGCAGCCGAGCAGCCGCAGCGTGATAATCCCTTAAAGCACGTCGAGGACACCATAGAGCAAAACGACAACAATTTTGACGGGCTTATCAATAACACGCCGCAAACGCCTACCGTCGCAGATTTTGAGCAGCGGGCAAAGGCGGGGGAAGCGATTTCCGTTACCGACCTTGCGAAAGCGGTAAAAGCCGAGAAACGGGAACAGCCGCAGAAAAAACCGTCCATTTTGAAGAAGCTGGACGAGTACAAGAAACAGGCGGCGCAGCAGCCGAAAGATAAACAGAAAGAGCATAAAAAGGATTTGGAGGTTTGATAGCATGAATATCCGCTTTACCATTGAGGAAGAAAATATTGTTGCGATCTACGCCGAGGACAGCCGGGAAACGACGCTTGAAAATATCCTTGCCGCCATGCCCTACATGGACGAGGATATACGCCAGCTTGCCGCCGCAGCGGTGAACAAGCTGCAAGCCATGACGGACAGCGAGTTTTCCGAAAGGGAGTTTATCTTGACCGACGAGGAATAGCCCATAGAAAACAGGGGCGCGGTTGCCGACTTCCGGCACCGCGCCCCTGTTTTTTTGCCCTTGCGTGGACAATTAGAAAGCCGTTTTTGCGGGTTTGAATATAAAGTATCGTCTACGCTGTTTCCCCGCGCTGGAAGCCGCAGAAACACAGGCGTTTTCAGCCCTTAACATTCCACTTGCTACCCCATGTTTTGCGCCTTATCGCTCCTGCTCCCGCGCCTTACTTTGGGACGGGTAAAGAATACTATCGACGTTCTTTTTGACAATACCGTATTCCTGCATTTGTTTTTTCGCTTGGCGGTAATCCTCATACAATTTGCTTTTCCTGTCGTTTAAGCTGCTATACTCCTTACGCAGCGCGGCGAGATCGGGCAGCTTCTTTATCTGCATTTCCTTTAATGCCCTTGCCGCAGCTTCAAACAGGATAATTTCGCTTTCATGCCCCCACAGATACTTTTCCTTGTCCCGCGACTTTTTGTATTCCTCGTAAATCGGTTTTAATTGTCGGTATGTGGTTGTGTGCTTGATAAGCAGCGACAAATCCGACATACGCTGCTCTACGTCCTTAACCGCCCTTGCCGCCGTGTCATGGGCAGTCATAATATCCGCAATTTTGCTTTCAAGGTCGCTGTAATATTCAATCTTGTTTTCGGTCAAAAAGTTCATGCTTTTTGCAGCCTGTTTCAGATTATGGATTTTCGCCCACCGTTCATAGCCCGCCGATTGTTGGGCTTTAATGCTGTTTTCAATATCGACGACAAGCCGGATTTTCCTATCTTCCCGCAGCGGTTTTGACTTGGCGATATATACGCCCTTGATACGCTCTTTTATCGCTTCTTCCGTATAGGCCGCGCCGAGCGTCTTTGCGCGGGTAAACCGTTCCTGTCCGGCAGCGCGGAAAGAAATATATTTGCCCTGTTTGATTTCATACCCCATTTCCTGCAAACGGCGCAGCAGTTCGTCAAAATCTTTCACTTGGGGAATGAGGGTATCTATCGCCGTTTTCAGCTTGGCTTTGTAGCTTGTTCCTTGCTTTTCGGCGGTGTATTCCGCATAGCTTTTCCCTTTGTCCTGTCCCGGCACGACGACGGATAGCCCATGCTCTTTACATATCCTGTCGCTGGTGCGTCGGATAGCGTGATAGCTTTGCTTGTTGGAATGATACTTTTTGTAGTCAACGAAGCTAACCGCGTTGAAAATCAAGTGATTATGCAGATGGTCTTTATCGACGTGGGTTGTCAAAACAAACTCATACTTGCCGCCTAACACCGCTTGCGCAAGTTCCATGCCGATTTTGTGCGCTTCTTCCGGCGTGGTTTCGCCTACCGCAAAGGATTGTATCAAGTGCCGCCCTAAATGTGTGCCGCGATCTCCGGCAGCTTCCCGCGTCCATGCAAACTCTATATCGGCGGTTTCCAGCCCGCAGCCGAAAGAGGACGCAAGCAGCTTTCCGTCTGTCTTTTCGGGATTTAAGATATAGTCTATTGCGGCCTTTAAGGTTGATTTAATAGGGTGCGTCTTTGTAACCGCCATATCTCGTCCACCGCCTTTTTTATATCCTCAATGTCCTGCTGGTAAACCGCCCCCGTCGCGTTGGCGCGTTTGGCAATTTGATTGATGTTCCGGCTCACCGCTTGCAGTTCCCGGATATATGCTTTCGTGTCGCTTCGGTCAATGACAAGGATATACCCGTCAATCGCCATTTTGCGGAAGTATGCCCCATACTGCTTTATGGGAAGCTGCTTCATCTTCTCGTCGATCAGCCGCTTTTCTTCTTCCGTAACGTAAAACTTCATTTGGATATTTCTCTTTCGGTTTTCCATTTCCGCGCCGCCTTTCGGTATAAGGGTTTGGGATTATCCCAACAAGCATTTTTCGCAAACGGGTACTCGTTTGCTGTGCTTGCTATCTACTCCATACCCCTACCGAAAGGCGGTATTTGTTGCGCATTCCCTTGATTTTGGACGCAAAAAAAGATTGCAGCCGCCATGCGCTGCAATCTCCCGATTTCTCATATTGTGAGGTTAATCCTCTGCTTTTTCGACTTCCGTTATCTCCCTTGCTGTTGCGGTTACAATCCGTATGCCTTTATCGCTCATACCGTCCAGCAGCGCGTCAAGCTGCCGCCGCCCGGTGGATTTCTCCGCATTGCTGTTCGGGAAGAAAAATTGATCTACCGAAATATGATACCGGGTTACAAGGTCATAGAATACCTGTAAACTCGGCTGTTGTCCCTTGTTCTCGATATTCGCAAGGTAGCGCGGGGAAATATATAACTCGTCGCTTACCTTTTTGCGGCTCTCGCCGTATTCATTTCTCGCGGCTTTTATAGCTGCCCCGAAAGCCTTAAAGTCGTACAATGGTACGGGTCTTTTTGCCATTTTCATTCACCCTGTTACATTTTACAGTTCACCTTTCTTTTTGGATATGTCCACACAATTCATATCATTAGGTTAAATACTTCCTGTTGTGTATTGACAGTAGACTGATTTTCTGATAAAATAAAATTTATGTAAAAGGAGGCGGCGTTTATGTTGCATAGCATGCGTATTAGATAAGCATTGAAAAAAAGGATTTTCCCATTTTCAACATGGGCTTTTTTGTCATGCTTATTTTGCGGATGCTATACAAAAAACTAACGACGTATAGATATAGTGCAAGCTATGCCTTAGTTTTGTTGTACTGCTCTGTGCATTATAAATGCAGGTCAATGCTCATGTTGAGGATTGACCTGCATTTTTTTGTGTAAAAAGGACGAGTGAAATATAATGCTTAAAAAATATTGGATAAAATGTCCGATTTGTAACGGAAAGACGAGAGTTCAAGTATTTCATAATACTGTATTAAAAGATTTTCCTCTTTTCTGCCCTAAATGCAAATTGACGCATATCATTGATGTAGAAAAATTAGAGATTGTAATCAAAAATACAGAAAAACAAACTTTTATTATTTAGAAGAAAGGATATAAAAATGAAACGTTTACCTAAATATACGCCTGCGGAAGTACGGAATGATCCATACGGATTTACTTACAAAGAAATGTCGGAAGTTATTGGCGAGAATGAAGCAAAAGCCTTATATGAAGAATTATATAAGCAATTACCACGCAAAAAAAATCTATCAATGTTGGTAAAAAATATTTGCAAAAGCAGTGATACTGAAAAGTATGTTTACGAACTGAAAGACAACAAATACATTGAAACGGTTTTTATCAAGCGGCGAGATGGTGGAACTGTTTGCGTGAGCACACAAGTCGGTTGTCCTGTTGGTTGTATTTTTTGTGAGTCCGGGCGAAATGGCTTTGTTCGTAATCTAACATCGTCAGAAATCGTACAACAGATTATATTGTTGCGTCGAAAAGTAAACCGTATCGTTTTTATGGGTATGGGAGAGCCTTTATTCAATTATGACAACTTGATAAAAGCAATCCATATTCTCCGAGATAGATATGGGCTCAACTTTCCAACCGACGGCATTACCATATCAACAGTTGGTCCGGTCGATCAATTAAAAAAATTGCGCGAGGAACATCTTAAAATTCAGTTGACAATATCTTTACACGCAGCAACACAATCTGCAAGAAATCGTATTATTCCTCACATGCGCATATATGCTATTGAAGATGTTGTTAAGCAAGCCTTATCCTATTCTGAAAGGCATAATCGCAAAATTGTCTTTGCGTATTTGCTTTTACCGGGTATAAATGACCGGCCCTCAGATGTAAGACAACTTGCAAAATGGTTTCGGGGCAAAAAAGTTATGATTAACGTGTTACAATACAACCCAACAAGCAATTCAAGAATTAAAGCACCACAGAAACGGGAAATAGTTGCATTCAAACATCAATTAGAGCAAGCAGGACTTGAAGTTACTATGAGAGTTTCTCATGGCAGAGAGATTAACGCGGCTTGTGGACAGTTAGCTAACACATATAATAAATTCAAAAAAAAATGATTAAAAGTGCCAGACGCATAGACGCAGAGCCGATAACGCATTAGGTCAAAAAACCTATGTGTTATCGGCTTTTTTATTTAATATTGCGCAAAAGCCGCTGTTCCCTATTATAGAATGGATTGCGGGTAGTGTATTAAAGTCGCCCTTTTTTAAGGATACGGCGGTATCGGGGAGGTATCGCCGTGTCCATTTTTATTTACTGTAACCCGCCTAATGCTTTGCGGTCAAAAAAAGCTATGCTCCGCAAGCGGGATATTCCGGCTATGAATGTGAACTGTCAATACATTTAGCTACTGCTTACATTTCCTTTGCGCCCGTCCGCGTCTTGCGGACGGGCGCATTTTGCTTTTTTCAACTTTTTTCTGAAAAGCGCACTCAAGAGCCATCTCCCGAACGGGTACGGAGCGAAAGGGGCAGAGAGGACAAGCCCTTAACTCCCGTCCTCTACTCCACGCGGGAAGGAGGTGAACTCTATGGAGCTATCTTCTTCCGACAAGGAAAGAATACAACATCAGTACGACGCATTAGCAAAGAAAACTTTGGTCGGCGAAGCGAAAAGCCACCGCCGCACTCTTGCGAAACGCGCAGCACGCGAAGTTACTTTTTCGGATTTGAGCGAAAGCGAACTCGCGCAGCTTTTCACAACGGACGAATACGAAAGCGATTATTTCCGTTTTCAAGTGTCCGGCTTTGATGTACTCGTCAAAAATGAACTGCTTGCCGAAGCCCTTAACGCTTTGCCCGAAAGGAAACGCGACATTATCCTTTTGTCCTACTTCTTGGATATGAGCGACGCGGAAATTGGCGAACTGCTGAATGTTGTACGCACGACGGTTTTCCGGCACAGGAAATCCGCGCTTGCGAAAATCAAACAGTATTTGGAGGGAAAAGCAGATGATGAATACCGTTAGGAAGTCTGAAAATCTGTTGCCGTTCCCTGTCATTTCCGCAGCGGCAAACGGCGACACAACCGCCATGTGCGCGATCTTGAAGCACTACGAGGGTTACATAGCGAAACTTTGTACCCGCACGCTGAAAGACGACGCGGGCAATACCTATTCCTATGTGGACGAGGAAATGCGTAACAGGCTGCAAGTGCGCCTTATTACCCGCACCCTTGCTTTTCATGTAGGATAATCTTTTAGCCCATGCGGGGAGCGTGTCCCCTTTCCACGCTTCCCGTTATGGGCTATTTGTCGTTCCGCAAAAGCATATCCGCTGTTGATGTGCTTTTGCAGGCCGACAAAGCCTATTGTTCTTTGACAAAGAAAGCGGCCTTTGGTGCGCAGCATAACAGGCAAACGGGTACATTCCGTCTGTACCGAGCCAGTCGGCGGGTACGCCATGACAGCTTTTCCCCATAGGGGAAAAGCCGAGCGAGAACTACCGCGCCGTAAAACAGGTTTAGCAGCTTGTGGGCGACGACATACAAGGCGGCACAATGATACTCCCGCGTTGAACACCCTCAAAGTATTGCGCGGCGCACCCATAAGCATGGGCCGGGGTGAAACTCCCGTGAGGTTGCAGCTAACAACCGCCCGTTTTTGCCTTTTGACGAATATAGTTTATCCATACAGGAAAAGGAGGTTTTTCTAATGGATAAAAAACAGACAATTACAACCGAACGCAAAATAGGGAAAATCACCTATCTTGTTCAAGCGTTGCCGAGTGAAAAGGCAACCGATACAATCCATAAAAAGATTGAGAAACTCATTGTAAAGGATTTGCAGAAAAAGCCCGGAAATCCGGGATTTTTAGCGTCCGAGTAGTGCATTAGGCGGCGGGATATGGTATAATGATAGCAACACATTATACCTGTTTATTCGGCTGTCGGAAAGGAGGACTAATGTTACAGTCGAATAAAATCACCGCCCTTTACTGCCGTTTAAGTCAAGAGGATATGCAAGCCGGAGAAAGCGGAAGCATACAGCACCAAAAAATGATACTTCAACGCTATGCGGACGAACACCATTTTTTGAACACAAAGTTTTTTGTGGACGACGGATTTTCCGGCGTGAGTTTTGAGCGCGAGGGGCTGCAAGCGATGTTGCAGGAAGTGGAAGCCGGACGAGTGGCGACGGTCATTACCAAAGACCTTTCCCGTCTTGGCAGAAACTATCTGAAAACGGGCGAACTCATAGAGATTGTATTTCCCGAAAACGGAGTACGCTATATCGCGATCAACGACGGAGTTGACACAGCGCGGGAGGATAACGAGTTTACCCCCTTGCGGAACTGGTTTAACGAGTTTTACGCCCGCGACACAAGCAAGAAAATCCGCGCAGTTAAACAGGCACAGGCGCAAAAAGGCGAGCGCGTCAACGGGGAATATCCATACGGCTATATCCCAGACCCGAACAACCGCCACCACCTTATACCCGACCCGGAAACCGCGCCGATTGTCAAACAGGTTTTCGCTATGTTTGTTAGCGGCGTGCGTATGTGCGAAATCCAAAAATGGCTTGCGGAAAACAAAGTCTTGACGATTGGAGCGTTGCGCTATCAGCGTACAGGACAGGCGCGGTATCAGCGGGCAATGATCGCCCCCTATACTTGGCCGGACAAAACGCTCTATGACATATTAGCAAGGCAGGAATATTTAGGGCATACCATAACCGCGAAAACTCACAAGGTATCCTACAAGTCGAAAAAGACCCGGAAGAACGAAGAAGAACAACGCTATTTCTTCCCAAACACCCATGAGCCGCTTGTTGACGAGGAAACCTTTGAACTTGCGCAAAAGCGGATTGCTACCCGCCACCGCCCGACAAAAGCAGCGGAGATTGATATTTTTTCCGGCTTGCTGTTTTGCGCTGGTTGCAGACATAAGATGTATTACCAACAGGGCGTAAATATCGAGCCGCGCAAGTTTTCCTATTCTTGCGGCGCATGGCGCAACAGGGCAAGGACAGGCAGCGAGTGTACCTCTCATTATATCCGCAAAAACGTACTTCTTGATTTAGTGCTGGAAGATATGCGGCGGGTTTTGCGGTATGTTAAGGAACACGAACAGGACTTTATCTGTAAAGCTACCGAGTACGGCGACATGGAAGCGAGAAAGGCATTAGCGCAGCAGCAAAAGGAACTTTTCAAAGCACAGGCGCGTATGACCGAACTTGACACGCTTTTCCGCAAGCTGTATGAGGACAACGCATTAGGCAGACTGACAGATGAACGGTTTGTGTTTCTAACTTCCGGCTATGAGGACGAAAAGAAATCCCTTGCCGCAAGGATAGACGAGTTACAACAGCAGATCGCAACCGTTACCGAGCGAAAAAGGGATATATCAAGGTTTATTCAGATTGTCGGGAAATACAGCGACATACAGGAATTGACCTATGAAAACGTCCATGAGTTTATCGACCGTATTTTGATACATGAATTAGACCGGGAAACCAACACCCGGAAAATCGAAATCCATTATAGCTTTGTCGGACAGGTTGATACCGAGCAGGAGCCGACGCAAGTTGTCAACCATGACCGCCGCAACATGGTAGATGTAAAAAGTATCGCTATCTAACCCCAGCAAACGCCCTGCCCGGTGTGCGGTTCCCTTCATCATCCTTCGCCGGCGGTACTTACCGGTGAACCCATTTCGCAGGAAGATGTAAGGGAAGCAAGGAAAAAGCGGGATCTGGCGGAACGTAAGAAGGATGAATACCAGCAGAAATTTCTGGAAGCCGGTCAGGCTTACAGCGCCGCTGTCAAAGTTGTGACAGAAGAAGGCAAAAAGGTGACTCCTGACCTCCCGGAAGAGGCGGCTCTTATGGAAGCTTTTCTGGAAAAGGAGGCAGTAAGGAAAGAAGAAATTCTCGAAGAGAGACGGAAAGAGAGGGAAGAGGCAGAAGAAGCGGTCAAAAGGCGGGAAGAACTGGAGGAGAAACAGAAGGGCCTGGTAAAATGTCAGGAAGATGTCTACATGCAGATGGAAGAGTATCGTCTCAAAATTCAGGAAACAGATCATTGTCTAAGGAGTCTGGAACAGGAAAGAAGCCGTCTTGAAGGAGAAAAAGAAGCGCGCATCAAGGAGCTTGAACGGGCGGCAAAAGAAAAGGAAGCGCTGCTCTGTAAGTTCCGGGAGACGCTGGAAGAGGAGGGATTTTCGGACGAAGAGGCATATATCGAAAGCCTTCTGGATGAAGAGAGCAAAACAAGGCTGCAGAAAGAGTACGATGATTACGGTCAGAGATGCATTGAGGCAAAGAGCCGGCAAGATACGTGGCAGAGAGCGCTGGAAGGAAAGACGGAGCAGGATACAACAGAAATGAAAGAACGGAAGCGTTCCATGGAAGATAAAAAAGAAGAGCTGGAAAAAGAGCAGAAAATCTGGTACAGCCGGAACGAAAATAACAGGATCGTCCGGGAGCATTTAAAGAAGATCTGTGAAAAACTCGAAAAGCTTCAGGAGGACTATACCTGTCTTGGCACTCTGGATCAGACTGCAAACGGCAATCTTTCCGGAGCGGTAAAAATAGATTTTGAATCCTATGTGCAAAGACAGTATTTCAGACAGATCATTGGATTTGCAAATCAGAGACTGAATATCATGACAGGAGGGGCATTTCTTTTGAAATGCCGTGCCCTGGAAGATCTGGGAATGCGGGGCAATGCCGGCCTTGACCTGGATGTTTACAGCATGGAAACCGGAAAAGTCAGAGATGTACGTACTTTATCAGGCGGAGAATCTTTTATGGCCGCGCTTTCCATGGCGCTGGGCATGTCGGATGCTATTTCAAGAAGCGCCGGAGGTATCCAGATGAAGACTATGTTTGTGGACGAAGGCTTCGGCTCTCTGGATGATTATTCCAGGGAGCAGGCAATTGGAACTTTGAGGAACCTGGCAGGTGAGGATCGGATGATCGGTATTATTTCCCATGTTACGGAACTGAAGGAGAGCATTGACAAGCAGCTTATTGTGACAAAGACAAAAAAGGGAAGTCATGTACGCTGGAGTCTGTGACATTATTGCCGGAAGAGACAGCGATTCCCCTTGTATATTGTCTGTAAGGTGAAGTATAATAAAGGCAAGAAAATAAATAGAAAAGGAGCTGATTCATATGACGGAGAATACCATCATTACCATTGGACGGCAGTTTGGAAGCGGCGGGCATGAGATCGGGAATATGCTTGCCCAGAGACTGAATATCCCTCTTTATGATAAGAATTTAATCCATATGGCAGCCCAGGAAATCGGAATCAGCAATGAAGCAGCCGAAAACCTCAATGAGACAGTTTTGGGAAGATTTTTGTCTGCCTATGTTGTAAATTTGGGTGATTATACCACATTTATGAGCGGGGAAGATACAGAACCACTAAGTGATCGTATGTACCGGGTACAGACAGAACTTGTGAAGAAACTGGCTGACCGCAGCTCCTGCGTTATTGTTGGAAGATGTGCGGATTATATACTGGGTGATTACAGCAGCTGTATCCACGTGTTTATCCATGCATTCAAAGAGGACCGGATCCGGAGAATCTCGCGCATATACAAGCTGACGGAAAAGCAGGCGTGGGACAAGATCAAACGGACGGATCGGGAGAGGAAACTTTATTACGAAGCACATACAGGAAGAGACTGGGGGAGCATAGAATCTCATCAGATCCTGTTCAATGCCAGCCTCATGGGAGTAGAGGGAATCGTGGACGCTCTGGAGGCAATTTACAGATCAAAGGAGAAAGGAGTATAGCATGCTATTTATTGAATACCCGAAATGCACTACTTGCAAGCGTGCAAAAAAATATTTAGAGGAACACAAAGTGACATTTGAGGACCGTCATATTGTAGAGGATAATCCGACAAAAGAAGAGCTGACAGAATGGATCAAAAGGAGCGGATATCCGATCCGAAAATTTTTCAATACCAGCGGAATGAAATATCGGGAACTGGGACTGAAAGATAAGCTGGATACCATGAGCGATGAGGAGAAAATAGAGCTTCTGGCAAGCGACGGAATGCTGGTAAAACGTCCTCTTCTGATCGATGATAACAGGATTTTAGTAGGATTTCGGGAAAAAGAGTGGACATTTTAAATGAAAAAGATACTATTGCTGGAAGATGACAAAAATCTGAATCATGGAATTACACTGAAATTGCAAAAAGAGGGATATGAAGTATCTTCTGCCTTCTCCCTGAAGGAGGCAGAAGAACTTTTTGTACCCGGCAGGATCGATCTTGTCATATGCGATGTCAACCTCCCTGACGGGAGCGGTCTGGATTTCTGCGCCAGAATCCGCAAAAAAAGCAATGTATTTATTTTGTTCCTCACTGCGCTTGATTCGGAGATCGATATGGTAAATGCTTATGATCTGGGGGCGGACGATTATATGACAAAGCCCTTCAGTCTTATGGTGCTGGTCTCCAAGGTTCATGCGTTTATGAGACGTCTGGGCAGTGATGGTGCGCTGATCCGGTCAGGGGAAATTTCCGTGAATTACAGTGAGATGAAGGCATACAAAAATAAGGAACCTGTTTCCTTGAGTAAAAAAGAGCTGCAGCTTTTGATGTTCCTTCTGGAAAATGCAGGGCAGATTGTATCAAAAGAACAGATCCTTGAGAAAGTATGGGATCTGGACGGGCAGTTTGTGGATGAAAATACAGTTCCGGTTAATATCAGCAGGCTGAAATCGAAGATCGGGAATGACTATATTCGGAATGTGAGGGGGCTCGGATATATATGGACAGAAGAAAGTCTCAAAGAGTAGCTCTGATAGCAGGGCTGCTTTTTCTTGTTCTGCTGGCAGAAGGAATTCTATTCATTGCGGCGGGAAATGCCGTGCAAAAGGAAGAAGAGAGGAAACTTGGGGCCCTTGTATCTCTGGATCCCGGCCGCGAAGCGGAGTATGTGGAGATCTTTCAAGGAGAAGCGTCCGAAGGAGAGGTGTCCGCCGGACAGGAAATATTGGAACGATATGGCTACCGTGCAGCGGATATACGGTTTTTTCAGACAATCGGAGGATATGCGGCAGTCATGGGAGGTGTTTTTCTCCTTGGCTCCTTAGGGGTGGTGCTGATCGGAGCGGGAAGTGCAAAGCAGCGCCAGCGGGAGACAGAAGAAAAACAGCGCCTGGAAGAAGAGCTGAAAGAGCTGAAAATGAGCTTTGACCGGACAGAAGAAAGACTGCGAAGAGAAGAACAGGAAACAAAAAGTCTGATCACCGACATTTCTCATCAGCTGAAGACTCCTATGGCTGCTTTGAAAATGAGCTATGAATTGACACAGTCTACAGAGCTGACGGAAGAAGAGAAAGATGAATTTACTGCCAGGGAGGCAGAGGAAGTGGCAAAACTGGAAACTCTTCTTGATTCCTTTGTTCACCTTTCCCGGCTGGAAGCGGACATGATCCGTATTTCTCCTGTGAGAGCCAGTCTTCGAAGCACTTTGACCCAGGCGGTCAGCAGCGTTTATATGAAAGCGTACCGCCGGAACATAGATATTTCCATGGAGGAATTTGAGGATCGCCAGATCCTGCATGATCCGAAGTGGACAGGTGAGGCGTTTGTCAATATTCTGGACAATGCAGTGAAATATTCCGGAGAAGGTACGAAGATCACAATAAAAGTAACGGAACTGGTTTCCTATATTATGATCGAGGTGGAGGATGAGGGAATCGGCATCCCTTCCGGCGAGATGCACAAGATTTTTCAGCGATTTTTCCGGGGAGAGAGTGAGAAGGTTAAGGCGATGGACGGCTCAGGAGTAGGTCTCTACCTTTCCAGGAAAATACTGGAAGATCAGGGAGGAACGATCAGTGTCAGAAAAGGACAGCGGAGCGGGAGCAATTTTATTGTGACTCTTCCTTTATAAAGATAAGCGGCGGGACAGAGCTTCATAAGTCTGTCCCTTTTTCTTACAAATTTGTTATGGTTTCTGTAAGTGTCCTGTAAGTCTGGAAAGATATAATGATGCCAGAACCGAAGAAGGAGGCATATTACATGAAGGCAATATTAGAAACAGTAGATTTGGTAAAGTATTACGGGACAGGGGATAACCTTGTCAAGGCTATAGATCATACCGATCTTCAGATCATCCCGGGAGAGTTTGCAGCCATCGTCGGGAGAAGCGGTTCCGGGAAAAGTACGCTTCTTCATATGCTGGGAGGGCTGGACCGGCCGGATTCCGGAAAAGTGCTGATCGAGGGCAGAGATATTTTCAAGCTGAAAGATGAAAAGCTGGCAGTATTTCGCAGAAGGAAGATCGGTTTTGTCTTCCAAAGCTATAATCTGGTTCCATCTCTGAATGTGTGGGAAAACATTGTTCTTCCCATTGGACTGGACGGGAGAAAGGTAGATCAGGATTTTGTGATGAGTATTGTCCGCCGTATTGGAATAGAGGATAAACTCCATGCGCTGCCGAGCACTCTGTCCGGCGGTCAGCAGCAGAGAGTTGCTATTGCCCGCGCGCTTGCTTCACGTCCGGCTATTATCCTGGCAGACGAACCGACAGGAAATCTGGATTCCAAAAATGAGATTGAAGTAGTCAGTCTCCTGAAGAGCTGTGTGACAGAATATGGACAGACGCTTGTAATGATCACCCACGATGAGACGATCGCGCAGATGGCAGATCGGATGATCCTGATCGAGGACGGTAAGGTGGTGAGAGCATGAAGACAGTAACAAGGACGGCATTTGCCAATTTAAAACTGAACCGTACGAGAAATATCATAAGCGGTGTGGCCATTTTACTGACCACACTTCTGATCTTCTCGGTTCTGTCGATAGGATTTGGAACAATATCTGTGGAATTTGCGGCAGTCAATGAATACTATCCCACTTACCATGTTATGTACCGGCAGGTTTCCGAAGAAAATGTAAAGAAGCTGAAAGCCCATAATCTGATTGAAGATATGGGAATCCGGGAGGATTTTGCCTATGGCGTGGATGACGATTCGGATATTTTGTTTCTTGCCATGGACAGTTTGGGGATCAGCTACAATAAGATAGAGCTGGAAGAGGGAACCTTCCCGTCTGGAGAGAAAGATATTGCGCTGCCCAGGCAGATGCTGGAAGAATATGGTCTGGAGGACGCACGGGTGGGAGATGAGATTACTCTTCCTTTCCAGCTGGTAGAGGATGGAGGCCTGGGTTATCAGACAGAAGATACTTTTCAGATCAGCGGTTTTTTAAAGGCAGATATTAACGAAGAGAAGAAATCCTATGCAGCCCTCTTTTCTCTGGATTACATGAGAAGTGTGATACCGGCAGAAGAGAGAGAATATCGTGTCATGTTCCGTCTGCAGAATGTGTCGGGAAGCATTGAAACAACAGACGCCATCGAGGAAGAGGCAAAGAATATTGCGGAAGATTTCGATGTCTCTGAAGACAATGTTGTTATGAATAATTCTTATCTGCTGGCAAATTATGTGGATCCTGCTTCCTATGCAGGGATAGCGTGTATCATTTTGGTGGTGGTGGCAGCAGGCATTTTGACTATCTACAGCATTTACTACATTACGATTACTCCCAAAGTACAGGAATACGGGCGTCTGAAAGCGATCGGGGCAACGAAGCGTCAGATCCGGCAGATGGTATTCCGGGAAGGGGTTTTTGTAACGGTTATTGCGCTGCCGCTTGGCCTTTTGATCGGAAGTTTTACTGCAAGGCCCATTGTAGAGACCATGTTTGAGATTTCTACCGGTATTGAGACAAGATACAGTGAACCGGGATTCAATCAGCTCTGTATTGACCTGCTGAAAAGCGGCGATGTGCAACTCCTTCACTGGTGGCTGTATCTCATTACGATCGCTGCTGTGGTAGTTACGGTGTATTTATCTCTTGTAAAACCGATGAATCTGGCGGCAAAGATCTCGCCGGTGGAGGCTATGCGTTACAACGGAGAAAAGCCGGGGAAAAAGAAGGAGAGGAAAGGCTTTACAGAACTTAGCCTTTCACGCTTGACAAGAGCGAACTTAAGCAGAAACAGAAAGCGTACCGTACTTACGGTTGTTGCAATGGGAGTGATCGGGATCCTCTTTATGGTAGTGGCAACAGTGATCCACTGTGCAGATCCAAAGGAGATTGCCAAGGAAGAATTTGAAGGCGATTACGAAATTTACGTGGACAGCTGGGAGAATGATAAGATGAATCCGGACCGCTCCTGGAAGAACCTGATGCAGAATAATCCCTTAAGCGACGAATTTATCAGCCGGATCCGGCAGATTTCCGGTGTGGAAGAGGTGAAGGTCAAGACGATGATCTACGGTATCCTTACAGAGCTTGATCCTGAAGGGGAAATATTAACGCCTGGTATCCAGGGGTTTGATCCATCCTATGCCTCTGTGATCGAGGACGGACTTATAGAGGGGGATGTAACCTATGAAGAGCTGGAAAAGGGAGACAAGATTGTGATGGATGATAATGTGGCGCACTGGTTCCCGGAGCTTGGAGTGGGGGATTCATTGGATATCTCCATAATCACCGATCAGGGTACGGTAGAGAAGACATTTGAAATTGCGGGAATTACGGAGCTTCCCAGCGGTATATTAAGCAGCAGATTCCTTTTGCCGGACAGCGTGCTGGCGGAGTATACTTCCGCAAATTTAAATGATACCTGTGTTATTACAGTGGATCCTGATCAGAAAGAAGAAGCTTTCAGGCAGCTCGATGCGCTGGCTTCCACCAGTCCTTATCTGGAAACAGACACCTATGATGAACATCTGAATACATGGAGAAGCGGAATGCAGATCATAAGTCTGCTGGGATATGCGTTTCTTGCCATCCTCGGTGGGATCGGGGTGATGAATCTGATCAACACGATGATCAACAGCATCTACACAAGAAAAAGAGAACTGGGCATGATACAGGCCATCGGCCTTTCTGAAAAGCAGCTGATCCGTATGCTGCAGATGGAGGGAGCTTTCTATACGGCAGGTACGCTGCTTGTTGCGCTGGGAATCGGAAGCGCGGCAGGGTATGGCGTGTTCCATTATATGGAAGTGAATAATCTGATGAATGTAACGTCCTACCATTACCCGATTCTTCCGGCAGTGATACTTGCTGCAGCGGTAGCGCTCATTCAGCTTATTCTCACTTACGTAATTTCCAGGAATTTCCGAAGGATGAGCCTAATTGACCGCATACGCTATTCCGAATAAAAGACGCTATTGCAGCAGTATGGAAAAGACAGAATATTCTTTCTGATAGATAAGCAGGCAGTTGTGTGGTATACTGTTGTGAAGAGAAAGAATCAAAAATGCAAGGGGTGTCTCTTTTACCCGAGACCGTCATTTATTTTATATTGGGAGGCAGATATCATGCCATTATTTGACAACGAAAATCGGATCTTACAGATTGAAGCAGAAAAAGAAGAAATTTTTCAGCATTTGGAAAACCCACTGATCAGTCAGCCGTTTACGGAAGATTTTGCCAGGAGATTTTCATGGAGTACGAATGCAATTGAGGGGAATACTCTGTCACTGGAAGAAACGATCGCTGTGATTGATTATGATGAAGTAAGATCGAACCATACCTATGCTGAATATACAGATGCAAAAAATGCTTACTATGCAATTCAGAAAATGCTGCTTCCATTTGTAAAAAAAACCATTGATGAAGAGTGGATCAGGCAGGCGAATGGCTATATCAGACATATGCAGGGAGAATATAGAGAAACCACAGTTTACATTGGAAATCTGTCTGAAGCCGTATACTACCCGCCGGATCCGCAGGATGTTCCGGCGCTCATGAAAGAATGGATCAGGGAGACAAATACAGAGGCGGCGACTGTGAAAGAGATTTTTGAAAAGATTGCAGCCAGTCATGTCCGTTTTGAACGGATCCATCCTTTTTTAGATGGGAATGGCAGGACCGGGAGGATGATCATAAATCAGCAGTTGATCAACAGCGGTTTCCTGCCTGTGTCAATCCCGCCGACCGGAAAGTACAGAGAAGCGTTCAGAAGGTATGACAAAAGAGAAGATTTCTCAGAAATGGTCTATGTTTTGTTGAAAAGCGAACAGGAATCTTTTGAAAGAGTCAGCAGTCTGGCTTTGAAACTTTCCAAAGATCGGGAGAAACAGAGAAAAGAAATGAAACATATACAAAACAGATAGAATAAGAATCACAGAAAGATGAGGACGTGTCCAAAGGCGGATGCGTCCTTTTTCTATGCTTAAAAGAGAGGATGAGCCTAATTGACCGCATACGCTATTCCGAATAAAAGACACAATTGAAGAAGGAAGATGGCAGGGATGCCGATCATAAAGCGGGGATGTTTTGTTTTGTGGCGGAAACAGAGCATCCCCGCTTCGGCGCCTATGCTTCCCCCTATAAAAGCCAGGAAGAACAGCTGCTTTTCGGGAATACGCCATTTGTTTTTCCGGGCTTTGTGTTTGTCCAGGCCATAGATGAAAAAGGTAAGGATATTAATAAAAATAAGGTAAATGATAAATGGTTTCATCTGGTGTTCTCCTCTTTGCAGTTTTTTCTTATAGGAGAAAATCATTTTTTATAGATACTTTTTGAGAGAAATTTTAGTGGCTGCTACAAGATCAAGGATAATTGCTAATTCTTGCGGAGTACACTGTTCCAGCGAACTTTGGATTTTTTTCATAAGGTCGCTTTTATTTCCTACTGGAGAATCAAACAAAATGTCGTCTGTGCTGACTTCCAATATCAAGGCAAGCTTTACCAAAACTGCCAGACTTAATTTTGTGTTACCAGTTTCGATATGGCTCATATGTGTAGTTGAGATGCCGACTTTTTCAGCCAATTCTTCTTGTGAAAAGGGATGAGCTTTTCTAAATTTTCGTATTCTCTGACCGATCATATAGTAATCCACTTGTCACACCGCCTTTGTAGTTTATATATACTTGAATTATATAGACGGGAATGATATATTATAATAAACTATATAGGCTAATATATGCCCATACAGTTATATTTTGAAGGAGGGAATGATATGAAAATGAAAATTGCATTAGCGAGTATATTTCTTGCTGGAACTCTTCTTGTGGGATGTGGAAGCAGTGACCTGGATAAGTTGGAGGGTAATTGGAACGATGGGGAAGGGAATGGCTTTGTTTTTTACTCGCCGAACAGTGAAAAAGATACATTCGGTGATACAAAAATGATAACAGATGGGGAGGAGCAAAATGCCTCGTATGAATGGCATGAGTCCAGCCAGCAGATAGTTATTATCACTACGGATGGATGGGGAGATACCATATATGGAACATTCGATTATGAATTTCTCAGCGATACAGAATTAGAGTTGACTATGACAGGATATAAAGATTCTGTAGTTGAAACTGACAATTATGGCGGAGATCCGGTAGTATTTGTGAAGGAGTAGTAGTATTGAGTATGAAAAAGAGAGTGTTAGTGAGCGTGATGTTCCTCTGCACAATGGTATTAGTGGGATGTAATGAAAAAAATGAGCAGTGGGAAAAGGAAGAAGTAGAGGAACTCCTTGAAAGTTACTATGAGCCGTACTATTTCAGTGAGGCAGCTATAATTGATACAACAGACGAGGATGTATATGAGCCGGGAGTAGAGTTTTACAGTGTTTTTGAAGACGAAGATGAACAAAGTGTGCTGTTTAATGTAAAAGTTTATACGAAAACAGGCAAGGTAGAGGAGATTGAATTGGAAGGAGGTCTGCTTGGCAGCTACAATTTAAAAGACATAGGGGACGCGGAGGTCAGTGAAGACACAAAGAAAGATGGCGAGGAAGAAACTTGGATACCTGTCGAGGGAAGTAGTTTTCATAATGGAATTGCATATGTAAAAATGATGAATACAAATTCCAGTTCAGATATTAGAATAAATGTCATTGATGTAAATGGGCAAAAGCTGTTTGAATATCCTCAGGACAGCAGCAGTGGGTATAATAGTATAGACCAGGAAGGAGAATATATTTGGATCGACAATAACGCATTTGATCGAAATGGAGAAATCATCTATAGTTTGTCGGAAAAGTACCAGGGACAGGAAATTGGAAACGGATATATGATGGTGTTGGAACAACCGTCAGGATATCAGCAGAAAACAGCAAAAATGGGTGTAATTGACGGTTATGGGAATGAAGTTATTCCTGTAAGTGAAGAATTTGCGAAAGTATGCGGAGAAGAATTACCTTATCCTAAAGAATGTGAAGACGGTATTGTAGATTTTGAATACAAAGAAGTAGTGGTTGATGCGAACCAAGGGATTTACTATGAAGACATGGAAGGATTTACTGACTATCAAAATAATATGATGCTTTCAGGTTGGATATTGTATAAAGACCGAGGAACCTCGACAGTTGATTATGGAGACTATTACGAATATGGACGGAATATAACATTATCGGATGATGCCGTGATTGTGAGCGGAATGGAGGAGGGAGATTTTGTCATCTGGACTTTTGATTTAAATGGAACTCTGATAAATGAAAACAGGATTGCAGATATAAAAGTTAATCAGGAGGAACTGAATTATGAAAATGGGTTGAGTGCTCTGTATATTGAAGGGGTAGACGGAGATTACGTAACAATGATAGACGAACAAGGAAATTTCCTCTTCGAACCTATTCATTGTTATAATCATGATTTTTCAGATCAGATTCCGATTATATATGGGGAAGTTTCCGAGGGTATGATAAGAGTAGCGGTTGATGAAACGACGACAATCTTTGTTGACAGCAATGGAAAAGAGTCTGTACGTATTCCTGCTAATATTAATTGTGTAGGAGAGTGTGAGAATAGAAGGATTGCGGTTAATGCAGAGACTGGAGAATGTTTTTATATTGATGTTGAAACGGGAGAGAATCTTTCTCTTGAAGTAGAATGATTTGAAAAGGAGAAAATAACATGATAGTTTGGTTTTTCACAATCCCAGTTTGGGTACTGATGATAGTAGTGCTTATTGGTGCGGCAGCGTGGGAAAAATTCGGAAGTGGGATTGTATTTTTAATAAATATAGTGCTTACGGGCTTTTGCTTTTTGGCAATCCCATGTTTCTTTGGAGGGGTGTGGCTGCTATTTCGGAAAATTTCAGGGAAAGATGACGATATAACATGGGGTGAACTTTTAGGAGGACTTGTGGGCTGCGGCTTTTTCGGATTGCTAGGTATAAGTGTTATCGGAAAACAGTTATTTGGGTAAACGGGCTAAAAGCTTTTGTACATACCGGACTTTGACAGGCTCCTCTGAATGTAATAAAATATGTAGAAAAGTACGAAAGAAGTTATGAGGAGAAGATTGTTTATGTACGAGATAATGAGCTCTGACGAGGCAATCCGCCTGATCCGGGACGGCGATTGTATCTGCGTCAATTCTTTTGTGGGAATCGAGAATCCGGTGGAACTTCACGAGGCCCTTTATAGAAGATATCAGAGGATGCGGTCCCCCAGTCATCTGACTATGATCTCCAGCGCCGGTTTTGGCCTGTGGGATGAGAACCGGAATGCGGAAGGGTACATTCGGGAAGGAGCAGTAGACCGGCTGATCTGCGGCCATTTCGGAGCGATGCTAAGTACCAAGAAGCTGGTGATGGAGGACCGTTTTGAAGCATATAACCTGCCGCTGGGGTGTATTTCCCATGCCATCCGGGCACAGGCAGGCGGGCTGCCTGGTGCTCTTTCCAAGGTGGGGCTTGATATTTTCGTGGATCCCAGAAGGGAAGGTCCGGGGATCAACCGGCTCTCCGTTGATGATTCTCTTGTAAAATATGTGGAGGTAGATGGGGAGGAGTTCCTCTATTATAAGCTGCCTAAGATTACGGTTGCTCTTATAAAGGGGACAGCGGCAGACCGAAAGGGAAATATTTCTTTTGACGATATGTTCATGTCCGGCGATGCCCTGTCCATCTGTCAGGCAGTAAAGTCCAATCACGGACGGGTGATCGTCCAGGTAGACCGTTTGGTGGATACGCCATCCAGGCCCAGGAATGCTATTATTCCGGGCTGCCTGGTGGACGCTATTGTGGTGGCGGAACCGGAAGAACGGAATGAGGCTTATACTGCTCTTACGGGAAGCTTTGAGATTCCTTATGAGGACTGGAATACCTGGAGCGAGAAGATTGATACGGTCTCCGCTAAAAAATCCGGCAGCGCTGCTGCAGGCAATATCATCGGCCGCCGGGCAGCCAAGGAACTGCGGGTAGATGATATTGTTAATATCGGGATCGGCATTCCGGAAATGGTGGCCAGGCACGCACGTAAAAACGGAATACTGGATATGGTGACGCTGACGGTAGAGTCTGGCGGGATCGGAGGTTTTCCGGTGTCTGGAGAGGCCTTTGGAGCTATGATCGGCGCTGCTTCCGTTTATGATATGGCGAACCAGTTTGATCTTTACAACAGCGGAGGGCTGGACATCTGTTTCATGGGAGCTTTGGAGGTGGACTGTCAGGGAAATGTAAATGCGCACAGAGGACCGGGGGCATTTGCGGGAATAGGAGGTTTTGCCAATATCACGGCCAAGACCCCTACGGTAGTGTTTTGCCTGACTTTTGACACAAAAGGGCTGGAGGTTTCGCAGAAAAAGGGGGTTGTGACTATTGAAAAGGAAGGTACGATTCCCAAATTTGTGAAGAAAGTATCCGCTGTGAGCTTTTCGGCAAAGAGAGCTATCGCCAATGGGCAAAAAGTTCTGTATGTGACGGAACGCTGTGTGTTTCGCTTAACGCCCAAAGGTCTGAAACTTATCGAAGCGTACCCTGGCATAGATGTGCAGAGGGATGTGCTGGATCATCTTCCATTTGACGTAGAGATTTGAAATATTTTGTAAGGGAAGCAGAGTTGTCTTTTGATTGTGTGATTGACAGAATAAAGACGGGATAGTATTCTAAAATCAGAATACAATTATTATGAGGAGGAAAAAGCATGAAATATCAAATTCAGGGCGAAACACTTCCGGTAGTTATTTGTGAACTGGAGGGCGGAGAGAAAATTGTGACTGAAGGCGGAGGAATGGCCTGGATGTCACCGAATATGAAAATGGAAACATCTACTAACGGCGGGGTTGGCAAAGCATTCGGAAGGATGTTTTCCGGTGAAGCGATCTTCCAGAATATTTATACATCAGAAGGAGGACCGGGAATGATCGCGTTTGCATCCAGTTTTCCGGGATCTGTCAAAGCCTTTGAAATTTCACCGGGTAACGAGATGATTCTGCAGAAAAATGCATTTCTTGCAGGGGAGGCAGGCGTAGAGCTGTCCATCTTTTTTAATAAAAAACTTGGCGCCGGCCTGTTTGGTGGTGAAGGCTTTATTATGCAGAGAATCAGCGGACAGGGTATTGTATTTGCAGAATTTGACGGACATGTGGTGGAATATGAGCTGCAGATGGGACAGCAGATTGTTGTAGATACCGGACATCTGGCGGCAATGACGGCAAGCTGCAGTATGGAGATCAAATCCGTTCCGGGAGTGAAAAATATGGTATTTGGCGGAGAAGGAATTTTCAATACGATTATCAGCGGGCCGGGTAAGATTTGGCTTCAGTCTATGCCGATCAGCAATGTAGCAGGAGTGCTGCGTAAATATATCACTACAGGGAAGTAGACTTTGTCGGCAGAAACACTAAGAGTTTGATGGAAAAAGTCTGAAAAATGAGCAGTTTTCACAGCAGTAGTCAGGAGAGATTGCAATTTTGAAATAGTGTGATATAATATTGACGACTAAACGAGATCAGGCAGAAATAGAAAATGTATTATGGAAGCAAAAAGATCTAGGAGGAATTGAAATGGCTACAAAATCCACAGCAAAAACGAAAACTGCCGTAAAAGAAACGAAACAGGTACCGGTTAATGTTCTGGCTGACACTGTAAAAAAGGCAGAGACAGTTGATGCAAAAACAAAAGAAGCCGAAACAAAAAAAGACACAGTGAAAAAAACATCTGCAGCAAAAGAGACAGTAAAGGAAACTGTCAAAAAAGCAACGGAGAAAAAGGCACCAGCCAAGAAAGAACCAGCTAAAAAATCTGCTGCCAAGAAGGAAATTAAGATAAAAACTTATGTACAGTACATGGGAAGACAGGTAGAAGAAAAGGATATGATCGCTGCCGTTAAGAAAGCATGGACAAAGGAAAATAAAAAGAAAGTCGGAGATATCAAAGATATTGCACTGTACATTAAGCCGGAGGACGGGGCTGTTTACTATGTAGTAAACGGAACAGACACTGGTTCGGTTCAGTATTAAATGAAAGTCGGTATCAGAAGCCGGATTCGGGTTATTTATATTATGGACGAATAATATATGCTTCAGGCACTTTTACGGATCAGAAGATTTTGCAGATCTGTGGGATTGTCTGAAGCATTTTTGATGAAAACGTTGATTGGGAAAAGAAGCAGGAAAGAGAGAAGAGAAACCTTAGTCAGGAGATCAGACCAGCGATGGATTTCTTCGCCGCTGCAAATGTATTTGTTGGAGGAAATATTTAAAATTTTCAGAAAATTAATACAAATATAAAACTGAAAAAAGAAAATTAATATTTTTTTGAAAAATATATTGACAAAATCAAGGCCCAATGGTAATATAATGTCATAAATAATAAACAAAGGAAAAAAACATAAAAGCAGTGCTAAATGTTTTGAGTAGGTTTATTATTTCGGTAGTTTAAGAAAAGGAGGTACGGACCACCAAAAAATTAAGCTATTTGTACTGATGCTTTATAAATGAAATCCAAAAAGGTTGATATTGAAAGTCAGAGTATTGAGAAAGTATTTGGAAGAATATTAGTATGAAGAAGGTTATGATGGACAGTAAAGACCATACGATGAAAGGAATAAAGATCAGTATAAAAAAACAAAAATCATTTTTTTACTACATATGTAGAGAAAGGAAAAAAGAATGATTGAACCACAGAAGTAGAGATGGGTGTTGATTGAAAATACAATTGATGCCCATCTCTATTAATGATTAAAAATATAGGAGGGGGATCTTTCCAGATGCATTTACAGGGTTAACAGAAATGCAAAAAAGTGTTATAATACTCTCGCAGATAATTAATAAAGGGACAAAGGAGAATTTTATGAACGAATTAATATCTATCATAAACCAGGTGTCCGGTGGGGAGCCGGAAGAGATTATTTATGATTTGCAGTCTGTTATACAGAATAGTACCGCTTCCATGATTGCCGGGATAGTAATCGGACTTCTCATCTGCTTTTTTGGATTGAAATTGATACGAATCCTGGCTGCATTGGCAGGAGCGCTGGCAGGAGCGGTTATTGGCCTGGCAGCAGGAATTATGTTTGGTCTGGAAGGTACTGTCATGCTTATTGCGGCAGGAGCGCTTGCGGTAATTTTGGCATGTCTGTCGGCGATTTTGTACAGAGTAGGAGCGTTTGTATGGCTGTTGATGCTGGGGGCAGGAGCGGCTTTGATAACGTTTACGCCTGATTCTTTACTGACGGCTTTTATCTGTCTGGGAGCGGGTTTGATCCTTGGTATTATCACAGCGATTTTTTTGGATCCTATTATCATTATTATTTCAGCGGTCGCAGGCGGATTTATTGCCGGTATTTCAGCAGCAGAACTGACAGGGCTTGCTGAAAGCTTCCTTATTACAGTCCTGGCCAGTCTTGTGCTGGCTGTGATCGGTCTTGTTATACAGTTTATGATGAAATCACGGGAGGTCGGCAAGAAGGAAAGACTGTATTCCGAGAGTTTCCGTGAGAAGGAATCCATGGAAACAGAAGTTGAGAGAGCCAGAATGCTTCTGGACGATGAGGATGGAGAAAAAAAGAGTTCGTCAGATGACGAGGATCCTGTCAGGGAAAGTGAAGATGATGAGGATGACGATGACATAACCTTTATAGAATAGAACGGAAAAATTTGAAAATATAAAAGCAAGTACATTTTATTGCACACCTCTTTTGCTATAGTCAGTTCATAGGAAGAGAGGTGTTTGCTATGTATAGGATAAGCAGAATTTTGATACTGATAATTGGATTGGTTTTATCTACAGGTGCGGCGATTTTATTTGGATTTACAGAAGCGGAACTTCCCTGGAGTGTGTGCATGGCAGTGTGGATGGCCGGTTTTGGAATGATACGCTTTTCGTTCAGGAAATATACCGGAGAAAGAAGAGTATAGGTTTTTTTGCCTCTTTGTGCTATAATAAAATCAGTTTTAAGGGATATATTAAACGGAAAGAGCAAAGGAGGCTTACTTATGAAATTGGATATGCATTGTCATGTGAAGGAAGGATCTATTGACAGTAAAGTAAGCTTGGATGATTATATTAGTAAACTGAAAGCTGAAGGTTTCGACGGAATGCTGATCACAGATCATGACACATATAAAGGCTACAGGCACTGGAAATACGAAATGAAGGGAAAGAAACACGAAGATTTTGTAGTTCTGAAGGGTATTGAGTATGATACATGCGATGCCGGACATATTATCTGTGTAATGCCTGAAGGGGTTAAGATGCGTTTGCTGGAGCTGAAAGGAATGCCGGTGAACATGCTGATCGACTTTGTCCACCGGCATGGGGGAATATTGGGACCGGCACATCCCTGCGGAGAAAAATATTTAAGTTTTACGAATACGAAAAAGTATTTCCGCTCCCCGGAAACGATAAAAAGATTTGATTTTATCGAAGCTTTTAATGCCTGCGAATCGGAAGAATCCAATGAAAAAGCGGCCAGATTGGCGATGAAATATCAGAAGCCGGGTATTGGAGGGAGTGATTCTCACAAAATAGAGTGTGTCGGCATGGGATATACGATTTTGCCGCGGCATGTTACGTGTGAGACAGAGCTGATTTCCCTTATAAGGGAAAAAGTTCCGGTGGAGGTTGGAGGAAGCCTCTACGGAAAAACAACAAAGGATAAGCTTGGAAAAATGAATAAACTGCTTGTATATTCTTTTTGGTTTTACAATAAGGGAGGAGAGCTTTTGAAACGGCGTAAGAGGAAGGAAAAGGGAAAAGTCGAAAACCCTGTAAATCCGATTGATCCGATTGAAATTCCTTACCTTGAAAAAGTAAACAAACAGTGAGCAGTGAGGACAGGTTTTGATAAAGGACCTGTCCTTGCCTTATGCTTCGAAAATACAAAGGATATTTTGGGACTGCCAAGGTGCAGCAGGAGGCGGGGTAAGGCGGAATGAAATGAGGGAAAGAAAGGAAAAGAAAAAATGTACAGATTATGGTGTCGCATCTATCAGAAAATTATGAAATTTGCAATGGATCATGTTCCGTTTTGGCGTAAGCCAAAATTGATTACAGGACGGGACAGTTTAAAGAAACTTCCGGATATGCTAAAAAGGAAAGGATTCCGAAATGTTATGCTGGTAACAGATCCGGGAATTGCGTCTCTGGGACTTCATGAGCCTTTGGTGCAGTGGATACGCGAAGAAGGGATACAATGCGTTGTTTATGATAAAACTACGGCAAATCCGACCATTGCCAACGTGGAAGAGGCGCTGCAGCTTTACAAGGAAAACGGGTGCCATGCACTGATTGCTTTCGGAGGAGGTTCTCCGATGGACTGTGCCAAAGGAGTAGGTGCAAGAGTGGCAAGGCCTCACAAAAAAATTCAATCTATGCGGGGTGAACTGAAAATCTGGAAACCGATCCCTCTTCTTGTGGCGATTCCTACTACATCAGGGACCGGAAGCGAAACGACCCTTGCAGCTGTGCTGACTGACGAGAAAACTCATGAAAAATACGCGCTGAATGATTTTGTACTGATTCCCAAATATGCAGTGCTGGATCCGGTGCTTACGAGAGGTCTTCCGCCGCATATTACAGCTACAACAGGTATGGATGCTCTGACCCATGCAGTGGAGGCTTACATAGGAAAAAGTAATACGAAAGAGACAATCGAAGACAGTGTTTCGGCAGTGAAGCTTATTTTTAAGAATCTGGAAAAGGCTTATCAAAACGGGGAAGACATGGAAGCAAGAGAGAATATGCAGAAAGCCTCGTTTCTGGCAGGAGCGGCTTTTACAAGAGCGTACGTCGGATATGTTCATGCTATTGCCCACAGTCTGGGAGGAGAGTATGGGATTCCCCACGGACTTGCCAATGCGGTAATCCTCCCATATGTGCTGGAAGCATATGGAAGTTCTGTGTACATATCGCTGGCAGAATTGGCTGATATTGTGAAGATAGGACAGAATCTGGAATCAGATCAGGAAAAGGCCAATGCCTTTATTGCAGAGATCAAAGCGATGAATCAGAGGATGGGTATTCCGGACAAGTTGGACGGCATATTGGAAGACGATATTGATATGCTGGCAAAACGGGCGGCTAAAGAGGCAAATCCGCTTTATCCGGTACCGAAGATTATGAAAAAAGATCAGTTGAAGGAGATTTATTATCAAATTCGCAGGTAGGAGGAAGAAAATGAGCAATAATTATAAAGAGATTTTAAATCGCCAGAAAGAATATTTCCGTACGGGAGAAACGAAAAATGTTGCCTTCCGCCTGGCGCAGCTGGAGCGGATGCAGGATTGGATCGGCAAAAATGAGGAAGCGATCATGGAGGCGCTGCATAAAGATCTTCATAAAGCCCCCTTTGAAGCTTATGCAACGGAAATCGGTATTGTGAAAGAAGAGATCAGATATACATTGAAACATTTACGGGGCTGGGCCAGACCAAAGAGGGTGCCAACGCCCATTACACAGTTTCCTTCCCGGTCGTTTATCTATTTGGAACCGTATGGAACAGTGCTTATCATGTCCCCATGGAATTATCCGTTTCAACTTACCATAGCACCTCTGATAGGAGCTTTGAGTGCAGGAAATTGTGCAGTAGTTAAGCCTTCCGCTTATTCTTCCGCAACATCGGCTCTGATTGCAAGAATGATAAAAGAGCTGTTCCCGCAAAAATATGTTACTGTAATTGAGGGCGGAAGAAAGGAAAATGAAGCGCTGTTAAGTGAAAAGTTTGACTATATTTTCTTTACGGGGAGTGTAAATGTAGGGAAATATGTCATGGAGAAGGCTTCCAGGCACTTAACTCCTGTCAGCCTGGAGTTGGGAGGAAAGAGTCCCTGTATTGTAGATGAAACAGCTGATATTGCTTTGGCGGCAAAGAGAATCGTATGGGGAAAATTTTTAAACAGCGGACAGACCTGTGTGGCGCCGGATTATATTTTTGTCCATAAAAGCGTGAAGGATAAACTGCTGAAGCAGATGACCAAACAGATCCGCAGGATGTTCGGGACAGATCCCTGCAGGAATGAAGAGTACCCTAAGATGATCAACGAGAAACATTATGAGCGTGTCCTTGGCCTGACGAAAGATGCTCATGTCGTATGCGGCGGAGGCAGCAGAAAAGAAACGCTTCAGATTGAGCCTACTATTCTGGATCAGGTAAGCTGGGATCATCCGGTGATGCAGGAAGAAATTTTCGGACCGGTACTGCCTGTTTTGACTTTCTATGATCTGGAAGAAGTAGTGGCGCAGGTGACAGCAAGACCTAAACCGCTTGCCCTTTATCTTTTTACCGGAAGAAAGGAAAGAGAGGCTTATATTCTGAAGCATATTTCCTATGGGGGAGGATGTATCAATGACACGGTAGTTCATCTTGCTACATCCCATATGCCTTTTGGAGGAGTGGGAAACAGCGGAATGGGAGGATACCACGGAAAGGCCAGCTTCGATACTTTTACCCATCAGAAGAGTATCATGAAAAAGTCGGTGCATATTGATATTCCGGTGCGTTATGCACCGTATAAGAAAAAGCTGAATCTTTTGAAAAAGATACAGTAGATACAAATTGACACGTAACAAACTTTAAAAGTGTTACGTGTCAATTTGCGTTATACCCTGTGTAAAATTGCAGAATACCCTGTGTAAAACTGCAGTTTTTAAAAAAGAAGACCGATATGATAGACGATAAAGCTCATAACCCATGCAACAGCAAACTGGAAGAAGACAAAGCAGGCGGTGATCCGTCTGCTTTCCGTTTCCCGGCGGATCGTTGCAATAGTTGCGGTACACGGAATATACAGAAGACAGAATACCATGAGGGAGTAGGCGTTGACAGCGCCGAATCCCATAGTGCCCAAAGTGGCAGCCATAGCGGACATTCCGTGAGCTGTTGTAATATTCTGGATGCCGAACAGGACGCCGCAGCTGGATACGACCACTTCTTTTGCTGCGATTCCGGCGATCAAAGCTACAACAATCTGCCAGTAGCCAAGCCCAAGTGGAGTGAAGATGGGAACAATGGCCTTGCCGATATAGGAGCCAAAACTTAAACTGATATCGGTCACGTATCCTGACGGTCCAAAATTCAGAAGTATCCACATGATCACTGAGGCGATGAAAATAACAGTTCCGGCCTTGGTGAGATAATCTTTTATCTTTTCCCATACATAGATGGCAATGGTGCGGGCATTTGGCGTTTTATATTCCGGCAGTTCGATCAGCAGATTGTGTTCTGCTTTGCTGCCGTCAAATTTGGAAATGACAAAAGCAGCAGTTATAGCGACCAGGATTCCCAGAAGATACATGGAATAACAGACGATCATAGCGTTGCCTCCGAAAAACATAGAGGAGAACAGCACGTAGATCGGAAGTCTTGCACTGCAGGACATAAATGGAGTAATTAAAATGGTTTTCAGCCGGTCTTTTCTGTGTTCCAGAGCCCGGGAAGCCATAACGGCGGGAACGGAACAGCCAAAGCCGAGAAGAAGCGGAATAAAAGCTCTTCCCGACAACCCCAGATGCCCCATAATGTCGTCCATGACAAAGGCGACTCTGGACATATATCCGCTGTCCTCCAAAAAAGCAAGAGCCAGGAATAAAATAAAAATATTGGGCAGGAACGTGAGGATGCCTCCGACTCCTGAAATGATTCCGTCCACAATCAGGGAAATGAGCATGGCATTGACATGGAGAGAGACAAGTCCTTCTTCGGCAAAAGAAGACAGGCTGTCAAGTCCGATCTCAAAATAGCCCTTCAGAAAATCTCCGATCGTAAAAGTCAGGAAAAATACCAGAGCCATGATGGCAAGAAAAATCGGCAGACCAAGCCATTTGCTGGTGAGATAGCGGTCAATATGGTCTGTGCGGGCTTCGTTCTTTTTTTTGTTGACGAGAACCTCATCTACAATTTCTTCTATAAAATTGTATTTCTGATTAATAATATCTTTTTCGTAATCACGGTCTATAATATCCTCAAATTCAAGAGGATGAGAATTGATAACGTTTTTGTCCTTTTCGAGATATTTCAGGGCATACCAGCGCTTGTCCTCCAGATCGGGATAAATGCAGCAGATCCGGTCTATGAGCAGATCGATCTTGTCTTCGATATAATCCTGATAGACCATAGCGTATTCCTGATGGTGGTCATGTTTGTGGTGAGAGGACTCTCCATGGTGGTGATGGATGAACGGGCTTTGCTGCGGATGCTCCTTATGATGCATGACTGCATGAAGCAAAATGGACAGCCCGCTTTTTTTTCTTGCCGATACCGGAACAACCGGGATTCCCAACATTTCAGGAAGTCGGTGAAGATCGATCTCCATTCCCCGTTCCTCTACGATATCCATCATATTTAAAGCAAGAATGACAGGTTTTCCAAGTTCAATAAGCTGCAGAGTCAGGTAGAGATTTCGTTCCAGACAGGAGGCATCTGCCACATCTACAATGACATCCACTTCATCACTCATGATGCATTCACGGGAAACAGTTTCTTCCATAGTATAGGAAGTCAGACTGTAAATTCCGGGAAGGTCGATCAGCTGAAATTCCTGTCCCTGGTAGACGGTGCGGCCTTCCTTTTTTTCAACTGTAACACCGGGCCAGTTGGCAACCTTCAGATTAGCACCTGTGTATGCGTTAAATAAAGTGGTTTTTCCACAGTTTGGGTTGCCGATAAATCCTACGCGGATAGGGTTGGACATGACGGACCCACCTCCTCCACTTCAATGTGTTCGGCAATATGTCTGCCGACTGCAAAACGGGTTCCCCGGAATTTAACAGTAAGGGCCCCCTTTTTGTTATTGTTTAATATTGTAACGAAAGCTCCTTCGGTAAGACCAAGAGCCTCCAGACGGCGTTCCAGCGCATGTTCTGTGTTAATGGCACAAACTTTGTAAGTATGATCATTTCTCCCTTGCTTAAGTATCATTTGTACATCTCCTTTAATTGAGAAAAATTATCTTTTGCTACAAAATTATACCACTATTTGACGCAGCTGACAACGTAAGGTATACTCTATGCCATAGTAAAAAGTAAAGGAGATTACATATGGAGGCTTACAGACTGATTGTTTATTTCTTTATATATGGGTTCGCAGGCTGGTGTGTCGAGGTGGCTTTTGCAAGTGTAAAAGAAAGAAGATTTGTAAACAGAGGATTTTTGAACGGACCAATTTGTCCGGTGTATGGAGTCGGGGTGGGAGCTGTCGTCACCCTGCTGGAACCATGGAAAGATCACCTTGTCTTACTTTATGTGGCTTCGGTTATTTTAGTCACGTTTATTGAATGGCTGACCGGATATGCCATGGATAAGATATTTCATCACAAATGGTGGGATTATTCGGAAATGCCATTAAATATAGGAGGATATGTCTGTCTCCTGTTTTCTCTTGTGTGGGGAGCAGCCTGTGTGGTGATCATGAAAATAGTTCATCCGATGACTGAAAAACTGACGGAACTGGTGCCGTTCCCTTTGGGACTTACACTTTGCGTTCTGTTTATTATAGTGTTGGCTGTGGACATTGCAGTGACGTCGGCAGGCATACTCAAGCTGAACAAACGTCTGGAGGCAATGGAGAAGATTGCGATGGAGCTTCATGAAATTTCTGACAAAATGGGAATCAATATCCATGAAAACGTGATGGACGCTGTGGAGAAACTGGAGAGATTGGAGGACAGGAAAGAAGAATTTCTGGAGAAATATGGGGAGTTCTCTGATTTGAAGGAAGATTTGAAAGAAGATATCAGAGGGGATATGCGTATGCGCCGTGAAGAGCTGAAGAAACGGTACGAGGAACTGGCAGCGGCAAGTACTCATGTCAGCCGCCGTTTGGCAAAGGCTTTCCCTAAGATGGAATCCAGAAAGCACAGAGAAATTTTAAATGAGCTGCGGGAAAGAATGGAGAAGAGAAAAACATTGTAGAAATAGTAGCTGTGGATGAAAGAGGAAAAAGAGTGTCCTTGTCAATCAGGGGCACGCCGTGTTAAAATACAGTTTAAGACAGAAACAGAGGAAGAAGGAGGCATACGATTATGGGTATGACAATGACGCAGAAGATCCTGGCTGCACACGCAGGCTTGGATCATGTGGAGGCGGGGCAGCTGATCGAAGCAAAACTGGATGTAGTCATGGCGAATGATATTACAGGACCAATGGCGATTCCGGTGTTTAAGCAGATGGCGGAAAAAGTATTTGACAAGGATAAAGTAGTCCTTGTGCCGGATCATTTTACTCCAAATAAAGATATCAAATCAGCACAGAATTCAAAATCCCTCCGGGAATTTGCAAGAGAGCAGGAACTGTCTCACTATTATGAAGTGGGTCAAATGGGAATCGAACATGCAATTCTTCCGGAAAAAGGAATTACAGTGGCGGGAGAATGCATTATAGGTGCTGATTCACATACTTGTACATACGGGGCTTTGGGGGCGTTTTCTACCGGTGTGGGAACAACGGATATTGCCACCGGAATGGCAACGGGAGAACTGTGGTTTAAAGTTCCCTCCGCGATCAAGTTTGTCCTGACAGGGAAACCGTCCAGATATGTCAGCGGGAAAGATATTATTATCCATATTATCGGAAGAATCGGAGTGGACGGCGCTCTGTACAAATCTATGGAATTTACCGGGGACGGGATTGCCAATCTGACAATGGACGATCGGTTTACTATGGCAAATATGGCGATTGAAGCCGGGGCGAAAAATGGGATATTCCCGGTAGATAAACTGGCAGAGGACTATATCAGGGAACATTCTGATAAGGAATATAAGATTTACGAAGCAGATGAAGATGCCTGTTATGACGAGGTTGTAGAGGTAGATCTTTCTAAAGTGCGTCCGACTGTGGCCTTCCCTCATCTTCCGGGCAACGCAAAGACCATTGATGAGATTGAGGCAATGGAACCTATTAAGATCGACCAGGTTGTGATCGGATCCTGTACAAACGGAAGGATGGAGGATATGCGCCGGGCAGCAGCTATTTTAAAGGGGCATAAGGTACATCCGGATGTGCGTGTCATGGTAATACCGGGTACACAGAAAATCTACAAAGAATGTATCAAAGAAGGACTGGTAGATATCTTTATCGATGCAGGATGCGCTTTCAACACTCCAAGCTGCGGTCCCTGCATGGGAGGACATATGGGAGTCCTTGCGGCGGGAGAGAAATGCGTATCTACAACGAACCGGAATTTTGTCGGAAGAATGGGGCATGTGGACTCCCTGATCTATCTGGCATCACCGGAAACAGCGGCAGCGAGCGCGATTGCAGGATATATTGCAAATCCAGAGAAAGCAGGTGACAGATAATGAAAGCATTGGGAAAAGTATTCAAATATGGCGATAATGTAGATACGGATGTGATCATTCCGGCGAGATATTTAAATTCCTTTGATCCACAGGAACTGGCAAGTCATGCCATGGCAGATATAGATCCGGAATTTGCGGGAAAAGTACAGCCGGGAGATCTGATCGTGGCAAATAAAAACTTTGGATGTGGATCTTCCAGAGAGCACGCACCGCTCTGTCTGAAAACAGCGGGCGTAAGCTGTGTGATCGCAGAGACATTCGCAAGGATTTTCTACAGAAATGCCATCAATATCGGTCTTCCGATCATTGAGTGTCCTGAAGCGGCAAGAGGAATCGAAGCCGGGGATGAAGTGGAAGTGGATTTTGACAGTGGAAAGATCTACAACCGGACAAAAGGTACAGAGTTCCAGGGACAGGCGTTCCCGGAATTTATGCAGAAGCTGATCGCAGCAGGCGGTCTTGTAAATTATACAAATAACAAAAGGAAATAGTTATGGAACAAAAAAAAGGAAGAGCAATAGCACTTCTGCCTATAGGAGTGTTTCTGGTGATTTTTTTGGGGTTTGGTATTGTGACGAAAGACTTTTATGCAATGCCGACTATTGTGGCGTTTCTGATTGCCTTAGGCGTGGCTTTCTGTCAAAATAAAAGCCTTAGCTTTGATGAAAAGATCACTGTGATAGCAAAGGGAGTAGGCGATGACAATATTATTACAATGAGTCTTATTTTCCTTTGCGCGGGGGGATTTTCCGGTGCTGTGACAGCAGCAGGCGGAGTGGAAAGTACTGTGAATCTGGGGTTGTCCGTTCTTCCGTCACAGATTGCTGTAGTGGGACTTTTTGTGATCGGATGTTTTATTTCTGTATCTATGGGGACATCTATGGGAACCATTGCGGCTCTGGCGCCGATTGCAGTGGGAATCAGTGAAAAGACAGGATTTGCAATGCCGATCTGTATTGGAGCTGTTGTGTGTGGCGCTATGTTTGGAGACAATCTCTCTATGATATCAGATACAACGATTGCAGCGGTGAAGACACAGGGATGTGAAATGAAGGACAAATTTCGGGAAAATTTCCTGATCGTACTTCCGGCGGCGATCCTTACAATTATTCTGTTTTTCCTGATCACCAGAAACGGCGATTTTAAGATGGCGGAAGATTTGAGTTATAATATATGGAAAGTTGTGCCTTATATTGTGGTGCTGGTGGGAGCGCTGATCGGAATTAATGTGTTTGTAGTGCTGATCGGCGGTACGGTTCTCTCTCTTATTGTGGGAGTTGCAACGGGCAGTATTGAACTTGGACAGATTTTTCTTGCCGTTGGAGGCGGAGAGATAAATGGAACAGCTATAGGCGGCGTAACCGGTATGTACGATATTACGGTTATTTCTATTATAGTGGCATGTATTGTGTCGCTGATGAAAGAGTACGGCGGAATCCATTTTATTCTGGGATGGATCCACAAACGGATACGGGGCGAGAAAGGTGCAGAGTTTGGAATTGCTTCTCTTGCACTTTTAGTAGATGCATGTACAGCAAACAATACAGTAGCTATTGTAATGGCGGGACCGATCGCTAAAGAGATCAGTGAGGAGTATCATGTTTCGTCCAGGCGTTCCGCTTCGCTTCTGGATATTTTTACTTCTGTGGGGCAGGGACTGATTCCTTACGGCGCACAGCTTTTGTCGGCAGCCAGCCTTACAGCGTTGACTCCATTTGAGATCATACCGTACCTCTATTATCCGATCCTCATGGCAGTGAGCGCAGTCTTGTTCATTCTGTTCAGAAACAGAAAGGAAGCGTAAACAGATGAAACTCTGGCAGAAACAGTCAGGGACAGAAAGGTGAAACATATGAATTTGCAGTATAAAAGTACGAGAAATCCCAGTGTGGAAGTGACAGCGTCACAGGCAATTTTAAAAGGACTTGCAGATGACGGAGGACTGTTTGTGCCGGAGAAGATTCCGGCGCTCGCACTTTCGTTGGAAGAACTGAAGGGTCTGAGTTATCAGGAAACTGCGTTTGCAGTGATGAAAGAATTTTTGACGGATTTTACAGAGGAAGAGCTGAAAGAATGTATCAGAAAAGCATATGACAGCAAATTTGACACAGAGGAGATCGCTCCTCTCGTGAAAGTGGACGACACTTATTATCTGGAGTTGTTCCATGGTGCTACGATTGCTTTTAAAGATATGGCCCTTTCCATTTTGCCGTATCTCATGACAACGGCGGCAAAGAAAAATCATGTTGATAAGGAAATTGTGATTCTGGCCGCCACATCAGGTGATACCGGAAAGGCAGCGATGGCTGGATTTGCAGATGTGGAAGGAACAAGGATCATTGTTTTTTATCCCAAGGGAGGCGTCAGCAAGGTACAGGAGCTGCAGATGGTGACGCAGAGAGGAAAAAACGTGGATGTTGTGGCAATTCACGGGAATTTTGACGATGCCCAAAGGGGAGTAAAAGAAATGTTTGGCAGCCAGGCTTTAAAAGAAGAGCTGGCAGCGGACGGTTATCAGTTTTCTTCTGCAAATTCCATTAATATTGGAAGACTTGTGCCGCAGATAGTCTATTATGTCTATGCTTACGGAAAGCTTTTGGAAAATGGTGAGATTGAGTCGGGCGAAAATATAAACGTTGTTGTGCCTACAGGAAATTTCGGAAATATTCTTGCCGCATGTTACGCTAAGCAGATGGGGATTCCCATTCACAAGCTGATCTGTGCGTCCAACGAAAATAAAGTATTGTTTGATTTCTTCCGTACAGGAACATACGATAAAAACCGCGAATTTTTGCTTACAACCTCTCCTTCTATGGATATTCTTGTGTCCAGTAATCTGGAGCGTCTCATTTATCAGATTTCTGATTGTGACTGTGAAAAAGACGCAGAGCTGATGGGGCTTTTGAAGCAGAAAGGGAAATATACTATCACTCCGGCGATGAGAGACCATTTGCAGGATTTTGATGCCGGTTATGCATCAGAGCAGGAAACGGCCGATATGATCCGGAAGATTTATGACAGAACAGGATATGTGATCGACACCCATACAGCTGTGGCGGCTTATGTGTGCGAGGACTATAAAACAAGAACAAAAGATGAGACAAAATGTGTGATCGCATCTACGGCAAGTCCATATAAGTTTGTAAAAAGCGTTATGCAGGCTATCGGGCAGGCTGACGGGGAAAAAGACGAGCTGGAGCTTCTTGGTGATCTGGAAAAAGTGTCCAAAGTAGAGATGCCGAAAGCCATTTGCGATATTCTCGATGCGGAAGTACTGCATACAAGAGAGTGCGATGCCGATAAAATGGAGGATGAAGTAAAGAAGATCCTTGGTTTATAAAGAGATTTGGGAACCCCCGGAAGAAAGAGGCGGATGTATGGAAGAGTTGGATGAGAAGAAATTGTGGGAGCTGGCTGTAGCAGCAAGGGAATATTCCTACAGCCCTTATTCTGGTTTCAAAGTGGGAGCTGCACTTTTGAGCCGGGGCGGAAAGGTGTTTCGGGGATGCAACATTGAAAATGCAGCTTACAGCCCGACGAATTGCGCGGAGAGGAGCGCCTTCTTTTCGGCGATATCCCAGGGAGAACGTGATTTTGAAGCGATTGCCATCGCCGGAGGAAAGGATGAGCTTATAAGCTGTTACCCGTGTGGAGTGTGCCGCCAGGTAATGGCGGAATTTTGCGATCCTTGCACTTTCCGGATTATATGTGGAAAAAGCAGGGAATCTCTGGAAATCATGACCCTGGATGCACTTCTCCCAAAAGGGTTTAAAATGCAGGATTGATGTGTCAATCCTGCATTTGTTATAAGATTAACGCTTTTGGAGTTGATTTTTTGATTATTATCCTGTATAATGGACTATAATGGATGTCCTATCGAAATGATAGGAAATATGCCGGTCTTCCGATCTCATTTTTAGATTGATTTTCCGGTCCATAATATTAGAGAAAGAAAGAGGTTGAGCGTAACATGGCAAATATCGATTTAACAAAGTATGGTATCACCGGAACAACAGAGATTGTTCACAATCCTTCCTTTGAGATGCTGTTTGAAGAGGAAACAAATCCGAATCTGGAAGGTTTTGACAAAGGACAGGTCAGCGAGCTTGGCGCAGTTAATGTTATGACTGGTATCTACACAGGCCGTTCTCCAAAAGATAAATACATTGTTATGGATGAAAATTCCAAAGACACTGTATGGTGGACATCAGACGAATATAAAAACGACAACCATCCGGCAAGCCAGGAGGCATGGGATGAGGTAAAGAAAATTGCATTAAATGAGCTTTCCAGCAAGAGACTGTTTGTTGTAGACGCATTCTGCGGCGCAAACAAAGACACACGCATGGCAATCCGTTTCATTATGGAAGTGGCATGGCAGGCTCATTTCGTTACAAATATGTTCATCCGTCCTACAGCAGAAGAGTTGGAAAACTTTGAGCCGGATTTTGTTGTTTACAATGCATCCAAGGCAAAAGTTGAAAACTACAAAGAGCTGGGACTTGGATCAGAGACAGCAGTTATGTTCAACATCACAAGCCGCGAGCAGGTTATCGTAAACACATGGTACGGCGGAGAGATGAAAAAAGGTATGTTCTCTATGATGAACTACTACCTGCCTCTGAAGGGAATCGCTTCCATGCACTGCTCTGCAAACACAGATATGAACGGCGAGAACACAGCAATCTTCTTCGGACTTTCCGGAACAGGAAAGACAACACTTTCCACAGATCCGAAGAGACTCCTTATTGGTGATGACGAACACGGCTGGGATGACAATGGTATCTTCAACTTCGAGGGCGGATGCTACGCAAAAGTTATTGACCTTGACAAAGATTCCGAGCCGGATATCTACAATGCGATCAAACGCAATGCTCTTCTTGAGAATGTTACACTGGACAAAGACGGAAAGATCGATTTCACAGATAAGAGCGTGACAGAAAACACACGTGTATCTTACCCGATCGATCATATTGAAAAAATCGTTCGTCCGGTTTCTGCAGCTCCTGCAGCAAAGAATGTAATCTTCCTGTCAGCAGACGCTTTCGGAGTACTTCCTCCGGTATCTGTTCTGACACCAGAGCAGACAGAGTACTACTTCCTGTCCGGATTTACAGCAAAACTTGCAGGAACAGAGCGTGGAATCACAGAGCCTACACCGACTTTCTCTGCATGCTTCGGTCAGGCATTCCTGGAACTGCATCCTACAAAATATGCAGAAGAGCTTGTTAAGAGAATGAAAGCAAGCGGAGCAAAAGCTTACCTTGTAAATACAGGATGGAACGGAACAGGAAAACGTATCTCCATCAAAGATACTCGCGGTATCATCGATGCGATCCTTGATGGCTCTATCCTGACAGCGCCAACTAAGAAGATTCCGTACTTCAACTTTGAAGTTCCGACAGAGCTTCCAGGTGTAGATCCTGCAATTCTTGACCCACGCGACACATATGCAGATGCAGCAGAGTGGGAAGAGAAAGCAAAAGATCTTGCACAGCGCTTCAACAAGAACTTCGCAAAATACGAAGGCAACGAGATCGGAAAAGCACTGGTTGCTGCTGGTCCGCAGATATAAGAATAAAGAAGATGGACTTCCCGGCAAACAGCCGGGAAGTTTTTTGTTACCAGAATGGAAACAGGTAAAACCAGAAAAGATACTGACCCTGAAATAAATCATGTTGTATAGTAAATGCAAACAATTTGAATCAGGGAGGTCAAAAGTATGAGATTGGGTGAAAATATACGAAAGCTTCGTGAAGAAAGGGGATTTACGCAGCAACAGCTGGCAGATAAAATGTATGTGTCGCGGCAAACGGTATGCCGGTGGGAAAATGGTTCCCGCTGCCCGGATCTGATCATGGCCAAGAAGCTGGCGGATGAATTTGACGTGACGATGGATGATTTGATATCGGAGGAGGATATGCGGGAATATGACCGCTTTGCAGGATCCGAAAGGTTTGAAGCTTTTAGAAACAAAAGGCACTTCCTGGAACTGCAGAAAAAGATTCTTGCTTTTCTACAGACATTGGGCGGAGTCTATTTGTCTATCGGGCTTCTTTTGAGGGTGCATTTTCATATGAGGATTCCCACATGGGGAATTTTGCTGGGAATCATTGTTGTAATTGCAGCGTTTATCGCTTATTATTGGACATGTAAAAAGATGGAAGAGTAGATTGGAATGACGCAGGAGGAAAACCAGTGAGTTTGATCGCAGTAATTGATGATGACGAATATATCGGCAGCATGCTGGAACGGGCGCTTAAGGAGGAGGGGTATCAGGTGATACGTGCCTATTCGGGGACAGAAGCCCTTCTTCTTTTTGAGAAAAGAAATCCGGATCTGGTTCTTTTGGACCTGATGCTGCCGGGTCTTGCGGGAGAGAAGGTGCTGGAAAAGATTCAGGGAATACCAGTGATCGTTGTCAGCGCAAAAGCAGAAATTGATCATAAAGTGGATCTGCTGCTGGGCGGAGCGGCAGATTATGTGACAAAGCCTTTCGATATACGGGAACTGATGGCAAGGATCGCAGTGCAGCTGCGCGGATCTGGCGGAAGCAAGGGAAGAGGCATTCTTACATTTGAAGAGATTACTATAGATTTAGATACTTTCGAAGCATATGTGGGGGAAGCTAAGATCCATCTGACTCCCACAGAATTTGCAGTTTTAAAGCAGCTGATAAAAAACCCGTCTCAGGTTGTGACAAAAGCAAGGATACTGGATGCCATCAGTGAAGACACGCCGGACTGCACGGAAAGCTCTCTGAAAATCCACATCAGCAATCTTAGAAAGAAGCTGAAAAGTGAATCAGGGAAAGATTATATAGAGTCTGTTTGGGGGATCGGATTTAAAATGCGCCAGGACGCTACTTGCTGACCCGGCGCAGTAAAATAGCGCATATGATAACAGCAGCGGCAAAAAGGAAGAGAAGTGGCAGAAATAACTCAAAATGAAAGACCTGTTCTGTCATGCAGCGATATCCCCATGATGCCGGGAAAAATTTTCCGGCAGTTTCAAGAGAGCCGGGAAGGAGATTTACTGGAAACATAATCCCGGAAAGCATGATAGAAGGCAGGAAAATAAGGATGGAAAACATAGAGGTTTTTGCCGGATCCTTTACAGCCAGACCGATGATGCTTGCAATGGCAAGGGATGCAGCAGTGAAAACAGCCAGTCCTGCAAGATACAGCCCTGAATTTTCCGGAATCCCGGCGTCGAACGCAAGCGGCGCGGCAATGCAGATAATGGCGCTCATGATCCACAGATGAAGAAAAGCGGAAATATTTATTGAGACAATGCCAAGATACAGGGGGACGCCATTGGCCCTGTAAATTTTTTTGACATCACTTCTGTAAATTTCCGCAAGAGAGGGAGGGACGCCGATCAGTGCGCCCATTGTGACGCCGAATATGGTCATGGACTGGATCAGAGTTTCTTTTGAATCCGGCATGACAGAGGTAAAGATACTGCCCATTACTCCGAAGAATAAAAGAGGAACAATGTAGCAGGTGATGAGAAGAGTCTTACTACGTATGTCTAATTTCCACTGTAATGCGATTCCGTATAAAAAAGCTTTCATAGATCATCCCTCCTTTGCGATTTTCATAAAATGCTGTTCTAAAGAGCCCCGATTCACTTGAATATCCAAGATGGCCTCGCTTTTTTCTCTATGCTTTATAAGCAGTTCAAACAGGGTATTCTCGATGGAATCTGACTCATATCTTTCTGTTCCGGCATTTGTCCGGATCGTAATGTTGTAATGTTTCCCCATCCTTTTTTGAAGCTGCTCCACTGTGCCTGTAAAGGCAATCCTGCCTCCTGATAAAATAGCAATCCGGTCGCATAAGTTTTCTACTTCCGTCATGTCGTGGCTTGCCAGAACGATTGTCTTTCCCATAGCGTTCAGCTGCCTTATCTGTTGGTGGAGAAGCAATCTGCCTTCCACGTCAAGACCGGCGGTAGGTTCATCAAGAAAGAGAATGTCCGGATCTCTGATAAGGGAAAGGGCAAGATGAAGCCGTCTTTTTTGTCCGGTTGACAATTGGAAGTATTGCTTTTGAGAAAATTCATAAATACCGAGGGCATGGAGGGTTTCCTCGGGAAGCGGGGAACGGTTCCATTGGGAGAATAATCGGATGGCCTCCATTGTTTTTATGTGTTCGGGCAAAGAGGAGGACTGGAGCTGGATCCCTGTTCTTCCGATAACAGTTATGCTGCCGCTGTCATATTTTTTTAAACCTTCAATGCATTCAAGAGCAGTGGTTTTGCCGGCGCCGTTTACGCCAAGCAGGGCAAAAATTTCACCTTTTCTCACGTGAAGATCAATGCCTTTTAAGACTTGATGTTCTCCATAAGTTTTTGTCAGAGCGCTTACTTCTATGGCATGTGTCATTGGTTTTCCTCCTGAAACGGATCTGTGCCCAAATTACTGAAATAGACGTTTAAGGCCTGCTCTACATAGGTATTGGCCTGTATCTGCCATTCTTTCCACTGGGGGTCTGCGTTCTCGAATTGCCCGATTTCCACCAGTTTGGAAAGCATTCCCATATCCTGACCGGTAAATTCTGTTATCATGTCCCAGTAGGTTTTGGCAAATTGCTGTCCCTCCTCACTGTCGGCAGGGATGCCTGCATTTTGAAGCTGTATTGCTTCGTTTTGGAGTTTGAGGAATCTCTCCATGAACGCCTTTCCGCTTTCTTTGTCAAAGCGGTCGCGGATATGATCAAGGGTCTGGTCATCAAAGTGTTTGATCAGCCAGTAAAAATCATTTTTCATCTGCAAATTTACAATAATGTCCGCATATTTTTTGAAATTGACAGTCTGCATCTGAAGGACCTCTTCCCTCAAGGCTTCCAGTTCTTTCAGAGATTGGGAGAGATTTTCGATTTTCTGGCGGACGGCGTCTGCCTGTGCTGCAAGGATACTGGCCACTTCAGCCGGAGTGTCGAGGGGAGAAAGTCGGTTCTTAATATCGTCCAGGGAGAATCCCAAATGCTTGAAAGATAAAATCTGATGGAGTTTTATAATGTCTTTGTCAGTATACAGCCGGCGGCCGCCTTCGCTTACTGCAGAGGGGCGCAGCAGGCCCTCCCGGTCGTAATGCTGCAGTGTCCGCACAGTGACATCCATCTTTTTTGCCACCTCTCCCACAGTCATATATCCTTTTGGTATCGCTCTGTGTTTTTCCATAGTGCTGTCACCTCCTGACTATAGTATATCTTATAACGCAGCGTCATAAGCAAGGGATTTTTGGAAAATTTAGAAGAGGATATGCTTCTTTTGCAGCGGAGGTTCATAGAATATTATGAGAAGGCATCAGACCGATGAAATGCTGCCGGTTCTGAAAGTGCCAATGGAAAATTGGGGGATAATATGGACCAGATATTAAACTATGTAAAACCGGAGCTGCTTATTGTATTGGTGGTATTGTATTTTATCGGCGCAGGATTAAAGAAAGCGCAGACCTTTAAAGATAAGTACATCCCTTTGATCCTGGGAGTGATCGGGATCGTGCTGTGCGCTATCTGGGTGCTGGGCACCTGTCCGACAGAAGATAAGCAGGACATAGCAATGGCGGTGTTTACAGCGGTTGTCCAGGGAATCCTGGTGGCCGGACTGTCTACTTATGTCGATCAGGTTGTAAAGCAAGTCGGAAAAAGAGAATGATGCAGAGAAAATAAAAACTGAGAAAAAATTTTTCTTAACTGCTTCTTAACTGTTTTATTAACCGGATGTTTAAGAACAGTATGCTATTATCATGTTAGAAACTTGAAAGAAGTTAGGAAGTTTCTGAAATGACAGATGACACTGATGTACAAGGAGTGGGATATTCCAAAATGCTGTGTTCTTTGTACATCGGTGCAGAGCAAGGAGGCATGAAGATGGAATATGTACTGACAACAGAGAATCTGACAAAGCAGTACCGGAATTTTAAGGCGTTGAGCGGTCTTTCCATGCATGTGGAGAAAGGAGCGATCTACGGATTTGTGGGAAGAAACGGAGCGGGAAAAACGACGTTGATCCGCCTGATCTGCGGTCTGCAGACCCCTACGTCGGGAAGTTATACTCTGTATGGGCAAAAGAACACTCAAGGGAATATGGAAAAGATAAGAAGGCGCATCGGAGCAGTAGTGGAAACGCCCTCAATTTATCTGAATATGACAGCCACGGACAATCTGAAAGAGCAGTACCGTGTGCTGGGACGCCCTTCCTTTGAAGGGGTAGAAGAACTTTTGGAACTGGTAGGGCTTGAAAATACAGGGAAGAAAAAAGCGAAGAATTTTTCTCTTGGTATGAAGCAGCGCCTTGGGATTGCGGTGGCTCTTGCGGGAGATCCGGACTTCCTGGTGCTGGACGAGCCGGTAAACGGGCTGGATCCCCAGGGAATTATAGAGATCAGAGAGCTGATCTTAAAGCTGAACCGGGAACGGAAAATTACCTTCCTCATCTCCAGTCATATTCTGGACGAGTTATCCCGTCTTGCCACTCATTACGGGTTTATTGACAGTGGAAGGATCGTGCGGGAGGTCAGTGCGAAAGAACTGGAAGAGGCAAGTCGGAGGGGGATGCACCTGGAAGTGACGGATCTGTCTGCCCTTGTCCGGGTTTTGGAGGCCAGAGATATGGAGTATGCGGTTACATCCGCTTCCGGAGCAGATGTGTTTGGAAGCTGGGATGTGACAGAGTTGGTTCTTGCTCTGGAAAAAGAAGGATGCAAGATAAAGCAGATGGCAGAAAAGGATGAAAGCCTGGAGAGTTATTACATCAACCTGATGGGAGGTGAGAGCCATGCGTAGACTGCTGCGTGCAAATTTTGCAAGACTTTGGAAGGATCGGGTGTTATGGATCACGACAGCGGTGGTGTGTCTGTTTGGGGTGATCGTCTGTATCAGTCAATACAATGCGATGATAAACTATGATGTGGATATGTCGGGGGAATTTCCGAGGATCTTTTTAAACTCCTACCTGATGCTGCCTATGGCGCTGGCGGCATTCACCAACCTGTTCCTGGGAACAGAGTACAGCGACGGAACCATAAGAAATAAGCTGGTAACAGGATGTACAAGGAATGATATCTATCTGTCCGGCTATGTGACCTGTGCGGCGGCGGGGATTTTTATGCAGGCCTGCTATTCCCTTGTTGTAAGTGTGATCGCAATCCCAATGTTTGGATTTAAGGCGGAATTTTTAAAGATCATGGGGATTGGTTCCTGTGTGGGCGCGCTCCTGATCTGCAGTGAGGTGGCCATGTATACCTGCGTTTCCATGCTCTGCCAGAACAAGGCGGCAGTGGCGGTGCTCTGCCAGGTGGGAACCTTTGCTCTTCTTATGCTTGGAAGCTATCTTGCCAATATGCTGACAATGCCGGAATTTTACGATGCGGCGAAGAAGATGGCTGATGGAACCATTGTGATGGAACAGGTGAGAAATGAGCGGTATCTCACTGGAAGCGCAAGGCAGTGGTACCAGTTCTGGCTTGATTTTATCCCCCAGGGTCAGGGCTACACCATAGGAGGGGGAATGGGGACAGACCATCCGGCTCTGCTTGGAGTGTATTCTCTGATCGTCATAGCGGGAGCCAATCTGGCAGGATTGCTGGGCTTTCGCAGAAAAGATCTGAAATAAAATGCACGGACTGTGGACAGGAGTATCGGTACAGGACGGCGCTTTGGAGGAAAGAAAATGATGTTAGTTGGCAGTATCTGCATTGTGCTGATCTGTATCTGTGCAGCACTTGGAATCAAAATTTTTCTTATGCGTAAGGCGGCGGATGAAATCCGCTGCCAGATGAAAGAAAGGCTGACAGAAGACACAAATGTGGGAATAGATATCAGCAGCGGCGATAAAAAAATGTGTGCTCTGGCGGAAGATCTTGACCGCCAGGTGAAATATTTACGAAAAGAGAGGCTGCGCTATGAGTTGGGAGATACGGAGCTGAAAACTGCCGTTACCAATATTTCCCACGATCTTCGCACACCCCTGACAGCTTTGAGCGGATATATGCAGTTCCTGGACCGGGAAGAAGTATCGCCGGAAGTCAGAGAAGCGCTTGATATTATGAAAAATCGGATCAGGGCAATGACGAAGCTGACAGAAGAGCTGTTTCAGTACTCGGTGATCGTTTCTGCTGAAAAATATCAGGAGAGGGAGAAAGTAGACATCGGAGAAGTGCTGGCTGAAAGCCTGGCGGGATTTTATGCAGTCTTAAAGGAAAAAGAGATAGAACCTTTCATAAGCATGCCGGAAGAAGCGGTCGTTAAGATAGCCAACCGGGATGCCCTTCTTCGTGTTTTCGGGAATATTATCAATAATGCAGTAAAATACAGCGACGGAGATCTTCGGATCGTCCTGCACAAGGACGGGAACCTGCAATTTGCAAATCATGCTTCAAAGCTTGATGAAGTGGAGGCGGGCAAGCTGTTTGAGCGGTTTTATACGGTGGAAAACGGCCGGGAATCCACCGGTCTTGGTCTTTCCATTGCAAAAACATTGTGCGAGCGTATGGGGATTTCCATTCATGCCAAAAAAGAAAAGGAATGGTTTATCATAGAAATGGGGTGGCGTATATTTGGGTTGAAAACCGGGGAATAATAGAGTATAATATCTTTTAGGAAACCTGGGATGCACGATAATTCCTGTAATTTTGAACCTACAAAACTTTAAACGGGACTCTTATTATCTCTGTAATATGTCATGCCCCCATTTTAGGAGGGGAAGGCAGAAAAGCAGATGCGGACACCCACCTGGCTGCGGCTAGGAGTCAAAATACAGGAACCGGCATTTTGGGGATGTACAAAAGATAAAGGGCAGCAGCGCATATGCGGCTGCCTTTTTTCATACATTTAGAGAAAAGAAACGGACAAGAGGGAACAGATTGAAAAGAAAAGTTTATGGAAGATATATCATTGCCATTTTTATATGGATACTGCTAGTGACAGGAATGGTAAGAATCCTTTCCGATCAGAAAGGGGGAGCCGGAGGAAGCAAAACAGAAAGTGAACTTGCTCTGGAAAATGAGGAGAAAAATCAGACGGTTTCAGGGGGCGATACTATCAGAGTCCTTATTATGACAGACGGGTATCAGTCGGAAATCCATTCAGAAGTGCGGGTTTCTTCTCCATATGGACTGCGGATCAGCTGCGGCGGAGAATCCATCGAATGGAACAAAGAGGAAGTTTGTCAGATTTTGCCGGATGATGCCAGATTTCAGAAGGGAAATATCAGAATTGAACCTTTGAACAAGGAGGGAAAAGTGACTTTAGAAAGTATATCCAGAGGTTACGGTACGCCCTCCTATGATGGAATGCTGGAACTTCGGGCGGTATCCGGCGGGATAGCAGTGATCAATGAACTTTCCATGGAGTCCTATCTGTGCGGAGTTGTTCCAAGTGAAATGCCGGCTTCCTATGAACTGGAAGCACTGAAAGCGCAGGCGGTATGTGCAAGAAGTTATGCAAGAAGACAGATGGAAAGTTACGGCTATCCGGAATATGAAGCCCATGTAAATGACAGTACGGATTTTCAGGTATATAATAACAGCCAGCCACAGGAAAGATCTTCCCAGGCGGTGCGTGAGACGGAAGGGGAAGTTGTAAAATATAAAGGGACAATTGCTACTACATATTACTATTCTACCTCCAGCGGGCAAACGACAAACATGGAGGCCTGGGGAAATGCGCCAGGCGAGGGGAACGGTTATCTTCAGAGCGTCTCGGTCTGCGATGACAGCGGGCAGGATTATGAGAAAAATCTGCCCTGGTATCGGTGGGAGGCTGTCATTCCCATTGATACGCTGTCACGGCTGATCTCGCAAAATACAGGGACAGATGTAGGAACTTTAAGTCAGGTGGAAGTGACAAAGAGAGGGGCTGGAGATGTAGCAGTGGAACTTACTGCTGTCGGTGACAAAAATACAGTGACAGTTCAGACGGAAAATAAAATCCGCAGTGCCCTTGGCGGAGGCGGATATCAGATTACGAAGAATGATGGTTCACAGAGTGAGGGCAGTGCATTATTGCCAAGCGCATTTTTTACTATTGAAAAACAGGACGGTGTCTTTGTTATTCGCGGAGGCGGATTCGGACATGGAATCGGAATGAGCCAGAATGGAGCGAATGAAATGGCGAAACAGGGGAAGAATTATCAAGAGATATTAAAGCTTTTCTATCAGGGGATAGAAATAGAATAGCTTGAATAAAGTACGGACTGATGGTATGATTGCACTAGAAAAACGGCGGGGGAAAGAGATGTTAAAAAAGATTTTCCAGAAAGCAGCAACAGTATCCGAAGATGTGACAAAAGCGCATGTCGGCGCATATGCAGCGCAGTCAGCATATTTTTTCATGCTCTGTATGATCCCGATCATCCTTCTTTTACTGACTTTAGTGCAGTATACGCCTGTGACAAAAGCGGATGTGATGACGGCGGTAATGCAGGTGTTCCCTTCTTCTGTGGATTCGCTGATGATATCTATTGTCAATCAGGTTTATAATCAGTCCATGGGTATCATTCCTGTGACTATTATTGTGGCTCTGTGGTCGGCGGGGAAAGGTGTTCTGGCAATGACTTCCGGACTGAACTGTATCTATGAATGTCCGGAGACAAGAAGTTATATTTTCCTCCGGATCCGCTCTACTATTTATACAGTGCTTTTTATTATCGTAATTCTGCTGCTTCTGGTTGTGTCGGTTTTCGGTAATTCACTCAATATTTTCATTTCTACTCATGCGGAATTTTTGGAACCTCTGGCAGACTGGATGATTGATAAGAGAGCGTTGATCACCCCGGTGGTTCTGATGGGATTTTCTCTTCTGATCTATAAATTCCTGCCCAACAGAAAGGACCGGTTTGTAAAGCAGCTTCCGGGCTCTGTATTTGCAGCAATCGGATGGATGGTGATTTCGTGGGTTTTCTCGGTATATGTAGATATTTTTCAGGGATTTTCCAGTATGTACGGAAGCTTGACTACGATTGTCCTTATTATGCTCTGGCTGTATTTCTGTATGTACAGTATTTTACTGGGAGGAGAATTTAATAAGCTTCTGGGAGATAAAATCTTCCAAAAGGCATAGGTTTTTGGCTTGACATCCGGGAAGCTTGTGTTACAATGGATAAAGCAATTCAAATTATAAAAGCTTTGACCGTGTAAGTAGTGACCCGTTTTCCGGCAGAGAGAGGAGATCAAAGGGCTGAAAGTTTCCTCAGGTTCAGACGGCGAATGAATTTCCCACGCGAGCTGCATGTCTGAACAGGATGGCTTTTGAGCCTGTAAGAAGTAGGATGTGCCGTTCATGCACGTTACGCATATATGAGAGTCTGCCGGCAAAAGCTGTGCAGGAATCAGGGTGGTACCGCGGGTTAGCCTCGTCCCTTTTGAGGGAGGAGGTTTTTTTGTTGTGCGGAAGCTTTATTTCCTCTGTAAAAACAGGACTCCCTCTATATAAAATCTGATATTTTATTATTTTTTATCATGAAAAGGAGAAGAAGGATGAAAGAGAAATTACAAAGCATCAAAGAAGAAGCCATTCGTCAGATTGAAGCTTCCGACATGCCGGAAAAGCTCAATGAGGTGCGTGTACGTTTCCTTGGGAAAAAAGGAGAGTTGACGGCAGTTCTTAAGAGTATGAAGGATGTTGCTCCGGAAGAAAGACCAAAAGTAGGACAGCTTGTAAATGAGACAAGAGCTTCTATTGAAGAACTCTTGGAAGAAACCAAGCAGAAAATGGAAAGAAAGATCCGGGAAGAAAAGTTGAGCCAGGAAGTGATCGACGTCACACTTCCGGCTAAGAAAAATATGGTGGGACACCGTCATCCAAATACAACGGTCCTGGAAGAAGTAGAACGTATTTTCATCGGAATGGGATATGAAGTTGTAGAAGGACCGGAAGTAGAGTATGACCTGTACAATTTCGAGAAACTGAACATTCCGGCAGACCATCCGGCAAAAGACGAGCAGGATACATTCTATATAAATAAGGACATTGTCCTTCGTACCCAGACGTCTCCGGTTCAGGCGCGCGTCATGGAAGAAGGCAAGCTGCCGATCCGTATGATCGCTCCCGGAAGAGTATTCCGTTCTGATGAGGTGGATGCAACACATTCTCCGTCCTTCCACCAGATTGAAGGTCTCGTAGTAGACAAAAACATTTCTTTTGCCGATCTCAAGGGAACGTTGGAGGTGTTTGCCAAGGAATTGTTCGGACCTGAGACAAAAACAAAATTCAGACCTCATCACTTCCCATTCACAGAACCCAGCGCGGAGGTAGACGTTACCTGCTTTAAATGCGGCGGAAAAGGCTGCCGTTTCTGTAAAGGATCCGGCTGGATCGAGATTTTAGGATGCGGTATGGTACATCCTCATGTACTGGAAATGTGCGGCATTGATCCGGAAGAGTATACAGGATTTGCATTCGGAGTAGGACTGGAGCGAATCACGCTTCTGAAGTACGAGATCGACGATATGAGGCTGCTGTATGAGAATGATATCCGGTTTTTGAAACAGTTTTAGTCAGTTTTACACAGGGTATATATCAATTTGACACAGGGTATATATTAATTCGACACGTAGTAAACTTAAAGTTTGTTACGTCCCCCGTCAAAAAAATAACGAAAAGGAGAACACAATGAATACATCATTATCATGGATAAAAGCGTATGTTCCGGATCTTGACGTTACCGCACAGGAGTATACAGATGCGATGACACTTTCCGGAACAAAGGTAGAAGGATATGAAATCATGGATGCGGACCTGGACAAAATTGTGATCGGGCAGATCGATAAGATTGAGAAGCATCCGGATGCAGACAAACTGATCATCTGTCAGGTGAATATCGGTACAGAAACCATCCAGATCGTAACCGGTGCGCCGAATGTAAAAGAAGGAGATAAGGTTCCGGTGGTACTGGCCGGCGGATGCGTGGCAGGAGGCCATGAACCGGGCAGCCGCGTAGCAGGAGGAATTAAGATCAAGAAAGGAAAGCTCCGCGGAGTGGAAAGTGATGGAATGATGTGCTCCATCGAAGAGCTTGGTTCCAGTAAGGATATGTATCCGAATGCTCCCGAGAGCGGAATTTATATTATGCCGGAAGATGCCGAAGTGGGAGCAGATGCAGTGAAAGCACTGGGCCTTGATGATGTGGTGTTTGAATATGAGATCACTTCAAACCGAGTAGACTGCTTCAGCGTAGTGGGCATTGCCCGGGAAGCGGCAGCTACCTTCCGCAAAGAGTTCCATCCGCCGGTTGTCACTCCTACCGGAAACAGCGAGGATGTGAATGACTATATTAAAGTGACGGTTAGGGATGAAGAGCTCTGCCCGAGATACTGTGCAAGAGTGGTGAAAAATATCAAGATCGGCCCTTCACCGGAATGGATGCAGAGAAGACTTGCATCTGTGGGAATCCGTCCTATCAATAATGTAGTTGATATCACAAACTATGTGATGGAGGAATACGGTCAGCCGATGCATGCTTATGATCTGGACACCATTGCAGGTCATGAGATTATTGTCAGAAGAGCAGAAAACGGAGAGAAATTTACAACTCTGGACGGTCAGGAAAGACAGCTGGATGATTCCATTTTGATGATCTGTGACGGAGAAAAATCTGTTGGTATTGCCGGAATCATGGGCGGCGAAAATTCCATGATCACAGATAATGTACAGACCATGCTTTTTGAGGCTGCATGTTTCGATGGGACAAATATCCGTAAATCAAGCAAAAAAGTAGGGCTTCGTACGGATGCTTCCGGAAAATTTGAAAAGGGTCTTGATCCCAATAATGCACAGGCAGCTATCGACCGCGCCTGCCAGCTGGTGGAAGAACTGGGAGCCGGAGAAGTAGTGGGCGGCATGGTTGACGTCTATGGAACGAAGAGAGAGCCGGTGAGAGTTCCTTTTGATGCCGACGCTATCAATGAACTGCTTGGGACAGATATCCCGAAAGAAGACATGCTTTCCTATTTCAAGATGATCGATCTGGAGTATGACGAGAATACAAACGAAGTGATCGCTCCTACGTTCCGTCAGGATCTTTTGAGACTTGCAGATCTTGCGGAAGAAGTTGCGAGATTTTACGGATATGACAATATCCCGACTACACTTCCAAAAGGAGAGGCTACAACAGGAAAACTGTCCTTCAAGCTTCGGATTGAAGAAGTAGCCCGCAATATTGCAGAGTTCTGTGGCTTCAGCCAGGCTATGACCTATTCCTTTGAAAGTCCGAAGGTATTTGACAAGCTGCTGCTTCCGGAGGATTCAGAGCTTAGAAAAGCAGTGGAGATCATGAATCCCCTTGGCGAGGACTACAGCATTATGCGGACAACATCCTTAAATGGAATGCTTACTTCACTTGCCACTAATTACAACCGCAGAAATAAGAATGTGCGTCTCTATGAGCTGGGAAATATTTATCTTCCTAAAACTCTGCCTCTTACAGAGCTTCCGGAGGAGAGAATGCAGTTTACACTTGGAATGTATGGAAAAGGCGATTTCTTCCATATGAAAGGTGTTGTGGAAGAATTTTTTGAAAAGGCCGGACTGCATAAGAAAGAGATCTATCGTCCGGATTCCGGGAAACCGTATCTGCATCCGGGACGCCAGGCAAATATTGTGTATGACGGAGTGGTCGTAGGATATCTCGGCGAGGTACATCCGGATGTAGCTGACACATACGGAATCGGAGAGAGAGCCTACATTGCAGTTATTGATATGCCGGAAATCGTATCCCGTGCAGGCTTTGACCGGAAATATGAAGGAATCGCAAAATTCCCGGCTGTTACACGAGACATCAGTATGGTTGTACCAAAAGAGATCATGGTAGGACAGATTGAGGAAGTGATCGAGCAAAAAGGCGGAAGCTATCTGGAAAGCTACAAGCTGTTTGACCTTTATGAGGGAGCACAGATCAAAGCAGGATATAAGTCAATTGCTTATTCTATCGTGTTCCGTGCAAAGGACAAGACGCTGGAGGATGCTGATGTGACAAAAGCAATGGGTCATATTCTGAAAGAGCTGGAGGGTATGGGCATTGAACTCCGGAAATAAGGGAGAAAGAAAAATGGAAATGAAACGACAGGATTTCAGCTTTGAGCTTCCACAGGAGCTGATCGCCCAGGATCCCTTAAAGGACCGGTCCTCGTCCCGGCTTCTTGTCCTTGACAAGGAGACGGGGGAAGTGTCCCACCATGTATTCCGGGACATTATAGATTATCTGAATCCGGGAGACTGTCTGGTGATCAATGACACAAAAGTCATTCCCGCCCGCCTGATCGGATCCAAGGTAGGAACAGATGCAAAAATAGAGATCCTGCTGCTGAAACGGAAATCGGATCAGGTGTGGGAGACGCTGGTGAAGCCTGGGAAAAAGGCAAAGCCGGGAGCTAAGATCAGTTTTGGAGAAGGACTTCTTGTAGGGGAGGTCATTGATATTGTGGAAGAGGGGAACCGTCTGGTGAAATTCAGTTATGAAGGAATTTTTGAAGAAATTCTGGATCAGCTGGGCCAGATGCCTCTGCCGCCTTATATTACGCATCAGCTGGAAGATAAAAACCGTTATCAGACTGTATATGCAAAGAACAGCGGGTCAGCAGCAGCGCCTACAGCGGGGCTTCATTTCACCCCCGAACTTCTGGAACAGATCAAGGAGAAGGGGGTGGATGTTGCCAGCGTCACTCTCCATGTGGGGCTTGGCACTTTCCGCCCGGTAAAAGCGGAAAATATTCTGGATCATCACATGCATTCCGAATTTTATCGGATTGAAGAAGAAGAGGCTGCGAAGATCAACCGGGCAAAAGAAAAGGGAGGAAGGATCATCTGCGTGGGAACGACAAGCTGCAGAACAGTAGAGTCGGCGGCAGATGAAAATGGAAGAGTGAAGGCGGGAAGCGGATGGACGGATATTTTCATCTATCCGGGATACCGGTTTAAAGTACTGGACTGCCTGATCACAAATTTCCATCTGCCGGAATCTACCTTGCTTATGCTGGTGTCAGCGTTAGCCGGGCGGGAACATATTTTGGCGGCATATGAAGAGGCTGTGAAGGAAAAATACAGATTCTTTTCCTTCGGGGATGCTATGTTCATTCAATAGGCCCTATATTCTTTGAAATCTTAGCTGTGAAGGGCTTGACGAACCATAGCAAAACCTTTAAAATATTATGTGCAAATTACTAGAAAGAAAAATTTTTTAGGAGGTCATTGGAACATGGCAACAAAATGGGTTTATATGTTCACAGAAGGTAACGCAACTATGAGAAACCTTCTGGGTGGCAAAGGTGCAAACCTGGCAGAGATGACAGGCCTTGGACTGCCGGTACCACAGGGATTTACGGTTACGACAGAGGCTTGTACTCAGTACTATGAAGATGGCAGAAAGATCAATGATGAAATCATGGGACAGATCATGGACGCCATGGCTAAACTGGAAGAGATCACAGGAAAGAAATTCGGGGACAAGCAGAATCCGCTTCTCGTTTCCGTGCGTTCCGGTGCAAGAGCTTCCATGCCAGGTATGATGGATACAATCCTGAACCTTGGTCTTAATGAGGAAGTTGTTGAGACTCTGGCAGAAGCTTCCGGCAATCCACGCTGGGCTTGGGACTGCTACAGAAGATTCATCCAGATGTATTCTGACGTCGTAATGGAAGTTGGAAAGAAATATTTTGAAGAGCTCATCGATAAGATGAAAGAAGAAAAAGGCGTAACTCAGGACGTAGAGCTGACAGCAGAGGATCTGAAGACTCTTGCAGGACAGTTCAAAGCTGAGTACAAAGAGAAGATCGGTTCAGATTTCCCGGCAGATGCAAAAGAGCAGCTGATGGGTGCTGTAAAAGCCGTGTTCCGTTCCTGGGACAACCCGAGAGCAAACGTATACCGTCGTGACAACGACATTCCGTACTCATGGGGAACAGCTGTCAACGTACAGATGATGGCATTCGGTAACATGGGTGATGACTGTGGTACAGGTGTTGCATTTACACGTGACCCTGCTACAGGAGAGAACGGACTCTTCGGTGAGTTCCTTACAAATGCACAGGGAGAGGACGTTGTTGCTGGTGTTCGTACTCCTATGCACATTTCCGAAATGGAAGAGAAATTCCCGGAAGCTTTCGCACAGTTCAAAGAAGTGTGCAAGACTCTGGAAACACACTACAGAGATATGCAGGATATGGAGTTTACTGTAGAGCATGGTAAACTGTATATGCTTCAGACACGTAACGGAAAGAGAACAGCAAAAGCTGCTCTGAAGATCGCTTGTGACCTTGTTGATGAGGGAATGAGATCAGAAGAAGAAGCAGTTGCTATGATCGATCCGAGAAACCTTGACTCTCTGCTTCATCCGCAGTTCGACGCTGCTGCTCTTAAGGCAGCTACACCGATGGCAAAAGCACTTGGAGCATCTCCGGGAGCTGCATGCGGTAAGATCGTATTTACAGCAGATGACGCTGTAGAATGGGCTGCAAGAGGAGAGAAAGTTGTACTTGTACGTCTTGAGACATCACCGGAAGATATCACAGGTATGAAATCTGCACAGGGTATCCTGACAGTTCGTGGTGGTATGACATCTCACGCTGCCGTTGTTGCACGTGGAATGGGTACATGCTGTGTATCCGGATGCGGTGACATCGTAATGGATGAGGCAAACAAGAAATTTACACTTGCAGGAAAAGAGTTCCACGAGGGAGATGCAATCTCACTTGACGGATCCACAGGTAATATCTATGACGGAATCATCCCGACAGTAGATGCAACAATCGCTGGAGAGTTCGGAAGAATCATGGGATGGGCTGACAAATACAGAACAATGAAGGTTCGTACAAATGCAGATACACCTGCAGACGCTAAGAAAGCACGCGAACTTGGAGCAGAAGGTATCGGACTTTGCCGTACAGAGCATATGTTCTTCGAAGGTAACAGAATCGATGCATTCCGTGAAATGATCTGCGCTGAGACAGTAGAAGAAAGAGAAGCTGCACTGGAGAAGATCCTTCCGGAACAGCAGGGAGACTTCGAGAAACTGTATGAGGCTCTGGAAGGAAACCCGGTAACGATCCGTTTCCTTGACCCACCGCTTCATGAGTTCGTTCCGACAGAGGAAGAAGACATCAAAAAACTGGCTGATGCACAGGGCAAGACAGTTGAGCAGATCAAAGCTGTTATCGACAGCCTGCATGAGTTCAACCCAATGATGGGACATCGTGGATGCCGTCTGGCAGTGACATATCCGGAAATCGCAAAGATGCAGACAAAAGCTGTTATCCGTGCAGCTATCAATGTACAGAAAGCTCATCCGGAATGGAAAGTACAGCCGGAGATCATGATCCCGCTTGTTGGAGATATCAAAGAGCTGAAATATGTGAAGAAATTCGTTGTTGAGACAGCAGATGCTGAAATCGCAGCAGCAGGAAGCGATCTGAAGTACGAAGTTGGTACAATGATCGAGATCCCAAGAGCTGCTCTGACAGCTGATGAGATTGCAAAAGAAGCTGACTTCTTCTGCTTCGGTACAAACGACCTGACACAGATGACATACGGCTTCTCACGTGATGACGCTGGAAAATTCCTGGATGCTTACTATGACGCTAAGATCTTCGAGAACGATCCATTTGCAAAACTGGATCAGGATGGCGTTGGCAAGCTGATGAAGATGGCAATCGACTTAGGAAAGCCAGTTAACGAAAAACTGCACGTAGGTATCTGTGGAGAGCACGGTGGAGATCCAAGCTCTGTAGAGTTCTGCCATAGCCTTGGACTTGACTATGTATCCTGCTCACCGTTCCGTGTACCGATCGCACGTCTGGCAGCAGCACAGGCAGCAATCGCACAGAAATAGGCGAAAACGGTCAGAGTTTCTAGTTAAAATGATTATAAGCGTACCATTAGAAATAGTGGTACGCTTATTTTTCTGCGGCAGACATCTTGAAGGCATATTGCCTCCATCTTCATTCGGTGTTATGATGGAAACAGATGCGAAATTCGGAGGAAGTCACATATGAAATTAAAGAAAATAACAGCAATTGAGCCGGTATCTCTCCTGGATGAAACGAAAAGAGAAGTAGAGAAATATTTTGAGGAGGCTGTCTTTTATGACACATTTCCCGAAAATGAGGAGGAGATCATAAAACGGATCGGTGATTCGGATGCAATCTTTGTGAGCTACCGGTACCCTATCGGAGAAGCAGTGCTGAAAGAGTGCAAAAATCTGAAATATATCGGTATGTGCTGCAGCCTTTATTCTGAGACCAGTTCTAATGTAGATATCCGCTATGCGAGGGAGCAGGGAATCTGTGTGAAAGGAGTCCGTGATTACGGGGATCAGGGAGTAGCGGAATATGTGATCGGAGAAGTGATCCGTATGCTTCAGGGAACAGGAGGACATCCGCCTTTTCTTGGCGTAGAATCGGAAGTTTCCGGGATCCGCGCAGGTATCCTGGGAATGGGGGCAAGCGCCCAGGCTGTTGCTGCCGCTCTGTCAGCTTTTGGCGCTGACGTCAGCTATTACAGCAGGACAAGGAAAAGAGAGCTGGAAGAGAGGCGCGGATACCATTATCTGGAACTGGATGAGCTTCTTGCTTCCTGCAATGTAATCTGCAGCTGCCTTAGCAAAAATGTGGTCCTTCTCCATGAAAGAGAAATGGATATTATGGGAGACAATACCATTCTTTTCAATACTGCCTTAAGCCCCTGTTTTGATGCAGAAGCCATGAAGAAGTGGCTGCAAAAAGAAAATACCTGGTATTTTTGCGATACACTGATGGGACTTGGGGAGGAGGAATTGCTGCAGTATGATCATGTTTCCTGTCTGAAAAAATCTTCGGGCATGACAAGTCAGGCTGTTGCAAGGCTGAATGAAAAAGTGCTTGTGAATCTGAAAGAGTTTTTGGAGGAAACCGGCTATGACCATTAAGGAAATTGCCCGTCTTGCCGGGGTATCAAGCGCAGCAGTGTCAAGATATCTCAATGGAGGATATGTCAGCGAGGAAAAGAAGGAAAAGATCCGTGAGATTATTGAAAAGACCGGATATAGGCCTTCTGTCCAGGCAAGGAACCTTCGTACCAGACAGACGAGGCTTGTGGGAGTGGTGGTTCCGAAAATCAGTTCTGAAACCATCAGCAGAGTGACAGACGGCATTGGAAAGATACTGCAGGAAAAGGGATACCAGATGCTTCTTGCCATAACAGACAATAATCCGGAGAAAGAGCTGGAATATATGGAGCTGTTTGAAAATTATCCGGTAGACGGAGTGATCCTGATCGCGACTATCCTGACAAGAAAGCACAGAAAGCATATCCGTGAGACAAAAATACCTATTGTCGTTATCGGGCAGCACTTGGAAGGCGAGAACTGTGTCTATCACGACGATTACGGCGCAGCGAAAGAAATGGGAATATATGTAGGAAAGTCCGGCAAGCAGAAGATCGCATATATTGGCGTAACAAGGGAGGACAAAGCGGTCGGAACAGGAAGAGAGGACGGTTTCCTATCCGGTCTTGCCAAATGTGGAATGAAAATGAAGGACGGACTTCGGAAGGAAGCAAAGTTTACCATGGAGTCCGGCTATGAAAAGGCTTTCGAACTGCTTCGGGATAATAGTGATATCGATATCATATCGTGTGCTACGGATACCATAGCGGCCGGAGCGTTGGAAGCGATTCAGAAAGATTTTCCGGAAAGAAAAGGGAGTATACAGATTACAGGATTCGGTGACAACCAGTTTCTGAAAGCAGTAACAGGGGGAATCCCCACTGTCCATTTCGGATATAAGACAAGCGGGGTTAAAGGTGCGGAGCTTCTCATTGACATTATAGAAAACGGCCAGGATATTTCCGTGCAGATGAAGTTGGGATATGAGATAAAAAATCTGCAGAGTGAAAAAAAGAGAGAATAATTTTGATATACCGGATGTGAATGGAAAGTTGTAAATTTTCACAAAAAGAGAATAGAAAAATCAGTAAAAATGCCATCTTTACAAATGGCATTTTTTTATTTATGATAAATTCGAAAAATATGAAATCGATTACATATAAAGGAGTGAAAAGAGGGTTATGGCAATGGATTATCAAAAGACCGCACGGGAAATACTGGATCTTGTAGGCGGAAGTCAGAACATTATCTCGGCGGCACACTGTGCGACGAGACTTAGGCTGGTTATTTCAGACAATTCGAAAGCAGACAGAGAAGCATTGGAAAACGTAGATGGAGTAAAAGGAGTCTTTGAGGCCTCGGGCCAGCTCCAGATCATCCTCGGAACAGGGACTGTCAATAAAGTATTTGATGAATTTGTAAGCCTGGGCGGCATCACTGCCAGCACAAAGGCGGAAGCCAAAGAAGCGGCGGCGCAGAAGCAGAATGTCTTTATGAGAGCGATCAAGCTTCTGGGGGATATTTTTGTTCCCATTATTCCGGCTATTGTTGCCAGCGGTTTTCTTATGGGAATCATGAATTCTCTGGATTTTATGAACAATAATGGCTTTTTGCATATTGATACGTCCAGTTCTATTTATGTTTTTGCCAATCTTTTCAGCAATATTGCATATTCTTTCCTGCAGATACTGATTGGATTTTCAGCGGCAAAGGCTTTCGGGGCAAATCCTTATCTGGGGGCAGTTATCGGTATGATCATGATCCATCCGAGCCTTCAGAATGCCTATACAGTAGCAGAGCAGGGAGTTCAGGCGACACAGTCTGTTTTCTTCGGACTGTATGATATTGATATGGTAGGTTATCAGGGACATGTCATCCCGGTAGTAATTGCAGTGTGGCTTATGTCTGTGCTGGAGAAGAAGCTGCATAAGGTTGTGCCGGAAGTTCTGGATCTTTTTGTAACCCCTCTTGTCAGTGTGTTTGTGACAGGATATCTTACTTTGGCAGCCATCGGCCCTGTATTTGTGTGGGCGGAAAATGCGGTTCTGGATGCGATCCAGTGGCTGCTTACTCTTCCGCTGGGTCTTGGAAGCCTCGTGATGGGAGCGCTGTATGCGCCTACAGTGGTGACAGGCATTCATCAGATGTATACAGCGATTGATCTTGGACAGCTTGCCCAGTATGGCGTGACCTACTGGCTGCCTCTTGCAAGCGCGGCAAATGTAGCACAGGGTGCGGCAGCGCTGGCAGTTGGGCTGAAGTCCAGAGATAAAAAAATAAAATCCCTTGCGCTTCCTTCTTCTTTAAGTGCATTTATGGGAATTACGGAACCGGCAATCTTCGGTGTGAATTTAAGGTTTTTTAAACCATTTATTGCAGGATGTATCGGCGGCGGATGCGGTGCTCTGTATGCGTCCATTGTACATCTGGGAGCGAAGGGAACCGGCGTGACAGGTATTTTCGGAGTCTTGCTCTGTCTGGAGCAGCCGATTCAATATATCATTGAAATGGCAATTGCGGTAGGTGTTGCATTCGTGATTTCTTTTATGATCTATAAAGATACAAAGCCGGCGGGACAACTGACGGAGAAATCGATAGAGAAATCAGTAGAGCCAAGCAGCGCAGCTATAGAGAAAAGGGAAACAGAAGAGTTCCTTTTCAGTCCTGTACAGGGTGAAATGATTCCTCTTTCACAGGTGTCAGATGAGACATTTGCAGCGGAAATTTTGGGGGCAACAACGGCAATCATTCCGGAGGACGGCAAAATTACAGCGCCCTGCGATGGAGAAATTTCCAGTATTTACGATACGGGACATGCGGTCTGCCTTACTACAAAAGCCGGGGGAGAGCTTTTGATCCATATTGGGATTGATACGGTGAAAATGGAGGGAAAAGGTTTTGTAAAGAAAGTATCAGATGGAGATCAGGTACAGGCAGGAGATGTACTGATCGAGGCGGATTTAGATGAGATCCGCAAAGCGGGCTATGAAACGGTCACAATGATGATCCTGACAAATGCCGATGATTTTGCCGCTGTAACAAAGGCGGATCCGGCGCAGGTAGGGCATGAGAGTGTTGTAATGACAATAAAAAAGGAATAGGCGGCAGGAGAAGATCAATATGAATGCGTTGACCAGAGATTTAAAACATATGACAGATATGGTGGAACAAACGGCGGATCCGGGGAGCCGTTTCCGGCAGAAACTGCACTTAATGCCTCCGGTAGGATGGCTGAATGATCCCAATGGGCTGTGTCAGTTTCAGGGGATTTACCATGCGTTTTTTCAATATTCGCCTTTTGATGTCAACGGCGGAGTGAAAATGTGGGGGCATGCAGTAAGCAAAGATATGATCCGGTGGGAGTATAAAGATACAGCTCTTTATCCTGATCAGCCCTTTGACTGCCATGGCGTGTACTCAGGCTGTGCGCTCATTGACGAAGGGAAGATGTATCTTTATTACACCGGAAATGTAAAGCTGGAAGATAAAGAATATGATTACATTTTAGAGGGAAGGGAAGGCAACACTATTCTTGCAGAGAGCAAAGATGGCCTGAACTTCGGTCCGAAAAAGCTTTTGATGAGAAACGGGGACTATCCTTCGGATTTAAGCTGCCATGTACGGGATCCGAAAGTGTGGAAAGAAAAAGGCCGCTATTATATGGTTCAGGGAGTCAGAACGAAAGATAATGCGGGGCAGGTACAGATTTTTGAATCCGACGACAGGATAAACTGGAAACCTAAGAAACGGATTTCTACATCAAGCCCCTTTGGGTATATGTGGGAATGTCCCGATTACTTTACTGTAGATGGACAGAATATTTTATCCGCATCTGTACAGGGGCTGACAGGCGGTATCTGGGAAGAGAGAAATGTTTATCAGTCCGGCTATTTTTTCGTAGAAGGGGACATTATGACAGACAGTTATCTGTCAGAGTATCAGTTGTGGGATTACGGATTTGATTTTTATGCGCCTCAAAGCTTTCAGGCAGAAGACGGACGTATCATTTTGCTGGCGTGGATGGGAATGCCGGACTGTGAAGAATATGGAAATATCTCCACGATTCGGGAGGGATGGCAGCATTGTTTTACTTTCCCAAGAGAATTGTACAAAAAAGACGGTAAAATCTGTCAAAGGCCGGTTCGGGAACTGGAACAGTGGAAAAAAGCGGAAAGAGAAGAGAGGGACTACCTTTCGGCAGAAGGTGCGAAAGTGTATGACATTCGTGTTTCCGGGATAAAAGCCAATCGTTTCCGGGCGGTTTTAGGAGAGGAACTTCTATTGGAATATAAAGAAGGATATTTCAGAATGGAATTTGAAAACCGGGATAAAGAAGGAACATCGGGAGGACGCGGCGTACGGCGGTCAGAAGTAGCGGTCCTCCGTCAGGTAGAAATACTGGCGGATGTTTCTTCGGTAGAAGTTTTCATCAACGACGGAGAACTGGTATTTTCTACAAGATATTATCCCCGGCATTATTCTATGGAAATCTGTTGTAAAGGCGCCAGTATCATAGAGACCGTTTTTTAAAAATCTGATCTGACAAGAGGAGACTTACGTATAGCATTATCCTGAAAACTGAAGTAATCCGGACGGTGGCGGGACTGTGTAAATTCAAACATTATGCCGTCGCCGTTGTAGGTGCGGCTGGTGATGACCGCCATGCAGTTGTAGTCATTGGCATCCAGCTCCAGATATTTCTCGTCGATCTGTGTGATCTTTTCAACGGTCATGATCCTCTGGCTGTTTACGATGGTCATGTGTAGAATATTTTCCAAATATTCATAGATGGAATCCTCGGCAATCTCGGGAGTCAGTCCTTCAGCTGCACTTTTAAGAAAATAGTTGTGATTCAGGATCAGCGGTTTTTCATCCAGATAATGAAGCCGCTGCAGATAGTAAAGCTCGCTTCCTTTTTCGAATCCGGTACGGAGAGAAATTTTTTCATCGGCGATCAGTTCCATAAACTGTAAAACTCTTGTCCTGCCTTTTTTATGATTGCGCTGTGATGATTCTTTAAAAGATTCAATCCCGCCGATGGTAAAGGCAGCCTGAGCTACCGGACGAAAAATATTGCGTACGCCTTTTCCCTGAAGAGTCTGGACATACCCGTCAGATACAAGCTCGGAAATAGCGCGGCGTACGGTGTTTCGGGAACAGTCGTATGTCTGGATAAGGGAATGCTCTGAAGGGAGCAATTCCTGGGAGGCAAAGTCTCCCTCCTCTATTTTCTGTTTCAGATCCCGATAAATGGCTTCATATTTACTCTTTGGCATTTTTTCACATCCAGTCTTCCTTTTTACTAATTCATATTATAAGTGGGTAAAATAGGAGAAGTCAAGGAATATTCTTGACATGTTTAAACAAGTGTGATATTTTATACTTGTTCAAACAAGTTGGAACGGAAGGAGAGAAAACGATGGCAAAGTATGAAAATGATGTCAGACAGCTTCTGACTCTGATCGGAGGGAAGGAAAATATCCAGGCTGTCTCACACTGTATGACCCGGATGCGATTTGTACTTGTAGATCCTGAAAAAGCAGATGAAAAAGGAATCGAGAAGATTCCCAGTGTAAAGGGAACCTTTACTCAGGCAGGGCAGTATCAGGTTATTATAGGGAACGATGTGGCTGTATTTTATAATGAATTTACTGCATATGCAGGAATCGAAGGAGTCAGTAAAGACGCCGTAAAGGCAGCGGCAAAAGCGAACCAGAATCCTCTGCAGAAAATAATGGGAGCGCTGGGAGAGATTTTTGCTCCGTTGATACCGGCTCTGATCTGCGGCGGTCTTATTCTGGGTTTTCGAAATGTCATCGGTGAAATTAATTTCTTTCATAACGGAACAGAAAGTCTTGCAGATATTTCACAGTTCTGGGCAGGAACATATCAGTTCCTGTGGCTTATTGGAGAAGCGGTATTTCATTTGCTGCCGGTAGGTATCGTGTGGTCTATTACAAAGAAAATGGGAACGACACAGATTCTCGGTATTATTCTCGGACTGACGCTGGTATCCTCACAGCTTCTCAATGGCTTTAGTGTGGCTGATACTCCGGCAGGAGAGATTCCGGTATGGGATTTTGGATTCGCTAAGGTAGAGATGATCGGCTATCAGGGCCAGGTGATCGCAGCTATGCTGGCCGGTTTCGTGCTGGTGTATCTGGAGAAATTTTTTAAGAAGCACTGTCCGGAAGTGATCAGCATGATCGTGGTGCCTTTCTGTTCCCTTGTACCGTCAGTCATCATCGCACATACCATTGTAGGGCCGATCGGCTGGAAGATCGGAGACGCTATTGCAAATGTGGTTTACAATGGCCTGATGTCTCCGTTTGGGGTAGTATTTGCAGGTGTATTCGGACTTTTATATGCACCGATCGTTATGACAGGACTGCATCATATGACAAATGCAATCGACTCACAGCTTACAAATTTATATGACGGAACAATTCTGTGGCCTATGATCGCCCTTTCTAATATTGCCCAGGGATCTGCAGTTCTTGCAATGTCTGTGCTGCAGAAGAAAAATGAACGTGCACAGCAGGTTAATATTCCGGCATGTATTTCCTGTTACCTTGGCGTTACAGAACCGGCCCTTTTCGGTGTGAATTTGAAGTATGGATTTCCGCTGATCTGCGGCATGGCGGGATCCTGTATTGCAGCTATGATTTCAGTAGGCAGCGGCGTTCAGGCATTCAGTATCGGTGTAGGAGGGCTCCCGGGAATCCTTTCTATTAAGCCGGAATTTTACCTTTACTTCCTGCTGGCTATGGCGGTGGCGATTGTGGTGCCGTTTCTTCTGACATTGATTGTTGGAAAGAAGAAGCTGTCAAACACAGATTTCCTGGGTGAGGATATAGAAATGACGGCTGCAGATACAGAAAAGTCAGAAGCAGATACAGCAAAGGAAGGGGCTGCCGAAGGAATTGCAACAGCGCCAAAAGAGGAGGCTTTGACAGAACTGAAAGCAGGGCTTTCCGGAAAAGTAATCCCACTGGATGATGTGCCGGACAATGTATTTTCACAGCATGTTATGGGAGATGGAATTGCCATTGAGCCATCCAGTGATACAGTCGTGGCGCCGGCTGATGCAACAGTCAATGCAGTCATGGCAGATACAGGCCACGCATGTGGGCTGACATTTGCCAATGGCATGGAGCTTTTGATCCATGTCGGGGTAGATACCGTTGACATGAATGGAGAAGGATTTACCCTTCTTGTGGAAGAAGGACAGAAAGTGAGAGCAGGAGAAGGACTCATCCGATTTGATAAGGAAAAGATCCACGCAGCGGGGCACCCTTCTGTAACAGTCTTTATTGTAACAGAGGAGGGAAGCGCAAAGAATATCGAATATCTGTCCGGAATGGAAGCAGAAGCGGGGGAGACACCAGTGATTCGTTTTGAATAACAGGAGGAAAAAAGGATGGCAGATTTTAAGAAAAGTGTCGTATATCAGATTTATCCAAAGTCATTTTACGATACAGATGGGGATGGTCTTGGTGATCTGAAAGGAGTTACTGCGAAACTGGATTATATAAAAGATCTGGGAGCGGATTATATCTGGATGACGCCCTTCTTCGTATCACCTCAAAATGACAATGGATATGATGTGGAAGATTACTATAACATTGACCCGCGGTACGGAACAATGGAGGATTTTGAGGAACTGTCAAGAGAGGCTAAAAAAAGAGGAATCAAGCTCATGCTGGATATGGTGTTCAATCATACGTCAAGCCGTCATGAGTGGTTTCAGAAGGCGCTTGCAGGCGACCCGAAATACAAGGATTTTTACATTTTCAAAAGGGGAAAGGCAAATGGAGAGCCGCCCACTAACTGGGAGAGTAAATTCGGCGGGAATGCATGGGAGTATGTAGAAAAGTTTGATGAATATTACCTTCATCTTTTCGATGTGACCCAGCCGGATCTGAACTGGGATAATGAAGAAGTAAGAAAAGAGATCCAGAAGATTGTAAAATTTTGGATGGCTAAAGGAGTAGAGGGCTTCCGTTTTGATGTGGTCAATCTGATCAGCAAAGGAGAGTTCAAGGATGACTATGAGGGGGATGGAAGGCGTTTTTATACAGACGGCCCTAATATACACAAATACCTGCAGGAGCTGAATGAAACAACATTTGGTACAGATGCCGAAATTATTACAGTAGGAGAAATGTCCAGCACTTCCATGGAAAACTGTTACCGCTATGCAAATGAGGACGGTAAAGAGCTTTCAATGGTGTTTAGTTTCCATCATCTGAAAGTGGATTTTATGGGAAATGAAAAGTGGGTTATTGTGCCCTTTGACTTCCAGAAACTGAAGAATATCCTGTTTGACTGGCAGACTCATATGGCGGAAAATCACGCGTGGAATGCAGTGTTTTGGTGCAATCATGATCAGCCGAGAGTGGTCTCCAGGTTTGGCAATACTGAGAAATACTGGAAGGAATCGGCGAAAATGCTGGCGGCAGCTATTCACTGTCTGCGCGGAACACCCTACATTTATCAGGGAGAAGAACTGGGCATGACAAATGCAGGATTTACGGATATTTCCCAATATAAAGATGTGGAAAGTCTGAATCATTTCCGGATTTTGCAGGAGAAGGGGTTGTCGAAAGAGAATGCCTATCAGATCCTTCAGATCCATTCCAGGGACAACAGCAGGACGCCTATGCAGTGGAGTGATGGAATAAACGGAGGATTTACAGAAGGGAATCCATGGATTCAGGTTAATGAAAACACCTGTTTTATCAACGCTGAAACGGAGCTTCAGGATCCGGATTCTGTGTTTATATTTTATAAAAAGCTGATTCGGCTTCGTAAAGAGTATGATATTATTGCATACGGAGAGTTTGAGCCAAAAGCAGAAAAACACCTTTCTATTTTTGCTTATAAGCGATATTATAAAGGAAAAGAGCTTCTGGTAATCAACAATTTTTACGGAAATCACGTCCGCTGGGATGCAGGAGAGGATTTGGAGCTGTATGAATGTCTGCTTGGCAACTATGAGAAGCAGGATATAAATGGAACAGAAGTAATTTTGAAACCATATGAGACAATGATTTTATATAAGTAAGAGAGGAGAAGATAACTATGAAAACATTTCAGTACACTATTCAGGATGAACTTGGTATTCACGCAAGACCGGCAGGACTTCTTGTAAAAGAAGCAAAGAAATTCCAGTCTGTCATTACGCTGGAAGGAAACGGAAAGAAAGCGGAAGCAGGAAAGCTTCTGGCTATTATGGGAATGGGCTTAAAACAGGGAGCAGAGATTACCATTACTGCAGAGGGAGCGGATGAAGACGCCGCCATCGCTGCAATGGAAGAGTTTATGAAAGCAAATTTATAAAAGAGGTGCGCCATGAAAATTTATCAGGGGAAATCGATTCTTAAAGGAATTACTATAGGTAAAATCCTCTATTACTCCAAAGAAGAACAGATGGTGCAAAGGAGGAGCATTACTGATACGGAAGCAGAATGGAAACGTTATGAAGAGGCGAAAGGCCAGGCATCCGATCAGTTGAATGCCCTTTATGAAAAAGCACTGAAAGAAGTGGGAGAGACAGGCGCCGCTATTTTCGAAGTACATGGAATGATGCTGGAGGATGACGATTTTAACGATTCCATTAAAAATATGATCGAAGCTCAGAAGGTCAACGCAGAATATGCGGTCGCTTCCACGGGAGATAATTTTTCGCTGATGTTTTCACAGATGGATGATGAATATTTCCAGGCAAGATCTGCCGATATCAAGGATATTGCAGAGCGTGTCGTAAGAATCCTTCAGGGAAAAAATGCAGATGGAGATCTTGGAGATGTGCCGGTGATCCTGGCGGCAAAGGATCTGGCGCCCAGCGAGACTGTTCAGATGGACAAATCCAAACTGCTTGGATTTGTGACAGAGCTTGGTTCTTCTAATTCCCATACGGCTATTCTGGCACGTACAATGAATATTCCCGCCTTGATCGGTATTCCGGTCAGTGAAGAAATGAATGGGAAGATGGCAGTGATTGACGGGGTAAAGGGTGAATTGATCGTAGAGCCTGACGAGGAACTCCTTGCTTCTTATCAGGAGAAGAAAAGAGAGGAAGAACGGCAAAGAGAACTGCTTCTTCAGCTGAAGGGTAAAGAAGACGTCACCCTGGATGGAAAGAAAATCCGGCTTTACGCCAATATCGGCAGTGTGGGCGATGTGGCAAGGGTGCTTGCCAATGATGCGGACGGCATAGGGCTTTTTCGGAGTGAATTTTTGTATCTGGAAAAAGATACTTTCCCGACAGAAGAAGAACAGTTCCAGGCATACCGCACGGTGGCAGAGACCATGGCAGGTAAGAAGGTGATCATCCGTACGCTGGATATCGGGGCCGATAAACAGGCAGATTATTTTAATCTGGATCATGAAGAAAATCCGGCAATGGGATATCGGGCGATCCGCATCTGTCTTGACCGCCCGGAGATTTTTAAGACACAGCTCCGCGCGCTGCTTCGTGCCAGCGCATATGGAAACATTGGCATCATGTATCCCATGATCATCTCTGTAAATGAAGTGCTCCAGGCAAAGAAATATGTGGAAGAGATCAAGGCAGAGCTGGACGAAAAGGGCATTCCATACGGGGATGTGGAACAGGGCGTTATGATTGAAACGCCGGCGGCGGTTATGATCAGCGCACAGCTTGCCAGGGAAGTGGATTTCTTCAGTCTTGGAACAAATGATCTGACCCAGTATACGCTGGCGATTGACCGTCAGAATGCAAAGCTGGATAACATTTATGATTCTCATCATCCGGCAGTCTTGGAAATGATTCGTATGACAGTGGAAAACGGTCATAAAGAAAACTGCTGGGTAGGTATCTGCGGGGAGCTTGGCGCAGATACAACTTTGACGGAAACATTCCTGAAAATGGGCGTGGACGAATTGTCGGTATCACCGGGAAGCGTGCTGCCGATCCGGGAGATTATCAGAAAGACGAAAATAGGGGACGGAGGTTTTTAAAAACTTCCGTCCCTTATTTGTGTCCTTGATTCCGGGGAGCATTCTATTGTATGATGAGAGAAAAGGAGGAGATTCATTATGCATGAACTTTCACAGATGATAAAGGATGATATGAAGCCGGCGCTTGGGGTAACAGAGCCGGGAGCGATTGCTTTTGCGGTGGCGAAAGCAAAAAGCTATACAAAGGGGACAGTAGAGAAGGTTACAGTATCCATGAACAGCGGAATGTACAAGAACGCCTTCACATGCGGGATCCCCGGAACAACTGAAGTGGGGAGTGCCTTTGCGGCCGCTCTTGGAGCAGTGGCTGCCGACCCGGATAAGGGACTGGAATCTCTGGCGGATGTAAAGGATGCAGATGTACAGGAAGCAAGAAAAATGCTGGAAGAAGGAAAGATAACAGCCAGACTGGAGGGGATTACGAGCCGGATTTTTATTAAAGCGGAGGTGGAAACAGCAGAAGATACAGCATGTGTGACGATTCGGGACTCTCACACCAACATTACAGAAATTACTGTAAATGGAAAGGAAGTCTTTGGAACGGAGCCGAAGGACAGTTACCCGGTACAGGAAGAAGAGGAGACAGTACACCCGATTCATCGCTATACATTAAAGGAGCTTTATGAATATGCTGATTCCGTGCCGATTGAGGAGATTTCCTTTATAGAAGAAGCATATCAGACAAATCTGGCGCTGTTCCATGAAGGGCTGGAAAGTCCAAGAACTACATTTGCCCGTCAGCTTCTTAACATGAACGATGGAAAAGAAATTTCCAAAGATGAGCAGGCGACGGCTTCGCTTTTGTGTAATGCGGCGATTGAGGCAAGAGTAATAGGTCTGGATAAGCCCGCTATGAGTATTACCGGGTCAGGCGCCCACGGAATTATTGCGACAATGCCTTTATATGGAGCGTATAAAGTAAACGGATATACGAAAGAACAACTCTTGAGGGCAACGGCTCTTAGCTATCTTGTCTGTATGTATATTAAGGAATACTCGGGAAAATTGTCCGCATTCTGCGGCTGTGCCATTGCAGCAGGATCAGGCATGGCATGCGCTCTCGTATATTTAAGGGGAGGCACAGTGGAAATGATGGCCCATACCCTAAACAATATGGCCAGCAGTATTACAGGAATGATCTGTGACGGGGGAAATCAGGGGTGTACGATGAAGGGAATCGCAGCAGTGGATGCGGCATATAAATCCGTAGATTTTGCAATGCATGGAATCTATATTGACGATGTACACGGAATTAACGGGAAAACACCGGAGGAGACAATGCGAAATATGGGGCTGATCGCTTCGCCTGGCATGACAGGAACAGAAAAGACAATTGTGGAGATATTTGAAGGCAAACGAAGATTTTTCTCTTAAAATCTGCTATAATGATTATACAATTTGTTTCCGGGAGGAAAAACTATATGGAAAAGCCCAAAAAGGATCCCATTTACAAAAGTTTTGGTTATGCATTTGAGGGAATATTTGCAGTCATAAAAAAAGAGAGAAATATGAAGATTCACTGTTGCATGATGATCCTGGTTATTGCAGCCGGTATTTTTTTTCAGATTTCCGTGATAAAATGGTGCCTGTGTTTTAGTTTGTTTGGGCTCATCATGGCGCTGGAAATGGTGAATACAGCAGTGGAAGCAGTGGTAGATCTTGTGACGGAGGAGAGAAGACCGCTGGCAAAGCTGGCAAAGGATGCTGCCGCCGGGGCAGTCCTGATCGCCTCTATTATGGCTGCAGTGGCAGGAGTTATGATCTTTGTTCCGGAATTTTTGCGGTTTGCGGATCAGATTTTCATATAGGAAACCGGAATATATCAGATTGGGTAGAAAGGAGACTGGACAATGGAAAATTTTGGAGATGGCATGAAAAAGATACTGCTGGCAGGGATTGGAGCAGTGGCAGTAACGACAGAAAAGTCAAAAGAAGTGCTGGATGAAATGGTAAAAAAAGGGGAATTGACTGTAGAGCAGGGAAAAGCCCTTAATGAAGAATTGAAGCATAATATCAAAAAAACGATGAAAGATAAGGTCAATGTCTCTGTCAAGGCTTCCTCTCCGGAGGAGTTGGACGAGCTGTTGGATAAAATGACGCCGGAGCAGATACAGGCTTTGAAGGACCGTATTCTTGCAAAAGAGGCTGAGGAATCCGATGAGTAAAAAAGAATCCGGAGAATATAAAAGCCGGCTTCGGGAAATGGTGGATATCCTTCGAAAGTATGAGATCACCAGAGGGCTGACTCCGGAAAAATTAAGGCTGATCCTGGAAGATCTGGGACCGACTTATATCAAGATCGGACAGATCATGTCCATGCATTCTGATATTCTTCCAAAAAAATACTGCGATGAGCTGATGAAATTAAGATCAGATGTAAAACCGATGCCTTTTTCAGAAGTTTCTGATGTGATAGAAGATTCTTATGGCTGTGCCTGGGGGACTATTTTTAAGGAAATCAGTGAAAAGCCTCTCGGTTCTGCCTCTATCGCACAGGTACACCGGGCTGTATTAAAGGACGGATCTCCCGTTGTGATTAAAGTGCAGCGAAGGGGAATTTATGAGATGATGGCCCGGGACATTGCGTTGCTTAGAAAAGCGGCAAAGCTGATTCCGTCTGCCACTATCAAGGGCATGGTGGATATTGACATGGTTTTAAATGAGCTTTGGGATGTGACCCGTGAGGAAATGAACTTTCTTACAGAAGCGGCTAACATGGAAGAGTTTGCCAAGAAAAATGAAGGAATTTCCTTTGTGGGGACTCCCGTTCTTTACCAGGAATATACGACCCTTCATGTCCTTGTTATGGAATATATTGATGGATTTGAGGTTGATGATAAGACAGCGCTTCTGGAGAACGGCTATGATCTGAAAGAGATTGGAAGTAAACTTGCAGATAATTATATGAAGCAGATCATTGAGGACGGCTTTTTTCATGCGGATCCCCATCCCGGTAACTTAAGAATCCGTGACGGCAAGATCATATGGATTGACATGGGGATGATGGGACGGCTTACAGAGAGAGACAGGGAGCAGATTGCAAAGGCTGTACGCGGTGTGGCTGCAAATGACATTGGAATGATTCAGGATGCAGTTATGATTCTGGGCGAGTTCAAGGAACCGCCGGATCCCAGCCGTCTGTATGAGGATATCAACAACCTTTTATCCAAATATGGAAGAGTGGATATGGGGAATATTGATGTCGCTGCCATCACTATGGATCTCATGGATGTCATGAAGGAAAATGGAATTATTATGCCTCATGGTCTTACGATGCTTGCAAGAGGTCTGACACACATGGAAGGGGTGCTGGCAGAAATTTCACCGGAGATCAATATGGTTGAGATTGCTGCCGGAAGGATCAAGGAAAGTCTGCTGAAAAATTTTGATTGGAAGAAGGAGCTGAAAAGCAGCGGAAAAAGTTTTTACCGGGCTTTTCACAGAGCGCTTGATATTCCGACCCTTGTAGCCGATGCCGTACAGGGATATCTGAAGGGTCAGACGCGCGTTAATCTGGATCTCCATGCTTCCACAGAACTTTCACGGCTTCTAAGAAGAATGGTGCAGAATATTGTAATGGGACTGTGGGTAATGGCGCTTCTTATCAGTTCCAGTATTATCTGTACAACAGATATGAAGCCGAAGATATGGGGAATCCCGGCACTGGGAGCGCTGGGATATCTTATCGCTTTTGGAATTGTTATGTATGTATTTATCAAACATCTTTTTTCAAAAAAATAAAGCTGAGACAGTTTATGAACACTGTCTCGGCTTTTTATATTGTCATTAAAAAATTTAAGGATCCGGTCGGATTTTCTGTCCCTTTTTCAAGAAGAGAGGCAAGGCCGGCAATGGTATCTTCTATTTCCTCACGTGTAGATGGAATCAGTGTGTTATCCAATTTTACGGTCAAAACAATCAAGACAATTTCGGCCAGGGCTTCCGAACGGTCGAAATGGATTTCTCCTCTCTCAATTCCCTGACGTATGATCGCTGCCAGCTCCGGCTTTAGTTCGGAAATCAGATGATTTAAATATTTTTGATGCAGAAAGGCCTTTTCCTGAGCGCCGGATGCAGTCGTTCCTTCGGATTTCAAAAATTCAGAAGAAGAATTGCGGCATGCCTGGAAGATCATTGCCATGCGTGTAAAGGGGGAAATATCCGGCTGGCTTGTAAGACTGCGGGCAGTTTGTATGGGCTTTTCGTAATTTCTTTGGATCAGTGCATCCAGGATCGCATTTTTGGACGGAAAGTAATAGTAGATACTGCCTTTCCCGATACCGGCAGTCTGCGCAATTTCGCTGACGGATATTGTCTGTATGCTGCGGTCTTCCAGAAGAGTCTGAAGTGCATCCAAAATTTTTTCGTATTTTGCCTGATTGGCCATCTGCCTCGCCTTTTCCTTTCTGTTGCTGTCATTTTGATTTACAGCTTAGTATAGCACAGATGTATCAGAAAAGCCAATGAAAATCCTTACAAAAATGACGGAAAATCCTTCCGGTATTTTAGCGTAATCACTATTGACCGATAGTCGAAAAGATGATATTTTAACAACAGAAAAGATACGACCAATGGTCGAAAAAAGGAGGAAAATGTAGAATGACTTATGCGGATATGTTTGCAGAGGTAAAAGGAATGTTCATGGAGGCGGATGTAAGCGATATAACCGAGCACCTGGCCTATCAGTTCAATATTACAGGGGAGGCAGAAGGAATTTTTTATGTGGAAGTAAAAGAAGGGAAATTGTATGTAGAGCCTTATGAGTATTTTGACAGGGATGCCATGTTTATCTGTACAGCAGAGACTTTGATGAAGATAGCATCCGGGAAGCAGGATCCGATCCTGGCGGTAACCCTTGGAAAACTGAAAGTAGAAGGAAATATAGAGAAAGCTTTAAAACTGAAACAGTTTATTGACAGCAGGAAAAAGAAATAGAAAAAGGTAAAACAGGAAAAGGATCGGTGAAGAAATGAAACGAGTGATCAAAACAGCGGCAGCAGCGCTTCTTAGCCTGACATCTGCCGGAATAGGAGGAACCGCCTATTTCTACCGACGCACTATGAAGAGGTCAGAGGCAAAGACCGAGCGTACGATCAAGATGTCAGGCACGGACTGGCATCAGTATGAACCTTTTATGAAAGCGAGAAAAAAGTGGATGCTGTCTCAGCCGCACAAAGATGTATATATAAAATCTAAAGACGGTTTAAAGCTCCATGGGACTTACTTTAAAGGAGAAGAAGGAAATAAGGCAGTGATCTGTTTCCACGGATATACGAGCCAGGGAATGAGCGACTATATCGGACTTTCAAAATACTATCTGGAAAAAGGATTTCGCATGCTTCTGGCAGATGAACGCGCCCATGGGCAGAGTGAAGGGGAATACATAGGATTTGGATGTGCGGACCGGTGGGATGCGCTGGAATGGATCCGGTGGATGATAGACGAGGCAGGGGAAGAGGTACAGATCCTTCTTCATGGTACATCCATGGGAGGAGCGACTGTCTTGATGACGGCAGGGCTTGAGCTTCCTGAACAGGTAAAGGGAATCGTATCCGACTGCGCCTTTACTTCACCGAAATATGTATTTACTCATGTGCTGAAAACGATGTACCATCTTCCTGCTTTTCCCATGATCCCCATTGCAGACCGGGTAAACAAACGCCGGGCAGGATACGGCCTGGACGAATGCAATGCAGCCCGGGAAGTAAGAAAGGCCAAAGTTCCGGCTCTTTTGATCCATGGAGAGAAGGACAGATTTGTCCCCTGCTCTATGTGTGAAGAGATTTATGAGAATTACGGGGCTCTAAAATCAAAGTTGATCGTGCCGGGAGCCGGACATGCAGAAAGCTATTATAAAGAGAGAGAAATGTATGAAGAAGCCCTCAATGCATTTATAGGAGGAATTATAAAATGATGAGAAAACGAAAAGGACATCCGGTATATCCGCTGACTGCCGCACAGAAATTTCATTTCTTTTATCAGGAAAAGTGCCCGAAAAAGGAAGTTCTGAATATCGGAACCAGTCTGACTATTGAAACAGATATTGACTGGGATGTGCTGCGACAGGCTATTTATAAGGCTTATGAGCGGAGTGAAGGAATGCGGGTACGTTTTGCAAAAGATAAAGACGGGAGCATTTATCAGTACATTGTGGATCAAGAAGAAAGGGAAATAGAATTTGTAGATTTTTCCGGACGAACCATGGAAGAAGCAGAAGAAGAGATGAAGTCCTGGACCAAGGTACCCTTCAGACTTCAAGATTCTCCCATGAACCGGATTGTTATGATCCGCATGCCGGATGGCTATAACGGTATATATCTTCTCGGAGATCATAGGACATTGGACGCCCAGTCTTTGATCGCTTTTCTGAAAGATATTATTGAGCTGTACTGCAACGCTAAATATGAGGGGGTTCCGTATCCTAAGGACATGGCTTCCTATGTGGAGCAGATTCAAAGAGATCTTGCCTATGAGGCGGGAAGCAGAGCGCAGCAAAAAGACAGGGAATTCTTTGAGAAGATGATTGAAGAGTCAGAGCCTATATACAACGGGCTTAGAGGACCGGAAAAACTTGAAGAGGCCAGAAAAAACTATAATGATCCCACATTAAGGGCAGCTTTTAATACGTCAGATTCCGTAGATTCCGCCATTGATATTTTCCATCTGGAGGAAGAACCGACCAGGAGACTTATGGCATTCTGCGAAGAGAACCATGTCTCTTTGGCTTGTCTGCTCATGATGGGACTTCGGACTTATTTTCAGAAAATGAATGGAAATGACGATGTGTCCATCAATATGGCAATTGCAAGAAGAGCAACGCTGAAAGAAAAAAAGTCGGGAGGTACGAGGATCCATTCTTTTCCGTTCCGGACCGTCATATCTGGGGAGAAGAGCTTTCTGGAGGGGATTTATGAGATCCGGGATAAACAAAATGAATATTTCCGCCATGCAAATTATGATCCGGTTGAATATTTTGCGCATCGGGCAATGGTATATCCTCATGAACCGGGCCTTACTTATGAGCCGATGTCGCTGACCTATCAGCCTATGACACTGAAAGAAAAGGGGCTGGAGCAGCTGGGGGATATTAAATATAAGACAAAATGGTATCCCAACGGAGCCACAACGCAGGCAATGTATCTGACGGTCATGCACAGACCGGAAGATAACGGACTGGATTTTAATTTTGAGCATCAGGTGAAAGCAGTATCAAGAGAAGACCTGGAATACCTGTACTATTATCTCTGCAAGATCATGTTCAAAGGTGTGGAAAATCCAAATCTTAAGATTGGAGAAATTATTAAGTTGATTTAGTCATAAATTTATGAAAAGAGGAAAAGGAAATGTTTGAAAAACTGACAGAAATTATTTGTGAATATGTGGAAGTGGAACAGGAAAATATACATCCGGACTCCCGTTTTATAGAAGATCTTGGATTCACGTCTTTTGATTTTATGAGTATGCTGGGCGAACTTGAGGAAGAATTTGATGTGGAGATCGAGCAGACAGAGGCAGCTGATATCCGCACTGTACAGGAAGCGGCAGACTATCTGGAGAAGCTGACAGCAGAAAAGTAAGGGAAGGGATCAGGAAAATGATTTGTACTACAATTCGTGAGATATTGACACGTACAGAAGAAAAATATGGTTCAGAGGATGCGGTGAGATATAAAGCCGGGAAAAATGAAATTGTGTCCAGGACATATACTCAGCTGAAAGAGGATAGTGAAGCATTTTCACGTACCCTTGAAAGCCTGGGACAAAAGGGGAACCATGTGGCTGTGATCGGAAAGACATCTTATGAATGGCTGACTGCCTACTTTGGAACTGTAAACAGCGGAAGTGTAGCGGTGCCGCTGGATGTCTCGCTTCCGGCAGACGAAGTCTGTGAATTAATAAATCGCGCAGATGTTACGGTGCTGGTAGCGGACGACTGCCGCAGAGATGTGCAGGAAATGGCGGAGAAAGTCTGTCCGAAATTGAAGGATATTATTTCCATGCAAAAGGAACAAGGCGGAAGAAGAGAAAGCGATAAGGTTCTGTCCTTTTCAGGTCTTTTGGAAGAAAACAGGGGCAGTTTCCAGGAAATGCCGGATCCGGATCAGCTCTGTACCATCATGTTTACGTCTGGAACGACGGGAAAGAGCAAAGGCGTCATGCTGACACACAGAAACATGGCAGAAAACGCTACCTGCCTGGATATGAAGATTCCGGAGAAAACGGTGCTTTTATCTGTCCTTCCCATCCATCACGCTTATTGTCTGAGTATGGATATCCTAAAGGGAATGTCTCTGGGAGCGGTGGTATGCATCAACGACTCCCTTATGAGAGTTGCCAAAAATATCAAGCTGTTTCAGCCGGAAATGATTTTAATGGTTCCGCTTATGATTGAAACACTGGCAAGGAAGCTGGAGGATGCATCCCTGATCCCGCCGGCTATTGTGAAGGCAAAAGTATTTGGAAAGCAGCTTCACACAATCTGCAGCGGAGGCGCTTATCTGAATCCGGATTATATTGATCTTTTTAAACGCTATGGGATCACAATTCTGCAAGGATACGGAATGACGGAATGTGCGCCGGTTATCAGTAATAATGTAAGCTGGAACATGAAAAAAGAAAGCGTAGGACAGCTTCTTCCGAATTGCAGGGCAAAGACTGTGGACGGCGAACTTTGGGTAAAAGGAAGCAGCGTCATGCAGGGATATTATAAGATGCCGGATGAAACGAAGGAAACACTGTCAGATGGCTGGCTGAAGACAGGGGATCTGGGGTATGTGGATGAAGAGGGTTTTGTATTCCTGACAGGAAGAAAGAAAAATCTGATCATTACAAAAAACGGGGAAAACGTATCGCCGGAAGAGTTGGAAAATAAATTGGGTGAAAGCCGTCTTGTACAGGAAGTTCTGGTGAGAGAATGTGATGGAGTGATTGAAGCGGAAATATTTCCGAGCGAAGAATATGTGAAAAAGAAACATATAAAAGATATAAAATCAGCACTTCAGAAACTAATTGATGACTATAATCAAAGTGCGCCTTTGCATAAAAGGATATATAGATTAAAGGTACGAGAGCAAGAGTTTGAAAAAACCACCTCCCGCAAAATAAAAAGACAGCAGTAAAAAAATACTTTCCAATCTGAATATCTGTCAGTTGGAAAGTATCTTTTTTTTCAGGATAAGAAGCCGTCTGGCTGTGATGGAAGCCAGAATACATAAAAGATAATCGCCGGCAGCCGTAAGGAAAAAGCAGTTTATGAGAACAAGTTTCCAGGAAACCGGAACATGGATAACATAGTTGCTGACAAAATAAAAATATAAGTTTCCGGAAAGATACATCACTGCAAATCCGGCAGTTGAAATGAAAAGGTATCCCCATATTTTTTGAGGAGGAAACTTTTCAGACAGCCATCCGGTAACACCGGCGGCAAAGACAAATCCTAAGAGAAAGCCGAAGGTTGGCTTCAGGAGATAGGAAGGGCCTCCGCCTGATGCAAATACAGGTACTCCGCATAAGCCGATGAGAAGATAGATTCCCACGCTTAAAGCGCCAAGTCTGCCGCCAAGTACAAACCCGGCGAGCAGTGAAAAGAAAAACTGCAGAGTAAAATGCATGGGAAAGGGCTCCACAGGAATACTGATCTGAATAAAGGCGCCGATAGCAGTCAGCGCGGTAAAAAGACCGCACAAAGTAAGCTGCTGCACTTTCCGTTCCGGCTTTTGCATAGTTTTTTCTTTAGAGTATTCTTTCAAGATGATACACCTGCTTATGTGAAAGTATGCATTTTGGCATACGATTGAACTGTAACGAATTATATTATAAAAGTGGCATGTAAACTTGTCAAGAAAGCGAAGGTTTCATTTCTCCATGGTTTCATAAAAAGGAACAATGTGATATAATTCTTTAGAGATGGAGGTAACAAAAAGATGACTGGTTCAGAGCGAAGAGAAAATATCATCCGGCAGATACGAAACAGCAAAGTTCCGGTTGCCGGAAAACAGCTTGCAGAAGACTATCAGGTAAGCCGTCAGGTTATCGTGCAGGACATTGCACTGATCCGGGCTTCGGGATACGATATTATTTCTACAAACAGAGGGTATATTTTAAACGGTCCGGCGGAAGTAAGCAGAGTTTTTAAAGTACAGCATACAGACGAACAGCTGGAAGAAGAACTGTGCGCGATCGTAGACCTGGGAGGATGCGCAGAAAATGTTATGGTTAATCACAGAGTCTACGGACATCTGGAAGCGCCGCTTCATGTCAGCTCCAGACGTAAGGTGGCTGAATTTATGGAAGATATACATAGCGGGAAATCAAGTCCTCTGAAAAATATTACGTCCAACTATCATTATCATAAGGTGACTGCCGACAGTGAAGAGACATTAGATATGATCGAAAGTGAATTGAAAAAGAGAGGATTCCTGGTAGAATAAATAGAGAAGGTGCACAGATGTCTGTGCACCTTTTTTGCGATAATGGAAAGGATAAATTTACAAAGTGAGTGACGGAGCAGTGTATGTTCTTCCGCCCAATTCCTGATCCAGCATATAGAGGCTCTTGGCGTCGTCTCCGAAAAGCTCCATTTTTTTGATCAGGTCGCTGGCATTTGTTTCTTCCTCACCCTGCTCTTTTACAAACCAGTCAAGGAACTGCATGGTACGGAAATCTTTTGCTTCATAAGCAGCTTCATAAATGGTATGGATCAGTCCTGTCACATATTGTTCGTGCTCATAGCCTGCTTTCAGAGGATCCATTTTCTCGGAAAGTACAGCGTCCGGTTTGTCTATGGATTCAAAGGTAACAGGAACATCGTTATTCTGCATGTACTGGATAAAGAGCATAGCGTGGTCTCTTTCTTCCTGTGCCTGGATCTGGTACCAGTTTGCAAAACCGTCCAGCCCCTGTTCTTTATAGAAGTTTGAAAAACTCAAGTAAAGATAGGCGGAATAAAACTCTTTATTTACCTGTGTGTTTAATAACTGTGAAACTTTTTCACTCAACATGATCAAACAACTCCTTTATCATAATTATGAAATATTTTGCAATATCAGTATACCTCCGGAATATAGAAAAAACAATCCTGTATTTACAAATGGCAGCGAGGGATTTAAGATGGAAATACAACAGGAGGAAAAGGATATGAGTATGGCATTAGTGACATTAAAAAAAGGTGAGGGACGTTCTTTAAAAGCAGGAGGAGCATGGATTTTTGACAATGAGATTGAGACAACCGTGGGAAGTTTTGAAGATGGGGATATTGTAATGGTGCATGACTTTGACGGTTATCCCATGGGGAAAGGATATATCAACAGCCATTCCAAAATAAGAGTCCGTATGCTTACAAGAGATAAAGATCAGGATATCAACGAGGAATTTTTTCGAAAGAGGCTTGCAGATGCATGGGATTATCGAAAGAAAACAGTGGATACATCCAGCTGCCGTGTTGTGTTCGGGGAGGCGGATTTCCTGCCGGGGCTGGTTGTAGACAAATTCTCGGATGTTCTGGTATTTCAGGCACTGTCTTTTGGGATGGACCGAAGGAAAGAAATGGTCATGGGACTTTTAAAAGAGGTGCTGGAAGAAGATGGAATCTGCATCCGGGGCATTTATGAGAGAAGCGACGCGAAAGAAAGAGAAAAAGAGGGATTGAAAAAAACAAAAGGATTTTTCGGCCCTGAATTTGATACCTTTGTGCCCATAGTGGAAAATGGCGTGAAATATATTGTGGATGTAAAAGATGGACAAAAAACAGGATTTTTTCTGGATCAGAAATATAATCGTCTTGCAATCCAGAAATTGTGCGGGGGAGCAAAAGTTTTGGACTGCTTTACCCATACCGGTTCCTTTGCGCTGAATGCAGGTGCAGCCGGTGCCAGAAGTGTCCTTGGAGTGGACGCTTCAGAACTGGCAGTCCGTCAGGCAGAAGAGAATGCAAAATTGAATCATCTGGAAGAAAAAGTCAAATTTATTGCGGAAGATGTGTTTGAGTTGCTTCCAAAGCTGGTAGAGCAAAAAGAAGAATACGATTTGGTTATCCTGGATCCGCCTGCATTTACAAAGTCAAGAAATTCCATAAAAAATGCAGTCAAGGGATATCGAGAGATCAATATCCGGGGAATGAAACTTGTCAAAGACGGAGGATATCTGGCAACTTGTTCCTGTTCTCATTTTATGGATTTTGAACTTTTTACAAAAACCATACGCCAGGCGGCGGCAGGAGCACATGTGCGGTTGAGGCAGGTGGAGTTTCGGACGCAGGCCGCTGATCATCCGATTCTGTGGGCGGCAGATGAGTCTTATTATTTGAAATTCTACATTTTCCAGGTGTGCCGGGAATAATGCATCAGCTTTCCTGGAGCAGCCGGGGCATTATAGAAAGGAAGCGCTTTAATGCCTGATGATCGTGATGATATTGGAAGTATACTCCAAAAGGTACTTTCGGCAGATCGGTTACAGGAATATAACATAATCCGGCTTCCCTTGCCAGGGGAATATCCGGGTACAGAGTATAGCCGATCTGGGCCTTTGCCAGCGTAAAGGCGCTTTCAATATTCTCGGTCAGATAGTGTTGCTCCGGGGGAAGCTTTGTAAGGATCTGACTGTGAGCCGCAAAAACAGAACTGGATGTCTGCCTGGGAGAACAGGCAATAAAATTTCCGGAAAGCCGGCTTAGTGTCAGGGTTTTATATTGGGCCAGCGGATGTTCCGGCGAACAGATACAAGCAATAGGAGCAAGACAAAGTTCCCTGAAAGACAGAGGGAGCTTTTTTTGCGTTTCTTTTATGCTAAGAGCGGCCAGAATCTGATTGTTTTCTACCAGGCTGAGCAAAGAGGGGAAGGGGACAAGGCGCATGGAAGGGCGGAGAAGAGGAAATTCTTCTGAAAGTTTTTGCAGTGCTGCCGGCAGAAGATTCAGTTCTGTGTGATTATGACATCCTAAATCAAAGGGGAGAAAATGATCATGTTTTCCCAGACGTTCCTTTGCCGAATGGGCAGTTTTCAAAATAAGTTCCGCATCTGAAAGGAAAAGGATTCCTTCTGGTGTGAGAGTTACATTTCGGCTGTTACGGGCGAACAGTTTTACGCCAAGTTCTTCTTCCAGTGTTTGAACCTGATGGCTCACAGCAGGCTGTGTGATCTTAAGAGCCTGGGAAGCTTTGGAAAAATTTAAATGCTCTGCAACAGCTACAAAGCATTCTAACTGTATCGTATTCATAAGAAATCCTCCTGTAAGGCAAATATCATTCTGTTATCAAATCTGAATTTATTATAAGGTCTTTTTATTTTCCATGCAATTGAAATTCACATTATTTATAAAAAATATTTATAGATAATAATAATTTTAAATTTAACTTTTGCAGAAATCTGCTGTACAATTTATATCGGACAGAAAGTAAGGGTACGAACTGTTCAGACTTAAACAATTCCGTGATCTCTAGGAGGTGTTTATACAAATGGATGAAGAATTGCTTTATATGATGAGGAAAATCAGTCTGAATTGGACGATGCAGCTGGAAATGAATTTGAAGGACAAAAATGTGACCGGCATCCAGGTTTATTTTCTGGTGTATATTTTGAGGCATCACGTGAAAGGTACGTATCTTACGGAATTATACCATGAAATTGGAGTATCGAAAGCGACACTGTCCGCAATGATCAAAAAACTGATAAAAGAAGGTTATCTCTACTTTCAGGAAAATCCGGAAGATATCCGGAAAAAGAAAGTGCTTCCGACGGAAAAGCTTATGGCAGATAAAGAGGAATTTTTAAAAAGGGCCAGGCAGACAGAAGATAAAATCTGCAGCGCTCTTAACTGTCAGGAGAAAATGAAACTGCGGGAATTAGAGCAGAAGATTTTGGAGCAGTGTGAACGTACGGAGCATAAAGAAAAAAAAGAAGACGGGAGGTTTTATAAACATGAGAAAAGTTTTACAGCAGCTGGGAAAGTATAAGCGCAGCACCTTTCTGTGTATTAGCCTGACGACCCTTGAAGTTATTATGGAAATTCTGATGCCCTTTGTCACTTCCATCATTATTGACAGGGGGCTGGAAGCAGGAAATTTGCCGGTCGTTTACCGATATGGGGCACTGATGGTCCTTATGGCTTTTTTGAGTCTGGTATTTGGCGCTACAGCAGGAAAAAATGCAGCAAGTGCGGCTTCCGGACTGTCGGCCAATCTGCGGGAAGCAATTTATGCTAATATACAGACTTTTTCTTTTTCTAATATTGATAAATTCAGTGTCCCCGGTTTGGTGACACGCATGACTACGGATATTACAAATGTACAGAATGCATTTATGATGATCGTTCGAGTGGCAGTCCGTGCGCCGCTGAATCTGATCTTCAGTTTTGTAATGTGCCTGATCATCAGCCCGCGGTTAAGTGTTATGTTTCTGATTGCCGTTATCTTTCTTGTGGCTGTGATCGGAATCATTATGGTTGTCACCCTCAAGATTTTCCGTCAGGTTTTCCGGAAATACGATGACCTAAATGCCAGTGTTCAGGAAAATGTAACGGCCATCCGGGTGGTGAAGGCTTTTGTGCGTGAAGAACATGAAAATATAAAATTTTCAAAAGCGTCGAAAACACTTTATGATCTTTCCGTTAAAGCAGAAGGACTGCTGGCGTTCAACAATCCGGCCATGATGGTAGCGGTCTATTTCTGTATTATTTCTGTTTCCTGGCTGGGAGCGAAATTTATTGTAGGCGGTTCTATGACTACAGGAGAGCTGACAAGTCTTTTCAGCTATGTCATGTCTCTTTTAATGAGCCTTATGATGCTTTCTATGGTTGTGGTTATGATCAGTATGTCTCTTGCCAGTATCCGGCGTATCAGTGAAGTACTAAGCGAAGAAGCAGATTTGAAAGATCCGGAAAATCCGATAGAGGAAATTACAGACGGGCGTGTAGACTTTAATCACGTGAATTTTTCCTACAAGCACGGCAGCGGAAAAAATGCTCTGTCAGATATTGACCTTCATATAAAAAGCGGAGAGACAGTAGGAGTGATCGGAGGCACCGGTGCCGGCAAGAGCAGTCTCGTCAACTTAATATGCCGTTTATATGATGTGGATGAAGGGTCTGTATGTGTGGGCGGCGTGGATGTCCGGCGGTACGATACAGAAGTCCTGCGAAATCAGGTTTCTGTGGTGCTGCAGAAAAATACGCTGTTTTCAGGCAGTATTCTCGATAACCTGCGGTGGGGAAATCCGGATGCTGCAGAAGAAGAGTGCATAGAGGCCTGCAAAGCTGCCTGCGCAGATGAGTTTATCGAAAAAATGCCGGGCGGTTATCACGCCAGAATCGAAAGGGGCGGCGCCAATGTTTCAGGCGGTCAGAAACAACGGCTCTGTATTGCACGTGCGCTTCTGAAAAAGCCCAAAATACTGATCCTGGATGATTCTACCAGCGCGGTTGATACGGCCACAGATGCCAGTATCCGGGCAGCATTTAGAACAATGATACCCGGAACAACCAAGATCATTATTGCCCAGCGTATCTCCAGCGTTCAGTCAGCAGACAGGATTCTGGTACTGGATGATGGAAAGGTAGATGCTTTTGACACCCATGAAAATCTACTGAAGAGCAATGCAATTTATCAGGAGATTTATACGTCGCAGATGGAAGGCGGCGGCGACTTCGACCAGCCCGCTTAAATGAAAGGAGGAAACTGATTTATGAACGAGAAAAAATCCAGACCCGGGGCAAACAGAGCCATAAAGATGGTGGGACGGGTCATCCGATATATGCTTCACTATTACAAATATTTGTTTCTGATCGTGGTTGCCTGTATCATTGTTACGGCTATTGCCACAGTTGTGGGGGCGACCTTCCCGCAAAAGCTGGTAGATAATTATATTATGCCTATGCTGGAGAGCGGCTCCAATGATTTCAGCAATCTGGCGAAAGACCTTTTTTATCTGGCGTGTGTGATGGCTGTCGGCGTTCTCTCTGCATTTGCTTACAACCGAATTATGGTAAATGTGAGTCAGGGAACGATGCTGCATCTGCGGGATGATTTATTTTGTAAAATGGAAGCGCTGCCGATTAAATATTTTGATACACATGCCCACGGAGATATTATGTCTGTCTATACGAATGATGTAGATACTTTGAGACAGCTGCTAAGTCAGAGCGTTCCCCAGATCATTAACTCAGTGATTACCATGACCGCCACGTTGGTTACCATGCTGATTTTGAATCCGGCGCTGACGGTGATCTCAATTTTGACAGCTGCAGTCATGCTTTTTGTCACTTCCAAATTATCCGGATTGTCCGGAAAATACTTTATCCGGCAGCAGATTGACCTGGGAGCAGTAGACGGGTTCATTGAAGAAATGCTGGATGGCCAGAAGGTAGTGAAAGTCTTCTGCCATGAGCAGGCCGCCATAGAAGAGTTTCACAAAGTAAATGAAAAGTTAAGAGACAGTGCAGATAAGGCAAACACCTATGCCAATCTGCTGATGCCGGTCAACGCCAATATCGGCTGGATCAGTTATGCGCTTGTGGCGATTGTGGGAGCTATCCTGGGGGTGAATGGACTTGCCGGAGTTACGATCGGAACAGTCATTGCATTTGTGGGACTGAATAAAAGCTTTACCAATCCGATTACGCAGGTGAGCCAGCAGCTGAATTTTGTTGTCAATGCGGCAGCAGGTGCGCAGAGAGTCTTTGATCTGATGGATCAGGAAGCGGAGGAAGATGACGGATATGTGGAATTGGTCAACGCAAAAGAAGATGAGAAAGGCCAGCTTATAGAATCAGCCGTCCGCACAAATCTGTGGGCGTGGAAACATCCCCATAAGGCGGAGGGGACAGTTACGTACACAAAACAGGAAGGAAAAGTTGTCTTTGATGATGTGGATTTCGGATATACGGATGATAAAATCGTACTGCATAACATCAGTCTCTGGGCAAAACCAGGCCAGAAGATTGCCTTTGTAGGAGCTACCGGAGCGGGTAAGACTACGATCACCAATCTGATCAACCGCTTCTATGATATTGCAGACGGTAAGATTCGTTATGACGGTATTAATATCAATAAAATCAAAAAGCAGGATCTAAGAAGATCACTGGGAATGGTGCTGCAGGATACCCATTTATTTACCGGAACGGTTATGGATAATATTCGCTACGGTAAGCTGGATGCAACAGATGAAGAATGTATCCGCGCTGCAAAGCTGGCAAATGCCGATGGCTTTATCAGGCGCCTGCCGGAAGGGTATCAGACACAGCTTACCGGAGACGGCGCTAATTTGAGTCAGGGACAGAGACAGCTTCTGGCGATTGCCTGTGCTGCTGTGGCTGATCCGCCGGCGCTGATTCTGGATGAGGCTACTTCCTCCATTGATACCCGTACGGAAAAACTGGTGCAGGATGGAATGGATGCTCTGATGAAGGGAAGGACAACATTTGTCATTGCCCACCGTCTGTCTACAGTCAAAAACTCGGACTGCATTATGGTAATGGAACAGGGACGCATCATCGAAAAGGGCACCCATGATGAGCTGATCGCGGCAAAAGGAAAATATTATCAACTATATACAGGGAACTTTGCAGCTTAAGAAAAATGCTGCAGTATCAATCTGTTAATCAGACGTTGCAGGGGCAGGACGGGTGCATTATAATTGAGGCAGAACAAAAAACAGGAGGATCTGCATGGAAATTCGTGCCTTACAATATTTTCTGGCAGTTGTCAGAGAAGAAAATATAACGCGGGCAGCAGAGGTTCTGCACATTACACAGCCCACCCTCAGCCGTCAGATGGCGCAGCTGGAGGAAGAAATCGGAGTGCAGCTTTTTGTCCGGGGCAAACATCTGCAGCCTACCGATGCAGGCGTCATGCTGCGCCGGCGTGCGGAAGAGGTCGTAACTTTGATGAATAAAATTGAAAGTGAATTTGAAGAGCAGGCCGACATAGAGGGCGTGATTTCTATAGGAAGCGGCGGGCTGCTTACCATGCGCTTTCTTGGACTGGCAATGGACAGTTTTCGGAAGAAATATCCGAAAGTGCAGTATCAGCTTTATACAAACAGCGCTGAATATGTAAAGGAACGATTGGAGCAGGGGCTTCTTGATTTCGGATTTTTGCTGGAGCCTATCGATGTGACAAAGTTTGATTATATCCGCATGAAGGAAAAGAAGATCTGTTTGATATCCCCCTTATTACCACGGACCGTGTCTCCCTGCAGAAAGAGTTGGAGAACTGGATGGGAGAGAAGCTTTCCCGACTGAACATTTTTGCTACTCATAATATCATAACCAATGTTGTAATGCTGGTAGCCGATGGAATTGCCTCTGCACTGACAGTAGAGGGAGCTGTCAATTTATTTGAAAATAGCAGGATGGTATTCAGACCTCTTTATCCGGAACTGTCTATGACAACAGTTCTTGCATGGAAGAAGTTTCAGCCCAATTTTGGAGCTGCCGGCAAATTTTTAGAGCATATCAAAAGTATGTGCTAATTGTATATATCTATATAAAACATAGGCATTGGACATATGAAAAGAACAGGAATACAATATAGGTGTCGCCGGAAAAGAGAAGATCAATCCGGGGGCACCTGTTTTTGTGCATATAAATAATTAGGAAATAGAAAGGATGATGGAAGAAAATGAACAGGCCACATATTATCTGTCATATGATGACAGCTGTTGATGGACGAATTGACTGCGGAATGACGGCAAAGCTGGAGGGAGTAAAAGAGTATTATGAAACACTCCATGCCCTGAATACGCCGACTTCCTTAAGTGGACGGGTGACAGCGCAGCTGGAAATGGCGGAAGAAGGGACATTTACACCTGAACAGCAGGATATTTTCGGACAGGAAGGTTTTTCAAAAAAGGCGGACGCTGCGGGCTACAGCGTTGTAACAGACACAAAAGGAACCCTGCTTTGGCCGGAGCAAGATGGCAGTGAAACTCCGCTTCTTATTCTTACAAGCGAGCAGGTCACAAAAGAATATCTTGCCTATCTGGATGCAAGAAATATTTCCTGGATCGCCTGCGGAAAAGAAAGAATCAATCTTGAACGGGCAGTGGAAATTCTTGCTGATGAATTTGGCGTTGAGAGGATGTCCGTTGTAGGAGGAGGGGCCATCAACGCAGGCTTTCTTGCGGCAGGACTTTTAGATGAAGTGAGCATCCTGCTGGCTCCGGGAATCGATGGAAGAAAAGGAATGGCAGCTGCATTTGACGGGCTTCCTATGGAGACGGAACCTTTCCATTTGAAGCTTTCCAGTATGGAGTCTTACGACGATGGAGCCGTCTGGCTGCGGTACCAGGTGGAAAATAAGAAATAGTATCAATAAAAATAGTGGAGGATAAAAATGAGATATTTGAACGAGACAGATTTTGAACAGGCAAACGTATTTGGAAAAGGGGAGGCAAATGTTAACTTTGCACAGTACTTTATCGGCGAATCGTTTCTGAATCCTTTGACAGATCCGGGACAGTGTCCGCTGATGATCTCCAATGTAACTTTTGAGCCGGGATGCCGCAACAACTGGCATATCCATCACGCTGCCAAGGGCGGCGGACAGATCCTTTTGTGTACGGCCGGAGAGGGCTGGTACCAGGAAGAAGGAAAGGATCCGATCAGCTTGGAGCCGGGCAGCGTCATCTATATTCCGGCGGGTGTGAAGCACTGGCATGGGGCAAAGAAAGATTCCTGGTTCAGCCATATTGCATTTGAGGCTCCGGGAGAAGATACCTCAAATGAGTGGTGCGAACCTGTTACAGATGATGAGTACGGAAATCTGGAATAAAATCAGGCAGGTACGGCTTTCGCCATGTACCTGCCCATTGAAAAGGTTACATCATTTCATATACAACACTGGAAGTGCGGATAATAAACTGTCTGGCAGTATATGCGTCAGACAGATTCTGTGACATGACGCACAGTACATAGGTGCCGCTGTCTGCATATACGATGGCGGCATCATTTTCCACATCAGAAAGCTCCCCGGTTTTATTTCCGGAGGAAACACCGGCAGGAAGACCAGAGGGGATTTTGCCGCGGCGTTCCTGCTGATTCATGTAATCCAGGATAGTGGAGGCTCCCTCCAGCTGGCCGGCATTCGCCATTTTGAGAAAGTTGCAGCAGTCTTTGACAGATGTATAATTGTCATCTATATCGTTGGGATGAAGCATCAGCCGTCCCATATGCGTATCAGAAAAGCCATGGGCGGTACAGTACTGATTTACCAGTGCCATACCGTTCTGATCTACACCGTCTCCCAATCGGTTTACCAGTGTATTGCAGGATGTATTGTCGCTGACAGTGATCATAGATTTAATAAGGTTTTCGGTCTCACCGCCGTAAGAATCATAGGCGGTGACTTTTTCATAATTCTCATATACACAGCCGGCGACATAGAGCTTGATCAGGCTGGCAGCCTGCATGGGACTGCTGTTTACTGAAGCCAGATCATTCTCATCCACTCGTCCTGTGCATATAGCGACGCTGCCTCCGGCATTGTATTCTGTATTGACCAGTTGTTCCAGCCGGCTTTGGATCTCAGATGCCTTGCTTGAGGAAGATGTCTCTGCCGGAGGCGGTGACGGTTCCTCCGGTTGCTGAGGCTCTTCTTCTTTTTTAAGCTCTTCCTCCGGTTCTGTTGGTTTCTCCGGGGTCTCGATCTTAATAGGATCAGCAGTTTTCTCTTCTTTGTCTGCAACTGCCTGGTTATACAGAATAAAGATACCGGCAGAGGTCCCGATGATTACAAGAAGGACGAGCAGCAGAATGATAACTTTCTTTTTCATGCCTTATTTCCTCAAATATTCACTGTTTACATATCCGTACTGATTCAGACTTGGCACATATACATACCAGTAGGTTCCGGAGGAGGTGTCTACGACTTCCACCGGCTGTCCGTTGGCAATTTTGCCAATTTCATTGGAAGCATCGTAAGCAGTATCATTTCGCAGTGCCAGATAACCGGAAGAAACGCTTGCGTAATAGGTGGATCCGCTGCTGGAAGAAATCTTTCCTTGAGATGAGGAACGAAGGTAAGTGGCATTTGTATATCCATAGCTGCCCAAAGTTGGAGAGTAGACATACCAGTATTCACCATCATTCCGAAGTGCATATACAGACTCCCCATTATACATTTTTCCGATTTCATTGGATGCGTCATAGCTCTTGGCATTGCGGAGAGCCAGGTATCCTTTCTGCACATTTACATAGTATACACCCAGATTACTGGATGGCGGATTGCCGGGGCCGAATACATCGCCGGTACTCTGTGCCTGGTTGGATGCAGCAGCATCTGTAGTTTCTTTTTCTTCCGCTGGTTCCTCGTCAGACAGTTTTGACTGGTCAACATAGCCGAATGTCTTGACTTCCGGAGCGTAAATATAAGCATAGGTATCTCCGGGCGTTGCCATCACTGTGATTTCATCGCCTCTCTCAAGAATGCCGATAGAAGTAGCATCCTCTTCTGTAGTGCTTAAGATGGTCAGCTGCTCGTCGCCGGATACATTTACATACTTTTCAATAGGTTCCATTGCAGCGTCCCGTTCGTTGGTCAGATAGTGATAATCCAGATATCCCGTAAGGTCTTCGGCCTCTACGTAAACTTTCCAGGAGTCATTTTCTGTTCGTTCCACTAAAGATACCTTTTCCCCATTGTCTAATTTCGTCAGGATCTTGCTGTCCTCATCCTCAGTTTCCCGAAGTTTGAGTACTTCCTTACATCCAGTCACATAGTAATCTCCGAAGGTTTCTATTTCCTCACTGTCGTTGCCCACAACGTTCCAGATGATAAAGCCGGCTGCTGCGGCAACTGCGATACCGCCTACAATAGCGGGGATCAGGAATTTTTTCTTTTTGCGTTCAGGAGAAGCCTGCCTGTTGTTTGTATCGTCCGGATCATACATTCCCGGCTGGCCGTAACCGGTAGTAGACTGAGTATGGGTATAGGTCGGCTGCGTATGAGTGTAGGTCGGCTGAGTATAAGTAGGGTTATTCTGCGAAAAATATGTCTGATCAGCAAACATGGTGGCGTCAGAATCTTCCGCTTCATTTCCGGTTGTCTCAGGGGTACTGCCCTGCATAAGTCGAAGCAATTCATCCATGCTCTGACAGCGATCCTTCGCATGCAAAGCCAAGCCGCACATGATGGCATTTTCAAATTCAGGAGAAATCCTTACTCCCAACTCGGATGGACGCTTCAGACTGTCATAGGCCATACGATCAATGGCATCAGCCGGAGTCGTTCCTGTAATGCATTTATATATGGTGGCGCACAATCCGTAGACATCTGTCCAGGGGCCCTGATTTCCGGTGCTGGTATACTGTTCCTCCGGTGTATAGCCTCTCTTGACGGTACTGGTAAGCTCCTGATCCTGCTGCATAAAGTAACGGGCGGAACCAAAGTCCATTAGTTTGCAGATGCCTTGATTCAGGTACATGATATTGTCCGGGCTGATATCCCGATGAATGACGCCCAGCTTATGTATTTTTGACAATGCTTCTGCAAGCGGAAGCATGAGTACCCGTACTTTTTCAGCGTCCATGGGACCGCACTCTTTGATATGGGCAGCCAGCGTCTTTCCCTCAAGATATTCCATTATAATATAGGCTGTCTCGTTTTCTTCAAAAAAATCCTTTACATTTACAATACCAGGTTCTGATGAAAACTGCGCAATATTTCTTGCCTCAGCAAGAAACCGATCCCTGCCTTTTCGGATAAAATCTCTCTGCTCTTCAGTAGAGATCGTTAAGTTACTGGAAACTTCATTATTTCTATTAATGCGTCCAACAGGATAAAATTCCTTAATTGCAACCTTGGTTTCCAATACGGTATCACGCCCGATGTAGGTGATTCCGAATCCTCCTTCACCAATTACATTTCCAACCAGGTATTTTCCATTCAGTATCGTTCCCGGCTTCAGCTGATGAGGCACAGTCTCTGGAATTTTTTTGCCTACACAGTCTGCACAGAGCGTACCTGTAGTAATTTCACGCATACAATTCAAACAATACTTTTTCATCTTTTGTTCCTCCCTCGTTTCTTAGGCTGTAATGTATATTTTTGAATGTAATAGTCTGCTCTTCCTTTGCCACCTTCATAAGTAGGATTGATTTCCAACATAATATCCTGAAGACGCTTTACCTGGAAAAACTCCAGCGCCTCCGGGACCGTTCCATAGAAAGCCATTTGACCGCACTGTTCTTTTGTGCTTTTGGCGATGACAAGTACTTTTGTAAACAGGCTTTCCCCTGTTACACTGTTGACGGCATCGTCCGGTTCATGGGAAATTACCATGACGATCTTCCCGTTATCAGCGATCTCCTTTAAAATTTCCATCTGCTGCATGCGGGATGCTGCATCCAGTCCGGAGTCAGGCTCATCACAGATAAATACTTTCTGGAAGCCGATAAGCTGTGCGGCTACCGATACTTTCTTTTTCTGTCCGCCGCTTAGCTGGCTGATGAGGTGTTCACTTAGGTTTTGGACACCGACCTTTTCCATAGTATCCTGCACGCGCCTAAGCTTGTCCTGATGAGAATAATCCTGCTTGGGTAATTTGATTTCCGCTACATCCATCAGGGTTTCCCTTACTTTGTCATTCAGACGGAGATTTAAAAACTGAGGCACCAGACCGATTTTTGTTTTCATATATTTAAAATTTCGATATAGGTTCTGACCGTCCAGCAAGATTTCTCCGTCTGCCTTTTTTTCTCCGAGAATCGTATTGATCAGCGTTGTTTTACCGGCACCGGATCCGCCAAGGATAAGGACAAAGTCTGTATTTTCCGCTTCAAACTCAATATCCTTGATGAGGGTCTTTCGCCCGAAATTCACCGCCATTTTCCGGATGTTCACAGAGAGCTGACCTTCTTCTTTAGTGAAGATATTGTAAATGATCGTGTCGGCCCACAAAATGAGAATGGTATTACCGATCCGAACAACATCGTGCTCATACAGAAGCTGGCTTTTTTCTATCTCTCTGCCGTTGACCCGCACGCCGTTTTGACTGTGGATATCCTCGATCCAGCATTGACCGTTTTCCTTCCGGATTACAGCGTGGGTACGTGAGATCAGAAGATCATCCAGAACAATGGTATTTTTTTCATCCCGTCCGATCCGAATCTCTGCCAGTCCCTTTATAGATCGTACGGTCCATCTGGAGCCCAGGGTATAGCTCCATGTAAAAATCATAAGAACTGCTTCCGGATGAGGATCATCCAGCCGGGAATGGTCAATTCTTAGAACGTCTCCTTCCTGGAGCTTATATGGGGCAGATGTTCTACCATCCTGTGAGGTCAGTTTGTTCCCGTTTATATAAGTGCCGTTCACACTGTTATTGTCAATGTAGTAGTAGTCCTGATATACATCACTGTAAACAAATTCACCGTGCCGGCGTCCTGTGATCCTGGACTGTACACGAATATCACAGTTTGATTTGTCGTAATCTCTTCCGAGAGTCATATTGCCCTGTAAAGGTACCACTACCGGTCGGTTTCTCATGTCTAAAATAATCAGCGTCGCGGTTTTTCCTCTCTGTTCCTCCGGGACAAAGGCAATTGTTCTTTCGCTGTCCATCATGTATTTTCTCCCATTCTCTTATGTATTGCTATTTTTTATATAAAGATATTAAGAATCTCTGTTTTTAATTTTCAGACTCAGTATGCTGATCACAGCAAAGCACAGGATCAATCCGATGCACCATCCCCAGGCAGTGAGAAGGTTGCTGGCTACACAATCATAGCAGGCTTCTGTTTCCAGACGTTCTACCATGGGATAGGCTTCACTGATCTTCAGAGGATATTTTGCGTTATTCAGGTCTGCAATACTTCCAAAAGCGGACATTCCCCATTTACTGAAGGTAATGTACGCAATTTTTTCACTGGTGCCGCTTAATTCAAACAGTACACCGCTCATGATCAACTGCAGGATCAGTACAAAAGGCATGATCGTCATAGCGGTGGTAGGATTGCCGGCGATAGAAGATAACATAATACCCATAACAGCAGACCCAAAAGTCAGCAGAAAAATGGTAATAAAATATTCCACATAGGCACTGGTAATAATTCCGTCGGAATTAAAGTCGATAAACACATTGCATACGGCAAAAATCACCACACTCTGCACCAGACAGAGAAGCATCTGCCAGAAAATATTGGCAGAAATATATGCAGAAAGTTTCATTCCCTGGCGGTACTCGGCGCGGATGATTTCGTGTTCTTTACAGATTGATTGAACGGAATTGAAGATTCCGATCCAGATGCAGGCTGAGGCGATCGTGAAAAATCCGGATTTGGTGCTTTCATAGGTAGTAAACATATCGTCGCCTACGATAGCAGCAACCAAAGTCGCGATAATTACAGCAAAGATCACGAATTTCCATACCCGCTCCCGGAAGGCAATCCTTGCGATTTTTTTAAAATAGATGGATGTCTGTTTGGTCGAAAACATTTTCTGTAAATTCCCCCTCCAATTAAAGCTGCTCCTATATATTGCCATGGAGCGCACAAACATTTATTCTATTATATCACTTTTATTTATTGAGAGGGAACTATTTGAGAATAATTATGATATAATTTTTTATGAAAAATGACACGAAGGGAAGGTCAGAATGAATATTATTAAAATAATGGAACAGAGGCACAGTGTACGTCAGTATGAAGATAAAAAAATCGAAGCCAAAAAGAGAAACATTCTGCTGAAAGAGATTGAAGCGGTCAATAAAGAAAGCGGGCTTCATATACAGATCTTTTTTGATGAACCGAAATGTTTTGATTCCATGATGGCACACTACGGTAAATTTGCAGGAGTGCATAATTATATCGCACTTGTAGGGCCTAAAGGAGCCGATCTTGACGAAAAGAGCGGTTACTATGGAGAAAAACTGGTTCTTCTTGCACAGTCTCTGGGATTAAATACCTGCTGGGTGGCAATGACCCATGGTAAAAGCGCCGCTGAAATTGGAAGAGGAGAGAAACAGGTATGCCTGATATCATTAGGTTATGGAAAAAATCAGGGCGCTACACATAAAAACAGGTTGCTTTCAGATGTAACAAAGGTAAGTGGAGCAGCGCCTGACTGGTTTAAAAAAGGAATGAACGCTGTTATGCTCGCTCCTACTGCAATGAATCAGCAGAAATTCCTTTTTGAGCTAAATGGAGATAAAGTATCCGCAAAGGTATCCGGTTTTGGGTTTTATACAAAGATTGATCTTGGAATTGTCAAATACCATTTTGAAGCAGCAACCGGAAAAAATCTTTGATGATCAGCATAAAGTTTTGAGGTGATATTTAATGTTTTTAAGGAGACCGATCTCAACATTTACAGGAGATTACTTGGAAAAAATTGAAAAGTTAAAACAGGAAATCGAAACAGCCGATGCCATTGTGATCGGTGCAGGTGCAGGGCTGTCCGCTTCTGCAGGAATGTCCTACAGCGGGGAGAGGTTTGAGAAGAACTTTGCAGATTTTCAAGAAAAGTATGGAATACAGGATATGTATTCCGGCGGATTTTATCCATATGATACCCTGGAGGAATACTGGGCCTGGTGGAGCCGTCATATTCTGATCAACCGCTATGAAGTCGGCGTGGGAAAGCCTTACCGCGATCTGCTGGAACTGGTAAAGAAGAAAGATTATTTTGTCCTTACAACAAATGTAGACCATCAGTTTCAGATGGCCGGGTTTGATAAAGAACGGTTGTTTTACACTCAAGGAGATTATGGTTTGTGGCAATGCTCTAAGCCTTGTCATCAGAAGACCTATGACAACGAGAAAACGGTGCGGCAGATGGTTTTACAGCAAAAGGAAATGAAAATCCCTACGGAATTGATCCCCAAATGCCCGGTATGCGGTGCTCCTATGACAATGAACCTGCGGGTGGATGGGACTTTTGTGGAAGATGAAGGATGGCATGCGGCAGCAGGCTGTTATAACGAGTTTATTCGTCAGCACAAAGGGGAGAAAGTACTGTTTTTGGAACTTGGGGTGGGCGCTAACACTCCGGTGATCATTAAGTATCCCTTCTGGAGGATGACAGTGGAAAATCCGAAAGCTGTCTATGCCTGCGTAAACTATGGGGAAGCCTACGTTCCAAAGAACATTGAAGACCAGTCTATCTGTATTAACAGAGACATTGGAGAGGTATTACAAAATCTGATTGAATCTTAAACATTCAAGATGGGGGCAGCAGTCCGGTAACGCCGGTACAAATGAGAGTTACTGCTATTGATGTCATTTGCTCCAGGTATTCTTTTTTTCCTCTGCTAAACCAATCAGTATAAAAGGCAATTACATTTCGATCAACATTTTTTCAAAAGTTTGGTGGATTGCCTCAATTGTTTTCTGAACTCTTAAATCTTCGTTTCCTGTTAATATCATATTTATCACCATTCAATAAAAATTAAGCAACGTATGAAAATAAAGAGTGGCTTATTCCGTCTGCCTGCTCAAAAGAGACCATTGATTGGTTAAATTTCTCTTATTATGATTCGGTTATGGGAAATAAGCAGCTCCAATTGCTTATCTAAAATAAATTTAATTCAGGAGGTAGTAAATGAGAGTACAACTTGTAGCGAATCTTGCAGCAAATGGAGAATTGGTTCTTGCCGAACATTCTGACTCATACGAGGCACCTGCCGAGGTTTCTGGAATAGGGATGTCTGTTGCAATGGAAAGCGGCAATGATATTATTATCGAAAAGAGAAAGAGTAAGTTTATTGCCGATTATATGATATAATAACAATAATATGATATTTACAAATCAGAGTGTAAACGAATGTGAGGTAAAAACATGCTTGAAAATAAATTGGGTATTACAGATTCAACAGAATTGGCAAGAGCGGAGGAAAAAATCAGTAAGCAAAAAGCAGCAGAAATGTTTGAAACAGGATTTCTGGAAAAACTGGAACCGGGAACATATGCAAGCCTTGCAGCTATTCACAAATATCTTTTTGAAGAGATTTATGATTTTGCCGGTAAGCTTCGTAAGGTGAATCTGTCCAAAGGAAATTTCAGGTTTGCACCTCTGCTATATCTGGAAGCGGCACTACAAAGTATTGATCGCATGCCGCAGTCAACCTTTGATGAAATTGTTGAAAAGTATGTAGAAATGAATGTTGCCCATCCATTTAGAGAAGGAAATGGAAGAAGTACAAGAATATGGCTTGATCTGATGCTGAAAAAAGAAATCGGTTATGTGGTGGACTGGAGCAAGGTGGATAAAGAGGATTATCTTCTTGCCATGGAACGAAGTCCGATTAAAGACATTGAAATTAAGTTTCTGTTGAAAAATGCTCTGACAGATAATATTTATGACCGGGAAATCTATATGAAGGGTATTGACCACAGCTATTATTATGAAGGTTATTATGTTTTCAAGACTGAAGAATTAACAGAACGGTAAGCAAATGAAGTGTTGCAGCGCAAAAATGCAAAAAGGTTTTGGGTTGGAAACTAATGCGAAAGGGAAAAAGAACTTTGAGGACAATCTGAAACTGTTTTGATCCCTTCAAGATAGAGGTGTAATCATGGTAGAAAATAATCTGGTTGTATCATTTGAAAAATCTTTAGGTGCTGATATAACAGAGTTAGCGGGGAACACTATAGAGTTTGGCGCAGATTTATGTATGGAGGATGGAATCTTAAAAGATATTCCGTTTGTAGGAACAGCCTTTAAGTTATATAGCATTGGAAGTAAGGTTTATGATAAGCATTGTTTGAAAAAGTTGTGTTCGTTCATAATCGCAATCAATAGTGGTAATTGTTCGAAGGATGATCAAGAAAGACGTCGTAGGAAATTTGTCGAGGATGAAGATTTCCGTAAGCAGGAATTGGAGTATTTGTTGGTTTTGATTGATCGATATGTAGGATTTGAAAAGCCTCAGATGTTGGCTAAAATTTATTTAGCATATTTGGATGATAGGATAATTTGGAGCGATTTGACTAAATATGCAGAAGTTGTTGATCGTTTTCTTCCCGGTGATAAAGAGGTCCTTTTACAGGAAAGAGCACCTGAGCATACGATATCTTTTCCAATACCTGATGCATTTTTGAGATTAGCTGCTTTAGGTATTTATGAAGAGTATATGACAGATATATCTGCACCAACAACTTTAGGAAGTATTACTATTCCAGCAAAACAAGAAAAAACATTTAGAACAACTGTTTTTGGAGAACAACTCCAAAATATATTGGAAAATACAAAATTATGAGTTACGATTATTTTTAAAATGCTCTTGTCAGGAAAGAGCTGCTAATGGATTTGTGATAGCTGGACTGGAATATTCAGTTTGTTTATCATACAGAAATAAGAAGAAATAGTACAAATCTTCGCCGCCGCTTCGCGGCATATATCAAAAAACATAAGGGGACCTGTCGGCATAGCCGACAGGTCCCCTTATATCGTTCACTTTGTTCACTCAACTATCTTTATGCCGAATGCTTATCACAGCATTCGGAACAGAAGCGCCTGCCGGCGCCGGATGGGAGTGCAGGAGGTGAAAGACTATGGATAAAACAAACAGGTATACAGAAGAAACATTAAAGACAGCTATTCAACTTAGCCGCTTATGGGGAATAGCGGAAACTTTGGAAGAAATTCCAATCAGAAGCACAGAAGACATTACACAAATATTATTGGATTGGTCGCAGGAGTATACGGGATTAAAAGATCATAAACAGGATATTGTGAAATTCTTCTTAGAAAAGAAAGAAGCCTATCGGAACTTGTGAAAAATTCTGACAGACTTCTATTTTGCTTCATCTTCATCAGGGACGTAATTAAGAATATCCGAAACATTACAATTCAGGATAAAACAGAGCGTATCAAGCGTTGTTGTGGTAATTGGTTTTCCCTGTTTCATGCGGTACAGAGTATGGCTGGATATTCCATGGTGGTAAATCAAGTCATATTCTGTACGTCCTTGTTCGTATAAAGTTTTGTAAAAAGGGGCATACGAAATCATAAAAAGTCCTTTCCTCAAAAGATATTTATATTTTATGACTTTTTTCATATTGACTATGCTCAATATATTGAATATAATTTAAACCATAGTGATAAATAGGAGATGAGATTCAGATGGGATATTTTAAAGATGCATTTGATATAGGCGCAGGTGCGACGCTTGGAAATTTGGCGGTAAATACAGGCGCACAGCTGGGAGCACAGTTTGTACAGGCCAAATTTCAGCAGGCTTACAATCATTACAGATCGCAATATTTTGACCCGGTGATACGGCATGATCTGAATGAACTGTTGGTGTTTGGAAGATTACCGCAGCAGGGATATCCGTTTCCTAACAGTAATGCACCGGTAAAAAAAGAAAATTTCTTTAAAAGACATAAAAAGTTTACTGCACTTTTGATAGCCATTCTGGGAATTGATATAATTGCTTCCGGTTTAGGGGCATCAGGCAGTGTGGGCTCTGCCTGGCAGTCGCTGATGGTGATCGGGACAGTACTTTTTGTAGTGCTTTTTGGAAGCGGTATAGTTATGGCCGTAAGCAAAGCCGGACGAAAAGGAAAGGAAGCGCTCTCTGACGGCTATAAAAGTCAATTGGAAAACGATGGACAGCAATATTGGTATGTAAGGGAATATGTCCGTCAGGCACTGGCAAGAGGCGAGATGGATACAAAATCAGCGATCATTAAGATCAGCAATACAAGTTTGGCGCAGCAGTTTCCTGATACGGTAGATGAAATAGAAGCAAACGCTTTCTATTATCGTCAGAAATTAGGAATGTGTTAAAAAATAAAGGAGACGAAGAGAATATGAGGAAAATAGTGAGCGGAACTCTTGCTCTGCTTCTCGCAGCAGGAATAGCGTCATATGGCGGGAATGTATATGCGGCAGAGCCGGATGCGGTGACAGTAACTGATACTCAAAAAGAATTAGCTTTAGAACCGGAAGATGCAGCAAACAAGACAAGTACAGAACAGCCTTTCACCGCAGGAGAAATCAGCGGTACTGGCTGGAAATTAGATGAAGCAGGCGTACTTACGCTGAGTGAAAACGTCCCATTTGTTCAGGGCCAACCCTACGAATGGGCGCAATATGCCGAACAGATCAAAGAAGTGGTTGTTGCGGAAGGAGTAACGGAAATTCCGAACCTTGCTTTTTCTACCGATGAAAACCAGGGGATAAGATACAGTAATCTGCAAAAAGTAACCATGTCTTCGTCTGTGAAGTACATCAGACCTGCTGCATTTGCCTATAATCCAAGTCTGAAAGAAGTTTATCTTAATAATGGATTGGAAGAAGTGGGAAATATAGCTTTTGCAGGTGCTGGATTCACAGAGATCCATCTTCCTGAAGGAGTAACATGGTCCTCTGACGTTTTCTATGAATGCGATAATCTTGTATCAGTAACCATTCCAAAGGGTTCAAAGTGGGGCGGCAGTAACGCGCATTTCTATGGCTGTGACAGCCTGACAACAGTTATTATAGAAGAAGGCGTAGAAGAAATCCCGGCGACATTTCTGAATGGATGTACAAATTTACAATATGTATGGATTCCGAAGTCAGTCACAAACATAGTAGGAACACCGATTCTTGATGGAGCATGTATCATTGGTTACAAAGGTACTGTTGCTGAAGAATACGTAAATTCCCCTACTGGACAGATAAATAAATTAACATTTCACGCTATTGACGGAGAAGAGCACACTTTTGGCGAGTGGCAGATCATACAGAATGCAACCTGTACTGATAAAGGCATTATGAAACATACATGTACAATCTGCAATGCAGAGCGTACACAGGAAGTTGCTCCGACCGGACACAAATGGGACAGTGGAAAAGTGACACAGGAGGCTACCGAAAAAGCAGAGGGAGTGAAAACATATACGTGTACTGTATGCGGTACAACAAAGACGGAAAGCATTCCCAAATTAGCGCCATCTGGAAATGAAAATACAGATAAAAGCAATGTAAAAGATGAAAAGGTTTCAGCTCAAAACAGTGTAAATCCTCCAGAGACAGGGGACAGCGCTGATGTCTTGGGATGGGCGTTGCTGCTGGCTGTATCGGCAGGAGCAATTACCGTTTTCTGTATCAAGAAGCGGGCTGCCAGATAGCAGGAAAATCGAATAGGAGAAAAGAGCAGACTACAATTTTACTACTATTTGGGAAAGAAAAATAAATGCGAAAAAGCCTGGGAGAGAGATCTCTCAGGCTTTTATATTGTCCTGATAAGCGGATAATACTCTCCTTTAGGTAAGTATTTAACCTGACTGTAAGTATCGCACTTTAATGTGCGTACTTGTTTTTAGTCGCACTCTTGCTATGATTATAATATCAGTACTTGAAAAATTAATTTTGTTTAAACGACTATAAAATACTAAAGGAGGCAGAGTCTAATGAGTAAAAAAATCGTTGTAATTACCGGAAGTCCCAGAAAAAATGGCAATAGTTTCGCCATGACGGACGCTTTTATCAAAGCAGCGGAGGAAAAAGGGTACAGCGTCACGAGGTTTGACGCAGCCATGATGAATGTGGGTGGCTGCCATGCCTGTGAAACCTGTTACAAGACAGGAAAAGCGTGTTCTTTTGATGATGACTTCAATCTGATTGCGCCGGTTGTATTGGATGCTGATGTAGTCGTCTTTTCTATGCCGGTATATTGGTATTCGATTCCTGCACAGATCAAGGCGGTGATCGATAAGCTGTATTCCTTCTGTGTTGCCGGAAAAGATATTGCCGGAAAGGAATGTCTGTTGATTGCCTGCTGCGAGGAAAATGATATGTCAGTTTTGGACGGTGTACGGATTCCTGTCGAGCGTTCTGCAGCGCTTATGAAATGGCATATGGCAGGAGAAGTTTTGGTTCCCGGTGTACTGAATGTCGGTGATATTGAGAAAACAGATGGTTGCCGGCAGGCGGCTGCTCTGGCAGAAAAAATTTGAGAGAAACGAGGTGTTTGATATGGGTAAAAGAATTGTGATATTGAATGGGAGCCCCCGAAAGAAAGGCAATACCTCCATGCTTGTAAAAGCATTTACCGAAGGTGCGGAAAGTGTTGGGAATACTGTGACAGAATTCTTTCTTGACAGCATGGAAATCCACGGCTGTAAAGGCTGCTTTGGCGGACACAGCAGTAGGGAATGTCCATGCGTACAAAAGGATGATATGGCTCAGATTTATCCGGCGGTAAAGGAATGCGATGTGGTGGTACTGGCAACTCCTCTTTACTACTGGAATATGAGCGGCCAGATCAGAACCGCTATTGACCGTTTGTTTGCTTTAGAGGAAGGCGACGGCAATCTTCTCAGAGGACATGACAAGGCATCCGTTCTTTTGATGGCCGCCGAAGGCCATGGATTTGAGGATGTGCTTACCTATTATGACCATCTGATGGAACATTTACGCTGGAAAAATCTCGGCCATGTGCTTGCTGGAGGTAATATGAACGTGGGAGATATTAACGATAAACCTGAAATCCAGAAGGCATATGAACTTGGAAAATCGATTCAGTAAATAGAGGTATTCATATAAAATTATGAGGGCAGGGGAAATAATATCCACTGCCCTCAAACAGTTTGACAATGTTGGAAGAATGAAAATATTGTGGAGGTGTGGGAATGTTTGTTTCAGAATATTTTCTCAAAGCGGAGACATCGTTGCCGTCATTTTGAAACAGAGTTATAATCATAGGTGCAACTTGAACTTTACATTTAGAAACGGAAAGATGGTGGGCATTTCCGTAGAATATGGGTACAATCATATTACAGTTTGATTAAGCGGGAGGTTGCATTATGACATTAGGAGAAAAAATATCAAAATTTCGCAAGGAGAACAATATCACGCAAGAACAGTTGGCGTCTGTGTTTGGGGTATCAAGGCAGGCCATTAGCAAGTGGGAAAGCGATATAGCATATCCTGAGACGGATAAACTGTTAAAGATGAGCGAGGTGTTTAAGTGCTCGTTGGATTATCTGTTGAGAGATTGTGAAGATGCTCAAATCCCGCAGGATAAAGCGTCGGTGGTTCAGAGTGTTGATTACAGCTGCTTTATTGGAGCGTGGTGCAATATTGATTTAAAGAACTGGGATAGCGGTTATTATATGGCTGCCATTGTCGGACAAGACAATCAATATATTTGTTTTTACCAGACAGATAGAAGTAAGAGCCTGAAATATGGGATAGTATTAAAACAGCATATTGATACTGTTACCAAACTTGACTTGGGAAGGAGAAAGCAAAATTCGCTTCCGATGCTTCCTGCCACCATGCCACCTATTTGTGATCCGTTCAAGCCCCTGCTTGGTAAGACTTGTACCATACAAATGCATTCGCCGAACCTTGCAACATTTATACTTTCTACAGATGGGTATCAAAAAGTTATGGTAACATCCATTACTGCTGATAGTATACAAATCAAGGATAATAACTCGGTTGTTATTCTCAAAAAGAGAGATATTGTAGGGATTGTGGAAAGTTAATTCAAGCCGTGTGCCGCACAATGGTAAAGAAAAAACGTTGTTTCGGCGGCTGGATATTTGTATTGAATGAGTTGATATATAGATAATTGACATTGCAGTATACATCTGTTACACATGATGCAATAGGGGGTGTGCTGAAAGAGAACACATATTCTTTTCTGTAAAAAGAAATCTTGACAGTTGCAATAAAAACGGTATAATAATATTAACAGAACCCACCACGCCTCTGATTTTCATGCGCAACCCGGTGGGACTTTTTCATTTATGGGGTGTTTTATGTATCAATATCCAAAACGAATATTAACAATTGAACAGCAGATGCAATCTTACCTTGACGCTGGAATGGAGATAACATCTCGGGAAAATGTAGAGAAGGCATTGAAATCTGTAGGTTTTTACCGCCTGCGTGGATATTCGTTTCATTTATACGATAATTCGACAAAAAAGTATATTCCTGGAACTAAGTTTGATGATGTTTTTCAGTTGTATCAATTTGATCAGGAATTATCAGCTCTGATTTTTTCAATGATTTCCAAAATTGAAATAGCATTGAGAGTCCGATTAGTGGAAGCATTACTGATACATGGAGATGCTTTAATCTTACAGGATTCATCAATTTTTATAATAACTCTTTGATTTATAGTATGAATATAGATCTAATAGATGCGCACGGTGCACTGCCTTTAGGGAGGTTAGAGTAGTAAAACACTTCAATTTCTACTACGTTTTTACTACGATTGACGGCCTCAACTTGCCCCGATTTGCTACATTTTACTTATTCTGTGATAAATTTAACAATTTTAGACGAAATTTATAGTCGGCAAATCGAGGCAGAATACGGCATTTTAGGAGGATTTTCGTTTATGACAAAAATACTATTCATCTGCCACGGCAGGAGCTTCCATTTTTATTAAATCCCCTTATTTTATGCAGGTTTTTGGATAGTAGAAGAAATTTTACAACAAGTTTACAACTTTTGAAAGGCGTTCCAGTATGACGATTTTTGGTTAATTATTTTCAGTACTTCCAGTGCAAAATAATTGTATTGAGGCTGATTGCTATTCGTGATAAAATTTGAGTGTATAAACGTGTGGTTAGATTATGGACTTGTGTTTCGCAAGTATTGGTGAAAATGGTAGGAAGATATGCTCTCTATCAATCTGTATTATGCTTATGTATATTTTATTATATATTACGCATCGCATAATGAGTAACCACACGTTTTTTAGGATGAAGAGATGGATACAATAGATAAAGTAAAAAGCAGAAATGAACTAGCTGATTTCTTAGATATACCAAGGAAGAAATTATCATATATTTTATACATTAAAGGAGTTGACGATTTATATACATCATTTGAGATCCCTAAGAAAAGTGGGGGATTTAGACATATATATGCTCCGCAAAAAGATTTAAAAGTGATTCAAAGAAAACTTGCTGAAGCTTTGTATAATTGCCAAAAAGAAATCTGGAATAAATGTAATGTCAATCCTAATATTTCACATGCTTTTCAAAAAGAGAAAAGTTTTATTACTAATGCTAAAATTCACCGAAATAAGAGATTTGTTATAAATATTGATTTGGAGAATTTTTTTGATTCTTTTCATTTTGGAAGAGTGCAGGGCTATTTTTTAAAGAACCGCAGTTTCCAGTTGCCATCAGAAGTGGCAACTGTTATAGCGCAGTTGACATGCTATCAAGGTAAACTACCACAAGGAGCACCTACTTCTCCAATAATAACAAATTTGATTTGTAATATATTTGATGTAAGAATATCTAAATTAGCAAAGAAATATCGATTAGACTATACAAGATATGTTGATGATTTGACGTTTTCCACAAATAATAAAGAGTTCTTAAACATTAAAAACATATTCTTTGAAGAACTGGAAAAGGAAATTATCAATGCCGGATTCAGCATTAATAAGAAGAAAACAAGGATCCAATATAGGGATTCTAGGCAAGAAGTCACAGGTGTTGTTGTTAACAAAAAACTTCATGTGAGTAGAGATTATTATAAAAGAACTAGAGCGATGGCTTATCAGTTGTATAAATCGGGAGAATATTTTATTGAAAATGAAATAAAAGGAACTATTAATCAACTTGAGGGACGCTTTTCTTTTATTAATCAATTAGAATGGTATAATAACAAGTTAAATTTGGAAGGGAAGAAACTTACATACGAATATCTTAATGGAAGAGAAAGAGCGTATAGTCAATTTATATTTTATAAATATTTTTTTGCTAATCCGAAACCATTAATTGTAACAGAAGGGAAAACAGATGTGACCTATTTGAAAGCCGCTTTAAAAAATTTGTGGAAAGAGTATCCAAATTTAGTAAGCAGAAATTCAAAAGGACAGTTTGAGTACAAAGTATCTTTTTTGCAGAGAAGCAAACGGTTTGCCTATTTTTTGAATTTCAAAAAAGATGGTGCAGATACTATGAACAATATATATAAATTTTTTTCTGAGGAAGGTGGAGAAAAGTATCCAAACTATATAGAAATGTTTAAAAATTTAGGAAGTACTGTTCCGCTTAACTCTGTTATTTTACTGTTTGATAATGAGTTGAATAACAAAAATAAGCCTATATACAAGTTTGTAAGTAATAAAATTTCTGATGATAGAAAAAAGCAATTATGTACTAGAACATGGATAAATTTGTTGGAGAATTTATATCTTATGATAACACCATTAGTCGGAGAGAGTGAAGAATGCGACATTGAAATGTTGTTTGATGAAGCTACACTTTCTCATGAAATTGGTGGGAAGAAATTTTGTAAAAAAGATACATATGATACAAGTAAATTTTATGGTAAAGAAATTTTTTCTCAATATATAATGAAAAACTATAGCAGTATAGATTTTGGAGGGTTTAAACCATTATTAAATAATATTGATGTGGTGATTAAGGATTATAAAGAAAGAATACAATAGTTGTCGTAATTTGACTCTTTGTAGAGAAAAAGGGAGATAATGCAAAAATAGGTGTATCTCCCTTTTAATATTTAGGTTACTTTTTAATCTTGAGCTCAAATTTCAACATAGCCTTTACCATAGAGGTCTGGATCTCGCCTTTCCATTCGATAACGTATAATTAATTTCGCAAAATCAATTTCATAAAAATAGACATGGTCTATAGCCGTTTGGTAAAATTAAGTCACCACAACCAAATCTATCAAAGGAGGCTATCGAACCATGTCTGATAAGATTATACAACTAAATGAGGACTTAATAAAGCACGATTTAAAGGATCTTGTCCGTAACAGTGTCGAAGAAACTTTAAACGCCCTGCTCGATAAGGAAGCTGACGAATTAGTCAACGCTGAAAAGTATGAGCGTTCCTCTAATCGTCAGGGATATCGTTCCGGTCATTATAAGCGGAATCTCCATACTACCGCTGGGGAAGTGGAGCTGAAAGTTCCAAAACTCAAAGGCATTCCTTTTGAAACTGCAATCATTGAAAGATATCGCCGCAGAGAATCCTCCGTGGAAGAAGCTCTGATCGAAATGTATCTGGCAGGTGTTTCCGTCCGCCGTGTGGAGGATATCACCGAAGCCTTATGGGGAACGAAAGTCTCTCCTGGCACCATCAGTAACCTGAATAAAAAAGCTTATGAGCATATCGAAACCTGGCGTACCCGTCCGCTTTCCGGGGACTACCCCTATGTTTACGTAGATGGTGTCTACTTGAAACGCAGCTGGGGCGGTGAAATCCAGAATGTTTCCATCCTCGTTGCTATTGGAGTCAGTCAGGATGGCTGCCGTGAAATCCTTGGCGCTGCGGAAGGTATGAAAGAGGATCGTGAAAGCTGGCGTTCTTTCTTCGTGTGGCTGAAAGAACGCGGGCTTACTGGTGTACGTTTGATCATTGGCGATAAAAATCTTGGCATGCTTGAAACCATTCCGGAAGTCTTTCCAGATGCCAGATATCAACGTTGTACGGTTCATTTTTACAGAAATATATTTTCTGTCACACCTCGTAACAAGATGAAAGCGGTAGCTCTTATGCTCAAGGCAATCCATGCACAGGAGAGTAAAGAAGCTGCTCGTGAAAAAGCGCTCCAGATATCGGAAAAACTCCAGTCTATGAGCTTTCCAAAGCCGCCAAAAAGGTGGAGGATGGAATCGAGGAAACCTTGACCTATATGGATTTTCCCACACAGCATTGGAGCCGGATTCGGACCAATAACACAATTGAGCGTCTCAATCGTGAAATTAAACGCCGTACAAAAGCCATCGGTGCTTTTCCCGATGGACAGAGTGCCTTGATGCTCGTATGTGCCAGACTGCGTCATGTAGCAGCAACCAGCTGGGGAGCTAGACGCTATATGAATATGGATCATCTTTTCAAACCAGAAGAGAATCTGCTGTCTGATATCATAGCCGGCTGACTACCGGCTGCTAAACGGCTAGGTTTTGATTTTGCGAAAAACTATTGACACTATCTCAGATATTTGAACAGTGAAATGTAACACCGGGAATGTCGTTGTATCGCAAGAATACTTATCAACATTACCTTGCTCATTCAGCTTTGCTTCACCCATTTCACAAAATAACGCTTCCTGCTTGAAACGTCGGACAAGCAACTTTCTCTTTTGCTTCAACGCGCCTTTTATGATTATCATCATTAAAGCGTTGAATTGTAGTCTGAAGACTTCTTTAAAAGAAGATGTCTTCATTCTCTCTGTTGTCCTTTATTTCTTCAAATGAAAATATTCTGAAAAACAAGAGGATGTATTGATAAGGTGATTAAAACTTCCTCTTTCTTTAATGTGACCATTTTCCATATAAAAGATTTCATCATACTTATCCAATAAATTTTGTTCTAAATGATGGGTAATTGTTATGAGTGTTAAATCTTCCATTTTTAATAATCTGTTTTCAATATCGTATGCTGTCTGCATATCAATGGCAGATGTACCCTCGTCTAATATGAGAATAGGTTTGTTTCTGATCAAAGCACGTGCAACTGCAATTCTTTGTTTTTGTCCACCAGATAGATTAGAGCCATTTTCTCCGACCCTATATTGCAAGCCGGTTGGAAGCTCAGATATAAATTCGGTCAATCCGCTGTCCGCTATAACTTTTTCAACTTGTTCCTCTGGATAATGTTCATGTAAACAGATATTGTCATATATGGTTTCGTCAAACATATAGATATTCTGATGGATGATTGATGACATCTGGACCACACTATCTTTATCCAGCATATGAAATTCCGTATCATCATATAAAATTTTGCCTTTGTATGTGGAGTAATAACCAGATAAAAGTTTGATCAGTGTACTTTTTCCGCAACCGCTTTTCCCAACAATAACGTATTTCTTACCTTTTTCAATAAGGCAGTCTATTCCGCTTAATATATCTGTTGTTCCGTCATAGGAAAAGGACAAATCTTTTGCATTTATATGAGATTGATATGTGGCTTTACTTTCGTTTTGAGGCAGAGATATGGAATGTTTCGATATGATTTCCAGCTTTTCTACAAAAGGATGGACGCTTTTCATCTTAGGAATATTTGTAAATATCATAATAAGTGGATTTGCCAGATTACTGCTCACTTGTACCATTCCTAATAAAGTTCCCACAGTTATGCGTCCTGCAATAATAAAGTAAGCAGATAAAAATAGAACCACAATTTGAACCATAAGGGCCAGGAAAGCAGAAAGCCCTTCGTTTAGTGCAAGTAATCTGTCAACGCTATATTTAGATTTGATCGTTTCGGTATTTGCCTTATCAAATCGTTGTATTACGGTTTTTGACATAGAATATGATTTGATAATTTCAAATCCAGACAGAATATCTTTTAAGCTGACTGTGAATTCTGCCAGCTTTGAAGAAAACTGATTCTGTCTTTTCTCCAGTGCTCCACCCAGCAGACTTGGTACAAGGAACATAACTGCAATCGCTGCTATTACGCAAACTGTAACAATGATGTCAAAATAAATCATCAATACGAAAGATGATATAAAGATAACGGTGTATTGGACTACTTCAAACAATGGGAGTAAAAAATTGTCCTCCAGCATTTTCACATCATTTGTAACGACAGATATATAATCAGCGGTATTCTTCTTTTCAAAATCTTCTATACTGTGATTGATTGTTCCTAGAAAAACATCCGAGCGGATTTGAAGCATAATCTTACAAATCACTTTTTTGCTCAGTAACGATTGGAGATAAAGAGAAAATCCCAACACTACAAAATAGATAATCGAAAATATAACCATTCTTATAAATTGCTGGATATTTTTATCTATAGCGATATCCAATAGTTGCTGAAGCAGGACAGCCATAAAAACATACCCCAGAGAAGAGATTACGCTGGTTAAAATCGTTAAGATAAATAAGAACTTGTTTTTCTTAATATAGATACTCATAATTTCCTCCTTTTTATACATGTTGCATGTATGTATATTATTAAAAATAAAATTGCCTTTCGACAATCTTATTTTCATGTGCAGCGCTAAGCGTTTTCTTTGCATAACTTGACAATTTCATCATCAATTACTGGAAGCCCCAGATTATCCATGATCGATTTGATCATTAAAAATTTCTGCCATGCTTCATCATTAGTCATGGGATATATCGTAGGTATCGACCAGAAATTCGTTAAAAGAACAAATAAATCTGCTAATAATTTTGGCTGTTCTGATTTAATTGAACCGTCTTGTATTCCTTCCTCGATCAGTTCTTGATACATAGGCGCCAGTTCCTGATTACTTTCAATCAGTTTTTTTAGAAAAGCTGGACTTCCCATAAGCTGCATGGATGCCATACTTAACTGATGATGCTCTGTTTCATCAAAAGATGTTTTTAATACGAACTTCAACTTTTCTAATCCGTTCAGTTCTTTGTGGCTTTTTGCCATCTCAAAGGGATTACTCTCATAAAAAAGTTTTTCGCATAAAGCATCAAATACTTCTTCCTTTGATTTGAAATGATGATAAAAAGCGCCTCTCGTCAGTCCGCCCATTTCGCTTATAATATCTAATACAGTTGTTTCTTCGTACCCTTTTTCTAAAAATAATTTTAAAGAAGCGTCCAATATTTTTTGAACTGTTTCTTCTGGATACTTATTACGTGGCAAAAACTCACCCCCATACATGTACTTTGCATGTATATGGTATCATGCAATCTGCATGTATGTCAATGAGGTTGTTTTTTGAAAATAGATTATTTTCATTGAAAAAGTTATTGACGAACTGGAAGATATACAAGGCCGAACCATGGCGTTTTATAGATTTGGCTATGGCAGAGCAGCGCCGGATATGCTATACTTCAAACGTTATATCAAGACTACTTAAAGTGGAAAGAATCGAATCGTAATACAAAGCCAACATTATCAAGAAAGAGGACTTAAGGAGAAACGCGAACATGATAAAAATACTATTTATCTGCCACGGCAACGTCTGCCGATCTCCCATGGCCGAATTTATATTCCGCGACATGGTACAAAAGCAGGGTCTGGGAGATCATTTCCACATTGCCTCGGCGGCTACCAGCCGGGAAGAGCTGGGAAATCCGGTCCACCGGGGAACGCGGGAGAAGTTAAGGCAGCATGGCATCGAAGCAACAGGGAAATACGCTGTGCAGATGACAAAGAAAGATTATCAAAATTATGACTATCTTATCGGGATGGATGACTGGAATATCCGGAATATTATGAGGATCATCGGAAAGGATCCGGCCCATAAGGTGTACAAACTTCTGGAATTTGCCCAAAGTTCCGATGATATTGTGGATCCTTGGTATACCGGGAATTTTGACCGGACATATGAGGATGTAGTGAAGGGATGCAGGGGATTGCTGAAAAAACTTGTGGAAGAGAAGCGGGAAGCTATGGTATAATTCAAACTAATAAATCATCTAAATAAGTGACAGAATAATTTTTGTACAGCAAAAGACGCATGCCGCGGATTGAAAATAAAAGGTCCCCGGGGTGTGCTTTTCTGTTGCAGAGAAAAAGAAAAACAAATAAAAAGAAAAAAGCAAAGGAGAAAAGGTGTGTTAACGATCAAGCAGTATGTAAAGGCGTCCAGCCTGGAGGAAGCGTATGAGCTGAACCAGAAGAAAAGCAATGTGGTTCTCGGCGGTATGCTGTGGCTGAAGATGCAGAGGAAAAATGTGGGAACCGCCATTGATCTGTCTGGTCTGGGATTAGATACGATAGAAGAGGATGAAAAGGAGTACCGTATTGGAGCGATGGTAACGCTCCGCCAGCTGGAGCAGCATGCGGGCTTAAATGCCTGGACAGGGAATGCGCTGCAGGAGAGCGTGAAGCACATCGTAGGCGTGCAGTTCCGAAATATGGCGACTGTAGGCGGCAGTGTTTTCGGACGGTACGGATTTTCCGATGTGCTGACAGTAATGATGGCCCTTGATGCACAGGTAGAGCTGTATAAGCGGGGACGGATTTCTGTGGAAGAATTTGCCGCTCTTCCTTACGACAGGGATATTCTGACCGGGATCGTGATCCCGAAAAAGCCGGTCAAAGCAGTGTACCTTTCACAGAGAAATACAAAGACAGATTTTCCGGTGCTGACCTGCTGTGTATCCCAGGTGGAAGATGAGATTCGCTGTGTGATCGGCGCAAGGCCTATGAAGGCAGTCTGCTTAAGAGATGAAAAGGGAATCCTCTCTCAGGGGATCAATAAAGAGAGCGCCGAAAAGTTCGGAAGCTATGTTTCAGAGACAGTGGATACAGGAACAAATCTTAGGGGAAGTGCGCAGTACAGAAAGCTGATTGCAGGTGTGCTGGCAAAACGTGCTCTTCTTGCTCTGTAAGAAAGTTTATTTTCTATATGGCAGGACTGACTCGCCAGGCAATGTAAACCAGTAATTTGATGTGAGGATGAAAGAATGCAGATTCAATTATGGATAAATGAAAAAAAGGTGAATGCGGAAATTTCCGCTGATATGCTGCTGATTGATTTTTTGAGAAAACAGGGATGCTACAGTGTGAAACGGGGCTGTGAGACATCCAACTGCGGTCTGTGCACGGTTTTTCTGGATGATAAGCCGATTTTATCATGCAGCCTTTTAGCTGCCAGAGCAGACGGACATAAGGTGACTACTTTGGAAGGACTTCAGGAGGAGGCCAAAGGATTTGGCGCTTATATTGCGGATCAGGGGGCGGAACAGTGCGGCTTCTGCAATCCGGGATTTATGATGAATGGAATTGCCATGTTCCGGGAGAACCCGGATCCGACAGACGAGGAGATCAAAGAATATCTGGCAGGGAATCTTTGCAGATGTTCCGGATATGAGGGACAGCTTCGGGGAATCCGCGCCTACATTGAATATAAGAAGCAAAATGCAAGTCAGGAGAAGGGAGGGGAAGCATAATGCCGGATAAAGTGCCAGGAATGAATTGCCGCTATGTAAATAAGCCGGTGCGAAAGAAAGACGCTATGGCTCTTGTGACAGGTCAGCCGGTTTATACCGACGACATTACTCCCGGAGACTGCCTTGTAGTAAAGATACTGCACAGTCCCTATGCTCATGCCCTTATTGAGGAAATTAATACGGATATTGCCATGAAGGTTCCGGGAATTGAGGTTATCTATACTTACAAAGATGTGCCCAATAAGAGATTTACAATGGCCGGACAGACCTATCCGGAGCCAAGCCCCTATGACAGGCTGATCCTGGATCAGAGAATGCGCTTTGTGGGAGATGCGGCTGCAATTGTAGCTGGTCAGGATGAGAAAGCAGTGGACAAGGCACTGCGCCTGATCAAAGTAAAATATAAAGTACTGGAGCCGGTATTGGATTTCCGTACGGCAAAAGACAATAAAGTGCTTGTGCATCCGGAGGATAACTGGAAAGCTCTGTGTCCGGTGGGGGCAGATAACACCCGCAACCTTTGTGCCTCAGCAAAGGATGGACACGGGGATGTGGATAAGGTAATGGATGAGTGCGATGTGGTTCTGGAACATAAATATCATACGAAAGCCGACAGTCAGGCTATGATGGAAACGTTCCGTACTTATACCTGCATGGATCCCTATGGACGGCTTCATGTAACCAGCTCCACGCAGATTATTTTCCATGTGCGCCGTATTCTGGCAAATGCCCTTGATATTCCAAAATCCAAAATCCGTGTGTCTAAACCACGGATCGGAGGAGGTTTCGGGGCGAAGCAGTCCTGTGTAACAGAAGTATTTCCTGCTTTTGTCACATGGAAGACAGGTAAGCCTGCTAAACTGATCTACACAAGGCAGGAGAGTCAGATCGCCGGTTCACCGCGCCATGAGATGGAAGTTAAGGTGCGGATCGGAGCGATGAATGACGGAACGATCCGGGCTTTGGACGTCTATACCCTTTCCAACACAGGGGCATATGGCGAACACGGGCCGACGACAGTAGGACTTAGCGGACATAAATCCATTCCGCTTTACAATAGTAATATGGAAGCTTACCGTTTCTGCTATGATGTTGTCTACACCAACGTGCAGGCAGCAGGAGCATACCGGGGCTATGGGGCGACACAGGGAATTTTTGCAGTGGAAAGTATCGTCAATGAGCTGGCGGATAAGCTTCATATGGATCCGGTGGCGATCCGTGAGAAGAACATGGTAAGAGAAGGCCAGACAGCCATGGCCTATTACAATGAAAAAATGACAGCCTGCGCACTGGACCGCTGCATGGCAAGAGCAAAAGAAATTACTCACTGGGATGAGAAGCCTCTTTCCTGGGATGCCGGCAATGGAAAAATCCGTGCGAAAGGCGTTGCCATGTCAATGCAGGGCTCTGGAATTTCCGGTGTGGATGTAGGTTCTGCTACGATCAAGCTCAACGATGAAGGCTTTTACATCCTTTCCATTGGAGCGGCGGATATGGGAACGGGATGTGACACTACATTGGCACAGGTGGCAGCAGAATGTCTGGAATGCAGCCTGGACAATATTATTGTTTATGGCGCTGACACAGATTCTTCTCCCTATGATTCCGGTTCCTATGCATCCAGCACGATGTATGTAACGGGAAAGGCAGTAGAGAAAGCCTGCAAGGAATTGAAAGAGAAGATCTGCCATATTGCAGCGGATTTAATGAAGTGCGCTGTAGAAGATGTCGTATTTGAAGCAGACCATGTAAGAATGGCAGACGGTTCTGCAAGCGTTTCCCTCGGACAGGTTGCTACGAAATCCATGAGCGGTAACCGGGAAGCGGTTCAGGTGACGGTTACTCATTCTTCGCCTGTCTCTCCTCCGCCTGTCATGGTAGGTATGGCAGAGCTGGAGATTGACAAGGAGACAGGAGCAGTGGAGATCCTTGACTATACAGCTGTTGTGGACTGTGGAACCCCTGTCAATCCGAATCTTACCAGAGTGCAGACAGAAGGCGGTCTGGCTCAGGGGATCGGAATGGCGCTCTATGAAGATATTACTTATAATAAAAACGGAAAAATATTAGAAGATTCTCTTATGCAGTACAAGATTCCAAGCCGTCTGGATGTGGGACGGCTCCATGTTGAATTTGAAAGCAGCTATGAAGAGACAGGACCATTCGGAGCAAAATCAATTGGAGAGGTTGTTATTAACACCCCCGCTCCTGCAATCGCACATGCAGTCTTTAATGCAACTGGCATCTGGCATCGTGAACTTCCGATCACACCGGAGAAAATACTGATGGGGATTCTTGAAAAAGAACAATAGAGCTCAATAACAAGAAAATAGCTTCAGGCGGCGAAACCTGAAGCTGTTTTCCGTTTTAAAGGATTCTATTGTATGAAAAAAGGTTTTGATTCTTGCACAGCAGTTTTATCGGACATGACCGCTGTGAGAATACTGCGTACCTGGGACGCTGTGAAGAATATGTAGAAAGAAGTAATTGTTAAAAATATATCTATCTTCTTTCTGCATGTATCATATCATGTCAGCAGAAAATAGTAAATATCAATAGGTCACAAAGTTTTCACAGAAAAACCGGAAAAAATTGTGAATAATATAACAAGGCTGTTTTGTAACAAAAAATGGCAAGGTTGACTTGTGGACAGGCAGCAGGTAAAATAGTACAGGAAATAAAGAAAAGCGGCGCCGATGCCGCAGACAATAGGAAAAGGAATAAGATCAATGGGCTTAAGAAAAATAGCGGCCATATGGGCTGCAAAGACAGCAGAAAAGTTAAGTGTCCATATTTTTCACCGACAGGGAGTGACCTGGGCCGGGAAAATTGCACTGAAGATATATCCGCAGATTCTGGAGGATCTGGCATCCCAGGTGAGGAAAGATATTTTTGTCGTGTGCGGAACAAATGGAAAAACGACGACCAACAATATGCTCTGCGCAGCGCTGGAAGCAGAAGGAAATAAGGTTGTGTGCAATCATACCGGCTCCAATATGCTCAATGGAGTGGCAGCTGCATTTGTGCTGGCATCCGGTCTTACAGGCAGGCTGGATGCAGATTATGCTTGTATAGAGGTCGATGAAGCATCCACCCGAAGAGTATTTCCGCACTTCAAACCGGACTACATGGTGCTTACCAATCTGTTCCGGGATCAGCTGGACCGGTACGGCGAGATTGATATTACCATGAATCTTTTAAAAGAAGTGATGCAAAGCGCGCCGAAGATGAAGCTGATCGTAAACGGGGATGACGCCCTTTCGGCTTTCCTTGCCATGGATGCGGGAAATGAGTACATTACTTACGGAATCAATGAAAAAGTACTGGACGACAGCGATTCCAATGAAATCCGGGAAGGACGGTTCTGCAAGAAATGCGGAGCTGCCTTGGAGTACGAGTTTTATCATTACAGCCAGCTTGGAATTTATAAGTGCAGCCAGTGTGATTTCAAAAGACCGGATATTGACTATACAGCTTCTGGTATTGAGATCAGAAACGCCCTTTCTTTCCAGGTGGAAGGAAGGAATCTGACTGCCAATTACCGGGGATTTTACAACATATACAATATTCTTGCGGCCTATGCAGCCGGGCGGACAGCCGGACTTGACCTTGCTCACTTCCAGTCGATGCTGGAGCATTTTAATCCGGAGAACGGCCGTATGGAGCAGTTCCAGATCAAAGATACCAAGGTTGTGCTTAACCTTGCCAAGAATCCGGCTGGTTTTAATCAGAATATTTCTGCAGTGATGCAGGACGAGTCTTTGAAAGATCTGATCATTGTCATCAATGACAATGCCCAGGACGGCATTGATGTGTCCTGGCTGTGGGATGTGGATTTTGACCGTTTTAAAAAGACAGCAGTAGGTTCCATCACCGTGAGCGGCATCCGCTGCCAGGATATGCGCCTTCGTCTGAAGTATGTGGATATTCCGTCCATGCTGGAAGAGGATGTGGAAAAGGCCATTCTGGAACGGGTGGAAAACGGGTGCGGCAACCTTTATGTACTGGTAAATTATACAGCGCTTTTCAGTACAAGAAATGTGCTTAAGAAATTGGAGGGACAGAAGTAATGGAAGGGAATGAACAAAGAAAAATCACCATCGGACATCTGTATCCGGATCTTCTGAACCTCTACGGGGACAGAGGAAATATCGCCTGCCTGATGCAGCGCTGTAAATGGCGCGGTATTGAGGCGGAAACGATAGAGTTTGAGTTAAACGATGAAATTGATTTTACAAAACTGGATATTGTGCTTTTGGGAGGGGGGTCTGACAGAGAGCAGATGATCGTATGCCAGAAGCTGAAATCTATTCAGAAAGATTTTAAAGACTATGTAGAAGACGGCGGCGTGGTAATTGCTGTGTGCGGAGGCTACCAGCTTCTTGGAAAATATTACCGCACGGAAGATGGTATAATAGAAGGCCTCGATCTGGTAGACTTATATACAGAGCAGGAAGAGGGCAGACTGATCGACAACATTGTGCTGAAAAGCGACCTTTTTGACTTGCCAGTGGTGGGATTTGAGAATCATGGGGGAAGAACGTATATTAATGGAAACAAGCCTTTTGGGAAAGTGCTGTATGGGTCGGGAAACGACGGAAAAAGCGGATATGAAGGAGTTGTATATAAAAATGTGATCGGCACCTATCTGCACGGACCGTTGCTTCCGAAAAACCCGCAGGTAAGTGATTACCTGATCGCACGGGCCCTGGAACGCAAGTATGGAGATGACAGTTTGATTCCCCTGGATGACAGTCAGGAAATTTCGGCCAATCAATATATTTACGACAGATTTGTAAAGAAAGCAGACGCGGACAGCTAATCCTGGTTCTTTTCCCAGAGTTCGAGAAGCTGAAGATAACGCAGAGTTTCCTCCTTAGAATGAAGGGAAAGCTGACGATACAGCTTCATGACTTTGTCATCCAGGAGACGCTCATGCTGTGTCTGCAGTACAGAAGAAGATAAAAGGGGATTATTGGTATCTTCCAGGAGATAGTCCACAGTTACACCGAAAATGGAAGCCATGTCTGCCAGCTTTTCGTGAGAAGGCTGGCGGTTTTTCGTTTCGTATCCTGTGATCGTGGTTCGGGCAAGGTTCATGCGTGATGCCAGTTCCTTCTGAGTCATATGGTGTTCGGCGCGTAGTGTTTTTAGTCTGGTTGCAAATGACATACCGTATCCTCCTTTGTAGTGATACCATATTTTACCAGTTTCGATTTTCCAGTTGGAGAAAGGTGGCAATATTCAACAAAATGTTGCGCAAATGACGCGAAAAGAGAAAAATAGAAAAATGAGGTGTCTAAACCAGTGAAAGGATATCCCGTTGACAGGGGAGAGAAAACAAAATATAATTTTAAGAAAGGGGTTTCATTGAAAAATGAAATCTGAGAGGACTGAGGAAATATGTTAATAGCAAACAATAATGAAGCGGAAAGAAGCAGATTATGGAGAATTGTGATGACAGTCAGCTCTATTGTGATTATTCTGATTGCAATTTTCTTCCTGGTACGTATGTTTACTTCCAATCCTCTGGAGGGGACATGGAAAAGTGAAGATAATGATCTGGTTCTTGAGATAAATGGAAAAGATTCCCTGACGGCAAATATTCCGGAGGTTGGAGAGGCCGGCAATGTACAGGTAGAATTGGGATGTTCCATTGACAAAGAAGAAAAGACAATTGCTATCAGGGCAGATGCAGAGGAACTTACCCGGGCGGCAGAGGCATCCGGAGGAACATATACGGAAGAAAACCTTCAGAATGCTTTGACAAATCTGACGACTACCTTTTCTTACAGTGTAGATCAGCAGCAGCTTACACTGACAGAGAGAGAGTATGGAGAACAGATGATATTCGAGAAACAGTAGAGCAGGTGTATAAAGAAAAGCCCTTTATGTCATACCGGAGCATATGTCTTACGGGAAGGCAGGAGGGCTTTTAGTGGCAAAGGGCCAGATGAAAGGAAAGAAGGAAAATGTTATGACAAGAAACGAGACAAAACAGATCAGAATCGGAGACGTCTGGATCGGCGGCGGAAACAAAGTTGCCATTCAGTCCATGACAAATACAAAGACAGAAGATGTGAAAAGTACGGTGGATCAGATACATCGTCTGGAAAAGGCCGGATGTGAGATCATCCGCTGTGCAGTTCCGACGATGGAGGCTGCACAGGCACTTAAAGAGATCAAGAGACAGATTCATATTCCTCTGGTGGCGGATATTCATTTTGATTATCGCCTGGCCATTGCAGCCATTGAAAACGGGGCGGATAAGATTCGGATCAATCCGGGAAATATTGGTTCTAAAGACAGGGTGCAGGCAGTGATTGACAAGGCGAAGGAATTTCAGATTCCCATCCGTGTGGGAGTAAACAGCGGTTCTTTGGAGAAACCTCTTGTAGAAAAGTACGGAGGAGTTACGGCAGAGGGGATCGTGGAGAGCGCCATGGACAAGGTACATATGATCGAGGAGATGGGTTATGACAATCTGGTAGTCAGTATCAAATCTTCCGATGTTCTGATGTGCGTAAAAGCCCATGAGGAAATTGCGAAGGTATGTCCGTATCCTCTTCATGTGGGAATTACCGAGTCAGGGACGTTGCTCTCCGGAAATATTAAGTCTGCAGTTGGTCTTGGCATTATTCTCAACCAGGGGATCGGGGATACCATTCGCGTATCTCTTACCGGAGACCCGGCAGAAGAGATCAAAAGCGCGAAGCTGATCCTTCGCACGCTGGGCCTGCGAAAGGGAGGAATAGAAGTTGTATCCTGCCCCACATGCGGAAGAACCAAGATCGATCTGATCGGACTTGCCAATCAGGTGGAAAATATGGTGGCAGATATTCCTCTGGATCTGAAGGTGGCTGTTATGGGCTGTGTGGTAAACGGGCCCGGAGAGGCCAGGGAAGCAGACATCGGTATTGCGGGAGGAATCGGTGAAGGCCTTCTGATCAAAAAAGGTCAGGTTGTGAAAAAAGTAAAAGAAGAGGAACTTTTAGACACACTTAGATGGGAGCTTATGCACTGGAATGACTAAAACGTTTTTTGAAGTATTTCCTACTTTAAAAGTAAATGAAGAGATCAGAATGATGTTTGAAGGAGTGGAGGTGACAAAAGTCGCCTCCAATTCCACGCGGGATTTTATACGTGTCTACATTTTCAGCCGTCACCTTATACAGAAAAAACGGATCTATGAAGTGGAGACGATGATAAAAGAGCAGCTCTTTGCCCGAACAAAGATCCGCATTGAAGTAAGAGAACAGTATGAGTTGTCTGCGCAGTATACTCCGGAAAATCTGATGCGGGAATATTTTGACAGTCTGCTTCTGGAGGCGGAGAGAAAAAGCGTGGTGGAAAAAAATATGCTGCAAAGTTCCACCTACTCTTTTGAAAACGGAAATATCCTCTGCCTGAAAATGGAAGATACAGTCATTGCTGAAGGCAAAAAAGATTCAGTCGTCCAGCTTCTTCAGACGGTATTCAACGACCGTTTTCATGTACCGGTTGAAGTGCGCGTGATATATGAAAAGCCTAAGGAAAGCAAGCTGAAATACAATGAGCTGAAACTTCAAAAGGAAGTAGAGGCTATTGTAGAGAAAAATCAGTCCCTTCGAAAAGAGCGGCTTCTTAGGCAGCAGAAAGCCGGGGAAGAAAAGGAAGAAAAGAAGGAAGAACAGGCAAAATCCAAGGAGCCGCGGAGCAAGGCGGGACAGGAGAACCCACGCAAAAGCGGAGGTTTCCAAAAAGGCGGCGGCTTTCCCAAACGGGAGTTTTCTTCCTTCCGGAAATCAGACGACCCGAATATCATATACGGACGGGAGTTTGACGATGAGGCCATTGAGCTGGAGAACGTGGTCGGCGAGATGGGCGAGATTACCATTCGGGGAAAAGTCATCAGCTTTGACACACGGGAAATCCGCAATGAAAAGACTATCCTTATGTATGCAGTGACAGATTTTACAGATACTATTATGGTAAAAATGTTTGTGCGCAACGAACAGCTGCCGGATATGCTGGGAGAGATCAAACCGGGGGCTTTTCTGAAGATCAAGGGTGTCACTACTATTGATAAATTTGACGGGGAGCTTACCATCGGCTCTGTGACCGGCATACGCAAGATTCCGGATTTTACTGTATCCAGGAAAGATACAGCGCCGGAGAAGCGTGTGGAGCTCCACTGTCATACGAAGATGAGCGATATGGACGGAGTGTCCGAGGTGAAGGATATCGTGAAGCGCGCCCACGACTGGGGGCATAAGGCAATTGCTATCACCGACCATGGAGTTGTCCAGGGATTCCCTGACGCAAACCATTACATAGAGACTTTGGATAAGGATGACCCTTTTAAGGTTATTTACGGAGTAGAGGCCTATCTTGTGGACGATCTGACCGATGTGGCTGTCCATGAAAAAGGACAGAATGTGCAGGATACGTATGTAGTATTCGATATTGAAACAACAGGGTTCAGCCCTGTTTCAGACAAAATTATAGAGATCGGTGCAGTGAAAGTGGAAAAAGGGAAAATTACAGACAGATTCAGTACCTTTGTAAACCCCAGAGTGCCGATTCCCTTCAGGATCACTCAGCTTACCAGTATCACCGATGCCATGGTTATTGATGCACCGGGGATTGAAGAGGCTTTGCCGGCGTTCCTCGCCTTTGTGGGGGACGCAGCTTTGGTAGCTCATAATGCATCTTTTGATGTCAGTTTTATTGAGGAGAACTGCCGCTGTCAGGGAATCCAGCCGGATTTCACTTCTGTGGATACGGTGGCGATGGCCCGGATCCTTCTGCCGACTCTGGCCCGGTTCAAACTGAATATTGTGGCAAAGGCCCTGAATATTTCTCTGGAAAATCATCACCGGGCAGTGGACGATGCAGGAGCTACAGCGGAAATATTTGTAAAATTTGTGGAAATGCTGGAGGAAAGAGGGATCCATACTTTAAAAGCCCTGAACGAATTTGGCGCCAACAATGCAGATGCCGTGAAGAAGCTGCCCTCTTATCATGCCATCATTCTTGCAAGAAACGACATTGGACGGACAAACCTTTATACACTGATCTCCAAATCTCATCTGGAATACTTTGCCCGGCATCCCCGGATTCCCAAGAGTGAATTTTCCAAATACCGGGAAGGTCTGATCCTGGGAAGCGCCTGTGAAGCGGGAGAACTCTATCAGGCTATTTTAGATGATAAATCAGAGGAGCGGATCGCAGGGATTGTAAATTACTATGATTATCTGGAAATCCAGCCGCTTGGAAACAATGCCTTTATGATCGACAGCGAGAGGATCAGCAAAGTACAGTCCAAGGAGGATCTTAAGGAGATCAACCGTCAGATCATACGCCTGGGTGAGAAGTTCAATAAGCCGGTGGTTGCCACCTGTGACGTGCATTTTCTGGATCCGGAAAATGAGGTTTACCGGAGGATCATCATGGCCGGAAAAGGATTCTCCGACGCTGATGACCAGGCGCCGCTTTACCTCCGGACGACCGATGAAATGCTGGAAGAATTTGAATATCTTGGTTCTGCCAAGGCAAGGGAAGTTGTCATTGACAATCCAAATATGATCGCTGACTGGGTGGAGAAGATATCGCCTGTGCGGCCGGATAAATGTCCGCCGGTCATTCCAAACTCCGATCAGATGCTAAGAGATATCTGTTACAACAAAGCCCACGAAATGTATGGTGAGGACTTGCCGGAAGTGGTAACAGAACGGCTGGAGAGAGAACTTAATTCCATTATTTCCAATGGGTTTGCCGTGATGTATATTATTGCCCAGAAATTGGTATGGAAGTCGGTGGAAGACGGTTATCTGGTAGGTTCCCGTGGATCGGTCGGCTCTTCTTTTGTAGCCACCATGGCCGGAATCACAGAGGTAAACCCGTTAAGTCCCCACTACTACTGCAGCCATTGTCACTACAGCGACTTTGATTCAGAAGAAGTGCGGAAATATGCCGGCGGCTGCGGGATGGACATGCCGGATAAGAAATGTCCGGTGTGCGGCGAAATGCTTAAGAAGGACGGATTTGATATCCCGTTTGAGACATTTCTCGGATTTAAGGGAAATAAAGAGCCGGATATCGACCTTAACTTCTCCGGCGACTACCAGAGCAATGCGCATAAGTACACGGAGGTTATTTTCGGAGACGGGCAGACATACCGCGCAGGAACCATCGGAACCCTGGCGGATAAAACCGCCTTCGGTTTTGTAAAGAATTATTTTGAAGAGAGAGGGGCAAGAAAGCGGATCTGCGAGATTGACCGTATCGTTCAGGGATGTACCGGAATCCGGAGAAGTACCGGACAGCATCCGGGAGGAATTATAGTCCTTCCTTTGGGAGAGAATATCAACTCCTTTACTCCGGTCCAGCATCCGGCCAACGATATGGGGACAGATATCGTAACCACTCACTTTGATTACCACTCCATTGACCACAACCTTTTGAAACTGGATATTCTGGGACACGATGATCCGACTATGATCAAGACGCTGGAGGAATTTATCAGTTCCCCGGCTATGGAAAATGAATACAATGAGACGGACAACCGTTTTGACGCTACGAAGATCCCTCTGGACGATCCGGGAGTGATGAGCCTGTTCCAGGGGACAGAGGTTCTTGGCATTAAGCCGTCAGATATTGGGGGCTGCCCGGTAGGATGTCTTGGAATACCGGAGTTCGGTACGGATTTCGTTATTCAGATGGTGGTGGACACCAAACCCCAGACATTGTCAGATCTGATCCGTATTTCCGGTCTGTCCCACGGGACGGACGTATGGCTGAATAACGCCCAGGATCTGATCTTAAGCGGCAAGGCTACGATTTCTACGGCGATCTGTACCCGTGATGACATTATGACGTACCTGATCAACAAAGGGATGGACAGTGAGGAATCCTTTACGATCATGGAGAGAGTGCGTAAAGGGGCGGTGGCCAAAGGAAAATGTAAGGAATGGCCGGAGTTTAAAAAGGATATGACGGAGCACGGCGTTCCCGACTGGTATATCTGGTCCTGTGAACAGATCAAGTATATGTTCCCCAAGGCTCACGCGGCGGCCTATGTTATGATGGCATACCGTATCGCTTACTGCAAGATCAATTATCCGCTGGCATATTATGCGGCGTATTTTGGTATCCGTGCAGACGCCTTTTCCTATGAGTTAATGTGCCAGGGAAAGGAGCAGCTGAATTTCTATATCAACGACTACATGAGACGGAAGGATTCCCTGAGCAAAAAAGAGCAGGATACCCTGAAAGATATGCGCATTGTACAGGAAATGTACGCGAGAGGGTTTGAGTTTGTGCCAATTGATATTTACAAGGCTAAGGCGTCCCGTTTTCAGATCGTGGACGGCAAACTGATGCCGCCTCTCTCCAGCATTGAAGGAATGGGAGATAAGGCGGCAGAAGCAGTGGAAGCTGCTTCCGAGCAGGGACCGTATTTAAGCCGGGACGATTTCCGGCAGAGAACCAAGGTAAGTAAAACAGTGATCGATCTGATGAACGATCTGGGACTTTTCGGGGATATACCGGAGAGCAACCAGTTATCACTCTTTGACTTTTAGTGTTTCTTTTCCCCATGTCCGAAAAAGAGACAGGAGAGTAAGAGACACAGAATGAAAATAGAGGCAGCAGCCGGTATCCATGGCAGAAGGTCAATCTTTTGCGCAGTATCACCGGCCAGCTGCCCATATTTTTGCGTAATTACGTAAAACGGATAGCAGGTCGGGTACAGAAACCATACTTTTGTGTTGATGAAAAGGACGCTGGGAACCATGGTGGCAAGGCCCAGGACCATAGAAAAGACGGGAGTCTTGAGGATTACGGCCAGCGTCCAGTACAGAGCCGTCATAGGAAGAGAGGATAAAAATACGGAAACTGCAAGCGGCAGGGCTGTCTCCAGAGGGCTGGTCAGGTCGGCGCCGGTGTATGCAGAGGCAATCCGGGAGCAGAGAAGGTAACACCCTGTCATAAGGGCACACTGCAGTGCGGTAAGAGACAACAGCACACTGAATTTGGATAAGGAAAGGGCGGACGGATGAAGGGGGAGAGCCAGCATTTTGAGGATTCCCCGATTTGTCCGCTCCATTTGCTGCAGCATGACTGTACATACAATAATGCTGGCTGGCAGAATGAACCATACGTATCCCATAAAACTCTGGATGAGAAAATTATTTGCCGGAGAAATTCCTTCCATGACAGGTTCTGCACTCATGTGGGCGTTTATCACATTGGGAACCCACAAAATAATAAGAGGAACCGTCAGAAGCAGCAGGATTTTAGAACGTTTGATCTTATAAAATTCCATTGTGGTAAGGGAAAGAATATTCATATGGTGTACCTCCTTCTACGAGTAAAAATAACAGCGGTTATCCCCAGGATGAGGATTTCGGCAGCAGCGCCGCCGATGTAGGAAAGAGCTTCTCCTTCTGTCTGAACCAGTGTCTGAAAGGGTGTGATGAAGGGACAGAGTCTGAGAAGAAATGGCCCTTCTGTCAGGGAGGATGCCAGAGAAAGGAAAATGACGCCGGTTCCCAGGGACACCCACATATTCTGGCAGGCAGAAGCGATCAGCAGCATGAGCAGGATACTGGGGAGAGAAAGAAACGCGCTGTAGAGTGCACTTTTTAAAAGTAATATCCAAAAATCCTCTGTGATGGTGAACCAGTGTGCCGTGCAGAAAACAAGGGCGCTGCTCTCCAGGATCAGCAGAAAGAGAAGACCAAGAATCAGAATCACGGCTTTTTGCAGGTAAAGACTTTCCGGCGTTATAGGCAGGGAAAGCATTTTGCGCTGGGCGTGTTCGGAATATTCCGTGTGGTACAGGATACAGGAACCGCAGATCATTAAGATCAGATTGAGCATGATCATCATCTGGCTGTTGGCATCCAGAAGAACGACAAGGGGAGAATCAGGCAAAGAGGTAAAAAGCTCCGTGCGAAACCAGGTGTTCAGAACAGGGAGCAGCGCCGCTGCCATACCTCCGGTCAGGATGGCCAAAATCAATCCGGTGGATTTTAATTTTTTAAGTTCGATGGAAAGTTTCATTGCATATGCCTCCGTTTCCTGTTGTCCTCATCGACGAGAGCGAGAAAAGTTTCTTCCAGATTGTCAGAAGGGAATCCCTTCATCGCAGCTTCCTCTCTTAATTTTTCCATACTTCCTTCAAACAGCAGTCTGCCCCGGTTCAGGATCCCCACATCATCTGCCATCAGTTCGATTTCCGGAAGAAGGTGGGATGATACCAGTACGGTACAGCCCAGTTTCTCCGGAAGGGAACGGATCAGAGAGCGGATCTCGTGGATGCCTACCGGATCCAGACCGTTGGTAGGTTCATCCAGAATGAGAAGGGGCGGTCTTCCCAAGAGGGCGCCGGCAAGACCGAGGCGCTGCTTCATGCCCAGGGAATATTTTTTTGCCGGACGGTTGGAAAACTGGGTCAGGCCGGTAAGCTCCAGGGCGTCGTCCACGGAATTTTTTGGAAGCTTCAGGATCCGCCGGATAATTTCCAGATTTTCCCGGCCGCTTAAATTCCCGTAAAAGGCAGGTTCCTCGATCAGCGATCCCACATTTTTGAGAATTGTCATCCGGTCTTTTGGATACTGCAGCCCATTGATCAGAAATCCTCCGGCTGTAGGACGGGTAAGGCCGAGAAACATTTTCATAGTTGTGGACTTTCCAGCGCCGTTAGGGCCAAGAAAACCGTAGACAGTTCCTTTCTTTATATGGAGGTTCAGGCGGTGAACCGCTGTGAAACTTCCGTATGTCTTTGTGAGATTGTGTGTTTCAATGATATTCATATATGATGCCTCCTTTTCTTTTGATAATCTGAGTATAGGGCTCCATCCTTACAGCATCATTTCCCCTGCCTTACATTTACCTTACATTTGCCGCATCTCTTCGCAATCGTGCCGGATATGGTATATAATTGGGAAAGAAAAACAGGAAAGGAAGACTTTAAAGTATGGGCCAGGAATATTTAAAGAGGAAACGGATCCTCCTTGTGGATGACGAGAAGGAACTTTTAGATATGGTATATTCTATTTTAAAGGAAGAGGGCTATAGCAGTATCCGCACTGCTTCCACCCAGAAGGAGGCGGTGGAGACGGCCCGTTCCTTCCATCCGGAGCTGGCTGTTCTGGATGTGATGCTGCCGGATGGAAATGGCTTTTCTCTCTTTGAAAAGTTAAGAGAGATGGAGGACTATCCGGTTCTCTTTCTCACCGCATGCGGGGAGGATGAAGATAAGTTCAAGGGACTGGGACTTGGGGCGGATGACTATCTGGTCAAGCCTTTTCTACCCAGAGAACTGACTTTGAGGATAGGAGCTATCCTTCGACGGAGCTATAGAAATGAGAATCCCCTTGTCGAGCTGAAAGGATGTCAGATTGACTTTGACCGGGCAGAAGTTTTAAAGGATGGGGAGAAGGTTGCTCTTACCGCAAAGGAGTTTGAAATCCTCGGGGCCCTGTACCGGAACGCGGGCAGGATCGTGACCATTGACGCTTTGTGTGAGGCGGCCTGGGGTGAGAATCCTTATGGTTATGAAAATTCTCTGATGGCCCATATCCGGCGTATCCGTGAAAAGATTGAGGCAGATCCGTCTCATCCGGCATCATTGATCACAGTGAAGGGGCTGGGATATAAACTGATGACGGAGGATGGGCAGAGGGGAGCGGTAAGATGAAAAACGTATTAAAATTAGCTCGAAGGCTTGTTTTGACTTTGCTTTGTGTATTTGGGCTTCTGCCGATCTTAAATCTTGTTGTTCTGTTTAGTGTAACATACGGCTTTCAGTCTAATGGCCGTCCTTACAGTACGGCAGAAGAGGTGGCGGCAGGGCTTACGAAGACTGCAGACGGATATCGCTTGCCGGAGGAGATAGAGAACAGGCTGAAAGAGGAACATGTGTGGGCTTTTTTCGCTGAAGATGCAACGGGGAAAGTGCTGTGGCATACCGACAATCTTCCGGAAGAGATGCCGCTGACCTGTACTCCTTCCATGGCAGCAGAACTGACAAGGGGCTGCTTCCAGGACAGCCCCACTTTCCCGGCAGCAGCAGATGGAGGGCTTGTGATTATCGGATATCAAAAGCAGACATTTTGGAAACATCTTTATCCCGCCTGGGATTATAATATGGTCAAATATGCCGTTCCATTTGCTGTTATCATGATCGCTGTGAATATCGGAATTGTAATATTTATTTATCTTTTTACAGATATGAAGCTTTTGAAATCTGTGGGGCCTATTGTGGAAGGGGTAGAGAATCTGGCAAAGGGCAGGTCAGCCTATATTCCCAAGAAAGGGCTGCTTTCTGATATTGCAGGCAGTTTGAATCAGGCTTCTGAGATTCTTCAGTCCAGGAACAGGGAACTGCGGAAAAAAGAAACGGCAAGGGCAAACTGGATTGCCGGGGTATCCCATGATATCAGAACGCCGCTTTCCATGATCATGGGATATGCGGGACATCTTCTGGGAGATGCCAATCTTACGGACCGACAGAAAAAAGAGCTGGATGTGATCTGCCGCCAGAGCCAGAGGATGAAAAATCTTGTCAATGACCTGAATCTTGCCTCTAAGCTGGAATACAATATGCAGCCTACTGATTTGGAGGAAATAAATATTGTTGCGGTTGTGAGACAGACGGTAGTGGATTTTATCAATACAGATCCGGAGGAGAAATATCCGATACAATGGCTGACAGAGGATTCCCTTGGCATCTGTCTGGTGGAGGCTGACAAGGGGCTGATCGGGCGGGCAGCCGGGAATCTGCTTCAGAATAGCATCAATCATAACCCGGAGGGATGTTCCATTTATGTAACGGTAGAGAAAGACAAGGACCGATGCCGGATCCGGGTGGAAGACGACGGTCAGGGAATTACAGAAGAACAGCTGGAGAAACTGAACCATGAGCCCCATTATATGATGTGCGATGAAAACGTGACGGGACAGCGTCATGGACTGGGCCTTCTGATTGTCCGGCAGATTGCACAGGTGCATGGAGGAACCATGCAGATCGGACACAGCAGATATGGAGGATTTGAAGTCATCATTGATCTGCCCTGCAGGACGGAAACTTCGGAACAAAGAGTTTCCTATTGAATAACCAAGAGCTGCCGCATTAAAGCGGCAGCTCTTGGTACAGCTGGAAATAGAGAAAAATTTTTTAACCTAATTGTCTGTATGTAATGAGCTTATCCAGGTTGTTTAAAAATAAAGAAGCCTGGCTGGTGATTTTCCGTTTTTCCAAAGCAGATTTACATTGTTCCAGATAGCTGTCATACATAGAATAAAGAAGCGCATAAGGAAGATCCCTGTTCTGGCTCCACTGGAACAGCAGCCAGTTCATAGCGTGAGAGAACCAGTATTGCCGGGGAATTTCACCCTGTTCCAGAACCTGTATGTGGGGATAAGCCTCACCGGCAATAGCCGTCAGCCGTTCCTCATCCGGCTCCTGTCTGCCAAAACGTTTCGGTTTCAAAAGAAGAGCGCTTTCGCTCACCAGGCCGTTCAGCTTGTTGCCGGCTTCCCAGTAAGGAGCAAAATTAGGGGACAGAGGTCTGCTTTGCTCCTCAGCTCTTTCGGCCGCTGTCTCTCTTCGGATTGGATTTCTGATGCGGCGGTCGTAAATCCGCCGGCTGTTAGGATCGCTTAAAATCCGATAAGCAGTCAGCACATTTTGTATATAAGAAGTCGTATCAAAGCTGCAATTTACATTAGCATCCGGATGCATTTTTTTCACTAAAAAATTCTTGGCGTCTGCGATTTCTTTTTCGTCTGCATCCATAGGAACACCAAGAAGATCATAATAAGTACAGTCTTTCATATACATCTCCCCTTGAAAAATCCATCTATATACTCCCACTTATTATAATACGTCACGGAAGAAGGGAAATCAACCGCAGATTTGGAAAATGGCTGGTATTTCCAAAGTGGTTGGGGTATTCTTATAGAAGAGTTGCAGTGAAAGGAAGAAGAATATGACAGAGAATCGATGTGAAAATTTTTCCCGGATTACAGATTGGTGTCATGCTCTGATCCGGTCTTTGGCACCGCGGGAGGGAAACTATATTGATGCGACTATGGGAAAAGGGAATGATACCCTCCTTCTTGCAAGGTTGGCGGGAGAACAGGGGCAGGTTCTTGCTTTTGATATTCAAAAGGAGGCGCTGGATATGACAAAGGCGCTTTTGAAAGAAAATGGTGTGGAAGACCGGGCAAAACTGATCCTGGATGGACATGAACAGATGGATCGGTATGCAAAGAAAGAGAGTATGGATGTCATCTGTTTTAATTTCGGATATCTGCCCGGAGGAGATCACAATATTGCTACCGCCGCCAAAACAAGCGTTGCAGCTGTTCAAAAAGGACTTGAGATATTGAAACATGGAGGTTTTATGAGCCTTTGCATTTACAGTGGCGGAGATACGGGATTTGAAGAAAAAGAAACCTTACTTGCTTTTTTAAAGGAGCTTTCTCCCGGAGAATATACGGTAATCCTTCAGGAATACTATAACAGGAAAAATCATCCTCCTCTGCCTGTGCTTATATTTAAAAAGTGATCTGCGTCCCTCTTGTAAGAGGAAGAAAGGGATAGTATAATAGCACTGACAATTTTTTTTGGAGGATAGGATATGCAGAGAAGAAATATTGGGCTATGTGTGGTATTCGCCATCATCACATGCGGCATTTATATGTTTTACTGGATGTATCAGATCAATGAGACAGCCAGGAGAATCAATCCCCAGAGGTGGAATACAGACGGAGGAATGGTCATTCTCTTTACAATTATTACATGCGGCATTTACGGGTATTACTGGAATTACCAGATGGGAAAAGCGTTTCAGGTATTTCCGGATGTAACGGATAACAGTATTCTGTATCTGATCTTAAGCATTCTTAATCTGGATATTGTAAACTATTGTCTGATCCAGAATGATATTAACCGTTATACGCCGGAATAGGAGGGGAAAACATGAGAAGACCAAAACGTGAGATCAAAGATTTAAAAGATATTCAGGAGATTATAAAGGAATGTAAGGTGTGTCGGATCGGTATGCAAAGCCAGGGGAAGATTTATATTGTTCCCATGAATTTCGGCTGTGAATATGAGGACGGCCAACCGGTATTCTATTTTCACAGCGCAAAGGTGGGACGCAAGATTGAAACCTTTCGGGAGGAGCCGGAAGTTTGCGTGGAGCTTGATTGCCGCCATGGCTTGATGGAAGCGGAAAAGCCCTGTGATCACAGTTATTATTTTGCCAGCCTGATCGGAACCGGGAAAGCAAGAATGATGCAGACACCGGAGGAAAAACTGTACGGTCTGAAAGTAATTATGCGTCACCAGACGGGAAAGGACTTTGATAACTTTGATGAAAAGTGGATCAATGCGGTGGAAGTGATCAAGGTTAAGTTGGAAGAATATGCCTGTAAGCATCATGACGGGACGAACTGATTTTGTGAAACGGATATGAGAGGGAAAGCCGCTGGCTTTCTCTTTTGTGGTTGAAAGGAAATTTTAAAACAATCCTGTTCTGGAAAATTTTACAGCTGATATATATTAGCACTATTACAAAAAAAAATATTTTTCGCAAATTAATGCTTTAACTCGCGAAAGTAATGTGCTATAATATCCGCGTAGGCAATGAGCCGTGCAGAAATACAAGAAGACAAAACGCCTGCTTGCAGGCGGAGTTGGCGTCTTGTATTTCTATAGGGCGAAGCCCGTGAACGAGAACTCGGAGAGTTCGAGGGGCAGGGCAAAGTACTACAAAAGGATCAAGATTCTCAAAAAAGGAGGAACAGTCATGATTTGGGCAAAGGAAGAGACTCTGCCAAGAAGTGAAATAGAAGCAATCCAGTTAAAAAAATTGAAAGAGACAGTTCATTATATTTATGAGAAGGTTGCTCCTTATCGAAAAAAGATGGATGAAGCAGGGGTGAAGCCGGAGGATATCCGTACTTTGGAAGATCTGACGAAACTGCCCTTTACATATAAAGCGGATTTCAGAGACAATTATCCGATGGGACTTTTTGCAGTGGACAAAAAAGATCTTGTACGATTCCACGCAAGTTCCGGGACAACAGGAAAGCCGACCGTTGTAGGTTACACAAGGCATGATCTGGATGTATGGCTGAATAATGTTGCACGTATTGCCTGTATGGGAGGGGCGTCGCCGGACGATGTGGCACAGATTTCTTTCGGCTATGGAACATTTACCGGAGCGCTGGGTCTGCATGGCGGACTGGAGAAGATAGGCGCATCAGTGATTCCCATGTCATCAGGAAATACAAAAAAGCAGATCATGTTTATGCAGGATATGGAAGTAACACTGCTTGTGGCAACACCGTCCTATGCATTGCATTTAGGAGAGGAAATCCGGGCAAGAGGAATAGACCCCGCAAAGGATCTTAACGTACATATTGGTCTGTTTGGCGGAGAAGGAATGACGGAACCTATGCGGGATGAAATGCACAAGGTATGGGGAGAACAGTTCCTGTGCACGCAGAATTACGGTATGAGCGAGCTGTGCGGGCCGGGAGTGGCCGGAGAATGTGAGCAGCTTGCGGGAATGCATGTCAATGAGGATTGGTTTATTCCGGAAATTGTTGATCCAAAAACCGGAGAAGTTCTGCCCCCGGGAGAGAAGGGGGAACTGGTTGTTACCTGTCTTGGGAAGGAGGCTCTTCCGCTTGTGAGATACCGTACCGGGGATCTTACAAGGCTGATGTATGAACCGTGCAAATGCGGAAGAACAACGGTCCGCATGGAAAATCTTTCCGGACGTGCAGATGATATGCTTGTCATCAGAGGAGTCAATGTATTCCCGACGCAAATAGAGGAAGTACTTTTCCAGATTCCGGAGATCGGACCTCATTATGAAATCCTTGTGGAGAGAAAGAACCGACTGGATGTTATGACGATCACAGTAGAGCTTGTAGATGACAGACTGCTTGACAGCTACTCCATGTTAAGCGAGCTGGAGGCAAGAATAAAGAAAGGGCTGAAAGCCCAGCTGGGACTTGCCACTCAGATTAAGCTGGTAGCGCCTTATTCGCTTCAGAGATTTGAGGGAAAGGCAAAGAGAGTAACAGATTTGAGAAAGGATGGACTATAAAATGTCAGAGTCAAAGAAAGTAATCATGCTCGGCAACGAGGCGATTGCCAGGGGAGCATACGAAGCGGGAGTGAAGGTGTCAGCTGCTTATCCCGGAACACCGAGCACAGAAATCAGTGAATATCTGGTACAGTACAAAGACGATCTGTACTGCGAATGGTCACCTAACGAAAAGGTGGCAACCGAGGTGGCGATCGGAGCTTCTGTTGCCGGGACAAGAGCTATGTCCTGTATGAAGCATGTAGGATTTAATGTAGCAGCAGATCCAGCCTATACCGTTTCTTATATGGGAGTTAACGGAGGGCTGGTTATTATTGTGGCAGACGATCCGGGACTTTACAGTTCCCAGAATGAACAGGATACCCGTATGGTGGCAAGAGCAGCGCAGCTTCCTGTTCTGGAGCCGTCCGACAGTTCGGAAGCAAAAGAATTTATGAAGATGGCCTTTGATTTAAGTGAAAAATTTGACCGTCCTTTTGTTTTCCGTACGACAACAAGGCTGGCACATTCCCAGGGAATCGTAGAGCTTCATGAAAGAGAAGAAATCCCGGATAAACCCTATGAGAGGAATATTGCAAAAAATGTTATGATGCCCGGCAACGCAAAGGGACGTCATGTGGAAATTGAAAAGAGAAACAATGAACTTGCGGAAGAAGCAAATAGATTGCCAATTAACCGAGTGGAGATGGGAGATACCAAAATCGGCGTTATTACCAGCGGGATTCCTTACCAGTATGTAAAAGAAGCTTTGCCGGAAGCGTCCGTTCTGAAACTTGGTATGGTGAATCCGCTTCCAAGAAAGATGATCGAGGAATTTGCTTCCAAGGTTGAGAAACTATATATTGTAGAAGAATTGGATCCGGTTATCGAGGAACAGGTGAAATCCTGGGGAATCCAGGCAGTGGGAAAAGAGATTTTCACTGTTCAGGGCGAATACAGTGCCAATATGATCCGGGAGGCAATTCTGCATGAAAATCTGGAGCTTTCTGCTCCTGCAGCAGTGCCGGGACGTCCGCCGATCCTCTGTCCGGGATGTCCTCACAGAAGTGTATACTATGTGCTGAATAAGTTGAAAATCCATGCGGCGGGAGATATCGGATGCTATACGCTGGGAGCAGTGGCGCCCCTTAGTGTTGTGGATACCACTGTCTGTATGGGAGCCAGCATTTCCACCCTTCATGGTATGGAGAAGGCAAAGGGGAAAGAATACATTAAGAACTGGGTGGCAGTGATCGGCGATTCCACATTTTTACATACAGGAGTTAATTCCCTGATGAATATGATGTACAACAAGGCTACAGGAATCGTCATTATCCTGGATAATTCCACAACGGGAATGACGGGGCATCAGGATCATGCCGCAACAGGGAAAACGCTTCAGGGAGATCCTACTTATGCTATCGATATTCCGGGACTTTGCCGCGCCCTCGGCGTAAAACATGTCCAGGAGATCAATGCGTTTGATATTGAAACACTGGAAAAGGCAATTAAGGAAGAGGTAGCACGGGATGAAGTTTCCGTTATTATCACAAAGACACCGTGCGTTCTCCTTTCAAAGGAGAAGAAACCTCTGTATATTGCACATCCGGATAAATGTAAGAAGTGCGGAATGTGTATGAAACCGGGATGTCCGGCTATGACAAAGAATGAAGATGGAACCATCCATATTGACGATACGATGTGCACCGGATGCGGACTGTGCGATTCTCTGTGCAAGTTTGGTGCGATTGAATTAGTAAAGGAAGGTGACAGATAATGGCAGTAAAAAATATTATGATCGTAGGCGTCGGAGGCCAGGGAACTCTTCTTACCAGCAGAGTTCTGGGAGGACTTGCCATTGCAGGGGGATATGACGTAAAGCTGTCAGAGGTACATGGAATGGCCCAAAGAGGCGGAAGTGTTGTGACCTTTGTGCGCTATGGAGAAAAAGTGGCAGAGCCTATTGTAGAAGAAGGCCAGGCGGATGTCATTATCGCTTTTGAAAGATTAGAGGCAATGCGGTATGCTCATTTCCTGAAAAAGGACGGAGCACTTGTTATCAATGACTGGAGGATCGATCCCATGCCGGTGGTGATCGGAGCAGCCAAATATCCGGAAGGTATTCTGGAAGAGCTGAAAAAAGACCATAAGGTTTATGCGGTGAATGCTACAGAAGAATCTAAAAAACTGGGCAATCCGAAAGTGTTTAATATGATCGTACTGGGTGTGGCGGCACAGCATATGGATTTCTCAAAGGAAGACTGGTACAAGGTAATTGAAAGTACTGTACCACCAAAGACCATTGAGATCAACAAAGCCGCATTCGATGTGGGATATCACCTTGTTTCAAGATGATATAGAATTAAAGGAACCAAGAAGGAGGTGTCACATGCTAAAGCAACTATCAGTATTCGTGGAGAATAAGCCGGGTAGCCTTATGGAAGTTACATCCAGGCTTACAGAAGCTCATGTAAATATCCGGGCGGTCGCGTCTTTTGATACTCCGGAGTTTGGTATCCTTCGTCTCATAGTCGATAAGCCAGCAGAGGCGAAGGGTTATCTTACTGAACGGGGATTTGTTGTAAGAGTCAGCGACGTGATCGGCGTAGAGCTGGAAGATAAAAAAGGCAATCTCAATCAGATGTTGGCAATACTTGCAGAGAATCACATCAATGTAAGTTACATCTACTCATTTGTAATCCGCGAAGGACGCGCTCCGGTTCTGGTATTTAATACAGACGATTATCAAAAAGCAGCTTCCATTCTTAAGAGTGCAAATGTGAAGACAGTAGATGAATCCGATCTTTAGAACTGGTTTTATACCAGAAGAAATTAAGAATAGGAGTAAAATAAATATGGCAGGAGTATCATTAGAAAATTGGCAGGAAAGGATCAGAGATCCGAAAATTGAGTGTATGAGCAGGGATGAAATGTCAGCCCTGCAGAGTAAAAAACTGGTAGATCTGGTGCACAGAGTATACAATAATGTGGAATTTTACCGAAAGAAAATGGATGACCTCGGTATAGAGCCAGGGGATATCAAGGGAATTGAAGATATTGGAAAACTTCCCTTCACAACAAAGGAAGATCTGCGAGACAACTATCCATTTGGACTTCTTGCAGTTCCGCAAAAGCAGATTGCCCGTGTTCAGGGAACTTCCGGAACAACAGGTAAGCTGACCCTTGCTTCCTATACCCAGAAAGATGTCGAGGTGTGGGGAGAATGTGTAGCAAGAGCGCTGACTATGGCGGGTCTTACAGCAGAAGACCGTATCCATGTTTGCTACGGCTATGGACTTTTCACAGGAGGAATGGGACTGGACCTGGGTGCACAGGCTTTGGGAGCAATGGCAATTCCAATGTCGGCAGGAAACACACAGCGTCAGATGATGTGTATGGAAGATTTCGGCGCTACAGCATTTGCCTGCACGCCGTCCTATGCTGTTTATCTTGCAGAGTCTATTCAGGAGGCAGGCCTTGTAGATCATATGCAGTTGAAAGCTGGTATTCACGGCGCTGAGCCATGGACAGAAGAGATGAGAAAAAAGATAGAGGATATTCTCCATATCAACTGCTTTGATATTTATGGCCTGTGTGAGATTACCGGACCGGGTGTTGCGCTGGATTGCATCCACCATGAAGGTCTTCATGTATATGAGGATCATTTCTATCCGGAAATACTCAATCCGTCAACTCAAGAACCATGTGCAGATGGAGAGACAGGGGAACTTGTATTTACAACACTTTCCAAAGAAGGAATGCCTCTGCTTCGGTACCGCACGAAAGATCTTACAAGTATTGATCACAGTACCTGCAAATGCGGCAGAACACTGCCGAGGATCAGCAAGTTTACAGGACGTACTGATGATATGAAAGTTATCCGCGGTGTCAACGTATTCCCGACTCAGGTTGAAACGGCACTTCTGTCTATGGGCGGCGGAGTAGCTCCTCACTATCTGATGATCGTTGACCGGGAAAATAATATGGATGTTCTGACTGTCATGGTAGAGGTAGATGAACGGTACTTCTCCGATGAGATCCGGAAGCTGGATGAACTGAAAAATAAAGTCGGCGCAGTTTTGAAGCAGGCGCTGGGAGTGTCTGTACGGGTGAAACTAGTTGAACCTAAGACGATCCAGAGAAGCGAAGGCAAAGCCAAACGTGTGATTGACAACAGGCAGATGTAAGAAGGAGGGGAATATCATGGGTATTAGTAATACAGTACAACAGTTATCAGTATTTCTGGAAAACAGAGAAGGGCGTCTGGACGAAGTGCTTGACACACTGGCAAAAGGCGGTGTCAATATTGTGGCCTTAAGTCTTGCAGACACTTCTGAATATGGTATGCTCCGTATGATCGTATCAGAACCTCATAAAGGAAGAGCAGTTCTGAAAGAAGCAGGCATTACAGCAATGCTTACAGATGTGGTTGCTCTTAGAGTACCGCATGCAACAGGCTCTTTGAGCAGGGCAATGCATCAGCTGGTCGATGGCGAAGTCAATATTGAGTATATGTATGCCTTCGCAAATGGAAGTGATGCGGCTGCAGTTTTAAAAAGCGATGATCCGGGAAGAGTGATAGATATTTTGAAAGGCAGCGGATTTGATGTATATACTGCCGATGAGGCTTACCGGGCAAATGTTTAGTAAAAGAATCGAAAAATAATCAGTAAATGAGACTGTGTATATGCACAGTCTCATTTTATCTGTGAAGGATACTTTGAGGGGACCGGAGAGTGATAAAAGGGAGGCCTGATGTTAAGATTGTGCGAAGAATGAGGTGAGCGGTTTGACGGCAAGTGTAAAATCCGATATAATTACTAACATGGTTAGTAAAATGAAAGGTGATTTTGTATGTGTTTTGACAAATTGGCAGAGGAATTTATTGATACAGAAATGGTATTGTGTCATATTCCGGAAAATCAGCAGCTGATTAAAGCAATACATGGGGAAATGTTTGTACTGGGATATCTGTCTGAGCATGGAAAACGCGCCTATCCTAAGGAGTTAAGTAAAGCGCTGGATGTCAGTACAGCAAGAATTGCCAGGATGCTGAACCATATGGAGGAGAAAGGACTTATTGTACGCCAGGTGGACGGACAGGATATGAGACAGAAGATCGTCATTCTTACAGAGAAGGGAGATTCTTTGAGTGTGATACAACATAAGGAAGCAGTCGAGGCGGCCAGAAGGATTCTGGAAAGACTTGGCTTTGAGGATGCCTGCGAATTTCTCCGGATACAACGAAAAATGATTGACAGCATTGCGTGGGAAGTAACGCAGATGCAGCAATAAAGTAGAAAGGGGCAGTTTTTTGAGCAAAAGCAATCTATCACACACAGAAGCAAAGTTTCACAGGATAGAATTGAAACAAAATTTGAAAGAGAAATGTAAAGAAGCAGTAAGTGCAGTTGTGCCAATTATGGTTATCGTGCTGTTACTGTGCTTTTCAATCGCGCCTATGTCACCCAGTATTATGCTGGAGTACATAATAGGGGCAGTGATGCTGGTCATCGGAATGATGTTCTTTACACTGGGGGCAGAGATGGCGATGACCCCCATGGGGGAGCGGGTCGGCAGCAGTATGACCAGATCAAAAAAGCTTTGGATCATGGTGGTTCTGGGATTTGTTCTGGGCTTTATTATTACGATATCCGAACCGGATCTTCAGGTTTTGGCAGAGCAGGTACCATCGGTGCCGAACATGGTCATTGTCATAGCAGTAGCAGTTGGAGTGGGGATTTTTCTTGTGGTAGCTCTGCTGCGTATTTTGTTTTCTGTTCCGCTGCCGCCTCTTCTGGTGGTATTCTATGCGGTAGTTTTCGGGCTTGCACTTTTTACTCCAAAGGAATTTCTTGCAGTGGCTTTTGATTCCGGAGGTGTAACCACGGGACCAATGACAGTCCCGTTTATTATGGCCCTTGGTATCGGTATTTCTTCTATACGAAGCGATAAGCATGCGGCAGACGACAGCTTTGGGTTGGTGGCTCTTTGTTCTATCGGCCCTATTCTTGCGGTTCTTCTTTTAGGTATGATTTACCAGTCTGACGGAGGATATTACACAGCCAGCAGAATTACGGAGGTAGGGGATTCTGTGGAATTGGGTCAGTTATTTCTCCATGCTTTGCCGGAGTATTTTCAGGAAATTGCAGTTTCCTTACTTCCTATAGTAGTATTTTTTGGGCTTTTTCAAATTTTTTCTCTGCGACTCAAAAAAAGATCGCTCATTAAAATTCTTGTAGGTCTTTTTTATACTTATATTGGCCTTGTACTATTTCTTACAGGAGTAAATGTAGGATTTATGCCGGCCGGAAATTATTTGGGACAGCTTATAGCGCAGCTTCCATATCGCTGGATCATTATCCCCATCGGTATGTTGATCGGATATTTCATTGTTATTGCTGAGCCGGCCGTCTATGTACTGACGAAACAGGTAGAGGAGCTGACGGACGGGGCAATATCGGGAAATGCGATGAAGACAGGGCTTTCTATTAGTGTTGCGGTTTCTGTAGGGCTTGCCATGCTGAGAGTTCTCACGGGAATCTCTATCTTCTATCTCCTTGTACCCGGTTATGCGGCGGCGATTTTGTTATCTTTCTTTGTCCCGAAAATTTTTACAGCTATTGCTTTTGACTCGGGTGGTGTGGCATCAGGCCCTATGACAGCGACGTTTTTGCTGCCCTTTGCTATCGGGGCATGTACATCTGTAGGCGGGGATGTGGTAACAGATGCATTTGGTGTAGTTGCTATGGTGGCTATGACACCATTGATTACTATACAGGTAATGGGGTTGATCTATAAGCTGCAGGGAAAGAGTACGGAAGGATTGTCAGAGATGGAGCCTGCGCTTGGTCTGGATGCCCTTCCGGATGATGCAATCATCGAATTATAGATGAAAAATGGCAAAGGGAGATATGTGTATGAGTGAAGTATTTATGATGGTAACGATTACAGATCGAAAGCGGGCACCGGAATTTCTGGAATTTTATAAAGAAAATAAGGCAGAGGTCAGTATTGTTACCTTAGGAAAAGGTACGGCCAATGATGAGGTGCTGGATTATCTGGGACTGGAAGTGGCAGAAAAAACCGTGATTTTAAGTATAGTGACGGACAGTGTATGGAAAATGCTGAAAAGAGGTCTGCAAAGAGAACTTCAGATTGATGTGCCGGGAGTAGGGATTGCATTTATTGTTCCGGTAAGCAGTATTGGCGGAAAACGAGAACTGATGTTTTTAACAGAGAATCAGGATTTTGAGAAAGGTGAGGAGACAATATTGAAAGAGACCACACATGAATTGCTTGTTGTGATTGCAAATCAGGGATATAACGAGATGGTAATGGATGCGGCGAGAAAAGCGGGGGCGGCAGGAGGCACTGTGCTTCATGCCAAAGGCGTAGGTATGAAGCGGGCAGAAAAGTTTCTGGGAGTTTCTCTGGTATCGGAGAAGGAGCTTGTTCTGATTGTTACAAAGACAGAACAAAAAAATGAAATTATGAGGGCGATTATGAAAGAGGCAGGAATGGAGACAAAAGCTAAATCACTTGTTTTCTCGCTGCCTGTAACGAGCACAGCAGGGTTAAGACTGATAGAGGAAGAGGAAGAATAGAAATATAAAAATACCGGGACAGTATGCTGTCCCGGTGCCTTTTTAATCGCATTCGCATGTATTGCTTTTAAATATCTAAATCGGAATTGCTATTTATAATAAATAAAAGGTACATCTTACTCTCGATTAATTTTTAACCACTAAAGCTTTACTACATTGACAGCCTGTGGTCCTTTTGCGCCTTCGGTCACCTCAAATTCTACCGCCTGGCCTTCTTCCAATGATTTAAAACCATCCATGACAAGTCCGGAATAATGAACGAATACGTCATTTCCTGATTCATCGGAGATAAATCCATAGCCCTTCTGGTTGTTAAACCATTTCACAGTACCTTTGTTCATTGTACTACCTCCATAAAATAATAAAAAAATAAATTGGAATATGTGCAATCTACAGAATTGTCTGGAAATTGTACTCTCTAACACTAACATATATCAGAGGAAAAGTCAATGGAGACAGGCCGGAGTTTCCAAAGATTTTACCTTGTCTATACGAAAATTATCCTTTATAATAGACACGTATTTACAGGAGAACTGATTTTTATAATAAGGAGGCAGAAAATCACATGGGCGGTTTTTTTGGTGTTGCATCAAAGAAAGATTGTATATTGGAATTGTTTTACGGAGTGGATTACCATTCACATTTGGGAACAAGACGCGGAGGAATGGCGGCTCACGGAGAGGGGGGCTTTTGCAGAGCGATACATAATATTGAAAATTCTCCATTTCGTACAAAGTTTGAGCGGGATGTGGAAGAGATGGAAGGAAATCTGGGAATAGGCTGTATTTCAGATTATGAGCCGCAGCCGCTTCTGATCCAGTCCCATCTTGGAAGTTTTGCCATCACTACGGTAGGAAAGATCAACAATCTGGACGAGCTTTTGAGAAAGGCTTATGAGGACGGACATTCTCATTTTCAGGAAATGAGCGGAGGGCAGATCAACGCTACAGAACTGGTGGCCTCTCTGATCTGCAGGAAGGCTTCCTTTGTGGAAGGAATACGGTACGCACAGGATATGATAGACGGGTCCCTTACGCTTATGCTGATGACAAAAGACGGCCTGTATGCGGCAAGAGACAAATATGGAAGAACGCCTGTTGTGGTAGGAAAGAAAGAAGATGGATACTGTGTGTCCTTTGAAAGCTTTGCTTATATTAACCTTGGATATACAGATTACAAGGAACTGGGACCGGCGGAAATTGTTTATATTACGCCGGAGCATGTGGAGACAGTGGCGCAGCCCGGAGAAAAAATGAGGATTTGTTCTTTCTTGTGGGTATACTACGGCTATCCGACTTCTTCCTATGAGGGAGTCAATGTGGAAGCGATGCGTTACAAGTGCGGAAGCATGTTGGCAAAACGCGACGGAGACAGTGTGCATCCGGATATTGTTGCGGGAGTGCCGGATTCCGGCATTGCTCATGCAGTTGGATATTCCAACGAATCGGGAATCCCTTATGCAAGGCCTTTTATTAAATATACCCCCACATGGCCGAGATCTTTCATGCCCCAGAATCAGAGCCAGAGAAATCTGATCGCCCGCATGAAACTGATTCCGGTAAAGGAGCTGATCGTGGATAAGAAACTGCTTTTGATCGACGATTCCATTGTACGCGGTACCCAATTAAGAGAAACTACAGAATTTCTTTATAAGAGTGGGGCAAAGGAAGTGCATGTCCGCCCTGCATGTCCGCCGCTTGTGTACGGGTGTAAATATCTGAATTTCTCCCGTTCCAAATCAGATATGGAACTGATCACAAGAAGGATGATCCGGGATATGGAGGGAGAGGACTGTTCCGAACAGGTGTTGGAAGAGTATACAGATCCGGACAGCTGCCGCTATGCAAAAATGATTGAGGCAATACGGAAGCAGCAGAATTTTACAACACTTCGCTATCACAGGCTGGATGATCTGATTGCTTCTATTGGAATAGAACCCTGCAAACTCTGTACCTATTGCTTTAATGGGAAAGAATAGTCTATGAAGATATCTACAAAAGGAATTTATGCACTGGAGATCGTGGCGGATCTGGCAGTGCATACCGGCAATGGAAAGCTGGAGAGTCTGGGAAATGTTGCGCAGAGGAGAGCACTGTCGGAAAAGTACCTGGAACGGATTGTAAAGTCTCTGAAGGCTGCAGGAATTGTGGAAAGCACACGGGGAGCACATGGGGGATATGCCCTTAAGTGCTCCCCGGATCAAATTTATGTAAAAGACGTGCTGAATGCTGTGGAAGGATCTCTGGCACCGGTCGAATGTCTGACCCGCCCGGCAGACTGCCAGATAGATTGTGATGTCTGTCCTACAAGGGGGACATGGCAGCAGATATGGGACTGCATCCTGGACGTGACTGCAAAAGTGCGTATTTCAGATATTATGAAAGAAATGGAAAAGATGAAAAAAGATATTGACAGTCAGGAAAAAGCATAGTATAACTTAAAACATATAATATATATAAGTTTAGTAGGAATAAAAGGCGAAAGATATAAGGAGCAAAAGAAATATGAAAGTTTCAACAAAGGGAAGATACGGTCTTCGCGCTCTTGTAGACCTGACTGTCAGTACGATAGATGCGCCTGTTCCTCTGGCGGATATTGCCGGGAGACAGAATATTTCCCTCAATTATCTGGAGCAGGTATTTGGCCAGCTAAGAAGGGCAGGAATCGTAAGAAGCATCAAAGGATCAGGCGGAGGATATCGGTTGGCGAAAGATGCCCGACAAATTACAGTAAAAGAAGTTTTGGAAGCTTTGGAAGGCCCTTTTTCTATTGCGGAAGATTCCGGGAATCCGGCAGACCCTCTGCAAAGAGCGATACGGCGTCTTGTCTGGGATGAGATCGACCGGCAGGTCAACAGTTTTCTGGAAGAAAAAACGCTGGATGATCTGGCAAAAGAATATGAGAAGTCCCGGCAGGACGGAATGATGTATTATATTTGAAATTTTTATTTACGCATAAATCCTACTAAATTGATATATTATGTTATAAATAAAGTGGCCCTAAAATTTGTATCAGACACAGACAAAAGGAGAATACAACATGAGAAAAGACTATCGTTTTGAAACATTGCAGCTTCATGCAGGACAGGAACAGCCGGATCCCGCCAGTGACGCGAGAGCAGTACCTATTTATCAGACAACTTCCTATGTGTTTCGCAGCTGTCAGCATGCGGAGGATCGGTTTGCTCTGAAAGAACCTGGAAACATTTATGGAAGACTGACGAACTCGACACAGGACGTGTTTGAACAGAGAATGGCAGCTCTGGAGGGGGGAACAGCAGCCCTGGCGACGGCGTCAGGCGCGGCCGCAGTTACCTACACCTTTCAGAATCTGACCAGAGCAGGGGATCACATTGTAGCCAGCAAATACATATATGGAGGAACCTACAATCTTCTGGAACATACACTTCCTTCCCAGGGAGTGACGGCAACTTTTGTAGATCCCGATGAAGAAGGATCCTGGGAGGCAGCCATCCGGGAAAATACGAAGGCGCTTTTTGTGGAAACAATTGGAAATCCCAATGCGAATCTGGTGGATATGGAAAAGATTGCCAAGATCGCTCACAGACACGGGATCGTGCTTGTGGTGGACAGTACCTTTGCCACCCCCTATCTCTATCGCCCTTTTGAACATGGAGCAGATATCGTGATACATTCTGCGACAAAGTTTATTGGAGGACATGGGACAGCAATTGGCGGAGTGATCATAGAAGGAGGCAGATTTGACTGGAAAGCGTCCGGAAAGTATCCTGCACTGACCCAGCCGGATCCAAGCTATCACGGAGTTATATTTGCAGACGCTGCAAAAAATGCGCCTTTTGTTACAAGGATCCGGGCGGTTCTTTTAAGAGATACCGGAGCAACGGTAGCCCCTCTTCATGCATTTTTATTTTTGCAGGGACTGGAAACATTGTCTCTTAGAGTGGAAAGGCATGTGGAAAACACCCGTAAGGTGGTAGAGTATTTAAGCAGCCATCCGCAGATTGAAAGAGTCAATCATCCTTCTCTTCCGGATAATCCCTATCATGAACTTTATAAAAGAGATTTTCCAAAAGGGGGAGCGTCTATTTTTACCTTTGAAGTAAAGGGAAGCGAGGAGGAAACCCGGCAGTTTATCGACAGTCTGGAGATCTTTTCCCTTCTTGCCAATGTGGCGGATGTGAAATCTTTAGTGATCCATCCGGCAAGCACCACTCATTCACAGATGACGGAAGAAGAGCTGAAAAATTCAGGAATTAAAAGAAATACTGTCCGTGTCTCCATTGGAACAGAGCATATTGATGACATTTTGGATGACTTGGGACAGGCGCTTCGTGTATTAAGCAAATAAGAATAGATAATATGAACAATGAAGAAAGGAGAGCTCCGGATTTAGGCGGCGCAGACAAAGTTATGGGAAAAATATATACAAGTATGGAAGAAATGATCGGAAAAACACCTCTTATGGAAATACAGAGGATAGAGAAAGAGGAAGATTTAAAAGCCAGGATTCTGGTAAAACTGGAGTTGTTTAACCCGGCAGGGAGTATTAAGGACAGGGCAGCTCTTTCCATGCTGCTGGATGCGGAAAAAAGGGGATTGATCAAACCGGGAGATACCATTATAGAGCCGACCAGCGGGAATACCGGCATCGGGCTGGCTGCTGCGGCTGCCTCAAGAGGGTATAAAGCAATCTTTACTATGCCGGAGACAATGAGTGTGGAGAGACGGAAGCTTCTTGCGGGATACGGAGCCAGGATCGTGTTGACAGAAGGCGCAAAGGGAATGAGAGGAGCCATTGAAAAAGCAGATGAGCTTGCCAGCACTATGGAAGGCACAATTGTACTTGGACAGTTTGTAAATCCGGCCAATCCCAAGGCACACATGGAAACGACGGGACCGGAAATCTGGGAGGATACAGATGGAAAAATTGATATCCTGGTGGCAGGCGTCGGAACCGGAGGAACTATCACCGGGACGGGAGCTTATCTGAAAGGGAAAAATCCGGATATCCGTATTGTGGCGGTAGAACCGTCAGATTCTCCGGTACTTTCCGGCGGTGTGCCGGGACCTCACGGTCTGCAGGGAATCGGAGCGGGATTTGTTCCGGATATACTGGATACAGAAATCTATGATGAAATTGTGAAAGTAGAAACGCCGGATGCCTATGCAGCGTCCAGAAAACTGGCGTTTTCACAGGGGATTTTGACAGGCATCAGCTCCGGTGCAGCCCTTCACGCTGCCATGGTTCTTGCAAAACGGCAGGAAAATCAGGGAAAGACTATTGTGGCGGTGCTTCCTGACACGGGAGAGAGATATCTGTCCACTCCGCTTTTTGAGGAATCACCAGGAGTTTAATATCTTGATCAATGGCTTGACTCATCAATTTTTGAGGACTTGACTGGAAGGGCACCAGCGTGTAAAGTAAAAGTAATGTAATATACAAGTTTAGAAAAGCAGGAGAAAAGAATGATTACTTTAACAGGAAAAAGAGTGTCTGAAGGAATTGTCATAGGGCGTCTTGTATTTTTTAACAGGGGTGAAAGAGAGATCCGTAAAATTTATGTAGAGGATGCGGAAAAAGAGCTGGTCCGGTTCCAGAAAGCGCGAAAAAGAGCAGCGTCAGAGCTGCAGGAGCTTTACGATGAGTCAGCGGGCGAGTTGGGTGAGGCCAATGCGATGATATTTGAAATGCAGCAGATGGTCCTGGAGGACGAGGAGTTTATCAATCCTGTGATCCGCACGATTACAGAACAGAAACTGAATGCGGAGTATGCGGTTAAAGTTTCCATAGAAAATTTTCTTAAGGTCTTTTCTTCCAGAGCAGAAAGTTATGTTCGCGGTCATGAAGCGGATATTCATGATGTTGCCGCCAGAGTGTTAAGGATTCTGTCAAGAAGCCGAAAAGACAGAATGTTTATGGATGAACCATTTATCATGGCGGCCAGAGACCTCTATCCCAGTGAGGCTGTGAGGCTGGATAAATCGAAGGTTCTGGGATTTGTTACCATGTATGGTTCTATTAATTCTCATACGGCAGTGCTTGCCAGGACAAAGGGGATTCCATCTGTGATCGGAATCGGAGAAGCCCTGAAAAAGGACTATGAAGGAAAGATGGTCATTATTGACGGGTTTGACGGAAAGCTGTATATCGAGCCGGATCAGACAACAATGGAGAAGATGAAAGAAAAGAAAAAGCAGAATCTTCAGAAAGTAGAAACGCTGGAACGGCTGAAGGGGAAGGAAAATATTACACAGAGCGGTCAGAAAATAGACGTATGTGCCAATATCGGAAACCGTGAGGATATCGAAAAAGTATTGAGAAATGATGCCAATGGGATCGGGCTGTTCCGAAGTGAATTTCTTTACATGGAGTCAGGAGGACGTATGCCTACAGAGGAACAGCAGTTTCAGACATATAAGCTGGCAGCAGAAGCTATGGGAATGAAAAAAGTCATTATACGGACAGCTGATCTGGGAGGGGACAAACAGGCAGAAAGTCTGGATCTTTCCGGAGAGGGCAATCCGATGATGGGATACAGAGGCATAAGAATTTCTCTCGATAAGGAAGAAATGTTTAAAACTCAGCTTCGTGCTATTCTTCGTGCGTCAGCTTTTGGCAATCTTGGCATTATGTTTCCGATGATCACATCTCTTGAGGAAGTGATAGCTGCCAAGAAAGTGTTGCAAAAGGCAAAGGATGAATTAAAGGAAGAAAAAACCGCTTACGACCAAAATATTAAAGTAGGTGTTATGATTGAAACACCGGCAGCCGTCATGATCAGCGGTGAACTGGCAAGAGAGGTGGATTTTTTCAGCATAGGTACAAACGATCTGACTCAGCATACTCTGGCCATGGACAGGACAAACCGGCGTCTGGCTGGATATTATAATCCGTACCATCCGGCTCTGATCAAGATGATACGTATCGTCACTAATAATGTACATCTTGAAGGAAAGCACATCAGTATATGCGGAGATCTTGCAGCAGACACTTCTATGACGGAAACCTTTATTCAGATGGGAGTGGATGAGCTTTCGGTGTCTCCGGGTAAGGTTCTTCCGCTCAGGAAAAAGATCCGGGAGATCCGGTAATAAATATTGATTATTATTTTTAACAGATGGGTCCGTTTACTTTACGGACCCTTTTTGTTACACTAAAGAGGTCAAATCTCTGAAGCAGACAACAGTTTACTTTGTGATTTGTGTGATACTAAAGGAAGAAAGAGAAGGAGGAGAAATATGTTAGAGAAGTTATTTAAGCTTCAGGAAAATGGAACAGATGTAAAAACAGAAATTCTTGCCGGTATTACGACATTTATGACAATGGCATATATTCTTGCCGTAAATCCCAGTATTCTGGCGGCAGCCGGAATGGATCAGGGGGCAGTATTTACAGCCACAGCGTTGGCGGCGTTGATCGGAACCCTTTTGATGGCAGTCTTTGCCAATTACCCCTTTGCGCTTGCACCGGGAATGGGGCTGAATGCTTATTTTGCCTATACGGTTGTTCTGGGAATGGGGTATACGTGGCAGGTTGCTCTGACAGCCGTTTTTGTAGAGGGAATTATTTTTATCATTCTGTCCCTGACCAGTGTGCGGGAGGCGATTTTTAATGCGATTCCGCAGAATTTAAAAGCAGCTGTCAGCGTGGGAATCGGACTTTTTATTGCCTTTATCGGCCTGCAGAATGCTAATATTGTAGTAGGCGGCTCTACGCTGCTGGAACTGTATTCCCTGGACGGATACAATGCAGCCAACGGGGCGGAGGCGACGTTTCATGATGTGGGGATTACAGTGATCCTTGCCATTGTGGGCATCATTATTACAGGTATACTCGTGATCAGAAATATCAAAGGAAATATTCTCTGGGGAATACTTATTACCTGGATTTTGGGAATCATCTGTCAGATGACAGGAATTTATGTTCCAAATCCGGAAGCAGGATTTTACGGACTTCTCCCGGATTTCAGCAGCGGACTTTCCGTGCCGAGTCTGTCTCCGATTTTTGCAAAGATGGAATTTGAGGGTGTTTTTTCTCTGAATTTCCTTGTTGTTATTTTTGCATTCCTGTTTGTAGATATGTTTGATACTATTGGAACTTTGATCGGTGTATCTTCCAAGGCAAATATGCTGGATGAAAACGGAAGGCTGCCCCGCATTAAAGGAGCGCTGCTGGCAGATGCGGTGGCAACGACAGCAGGAGCTGTTCTTGGTACTTCTACAACAACAACCTTTGTAGAGAGCGCTTCCGGTGTAACAGAAGGAGGAAGAACAGGGCTTACCGCCTTTACAACAGCTATTTTGTTTGGGCTTGCCTTATTCCTTTCGCCGATCTTTCTTGCCATTCCATCGTTTGCTACAGCTCCGGCTCTTGTAGTGGTAGGATTTTATATGCTGACTAATGTAGTCAATATTGATTTCAATGATCTAAGCGAAGCAATTCCCTGCTATATCTGTATTGGAGCAATGCCGTTTTTCTACAGTATATCAGAAGGGATTTCCATGGGAGTTATCTCTTATGTGGCGCTGAATCTCCTTTCCGGAAAAGTGAAGGAAAAGAAACTTAGCATATTGATGTACGTTCTTTCGGTTCTGTTTATTTTAAAATATATTTTCCTGTAGGAGAGAAATGTTATCATGAGGTATATGAAACCATCTTACTATGACAGTTTTCACTGTCTTGCAGATCAGTGCCCTGCTTCCTGCTGTGAGGGCTGGCAGATTATGATTGACGAAAAGTCCCTTAAGAGATACTGGAATTGGGACGGAAAACTTAGAGGGCGGCTTATCAACTCTATTGACTGGGAAGAAGGAGCTTTTTTGCAGTATGACAGGAAATGTGCCTTTTTAAATGAACAATTTTTGTGTGATCTCCAGGCAGAAGCAGGAGAAGAAGCACTGTGCAGCACGTGCAGAGAGTATCCGAGACATGTGGAGGAATTTGAGGGAGTAAGAGAATACTCCCTCTCTTTGTCTTGTCCGGAGGCGGCGCGGATCATGCTGACTGAAAAAGGGAAAAGTTCCTTTGTCCAGTGGGAGGACGAGAAGGAGGATGAGTTTGAGGAGGACTTTGATTTTCTCCTTTATACGAGACTTTTAGAGGCAAGAGAAATTCTGTTTTCCGTGATGGAAAAAGAAGAGGTCTCCTTCTCTGTGCGTATGGAAGAATGTCTGTTTTTTGCCGAAAGACTGCAGAAACTCCTGGAGGAGGGGGATTTTGCCGCTCTGGAAGAATGGACGGAAGGGTTTGCCTTTGACTGTAACAGAGGGAAAAATAGCATGGAAAAAAGGAAAGCGAAGCGGTTTGAGAATATGCAAAAAGGCTGGCAGATCCTTATGGAACTGGAACATCTGGAAATTTCCTGGGAGAAAAGGCTGCAGGATGTACAAAAGAGCTTATACCGGGAAGGAAAAGAGAGCTACGATGCATGTTATGGAAGCTTTGGCAAGGCAAGAGAGCAGGAAGACTTCGGAAGCCGTGAATGGGACAGGATGATGGAAAAAATTGTGATTTTTTTCATTTATACCTATTTCTGCGGAGCTGTCTACGACGATGCAGTATATTCCAAGGTACTTCTGGCAGCCTTTTCGGCAGCGTGGATCGAGGAGTGTCTGATGGCAGAGTATAAAGAAAAAGGTAGGCTGCCAAAAGAGGAGGTCATTCGTATGGCTTATCAGTATGCCCGGGAGATCGAACACTCCGATCAAAATTTAAATGCGCTGGAAGACTGGTTCTGGCAAATTTCCCACTAATTATTTTAGATGGATAGTTTTTCTGGAAAAAGACAACTTTTTTGGGGAAATGTATGATAAAATAAAGTTGTCAGAAAAATGGAGAATGGAGGAAGTGCTGGAATGGAAAAAGAGTATATGAAATTGCCGATTGTGCAAAAGCTTGCAGCAGCCAAACAAACTGTATGGATCAATCCGGAGCTGCAGCCCTTTTCTGAAGTACACCAAGAGATAGGGATGGCTGAAATTGACGACGCGAAAAGCAGGCTGGACAGGTTTGCTCCCTTTATCAGGAAATGCTTTCCGGAAACAGAAAAAGACGGGGGAATTATTGAATCTGCCTTAAGACCGATTCCGGAAATGCAGGAATACCTGGAGCATACCTTTCATACTTCTATTCCGGGACGGCTTTTGTTAAAGCAGGACAGCCATCTGGCCGTTGCAGGTTCTGTAAAAGCCAGGGGAGGTATATATGAAGTGCTGAAGCACACAGAAGATCTGGCGCTTCAGGCAGGAATTCTAAGACCTGGTGATGATTACGGAAAGCTGACAGAGCCGGAAGCAAGGGAATTTTTCTCGCAATATAAAGTTCAGGTGGGATCTACTGGGAATCTGGGACTTAGCATTGGAATGGCCAGTGCAGCCATCGGCTATCAAGTGATTGTTCATATGTCCGCAGATGCAAAACAGTGGAAGAAAGATATGTTAAGATCTCATGGCGTGACGGTTATGGAGTATGAGTCAGATTACAGTGAAGCGGTAAAAAACGGCAGACGTCAGTCGGATAAGGATCCCAAAAGTTATTTTATAGATGACGAAAATTCAGTAGATCTTTTTATGGGATATGCTGTGGCAGCTAAAAGGTTAAAGGGACAGCTGGAAAAGCTGAATGTAGTTGTGGATGAGGATCATCCGCTGTTTGTATATATTCCCTGCGGTGTGGGAGGAGCGCCTGGCGGTGTTTCCTTTGGAATGAAGCAACTGTGGAAGGATAATGTGCATTGCTTTTTCGTGGAGCCTGTTCAGGCACCTTGCATGCTTCTTGGAATGGCGACAGGGCTTCATAATAAGATCAGTGTCCAGGATATCGGTCTTACGGGGCTGACCCATGCAGACGGACTGGCAGTGGGACGTCCTTCCGGATTTGTGGGACGGGTTATGGCTCCTCTGCTTGGCGGTGAATTTACAGTGGATGACAAATGGCTGTATGAATACATGAGAGGACTTTTAAATACAGAAGGAATCTTTTTGGAACCGAGTGCATGTGCATCTTTTGAGGGACCGATCCAGTTATTAAAATATGAAGAAACAAAAAAATATCTAAAAGAACATAATCTTGAAGGTAAGTTGGAAGATGCGGCGCATATTGTATGGGCTACCGGAGGCCGGCTTGTGCCGGAAGAAGAGAGAGAAAAGTATAAAAATACTTATCTGTAGTGAGTTGTAAAAGAAAAGATTGAGGAAAAACAGAAGAGAGCATCCTGGTTGCAGGACGCTCTCTTCTGTTCAGTGAGAGTTCTATGGATGGAACTCTTTTTAACGGGAAAAAATTCTTCTTAAAATGCAGCTGATGATTCCGGCGATGCACAAAGGAATCAAAGTGGCAGACAGGCTTCCGAAGATTTCCACAGCTCCGCTAAGTCCCGTGAGAGGTGCAGGAGAAGCCGGAATCAGTCCGGCAGTCATTCGCGCCAGATAAGAACCGGCGCCAGTGAGGATGAAGACAGACATGCCTCGGCCTGTATCTGCCTGATAACTTCTTCCATTTTTGGAGGAGACCCGGGGACCGCTTAGGGACCAGAAAAAAGACAGAATTTCAAACAGCAGTACAAATACAGCAAAGGCGGCATAAGCTGCCATGACGTAGTTCTTTTCAGAAATTGCTGTGGAAGGATTTCCATAGCTGGTAAGTCCTTCAAAGAAATGTGTTGCCAGTATATAGATGATCACAGCCAGTATAACAAGAGAGGCAATTTTGCAGATCATCCGGATGATGCTGGATACGGCTTTTGCTCCTGTTTGTACTGTCTTTTTAACAGGAGAAACGACATTAGGCCGGCGCCGGGATTTTTTCTTTTCCCTGGAGTCTTCCTGTTTCCGGTTGTTTTTGGAGCTTTTTTTCTTTTTGCTGTTACTGCTTTCTATATCATCATCCCAGCCATCCTCTGTATCATCATCCCAAGTGCTGTCGTAATCATCCGCCCATTTGTCTGTTATGTCATCCCATTCATTATCCAGAGAGCCGGTATCCTTTTCGGGAAAAGTATCATTAGGACGGATTGGGGGAAGTTCTTCTTCATAAACGACTTCAAAATCGTCTCCAAAAAGGTCATCGTATGTTTTATGGGAAGGATTTTCATATCTGTTTCTACTCATCGATAAAGCCTCCTGTATTGTCCTTTTTATTCCATATATTTTATCGGCTTTTCAAAAGGGAATCAAGTCGGGAAGAAAAGCTTTAGAAAGATATAAGAAATTCTTTAGAGTTAGAACATGACTGTAATCTGAAGCAAAAGAATGTCCGCAAAAAAGAGTACTTCAATCTATTTGAAGCACTCTTTGTGTGTTTTCTGAAGCACTCTTGTCCAAAATAAAATGCGTCCCGCCTTTTATTTATTAATTCTTTCAAATACCATATCGTATCCGTCATTTCCATAATTCAACGAACGGTTTACTCTGCTGATCGTTGCAGTAGACGCACCTGTCTTTTCAGCAATTTCCAGGTAAGTTTTCTGATCTCTCAGCATTTTGGCAACCTCAAATCTCTGGGACAATGAAAGAAGTTCATTGATAGTGCAGATGTCTTCGAAGAAAGTATAGCATTCTTCCTTATCTTTCAAACTTAATATAGCGCTAAACAGATAGTCAACAGCTTCTGTTCTGATTTTTTTATTCATATAATCTCTCCTCCGAACAAGAAATCATTTCCTATACATTTTAGCACACTAAATTCATAAAGTCCATAGCTGATGCGGAATATTTCCCGGTTTCTCATGATACGGAATATTTCTGGTTTCCTACCGATTTCTTTTCAGGATCCTGAGTAATTTTTCAAGAGAAGTGTTGGCGATCAGTTCCACAGGGAAATCAGCAGCCTTTAGTACCTTGTCGGAATATTCGGTATTTGCAATATCTACGTCAATATGAGCATCACTTCCGAGGGTAACCATGGTCCCATATTTTTTGCAGTATTTTAAAATTTCCAGGGCATTTTCCTGTGTGTTTGTGCGGTAACCACCCGGTCTTAGGGAAGAATTATTAATTTCCAGCAAAGTACCGGTCTCTTTGGCTGTTTTTGCCAGGATTTCATAATCAGCAGGAAATCTTCCATCATCAGGATGACCTATGATATCGATATAATCCTTATGCATGGCATTGACATAGGCTGCAGTATTTTGCTGAAGGCCGGCATCTTTGCCATAACATGGCGGGTGGATACTTGCGATTGTAATGTCGAGAGATTTTATTGTGCTTATTGGAAGGTCTACGTTTCCATGCTCATCCATAATATTTAATTCTGCTCCCAGCAAAAGTGGAATTTCATAGCGTTTCCGGGGAACAACTTTCAGATTTTGAAAATAATAAAGACAGCAGCTTCCCGGCATTTCCGGAGCGTGTTCCGTGATCGCAAGAGCTTCCAGCCCTTTTTCCAATGCTGTCTCCGCCATTTCCCTCATGGTGTTGTAGGCATGCCCGCTGGCAAGAGTGTGGGTGTGAGTATCTACTTTTATCTGCATTTCTTTTCTCCTTTATGAAAATTAGAATATGTTAAAATATGTAATGAATAATATATGGAAATTTTTTCAGTTTTTATTATGCATGAATTTTTTGGGGTATGTCAAGATTACAAGATGAGAAAACAGTCCCTAAAAGCCTGCATTTATGGTCTGTTTTCCCACTTTATGTATATTTTCCGGCAGCAGGGAAAAGATGATAACAGAGAAATTATAAGAATACAGGAGAAATGGCATATGATAGAACATGAACAGAAAATGAATGCAAAAGAACAGGCAAAGAAACAAGATGTTTCCGGCAGGTGCTTAGAGGATCGGAAGAAAAAAGAAGAGCAGCGCCGGAATCGCCGGATCATTGATTCGTATGACTATTTGAGCAGCGCAGCATCGGCGCAGGACTGTACAGGACTGATCCCGGCAGAACCAGAGACAGAGGCGGAGAGGGAGTCTTATCAGGATCTCTATGAATATCAGTATCTGCCGCCTAAATTTCCACCGGAAAAGAAGGTATTTTAAATCCGGCTGCGACAGACACATTCCACTTTTTTATGCATATAGTAAGGAAAAAAGGAATGTGATTATTATGGCGCAACAGACCCTTGTCCCGATCAGCGGGATCATTCAGCGTATAACCCCTATTTCCCAGGACTGCTGTTCCTGGCAGGTATCCATTGTGAACAATAACGGAATTACAAATTTTGTAGTCAGTCCTGTTACGTATGTCATTCAGGAGGTGCGGCTGCGCCCCGGTATGCAGGTGACAGCATTTTATGACAGCAATCTGGCAATTCCTCTCATCTATCCGCCGGAATATCAGGCAGTGATCATTGGAAGAAAAAATGCAAATGAGACGATCTACGCAGGATATTTTGATGACAATCTGGTAGCGGAAGATCAGTCACTGAAACTCAATATAGCACCGAGTACAGAAATTATGACGTCCAATGGACAGAGATTCACCTGCAGCCTGGGCGGACAGCTGCTGGTAGTTTATTATTCTGCTACGACGAGGAGTATCCCGCCGCAGACTACACCAAGGCGGATTATAGTGATGTGTTGACAGTTTAGGACGTAACACTTTTTAAAAGTGTTACGTCCTAAACTGCATTAAACCCTGTGCAAAACTGCAAAAAACGGTGGGGAAAAATGACATTTCTTCTATTTGTATCTATACAAACTGTCGTAAAGATTTTATATTAGATATAAGGAGGAATGTCATGAGGGAAAAAGCAGGAAAGATTTTGTTATATACTTTGGCTGTTGTATTTGCAGCACAGATCAGTATGACTGTGTTTATTGTGGATTTCCAGATTTCGATAGGAGTTATTCTGCTTGCAGCCTTCTTTTTTCTTGTAGATGGATTTCCTGTTCTGACGGTGACGTTACTTTCTTCCGGAGGTGTCTTTGCGGCGCGTATTATCATATATTGGCTGCAAAATGGGGATATTGCCGGCCGGATGAATGCTTTTATGCCAGAAATCGTTTTTTATATAAGTTACGGGCTTTTGCTGTATTTGTATGGATTAGTTTTAAAAACTCCAATTTTGAAAAGTAATTTGTATATTTTCCCTCTGGTCATCATAGATTATGGAGCCAATTTTTTGGAACTGTCTGTAAGACTTGGAGAAAATGTTTTTGATTTTGAAACACAGTCGGGGATTTTCGTTGTAGCGTGCCTTCGGGTCGTTATAAGTTGGGGAATTGTAGTACTTTTTCGGCAATATCATCTTATTTTACTGAAAAAGGATCATGAAGACCGCTATCGTCGCCTTCTTATCATGATCTCTAAGCTGAATGAAGAAGTAATCTGGATGAGAAAAAACAGCGCGTTGATTGAGGAAACTATGGCTACGTCCTATCATCTTTTTGAAAAATTAAAAGAAGATGATAGGAGGAAGGATCTTTCCGAGTCAGCCCTATCTATTGCAAAAGATGTTCATGAGATTAAGAAGGAATATTTTCTGATTATGCGGGGACTGACAGAGGCCCTGGATAAAGAGATGAAAAATGATAAACTTCCTTTTGCGGATTTGCTGGCGATTCTGAAAAATGCAGCTTTGAGAACTGCAGGAGAATATGAAAAGAAACTCGAATTGGAGATAGAGACTCAGGATGATTTCTATACAGACAAGCATTATTTTTTAATGTCTATTTTCCGCAATCTTTTTCTAAATGCTATAGAGGCGGAGAAGGGAAATTATGTTAAAATAATATTTTCAGAAAAGAAGGAAAATGATTTTTATATTTTTCGTATAACAGATCAGGGACCGGGAATCAACAAGGAGGATATAGAATACGTTTTTGATGCAGGGTTCTCCACAAAAATAAATTATGAAACGGGGATTGTAAGCAGAGGATTGGGGCTAAATCTTGTGCAGGATCTTGTAGAAAAGCAGTTTTCCGGAACCATTTCTGTAGTCTCCGTGCCGGGAAACACGACATTTACGATATCTATTCCCTGTGAGGAAATGACAGTATAGGGCAGCAGATGAAAGTTAGAGGAGAAAAAATGAAATTTTATCTTATTGATGATGACAGAAATATTTTGAATGTACTGAAACGGATTATTACGGACCGGGGGCTTGGAACAATATGCGGATGCGCGCAAAATGGACGAGACGGTCTGGAAGATTTTGAAAGAGAAAAACCGGACATCGTGATTGTGGATGTGCTGATGCCGGAGATGGATGGGATTTCTCTTGTGCAAAAAGCAAAGCCATTGCTCCCGAATACGGCATTTATTATGCTTTCTCAGGTGTCCTCTAAAGATATGATTGCTTCCGCCTATGAAGCAGGGGCAGAGTTTTTTATACAGAAACCTGTCAACAGTGTGGAGGTGGAAAATGTGATCCGGAAAGTTCAGGATTCTTTAAATATGCAGCGGACCATGCAGAAAGTACAGAATATTTTTATGACAGATATGAATGCGCCTATGGGAGAAAACTTGGCAGCAACAGGAAACGATTTGATCAGCCAGGAAGCGGTAGCTTCTATTAAAACGATTCTTCAGAGGCTGGGAATTATTGGAGATACCGGGAGTAAAGATATTTTGGCGATAACGGAATATCTTATCTCCCACCATGAACAGATGGAGGAGACTACTCTGAGTGAATTATGTGGAAAATTCAGCAGCTCTCCAAAATCAATGGAGCAGCGTATACGGCGTGCGGCAAATGCAGGTCTGGTAAATCTGGCCCATCTTGGAATTGAAGATTATGGAAATGATATTTTTGTAGAATATTCTAATACTTTATATAATTTTGAACAGGTTCGCAGAGAGATGGATTTTATACGAGGTAAAGGGGAAAAACATGGAAATGTAAAAATTAAAAACTTCTTAAATGCTCTGGTTTCTTATAGTATGGAAAGACGAGAATATCTTTTATAAAAGAAGGAAGATATTTTGGTAAAAATAAACAGTATTACTATTTGTATTTTGTGAAAACTCACATTTTTTACAAAGGTAATGCTGTTTTTTTGTGGAATTTGTTACGGTTTGTAACTTTTTGAAACTTCACATATAAAATATTCCTATCAATAACAGCTGTAAATAGAAAAAGAAAATAAACAGGAGGAAGAAATATGCTTACGATTGTATCAGGAGTTGGGTTACTGTTAATTACTTTGGCGGGATTTTCATTGTTCAGTTTAAAAGCGCCAAAAGGACAGGCTGCAATGTCAGGAATGGCAAATGCGGCAATTGCAACATTTCTTGTGGAAGCCATACATAAGTATATTACCGGAGATCTCATCGGTTTGGAATTTTTCCGTGAAGTTGGTGAGACTGCAGGAGGACTTGGAGGCGTTGCGGCAGGAATTATGGTTCCGATTGCCATGGGAGCAAATCCGGTTCTTGCAGTGGTAACAGGAGTTGCAGTAGGAGGATATGGAATCCTTCCAGGATTTATTGCAGGATATGTAGCAGGCTTTCTTTCACCGGTCATTGAAAAGAAGCTTCCGGAGGGCGTGAATATTATCGGGGGAGCAATTTTGATGGCGCCGCTTGCACGGCTTGTCGCATTTGCTGCTGATCCAGTAGTAAATAGTACTCTGGCACACATCGGAGAAACCATTTCTGCAGCAGCAGAGCAGTCACCGATTGTAATGGGATTTTTACTGGGTGGAATTATCAAAATGATCTGTACGTCACCACTAAGTTCTATGGCCCTTACCGCTATGCTTGGACTGAATGGACTTGCTATGGGAATCGCTGCTATTGCATGTTTTGGCGGTTCTTTTACAAATGGCATTATCTTTGCAAGATTGAAATTTGGAGATCGAAGCAATGTGATTGCTGTTATGTTGGAACCACTAACTCAGGCAGATATTATTACAACTCATCCGATACCTATTTATTGTTCTAATTTCTTTGGAGGCGGTCTGGCAGGAATTTCTGCAGCAGTTTTCCATATTGTGAATAATGCTCCGGGAACGGCATCCCCGATTCCGGGACTTTTGGCTCCGTTCGCATTTAATCCGCCGCTCCAAGTTGTGATGGCACTGTTTTTTGCAATGCTGGGCGGATGTACCGCCGGGCTGGTAGGCAGTACGATATTTAAGAAAAGAGCAAAAGTCAAAGAAACTTCGGCTCCAGTGGAAATGGAATTGGAGTATTAATTAAAATGGGACGTAACACTTTTAAAAAGCAATGTCATTAAGTTTAGAAAATGAGTCCTCAAAAGAAAGACAGTGTTGATATCCAAATCTACGCTGTCATTCTTTTATGCAGACCGATAAAGCAGACCGCTGTCTGCTTCAAATTCCTGTTCCGTATTTTCCCCTTTTATGCTATCCTATAAGTGAAATAGATCACTGCTTTTGGGGAAGGTGTTCTGGGAAAACTTCTTTCCCTTCTTATTGGGACTTTATATTTAAGCAGTAATATTTCAACATCTGGCGGCGCTGTCCCATTTGGACAGCGCCATGATTTTAAGCAGATATCTACTGCTGTACTCAGGCTGATCTGATAATCATATTTCCAAGATGTTTTTTGGGGAAGCGAGATGTGAAACAGGATGCTTTTACAATAATTGAACATGATGACTTTTGCATACAGTTCCTGCAGGACATACTCTATTCTTTTTGAATGAAGCGCACTGGCCCCAAGATTATATTTTAGCTGGGAAAATGCTGTCTCTATCATCCAACGCATACGGTAGAGTTCCTGGAGCATTCCAACGGGCATTTCTTCTTTGGACAGATTCGTAAAAAGGATCTCGGAAAGATCTTCGTTTACTTTCAACTTTATCACTCGTAGTTTCATCGGATATTCCGTTTGCTCTTCCGTAAAAAAGTCAAACTTTGCACCGGATCGGATCCGTTTGTAGAGTTCCGGCTGTTCTTTGGTGCCACGGCAGTGTTTTTTACAGATGACGACAGGACATTCCACATCGAATTGTTCCTGATCGGGAATGGCTAAACTGGAAAGGATCCCCCTGTCTCCCTGCCGTCCCCGGATCACAAAATTCCATCCTTTTTCCAAGATATGTGCAAAGGTATTATAACTTTCATATCCCCGGTCGGCAGTAAGGATGACTTTGCTGGAAATTTCCGTTTGTGCCAGCATGGTAATAAGGGCGGAGTGTTCATCTTTTTCATGGACAGGCTGAAACAGGACCTGATCAAAAATACCGCTGTTTAGATGGTATAAAGCGTTTAGATGGATTGCGTTTTTCCCTTTTTGTGTGTTAGGGATCTTTCGATGGCAGAGAGGTTCTTTTTTATTTTCCGGGAAGGAGAGCTCTGAACCGTCAGCAGCAAGAAGATGATAGCCATGGAAGTTGGAATGTTTGGGGAGAGAGGCCGTAAAAACAGAAAAGAGGACTTTCATAGTATTGGGCTTGAGTTTGCCGCGCTGTTGCAGCATGGCGGAAGAGGTAGGAAGATCCGGGCGATAGGAGAAAAAGTCCAAAAGTTCCTTATCCAAAGACTTAGCGCCTAAAGAAAGAAGGAAACGTAAGGTATCAAAAAAGGAAATTTTTCTGGAACGGGAAAAATCTTTTCCGGGACGTTTTACATAAGAATCAGAACTACGGGACATTTTTTTCATAATGTGTATTAATTTTTGTTTTGTGATAAGGGAATAATCAGCCATTTGAAACCTCCAAAAAAGTATATATTCAAATGGCTTCGCCACAAATTTTGTATGATTTGTCAAGTGTTTTCATCAAAAAAGCATGGAATATTTCTTGTTCCATGCTTTTCGAATCTTAATTTCTAAACTTAATGACATTGCTTTTTAAAAGTGTTACGTCCCATTTTGCATGAATCGGTGGGTCAAACTGCGAAAAGTGGTGGGTAAAATTGAAGATAATATCACTCTTATTCTTTTCGGCATATACTATAGCATTAGAGTGAAAAGGAGGAACTTATGAAAAAGCGTTTGATTTCTGTATTTCTTTGTGTAGTTATGATGATGGCCCTTGTAGCCGGATGTTCGTCCGATAAGGAAGAGGCTGTACCAACAGATTCCAAGAAACAGACAGAAGAGAAGGCAAATCCGATGAAGGTTGTGTTGAATGAGGTTGCGCACTCTATTTTTTATGCGCCCATGTATGTAGCAATTGAGGAAGGGTATTTTGCGGAAGAAGGAATAGAATTAGACTTGGTAACAGGATTTGGGGTTCACCAGTTAGTACAAGACACTCTATAAAAAATCCACGGATTTTACAGAGAAATCTTCATCCAGGTGAATCTCTTTTATGGTCGATCTCCAGAACGAGCGGCGATTCTCCGGAGTCAGTTGTGCATAGATCGTTCTAAAGTCGGCCTGCAGGATTTCCTCCAGATAAGAAAAGTCTCTTTGCGGTTCTGGACGGATCTGCTGCAGCTCATGCAGTTCGTTTTCAATCCTGTCATACTCTTCACTGTAATAGTCCCATTCAATTCTCCCTTTTTGAAATAGGAGATTGAGACGTTCCAGCTCCTTCTGCAGTTTTTCCAGCGTGCGCGTCTCCCGGATCTTTGCTTTCTGCTCCTCGATTTTTTCACAGCGAATATGGAATTTTTCATATTCTGTTTCCAGGTTATCCAGCAGATAGGCTTCAATCAAATTTTGGCTTACCCGGTGCGTATTTGTGCATATCCGGTCAAGTAATGCATGGTTGCACCGATAATAGCAGTAGGTGCGCTTTTCTTTCGTTTTGCGGTTAATGATGGAAGAGCAGCCGGTCCCGGAAAGCTTCTGGCTGCAGATCGGGCAGCGTATAAGTCCTGAAAACAGATAAACTCTGCCGGATGGAGTATGTTTGACATTTCTTCCATTGATCTTTTGCAGGCGCATCCAGCGCTCTTCAGACAGGTATGCGGGGCAATAGGGAATCCCTCGGTATGTTCCTTTGTAGAACTCGCTGGACAGCATAGTGCGAAGGACACTGTATGAAAACTCCGGATCGTAATTACGCTGCATATAGCGGAGCGTTCCCTGCTTACTCTGGTGTCTCTCAAAATAATCAAAGAAAGCATTTACCATTTCTTCCTCATCTGGATTCTTTACCATACACTTTTTGCCATCTACGCTTCCGACTTTATACCCGCGCGGCATATTGCCATCTCCGAAGATCACCTTCCCTTGCCGGATAGAAGCTTCATTTACAAACTTGATACGTTCCGATGTAGTGTCCACTTCATTTTGACCGATTGACAGCACTACATTGAGCTGTAGCCGGCCGTCCCGTGTCTCCATATTGAGTCCAGGCTCTGATGCTGATATCCAATAGACTCCGTATTCATCCAAGATGTCCTGGACCTTATAGAAGTCGGACATGTTACGAAACCAGCGATCCAGACGCCAGAAGAGGATAACATCAATTTTCCCGGCTTTGACATCTTCAAGCAGGGCATGGATTGCCTTGCGTTTTTTGAGTTCCTTTCGGGCTGTCTTTCCTTCATCAGCATAGATGCCAACCGGAATCATTCCATGATCCTTTGCATAGCTTGCGAGGTATTCTTTCTGGGCTTCCAGAGACTTTCCGTGCATTAGCTGCTCCGCTGTGGAAACTCTTATGTAGAGTGCACACCTCTTGATTTTTTCAGACATGCGATCATCTCCCTTTTGTATTATATTGAAAGATAGGTACAAAAATAACAGCCAGCGAACTTCCGTTGTTGGGGTACAATAGATAGGTAACAAAATAAGAACAAGGATTCACCTTGATGTGATATATTGGAATTGTCGAGAAACCAATAGTCAGATCGAAAGGAGAATCCTTGTATGTCGAGTTTATCACACCCGAAATATCAGCGTCAACGTATTGTTAAATATGCGCAAAAACATTCTGTAACAGAAACGGCAATCCGATATAAAGTGAGCCGAAAAACAGTATATAAATGGCTTTCCCGATATGATGGGACGGCATCCAGTCTGGAGGATCGTAGCCACAGACCTAAAACATCGCCAAGAAGTCATACAGAACAGGAACTCCGTCAGATCCGTCGACGATTAAAGAAATATAAATGGTCGGACTTACTCCTGGCGTATCAGGAACTGGTAGAAATAGACGGTTATACACGCAGCTATGGAGGATTTAAACGAATCGCAGCCCGGTTAAAGGATTTGAAACCACCGAAAAAGAAGAAAAAGAAACGAAAGTTGAAGCCGTATCGGCGGGCAGATTATCCAGGACAGAAAATACAGATTGATGTGAAATATGTGCCTTCGTATTGCATAGCAGACGGGAGAAAATATTATCAATATACTGCAGTGGATGAATGCAGCAGATGGACATACAGAGAGTTGTATGATGAACATAGCACCTATAGTTCCAGAGATTTTCTGGAAAAACTGATTCGTCATGCGCCGTTTCCGGTCAGGGAGGTGCAGACGGATAATGGGACAGAGTTTACCAACCGCCTGCTAGTGATCAAGAGTAAACATCTGACTCTGTTTGAAAAGGCCCTGGAGGAGCTGGGGATCGTGTATCACCGGATACAGATAGCAACGCCGAGACATAACGGGAAAGTAGAACGCCAGCACCGGACAGATGAAGCGAGATTTTATAAGCAGATGCGGATGTATAGCCTGGAAGACGGCCGGAAACAGCTGGAAGTGTACCAGAGGAGATCGAATAACTACATCAAGACGTGTCTGGGGATGAAAAGTCCGAATACGATCGTAAAAATGTATCAAGGAGTCATGTTTTAAAGCAGATAAGGACGGCAGCATTATATCACAAAGAGAATGTCAGAGTCAGGTGGTATTCCCCAAGGGATCTCCATCTCCCTTGACATTTCTTTCAGGGTGAAGTGTTACCAATCATTGACACCTATACAAAAAATAACAGCCAGCGAACTTCCGTTCTCTTGCTTTGGCTGCCCGAAGATGATACAATATTTCTTGCTACAGATGTGCATATCTTCGGATATGTATTGCCGTCCTGGTGTTGGCGCACCGGGGCGGTTTTTTACTTTATAGGAAATTCCGATTTTTGGATAAGGGGGAAAAAGCCCTACTGATCGAACATATGTTAAATCAACAGGGGAGTGGGCATGACAATAGGACGATGGTTAGATTTAGAAGATATAAAAACCTTCTTCTCCAAACAAATCGTCAAAAGGGTCGTCTTCATTCAGAAAATAATCCATATCCAGAAGGTCATCCTCGCTCATATGGCGAATGTCCTCGGATGTCATTCCTTCGGGTGGATTCTCTATGTACTTTTTGCGCAGTTCCTCAATATCTGGTTTCATGGTAAGCAACCTCCTTTGAGAGGATTATATCACAACGGTTCTACGCGGAGGAACGCTTTCCACGAGATTTGGACATTACTTTCTCGTACATTTCTTCGAGAGGTACGCGCTTGTGGTTGTAATAAAGTTCCAAGAACTCCATTTTATGATTACACTCGGAACAATACAGGGGGTCATATCCGAAGGAGAGAAAAAGAGATGTTCTCCATTGAGTGAAGCTGCGGTATATCCTATGCTTTTCTTTTGAGATGACACGGTGCAGTTTTGAATCAATCTTGCGGTGCCTTGCATACAGACCGCCATAGCGGATCATTTTAAAATGTTTTTCCGGGATGTGTCGGATGAGACGTTTTATGAAATCCATAACAGGCAAAGTTTCTTCCACATACTGTTCATCTTCGTGACGGTTATAGTGGAAAGTAACGATATCTCCGTCATACCGGTCAATCCTGGAAGTGGCAATTACTGGCCTGCCAAGATAGCGGCCGATGTATTTAGCCACTACTTTCGGATCGCAGAGATTCGGTTTAGCATAGACATAGAAGCCCTGCTTATGCTGAGTGTAACATTTCGCTTTCACTTTTTTGAAAGAAGGTCCAATCCGGTCTTCCAGTTCATTGAGAAGAGCCGTGCGGAAAGCATTGCGCAGATAGTTGTAGTTAAAGTGTTTTACATGGCGCCAGAAGCCGTCATTACTGTAGCCACCTTCGGAAAGGAGGCAGTGAATGTGGGGATTCCATTTGAGATCGCGGCCAAAAGTATGAAGGACCATGATATAGCCGGGAGTAAAATTTTGGGCATGGTTTAGATTGAAAAACATCCTTGATATTACACTGGAGACGGAATGGAAGAGACAGTTCAGAAGAGATCGGTCCTGAAGGAAGAAGCTGCGGAGATTTTCATCAATAGTAAAAACGCAATGGCGGTGTTGGACGCTAACGAGTTTGAAAGACATACTGGTGGTGCGTTCCATAGAATATTTGTTGCCACATGAAGGGCAAAAACGGCTGTGACAGCGGAAAGGAACGAATTTGAAGTTCCCGCAGTGCGGACAATTGTACATGGCACCGCCAAAAGAAGGATCACCACAGTTGATCATCTTATTGATATTTTCCATCTCAGTCTCTCTGGGATGAAGAGTATATTTAATTTCTTCATAATGGTCTGCAAAGATTCTTTGTAAGATGTTCATAAGTCTATTATGCAAGAAAAAGTAACAAAAGAAAACCCCCTATCCCCTCATGATTGAGGGGTAGGGGAGTTGAATAGGCGAAGCCTATTTTTTATTTCTCTTCGGAAATTTTTCTCTGTTCACGTTCTATTTGTTTAATTCCTTTAGTCGGAGTTGGCAAATCTTCCGGCATAGTTCCGCCTAATTCTTTAATCGTTTGACGAACCTTTTTGCCAACTTCGTAATGGGTCTGATTAGCAGCTTCCTTGCCTAGGATATTTTCTTTACGAAGCTTTTCGTCAGTTTGTGTTGCGCGGAATAGATTGGCGGCAAGTTCTGTGCTTCCCATGTAATCAAGAATATCTTGGCTCTTTTTAAGGCCTTTTCTAGCATGGATTTCTTTGCGTCCAAGCCCTCCATATAGACCTTGATACCCTTTGTTTTGAAAAATGGCATAATCTTGAGGCTCGGATATACCGGCCAATTTTGCGGCCTCTGCAAGAGATTTGTTATGAGTTTTCATCTCATTACGGATTGCAAGTCGTTTTTTATCTTCACTAAGGTCATCAAAGTTTTCTATTAACTCTTGCTGGCGTGTTTTTACAGCAAAATAAGTCTGCCCTAGCGCAATTACTTTTTTTCTCGAGTCTCCGTTTTGTACAATTAGGTAGCAAGCATAGCGGGAAAGCTCATAGTCTTCGACAGGTTTTGATGTAACTCCTGCATCCACGATTTTGTTGACCTCAACAAAATGGTCAGAAACTGCATTTTCACTATTTTCGCACGCGGTTATTGCTTTATCAATTACTTTAGAAAAGTTACGCCACTCACTATATTCAAGAGCTTTCTGGAGCTCTCTCGCATACCAAAATTCATTACCATATTCGTTAATATGCTTGATGGATTCAAAAAGCGTTTCTGTATAACTGTTCTGTTCATCCTCTGTCAGAGCTTTGGAGAGTACACGCTCTGAAAGCCCATTTAGTTTAGCCTGAAAATCATCCATATATTTAACCTTCTTTCTTTGCTGTCCTAGTGTTAGTGGCACCAGGGCAGTTGACTTTTAAAGCATATTTGCTATAATATATTTAACAAGACAGCCGATACGATAGAGCAAACCTATCCGTTTCCGGCAAAGTTATCAGTAACTAGAAATAGCACCTCAAAAGCTTGTCCAGAGCGGGGGTGCTATTTTCTATGGGTATAATTGAGAATTGCTACAATCAATAGACCAACCGTCAATATAATCATGAACTCTTCATATGTACTCATATCAACCACTCCTTCCGCAAGACTCGGAAACGGTGGTATGCACCCTATCAGCTGCCTGGGTAAATATATTATTTTATTGTATGCCCCGGCAGCTCCGGAGAGAGACGGGGCGGTTTGATTTATTGATACATTTTGTTATAATATAGTCATAATATTGACAATTACAAGTAAGAATAGTATATTATAAATAAGTTAACTCGTGAAGGATAAAGCTGGGTTCCCGAATGGGAGTAGGTCGCAAGACTTAGAATTCCTTTGCTCCTGGGGTTAGCTTATTTTTTTATGTTATTAAGAATGTTTTCTGGATCTTTTTCAAGCTCCTCAACGATAAATTCCACGGTTTGTATGGAGTATGAGTATTGTGGTTGAGTAAATTGCTTATGGATATAGCAAAAACGCTCATTATTCTTTATACCAAAGTATTTACAGAAATTTGTAAAATGGAAACTCGTAAATTTTACTTTGTTTCCGTTATACCAAAGGTCGATATGATCTTTTGACAGCCGATCTCTGATTTTCCAAATGCACGCTTTTGCAGTTAAATTATGAGTATTATTTGGGTCTTTCAATTCCTTTATTATTTTTACATGTGCGTCTGCAGAGTTATCGACTTTCACAAAAGTTGTAGCTTTGTCTGGGTTTTTTGTTAAATAGTGATAGTGCTCAATCCGTATAGCAAATTTTGCATTGTTATTTTCAAAAGATAATTCATCCACAGTGTTTTTCATATCAAGAAGTTTTTTGGCAATTTCTTCAGGATATTTTGCAACAATTTCAGATTCACTTAATGCTTTCATGCTGACGGATAAAGAAAGAAAGTTTTGCGGGATTACCTTAGTCATGTCTATTGAGTGAAAGGCCATCATTTTTTCATTAAAGTTTAGAATACAAGCTTGAAAAAGAGGCACATATACCATTTCATATTCTTCCGTAATAAAATGGGTGCTTGTGTTTCGTAATTCAATAATTTTTTCTAAATTTAATCTTAAAGGATCTTTATCATTTGTAAATACTTTTTTTATGCAATCTGAGAATGAGATGGTTCGATCTGGATGATCTTCATAGTAAATGCATGAATCTCCCCATTTTTTCATCATATATGCTTTAAGCATAAGCTCCCAAGCGTTGCAAATAAACATGCTAAATCCTTCGACACGATACTTTATTGTTGGTTTGTTATATAACTCAATAGCCATCGTAAACGCTTCTTTTGATTTTTCGATCAAACGATCTTGCAGACTTTCCATACCCTTTTCCTTTCTTTCGTACCCTTACATTGAGAAATCTAAATAATCACCAGGTCATATTCCCTTTATAATATATATCCACTGATAATTTGACAGATCTGCACGATATTGCTCTGGCCTGTAAATTCAAACTTTACCTTCCCCAATCCACTGAAGTACATTTCAAGCTCACTGTCCAGATCGAGAATGCCTGCAGTCTCTATTGAATAAGCGCTGACTTTTGAATACGGAAGAGAAGTAAAGTCTTTCTTTTTCCCGGTCATTCCCTGCACATTTACCGCAATGACACGTTTGTTTGTAAATACACAGTAATCTCTCATGGCCTTGTAGGCTCCAATGACCTGCTCACCATTAATCAAGATTGGCTGGATGTCTCCCAGAACAGTATTGGGGTCTACCTGTTTCATTTTCACATAAGCACTGTTTGTAAAATCAATCATCGTTTTTTCCTCGCTTTCTTCCTTGATATTGAGAAGTCGTCTATTATATAATCTTTAGAGTGATTTTATTTTTTATTCTTTTTTATCATTAAGCTTTCCCTATATTGCTCTGCCGGAGCAATTCTTGTAAATTCTACAGTTTTATCGAAGTTCTTTTTGACAACTTCCTCGATTTCATCTAAAGTGACATTGAAAAACTCTCTTCTTTGATTAACCATATTAAGTTTTCTGTTTTCAAATGCCTTGTGAAGTGCATTTTCTAATGCCGGAGCATCATCTGAAAATATCATCGCATGTATATCGAAATTGAATGGGACGGAAGCATCTCCTAATTCGTCTACACGTTCTGTTGGATCTAAGCGTCTAGTCATGCCTATCTTATATACATTCTCCCCGAACGAACCTATATTAGAGATAATATATACATATCCAGCGCGCTTGTTTGCTTCACGATAATCAATGTCATTAATGGATTTTTGGATTTCACTCAATTGAGAAAGTATTTCTGATTTTTTTTCTTCTAATTTTGTTTTTTCATCGTTGGAGGCAGAACTCAATTGTGCTTCAATTTGTTTTAAGGCATTCAGATAATGTTTCTTTTCTTTTTCGATTGTCTTTCGTGCTTCTTCGATTTCTTTTTGTAATTTTGCCTCTTCTCGAAGCTGCTCTCGGATTCGTTTTTGTTCCTCTTTCTCTTCTTGCTTTTTGACAGCATATTCATAACAAAGATTTAATTCTTCTATTTTTAGTGTATAGTATTTATATACAATGGAGATTTGCATAGAAGCGTTCATCTTGTTTAGATCATTATAGGATTTTTCAATTTTCTTTTTAATGGATTCTATATTATTAAATTTGACTTTATCAATAACGGCATCACATTCATTATTAAATGATCTCAATATTTGCTTTACGTTATCTTTTACAAGTTTTTTGCCTTTTGTGATACTTCCATCCAGTGTCATATTTGTAGGGTAGGTGCAGGCTGTATCGTTTTTAATCATAGCCTTTTGTTTTTGTCGGATAATGGTGATTCTCTTTTTATATTCATCCGAACTCATAAGATTATAAACCGGAGTATATATTCCGAAATCTTGAAGAAGAATTTTATCGTCCAACTCTATAATTTCTTTTTCTTTGACAGAAATAGTATGCTTTAGCTCTCCGACTTTGGCGTTATGTTCGGAAATAGTATGTTGTAGTGAAAGAATTTCATCATTCAAATTATTTCTTGTTATTTCTAAGGAACTAATTTGTTTTTTTATGGCGATTGCATCTTTCATTTCTGGGGTAAGCATATTTTGCATTTTACAATTATCATCATAAAGACGCTGATTGTCAGATCTAAGTTGTTCAATTTCAGTTTTGAATTGATTAATTTTAAAAATATCTCCTATATTCATTTCCTATCTCCTCATTGGTTCCTTACATTGAGAATATATAATTGTTGAGGTGGTTAAACATTATTTACTATTGATAAGTTTCATTTCAGCATCTGTCGGAGTGCGTCCGGCTTTTTTGATTAGTTTTTCCATGCGACCATGTTCGCTCATCCCTACTTTAATGGCCATTTTACAAACTTCAATCCCTTTTTCGTAATCGCCGCGTCTTTCATATAATATGGCTAATTTCGTATAGACAGGAGATCCGTTCATCGTAGGTTGATTATGACGCCTATCGATATTTTGAACTTGCTCAAAATATGAAATGGCTTCGTAACACTCTTTTTCAATTTTTGAAGCGAGTTTACTATTGTAGTCTTTTGATTTATATAAATCAGACCATTGGTGCTTAATGAGCCCTGATAATTCAGAGTATTTATTAAATATAGGGCGAAGTTCCCTTTCATATTCCATATGTTTATCTACTTCATCTTTTGGAAATTTCCACTTGTTTTCTTTCTTTAATGCTTTCCATTGTTCAGTTGTACCTCCTTTATCTAAATAATCCATCCAATTATCGTATTCAGATTTTGTAAAATCTGGTTTAAAGACATCAGTAGACCTTCCTGTGAACAAAGATTTCAAAAATCCCATATAAATGTCCTCCGTTTTCCTTTGTATGAGAAGCCGTCTGTTATATAAACGCCAGAGCGGTTATATCAAGTAAAATCTTTTATTCTTAGTTCGATCAGCTTTTTATGATATCCGAATAAACGAGAAAGCTGGTCTGTTGTGTAGTCTAAATGAGTTTCAATCATATCGTCCGATATTAATAAAGACATAGCAAATCTATCAGCTTCATTTTCATATTTTGTAGTATTAAGCTGTGTTCGCGAGTCCATGAATATGGCATTGGCCTTTTTATGTAACAGCATATGCTCCAATTCATGCGCGCAGACAAACAGTTTCTCTTGATCGGATAGTGTGTCATCAATATAGATGATATTGTTACGCTGAAAGTACTGATAAAATCCTTTTACCCCTTGTAGAGGATAAAAGACAACTATTGCATTGAGATTGCTGATAATCTCAAAGGGATTCCGTGTATTGTACTTTCTAACCAGAGAATCCGCCAGTTTTTTTATATCCATAACATCAATCCTTTTTATACTTTTTTGGAGTGTATTTCTCCTTATTCTTTTTCTTTGCCATTTCCATGCCAATCTGCATAGCTGACAGGATAGACTCGATAGCTTCCGGAGATGCCGGATCGCCGTCAAACATAAGCCCGTCTTGCTTGAGAAGTTGCTCGGTATTGGCGAGGATTTCCTTAATATCCTTTTGATCCTTTGGTTTGAGCTTCGGCTCTTTTTCGGTTTCCTCCTTTCCGGTCATTAAATAAGTAAGAGACACCCCGAAATAATCCGCAATTTTCTGCATTTTTTCAGGTTTAGGCGTATATTTTCCCTGCTTCCAACTGGTTAATGTCGCTGTTGTAACGCCTGTTTCTTTAGCCACTCGGTAAGCTGTGACTCCATGCTCTTTTAATAATTTTTCAAAAATTTCATACATAGCTTTCCTCTTTCTAAAATAACTTAGAAAACTATGTCAAAACTATTGACAAGCATAGAAACCTATGCTATAGTACAGACATAGCTTAGATAACTAAGTTAAATCTAAGGTTTCTTTGATAACTTAGGTGGTACTTTGATTATATAAGAAACCTTAGATAATGTCAATCATTATATTGTTGCAGAGGAGGTGCAAAATTGTACGAAAAACTTCAGCAGTTATTGGATAAAACTAACAAAACTGCGTATCAGGTCTCAAAAGATACAGGAATATCTACGGCGACGCTCTCTAGTTGGAAGAATGGTGAATATCGTCCTAAAGTGGAGAAACTCAAAATCCTTGCCGACTACTTCGGAGTATCTATCGAATACTTCCTTGAGTAGTGTAGCAGGGGAGGTGTGCAATAAAAATGACAGGGAGGTGAAAGAGGTGCAGAAAAAAGTAGTAAATACTTCCGGTGTTATTAGGAATGAGGATATTTTGAACATGATTATTGATTTTATTCAGGTACATGGATATCCGCCAACGGTAGAAGAAATAGGAGACATTGCAGGACTCAAAAGTAAAAATTCAACATGGTACCATTTGAAGCAAATGCTTTCCGCTGGAATGCTTGAGACAGATCATCCGGGATGTGCGAGAGCAATAAGAGTACCGGGATATATTTTTGTAAAAGGGTAAAGGCTATTCCACTCGCGAAATAGAATAGCCCCTTACCATTTATTTTACTCGGATTGTTCTGTGCGTGGTCCGGGTAGAATGTCCGTTACTTACCGAAGTACGGACATGGATGCTTTTGCCATTGCTTGAGGGTCTGGCTGTAGAGCGAACCGTAATGCGTCTAGCCATATTAACACCACCTTTCAATAAAGTATAAAACAATTGTTCTATTAATAGGATATGCCATGAACATTTGTTTTGTCAAATTATTGATACCATATAAAGTATTAAGAAATTCTTAAATTACAATATGTTGTGGAAAGTGTTGATAATGTGGATAACTACTTTGGAGTATCGATTGAGCAGTTCAGCAGAGTAGATGTGCAATAAAAATGACAGGGAGGAAAGAAAGACACATGGACGAAGAACGTGATAGCTTTTTTGATTTTCACGGGATATCAGAGGAAGAGGAGAAATTCTTCAAAGTCATTTATAAGCGACGGCAGATATATCGAAGAATTATCTACATCCTCATCCTGATCATTGCAATACAGACAGCGTTGTTATGTATGCAGTAATAATGGCTGTCACTATGGCAGAGACAATAGATATCACAAATGGCCATATTTTGCTGTCGAAAAATTTACGGCGACGGTATAAGCAATATCGAAAATACCGGTCAGTCAGTGAGTAAAGAGTTTTCTTAGGGGTGATATTGTCAAGATTAGTTGACACATTTTTCTCAAGGATATCACTGACTATGCCGCCAGCTCCAAAGTCTCATAATACTGCCTGCGTTTTATCACAGGAGGAACCCCTCCATTGGCAGAGCAGATCCTCCGGTTATTCCAGTAGCTGAGGAAGTATCTCCAAATGAGTACCTTTAATTCCTCTACAGTCATCTGCTTTGTATCATAACGGTCATAAAGGAGCTCTGTCTTCATTCTGGCCCACATACTCTCACAGCGTGCATTATCATGGCAGCGCCCTCCCGCGCTGTTCATGCTTTGGTGGATATGATATTTCTGGATAGCTTGACGATAGGCTTCGCTGGTATACTGTGCCCCACGGTCGCTGTGGATAACAGCGCCTTCCAGCGTGGGATAAGCAGTCAGGGCGTTTTCCAGTGTTTGGATACACAAATCTGCTTTCATGTTTGTTTCCATTGCCAGACCGAGGACGCTAAGATCAAAGCAGTCGAAAATCGCAGATACATACAGTTTTCCATTGGATGCCGGGATCTCTGTGATATCTGTAATGCACTTTTCTAATGGGACATCGGAATGGAAATCCCGCTTCAGCAGATCATCCGATTTCATGGCTTCCCGGTCTGCCTTTGTGAGTCCATTCGGTTTTCTTTTTGGCCGATGACTCAGACCGATTTGATCCATAACCCGGTATACAGTCCGCTCACTTGGGATATGCACTCCCTCCGGCTGTTTCAGCAACAGTGTCTGATACATCCGGATCCGTCCGTAAGTATCGTTACATTCGTCCTCGTTGATGATTTCTTTCATGGCATCTGCCAAATCCTGGTACTTCCAAGGACGGTCTTTATTCGCAAGATATTTATAGAAACCTTGCCGGCTGACACCAAGCATCCGGCAATAAAATGAGATTTTCCCGGTAATCCTGCCGTCCTCTGTTTTCAAAGCCAGAAATATCATTCTCTGGTTTTTGCTGACTTCCGACGGCTGGCGGCGAAAAAAGCGCTGGCTTCCTCCAGAAATTCGTTTTCTTCCTTCAAGCGGCGAATTTCTTTATCCTGCTCCTTTACCCGCTTACGCAGCATAGCAATCTCTTCTGACAGGCTCATTGCACTAGCAGGGGTATGGGAGCCTTCCCCGATATCTAACTTACCGGCCCTTACAGCTTTCAGCCAAGTATGGATAGTTCCTTCAGGGATTCCTAATTCTTTAGCAGCCTTAGCGCCACCGATTTCTTTGGCAAGTTTTACTGCCTGTACTTTGTATTCATGGTCATATTTACGTGCCACTTTGAATACCTCCTTATTCTCTTGGTTTTATTATGGAATCCTTGAGAATAAGCTGTCAACTTTTTTTATACCACACCAGGGATGGGTTTTTGAGTGTGTCATGAAATTCGTAATAAGAAGTTATGAATTTGTAATTTAGAAAGAGCCGGAGTGAGGGCTCAAGAAAGTCCCCAGTTACCTGCTTTTTGAAGCGCATTACAAAAAGTTTAACTCTCTCTGAAAAGTACAGATTGATATCGGAAAAGTCTTTGCTCATATAGCAGACTCCTTTCATTATTTTGGAAAAGTATAACACAGAAAATGAAAGAAGTCACTGGATTACTTGTTTGAACTAAAGAAAGGAGGACACATGAACGAATTAATCAAAATCAACTACGACACAGAACAGCCGACAGTATCGGCAAGGGAGCTGCATGAAAAACTGAATATCGAAACTCCATTCAAAAAATGGATTGACCGCATGTGTGAATACGGTTTTGAGGATGGAAAAGACTTTTGGACAAAAATGTCCGAAAGTACTGGAGGCCGTCCTTCAACTGAATATAATCTGACAATCGACATGGCAAAGCAGATTTGCATGATTCAGAGAACTCCGGAAGGAAGAGAGTGCCGCCAGTACTTCATTGATCTGGAGAAGGCCTGGAATACACCGGAGCAGATCATGGCAAGAGCATTAAGGATGGCAGATCAGACTATTGAAAGCCTTAAAGAAAGATGTGCATTTCTCGGTGGACAAGTAGAAGAGCAACAACAGGTTATTGAGGAACTTCAGCCGAAAGCCACATATTATGATCTCATACTCCAGTGTCCTGATTTGGTTTCCACAACAGAAATTGCAAAGGACTATGGAATGAGTGCCAAGAAGTTCAACGCTCTTCTGCATGACCTGAAAATCCAGTTTAAGCAGTCCGGAGTATGGTTTTTGTATCAGAAGTATGCGGGCTTTGGCTACACGAAGAGCAAAACTCATAACTATTCCGACGAAGACGGTATACAGCACTCCAGGCAACATATGTACTGGACGCAGAAGGGACGGCTTTTCCTTTACGAGCATCTGAAGGGAATGGATATTGTACCCTTGATTGAACAGGCGGCGTAGGAAATCAACTGGTATTTATCGTAACTAATAACCATGATTCAACAGGAGGTAGAATATATGTGGATTTCAATGAAAAAAATGGAGATTCTTAAAAAAAGGGTCGCCGAACTTGAACACGAGGTTCAAATTCAGCGGCGCGCATTAGAAAAACACCTGTCTGACCACGAACTAGAAGAGGAAGAACTTCACAAAATTCTGAATGACATAAAAAGGACATTTATAGAGGAACAGCGCAAACTTTATAAAACAGTTTCCCCCATTCCGTAGACTGGATAGACATTTTGTATGGCCGAAGTTCTCGATTGTTTGGATGTGTTGAAAAGGTATCTGAAATGTCTTTGAAAAAAGCAGTTTCCCGAATTTCTGTATAAAAGGCATCATCGTCGTAGTGGAAATCACGAGGATTAATCAGGTTATTTCTTGCAAGATTGTCGATAGAAGCAGCCACCTCTATAGGGCCTTTAACTGTAATTGCAGTTACGTATGGAAAAGCAACAGAATACGAGTTTGAACCTATTGTTCCAATACGTAATTCATAACATCCAATTGCTTGTGTTTTGGTACTCATTATTGAATTAAATACCTTACAGTCCAAAGGAGATAGATTTTTAATTATTTCAGTAAACGCAGGATGCACAGATTCCTTTGTGTCAGCATATATGGATTTTGCCAACAAATTTGCATAAAGAGTACGCAATTCGTCACTATCCATAGAATATGAAAGTGCCTGAATAGCAGGAACGGCAACATACGGTTCTGGAGTAACAATTTTTTCAGGATCTTTATTTTTAAGATTTTCTTCTAAAAGTTGTTTCGTTTTTTCGATGTGATGTTCTCGTTCCAGAATCCAACAATCTAATGGTGCAAGAGCAGCGTTGATCAACCTGGGAATCCGTCCGGCAAATTTTCAGGCTTCAGATGCGGCCGGATGAACAGCGTCATCATACATTTTATCAATGGTTTCGTTCGGAAGCTCTAAGTTATCAAGCATATGAATCATTCCTTTCATCATTTGATAGGAAGATTATACCAGATACCGGTAACCCGGACAATCCGTAAGGAATACATATTAGAGAGGTGGTGCATGTGAATCCAGATATGAAAAAGATTATGCAAGTGATGATTTCATTATTGGAGGAACAAGAAAAAGCAAAAATAACATACGAATTGGAGAAAACCGCTTAAGGCGGTAAACGATGGACAAGCAGAAAGGAGGCAGCTGGATGAGAAAAGTAAAAAGGATCGCCTATGAAGCGGCGGTAATCGCATGGGACATTTACATCGGACTTGCTCCATTCACACTTGCAATCACAGCGATTCTGTTCACAGGGGTAGCCTGGAAGCTGCTGGGATGGTGAAGGAGGTGAGGAAAGATGAAGGAGATAGCAACGGTTATTCCGGAGGACGAGTTTCGGCAGTTCTTGGAAGAGCTGCAGGACGAAGTCCGTGTCTGGAAAGAGGTGGACGGTCTGGGGTATATATCTATCACGTGTCAGCTTGCAAAGACACTTACTACTACAGCAGGCACAGATTATGAGCTTACGTTCACGGCCGGACAGATCAAGCGAGTTCTGGATCTGGCAAAATAAAAAGAGCGCCCACATGAGCCTACCAGCTCGGGCACTCTCGAAATTAACCAATTTTATTTTAAGCGAAAGAGAGGAAATTGTAAATGAATTTTGAAGATAAAATTAGCATTCCTGCACAGGAATATAGTACACTTTGTCGAATGGCCGGGAAGATGGAATCGATCATCGAGTACACAATGACAAGGAAGGACTCTGATTTTTTAGATAAAAATATTATAAAAGCGATCGTAGGTGAAAGGCACTTCCATAGAGTTGGGGAAGGTGAGGATAATGTATGACTATAAATGCTCCATTTGCGGATGTTCTTTGGATCCAGCAGAGAAATGTGATTGTCAAATGACACATGAACACAATCTTCAGATGGTAGATGATCTATTGGTGGAAGAGGCAGACGGACAGATGAAATTAAAGGAGGCTGCAAATTATGGAACATATCCCTGGTTACGATGACTGGAAAACAACTCCTCCTGACGATCCGGAGCCAGTAGCATACTGTGATGATTGCGGTCATCCGCTTTTTGAAGGAGACGGAATTACAGATATCTTTGGATATCACTGGTGTGATGAATGTTTGGCAGATAAGAGGAGGATATTGTAGATGTTAAAAAGTTACGAAGAGCTTAGAAATATAGATGTGAAAAGGTTCTGCAAGAAACGTGATGGGCTAGATTATCTTCCGTGGGCTATGTGTGTAAAGCTTTTGCATGACAACGGGGCGGAAGTTGTAAGATGGGAGCCTATTCCAGATCCATCTACAGGTTCTAGTTTGATTATGTCGAATCAGACATTCACAGATAGTAAGGGAAATACAAATCGGTGCTATGAAACCAGAATCCGTGTGACGATAGATGATAAAGAATATGAGATGCAGACACCCGTCATGAATGGTGCAAATCCGGTGAAAGACAATAGCATGAGCCAACAAAGGGTATGGAATAGCATGTGCAGAGCTTTTGTGAAATGCGTTGCTCTTAACACAGGATTAGGGTTTGATCTGTGGCTGAAAGAGGAGGATGGTAACGATCCTTATATTCCGGAGTCACTTGAAAAACTGGCTACACCGGCAAAAATAAAGACAGTCAAGAATCTTTGTGCCAGTCATGGAATAGATGCCGACATGTGGGTGACAAGCAATGGCAAAACATGGGATACATTGACTGAAAAGGAAGCAGCACAAATGCTTGGTGCTATAAAACAAAGGTATGGTGATGAGTGATAGGCTTATAAGATACGTGTCATAAAATATTACATAGCACACTATGGAACAGAGGAGGACTTCCGAAGGGAGTTTTTCTATAGAAGCAACCCGTAAACCTTGTTTTTACGCACAGCACCTTAATATATCACAAAAACATGCGAAGTAATCCAAAGAACAAAACCATTACAACTGTTTCCTCCGGATGCTGTGCGCCGGAGGAGAAAGGAGGAGAAAGATGGATCCAGTTACCTTTCATGTTCCGGGAAAGCCACGAGGAAAGGCAAGGGCACGGACAGTACGGAATCAGAACTCAAACCGTACCGTTTCCTATAAACCGGAAAAGGATCTCTTATATGAAAACCTGATCAAGGAACGGTTCCTCAATCAGGCAGGGGGATTCTATATCGAAAGAGGGAAGCCGGTGACTCTTCGGATCGTTGCCAGGTTTCTTCCGCCAAAGAGTACATCAAAGAAGAAACAGAAGCAAATGTTGGATGGAGAGATCCTTCCGCTGAAGAAGCCGGACATGGACAATATCGTGAAAGTAGTAGCGGATGCCTTAAACGGTGTGGCCTACAATGATGATACCCAGATTGTCCTAGTATCAGCCAAGAAAGCTTATTCGGCCATAGAAGGGCTTGACGTTACAGTGGAGGGATATCAAAACGGGAAGTAGGTGATTATATTGGCCCGGTTTAGAAAAGACGGTCTTAACTACTTTCCTTTAGATGTTAATTTTTTTTACAATGAAAAAATCAAAATCCTGGATGCCCGGTATGGGAAAGACGGCGTTATGCTGTATCTGTTTCTTTTGGGCAGGATTTACGATAAGGGATACTACATACATGTAAATGAAGATTTTGAATATCTCGTATCTGCCGAGTTAAAAATGGGAGCAGATAAGGTGAAGCAGGTTTTAACATTCTTACTGTCACGGTCACTGTTTGATAACACACTTTTTCAGTCGGACGCTGTTCTAACCTCTGCCGGAATACAGAAAAGGTGGCAGATCGCCAAGAAGGAAGCGGCGAGAAAAACACCCATTGAAGTCGGGCGGTTTTGGCTTTTAAAAAGAGAAGAGACCGAGCCCTATATTAAGTGCACCTTTTTTGATGATTGTTCCGGGAAAAACGATAATAATTCCGGGAAGAAAGAAGATAATTCCGGGGGAAAAACCATAAAGGAAAGTAAAGTAAATAATAATATATATATTCCCTTCCAGCCAGAAGAGTTAGAACAGGCATTTCAGACCTATCTTCTTGTTTACAGCCATAATCATGGGGAGTTGTTGCCGGAGCAGATTCAGATTTTGAGGGAGGAATTGATAAGCCTTTCCTCTGATGCAGCAGAGAGGCTTGCTATTGTCAGGAAGGCAACTACAAGGGGATGGAAGGGATTTTATCCGATCAGGAAGCAGGCTAATGAGCCGAAAAATAAGAAAGACAGCTTTAACAATTTCAAAGGCCGCGACTACAGCGGCCAGATGGATGACCTGACAAAAGCCCTGATCGAAGGGGGAAAATAAACGGACATATCGATTTCGTAGACGTCTGGGAAGCACATGGCAAACCGGATATGTGAGGAAAATACAGAAATAGAAAGGAGCCAGTTGTACCTTGACAATTGAATATTGATGGTTGGGATGATAGAATATAATAGAATACTCGAAGAAGGAGTGGGATTGTTATATGTCTGAAATTGAGAAGATGGTAGAATTACATCATACAGTAAATGATTATACACATAAGATTTTTCTGTATTATCAAAGTGAAAAAGACTTTTTCGAAAACTTTCAAAATCCATTAGAAAATCGTTCTTATATAGAGGCCCATACTGGATTTATTGAAAACTGGAGATATTTTGAAAAAGACTATAAAGTAGATTCTGTATTTGAATTAAAATATAAAAATGTCTTGATAGGTAAAGTTTTGATTTGTTTTGAGGAAGATTCTAAACCAGGAACATATGACAATAAGCTTATAAAGAATATTAAAATCAAATTTGAAAAATAAATTCAAGAAAACATATTTCATTTTATCCAACCATCAATATTCGGTGGTTGGTTTTTTATTGCCTAAAAGCAGAGGAAATGAAAGGAGAATGAAGATGGAGAGACGAACACAACCGGGATACGAGTATCATTCATGCGATTTTATGGATGACGGAGTATACATAGACATGAATCTTCTTCAGGAGTATGAGGATACTGGCCTCACCCCAGAGCAGATTCAGAAGCTGAAGAATCGGGATACTGAGAAAGAGGCACACAAAAAAGTAAGACATCGAGGCGGATTTGAAACTCATCGGTGCCCGGATTGTGGCGCAGTTTATCAGTCCGATAATAGGTATACGATAACTGATAGATATTGCCCGACATGCGGTAAGTTACTTGATAGTGCATTTAGAGGTTTTTGCGCTAATTGTGGACAACGCATTAAGAAGGAGATCTGACATGCAGGAATTAGAGAAGATTTTGGAAGAGATACGCGGTTTGGAGAAAATATTAATCCCAGATACGATGCAACTTATGGTTGATATGGAAAAAGTAGAGGACATCATCCACAAGCACATGAATGACGGCTGGATTCCGGTTGGTGAGAGACTGCCGGAGCTTGGAAGAATCGTTCTTGTTACGCAAACGTATAGTTGGGAGAAATTTGAAGAAGGAGCAAGCGTTACTATTGGACGATTAAGGCCGAAAAAGAATGATAAAATGTGGGAATTCCAGCATTACAGGCCGGACTTTAGGAGCGGAACCATAATGGACAATGGCATTATATGTCCAGGAAGTGAATATGTCATCGCTTGGCGCCCTATTCCGGAGCCATACCGCCCAGAAAGGAGCAAGAAATGACTCAAAAAGAAAAGGGGATATGCAAAAAATATAGTGCAAGAGATGAGAACGGATTTGTGCATTGCAAAGAATGTCCTCTTGTAATGGATGCAGACGGATTTATGTGCAAGGCAAATTCCAGATACAACCGGAGGACAAAGGAATGGGAAAGGCAGGATAAACTGACATATGAAGAAGAAATATAGCGTAGTCATTGCTGTAGTTGCAACCGTGTTCGCTGTTGTGATCGGAAGGATTGCCCTGGATGCAGAACAAACAAAGCCAGCGCCGGATCCGGAACCAATTGAAATCCAAATCCCGGAACCCTGCCGTTATGGTTTTGTCATGATCCGGACTCCGGAAGGGAACCAGACTATGTACTCCAGCAGCATAGACATCCAGAACGATGGCAGGGACGGGAAAGCAATCTATATAGTGCTGGACAAAGGAGTGATACAGCAGTGAGAAGGAAAGGAAGAACCCGGAAGGAACAGAAGAATCCCAAAGCTGGAGAAGCAGCGAGAAAACATATTCATAAAGCCTATACCAGCTATGACGTGGCTGGATATATGGCGAAGAAATATAACATCAAGGAGGAGGTCAAGCCATGAGACATATATACTGTGCAGCCTGTGGGAAAGAGGTCCATTATTCCCAGGCGGTACATGTGAGGGCGCATGAGCGTACGGACGTGTACAAGTTCCGGACACAACCAATGGATTATTTTGATCTATGCAGGCCGTGCTATGACAGGATGAGGGGAGGCGGTGCCGGTGGACAAGAAGGTTTTAAGTGATTATATCGACGCTTGTGAGTTTATCAAAGAGACAGAGGAAGAGATCAAGAAGCTGGAAAAGAAGAAGCGGATCGTGCAGGATAAAGTAAAGGGAAGCAACCCGGATTTTCCTTATGAGCAGCGGTCCTTCAACCTGGGAGGCACGGTTGAGACTTTGGCAGAAGCGGGATTGCTTGCTAGAGAGCGGCAGATCCTTGAGACACAGAAGAGGGAAGCGGAAGAATTAAAGCTGCAGGTGGAAGAGTGGATGCAGGAGATCCCCTTCCGGATGCAGCGGATTATCCGGTACAAGTTCTTTAAGGAGCTGACGTGGGAAGAGGTGGCTACGTTGATGGGAAGAAAGTATACAGCAGACGGAGTGAGAATGGAATTTCAAAGATTTATGGGAGAAAGGTAAAGTTTGTTCGTTTTGTTCGCACTGTTCGTTTTCAAAGTGTTATAGTATAAGATGAAAGAAGTGGATGACAGCAATGTATCTACTTTTCCCACCCTCATAATTTATATTGAAAAACCGAGAAAAGACGCTTTGCTTCGGCAGGGCGTCTTTTGTTGTTGAAATATACCGGAATATGGAATATTATGGAAGTAGGTTTTTCGGTGTGAGGAGAGGGAGGGAGAAGATGGATTTTGATAGTGTGAAAACAATTGTTGGTATGATACCTTGGGTTGCTTTTGTTTTATATGTCGCTTTTGTAATGAGAACAATCATTGATATAAAACGAAAAATGATTGACACATTTATTTGGAATCCCAAAGCAGAAGACTATAAAGGACTGATAATATTCGAAGAAGGTGATATCAATAATGGAAATAATATTCTTTTGATAAAATCTGAAAGTAATTTGTTCAATATACGTATTTATGATGGTATTGAGCCGTGGGTCGATATACATAATATTAATGTTGATAAATACAATTGCAATCAGTTAAAAGACGTTCTAACACCTAAGGAGGGCTTGATGCTTAGTTTTTGCTTTGCCGGGTATGCTCAGCCATGTCATTTGTTAACATTTGAAAATGAAGCATTTATGTCGGCACAATTATTGATTAGTTTTAAGGGGAAAGATGGAAACAAAACTGAAGCGGTAAAATATAAAATGACAATAAAATCTTTTTTATATTTTTTGCTTTGTGGAATAGTAAAATATAAAGGAGAATGATGGGCACCCTTCGAGGTGCTTTTTTAATACATACTTTCCTTATATTCTTTCCATACTATCCATGAGGTGATAGCATGAACAAAAAGCGGCAGGAAAAGCAAGACAGACAGAAAAATCTAAACAAATTTAATAGTATAACACAGAAGGTAAAGCCAGAAAATCAGAACCAGACACATAACGTCCGATCTGAAGCGGTAGAGACAAAAAATAGACAAGTTTAAGACATCCGAAAGGGTGTCTTTTTCGTATTGAAATATACTTGAATAATTGACAAAAACAATAAAAGAGAATATAATGCAACTATAAAGTAGTTGCAAAAGAGGGAAAATGATATAAATAGATGAGTACACTTGAGAAATTAAAAGTAAGAATAAAAAAAATACCAAAGGATTTTCGGTTTGAAGAGGCAAAAAGACTATTGGAGGCATTGGGATTTGAAGAATTTAATAAGGGTAAAACATCGGGATCCAGAGTTAGATTCTATAGAGAAGAAGATAATGCAATCATAGATTTGCATAAGCCACATCCAGAACCAGAAATGAGAAAATATGCACTTAAGCAATTAGTGGAAAAATTAAAAGAATATGGTGATTTGTAATGAAAACAAATATTATTGAATATAAAGGATACTATGCAAGAATTGAATATAGTGTAGAAGATCGAGTTTTATTTGGGAAAATTGAAGGTATTAGAGATTTGGTTAATTTTGAAAGTGAGTCTGCTAAGGATATAGAAGAAGAATTTCGAAATGCAGTGGATGATTATTTGGATTTTTGTAAAAGCGTTGGAAAAAATCCAGATAAGTCGTATAAAGGAACTTTTAATGTTAGAATCAGCCCGAATTTGCACAGACAGATTGCTGAAATGGCGTTTCAAAGAAATATGTCGTTGAATAGTTGGGTAGAAGAAGCATTAAATGAGCATATAAAAGATGATATGAAAGAAAAGGATATAAAAAAGATAAATATAGAAGATAGAGGAGGAGTTATAGTAAGCGGTATTACTCGTTTTAACGCACCTGCACAGCAGTATGCGCATTGAAATATGCTAGAAATTAATCGGGAGGAATAGATAATGATTTGTGAAAGACTAAATGTCACAATGTTGATGTATAATAAAGACTGCTTATTAGATGCCAAAGCAACGGACTTAGTAGATAGTATTTCTATGGACGATGAAAAATTAATCAGATTTAGCTTAATGATTGTAATCAATCTTGTTAATATGAGGTTGCCTAATGGAAAGAGATTTCAATTATATATAGTTGGTGCTGATGAATCAAAGCAAAAGAAGTGGAAAAAGATCCTGGATTTTAATCTTGATGCCATAAATACAAAACAGAGAATTAGCCAAGTAAAGCATATTGATATCGATGACATTGTGATAGATGTATTACACCCCGGAGATTGGTCGTTAGAATTATTTATGTGCGATTTGTATGACATTCCAGAAGGGGAAGAAGATATGGATATACGTGAAATAGGAGAATTTGTGTCATCTTATTTTTTTGAAGTATTATAAAAAGTATATAACAAGAGCACCCTTCGGGGTGCTTCAGACTGTCAAAAAAGGTCAGCGTCAGCTGGCTTTTTTTGATATAATAATACCAGAGGTGAAAAGTATGCTGGTGAAAGAAAAATCGGAACGGAATACATTAGAAATGGTGAGTGTGGAAGGACTTGTTCCTCAGGGTCACCTTTTACGAAAAATTGACAGTGCAGTCGATTTTACCCATATTTATGACTTTGTAGAGGATCTTTACTGTGCAGATAATGGACGCCCCAGCGTGGATCCTGTTGTTCTGTTTAAGATGGTATTGATCCAGCATCTCTATGGAATCCCCTCTCTGCGACGTACGGTAGATGAGATCAATATGAACATTGCCTATCGCTGGTTTCTGGGATACCTTCTGAACGAACCGGTTCCTCACTTCGCAACCATCAGTTATAACTTCAGACATCGCTTTACAGAAGATACCATAGAAAAAATTTTTACATGGATTCTTTATGAAGCCCAGAAAAGCGGATATCTTTCCCCGGAAGTGGTTTTTCTGGATGGTACGCATATCAAAGCCAATGCCAATATCAATAAAAAAATGAAAAAAGCCATTCCTGCAGCTGCCAGGATATATGAAAAACAGCTGATGGAGGAGATCAACGAAGACAGGAAAGCACATGGGAAAAAGCCATTTGACGGCGGCCCGGGCGGCGGAGCCACGAAATCCAGGGAGGTGACCGTATCCACGACAGATCCGGAAAGCGGAGTCTTCCACAAAGGAGAGCATAAACGCTGTTTTGCATATGAGGCCCATACGGTCTGCGATAAACATAACTTTATACTGGATACAGTAATTACCAGTGGAAATGTCCATGACAGCGTTGCATTTGATGAACTATATGAGAGAGTCACGAAACGTTTTCCCAAAATAAAAATCGTTACGATGGATGCGGGATATAAAACGCCCTGGATCTGTAAAAGAGTGATTGATGATGGGAGAATTCCGTCTCTGCCGTATAAACGTCCGATGACAAAAGAGGGATTTCATGAATGGTATAAATATGTATATGACGAATATCTGGATATCATTATCTGCCCGGAATACAAAAGTCTGCGGTACAGCACAACGAACAGGGAAGGATACCGGGAATACAAAAGCTTAAGTTATCAATGTTCAAAGTGTCGGACCAGGAATTTATGTACAGAAAGCAAGGACTGCCAGAAAGTAGTCACACGCCATATCTGGACGGATTACATCGAGCAGGCAGAAGACATCCGGCATTCATCGATAGGAAAAGAAAGTTATAAACTGCGTTCCCAAACAATCGAAAGAGTGTTTGCAGATGCAAAAGAGAAATATGGAATGAGATATACGCCGTACCGTGGAATAAAACGTGTAAGCATGTGGGTACGGCTTAAATTTGCTGCCATGAATCTAAAAAAACTGGCAATGTGGAAATGGAAAAACAACTACTCTCCAATGAAAAAGTATAAAAACCGTATGATACAGGAAAAGAACCTCTATTTTGCCGTAGCTCAATAGGGGTTCTTTGACAGTCTGGAGCACCCTTCGGGGTGCTTTTCTTATGCCTTATGGAGCATATCATTAATGACAGATGTGCAGGGTCGCGTCCTGTATCCCGGTTCGACTCCGGGTGCTCCGTTTTTAATACAGATTAGATCGAGAGGTGGTGAGATGCCAAGATCCAGGAGTCCGAAGCGGGATAAAGCCTATCAGTTATGGCTTGCTTCGGATGGAAAAAAGAAGTTAAAAGATATAGCAGCGGAACTGGGGGTATCCGAAACCCAGGTCCGAAAATGGAAAAATCAAGATAAATGGAATGGTAACGTTACTAATCAAATGAAAGGTAACGTTACCAAACGAAAACCCGGCGCACCCAAAGGCAATAAGAACGCTGTAGGGCATGGCGCTCCGAAAGGGAACCAGAACGCCACGAAACACGGACTCTTCTCCCGGTATCTTCCAGAGGATACCCGGGAGATTTTCTTTTCCCTGGACTCTGAAGACCCATTGGATCTGCTGTGGGACCAGATCAAACTGGCATACACGGCGATCATGAGGGCACAGCAGATAATGCATGTCAAAGATCAGGAGGACATGACAAAAGAAACGATAGGTAGTTTTGATACTGGATATACCTACAACGTACAGCAGGCCTGGGATAAGCAGGCTTCCTTCCTGCAGGCACAGGCCAAGGCGCAAAGGGAGCTGACAAGCATGATCCGGCAGTATGAAGAGCTACTGCATAAGAACTGGAAGCTGGCAACGAAGGAACAAAAGGCAAGGATTGAGCAGCTGAAGGCACGGACAGAACAAATCAAGGGAGCAGATCAGAACCCAATTGAAGATAAAGTTCAGAAACTCTTTGATACGATCGGAGGTATGTTAGATGAATCTGAATAGCATCTACACGCCGAAGCAGATCGAGATCCTGAAAGCCTGCCGGAATACAGACTGGTTCATGTTAATCAACCACGGGGCGAAGCGATCCGGGAAGACACAGCTGGACAATGATATTTTTCTGCAGGAGCTGATCCGGATCCGAGGGATTGCAAATAAGCTGGGGATTGATACACCACAGTATATTTTAGCTGGTTATTCTATGGGAAATATCCAGGACAATATCCTCACAGAGCTATCGAATAAATATGGATTTGAGTTCAAGTTTGACCGGTTTAACAATTTCACCCTGTTCGGGGTAAAGGTAGTACAGACTTCTCACGGGAATATCAGCGGACTTGGCCGGATTCGAGGCATGACATCCTTTGGAGCATACATCAACGAGGCTTCCTTGGCGAATCAGGAGGTATTTGATGAGATCAAAGCTAGGTGTAGCGGACCGGGAGCCCGGATCATTACTGATACGAACCCGGATCATCCGGAACACTGGCTGCTAAAGGATTATATCAAGTCTCCTGCAGAGGGAATCTTAAGCTTTCACTTTGCTTTGCAGGATAATACCTTCCTGGATCAGAGATACATCAAAAATATCATTGAGACCACCTCGAAGGGAATGTTCTCTGATCGTGGTATTAAAGGACTCTGGGTATCCGGAGAAGGCGTTGTCTATCCGGACTTCGATCAGAATGTACATGTGATTACACCGGAGCAAGCGCGAGGCATCATATTTGAACGCGTGATTGCTGGCGTGGACTGGGGCTGGGAACACTGGGGAGCTATTGTTGTGATTGGTGTGAAAGCGGGGAGTTATTACATCATCGAGGAACATGCAGCACAGCATAAACATATCAACAGCTGGATAGCTGTAGCGAAGGATATTATCAGACGGTATGGTAATATCCCTTTTTATTGCGATCCGGCCAGGCCGGAACATGTAGCATCCTTCCAGGAGGCAGGGATCAATGCTTTCCTGGGAAATAACAGGGTGCTGTCCGGAATTGAAGCGGTAGCCACATTGATGACGAACCGGCAGTTTTTCATAGTGTATTCACAGTGTACGCGGTTCCGGGATGAGATATACAAATACATCTGGAAGAAGAATACCGGAGAGCCATTGAAAGAGAATGACGATGTTCTCTGTGCGATTCGGTATGGAATCTATTCGGATATGACAGTAAACAAGATAGAACAGCCTAGCCAGAATCGGATGGAGCAGGCTAGAAGAGTGAAAGGGATGTTGTAAATGGCAGAAGAGATGCTGAAAGCAAATGAATTTGAACATGGAATAGACGGTCCGTATAACACACATAAGAGTTTCCAGCAGCTCTACGGTCCTGAATCGAATTATTCTTATCGGGCAGACAGTGCAGAGGAGATCTTGGGGGACACTGGAAAGCTGACTGCGATGATTATGAACCATTATACGATGCAGTGTCCAAGACTAGAGGCACTGGATGATTATATGAAAGCTCGGAATAATGGGATTTATGACGATGACAGCCGACGAATTGAAAAAGGTCGTGCAGATCATCGGGTAGCGCACAATTTTGCCAAGGTCATTAACGTATTTGATGTAGGATATAACACCGGCGTTCCGATCAAGAAGGTCAGTGATATAGAGCGGGTGAACCAGATTATTCAAGAATATGATGACGCAAATGATATTGAAGCTTTAGACAGTGAACTCTGGCGGGATATGAAAAAATATGGCCGGGCTTATGAGCTGCAATACAGAAACGAAGAGGATGAGGACCGATCTGTCATATGTAATGTGTTTGAAACGTTTGTCTGCTATGGAACCGATGTGGAGAGGACGCCGTTGTTTGCAGTCCGATATCCGAGATATAAGATTGGTACTCAAGAGCGAGTTAAAGTTTATGTCTATACGGATACCGAGGTGATCATATATAAAAGTTGTGAGATGGCAGCGTTGAAGCTGGAAGAAGAAGACAGAGAGACACATGAGTGGGGAGAGGTGCCCGTGACCGAATATTCTCCTGATCGATACCGGATGGGTGGATATGAGGACGTGATCCCACAGATTGATGCTTACGATGCTGCACAGTCCGACACGGCAAATTATATGACAGACCTGAATGAAGCAACATTGGTAATCACTGGTGACCTGAACCTGCAGAAGTATTCTGTAAAAGATATGGTAGAAATGAAGAAGGCGAATCTGCTGCTTTTGTCTTCCGGGATTAATCCGGATGGGAGCAGGGAACAGACGGATGCCAAGTATGTGTATAAGCAGTATGACGTTACTGGGGCAGAGGCATATAAAGACCGGCTGCAGAAGGATATCCATAAGATTTCTATGGTGCCTGATCTGACAGACGAAGCATTTGCCGGAACACAATCTGGCGAGGCTATGAAGTATAAGTTGTTTGGGTTCCAGCAGATTTCCAAATCTGGACAGAGGGGCTTTAAGAAGGGCCTTATGCGGAGATATCGGCTTCTCATGAATATCAAGAACTTTGTGAATGAGGCAGACAATACGGATCTGGGAAATCTTACAATCACGTTTACTCCGAACCTGCCGAAAGCAGTTCTGGAAGAAGTAAAAGCGCTGGTGGATTCAGGGGCAGAGTTCAGTCAGGAGACGTTGCTTGGACTTGCGTCGTTTGTGGATGATATCAAGACAGAATTGGACCGCATCCAGAAAGAGAAAGACGAAGCCCAGCAGAATGATCCAATAATGGCGCAAATGTTTGGAGGTGCGGTATATGACCAGTCAGACGTACTGGAAGAACCGGGAGATGGAGCAGAGGAAGCATAATATCCGGGATGAAAAAGAATACCAGAAGCACATCCAGGAGATCTATCAGAACATGATTGATGAGATCGAGAAGGAGATCAATGGCTTCTATGGAAAGTATGCAAAGAAGGAAGGCATCACGATTGCAGAGGCGAGGAAGCGTGCGGCTAAAGCAGATATTGAAGCTTTGGGGCGTAAGGCTGCCAAATATGTGAAAGAGAAGAATTTCTCCCAGCGGGCTAACGAAGAGATGCGGCTGTACAATTTAACTATGAAGGTGAATCGTCTGGAGCTTTTGAAAGTCCAGATTGGTCTGGAGATAGCAGCTGGATTTGACGAACTGCAGAAGTATTACGAAGAGATTCTAACAGACCGGGCGGTTTCAGAATTTGAGCGGCAGGCCGGCATACTGGGGAAGACGATCCAGAACAATGCGAAGGCCGCCAATGCTATTGTAAATGCTTCTTTCCACAATGCTACATTTTCAGACCGGATCTGGATGTATCAGGACATGCTTAAGAATGAGCTATCCAGTCTGCTGCAGACTGGGCTGATCCAGGGACAGAACCCGCGGCGGTTGGCAACGCATCTTCGGAAACGTTTCGGAGTCAGTCAGAGCAATGCTGAAAGGCTTATGATCACAGAACTTTCAAGGGTTCAGGCAGAAGCACAAAAGCAATCTTTTGAAAGGAATGGATTTGAAGAATACACTTTCTTAGCATTGGGAAATGCTTGTCCGATCTGTAAGGGATTGGACGGGAAGCATTTCAAAGTGGCGAAGATGATGCCAGGAACGAACGCACATCCGATGCATCCGCGTTGCCGGTGCTCTGTGGCTGCTTACGAGGATAGCGAAGATTATGAGGCATGGCTGGACTTCCTTGATAAAGGAGGCACTACGGAAGAATGGAATCGGTTGAAAAATAAAAAGGAAGATGAGTCCGATGCTGGAAGAGCTATCTTCGAGAAAATTTCGGGAATATCGAAGCAGCGAAAAGAGTTTGAAACTGGATTATCAAAAATGAAAAGTATGGATGCAAAACTTCTACTTGAACAATCTTTAGAGAGAGTAATGATAAAGCGTGCTAAGGGAAGCAAAACAAGGTACTCATCAAAAGAAAACACGGTATATTTGTCAAAATATGCAAAATCAGATTCTGTGGCACATGAATTATTCCATGAAATAGATGATTCTTATGGATTGACAGAGAATGGAGCCTTTTCCCGCTCAATATCACAAGACTTCCGTAGGTTACAAAATATGTCAAAAGGATATGGGAAATCTATTGAAGAAATGCTAAAAGAAAGATTTCCTGATTCTTTTAAAACCGGTACAACGGATTTTGAAATGAGGATGGAGTATAGGGGAATATCGGATATAATACATGGATGTAGCAAAGGAAATATCTTCTTGGGGTGGGGGCATAGAGAGCCAGGATACTGGGATAGAAAGCTAGCTCTCGAAAAAGAAGCGTTTGCGCAATACGGCAGAATGATATATAATCAAGATGAGAAGGTATTAGATATGTTTAACACATTATTTCCGGAAACATCAAAAGAAATGGACGATCGTATAAGGAGAGTGATAAAGTAATGTGGTATGGTAAAGATACTGATCGATTAAGAGAGCTTCGCGCTGAATATAAAAGCCTATTTGGATATAATCCTGATGGGGAAACATCCGTAGAGTACGATCAGTCAGGATATAAAGATTATATACATGATTTAGAAAAGGCAATAAAGACTAAGAAACATTTAGCAGAGATTGCAGAATAGGTACCACCAGTCAGAAATGGCCGGTGGTATTTTTGTAGAAAGGATGATGTCAAATGCTCAATATTGCGGTATTCTTTTTATCCCTTGCAGTAGCATTGGTGTCTCTGAATCAGCTCTATCTGAATGCTAAATCAGAGGAATTATGGCTGCGACTGCAGCAACTATGGAAGCGCATAACGCGAGTGCGGAAATGACAGTTGAGATGATGAAGCGATGTAGATTTTTCTTGGACTCAAGTTCAGATTCTTCCTGCATTTTGGATTTGATAGGAGAGATTAAAAATGCCAAGAGATCTTAAAGAATTGGAAAGGATTATCTTTGGTAAAGATATGACGGATAAGGAATGGTTAGAATTAAATAAAGAAGTAGACGAAGCTTGGAAAAGATCAACAGATGAGGAAAGACAGGAATTTGAAGATAGCGGTGCGGGCGATATGTTGGGACAAATAATAGAGTTTATGGATTAATACCACTAGTCAGAAATGGCCGGTGGTATTTTTATGCCAGTTTTTAGGAGGTTTATATGAAGATCAATGTACTTGGGACGGAATATAGCTTGTTGGAAGTGCCCAAAAGAGATGATCCATCCCTTGCGAATAATGATGGGTATTGCGATACAAGCGTGAAAAAGGCGGTCGTCGATGAGATGAAGGAAAAAGAACCTGGAATGAAAGAAAATTTATCCTATTATCAGAAGCAGGTAAAACGACACGAGATCATCCATGCCTTTTTATATGAATCTGGTTTGGATACATGCTGTGAATGGGTTTGTGAAGAAATGGTTGACTGGATGTCAATTCAGTTTCCGAAGCTTCAAAGAGCGTTTGAAGAGGTGGGCTGCTTATGAAAAAACTGAATATGAACAGTATGATTAAGGTTAAATTGACTCCTTTTGGAGCGGATATATTTTACCATCAGTACGATGAGTTAAATAAAAAAATATTAAAGGCTGGAGGGGAGCCAATACATCCTCGAATGCCTCAAATAGATGACGAAGGTTTTTCGAAATTTCAGTTGCACAATTTTATTAATTTGTATGGCGATTATATGACGGTCGGTCAAAAGAATGTTGTCGAGGATATATCTATATACATTGATGAGGCTGATTTGGAGTGAAGTATTATACCATAACCAAAGATGCGGATATGCTGGCCCCTAAATGGCTGGCTGCTCGCATTAACTATGGAAGCGTAAAGTTTGTGTATCGTTTTGTAGACGGCTCTGCAAGATTGAAAGGGGTGAGGATCAATGGCCGGATTGCGAAAATTGGCGACAAGATTTTATTTGACGGCAAGCGGTTATCAGTAGAAAGGCGGTGATCCAATATCTCCCACCGGCAGGGAACGACCGGGACAGTAAAGGAGTGATGTTATTTGATTGAAGTAAACGTCCGGAAGGACGGGATTACAGTCTCCGGTCATGCGGGATATGCAGAGGCCGGGAAAGATATCGTCTGTGCCGGAGTGACGGCGCTGACACAGACATTGATTAAGTCTATCGGTGATCTGACCGAAGATAAAATTCAATATGAAATATCGCCTGGAAGGGCTGATATACATTACGGGAATCTGTCGGAAGAAGGAAAGCTTCTGGTGGATTCCTTTTTCATTGGTATCTGTATGATTGCTGATGAATTTCCGGATTGTGTCCGGATTGATTGACCAGGCGTGAGCGTCAAAAAACCTTACGGATATGGCAGGCGTGGAACCATCAAAAAGCTACGGCGGGCAGGCGTGAGGCCCTTAAATTACGGAACCAAAACAGGAGGTAATAGATAGTGAAATTCAAAGAATTTATGATGCTTCAGCTGTTTGCTGATGATCCAGGCTCTGGAGCTACCCCTGGAACGGGTGGCGGCACAGATCCGGGAGTCGGTGGCGACAATCCGAACGATGATGATGCAGACGATGGCGGGGATGATGACGATGACAATCCGGATGATGATGAGAAGAAATATTCCATCAAGGAAGTAGATGAGCTCATTAAGAGGAAAAAGGCTGAATGGGAAAAACAGAAGAGAAAAGACGATGACGAAGCAAAGAAATTTGCTAAGATGAATGCCCAGGAAAAAGCCGAGTACAAACAGCAGCAGCTTGAAAAGCGGATCCAGGAGCTGGAAGACGAAAAAACCCTCGCTGGTATGCGGGACGAAGCAAGGAAACAGCTTTCGGAGAAGGGTATCAATATTTCTGATAATCTTCTTGAGTTCATGGTGTCCAAGGATGCCGAGAAGACTAAGAAGGCAGTTGATTCTTTTGCGGAGCTGTTTAATGCAGCCGTGAACGAGGCGGTAAAAGGGAAGGCAAGACAGACCACTCCGAGAGAGGGCAATAGCTTTTCTGGAGGGAAATCTTCCCTGGATATCGGAAAGATGGCGAGGGATGTAAGGATTATTAAATAACGGAGGTATGAAAGAGATATGAATAGAAACGGAAATCTTATGAAAAAAATGAATTTGCAGTTGTTCGGGCAGACATTTGATCCGGATAACGTGACAATGTACGAACAGAAGGATGGAACTATTCCACAGAAGTATACAGAGCTGATTTTGAAAGAGATTATGAATGGAAGCCAGATCATGAAACTGGCTAAGTATGAGGAAATGGACGGGAAAGAAAAGGAGTTTGAATACTTTGCCAAAGGTCCGGGAGCATACTGGGTAGGTGAAGGTGAGAAGATTCGGACATCCAAACCACAGTGGATGAAAGTGAAAATGGTGGCTAAAAAGCTTGGGGTCATTGTTCCGTGCTCCAGAGAGTTTTTGCACTACAAAATGTCTGATTTCTTTGAAAAGATGAAACCGAAGATTGCGGAGGAGTTTTATAAAAAGTTTGATGAGGCGGCGATCCTGAATCTGGACAATCCATTTCCACAGTCTGTAGATGAGTCAGTTGCAGAAGCAGGAAATGTAATTTCCGGAGGAATCACTTATGACAATATCCTTGCTTTGGAAGATCTGCTGAATGATGAGGATTACGATGTAAATGCATTTATTTCCACAAAGAAAAACCGCAGTACTCTTAGGAATGTTCACCGGATTGAGAATGGTGTCATTGTAGAATCCCTGTATGACAGAGGAGCGAATACCATCGACGGGCAGCCGGTGGCAGATCTGAAGAGCCTGGAAAAGGGTAATCTTTATGCCGGTGATTTTGATTATATGTACTATGGAATCCCCTTTGGAATGTCTTACAAGATTGATGAATCTGCACAGCTTTCTACAATCGTGAATGAAGATGATTCTCCGGTGAACCTGTTTGAGCAGGAATTAGCAGCCCTTCGTGTCACAATGGATGTGGCCTTTATGATCGTAAAAGACGAAGCGTTTGCAAAAATTGAAAAAGAAGGAGAAGTGATCGGAGACGACATTTTAAGTATTCCGGCGCAGGGAGCAACTCTCTATGGTAAGAAAGTAAGTTCACTTATTGGGAATGACGTGAAAGTGTATAAAGACGGCAGCGTGGTAGGTACTCTGAAGCACGTAACCGGATACACCCAGTTTAATGACTCAAATCCGGAGGAGCAGGAGGATATTTCTTCCCATTCAAGCTTACGAAAACAGGAACAAAGATGACGTTTAAAAAGAACAATTTGGAAACGAAAAAAGATATTAATTGGGAAGCGGATAACGTATTCCGCGTAACCAAGGACGATACCTTTGAAGTGTTAGTGGATGGAAGCTCTGTTGTTACCTTTAATTTCAAGAAGGCGACATTCCAGGAATAGGAGGGAGCAAAGTATGTATAAGGTAATCAAGTATTTTACAGATCTGCATGATAAGGATCACCCATATAACGTGGGTGATACCTTTCCCCGTGCGGGGATCGAGGTTGCAGAAGAACGTCTGAAAGAGCTGGCTGGAAGTGACAATAAACAGGGGACTCCTCTCATCAAGCTTGTAGAGGAGAAAAAGCCGGCATCTCAAAAAGCTCCAGCAAAACGGACAGCAGCCAAGACTTCAACGAAGAAATAGGAAGGCGGTGGCGCTATGCTTGAAGATCTGAAACGGATGTTGGGACTTCCGCTCCATGAGGATGAGGAGCTTGATAAAAAGCTGGACTGGATTCTTTCTACCACCAGGGCAAGGCTGAAAGTCCTTCTGGGAGGCATTGATCCGGAGGATGACTTGGATTATATCATCACGGAAGTCTCGATTGTTCGCTATAACCGGATTGGATCAGAGGGGGCGCAATCTCACACAGTAGAGGGCGAAAGTACCAGCTTTCTTAATTCTGATTTTGATGCCTACATGGATGATATCCAGGCCTACAAAGAGCAGAAGAACATTGATATATCAAAAGGAGGGATCCGTTGGGTATGAGATACGATACACCAGTATATTTCCAAAAGATCACTCCCGGAGAATACGATCCTAAAACCGGTAACTATGCGGATGATACCGTTGAGGAAGCTATGCGGTACGCATCTATCATGGATACCGGTACGGATATGCTGAAATTGGTCTACGACGGTCCAAAGCAGGGGAGCCTTACCATTCAGCTCCAGAATCATTATGAGGAGCCTTTTGACCGGATCAGAGTGAGGAATACCCTCTACAATGTGGATTATTCCCGGGAACTTCGGACAAAGCAAGTGTTTGTGGTATCGGAGGTGCAGTGATGGGTGATATCAAGATTGTCGGCATGGAAAAGCTACAGAAGAAATTGCGGAATAATGTCAACATGACCAAAGTCCGCACTACTGTGCAGAAAAATGGAGATCAGTTGAATGACCGTATGAAAGAGAATACTAAAACAGCGTTTACTAAGGGTTATAGCCAAGGTGACACGGCAGGAAGTATTAATACTGTAATTACAGAGGGTGGTTTGACTGCAGAGGTAGGACCTACAACGGAATATGCCCCATATCCTGAATTTGGTACCCGTTTTATGGAAGCAGAACCATTTGTTAAGCCTGCTTTTGATACGCAAAAAGAGATTTTTAAGAAAGACATGAAAAGGCTGGTAGAGTGAGGTGAGCGGAATGGATCCACAGCAAGAACTCTTTACAGAGCTGTTATTAAGGTTAAAAGAAAAGGGATATGACGTGTATGATACCTTCCTCCCTCCGGAGGGCACGCCGTATCCTTTTATTTATCTGGCAGACAGCCAGCAGACCGATGATCCGAACAAGACAGCGATTTTCGGCAATGTGTACCAGACAATCCATGTCTGGCATAACAATCCCAGGCAGCGAGGTACAGTGTCAGGGATTTTGCTGGATATAAAAGAAATTTGTTACAGATTAGAACATACGGCAAACTTTGCATGGATGGTACAGAATATGAACCAGAGAATTTTGCCGGACAACACAACAAAGACTCCACTTTTGCATGGACTGCTGGAAGTGGAGTTTAAATTTTCATAGGAGGTAAACGGATGATTTTAACAAGAGAAATGAAGGAAAAACTGGCAAGGCATTACGACGCACCAGAGTTTAAAGAATATCCGCTGCAGGTATTTGCAGAAGCGGTACAGGGCAAAAAGATTGTGTACTTATACCGTGTGGCTTCAAAAGAGGCAACGGCAAATGGGACAACACTGGCATTTACTACAGAGAATAGCCGGACTATGAGTAAGGATGCCGATTCTACAGCCACAAAGGACGGTTCCATTCGTACACCAGGGACCGCTGAAGTGGAGATCACGGCTACTTCTATTCTTGCCAAAGGAGATACACTTCTGGATGAGCTGGAAAAAGCAATGGACAAAGATGAACTCATGGAAGTGTGGGAAGCGAACCTAGATGAGCCGGCAGAAGAAGGAGAGAACAAATTTAAGGGAAAATACTTCCAGGGATATTTGACAGAGTTTGAGAAGACATCTTCTGCAGAAGATTTTGTGGAATGCAATCTGACATTTGGAATCAATGGTTCTGGAGCAGATGGGGATGTCACTGTTTCGGTGGAACAGCAGGAAGTTGCGGCTTATGTATTCAAAGATACACAGAAAACAGGAGCGTAAGGGAGGTAAACAAAAATGATGGAATTAACAATTAACGGACAGGTATATCAGTTTCATTTTGGCATGGGATTCCTTCGGGAAGCCAATAAGCTGGTGTCTACAACAGTGGATGGTATCAAAGATGTGAAAAAAGATATCGGTGCAAGATACATGATCGCCCGAGTGATTGACGGGGAACCGGATGCCCTGGTAGATCTTCTGGATGTAGCCAATAAGGGACAGAAGCCGAGAGCAACGAAAGCGCTTCTGGATTCCTATATTGATGATCCGAATACGGATGTAGATGCGTTGTTTGAGGATACGCTGGATTTTTTAGGGAAAACAAATGCTACCAGGAAGCTGATGGCGAAGATGATGGAAGCGATCGAGGAAGCGAAAGAGGAACAGAATTAACCTTTGAGGAACAGTACCGAGAGATGGCAATTAACTGTTTCCGGTACTTTGGTTTTACGTCGTTTTCCCAGGTAGACAGTCTGACGATCACACAATACGAAATCATGGCAGAGGCCTTGGAGTTGCGCATGCTGGATGAAAGTCTGCATGAACACCGCCAGGCCTTTTTAAATTATGCGGCACAGGCAGAAAAACCTGCAGGAAAAGGAAAGACAAGACCAGTATACCGAAAGTTCCAGCAGTTCTTTGACTATGAGCAGGAATTAAAGAAATTGAGGTCGAAAAAGAAGAAAAAAGGCGAAAGCCGTTTTGCTGGAATCGGAAAACTTTTAAACCGGAGAGGAGAGTGAGAGTGTGGCAGAGTCATTTAGCATAAAAGCGATATTGTCAGCGGCAGATCGAGGTTTTACTTCAACAATGAAGGCAGCTTCTGGATATGTGGACAATTTAAAATCCACTCTCACAAGCGGCATTGGATTTGGTGTGATGATGGCTGCCGGCCAGGCTACATTCAATACAATCAGTAACAGCGTAACAGGTTTGGTTGGAGATTTGAACTCTTCCAGTGCTGCCTGGAAAACATTCCAGGGGAATATGGAGATGACCGGGAAGTCAGCAGATCAGATCAAAGCGGTCAAAGGAGAACTGCAGGACTTTGCAGAAGCTACTATCTACAGCTCTTCTGATATGGCGTCCACATTTGCACAGCTGGAAGCAGTTGGGACAAAGAACACCACAAAGCTGGTAAAAGGCTTTGGAGGTTTGGCAGCAGCGGCAGAGAGTCCGACACAGGCGATGAAAACATTGAGCCAGCAGGCAACCCAGATGGCGGCAAAGCCTACGGTGGCATGGGAAGACTTTAAACTGATACTTGAGCAGACACCGGCTGGTGTTGCAGCTGTGGCAAAGCAGATGGGGAAATCAACCCAGTCTTTGATTAAAGATGTGCAGGCGGGGACTGTGGCAACGGAAGACTTCTTTGACGCAATCGCTACAGTTGGAACGAATGATGCTTTTACAAAATTAGCCACAGAATATAAAACGGTGGATCAGGCAATGGACGGGCTGCAGGAGACCATGTCAAATAAACTGCAGCCTGCATTTGATGTCCTATCGGCAAAAGGTATCAGTGCGATCAGTAAACTTGTGGATAAGGTGGGCGAACTGGACGGAGAAAAGATTGCTGCAAAGCTGACATCCGGTCTGGATAAGATCAAGCCGTATTGGGATGTTCTTGTAGCAACCGCAAGTGAAGTGGGCGCTGCCTTTGGTGATGCGTTTTCAGCTATTTCAAAAGAGCTGGCAGAGTTGAATGGAAGTTTTGGATCAACGGAAAGTGTAGAGGGATTCGGAAATGCCATTGGAGTAGCCGGCGACGCACTGAAAACGTTTGCCGGATTCCTGGAAGATCATGCCGATACAGTTGCGGTGTTGATTGATAATCTTCCGAAACTTTTAATGGCATATATGGCATTTAAGCTGGTGAAGGCAGTAGCGCCGCCAGTAACCGCATTTGGAAAAGCGATTATAGGACTGGCAGGAAGCGGAATTAAGGGCCTTGCAGGAAAACTGCTTGGCGTGTCAAAGGGACAGGAAGCAGTCGGAAAATCTAGTTCTGGAAGTTCTAAAAAAATATTATCGTCTGCAAAAGCGTTTATGATGCTTGGAGCTGGAGTTGCCCTGATCGGCAGCGGATTTTATTTATTAGCGCAGTCAGCAGTAGATCTTTCGGATGCGGGTGGACCTGCTATTGCAGTTATGTTTGGATTGGTTGCAGCTGTAGCTGCTTTAGGAGCAGGAATGACGGTAATGATGAAAAGCATTAAAACCAGTCCGGCAAAATTGAAGGCGCTAAGTACTGCAATGCTGTCGTTGGGAGCGGCGGTACTTATGATTAGTGCAGGTTTTGCCGTCCTTGCACAGTCATCAATAGCACTTGCAAATGCTGGAGCTCCAGCAATCGCTACGATGCTTGGAATGGTGGTTGCAGTTGGAGCATTAATGGTTGTGGCTTCTATGATTGGAAAACAGCTTACGGCTGCTTCTGTTGGCATGGTTGCGTTTGGCGCTGCTGTTTTGATTGCAGGCGCTGGTATGTACGTAATGTCAGCGGCAGCTATCAGTCTTGTAAATGCCGGTACTCCGGCGATTGCTGTTATGGCCGGAATGGTCGTGGCAATGGCAGGATTGATGGCTCTTGCTGCTGTACTTGGTCCGGCACTTACAGCTGGAGCGGTTGGTATGCTCGCATTCGGCATAGCGGTCGCATTGGTAGGAACTGGGGCTTTACTTGCAAGTGCATCACTGGCAGTCGTTGCTGCTATCCTTCCCGTTGTAGTGCAGTATGGGGCGCAAGGAGCAGTGGCAATTGCGGCGCTTGGTGCTGGTATGCTTGTTTTTGCTGCTGGTGCAGCGGTGGCAGGGGCAGGAAGCATGATACTGGGAGCAGGGCTTGCAGTTGTAGCAGCTGGGCTTGCTTTAGTTGGAGCAGCGGTTATTGTAACAGCAGCTGGAGTTCTTGCTCTTGCAGCCGGAGCTGTTGTTCTTGGTGTAGGACTTACGTTGGTAGCTTCATCTTTAACAGTTACGGGAGCAGTACTGCTGATAGTAGCGGCGGGAGCTTTAGCAAGTGCGGCAGCTTTTACTGTCCTTTTAGCAGCATCAGCAGCGATGGGGGCAGTGATGTTGGTGGCAAGTGCAGCCTTTGCAGCACTTACTCTTACAGCAGCCGCTTCCACTTTGGGAATAGCGGCTTTTGCTCTTGGCATGACAACGGGAGCGGTCGGAGTGTTGGCAATGTCGGTTGCGCTGAAAGCGGTAAACTCCAGCATGAAATCCATTGCCAAAAACGCGAAGAGCGCTCAAAAATCACTGACAAGTATGAAATCGTCGATCAGTATAGTGAATGAAGGACTAGACGCATTGGGAAGTAAGGCGAAGTCAGCGATCAATGCGCTGATTAATCAGTTTTCTAATGCAGAAGGAAAAGCCAAAAGTTCCGGCCAGGCGGTAGGGAATAACTTCAATTCAGGAGTTTCCACTGGCATGAGTCGGGCAGTATCTACGGCTACCACGATGTCAGCAGCCATCGTTGCAGCTATGCGGTCAGCCTCTGGTGGTGCATACAGTAGTGGTGTATATATTGGGGTTGGTCTGGCAAATGGAATCCGGTCACAGGTAGGCGCTGTTCGGAGTGCAGCGGCTTCCCTGGCGTCGGCAGCAGAAGCAGCGATCGTTGCCAAGGCGAAGATCGGAAGCCCGTCCAAGATAACCACATTTTTAGGTAAGTTTTGGGGCATTGGCTGGGTGAATGGGATTCTTTCCAAGGTAAAAGAAGCAAAAGCAGCAACAATGGAACTGATTTCTATTCCTTCGTTGACGCCAATACCGGAAATTGGGATGAACATTCAGGCTGGAGTCCGTGATTTGGATGAAAATTACAGCTATACCCGAAATGCGAAATATACGATTGTTGTTCCGGTGGAGATTGATGGAAAAGAGACAGCCAGAGTGACAGCTCCTTATACGGAAGCAGAGCTGAATAAACAGCAGAAGGTAAAGAACATGATTAAAGGCATAAAGGGGTAATGACATGTATAACTTTGTTGATACTACAGCCGGCAGCGCATCATCCAGTGCGCTCCCGGCAGAGGCCCTGCAGATTAATGGGGCGTATATTGAAAATGAAATAGAGGGATACCGCACCCTGTATGTCCTTGGTCGGGAGCTGACGGAGGCGGAAATCACGGAACTGCAGATTGGGCAGATGGACGGCTCCGAGTACCGGAACAGCCGAATCGTATCCCGGAGTATTACGGTGGGATATCAGCTGCTGACTGACTCCCCGGAAGATTTCCGGGAGAAATTCAATGCGCTGAACAAGATCCTGAACCAGAAAGAAGCAAAGCTGATCTTCGCGGATGAACCGGACAAGTATTTTATCGGGACCAAGAGCGAAGTCGGGGATGTGAAAGAAGGCCAGCTGAATGTAACCGGGGAGTTTGTGCTTTACTGCTGTGACCCGTATAAATATGCGACTACAGAGAAAAGCTTCCAGGCATCAGCTAATGCGGACGGCATCCTGGAGGCTATCATAGTAAATAACGGTACCGAGGAAGTCCCGGTCAGCTATGAGATTACCCACAACCATGAGAATGGATTCCTTGGTATCGTATCCGAGTATGGGGCAATTCAGCTGGGGAAGATTGATGAAGTCGATGCAGCTCCGGCACAGAAATCAGAAGTCTTGTTCCGGTGCGACAGTGCAGATGAGTTCCTGTCCACCTTCACAGTCGGCGAAGGTATCTTTGACAAGAATCAAAATCATGGTAGAGATGGTACTTTTGGGAGTGTATCCTTAAACGGACGTCAATGGCTTGCCCTGAATAGTGTAGGAACCGGCTCTTCCTGGCATGGGGCGATAGCGAAGAAAGATCTGCCGGCCGATTCCAGCGGAGTGACAGGAGCGAAGAATTTTACCTGTCAATATACCATGTGGTTTGAGACGGGAAAAGTTCCACAGACCGGGGCGATTGAAGTCGTGATTGGAGATAGCGTTGGTAAGCAGCTTGCGTCCATGCACATCGTTAAGAGCTCCACCAATAGCAACATCTGTTCAGCGGTGTTCCAGGTGGGAAGTGTAGAGAAAGGGCGCGTGAAGTATGAACCAGGCTATTGGTCCTACACAGCCAAGGGCGGTGTCATTAAGATAGTCAAAACCGGGGAAAGGTTCGAGTTCCATTTTAATGGGAAAAAGTATTCTTACAGTGATTCCTCGCTGAAAGATAAGGAAGCTTATTCGGTATCTGTTTCAGAGATCCAGTACAGCAACCGTGGAAAAGGGAACCTTGTCACACACATGTACTTTGGATATCTCTACTTCCAGAAAGATAATGTGGAGTATCTTAAAGATATCCCGAACCGGTACCCGGAGGACAGCGTGGTCTATGTTGATGGCGAGGCTGGTAAGGTCTATGTAGACGGCATTCCCAGCCAGCAGGACGAAGTGAAGGGGAGTAAATATTTCAAAGTTCCTCCGGGTGAGACAAAGGTACAGTTTTACTATTCGGATTTTTCGGATCCGCCACCGACAGCGGAAGCGAGGATAAGGGAGGCGTTTTTATAGATGATAGAAAATGTAAGAATCGCGGTACTCAACACGCACGACACAGTGGAGGGCTTTTTGGACAACGAAGCGCCGGAAGCCCTCCATTATTATGACGACGAACTCCATGAGTACCTGCAGGGTAGCGCATACACATTCACCTTTACTGCCAGCGCCGACCATGAGGACGCACAGTATCTTGTGGAAGGGAATAAGCTGGCGTTTGTGTATCGTGAGAAAGAATACTATCTCAACATCATGCGAGTGGAAGCAGATGAGTATGAGATCACGGTGGAAGCTTACGGACTTCTCTTTGAGCTTCTCAATGAGGAAAAGGAAAAGTACAGTGCTGCTTCTGCCATGACCTTTGCACAGTATATGGCGGTAATCGACTATGAGCAGACGATCAAGATCGGTATTAACGAGGTTGCAGACAAGAAGATTAAGACAGAATGGACCGGCACGGACACCATCCTTGCAAGGATCTATTCCCTGGCGAATGTCTTTGAGGCCGAAGTGGAGTTTGTAGTAGAGTTGAACGATGATTACTCTTTGAAACAGATCACCATGAATGTCTATAAGGAACATACCGACGAATATCAGGGCATGGGGACCAGGCGCTCGGATATCACCCTCCGGTACGGCGTGGATGTGGAAGGGATTACAAAAACATCCGATATCACAGAGCTGTACACAGCCATCCGGCCATTTGGGAAGGATGGTCTGACCGTTACTTCCCTTAATAAGACAGAGTATGATGCAGAGGGAAATGTGGAGTATCAGAGTCTTTCTGGGGACCGAAATATTAAAGCTGTCCAAGCCCGTGATAGGTTCCCTTCTAATCTGATGGGGAAGGAAAACGATCGGTACATTGCCAAAATCTATGAGTATGATACGGACAATGTCAACATGCTCTACGGGCAGGCCTTGGCGGAGCTAAAGAAGATCTGTGTTCCGCAAGTCAGTTACGAGGTAAAAGGATATTTTGATACGAACATCGGAGACACGGTAGACATTGAAGACGATGAGTATAATCCGACTCTCTACTTGGAAGCCAGGGTATCAGAGCAGATCCGGAGCTTTACTGATCCAACCAGAAATAAGACGACTTTCAGCAATTTCCGGGAACTGCAGAGCCAGATTGATCCGGAGCTGCTTTCCAGAGTGCAGGCATTGGTGGATGCCAATAAGACTTATACCTGCTCGATTATTACTGACAATGGCACTATCTTTAAGAATGGGGAAGGGCAGACTACTCTGACGGCCTCTGTTATGGACGCCGGGACGGATCTTACCGATTCCATGACGATCACTTGGAAAAAGGATGGCGTGCTGCAGGAGATGAGCAAGTCCATTACAGTCCAAGCAGCAGACATTGAAGGAAAAGCGGTCTACCGGTTTGAAGCACAAGACGCTGGCGGTATCTTGCGTGGTGTCTATGAGGTTACGGTAAGCAATGTAACTGATGGGAAAGACGGTGAGAAGGGCGAAAAAGGCGAGAAAGGTGATCCGGGACAGGATGGAGCCGATGGACAGGACGGACAAGACGGGGCACCCGGAAAAGATGGAGCGCCGGGTAAAGATGGCGCGGATGGGAAAGATGGTGTAGATGGAATAGGAATAGAAAACATTGAAGAGTATTATGCCGTATCTTCATCCAACACCACAGCCCCCACATCCTGGATTACTTCCGTTCCAACCATGACACCGACTAATAAGTATCTGTGGAACTACGAAAAGTTCATATATTCCAACGGAACGACTGACGAAAGTGCAAAGAGGGTGATCGGCGTCTATGGAAACACTGGAGCGACAGGAACGCCAGGGAAGGATGGACAAGACGGGAATGGGATCAGCAGCATAGTAAATTACTATTTAGCTTCCACAGCGTCAAGTGGAGTGACTACCGGAACCTCCGGATGGACCACTACGCCACAGAGTACCACGACATCCAAGAAATATCTTTGGAACTATGAAAAAACTACATATACAAATGGAAGTGTGGTAAATACCACTCCTCATATCATTGGAACACATGGAGCAACGGGACCTCAAGGAGCTAAAGGAGACACTGGAGCAACAGGTCCGACGGGTCCGAAAGGAGAGACAGGAGCCACCGGACCTCAAGGTCCTAAAGGAGAACAGGGAGAAAAAGGAAATACTGGAGCGACAGGTCCCCAGGGACCAAAAGGAGAGCAAGGAGAAAAAGGGAATACCGGCGCGACAGGACCACAGGGTCCCAAAGGTGATACCGGAGCGACAGGCCCTCAAGGACCAACCGGGCCAAAGGGCCCTCAAGGTGCTACGGGACCAACTGGTCCCAAAGGGTCAGACGGTCAGATGCTGTATGCTACATGCGGAACAGGAGCTTCCACGATTGCTAAGGTTGCTACTCTGGCAGCTGGGACACTGACATTGAAAGCAGGCGTCACAGTAGCGGTACGTTTCACTTATGCAAATACTGCTTCCAGCCCAACTCTAAATGTGGCGGGAACCGGCGCTAAGGCAATCTACACCCAGGGCGTTAGATATGCATACTGGGCTGCTGGCGCTACAGTGGTATTCACTTACGACGGTGCAAACTGGAGAGTGGCAAGTGAGCCGGTGTATGCAAGCACGGCCACGATTGGGAATCCGGCAAGCAAAAATATTTACATTGATAATGATGATATTACGATACGAAATGGGAGTACCGGTTTGATAAGTATAGGAGCTTATAGTGTCGATGGAAATACAGTGTCTTATTTCCAATCAAGTTCCCTTTTTATGGGAACCAAACCGCCGAATACATCCGGAGCCTTTTCAAGTCCACATGTTAGAGTTAATTCAGACGGCGCCTTTACTCATGAAGGGGAAATCGCTACGAAAAATAACTGTTTGACCGGTTCATATAAGCAGATTGGATCAGGCAGTGCTGGACAGGGGGCAGAAACAGCTCTTAATTTAACTGAACCGTATACTAACTTTAAATTTATTGAAATGATGATGGCAAAAAACAACGCTGATGGCAGTAGTGAACGAATTTTTCAGATAATGCCAACAGCATGGCTTACATCTATCGGTCCATCTTCCAGTAGTAAGAAGCGTTTTATGTTCAATTTTTCAGGTGGAGCTGATAGAAGATGCTGGATTACACCGAAAGGACCTACCGCTTGGACATGCCATAAATCTGGACAAACTTCCGAAAGTGTTTGGGCTTATGTGTTTGGGATTAATTAGGCAAACTTTACAATCAGATAGTTTGCCCGAATTTGTGTCGCTGTCACTTGCCTATCAAAAACAGCATACCATGTGCCGCTTTGGTACGAACTGGAAAAGTGTGCACTTGTCGCATTAGCATCGCCATTACTAAATAAAACAGCTGTATTTGCGTTGGAACTGTTCGTTACGCCTAATAAACTATTGATTTCAGCATTGGTAAATATAGGACATGAAGTCTTACCAGACATTTTCACTACCTTAGTGCCAGCTATCAATTTTTCGAACAAACAGTTATTTGTCACATAGAAGGAGGATATATGGAAATAAGAGCAAGACCGATATAGGTCTATTTTTTATACCTATTTTTACACTCAAAACCAAAAAAGGAGGAAAAAGCAATGTATGAAGCAACAGAAAAAACCATCACCTTAAGAGGAAGAAGCAAGATCGTCGTAAAAGAAGGAAATGAGGATGTGGAAAAAGAAGCCGCTGCTTTTGATGCGGTCATTAATTCAAATTCTCCACTCAACATGAACATTTCAGCTTATGTGACAGACGGAGATGTGTACAAGAAAAACATCCAGCAGTGCCGGAAGGATGAGAACGAGTTCCGAACCTTCGTCCAGAGCATTCAGGATGAAATGCTGGCGGCTGCAGAGGAATAAAAAGAAAGGAAGCGAGGTTAATGAAAATGAATTATGCAGAACCCATTATAAACGGGTATAACGCAATCACAGGGACCATTGTTGCTGTATTATCCTATATATTAGGAGAGCACTGGTTTTTGTTTGTGGCATTTTTGTTTCTAAATGTGGCAGATTGGCTTACCGGATGGATGAAAAGCCGCATGGCTGGAAGAGAAAATTCTATGGCCGGGTGGAAAGGCGTGCTTAAGAAGCTAGGATACTGGTTGATGATTATGGTAGCATTTGGAGCCAGCGCGGTATTTATTGAAATCGGAAAGGCGATTGGAATTGACCTGGGAATCACGACACTGCTTGGCTGGTTTGTTCTTGCAAGTTTGATAATTAATGAAATCCGTTCCATTGTAGAAAATTTTGTGGAGGCAGGTTACAACGTGCCAGCAGTTTTAGTGAATGGGCTAGAGGTAGCAGATAAAGTAGTGAATAAAGACGAGCATTCGGGGGACGCATGACAGCGTCCTCTTTTTTTAGGAGGAAAATCTTATGAGCATGAATGGAATTGATATCAGCAACCACCAGGCAGGGCTTAATCTGGCAAAAGTGCCTTGCGACTTTGTGATCTGCAAGGCGACGGAAGGAACCGGATTTGTAGACCGGTATTGCGATGGATGGATCCAGAAAGCCTTACAGCTGGGGAAAAAAGTAGGAGTGTATCACTTTGCCACTGGCGGCAGCTCTGGAGTAGCAGAAGCGGATTTCTTCTATAAAAATATAAAGGGTTATGTCGGGAAAGCAATCCTTGTTCTGGATTGGGAAGCAAATGCAGTGAATAGGGGAGTAGCCTATGCGAAAGCTTTTCTGGATCGGATTTACCAGCTTACAGGTGTGAAGCCGCTCATTTATATGAGTAATAGTGTAGTACATGCCTATGACTGGTCCAGCGTAGTGAATGCTGATTATGGATTGTGGAACGCGGGGTATTATGCTGGTTATGAGACAATGGGGTATAATCCGAATGCACCACTTTATGGTGGAACAGGAAAATGGAAAGCTTGTGCCCTTTATCAGTACACATCATCTGGAAGGCTTTCTGGATGGAATGGCAATCTTGACTTGAATGTGTTCTATGGGGACCGTGCGGCATGGGATAAGTATGCAGGAACAGCAGGAGCTGTCTCCTCCGATCCAGACGGAGATGTCCGCTCCGGAGGAACCATGCAGGAGCGAAAGAACGAGTCCGGAGATGTAACCTACCAGGCACATGTCCGGGGACTTGGCTTCCTGGAAAGCAGATGCGACGGACACATGGCCGGATCTACCGACCAAAACCGGAGAGTAGAAGCAATGAAGGTCGGCTTAAAATCTGGGGCTTACATGGACATCATGGTGCACCTGAAAGGAATTGGGGATAAGCTTTATAAGAATGTCCGGGAGAATATCGTAGTCGGGACTACAGACCAGAAAAGGCGCATGGAAGCGTTCAAGATTATCACAGAAGAGATTCTTCGTTACCGGGCACACAATAAGACTTACGGCTGGGGCGCTTGGGTATCTCAAGGAGAATGGGCCGGAGTCCGGGGCAAAGGAAAGCAGATGGAGGCGTTCCAGATCTATAAGCCGATGTTCTTGGTGAGGGGGCATGTCCAGAGTGCTGGCTGGGGTGGCTATGTCGGAGACATGGAAACAGTTGGAACCACGGGAAAGGGCAAGCGGCTGGAAGCGCTGCAGTTTGATCCGCTGGATGAGGTGATCGAGTGCTCTGCTCATATCCAGGGCGAAGGCTGGGTTCACTACGGTGTCATTACAAAGGATACTGTGATCGGTACAGTAGGCCAGGCAGACCGGTTGGAGTGCTTGCGGTTTAAAGGGAACTTCGAGTTCCGGGTACACATCCAGGGAAGCGGCTGGACGGATTGGACAGAAGCGGATGGAATCGCCACACTTGGAACCACAGGTCAGGCGCTTAGGATTGAAGCGATTCAGTTCAGAAGGAAATAAAAAAGTCCCCGGAGCCGTCAAAAGCTCCGGGGATACTCAGGAAAATATTGTATCTCTTCTTTTGTGAAATGTGACGAAATTTTTTGTGCAAAACGCCAGAAACAATAAAGTTTCTATGCCGGAAATACGCGGTTTTTTTGGAGCGTCTTAGCCTAAAATGCGTACCCCGTTTGGCGCCGATAAGACAATGACGGCCGTACTGTCAGGTGAGGCAGATATCGGTTTTATGGGATCGGAGGCATCCATCTATACCTACAATGAGGGAGCAAATGATATTGTAGTGAACTTTGCCCAGCTGACACAGCGTGCCGGGAATTTTCTTGTTGCACGTGAGGAGATGGAGGACTTTTCCTGGGAAGATTTAAAAGGGCATCTTGTCCTTGGCGGACGTAAGGGCGGTATGCCGGAAATGGTGTTTGAGTATATTCTGAAACAAAACGGCATCGATCCACAGAAGGATCTTACTATTGATCAGAGCATTGATTTTGGCTCCACTGCAGCGGCTTTTTCCGGAGGAGAAGGAGATTTTACTGTTGAATTTGAACCCGGAGCAACCAGTCTGGAACAGGAAGGAAAAGGATATGTTGTGGCTTCTTTGGGAACAGACAGCGGCTATGTACCGTATACGGCTTTTTCAGCCAAAGAAAGTTATATCAAAGAAAATCCGGAAGTGATCCAGGGATTTACCAATGCGCTTCAAAAGGGAATGGACTATGTGCGGGATCATACGCCGGAGGAGATTGCTGCTGTGATTGAGCCGCAGTTTGAAGAATCAGATCTGGAAACAATTACCACAATCGTAACCAGATACTATGAGCAAGATACCTGGGCGGAAAATCTGATATTTTCAGAAGAGAGTTTTGATCTTCTTCAGGATATTCTTGAAGAGGCAGGGGAATTAAGTAATCGTGCTCCTTATGAAAAGCTTGTTAATACAGAATTTGCGGAAGAAGCTGCAAAATAAGGAATATTGCATAAAGTACATCATGTGTATCATAAAAACAGCCTGACAGAATTAAATCTGTCCGGCTGTTTTTAACGGTTACTTTTCTTTTTTTCGCGAAGAATTATCCGGAAGCTGGTCGATCAGTTTTTCCATCAGCAGTTTTTTTACATACACATCAAAGGCCAGACTGCAGATAAAAGAGAAAAGCTGCAGCGCCTCTCTGTCTTCCGCAGGAGCGTCCTGAAAAGTTTCCTGGGAGGAGCAATAGAGTTTTGAGATATCCTTTGCAAGAGAATCAATCCTGGATTTTTCCAGACTGCATACCTCTTCATAGATGGATGTAATGTTAAAGCCATCATTTTTACCGAAATATTTGTCGGTCAGAGGTTTTAAAAGTGACTCAATATCCTTGATAGAAAGAATGTTTTTAAAATAGTAAATAAAGATCATGACAAGGACATGTTCTTTTGAATACTTCTTTTTTACCGGAGGCGGAAGAAGATTGTTTTTGGCGTAATTATTGATCATGGTCTTTGTAAGAATTTTATCTTCTTTATACCGCCGTGTAGATCCAAGCTGATTCTCCATAAAAGTGGTTACCTGATCCATGTAAAGTTCTATATTGGGGATTTCTTCCGGTTTTACATAATCAATTCGTGAAATGCTCTGTAAAATGCTGTTCAGCATATCTTTTGTGTCAATTGTCATAAGATTATCACCTCAACATGGACATTATATAGTATTTAAAACCAGATGGCAAGCATTTCATAATTTATAACAAGCAAAATTATAATATTACGAATAAGAAAAATTATGATATAATACTCCATAAGTAATGTTCGCAGAAGCGGAAAATGAAAACCGGAGGAAAAAATGGAAGACAGATTTGCACTTTTGATTGATGCAGATAATGTGTCTGCAAAATATATAGAACCAATTCTCGACGAATTGTCAAAGTATGGAAATGTGACATATAAAAGAATCTATGGGGATTGGACAAGCACAAATAATGCAGGATGGAAAGAGGAACTTCTTAACAATTCCATTACGCCGATCCAGCAGTTCAGCTATACTCATGGTAAAAATTCGACAGATTCTGCCATGATCATTGATGCTATGGATATGCTCTATACAAGTGAGCTGGAAGGTTTCTGCCTGGTATCCAGCGACAGTGATTTTACCAAGCTTGCCAGCAGACTCAGAGAGAGCGGAAAAACGGTGATCGGCATGGGAGAGAATAAGACGCCTGCTCCTTTCAGAAAAGCCTGTGATATCTTTACTGTTCTGGAGCTTTTGCTGGAAGGAAGCATGAGTGAAAATGATGCTGTAGCAAGAAGCCAGATTGAAGAAGCGGTAGTGAAGATCATCACCGAAAATCAAAATGACGATAGAGTGACAGGTCTGGGAGAGGTGGGAAGCCGGCTTGTCAAGCTGTATCCGGACTTCGATGTGAGGCGCTATGGCTACAGCCTTTTGTCTAAATTTCTGGAGTCTTTCCCAAAGCTGAAACTGATACAGTCAGGTTCCCAGATTACGGTGACGCTTTATGAAGACAGAAACAGAAAGGAGCAGATCGAAGAGTTTATCCGCAGGCAGATCAAAGATGCGGGGAAACATGGGGTATCTTTAAGTGTGCTGGGAAATCGCATCCGCAGTCGTTTTGGAGATTTTAAGGTGCGGGATTACGGGTTTTCGCAGTTTAAGCAGTACATTCAAAGTTTTAGCGGTGTACATGTAGAAGAAGATGGGGAGAACAACCGGGCAGTCTATGAAAAGAAGGATGATAACAAATGAAGATAGAAGGTTTGTTTGATCTCCAGGTGATGATGCTTCTTCTCATGGGAATAGGGGTAATTTTAAGAAAGAAAAATATTATAACAAAAGAAGGGAAGACGGTATTGACAGATTTAGTGATCAATCTGGTTCTTCCCTGCAATATTATTACAGCTTTTTGTATACCGATGGACCGCTCTGTTTTGATTGCAGAGATGGAAATTTTCATAATTTCTGTTTTGATCCAGATTTTCTGTACTTTGATCAGTGGAGTGCTGTACCGAAAAGTGCCAAAGGGAAAACGGATGGTTCTGCAGTATGCGACGGTGTGCTCAAATGCTGGATTCCTGGGAAATCCTGTGGCAGAAGGGCTTTACGGATCGCTAGGCCTTTTATATGCCTCTGTTTATCTGATTCCGCAGCGCATCGTTATGTGGTCAGCGGGAGTATCCTATTTTACTCAGAGTCCGAGCCGAAAAGAGGTGGTAAAAAAGGTACTGACCCATCCATGTATCATAGCGGTGGAGATTGGAATTGTTCTGATGGTGACTCAGATTCAGCTTCCGGAATTTTTGAGTACGGGAATTGAAGAAATCGGCGGGTGTACGACAGCTGTCACAATGATATTGATCGGAACAATCCTGATGGATACAGATATGAGACGTATGGTGACAAAAATTACCGCCGGCTATTCAGTGATCCGTCTGATTTTTATTCCTACAGTGGTGCTTTTGGGCTGCCTGCTGGCAGGGGTGGATTCAGTAGTAGCAGGAGTTTCCGTTACTTTGGCAGCCATGCCGGCAGGGACGACAACTGCGATCCTGGCGTTGAAATATCATGGAGATGAGGAATTTGCCACCCAATGTGTTGTGCTTACGACAGTACTTTCTGTGGCAGCAATTCCGATTTGGAGCCTCATCATCCATTCCATATTTCTCGCCTGATCTGCTATTGAAACAAGGTAAGAAGATCAGAAAAATGTGAGATACGTATTTGAGCCTCGGGAACATCTCCGAATCCATAAGAAGCGAAAATAAAAGGAACTCCGGCCTCTTTGGATGCGCAATAGTCTCCGGCAGTATCGCCGATATAGCAGGCAGTGCCGGAGGGATGGCGGTTCAGTAAAAGCCGTATATTTTCTCCTTTTGATTTCTTTGTATTTCCGTAGCATTCTATATCGGTGATATAGTTCCGCAAATTATTTTTTTTAAGAAACAATTCAATATAACCACTTTGGCAGTTACTTACGATAAAAAGCTTATGATTGGAAGAAAGTCGGGAAAAAACGTATTCTACATCCGGATAGAGAAAACTTTCCTTGGCGTTTTCCAAAAATCTATGTTCCCGGCGGCAGCATTTTGCCAGCAGCGCTTCTCCTTTTGCAGCAGGAAGCTGAGGAAATAAGTCAGCTGCAATGATATCCATGGGTTTTCCAAACTCTTGTTTCAGATCAGAGGCAGTCAAAGGCTGACGTTCAAATCTGAGTTTTTCCAGTGTATAGTTCCACGATCTTGCAACAATTTCAGTTGTATCCCACAAAGTTCCGTCTACATCAAAAATAAGATAGTCAAAATTCATAATTGATATATTCCTTTCCGGCAAATGTACTTTTTTTTCAGTCTAGCATATCGAGGAAAAGATGGCAATGAAATAAAAAAGTTGACAGATTGGAAATCTTATAGTACAATACCCGGCGTAATAATTTTGTAACATTTGTAATATAAAAGAAATAAAATGCATATAAAAAATAATAGAAATGTAAGAATGTTACAAAACCAGGAGGTAGGAGTATATGAAATTAAAGGGAAAAGGACGATTGCGTTTTACGGTACTCGCCGTACTTTGTGCGGTAAATACGGCAGGATTTACCAGTTTTGCTATGTCGCCGGAAGGGGAGACACCGGTGATTTACGGGGCGACTTCGCTGGAAGATGATCTTCCGGACAGTGCATCTTCTAAGGAAGTGGCAAAAAAGGTGACAGAAGCCGTGCAGCAGATTGCTGTAGAGAAAACAGAGGAACGGGTGAAACAGATTCAGGCAGAAGAAGAGGCCAGAAGGAAAGCAGAGGAAGAAAGGCTTGCTGCAGAAGCAGCAAGAAAAGCGCGGGAGGAAGATCAAAGACTTCTGGCAGCGCTGATATTCTGCGAGGCTGGAAATCAGCCTTATGAAGGCCAGGTGGCAGTTGGAGCCGTTGTGATGAATCGGGTAAACAGCGGAGTCTATCCGGGATCCATTCGAGAAGTTATCTATCAGTCCGGACAGTTCGGCCCTGCTATGACAGGATGGCTGGACAGCGTTCTGCAAAGCCGGAGTTATACGGAAAGCGCCATGCAGGCAGCGGCAGATGCCATGGCAGGCAGCAATCCTGTAGGAGGGTGTCTTTCTTTTGGAAACGGAAACTATGGGATCCGCATTGGAGATCATTATTTTCATTAATTGCCCTTTGCAAAGAGAGGGAAAATATTTAAGCAGTCAGCCAGTTACGGCCGGCTGCTTTTTGTTGGCATGAATTAAATTTTCCTGAAAAAGACTTTGTGGGTTACCCCTTTTCTGCCAGAATCCGCATCTATTTCCAGCAAAACCATAAGGAAATCACAGCGGACAAATGATAGACTGACATCGGAGCAAAAAAGAAAAATAAAAAGGGGAAGGGCAGGACTGTCTGGAAAAGCAGGGAGTGAAGAAAGATGAGACGCAAAGTTCTGATTGTGACAACTGTCAGCGGATTTTTATATCAGTTTGAAAAAAACGCAGTAGAAATATGGAAAGAAAAAGGAGCCAGCCTTCACTATGCTTCTAATTTTCAGATAAAAGCTTATGAATTTGAAGCGAGATTTTTTGAAAAAAATGAGATTGTATGCCATCCCCTTACAATAGAAAAATCTCCTTACAGGATCGGCAGGAATATGCAGGCTTTCAAAGAACTGATCCGAATTATAAGAGAAGAAAAGATTGACATCGTGCACTGCCACAATCCTATGGGAGGGGTGCTGGGAAGACTGGCAGCTCATCTGTCCGGGAGAGAGGTACATGTGATATACACCGCTCACGGTTTCCACTTTTATAAGGGAGCGCCTCTTAAAAATTGGCTTCTGTATTATCCGGCGGAAAAATTTTTGGCGAAATATACGGATACGCTGATCACAATTAACCAGGAAGATAAAAACATTGCAGAGACATTTCATCTGAAAAAGAATGGACAGCTTGCCGCTATACCGGGAGTAGGGGTGGATCTGAAAAAGTACTGTCCGAAACAGGAGCAAAGAGAAGCAGCGAGGGAAGTTCTTGGAGTCGGGTCAGGGGAGTTGTGCCTTATGACAGCAGCCCTTCTTGATAAAAATAAAAATCACAGGGTGATACTCAAACTTCTGGAACAATGGAGGAAAGAAAAGGACTTTCCTAAGCTGAAATATGTGATATGCGGTGCAGGACCTTATGAATCTAAATTAAAAAGAGAGGTAAAAAGAAGGGGACTGGATGGTATCGCCTGTTTTCTGGGATTTCGCCGGGATCTGCCCTTTCTTTTACAGGGAGTAGATCTCTTCCTGTTTCCATCTAAGCGAGAGGGACTGGGAATGGCCGCTTTGGAAGCAATGGCCTGCGCTGTTCCGGTAGCGGCAGCGGAAAACAGAGGGACAAGAGAATATGTAAGGCATGGGGAAAACGGGTTCCTCTGTGACCCGGGAAAAACGGAAGGGTTTCGCGCAGCGATCGAAGAGATAGAAAGGAAAGCAAAGCGGGGAAATGAACTGTCTGCCATGAAAGAAGCAGCAGTAAGAACTGCATCTGCATTTAGTGCAGAACAGTCAAAATCAAAAATGGAAATGATTTACAAAAGCATTGGGAAAGGAAGCAAGGAACATGAATCGAAGGAAAGTCAGTGTGATCATGAGTGTTTACAATCCAAAGCCGTTTTCCCAGCTGGAGACGGCGGCCAGATCTATTTTGGAACAGAGTGAAAGGGACTGGGAACTTCTAATCTATGATGATGGTTCATCCGAAGAGTGGAAAGAGAGGATCAAAAGTCTTGAAATGTTGGATTCAAGGATCCGCTGTCTGGAAGGAAAGGAAAACCGCGGTATTGCCTATGGCCTGAATCAGTGTATCCAGGAGGCGGAGGGAGAGTATATTGCAAGGATGGACGGTGATGATATTTCTCTGCCGGACCGGCTGAAGGAACAGGCGCATTTTCTGGATGAACACAAAGAGTATGAGTTTGTGGGATGCAGCGCTTTTCTCATAGGAGAAGATGGGGTGTGGGGCGTAAGAGAAATGCCTGAAATTCCGAAAAAAGAGAGTTTTCTTTCTTCTTCACCCTACATTCATCCTTCTGTGATGTTCAGAAAGAGCGTATTTGAAAAGCACGGATATTATCATGTGTCAGATGAAACAAAGCGATGCGAAGACTATGAACTTTTTATGCGCCTGCATATTTTCGGCTGCCGTGGGTATAATCTTCAGAAGAAATTGTTTTGCTACCGGGAGGACAAAGGAAGTTACAGGAAGCGGCGGCTCTGTTACAGAATAGATGAGATCAGGCTTCGCCGCCTTGGGTTTGCGGCACTTGGACTGAACGGGGCAAAAGCATGGATGTACCGCTATAAACCTTTGGCGGTGTGGATGATCCCGGGTATCATATACCGAGGACTGAAACGCTGTCAGGCAGGAGGGCAGGCGGTGCTTAAGGAAAGGAGACAAAGCGGTGAGTACCCATACCCATGCCGAGATCATCAGCCGGGATTCTGAAGCAATACTGGCCCCTGCATTTGTAGAATTTGTAAAATGGGTTTTGAAATCCGCCGGAGAACAGAATATCCGGCGGATTTATTTTCTTGCCAGAGACGGATATCCGATGTACCGGGCGGCACAAATTTTAAGCCGGGGAAGAGAACCTGAAATAGAGTGCCGGTATCTTCGTTGTTCCAGATATGCACTTCGGATCCCGTCTTTCCATCTGCTCGGAAAGGAGGCGGCAGAGCAGATCTGCCTGGGAGGAATAGATGTGACCCTTGCGAAAGTATTAAAAAGGGCAGCGCTGACCGATGAGGAAGCCGGAGAAATCGCCGGACTTTTGGGAAGACAAAAAGAGATGGACCGGATCTTGTCCTATGGAGAAGTCCAGATGTTGAAAAGAGAGCTTTTGGACATGGAAAAATTTTGGGAATATGTAAACATTCATGCCGGGGAAGCATATGACGCGGCTGTCGGGTATCTTAAGGCAGAGGGACTTATGGATGCAGTGCGCTGGGCGGTGGCGGACAGTGGGTGGACCGGAAGTATGCAGATGACCCTTCGGCTCCTTTTGGAATCAGCCGGCTACAGGGGGAGGCTGACGGGATATTATTTCGGCCTTTATCACATTCCGGAGGGGGAGAAAAAAGAGAATTATCATGCATACTATTTCGAACCATTTGGCAAGATAAAGAGAAAAGTACATTTTTCCAACAGCTTGTTTGAATGCATGTTCAGCGAACCGGAACAGATGACTCTGGGATATAAGGAAACGTCCGGGGGATATGAACCGGTCAGAGAGCCGGGAGAAGTGAAAAATAAAGAAGCGCTGGAAATCATTGCAGACGCGGTAGAAAAAGAGGCGCAGAAAGAAGCTTTGGAACTTCCGGACCGTCTGCATCTGTGGCAGATCCTTGATCCTGATGTGATACAGAGAAAGATGGCAGATCTGATGAGCAGACCTGATAAGGAACAGGCGCAGGCTTTTGGGAATCTCTGGTTTAATGATGACGTCAGGGGAGAGGGACAGAAGATCGCTGTTCCCCTGACAGAAGAAGAGATCCGAAACAGTCACGTACTGCCCAGAGGAGCATCTATGACCGGTATCCGAAAAGAACCGGTAAAGGAAAGCGCCTGGATGGAGGGGAGCATTGTACTTGGAGGAAAGAGGATAAGATGGCATCTCTGGCAAAACCGGATGTATAAGTACATCCTCTACATCAAAAAGCAGATCATGGAGAAACGGAAAAAATGAGAAAGCAATCCTATTTTGTGATACAGGAACTGGTTTCCAGGGAACTGAAAAGAAAATACAGCAGATCCAGGCTGGGAATCCTGTGGAGTGTTTTAAGCCCTCTGCTTTCTATGGCTGTTCTGTCTCTGGTCTTTTCTGCCATGTTCCGAAAATCCATTGAAAATTATCCGGTTTATTACTTGACAGGTTTTATCCTGTGGAATTTTTTTACTACGGCCACCAATACAGCCATGACAGCTCTTGCGGATAATCAGACTCTGATCCTGCAGGTGAAATTTCCAAGGGAGGTGTTTCCTTTTGCCAGGACATATACAGCTTTTGTCAATTTCCTCTATTCCCTTATCGCCTATGGGATCATTCTGCTGATTTTTAGAATACGCCTGTCGGCAGCAGTTTTCCTGTTTCCTGTGATCGTGTTTTTTATTTTCCTGTTTTCTCTTGGCATGGGATATCTGCTGTCAGTGCTTTATGTGTTTTTCGGTGATGTGCGGCATTTGTATTCAGTTTTCCTGACGCTTTGGATGTACCTTTCTGCTCTCTTTTATCCACTGGAACTTTTGCCGGAGACTATGCAGCGGCTGGTCTGGCAGAATCCCATCTATAATTTCATTGCGGCGGCCAGAGACTGCATCCTTTATGGAACCTTACCTCGATCAGCTGTTATGATTCGGATTTTTGTGTGGGGGATTGGGATGTACGGGGCAGGCAAATTTGCATTTCAGAAAAGCCAGAGCAAAGTCATACAGAAATTGTAAAAGGGTATGCGGACATGGGGATTTATAATAAAAGGAGGGGAAAGAGAATATGAAAGAGGAAAAGAAAAAGGCAGGCTGCCCGGTTATTTCTGTTCGGGACGTCAGTATGTATTTTAAAGTACCGGAAGAAAGCGCTTCCAGTCTGAAGGAATTTACGGTGCAGCTGGCGGCAGGCAGACGTCGTTATCGTACACTCAAAGCTTTGGATCATATCAGTTTTGATGTGTATGAGGGGGAAGTGATGGGAATTATCGGAACCAACGGATCAGGAAAGAGTACCCTTTTGAAGATTATTTCCGGCGCTATGATCCCTACAGGAGGAAGCGTACAGGTGGATGAGAGCCAGGTTCAGCTCCTTACGCTGGGGACCGGCTTTGACCGGGAACTGACCGCCAGAGAAAATGTATATCTGAATGGTGCGATCTTGGGATACAGCAGGGAGTTTATCCGGAGAAAATATAGAAAGATCGTGGAGTTTGCAGAGTTGGAGGGCTTTATGGAACAGAAGATAAAAAACTTTTCCTCCGGTATGATATCCCGTTTGGGATTCGCCATTGCCACGGTAAGAGAAACGCCTGGGATACTGATCCTGGACGAGGTGCTAAGTGTGGGAGATCTGTTTTTTAAGGAAAAAAGCGGCAGACGCATCGAAGAGATGATACACAGCGGAGCAACGGTTTTGATCGTCTCTCATTCTACGGATACCATTTTGAAAAACTGCAGCCGGGCGGTGTGGATTGAAAAGGGGAAGCAGAAAATGATCGGGGATCCCGGGGAAGTCTGCCGGGCTTATGTGGAGTATGGAAAGGAGAAAAAGAGATGAAAAGCGCAGGGCGCATATGGCTTTACCAACTGCTGGTAAACCGGGTTCCCGGTATTCGCAAGCGGTATCACGAAATGAGGAAGACGTATGGCGGAAAGAAGGGACAGCTTCTTAGCTGGTGCGCCCTTCTTTTTTGGAATATCCGGTATTATGTGCTGGGCGGCAGAGATGACAGCGGATTTTCCGGAAAGACTTATGAGAAAAAGAAACTGAAGCTTCAGGAGTCAGCCTGTCCGGGGCGCATGGATCGAAGATTGTTAAAGCAAAAGATGATGGCTGCTGACGTGATCTCCTTCGATGTGTTTGATACGCTGCTTCTTCGGCCGTTTTCGGAACCGGCTGATCTCTTTTATCTGGCAGGCATGCATTTTTCCTGCCCTGACTTCCGGCTGCTTCGGATAGAAGCGGAGCGAAAGGCCAGGCAGAGGAAAAGAAAGTGTGGAGAAGGAGTGGAAGTGACTCTTGCGGAAATCTGGGATCTTCTGGAAAAGATGACCGGAATCCCGGCGGAAGAAGGGATAGCCAAAGAAAAGGACATGGAGCGGAAATACTGTTTTGCAAATCCTTATTTTGCCGGCGTTCCACAGAAGCTTCAAGAAGCCGGGAAAACAGTGATCGCTGTCAGCGATATGTATCTGGAACAGGAATTTCTGGAGAGTCTGCTTTTTGAAAAGGGATTCGGAGGGCTGGATGCCTGTTTTGTTTCATCCCGGTGGGGAGTCACGAAAGCAGAGGGGACGATGTACGGGAAGGTGGAAGCGGAGTTTGCAGGGCAGAAAAATTTCCTCCATATCGGGGATGATCGGCACAGTGACATTGCGATGGCAAAAAGAGCAGGATGGGATACGTTCTGGTATCCCAATATCCAGATGCAGGGGAGAAGATACCGCCCCCGGGATATGTCGGTCATTACAGGCAGTATGTATGGGGGAATGGTGAATATCCGGCTTCATAACGGCAGCAGGATTTATTCTCCCTTTTATGAATACGGCTATGTATACGGTGGAATACTGGCTCTTGGATACTGTCAGTTTATCCATAATTTTGTCAGGAGAAGAGAGATTTCACAGATTTGGTTTCTGGCAAGAGACGGAGAAATTCTGAAAAAAATCTATGATTGTCTGTACCCCGGGGAGGAGACAGCCTATGTGCGCTGGTCCCGGGGAGCAGCGGCACGGATTCTTAGCAGCGCATGGAAGGAAGATTTTTTTGAAAGGTTCCTTTTCCAGAAAACAGGACAGGGCTATTCCATGGCAGAAATTTTCAAGGCAATGGAGCTGGAGCATATGCTTTTGGAAGTCTGCAAAGATCTGGGATGCAGAGCCGATACCCGGCTGGATCTTCCCCTTGCCAAAAGGTGCCGATCCTGTCTGAAAAGAAGGTGGCATCAGGTGGAAACAGCCTACCGGGAAGAAAAAGAGGCTGTCAGAGAATATCTGACATCCCTTGTAGGGAATCATAGCAGGATTGCCGTAGTGGATATTGGCTGGGCCGGAAGCGGGGCTATGGGGATTTCGCATCTCTTAAGAGAGGAATTTGGACTTTCCTGCAAGGTGTATGGCCTTCTGGCAGGTACAAACACCTGTCACAATCCAAGACCGGATACGTCGGAGAGCTTCTTTTTTGATGGAATGATAGCGAGCTATCTTTTTTCACAGACAAAAAACAGAGATCTCTGGAAATTTCACGACCTGAACCGGAAGCATAATCTGTATATGGAGCTTCTTTTTACTTCGGATTCCCCCACATTGAAAGGCTTTTGCCTGGACGAGAATGGAAAAGTAGGATTCCGCTATGGAAAGAAAGAGGCTCACGGAAAGCAGATACGGCAGATTCAGCGAGGGATTTTAGATTTTACGGCGGATTACAGAAAATATTTTCCTGAATTTGTTACAGGAGAAAGGGGAATCATAAAGGGGAGAGATGCCTATGCACCGTTGCTGCTTTTTTTACAGGATAAAAAGGTCAGAAAAGCTCTGGAGCGTTTGTTTGACTGGGACACCAGCGCCGATACCCAGTGAAAGAAAAGAAAAACCGCAGGTATAAGACAATGAGGAAAGGACACAATACATTTAGAGCATGGAAAATATTGACTCAGGGGATGCTTATCGGCCTGTATTTTCTGGCATCGGCACAAGTAATGCGGGAAATCTGGAAAGAGCGTTATCTTCCGGTCACTCTTTTGTATATGGTGATGCTGGAAGTATCTTATCTGATGCTGGAGGCCGGAAATATCGAGCAAAGGAGGATCCTTGACCTTGTATACGGGCAGTTTTTCGGCGCTCTGTGTGCAAATCTCTTTTTTGCCCTGCTGATGTATACAGTCAGCACGCTCTCTTTTGAAGCCATACTTCCATATTTTTTCACACTGACTTTATTAGAGGTCATGTCAGGTATCCTGTGGGCCGTTCTCTTTTTCTGGATTTATCTGAAGGGACAGTCCTTCAAGAAATCTCTTTTTATTTACGGGAACAGAGAGAGGATGCCTGAGACTGTTCTGGAAAATAACCGGATCAACGGATACTTTCAAATTACAAAATCTATGCATTTTAGAGAGGGAATCCCAAAAGCAATGAAGCTGATGGAAGAGTGTGAGGCGGTTTTTCTTGGAGATATTCCCTGTCAGGAGCGAAATGAGCTTATGAAAACTGCTGTCCGGCTGGACCGGGAATGCTACAGTATTCCAAAAGTGACAGATATTTATATCAAAAATACTACGATCCTGCGGCTTTATGACAAAGTACTTTTCCGATGCAGCCAAAGTCGCCTCACAAGGGAGCAGGAGGTGATAAAGCGGGCAGAGGATGTGATAGTATCCTTCCTTCTTCTTGTTCCAGCCCTTCCTATCATGCTGCTGATCGCACTTGGTATTAAGCTTGAGGATAGAGGTCCCGTATTTTACAGGCAGAAAAGAGTGACAAAGGGCGGCAGGGAATTTGACATGCTGAAATTCAGAAGTATGCATGTGGGTGCGGAAAAGGACGGGCCAAGGCTTGCGGGAAAATATGACAGCCGCATTACAAAGGTGGGGAGAGTAATCCGGAATCTTCATTTTGACGAGCTGCCACAGCTTTTTAACATCTTTCGGGGAGAGATGTCTCTGGTAGGTCCAAGACCGGAACGGCGGGAGTTTATTGAAGAGTATGCAAAAATAATTCCGGAATTTACGGAGAGGCTGAAAGTGCGGGGAGGTCTTACAGGATATGCACAGATATACGGGAAATACAATACGGGCCCGGAAGATAAGATAAAATACGACCTGATCTATATTTATCAATATTCACTCCGGCTGGATATCCGCCTTTTGTTTCTCACTGTCCGCATTCTGTTTCAGAAAGAAAATGCGGAAGGGGTAGAGGAAAAAGAGCAGGATGACACCGGAGATCAGAAAGGAGACGGACATGGAAAACATTAGACTGCTGGATTGTACGTTAAGGGACGGAGGATACATCAACGACTGGAATTTTGGGGAAAAGACGATCCGAAGTATCATTGACAGGCTGATCGAGGCCAAAACAGATCTGGTGGAGGTGGGATTTTTAAGGAACTGTACCTATGATCCTGACCGTACCTTGTTTCATTCTGTAAGAGAATTGAAAAAAGTCCTTCCTTCCAGCCATGGAAATACAAAATTTGTAGCTATGGCCCTTCACAATCAGTATGATATACGAAATCTGGAAGAGTGTGACGGGACTGTGGACGCAGTGCGTGTTACTTTCCATGACTATGATGTGGAAGAAGGACTGGATTTCTGCAGAAAGGTGAAGGAAAAAGGCTACCAGCTTTTTATCAATCCCATCAATATTATGGGTTACCGGGATCAGGAGCTGGTAAAGCTTCTGAAAAAAGTCAGCAATCTGGAACCTTACGGATTTTCTATTGTAGATACCTTTGGTTCCATGACAAAAAAAGAGTTGGTGAGGATTTATTCTCTCTGTGAGAACAATTTAGACGAAGCGATTGTTTTGGGCATTCACCTCCATGAAAACATGGCCCAGTCTTTTCTTCTTGCCCAGACGTTTCTGGAGATGAAGGATCCAAGGAGAAACTGCGTTCTGGACGCTTCTTTAAACGGAATGGGGCGGGTACCGGGGAATCTCTGTCTGGAACTGATCATGGATTATATGAACCGAAGTTATGGGAAAGATTATGACATTGATCCGGTATTGGATGCCATCGAGGAGTATATTACTCCCATCAAGAGCAGGGAACCCTGGGGTTACATGGCGGAATATTTCATCTCAGCAAAATATAATCTCCACCGGAATTATGCCGAATATCTGCTGTCGAAAGGAACCCTCACCGCAAGAGACATGCATCAGATCTTAAAAATGCTGCCGGAAAACAAAAAAAGTGCCTTTGATCCGGCTTGTATTGAAGAGCTGTATCAAGAATATAAAAATCAGACGGTGTCAGATCAGGCTTCCCTTGGCAGTCTGAAACAGATATTTGAAGGCCGTGCGGTAGTTTTGCTGGCTCCGGGGACAAGTCTGGAATATCAGTGGGATAAGGTGAAAGACTATATCAGATCCCAAAAGGCAATCATCGTGTCAGCAAATTTCTATTTTGCGGAGCAGGAAGGCGGCTTTGCCTTTTTCAGCAATGCAAAACGTTTTGCGGAGTATCAGGCGCTTCGGAAACAGGATATCCATGTGATTCTTACATCTAACATTACAAAAGGCGTTCGTCCGGGAGATGATGTCATCAATTACCGGCGCCTTGCCTTGGAAGGAGAAGAGCCTTCGGAAAACTGCGGCATTATGCTTCTTCGTCTGATGAGCCTTCTGAAAGTAAAGGAAGCCGCACTTGCAGGGTTTGACGGATACACAGAGGAAGGAGAAGATTATATGAAAGGATATTTCGGGGCGTTTCAAAATGCCAGAGAGGGAGATAACCGGAAGATTGCCGGAGAAATCCGGAAACTGCAGAAGAAAATCAAGATTTTGTTCCTGACTCCATCACAATACGAGGAGGCGGTTTAAATGCAGCAGGTACTTGAAAAGCTGGATATGATCCGGTATCTGATCCTGGATGTGGACGGCACGATGACAGACGGAGGGGTTTATCTGGACAGCCGGGGAGAGGAAATGAAAAAGTTTTCCATTAAGGACGGGGCAGGGATCCTCCTTGCAAGACAGGCGGGAATTGAGACTGTGATCCTGACAGGAAGAGAGAGCATGTGTGTTTCGAGAAGAGCAAAAGAGCTTGGCATCCGGGAGGTCTTTCAGAATATAAAGGATAAAAAAGAGTTCCTTGTCCGCTTCCTTGAAGAGAAAAAGATTGCCCCGGAGGAGGCTGCCTATATTGGAGATGATTTGAATGATCTGGAGGCAATGAAATGCGTAGGGACGGCTGTCTGTCCCCAGGATGCAGCGAAACAGATCAAGGCCTTCTGTCCTTTTGTACTTTCCAGCAAAGGAGGGGAGGGAGCAGTACGTGAATTTGTGGAGATGATTCTGGAAAAAAGGGGAATACAGTATGAAGGATTGGTTTTATGACAGGATTGTCCGCCGAAATGAGAGAATACAAAAAGAATATGAGCGCTATGTCCGGGGACATTTAGAGGAGCATAAGAAGAAAAGATGGAAACATTGGCTTGTGCTTCTGGGATTGTCCTGGAAATACCGGAACAGTCAGAAAAACCGGATCCATACGTTTGTCCTTGTAAAACAAAAGAAGGACAGTGCAAAGGTTCGCATGGAGTGGGTGCCGGGTGCTGTGTGCTACAATATTTATCTTTCTACAGACGGGGTGAAATACCATTTTTTACAAAAAGAAAAGCATCATGTATGCACCCTGCAGGGAATGGGAAATGGAAAAATGTATTTCCTTAAATATAAGGTTTCCCTGGATGGCAGATTTTACAGCGAATTTTCAGAGGTTCTGACCGTATCTGCTGTACAGAATAAAGAATTGTACTTTATGGAGCAATTGTCACAAAAGCTGGGAAAAGAAAAAGTTTCCTCAGATATAAAAGGAAAAAACAGAAATCAAAATACGGCGGCAGGGATTATGACAGCGGAGGCAAAACAAGGAGAAGGAATCCGAATTTCCTGGAAAAGGGCGCCGGGGGCTATTCATTATAATCTCTACCGCGCGGAGGAAGGGAAGCCATATATATTTCTGATCCAGACAGAAAAGGACTCATATATGGATGAAAAGATCAGCGGGGGAATTTCCTATGAGTACAAGCTGAAATATACAGGGGACGGGAAGAAATACCATGATTATTCCATCCCTGTTTCTGTGACGGCGCCGGCAGAAAAATACAGGGGAGGAAACAGCGGCCCTCTGCCGGAGAAAGGGGCCGAATCAGCCGGCGATGGACGGATCAGCTTTATGCATCTTGCAAAAGGGATGATGCCCTATGAAGTCATTTCATTCGATGTTTTTGACACACTGATCTTCCGTCCCTTTGAGCACCCTTACGACCTCTTTGTTCTGGAAGGGGAGGAGCTTGATATTATGGATTTCTGTGAGATCAGGCGAAGTGCGGAGGAAGAAGCAAGGCAGAACAGCCGTTTAAAAAGGGGCAACAGGGAAGTGACACTGGAGGAAATCTATGATCTTGTGGCGGACGAGACCGGGATCGACCCGAAGGAAGGTGCTGCACTTGAATTTTCCATGGAATGCTGCCTGTGTTACGGGAATCCCTACATGTTGGAAGTTTTTCATATACTCAAAGAACAGGGCAAGATCCTGGTAGCTTTGTCGGATATGTATCTTTCTGCTGCCAAAATGGAGAAACTCCTTTCCTGCTGCGGCTATGAAGGCTTTGACGAAATTATTGTATCCTGCGACTATAACTGTTCCAAAAGAGACGGGGGACTCTATGATGTGCTGAAAAAGAAGTATGCAGGCAGAACCATCGTTCATGTGGGGGATCATCCTGTATCTGATCTGGAATCAGCCCGGAAAAAGGGAATTGACGCCCGGTTTTATCAGAATGTCAATGAGGCGGGCAGGAGATACCGGGCGAAGGATATGTCTTATCTTGCGGGGAGCGCTTATCGTGGGATCGTTAATGCCTGGCTGCACAGCGGAAGGAGAAGTTTTACCCCTTACTATGAAGTGGGGTTTGTCTATACCGGGTTTTACTGCATGGGATTTTGCCAGTGGATTGCCCGTTATGTCAGGGAACATGAGCTGGAGAAGGTCCTGTTCCTTGCGCGGGAAGGGGATATTTATCAGAAAGTTTTTCAGGAAATGTATCCGGACATCCCCACAGAATATGTTCTCTGGTCCAGGATTCCGGTGGTGAAAACGACAGTGAGAAAGAACCGGCATCCTTACCTTCTGCAGATCGTTCATCATAAGGCCAATGCACTGTATAAATCTATGATAGGGACGCTGCTGGAGCGAACCGGTACTGGAAGACTAAAAGCATATCTGCCGGATTACCGGCTGAAGGAAGAAGAATTTCTGACACCGGGAAATGAGAAAGTATTAAGGGAGCTTTTGCTGGATCACTGGGATGAAGTATGCAGCTGTTATGAGGCCGATGATACTTATATCCGTTCTTATCTGGAGAGAAAGATCCAGAATGCGAAAAAGGCAGCGGTAGTAGATGTAGGATGGTCCGGCAACAATGTGCTTCAGGTTAAGTATCTTGTGGAGGAGGCATACGGGATGGACTGTCGGATCCACTGTCTGCTGGCAGCTGCAAGAAATGTCAATGACACATATATGGCCGGGATGATGCAGAGGAAAAGAGTGGAAACTTACATCTTTTCCAATATGTACAATAAGGGACTCCACGACGCCCATCAGGAAGAAAACAAGAAACTTAATTCTTTCTTTTTTGAGATACTCACCCAGTCGAGCACTCCCACCTTCCTTGGCTTTGATCAGCAGGGGAAGTTTCTCTATGACATTCCGGAAGTGGAAAACTACCGCCATAACCGGGAGATCCATCAGGGAACGCTGGATTTTGTAAAGGAGTATCAGAAAAGGTTCCGGGATTTTCCCTTTATGCTGGATATATCCGGTCATGACGCCTATATGCCGTTTCAGTATTTTTCCAGAAATCTTCTGTGGCTGAAAAAATATTTCGGAAATTATATCTTTGGCCGAGACCTTTTTGCTACTGGGGAAGAGGCTGTGATGGAATCAGTATCAGAGGTAATGAAAAAAGCAGGATTATGGGAGGAAGGATCATGATATTATATCAGGCGCTGTCGTCGTACCAGATTCTGGAATGTATGGTTCACAGACAGGTTTTTTATAAAGATCAGAAATGTATCTTAATCCTGGGAACCTATATCCGGGAGAGGATGCCGAAATACTGGGAACTGGAGACAAAGGGATTTTTTGATGAAGTATATCTGTTCCGCTTTGGCGGATACAGGGGGAGCGAGGATGAGATCATACGTCAGGTAGAAGAAGAACTGAAGGTAAGCCTGCCTTATGCTCTGGAGGATTTTGAAAAAATACTGGCAGCAGGCATCCATACTTACCTGCAGGTATATATGGCTTTTCGAGGGATTCCCTTTGAAATGTTTGAGGATGGAAGCGGAGCTTTAAGCCGTCCCTGGATTCTGGCTGATATTCATCGAAAAAGTTCACCTGCCAGATATGAATTGATTGAAAAGTATCGGCTGTACGATCATCAAAATTCCATGATTACAAAAAAATATTGTGATATGAAAGCCCAGGAACAGGGATTTTATGACAAAAAGGCAGAAGATTTTCAGGTTATGGAACACTTTCACAGTCTGACGGATCAGAAAAAAGAAGCCATCCGGCATATTTTTACCCTTCCTTTTCAAAAAGGGAGGGAGGACAGAGTACTTCTTCTGACCCAGCAGTTTGCCAATTTAGGGCAGCTTCCCTACGACGGACAGATCTGTATTTACCGTCACCTCTTTGCTTATTATTTAAGAGACAGGGAAGTTATCATTAAAACGCATCCGGACGATATTCTTTACTATCATCGGCTTTTTCCGGAGGCGGAGGTGATCCGTGAGACTTTTCCTTCAGAGCTTCTTCCCCTTGTGTTTGAGAAGATGCCGGACAGCGTCTGCACCGTAAGTTCTACAGGGGTCAATCAGATCCGGGGAGAATTTAAGGAGCATATTATTTTCGGACCTTCCTATGAGACAAGTTATGTGTATGACGGAATTTATTATGCAGCCTTACGGCTGGCGGACCATCTGGGAATATACCATATATGTGTATCAGGAGTCAATGAGATTCAGCTTCATTACCTGGCAGAGCTTTGTCCGGAATTTTCGGGGAAATTTTCAGTAAGCCGGGAAAAGGCAGAAGGCCCATGTCTTTGTTTTACAGGAGATCTGGAAGAAGAGGATGTGAGAATCAAAGGAGAAATAGGCGGGAAAGAAAGAGAAGAGGGGGCGGAAGGTATCCTGTATCTCAATGAAAAGAAAGGGTACCGGATGAAAAGCTTTGAGAAGATGATCCCTGTCAGTGTCCGGGAAGGGGAAAGGCAGCACACAATATTTTTTCAGTCAGGAAAGGAAGAGATAAAAGAAATGGCAGCAGAATTTTGGGAAGAGATCAAGCTTCCTTATCTGGAAGAGGAAATTGCTATTGAAAAATTAAATGACGATCAGATGAAAATCCGCATGCTGGAAGGGATTCTGGAGGCAACTCAAAAAAGGCTTCTGGAATATATCAGACGGGAAAAAGAGCTGAAGAGTAAAATTTCCGTATTGGAAGGAAAGGTGAAAAGAGATGTGGGTGAACCGTAGTCAGGCTCTTATGCTTCCTGACGGAAGACGGGCAGTCACAGTAAATGGAGACTGCAGGATCGGTCATAAGAGAAGATGTCCCCGGGTAGATATAGAGGCAGCGGTGTGTATTGGTGATGGAGCAGAGATCGAGGCCGGATTTATCGGTATGGGGACTTTTATCGGAAGGGGAACAAGTATCCTGCGGACAGAATCGGTGGGACGTTTTGTCACCATAGGGGAATACTGCAGCATTGGGGCGGAACTGGCAGAAACGGGAAAGCGTATCAGTACCTCTTATTTTGTAAAGGGGCGCGCTCTGTCCTGGTATGAAAAATTTATGGTTCCTGTACAGGTGTATCGATCAACTGCAAAGAAGAAACTCCGGATAGGGAGCGATGTTTATATCGGTGCCCATTCAGTAGTGGCGGAAGGAATCTCTATTGGCGATGGAGCTATCCTTTTACCCGGTACCGCTGCTGATAAAGATATACCTTCTTACTCGGTTGTCTATGGTAATCCGGCAAAGATATGGGAATATCGCTTTAGCAGGGAAGAGACAGAACGTTTGAAAAAGATCCGGTGGTGGGATTATGGGGAAAGACTTCTTGGGAAGGCAGATTTTGCAAGGGCAGATTTTGACAAAGTGCTGGAAATCCTGGAGAAAGAGAAGGATCAGATAACGCCGATCCTTCCGATGGAAACAGGAATGAAAATCCGGTATAAAGACGGATACTGCTGTATTTACAGTAAACTTATGGATCAAAAGACGCTGCTTTACCAGTTCCCGGAAAATGGATAAAATTTCGGACAGTCAGAGCATACCGACGTCGGTGTGTAAGGAAAAAGAGACAGGTGGAATGAAGACATGCTTATCAATTCAAAATTTTATTTTCCAACAGAATACGGCCAGGGGGTTACACTTACCGGAGAAGATACAGATATTTGCTATGCCTCTGCAAAGGATTGTGTGCTGGAGGCTCCCGTGAGATTTTGTTCCGGAGTAAAGATTGATGCGGAGAAGATCGGAGCATTTTCTTTTTTTAATCAGAACAGTAGTCTTAGGTTTATCGAATCCATTGGAAGATTCGCCCTTTTTGCTTCAGAAGTGATCATGGGAGGCGCCGTTCATCCCGTTGAATCCATCAGTACCCATCTTCTTTTCCAGAATATGGACAACAGTTGGAACCGGAATTTCCACAGTCTGTGCAGTCAGGAGGGTTTTCTGGAAGAGATTGTGCGTTATCAAAAAGAGCATGAACTGAAAGGAAAGACAAGGATCGTCATCGGCAATGATGTCTGGATCGGTAACCGGGCTGTTATTTTGAGGGGAGTGACCATCGGAGACGGCGCCGTGGTAGGAGCGGGGGCAGTGGTGACAAGGGATGTGGAGCCTTACACGATTGTGGGAGGCGTGCCTGCAAGAACGATCCGGAAACGCTTTTCAGATAAAGTGATCGAAAAGCTGGAACAGGTCAAATGGTGGGATTACGGGCCGGATATTATGGCCGGAATTGATCTGAATCAACCGGAGGAAGCGGTGAAATATCTGGAAGAAAGAGTAGAAAACGGGTTTGCCAGATATGCAGGGGAGAAATTTGCCTTTCACCCTGGAAGCAGAACGATCACAAGGAGAGAGAATAAAGAAGAGGTCCTTTTATATAAAATATAATGTCAATGGCGGCGTACAAGAGAGGGAATCATCTCAGGCAGATGTCTTTTGTGTCGTTTTCGGGAAAGGGAGGAAAAGCATAATGCGGACAGTAGGAATTATACCGGCCAGATATGGAGCATCCCGGCTTCCGGGGAAACCCATTCAGGATATCCAGGGAAGGCCGATGATCTGGTGGGTGTATCAGAAGGCAATAAAGGCAAAAAGATTAGATCAGGTTCTGGTAGCGGCAGATGATGAGAGGATTATGGAAGAATGCAGCAAATGGAAGATTCCGGCAGTTCTGACCGGAACATCTCACCGCAATGCAGCCAGCAGGCTTCAGGAAGTATCCGAAAGGATTGGGGCAGATTTCTATGTGCAGATCAACGGTGATGAGCCTTTGATCCGTCCGGAATATATCGACGCTGTGATTCCGGATACTATTCCGACAGAGGAGGAGTTTGGTACCAATATTATTGCACCTGTGACATCTCCGGCAGAAGTGCTGGATCCTTCCAATATTAAAGTAGTGTTTGACTCATCCCTTCGGGCGCTCTACATGTCGAGAACGCCAATCCCCAACCCTTTTCTATCCATTGATGTTACCTATTACAAACATGTGGGGATTCTTGGATATAATAAGAAGATGCTGGACTTTTACAAAAATTCTGTGCCGGGGACTTTTGAGAAGATCGAGGGAATCGACACGCTGCGTTTTTTGGATTACGGAAAACATCTGCAGTTTATTGTGCTTGAAGAGGTGGAAAGTCTTTCAGTGGATACGCCCAAGGATCTGGAATATGTAAAAAACTTACTGCAGAGAGAAAAGGATATTGTTGAAACGGAGAATAAAAGGAGCCGGTAAAGAACGAAATCTTTACCGGTTTTGTGTTCGCTGATAACAGTGAAGATCTTTATTCAATATGGCGTTTGATCGCTTCAAAACTTTCGGCGCTGATGACATGTTCCATGCGGCAGGCATCTGCTACAGCTACCTTGGGATCCACGCCGAGACGGATCAGCCAGGAAGAGATCAGCTGATGACGTTCATAGATACATTCGGCAATTTCCCGCCCGGATGGCGTCAGAGTGATGTATCCTTCCGGTGATACCTGAATGTGATTGCTTTCCCGCAGTTTTTTCATAGCCACACTGACGCTGGATTTTTTAAAATCCAATTCGGTAGCAACATCCACAGAGCGGACGACAGGATGGGATTTGCTTAAGATAAGAATCGTTTCCAGATAATTTTCCGCAGATTCATTTATATTCATATCTGATCACCTCGGTTTCTTGCGCAAAAATCAGCGCAGTGTAAACACATGCAGTAGAAATTTCAACCCTATCTCAGTGTTAGTACATAGTATATCATAAGAATGCTGTCACATCAAATATAATTCTATAGCGGTGTGAGTCAAGGCTGGAAAGAAAAATAAAAGTATGGTATGATGAAGCGTAACGTGAAAATATCATTTTAAGGAGAAAGTATGAGTATTTATGACAGCCTGAACGGGCCGCAAAGAGAAGCGGTATATCATACAGAGGGACCACTTTTGATCCTGGCAGGAGCCGGATCGGGAAAGACCCGCGTGCTGACACACAGGATTGCATATTTAATAGAAGAAAAAGGAATTAATCCCTGGAATATCCTTGCCATTACTTTTACAAATAAAGCGGCCGGCGAGATGAGAGAAAGGGTGGATCAGATCGTTGGTTTTGGGGCGGAAAGCATTTGGGTGAGTACTTTTCACTCTACATGCGTGAGGATTTTGAGACGCCACATTGATCGCCTGGGATACGATACAAATTTTACGATTTATGACACAGACGATCAGAAAACATTGATGAAGGATGTGTGCAAACGTCTTCAGATTGATACAAAAGTTTATCGGGAGAGAAATCTTCTGGCAGCTATTTCAGCGGCGAAAAATGAGCTTATTACTCCGGAAGAATACCGGCTGCAGTCAGAAGGGGATTTCGGAAGGCAGAAAATAGCTTCCGTCTATGAGGAATATGAAAAACAGATGAGGGCAAATAACGCACTGGATTTTGACGACCTTCTTCTGAAAGCGGTGCAGCTGTTCCAGACACAGCCGGAGGTTCTGGACTATTATCAGGAGCGCTTCCGGTATATTATGATCGATGAATACCAGGATACCAATACGGTACAGTTTCAGCTTGTCAGTCTGCTGGCTGCTAAATACCGGAATTTATGTGTAGTAGGTGATGATGACCAGTCCATCTACAAATTCCGGGGAGCAAATATCAGAAATATCCTGAATTTTGAGCAGGTGTTTGAGGATGCCAGGGTGATCAAGCTGGAGCAGAATTACCGGTCCACAAGTACGATACTCGATGCAGCAAATGCAGTGATAAGAAACAATAGGGGCAGAAAAGAAAAGACATTGTGGACGGATAACGGTCAGGGAGAAAAGATCACCTTTCGTCAGTTTGACACCGCCTATGACGAGGCAGAATATATTGTGGGCGATATAAAAGAGAACATAGAAAACGGAAGGTGCAATTATAATGATAATGCGGTCCTTTACCGGACAAACGCTCAGTCCCGGCTTTTGGAGGAGAAGCTTGTAGCGGCCAATATTCCCTATAAAATTGTGGGCGGCATTAATTTCTATGCAAGGCGGGAAATAAAAGATCTGCTTGCTTATTTAAAGACTATTGATAATGCCAGAGACGACCTTGCGGTCAGACGTATTATCAATGTTCCAAAAAGAGGGATCGGACTTACCAGTGTAAACCGGCTGCAGGAATATGCCCTTGCCAGAGATATCAGTTTTTATGAGGCTTTGCTGGGAGCAGATCTGATTCCGGGAATCGGAAGAGGACTTGCACGGCTGGAGTCATTTGCAGCTTTGATGGAACATTTCCGTACCAGGGCTGATGAGATCAGTATTTCTCAGCTTCTGGATGAGATCCTGGAAACCACCGGGTACATAGAAGAGCTGAAAACAGAAGGGGAAATAGAGGCGGAAGCAAGAATTGAAAATATTGATGAGCTGAAAAATAAAATAGCCGCTTATGAGGAGGCCTGCCAGGAACAGGGAGAGAGACCGGGGTTAAGTGGATTCCTGGAAGAGGTTGCTCTTGTAGCGGATGTGGACAGTCTGGATGAGAACAGCGACTATGTTGTTTTGATGACGCTGCACAGCGCCAAAGGACTGGAATTTCCACAGGTTTATCTTGCAGGTATGGAAGATGGGCTGTTTCCAAGCTATATGACCATTACGGCAGACGATCCGGAGGAGATAGAGGAGGAGCGAAGGCTTTGTTATGTGGGAATCACAAGGGCTAAGGAACATCTGACTTTAACCTGCGCAAAGCGCCGTATGGTAAGAGGAGAAACGCAGTACAATAAAATGTCCCGGTTTTTAAAAGAGATTCCTATGGAACTTCTGGCAACGGGAATAAAATTTGAAAAAGAGGAAAGGGAAGAAGAAAAGCCGAAGCCGTGGCAGCAGGCAAGGCAGTCTTTCCGGTCAAAGCCCTTCACTGCGCCAAAGCCGGTACAGCAGTTTAAAGTTGCAGGAGGAAAAGGTCCCGGCTATGATGTGGGCGACAGAGTACGTCATGTGAAATTTGGAGAAGGAATTGTGACCTCCATTGTAGAAGGCGGAAGAGATTATGAAGTGACTGTGGAATTTGATACGGCCGGAACGAAAAAAATGTTCGCCGTATTTGCAAAACTGCAGAAAATATAAAAATGTACGAAAACTTATACCGGGATTTTTCAGAAAATTTCCCGGGAAAAGCAGTAGTAATATGGCGCAGATGGTGTTATAATAAAATATATTAAATCTATACCAGCCAGACGGGCATAAGAAAGGATGTGTAGGAAAGATGAGCAAAGTAGAGGATATTATTGCAGCATCAAAACTGAATGAGCTGATTCGGAAAAAAGATGATGATGAAAAACGCGGAAAGACAGTGCTGTGGGTACTGGCCATTGTAGGAGCGATCGCAGCAGTGGCAGCAATTGCATATGCAGTATATTGTTTCTTTACCCCAGATTACCTGGAGGATTTTGAAGAAGATTTTGACGATGATTTCGATGACGATTTCTTCAGTGAGGAAGATCAGGTATAAGGGCCAAAAGGAGAAGAGACAGAACACTATGTTCTGTCTTTCTTTTTGTTACGGTGACGGGTCAAAGACCGGGCGTGCTCGAGACCTTGGTGACCGCTTCAGGAACAGATAAAGGAGAAAGAAAGCAGAAATGAAAAAAGGACAGATAGTAGAAGGAATTGTAGAAAAGATAGAGTTTCCCAATAAAGGAAAGGTTTATGTGCCGGAAGAGGAGCAGTATGTCATTGTAAAAAATACAGTTCCCGGTCAGAAAGTCAAATGCTCTGTCAACAAAATGAGAAAAGGTAAGGCAGAAGGGCGTCTTTTGGAAGTAACAGAGAAATCTTCACTGGAGAAAGATTCTCTGTGTCCTCATTTTGGACAGTGCGGGGGATGCACTTACCAGAATCTGCCCTATGAACAGCAACTGAAGCTGAAAGAACAGCAGGTCCATGAGATGTTGGAAAAGGCGGCAGACCATGAATTTCAGTGGGATGGAATCTTCCCTTCACCTGTGGAGGAAGCATATAGAAATAAGATGGAATTTTCTTTCGGAGATGAATATAAGGATGGACCTCTGGCTCTTGGCATGCATAAAAGAGGCAGTTTTCATGATATTGTCAATGTAGGAGAATGCAGGATCGTAGACGAAGATTTCCGCCAGATTCTTTCTGCTACGCTGGAGTTTGCAAAAGAGACAGGGCTTCCATACTATCACCGGATGAGACATATAGGATTTTTCCGTCATCTTCTGGTACGAAAAGCAGTAAAAACCGGAGAAATCCTGGTAGATATCGTGACGACCACACAGAATCAGGCAGACCTGGAAAGCTGGGCCAATCGTCTGGTGGAGTTGGAAAAACAAGGATGCTTGAAAGGGAAAATTGCCGGGATCCTGCATACATCCAATGACAGTCTTGCTGATGTAGTGAAAGATGAAGGTACAGAAATTTTGTACGGTCAGGATTATTTTTATGAAATATTGCTGGGACTGAAATTTAAGATTACGCCATTTTCTTTCTTCCAGACAAACTCTCTGGGAGCGGAAGTTCTCTATGAGGCCGCCAGAAATTATGTGGGAGAAACAAAAGATAAAGTGATTTTTGACCTTTACAGCGGTACAGGAACGATTGCACAGATTCTGGCACCGGTGGCAAAAAAAGTAGTCGGCGTGGAGATTGTGGAAGAGGCGGTACGGGCTGCCAGAGAGAATGCAGCTTTAAACGGCCTTGATAACTGCAGTTTCTGGGCTGGAGATGTACTGAAGGTCATTGATGAATTAGGAGAGGTTCCCGATCTGATCGTTCTGGATCCGCCGCGGGACGGCGTGCATCCCAAGGCCCTTGAGAAGATCATCGGTTTCGGAGTAGAACGTATCGTGTACATTGCCTGTAAACCTACCAGCGTTGCCCGAGATCTGGAAATGCTGCAGGGAAGAGGCTATCAGATGGAAAGAGCAGTGTGCATTGACCTTTTCCCGGGCACATATCATGTGGAGACTTGCGTCTTGTTAGGTAGGAAAAAACCGGCTGAAAAACAAATGTAGAATTTTGAAGAGGATAGACTTGACAAACTATCCCCTCTGTTGTCTAAAATATAAGAAAGACACTTTGATCAATGTAAGGGTTATATAGTATCATCAAAGGGCCGGACATTAAAAAGATGGAATTTGGCAGAAATACTCTGTTTGAGTTCAATTGTTTATATTGCTTTTTCTTGTTTAAAGTGGATATTAAAAAAATAGATAAAAGAAGTTTTCTTTTTCATGACTGCAATGGCCTTTCAACCGTTGCAGTCTTTTTTTTGCTGCTTTTTACCGGAATCCGATTAGAGTCTGCAGTGCTTAGAAGAAGCCGTGCCCCGCCTTTTTAGTCTGGATGCAAAGAGACTAAGGAAAGGAGAAAAAAAGTGGGATACAATCATGGAAAAGCAGAACGAAAATGGCAGATCTGGAAAGAAAAAGAAGAAAAGCTCATGCGGGAGAACGGCGTTGATGAAGAGATCATAGCAGAAATCCGTGCGTATGACCGTATAGAGTTTAATTCTGACAGGCGCTTTTATGTGCATTCTAATGAAATGGCAGAGTACATAGAAAATACGGCAGGAAAGGAACAGGATATTGAGGTTATAACTGTTCTGGATCTTCTTAATGAAATCGAGAGCAGAAATTTATATTATGAACTGCTTGCGCTGGATCAGAGTGTGCTGCAAATTCTTTTGCTGAAAATTCAGGGATATTCTACAAGGGAGATCGCACAGCTTACGCGGCTGTCGGAAGACGCCGTGTATCAGAGGATGCACCGGCTGAAGAAGAAACTGCAGCCTTTTAAGGATCAAAGAGGATAATATCACTTTTTAAAAAGGAAACGGGCGGGAGAAGAGGATATTTTCTTCTGCCTGTTGCCCTCTTGGGGAAAAGATTATTTTTTCGAATGATCAAGAAATTAATATTTTAGAAACATAAGAGAAACATGAAATTAACAATGGAGAGTTATTTTCTTACTGTCAAATGAAACAAGGAAAATAAATAGAAAGGTGAATCGAAAATGGCGAAATCAAAATTAGTGCAGACAAACGAAAAGATTGCAGAAAAAGTAGTTGGAGGGTATAAGAAAATCGAGGACGGTGTAGTAGGCGGTTATAAAAAAATCGAAGATAATACAGTCAGGGGATTTAATAAAATAGCAGACAAGTTTGTAGACAGTTTTCTGACGAGAGAAGATGAATCTGTAGAAGAGGCGCGAAAAAGGCTTGCGGCACAAAAATAGGAAAAACTTTTTGAGATTCCCAAAACTACGCATTGGATACCGGCTATTACTGTACTTTCTGACTGTTCTTTTTGTTGTGCTTTCTATAGTCAGTGTAATATCCGACCGCTTTGCATATGGAATTTCAGTTGTCTGTTATACTTTGGCGGCAGTGGCTTTGTTTGTAAGCAGTTATTACCTGATATTGGATATCCGGTATATTGTCAAAGACATAGTAAAGCCGAAAATCAAGGCCAATCCTTTTGCAGACAGGATGACTGCCGATTACAGGCTGCGAACGGTTCTGTTTGCCGTTCCCGGACTGACAGGCAATATCATATTTGCTGTCTTTAGCGTCGGTGTACAAGGGGACAATACGCTCCAAGCTGCGTAATTTCGGGGATTTTCTTTGTTATCCTCATTCGGCGTACGTCCAGTACGCCTCAATCGTCTGCCTTGAAAAACCCCGAAATTCCTGCAGCTGGAGTCTGTGAGTCGGGAAGGAGCAGATTTTAGCCCCTTTTAGGCACTTGAACGACGCGTACAGAGACGTACGCGGAGTGAAAGTAACGAAGAAGGGACTAAAATCTACCCTTCACCGACTGTGTTGCCCCTTGGACACCGACGCTAATGGTTTTGTAGGAATTTACAGTCATTCGGCATGGTTTGGGAGTTTATCTGCCTACTATCTTTTAATGAGTGTGATGAGAATTGGAGCAGTAAGACAGGAGCAGAAAATATTTAAAATATCAGAAGAAAGCGATAGAATGAGAAAGGAAGTTGCAATCTATCGCAGAAACAGTTTGTTCTTTATATTGATGCCTGTGTGTCCATGCTTACGCTCCAGACCGCTATGTTTGCTTCTTTTGCCAATGGGCAGGAAGACTTTGTGAAGCTGATGAACGGAATTACGGGAACGGTGGTATGTATTATGGTTCTGGGGATGGGAATATACGGTGTCTATGGTTCGAAAAAGATGATAAAATAGTAAAAAACAAGAGAGGAAATTTCCATGGTTCGTATACTTGTAGTAGAAGATGATGAAAAGTTAAATAGAATTGTATGTACCTATTTGAATGACAGCGGATTTCTGGCAAAGGGGTGTTTGTCTGCAAATGCAGCGTATGAGGAGATGCATAACAATTTATATGAATTGATCATCTCCGATATTATGATGCCGGAAATAGATGGATTTGAATTTGCGCAGACTGTCCGGCAGTTAAATAAAACAATTCCTATTCTATTTATGTCGGCAAAAGATGATCTTCCTTCCAAAAAGAAAGGATTTCAGCTGGGAATTGATGACTATATGGTAAAGCCGGTGGAACTGGACGAACTGATCCTGCGCGTCAGAGCATTGCTGCGAAGGGCAAATATCGAAATGGAAAGAAAAATTACGGCAGGCAATCTGATCCTGGATGCGGACGGTATGAGTGCAGAGATTGACGGTGAGGAAATCAGCCTTACTACAAGAGAATTTAACATTATTTATAAGTTGTTGTCCTATCCGAAAAAAACGTTTTCCCGCGCACAGCTTATGGATGAATTTTGGGGAGTGGAAAGTGATACAAGCCTAAGGGCGGTGGATGTCTATGTCACAAAACTTAGGGATAAACTGTCAGCCTGCGATGGATTTAAAATCGTGACAGTCAGAGGGTTGGGATATAAGGCGGTGCTCAATGAAAAGTAAAAAAAACTGGTATTATGGAAAAGTGAAGGAAAGTTTATTTCCTCCGTCTCTGTTTGGAATTTACCTGGGCGTCCTGTTTTTGATGTCAGGTATTCACACAGGACTGATTGTATTTATGAATAAAGAAAACTGGAGCGAACTGACGCAGACTCTGATCCCCATGTTTTACTGGGGACTGGTGGCGGTAGGACTTACTCTGTTTACAAGAAGAAAAATAAAAAAGACTTACGAGGAGCCCCTGCACAAAATGGCAGAAGCAACAAAAAAGGTAGCAGGCGGCGACTTTTCTGTATATATTCCGGCCTTTCACACAATGGACTGTCTGGATTATCTGGATGTGATGATTTTGAACTTTGATAAAATGGTGGAGGAACTGGGCAGTGTTGAAACGCTAAAGACAGATTTCATTTCCAATGTTTCTCATGAGATGAAAACGCCTATTGCGGTAATAAGAAATTATGCAGAGCTGCTGCAGGGGAAGAATGTGTCAGATGAGCAGAGAAAAGAGTATGGAGAGTCTATTGAAAGCGCTGCGGTGAGGTTGTCCGATCTGATCACCAATATCCTGAAGCTGAATAAACTGGAAAATCAAAAGATCAGCCCGGAAGTGAAGGTTTATGATGTTTGCAGACAGCTGTGCGAATGTATTCTGCAGTTTGAGGATACATGGGAGGAAAAGCAGATTGAGATGGAAGCAGAGATAGAGGATGAAGCATACATTAAAGCAGATGAGAGCCTGCTGGAATTAGTATGGAATAATTTGTTATCTAATGCAGTCAAATTTACAGAACCAGGGGGAGTCATTACAGTTCGTCAGGCGTTCAACGAGAACTGCGTAACGGTTTCTGTATCGGATACAGGCTGCGGTATAAGCAAAAAGAGCCTGCAGCACATTTTTGATAAGTTTTATCAGGGAGATACTTCTCATTCAAAAGAAGGAAATGGTCTCGGCCTTGCTCTCGTAAAGAGAGTGCTGGAGCTTATGGACGGCGACATCCAGGTGATAAGCGAAGAGGGGAAGGGAAGTACCTTTACAGTAACGCTGCCAGCAGCAAAGCTGGAATAAAGAAGCAGGAGGGATCGTATTATGCAGACAAACGAAGTCCGGCAGAAACAATTTGTAGGCTATGAATACAAAGAGCTGACTGCAGAAAGCAGCCAGGCATCGTTTTTAATAGATGGGTATGAAAATTTCGGTTGGGAGTTAGATGAAAATCTGCCGGAACGAAGTTCCGCTAAATATACAGCGGGCAAAAAAGTTGTGATCCGGCTGAAACGAAACCGAAAAATCGTCAATAAGGCAGAGCTTACCAGATTACAGAGAAATTTTGAAGCATGTGTAGGGGACATAAAGTCATTAGAAAAAAGCAAAACTTCACGGTCAACAACATATGCGTTTATTGTGGCCGTAATAGGAACAGCCTTTATGGGAGGTTCTACCTTTGCAGTAACGGCACAGTCGCCTCACATTGCTTTGTGTATCGTTCTTGCGGTGCCGGGATTTCTTGGATGGATATTTCCGTATTTCCTTTATCGGAGAATATTGCGGAAGAGAACAGAAGAAGTAGCGCCGCTGATAGAAGAGAAATATGAAGAAATTTATGAATTATGTGAAAAAGGGAACAGACTGTTAGTTTAAAGAAACGCCATCCTGCATCCGCGTGATGGCGTTTGGCAGTTGGGATGGGGAAGAATCAGAAGAAAGAGAATAATTAACAGCAGCATGACAACAATAGTAAGAAAGAACAGAAAGTACAAATGATCATTCGAACATTTGTACTTTTTTTGCCGTTAGTCCTATATACTTTTACCGGTATATTTGCTATAATGTGCGAAGAGACAGAGGGAGGATTTAAAGAGAGCTCTAATAAAAAAGGCTATTGGATGATAAATAGAATGGATTAATCATTAACAAAAAGAGGATATATTATCATGGATCATTTTGAATTAGTATCAGAATACAAACCTACCGGAGATCAGCCGCAGGCGATTGAGAAGCTGGTCAAAGGTTTTAAAGAAGGAAATCAATGTGAGACTCTTTTGGGAGTCACCGGCTCCGGTAAGACGTTTACAATGGCAAACGTCATCCAGCAATTGAATAAACCGACACTGATCATTGCTCACAACAAAACTCTGGCGGCACAGCTCTACGGTGAGTTCAAGGAATTTTTCCCGAACAACGCCGTAGAGTATTTCGTCTCCTACTATGATTACTACCAGCCGGAAGCCTACGTGCCTTCTTCAGACACTTATATCGCCAAGGACTCCTCCATCAACGAGGAGATCGACAAGCTGCGCCTTTCGGCAACGGCTTCCCTGGCGGAGAGAAGAGATGTGATCGTAGTGTCCAGCGTGTCCTGCATTTATGGTTTGGGTGAGCCGGAAAATTTTGAGAAGATGATGGTTTCTTTGCGTCCCGGCATGGAGAAGGACAGAGACGAAGTGCTCCGCCAGCTGATAGATATTCAATATGAAAGAAATGAGATAGATTTCAAGCGAGGAACCTTCCGGGTACGGGGGGATGTATTGGAGATCATTCCGGCCAATGAGGCGGAGACCGCTGTAAGAGTGGAGTTCTTCGGTGATGAAATTGACCGGATTACCCAGATTGATGTGCTGACAGGAGAGATAAAGGGCGAACTGGAACATGCTGCTATTTTCCCGGCGTCCCACTATGTAGTGCCTGCAGAACAGATCCGGCGGGCTGCTGATGCCATAGAAAAAGAGCTGGAAGAGCGGGTGCAGTATTTTAAATCAGAAGATAAGCTGCTGGAGGCACAAAGGATTGCAGAGAGGACCAATTTTGATATTGAAATGCTTAAGGAGACGGGATTTTGTTCCGGGATTGAAAACTATTCCAGGCATTTGTCGGGGCTTGCTCCGGGACAGCCTCCTTATACTTTGATGGATTTCTTTAAGGACGACTTCCTTATTATTATTGATGAGTCACATAAAACAATCCCGCAGATCGGGGCAATGTATCACGGAGATCAGTCCCGTAAGACAACCCTTGTGGATTATGGATTCCGTCTGCCTTCTGCCAAGGACAACAGACCTTTAAGCTTTTCAGAGTTTGAGGACCGGATCGACCAGATCATGTTTGTGTCGGCAACTCCGGGAACATATGAGGCGGAACATGAGCTGCTTCGGGCGGAACAGGTGATACGGCCAACAGGACTTCTGGATCCGGAGGTGGAAATTCGCCCGGTAGAGGGGCAGATCGATGATCTTGTGGCAGAAGTTAAGAAGGAAACAGAAAAGAAAAACAAGATTTTAATTACCACACTTACGAAACGCATGGCGGAAGATCTGACAGATTATATGAAAGAACTGGGAATCCGTGTCCGCTATCTGCACTCGGATATTGATACGCTGGAGCGGACGGAAATTGTGAGGGACATGCGTTTGGACGTATTTGACGTGCTGGTAGGAATCAACCTTTTAAGAGAAGGTCTTGACATCCCGGAGATTACTCTGGTGGCTATCCTCGATGCAGACAAGGAAGGGTTCCTGCGTTCAGAGACTTCTCTGATCCAGACCATAGGACGTGCCGCACGAAACGCGGAAGGACACGTGATCATGTATGCGGATACGGTGACAGACTCTATGAGACAGGCCATTGATGAGACTATGAGACGCCGTCAGATACAGATGGCTTATAATGAAGAGCACGGCATTACGCCGACAACAATCCAGAAATCAGTCCGCGATCTGATCAGTATTTCCAAGAAAGTAGCGGCAGAAGAAATGCGCATGGAGAAAGATCCGGAGTCCATGAGCCGGAAAGAGCTGGAGAAACTGATCGCTGATGTGACAAAACAGATGAGAAAAGCTGCGTCCGAACTTAATTTCGAGGCAGCGGCTGAACTTCGTGATAAGATGACAGAATTGAAAAAGCAGCTGGATGACATAGCTGAAGATTAAGAAGGAGCATAAAATGGCAGCAGAGAAAACAAACAGACAATACATTAAAATCAGAGGTGCCAATGAGCATAATCTGAAAAATATAGATCTGGACATTCCGCGAAATGAGCTGGTGGTTCTTACCGGACTGTCCGGCTCGGGAAAATCTTCCCTGGCTTTTGATACGATTTATGCGGAAGGTCAGAGAAGATATATGGAATCTCTTTCGTCCTATGCGAGACAGTTTTTAGGACAGATGGAAAAACCGGATGTGGAAAGTATTGAAGGGCTTTCTCCGGCCATATCTATCGATCAGAAATCGACAAACCGGAATCCAAGATCCACAGTGGGAACTGTGACAGAGATTTATGATTATTTCCGCCTTCTCTATGCAAGGATCGGGATTCCCCACTGTCCAAAGTGCGGGAGAGAGATCAAAAAGCAGACAGTGGATCAGATGGTGGATCAGATTATGGCTCTTCCGGAGCGTACAAAGATCCAGCTTCTGGCGCCGGTAGTGCGGGGGAGAAAAGGTACCCATGCTAAGCTTTTTGAGAGAGCGAAAAAGAGCGGGTATGTCCGTGTGAGAGTAGATGGAAATTTGTATGAACTTTCCGAGGAAATTTCACTGGATAAAAATATCAAACATAATATCGAAATTATTGTAGACCGCCTTGTGGTACGGCCCGGGATTGAAAAGCGTCTGACGGATTCTGTAGAAAATGTTCTTCACCTGGCTGAAGGACTTCTGGTAGTAGACGTTATTGGCGGAGAACCCATCAATTTCAGCCAGAGTTTTGCCTGCCCGGATTGTGGGATCAGTATTGATGAGATTGAACCCAGAAGCTTTTCGTTCAATAATCCTTTTGGCGCCTGCCCGGAATGTTATGGACTTGGGTACAAAATGGAATTTGATGAAGATCTTATGATACCGGATAAGAATTTAAGTATTGACGAAGGGGCTATTGTTGTACTTGGATGGCAGTCCTGTACCGACAAAGGAAGTTATACAAGAGCGATCCTGGAAGCTCTGGCAAAGGAATATGATTTTTCCCTTGCCACGCCTTTTAAGGATTATCCAAAGAAAATACATGACATTCTCATTTATGGTACAAACGGGAAGGAAGTAAAAGTTCATTACCGCGGACAGCGGGGAGAAGGAATTTATGATGTGGCATTTGAAGGTCTGATACGGAGCGTGGAACGGCGGTACCGGGAAACTTCTTCCGAGATTACAAAGGCTGAATATGAGACGTTTATGCGGATTACCCCCTGTCATGAGTGTAAAGGGCAGAGATTAAAAAAGGAATCGCTTGCAGTGACGGTGGGAAATAAAAACATTGCGGAGATCACAGCCTTTTCTGTGGAAAAGCTTCAGCATTTTCTGAAAGAACTGGAGCTGACTCATCAACAGCTGCTGATCGGCGGACAGATCCTGAAGGAAATTCAGGCCAGGATACAGTTTTTGATGGATGTGGGACTGGATTATCTGACGCTCTCCAGGGCGACAGGCTCGCTTTCCGGAGGAGAAGCGCAGCGGATCCGTCTTGCCACACAGATCGGTTCCGGTCTGGTAGGGGTAGCTTATATTTTGGATGAGCCCAGTATCGGTCTTCACCAAAGGGACAATGACAAGCTGCTTGCCACACTGAAGCATCTGCGGGATCTTGGAAATTCCGTTATTGTGGTAGAGCATGATGAGGATACCATGCTGGAAGCGGATCATATTGTAGATATCGGTCCGGGAGCCGGAGAGCACGGCGGAGAAGTGGTGGCACAGGGAACCGCAAAAGAAATTATGAGGAATAAAAATTCCATAACCGGTGCATATTTAAGTGGTAGGATGAAAATTCCGGTACCGGAAGAGCGGAAAACGCCCACCGGATGGCTGAAGGTGATCGGTGCGCAGGAAAATAATCTGAAGAATATCGACGTAGATATTCCGCTGGGAGTTATGACATGTGTTACCGGTGTGTCCGGATCCGGGAAAAGTTCGCTTGTAAATGAAATCCTGTATAAGCGTCTGGCAAAGGAGCTGAACCGTGCCAGAACCATTCCGGGAAAACACAAAGAAATCCAGGGAATAGATCAGCTTGATAAAGTGATCGCGATCGATCAGTCTCCCATCGGCCGTACGCCAAGATCCAATCCGGCTACCTATACAGGAGTTTTTGATCTGATCAGGGATCTTTTTGCGGCAACTCCGGATGCAAAAGCCAGAGGATACAAAAAAGGAAGATTCAGTTTTAACGTAAAGGGCGGACGGTGTGAAGCCTGCAGCGGCGACGGTATTTTGAAGATAGAGATGCATTTTCTTCCGGATGTCTATGTCCCCTGTGAGGTCTGCGGGGGAAAGCGCTATAACAGAGAGACGCTTGAGGTACGCTATAAGGGAAAAAATATTTATGATGTACTGAATATGACAGTGGAGGAGGCGCTGGAATTTTTTGAACATGTGCCGAGTATCCGACGGAAAATGGAAACACTGTATGATGTGGGACTTTCCTATATTCGGCTGGGACAGCCATCCACAACACTTTCCGGAGGAGAGGCACAGAGAATCAAGCTGGCGGCAGAGCTGAGCAAGCGGAGCACGGGAAAGACGATCTATATCTTGGATGAGCCAACGACAGGACTTCATTTTGCAGATGTGCATAAGCTGACAGAAATTTTGAGAAGGCTGGCTTCTGACGGAAATACGGTTCTGGTTATTGAGCATAATCTGGATGTTATTAAGACAGCGGATTATATTATCGATATCGGACCGGAAGGAGGAGACGGCGGGGGTACGGTCGTTGCATCCGGTACGCCGGAAGAAATAGCCCAAAATCCGGCGTCCTACACCGGCAAATATATTGATATGATGCTGAGAAAATAGGCGAAAAAAAACTCTTTCCATTTTGAGGAAATTTGATTATAATGGTAAATGCCCATAGAGGGTGTATATTATCCGTGAATGAGGGATAATCAAACAAAAGATGTATGAGGGACGAAATGACATAAATAACTCAAATGAAAGGGGAATTTGAAGATGTCAGTAGATATCGGAATTGATTTAGGGACAGCGAGCGTCCTCGTATATGTAAAAGGTAAGGGCGTTATTTTAAAGGAGCCATCTGTCGTTGCATTTGACAGAGATACAAATGCCATTAAGGCGATTGGAGAAGAAGCAAGACTTATGCTTGGGAGAACTCCGGGAAATATTGTGGCAGTTCGGCCGCTGCGGCAGGGAGTGATCTCGGATTATACAGTTACCGAAAAAATGATCAAATATTTTGTGCAGAAAGCCATGGGGCGCCGCACATTTAAGAAGCCGAGAATCAGTATCTGTGTGCCCAGCGGGGTGACAGAAGTAGAGAAGAAAGCGGTGGAAGAGGCAACCTATGCTGCAGGCGCAAGAGAAGTTCTGCTGATCGAGGAGCCGGTTGCAGCGGCCATCGGCGCCGGAATTGATATTTCCAAGCCATGCGGAAATATGATCGTTGATATCGGAGGCGGGACATCGGATATTGCTGTGATCTCTCTTGGAGGAACAGTAGTCAATACCTCCATAAAGATTGCAGGAGATGATTTTGACGAAGCAATTGTCCGCTATATGAGAAAGAAACATAATCTTCTGATCGGTGAGAGAACTGCAGAAGATATTAAGATCAAAATTGGTACAACCTATCCTCTGGTGGAGGAAGAGTCTATGGAGGTGAGAGGAAGGAACCTTGTTACCGGACTTCCAAAGACAGTGACCGTAACTTCATCAGAAACAGAGGAGGCGCTTCGCGAAACGACGAGCCAGATTGTAGAGGCTGTTATCAGTGTGCTTGAACGTACTCCTCCGGAACTGTCAGCTGATATTCTTGACAGGGGGATCGTTCTGACCGGCGGCGGAGCTATGCTGCGGGGGCTGGAAGAATTGATCGAAGAGCGTACCGGTATCAATACGATGACAGCGGAAGATCCGATGAAAGTAGTGGCTATCGGTACCGGACAGTTTGTGGAATTTTTAAGCGGGCGAAAAGAACTGTAAGAGATTTCAGAAAGATGAATTTCAGGAAAGCGATCCTGAAAAGAGAGTTAAATTGCCGGCGGAAGGCATTTCCGGCGGCTTTTTTTCCATTTGGTGCAATCCTGGCGAAAGGAAGATGAAAGAGGATATATGGAGGAGATAAAAGGATACGTGGAGCACATTGTCTTCCGGAATGAGGATAATGGATATACGGTATTCAATTTGAATAATGAGGACGGAGATCTGACATGTGTGGGAACATTTCCTTACATCGGAGAAGGAGAGCTTCTGAAGCTGACAGGAGAATATGTGCTGCATTCCCTGTACGGCATGCAGCTGCAGGTAAAAACTTCGGAAGTCTGCGAAATGGAGGATCTCATTTCCATTGAGCGTTATCTGGGATCCGGAGCCATCAAAGGGCTGGGTGCAGCTCTGGCGGGAAGGATCGTGAGAAAATTTAAGGAAGATACCTTTCGCATTATTGAAGAAGAGCCGGAAAGGCTGGCAGAGGTAAAAGGGATCAGTGAGAGAAAAGCAAGAGAAATTGCACAGCAGGTAGAGGAAAAGAAGGACATGAGACAGGCGATGATCTATCTGCAGAAATATGGAATTTCCACTTCTCTTGCGGCAAAGATCTATCAATATTACGGGAATCGCATTTACCGGGTTATGGAGGAAAATCCTTATCAGATGGCAGATGATATTTCCGGCGTGGGATTTAAAACGGCGGATGAGATCGCACGGAAAATAGGTATCCATACAGATTCGGATTACCGGATACGGAGCGGTATTTTTTATACACTTCTTCAGAGCGTGGCAGAGGGACATGTTTATTTGCCGGAGCAGGTGCTTCTAAGACGCGCAGGGGATCTTCTGGAAGTAGAGATTCAGCATATTGAGAAATACCTTATGGATCTGGCAATGGAGAGAAAGATTGTGCTGAAGGAAGGGGAAAATGATAGAAGAGTATACCCGTCTAATTACTATTACATGGAACTGAATACGGCAAAGATGCTCCATGATCTGAATATCAGCAGCGACATTTCAGAGGCGGCGGTACTCCGTCGCCTGCAGGCGATTGAAAAAAATATGGACATGCCGCTGGATGAACGCCAGAGGACTGCCGTGGTGGAGGCAGTGAGAAGGGGAGTGTTCATTCTGACCGGCGGACCCGGAACAGGAAAGACCACTACCATCAATGCTATGATCCGCTATTTTGAAAGTGAAGGGCTGGATATCTGTCTGGCAGCGCCCACGGGGCGGGCGGCCAAGAGAATGACTGAAACAACAGGATGCGAAGCCCAGACGATCCATCGCCTGCTGGAAGTAGCAGGAGCGCCGGAAGAGGATGGTCCTTCCGGCGGTTTTCAGAGAAATGAGGAAAATCCTTTGGAGGCGGACGTCATTATTATCGATGAAATGTCCATGGTGGATCTCCCTTTGATGCATGCCCTTCTGCGTGCTGTAAGTGTGGGTACAAGGCTTGTTCTTGTGGGAGACGCGAACCAGCTGCCCTCTGTGGGGCCTGGAAGTGTGCTGAAAGATATGCTGGCTTCCCATTGCTTTTCTGTAGTTATGCTGACAAAGATCTTCCGTCAGGCGCAGGAGAGCGATATTGTAGTAAATGCTCATAAGATCAACCGGGGCGAAGCCGTCATCCTGGACAATAAAAGCAGAGATTTCTTCTTTTTGAAACGTCAGGATGCCAATACTATCATCAGTGTACTTCTGACTCTGATCCAGAAGAAGCTGCCTGGGTATGTACAGGCGGAGCCTTATGACATACAGGTATTGACGCCTATGAGAAAGGGACTCCTTGGGGTGGAGCGTTTAAATCATATTCTTCAGGAATATCTCAATCCTCCGGCACCGTCCAAAGCGGAGAAAGAGTATGGAGAAAAAAAGTTTCGTACCGGCGATAAGGTGATGCAGATTAAAAACAACTATCAGCTGGAGTGGGAAATTACAACAAGATATGGTATGACGATAGATAAAGGTGTGGGAATATTTAACGGCGATATGGGAATTGTAAAAGAGATTAATTCCTATGAAGAGACTATGTCCGTAGAGTATGACGAACATCGTGTTGTTACATACCCTTTTGAAATGCTGGATGAGCTGGAGCTGGCTTATGCCATCACGATCCATAAATCCCAGGGAAGCGAGTATCCGGCAGTAGTGATGCCCCTTTTGTCAGGGCCGCGGCAGCTCTATAACAGGAATCTTCTGTATACGGCAGTGACAAGGGCGAAAAAATGTGTGACGATTGTGGGAAGTGAGACTGTATTTCAGGATATGATACAGAATATCAGTGAGCAGAACAGAAATACAAGTCTTTCAGAGCGGATCCGTGAATTTTGCCAGTAAACAAAAATGAAGAAAATGTTAAAAAAGGCGGGGGAGAAGATACTGGATCTTCTCTATCCCCACACTTGTCCCTTTTGCGGCGAGGTGACAGAAAGAAGAATTTGCAGGACCTGTGCCAGAGAGGTGTGGTATATCCGGGAACCGCGCTGTAAAAAATGTGGGAAGCCTGTAAGGAGTGAGAGCAGCGAATACTGTTTTGACTGTCTCCATACCCGGCATTTTTATGAGAGAGGTCTTTCGCTTTGGAAACATGAAAAACAGGTAAGAACTTCCATCTACCGATTTAAATATCAGAATAGAAGGATATACAGTCAGTTTTACGCAGAAGAACTGGCAAAAAAATTCGGGAAATATGTAGTTGGATGGCGGATTTCTCTTATTATTCCCATTCCATTGAGCAGAAAGAGGAAAAAGCAAAGGGGATTTAATCAGGCCGACCTCCTGGCGGAAGGGCTTTCACAGCTGCTTGGGATAATGGCGGATACGGTTCATCTGCAGCGGACGGTTGATACGATTCCGCAGAAAGAACTTGGGAATCGGGAGCGGCGGGAAAATTTGAAAAATGCTTTTTGGTGGACCGGAAAGGAGCTTTCCGGAAGGAATGTGCTTCTGGTGGATGATATTTACACTACCGGAAATACGATAGACAGCGCCGCCAGAAGCCTGAAAAAGGCCGGAGCTGAAAAAGTCTACTTTTTAACTATAAGTATTGGACAAGGATACTGAGATTTGATATACTGAGAATAATGAGTAAATCTGTGACTATGGTTCTCTTTGAGGTGAAATATGTTAGATAAACGAAAAGTCAGACTGATGACAAAACTTGCGCTGTATGAACAAAAGGAAGGCAGAGAAGATATGAAGATCAGCGCATATTATAAAAAGGACTACATAAGTATGAAAACGGTTGCAACAATTTTGTGGACAACAGTGGGATATGGATGCGTTATTCTATTGATTGGTCTGGCAGCAATGAACAGTTTGCTGGAAAATCTGACGTTGACTACAATGTTGGTGCTTGCGGCAGTAGCTGTTGTGGCTTATGTGGCGGCTCTTATTGTGACAATTCTTGTGACAAGAAAGATTGCAGGCGGAAAACACCGGGATGCCCGGATGCGTATGAAAAGGTATAACCACGGACTGATCCGCTTATTGAAGATATATGAAAAGGAGAACAAAGAATAATGGACAATTTATATGTGTTGCGAGGAGAGATACAGCAGTTTTATGCTAAAAATTCCAAATATATCAATAAAGCGCTTCAGTTTATTGTTGCTTTGCTGACGTTCTATATGATCAATCATAATATGGGATTTATGAAATTGCTCTCTAATCCTCTGATTACATTAGGAGTTTCTGTGATCTGTGCATTTTTGCCAATGATCGTGACTGTTCTTGCAGCGGCGGTGTTGATTCTGGTACAGATGACGGCAGTGTCAGTGGGAATCATGGCTGTTACAGCAGTTATCTTTTTGATCATGTTCATTTTTTATCTTCGGTTCAGTCCCAAGACGGCTTTGGTGGTGCTTCTGACGCCGCTGGCATTTATGCTGAAAATTCCTTATGTGATCCCGATAGCCTTTGGCCTTGTAGGGACTCCGGTATATGCAGTTCCGATCATATTCGGAACAATTGTATTTTATATGATCGATTACCTGAAGGAAGCGGCCTCTTCTCTGAAAGGAGAAGGAGCAGCAGGAATGATCTCACAGGTAACTTCCTATGCACAGCAGGTATTTCAAAATAAAGAAATGATCGTGTCTGTGTTTGCTTTTATTATTGTTTTGCTGCTTGTGTATACCGTGCGCCGGATGGCGATTAATTATGCCTGGAAAACTGCTGTGGCAGCCGGTGCTGTTGCCGGTATTGCGATTGTATTTGCGGGAAGCATGATGTTGGGTGTAAAAGTGTCATATCTGGAATTGATTCTCGGAAATATTGCAGCTGTTATTGTAGGGCTTGTTTTGGAATTTCTGTTCTTTTCTGTGGATTATTCCAGATGTGAGAGTGTACAGTATGAAGACGATGAATATTATTACTACGTCAAGGCGGTTCCTAAGATTGTGGTAAGTGCGCCGGAAAAAACAGTTAAGCGCATTAATAAGAGGGGAGAAAGCCAGGAAACAGAAATTATCGATACGGAAGAAATCCGGAAAAAGAATGCCCGGGAACAAAGCGTCCGGGAACCAGGAGAGGCGGTTCCTGAGAAAAGGAAACGTGCGCCTAAGAAAAAGAGCAGTAAGATTGAGGGGAATACAGAACATCTTCTGCTAACGAAGGTTCTCCGGGAGGAGCTGAATCTGGATAATGATGATAACGAAAAATAGAGATCTGATTCCGCCAGATTAAAAAGATAGGGGGTGAAAGAATGGAAGCAAGGATCACACAGTTTTTTGACAGATACATAAAAGGCTCTTATTTTCCGGAAATGCATATTACAGATATTATTGAAATTATTATTATTGCGTTTCTTGTTTATCAGCTGATGATCTGGATCAAAAACACGAAAGCTTGGATGCTGCTGAAGGGAATTGTGGTTCTTGGTGTATTCATTCTTTTGGCGTTTGTCTTTCAGATGCATACGATATTATGGCTGGCGAAAAATTCACTTACTGTTCTTGCAACAGTCATCATAGTAGTGTTTCAGCCGGAGCTGCGCCGCGCGTTGGAAAAATTGGGAGAGAGAAAATTTATTGCGGCAGTTGTACCTTTTGAAAGCGCAAAGGATAAGGGCAGGTTCAGTGAGGCGACAATTGATGGAATTGTGGAAGCTTCCTATATTATGGGGCGGGCTAAGACAGGTGCCCTGATTGTTGTGGAGCAGGCGATCAAACTGACGGAGTATGAAAGTACCGGGATTCGAATGGACTGTATTGTATCAAGCCAGGTCCTTGTCAATATTTTTGAACACAACACTCCGCTTCATGACGGTGCTATTATTATAAGAAATGATCGAATTGTTTCAGCAACGTGCTATCTGCCTTTATCGGATAATATGGGACTTAGTAAGGATCTCGGAACAAGGCACCGGGCTGCAGTCGGCATGAGTGAAGTGAGTGATGCGCTGATCATTGTTGTGTCAGAAGAGACAGGATATGTTTCCGTAGCCCAGGGAGGAAGACTGGACAGAAATATTTCGAAGGAAAAACTTCGGGAGTATCTTGAAGATATACAGAATAAAAAAAGCGAGTCACGCAGTGTACTGGCAAAATGGAAAGGAAGGCTGAGTCATGAAAAAAAGTCTGATGAATAATCTTGGCCTGAAGCTGCTTGCCTTTCTGTTTGCACTGCTGCTATGGTTGATTGTAGTGAATATCGACAATCCGATCACCGATGCGACATTCGATGGCATACCGGTTACTGTGGAACATCCGGAAATTATCACGCAGGATCAAAAGTCGTATCAGATCATTGAAAATACAGATAAGATCAGTGTGACGGTATATGCAAAGCGCTCGGAGCTGGAAAAAATAAAAGCAGAAGATATCGTTGCAACAGCTGATATGAAGGAACTGTATCTGGAGTCACAAGTACCGATCCAGATTGAGATTCCGGGATTTGATATTGACAGTGCTTCTGCAAATCCGAGAAATCTTCAGGTAAAGATAGAAAATAATAAGAGTAATACCTTCCCTATCAGCGTTACTACAACAGGAACAGTCAGAGACGGTTATGTTCTCGGCGGCGTGCAGGCTGATCCTGAGAGAATTAATGTAAATGGTCCGGAATCTGTTATAGACAGTATAAGCCGTGTTGTGGCAGAGGTGGATATTACAGGATTGTCTCATGATACAACACTGGATGCATCTGTTGTCTATTATGATTCGGACAACAGTGAGATCAATCCGGAGCAGATCGGCAATAATCTGGGTACGACAGGCGTAAAAGTTCATGTAACATTGTATCAGACGGCAAGTATACCGGTAGAGGTGGATACTTCAGGCATTACTGCCGCATCAGGTTACTCTGTGGCCGATGTGACATGGACTCCGGAAGAAATACAAATTGCAGGGGAGCAGAGCGTATTGGAGGGAATAGAAAAAATTTCCATTCCTGCTGATGCTGTGGAGGCACAGGATATTTCACAGAGAACGGAACGGACGATAGATATTACCTCTTATCTTCCGGAAGGAACAAGACTTGTAGACGAGTCGGGAAATAATGTCCTTGTAACTATACGCGTAGAAAAAGACGGAACGAAAAGCTTTGATCTTCCGGTAGGCTCTATTACTGTGAATAATCTGGATGAGAACCTGACCCTGAATTACGGAGAGGGAGAAGATCTGGAAATCCATGTCAGGGGTCCGCAGGAAGTGCTGGATGGTCTTGATATATCAGAAATAAAAGCAAGTATTGATTTGAAAGATTATAAGAAAGCCGGAGAATATGAGCTGGGAGTTGATATTCCCCTTCCGGACGGATGTTCTCTGGAAAGCCAGATAAAGATTAAGATTACGCTGGAAGAAAAGGAATAATTCGGAGGTTTGGCACTATGGTAAGTAAAAAAGTGACAGTCAATAATCCTACAGGCCTTCACTTAAGGCCTGCGGGAATCTTCTGCAACGTTGCAGTGAAATTTGACTGTAAGATTTCATTTCAGCATGATACGACAACAGCAAATGCTAAAAGTGTGCTGAGTGTTCTTGGGGCATGCATTAAAAAGGGTGATGAAATTGAATTGATCTGCGAGGGACCGGATGAAGAGGAGGCTCTCGCAGCAATGGTACAGGCTGTGGAAGACGGCCTTGGAGAATAAAAAATGAATAAGATAAAAAAATGGCTGGATATTCGTTTCCTGAAATTCATGGTTGTAGGTGTGGTCAATACAGTTGTCGGAACAGCGGTTATGTTTGTTATGTACAATGTGTTTCACCAGAGTTATTGGATTTCTTCGGCATCAAATTATGTTGTGGGAAGTATACTCAGCTATTTTTTGAATAAGTATTTTACATTTGAAAGTAAAAAGAAATCTTTGAGCCAGGTTTTGAAATTTGTACTGAATATCTCTCTCTGTTACCTGGTTGCATATGGCATTGCAAAACCTGCAGTTACATGGATGCTGCAGGGACAGCAGGGAGCTCTTCGGGACAATCTTGCAATGGTTGTCGGAATGGTGCTTTTTACGCTTTTGAACTATATCGGGCAAAGAGCGTATGTATTTAAGACAAATTAAAAGGAGCAAAAGAAAATGGGGAAAGCGACATTAGTGATTATGGCTGCCGGTATCGGCAGCAGATTCGGGGGAGGGATCAAGCAGCTGGAGCCTGTAGGTCCAAATGGAGAGATCATTATGGATTATTCCATATATGATGCAATGGAAGCTGGTTTTGATAAGGTTGTATTTGTCATCAGAAAAGATCTGGAAAAGGATTTTAAAGAAGTGATCGGCAACCGGATAGAAAAAAAGGTCAGCGTGAATTATGCATATCAGGAGATCGGCAATATTCCGGAAAGATTCAGCGGAAAATTTCCGGACCGGACAAAGCCGTGGGGTACCGGGCAGGCGATCCTGTGCTGTAAAGATGTTGTAAATGAACCATTTCTTGTCATCAATGCAGATGACTATTATGGAAAAGAAGCATACCAGGAAGCTTACAGATATCTGACAGATCAGAAAGAACGGGAAGGCCTTCACGCCTGCATGGTGGGATTTGTATTGAAAAATACGCTGAGTGAAAACGGGGGTGTTACACGGGGGATCTGCAGAGTAGACAACAATCGGATGCTTGCAGATATTGAAGAAACCCACAATATTGTTAAGACGTCTGACGGCGCTGAAGTACGGGGAGAAGGCAGCCCAAGAAAGATTGATGTAGAGTCAGAAGTTTCTATGAACATGTGGGGACTGACGCCGGATTTTCTTGATGTACTGGAAACTGGATTTGATGCCTTTCTGGATGAGCTGGAAGAAAATGAGCAGAAAAAAGAGTATTTGCTGCCAACGATTATCGGTGGACTGCTGAAAGAAGGAAAGATTCAGGTTGAAGTGCTGCAGTCAACGGACCGCTGGTTCGGAGTGACTTATAAGGAAGATAAGGAAGATGTGACAAGAGAGATCAGAAAGCTGATCGAGTCAGGTGCTTATTATAAGACCTGCTGATCAAAAAATATACTTTTATTGTGGGGTGAGATGTTGTGAAGAGGAAACAGATAACAGCGATTGTGCTCAGTGTCGTTTTGGCCTTCGGCACTGCAGGAACCAGTCTGGCGGCAGCACCGGGCGGAGAATACCAGACAGCAGTTCTGGAAGAAGGACAGAGCAGCCAGGAAGTGACAGATGGAACCGGAGAAGGGACACAATTGCCAGGGGAAGGAGCCGGTGAAAACGACGGAACTGTAACAGAGCCTGGTCAGACTCCGGCAGAAGGAGAAGATCAGGAACCGTCAGGGTCTGATGAAACTGCAAATCTCGGCAATCCTTCAGGAGAGGAAGGAACAGAACAACCGGGAGATTCCCAGGATCAGGGTGAGTCCGGAGAAACCGGAGACGAAGGAAATACAGGCGAAAGCGGAAATCCGGAAGATCCCGGAGAAGTAGAAGAGTCGACAGCCCCGGTACTTATGTATCGTGCACATGTGCAGAGCTACGGCTGGAATGAATGGGCCGAGAATCAAGAAGATACATGGATCGGAACAGAAGGCGAGGCAAAACGTCTGGAAGCGCTGGAACTTAAAATTGACGGTGCAGAGGGCGAGGATGGAATTGAGTATCGTGCCCATGTGCAGAGCTATGGCTGGCAGGACTGGAAGAAGAACGGAGAGACTGCCGGAACAACTGGCCAGACTAAGAGACTGGAAGCTGTTCAGATCCGTCTGACAGGTAAATTGGCAGATAAATATGATATTTACTACCGAACCCATGTGCAGAGTTATGGATGGCTTAACTGGACAAGCAACGGAGAAAAGTCCGGAAGTCTGGGGTATGCGAAACGTTTGGAAGCTATTGAGATCTGTATTGTAGAAAAGGGAGCAGCAGCGCCGGAAGGTAAAGGCGACAGTTACAAGTATCCTGTTATTTCTTATAATGCTCATTCCCAGTCCATCGGCTGGCAGGGCGAAAGATTTAATGGCCAGCAGGCTGGCGTAACCGGTCAGGCTAAAAGAATGGAAGCCATTAAGATCAAACTGCCGGACAGTGAATACGAAGGCGGAATCGAATACCAGACTCATGTGCAGTCTATTGGCTGGCAGGGTTGGAAGAAAAACGGTGAACTTGCCGGAACAACCGGACAGGCGAAGCGTCTGGAGGCCATTCAGATCCGTCTGACAGGAGATATGGCGGATTATTACGACATCTATTACCGCGCCCATGTACAGAGTTATGGATGGCTTGGCTGGACAAGTAATGGAGAGAAAGCCGGAAGCGCCGGATATGGCAAGCGTCTGGAAGCACTGGAAATCCGTCTTGTGAAAAAAGGTGATGAAGCACCTGAAATTGGCGCAGAGAGCTATAAATATCCATTGGTTTCTTATAGCGCACATTCTCAGTCTGTCGGCTGGCAGACGGCAAAATACGACAATGAAGTGGCTGGGGTAACCGGCCAGGCGAAACGTCTGGAAGCCATTAAGATCCAGATTCCGGACAATACATATGAAGGAAGTATTGAGTACCGTACCTTTGTACAGAGCTACGGATGGCAGGATTGGAAAAGAGACGGACAGATTGCCGGAACAACAGATCAGGCAAAGAGGGTAGAGGCTATCCAGATCCAATTGACCGGAGCGTTAAAAGACCACTACGATGTATATTACAGCGTTCATATGTCCAAGATCGGATGGATCAATTATGCATCTAACGGTGAGATTGCCGGAAGTACAGATTTGAGCAAACGGATTGAAGCGATCCGCATCCAGCTTGTGGAAAAAGGTGGGAAAGCGCCGGATACAAGCGGTCAAAAATATATTGAAGGGTACCAGGCAGCAGATTTCACTTATTCCGGAACCATACAGGGAAAAGGCGACAGCGGAGCAGTCCAGATGGGCGGTACACTTGGAACGACTGGTCAGGGAAAGAGACTGGAAAATATTACGCTGCATCTGAACCGGAGAACAGAAAACATGCCGGAAGGAGAGATTAGCTATGCTACGCATCTGTCCAGCCTGGGATGGCAGGAAGCTACCGGACTGGATACGGTAAACGGATGTACAGATGGAAAGTACGGCATAGAGGCAGTTAAAATTTCTCTGTCCGGCGACCTGGCAAAATACTATGATATCTATTACCGCGCTCATGTAGAGAAATACGGTTGGCTTGGCTGGGCGAAGAACGGACAGGCAGCAGGTACGACCGACATTGGTTACCGCCTGGAAGCACTGCAGATCAGACTGGTGTCCAAGGATGCCAATGCGCCGGGACCAAACAGCAATTACTATACAAATCTGAAAAAGCGGAGATATCAAAATCCGAGCCAGTATTACCAGATCAAGGATTCCATCACCCTCACCGGGGGAGGATATAATCTTTCCTATGGCTTTGAAGGGGTAAAGGTTATGCAGGTTATTCGGAAGCTTGGCCTTGGAAGCGGAATCGGCATGGGCGGAGCTTTTTACGGAACCAATGTGCAGAATGCCGTCCGCAATTTCCAGAGGAAAAATGGTTTGAGCCAGACCGGAAATGTGGATCTTCTGACCTGGCTGAAGCTTGGATTTAACCAGGTACAGTGGGAACAGTGGGGCGCGTATGTAAGTCCTATGAAGGTGAATCGAGACAGTACGAGATCTGACCATATTGAGGCGATGATCAGTACAGCTTATTCTTACATGGGAACAGCCTATGTGATCGGAGCATCCGGCCCTCCGGGAACCGGAATCGACTGCAGTGGACTTGTGATGCAGGCTCTTTATGGAGCCGGACTTGATATTTCTCCTATCAATCCGGTAAGACACGCTCACCCGGGTTATGAGTATGAGTCGAGAAATATGTGGGCATCACCGAAGTTTAAGCATGTACCATACAGCCAGAGACAGAGGGGCGATCTGATCTTCTATCAGAACAGTTCTGGAGTAGTGATCCATGTAGCGATCTATCTTGGAAACAATCAGGTGATCGAATCCTGGCCGAATCAGGTTGTAGTATGGCCGGTACAAAACGGACAGAGATCGAATATCAAAGGAGTCGTAAGACCTTTTGTATAGAAAACCGTGGAAAATAAAGGATAGCAGGGGCATTTCCTTGCTATCCTTTATTTTTATATGGTATAATATCCGCGTAGGCAATGAACCGTGCAAAAATGTAAGAGGGACAAATGAATGCTTGCATGCAATTTGGACATCTTGCATTTTTATAGGGCGAAAGCCCGCGAGCGAGAATCCGAAGGATTCGAGCTTGCACGTTGTATGAGAAAAGAGGAAATAATGCATAAAGCGCCCGCGGGGCTTTAACAGCTCTTTTGTCAGCTTCAGAAGAAAAACGGGGATACAAATAAGGAGGAAATATATGAAAAGAAAATGGAGAAAATGGGTTGCCCTGATCCTGTGCATGGGAATGCTGTCAGGAAGCAGCATTTTAACCTATGCTGATGAACCGGCAATGGCAGAAAGCCAATCAGCGGCAGAGGAAAACACGGAAGAAACGGCAGCGTCCGAAACAGAAGAGATGGACGCGGCTTCAGAAGTTTCAGAGGAAAATGAAGAAGTGCAGTCAGAAGCAGAGCAGACGGGAGAGAGTCAGACGGCCGATACATCCTCTGGGGACCAATCCGGCGCTGACGCCGGAATGTCTATGGCTGCCAAAGAAGTCTACAGTATAGATGAAAATGGAAATGTGTATCTGCTGGAAGAAGATAACGGGGGAGTTGTAGAGGAAAGCAGCGCGAGAAGATATGCCAGAGCTGCTTCAGAAAAGATCGTAAACTTCCGTGCCAATGCCAGTGGACAGACAGTCACTGATATTACAGAATATACGGAATACAATACCGGAGAGTCCGGCTATGTATATGGAAGAAGCGGTGCTGACGCAGCGTACCTTGGAGAAGTGAACGGAAAAGTAAAATTCATGATAGCAGGCGTTGTGGGTCTGGTGGATAAATCCAAGGTTCAGGTAGTTAACCTTAGCAGCGCCAAAAGCTATAGCTGTTACTATGCCGATGGAACAAATCTGATCCACAGGATCACAATGAACATGACCACAAGCGGATGGGGCGGATTCGTCAATGTGGGACCGCAGCAGTCCTATATGAAAACAGGGCAGAGTTACTACAGCTATGATGGACACTATTTCTATCAGAACTACAGTACGATGCTTTCTGATTACAGAAACAATACGAGACAAAATTCCATTAATGCAAATAGCCCATATTATAACTATTTTCAGTACCTGCCTTTGAGAAGCCAGACAGCTTATTCCGGAAGTGCGCTGAACAATATGATCAACAGACATGCTTCCGGTAATTCCAAGATGAACAATACAGGTGCGAATTTTGTGAACCGCCAAAATTCTTACGGCACAAACGCACTTATCATGGCATCTGTGGGAGCGATTGAAAGCGGCTGGGGAAGCAGCAGTATTGCCCAGAGTAAAAACAATCTGTTTGGACTGAATGCGGTAGATTCCTCACCGGGAGAGAGTGCTGATACATATAAAAGCGTAGACGCATGTATCCAGACATTTTCAGAGACCTATTTATCCAAGCGGTATTTAAGAGCAGGGTGGTCCTTCTATCATGGCGGATTCCTGGGAGATAAAGCGAGCGGTATGAACGTAAGCTATGCTTCGGATCCATACTGGGGTGAGAAGATCGCTAATATTGCATGGCAGCTGGATAATGAAAACGGGCAGAAAGACCGCTATAAATATACGATCGGGATCAAAGATACCATCAATACAAAATACAATGTAGTCAATGTAAGAAAAGAGGCCAATACGGCATCCAATGTGTTGTATACAACCACAAGTTCCTCCGGGCGTTCTGTTTCCAATTATGCAGTATTGATAAAAGGAAGCAGCGGAAGCTTTTACCAGATACAGAGTGATCCGGTGCTGAACAGTGGAAGAACAGCAATCAATTCAAATTCCGGAGCATATAACTTTTCCAATATGTATGCCTATATCAGTAAAGATTATGTGACAGTCGTATCCGGAAAAGTAAGCGGCGGCGGTGATACTCAGACACCTTCCGCCTCCGAAGGGATTACTTATTCTGTCCATGCTCAGACCTATGGCTGGATGGGCGAGCAGAAGGACGGAGCAATGGCTGGAACAGAAGGAGAAGCGAAGCGGCTTGAGGCTGTTAAGATCAAGCTTCGGGATCCATCGGTCAGCGGTTCAGTAAAATACAGAAGCCATATTCAAAGTATCGGCTGGACGGACTGGAAGTCCGACGGCGCTATGTCCGGGACAGAAGGCCAGGCAAAGCGGATGGAAGCGATCCAGATCCAGCTGACAGGAAAGATGGCAGAAAAATATGATATTTATTACCGGGTACACTGCCAGACTTACGGCTGGCTCGACTGGGCGAAAAACGGCGAGACAGCAGGAACGACAGACGGGGCAAAGCGGATGGAGGCATTGGAGATCCGGCTTGTGAAGAAAGGCGGGGCAGCTCCGGGAGAAACTATGCGTACCTATGTACAGCCGCTGCTGCAGTACCAGACCCATGTACAGACCTATGGCTGGCAGGAAATGGAAGAAGGCGGCGTAAAGGCCGGGACAGAAGGCCAGGCAAAGCGGATGGAAGCGCTGAAGCTTTCTCTTGTGAATCAGAAGTACAGCGGGAATATAGAGTATAAAGTCCATGTACAGACCTATGGCTGGATGAACACGATGCGAAACGGTGCGCTTGCAGGAACGACAGGCCAGGCGAAACGGATGGAAGCCATTCAGATCCAGTTGACAGGCCAGATGGCAAAGCAGTATGATATTTATTATCGGGTACATTCCCAGAGTTATGGCTGGCTTGGCTGGGCCAAAAACGGTGAATCTGCCGGGACAGAAGGACTTGCAAAGCGAATGGAAGCCATTCAGATCGTTCTTGTGAAAAAAGGCGGAGAAGCTCCGGGAAGTACAGATCAAAGATTTGTAAAAGCATAAGATATAAAAGGGAAGAATCAGAGAAAAAAGGAGGAGTTTACATTGAAAAGAAACTGGAAGAGACTGACAGCGCTGGCTTTGGCAGTATGCCTGACGGCCGGAATGGCATTTTCAGTAGACTTTAGCAGTAATGCGGCAGAAAATGACGGAACAGCTGCAGTTTCAGAAGAAAATGGAACAGAAGCGCCTGCGACCGGACAGGATGATACAGCATCTGATCAGGAGACAGGCAGCGGTTCAGAGGGGAGCGGCACGGAAACAGAAGGGACCACTGAAGATTCGGCTGAAACTTCTGACGGGACAGGAGACAATGCGGCAGTAAGCACAGAAGAGAGTGGGGAAACAGAAGAACAAGCATCCAATGAAGCGGCAGAAGAGCAGTCAGAAGAAGAACCACAGACTCGTCTGGCAAACAGCTGGAGATACTCCAACGGTCAGCCGATTCAGAGCAAAACGGCAAGATCAGCACGTGCAGTTTCCAATGCATGGGAAAAGGTAAATGGCAGATATGTTAACTCCTATGGAGATCCTATTCCGGGAGCGCAGCTGAAAGGCGTGGATGTCAGCGAGTGGCAGGGAAAAATTGACTGGGCAAAAGCAAAAGCAGACGGTATCGAATATGCGATCATCCGTGTGGGCTGGCATGGAAACAACGACAGCCATGTAGATGACTGGTTTGAATACAATGTTTCCGAGTGTGAGAGACTGGGTATTCCATACGGTGTATATCTCTATTCTTATATTACAACGACGGCAGGAGCTACAAATGCTGCAAATTTTGTATTAAATCAATTAAAAGGACATACTCTTTCCTATCCGGTATATCTGGATCTGGAAGATAATAGTACGATCAATACAAACCATGGCGCCATTGCCCAGACTTTTTTAAACAAAATCACAGCAGCCGGTTACAGAGGCGGCGTCTATGCCAATCTGAACTGGTGGAATAATTATCTGACAAGTTCTGTGTTTAACAATGCGGCATGGTCAAAATGGGTGGCACAGTATAATTATGAGTGTAATTATACTGGTACTTATGATATGTGGCAGTGTACCTCTTCAGGTAAAGTTGACGGAATTTCCGGCAATGCAGATCTTAACTTCTGGATGGTGAAGACCTATGATCAGCAGCCGATAGAAGTAGAAGATCCGAATATCATCAGCTATTCGTCTCATATGCAGACATTTGGCTGGCAGCCGACGGTTCAGAACGGATATCAGACCGGAGTGACAGGATATTACAAACGATTGGAGGCTGTTAAGATTAGTATTGGCGACGGCTATGGCGATCTGGGCGTAAGGTACAGTACGCATGTGCAAAGTTACGGCTGGATGGATTATGTGGAAAACGGAGCAACTTCAGGAACAACCGGGGAAGCGAAACGAGTGGAGGCTATTAAGATCGAGCTGACGGGAACGGAAGCCCAGAATTATGATATTTATTATCGGGCTCACTGTCAGACATACGGCTGGCTTGACTGGGCAAAGAACGGAGAGGCGGCCGGAACCCAGGGTTATGCGAAGCGGCTGGAAGCTATTCAGATCGTTGTAGTTCCGAAAGGATCAGAGGCTCCGGGAAGCACTGAAAAACCATTTGAAAAGAAACCGATGGCTGTGAAATATCAGACGTATGTAAACGGATCCGGATGGCAGGCAGCAGTGGAAAACGGAGCAACCAACGGAACAACAGGTCAGGCCAAATCTCTGGAAGCCTTGAAAGTGACTATTACAGATTCTGATTATGATGGCGGTATCAAATATGAGACTTATATGCAGACCTACGGCTGGAATGGAGAAAAGTCTAACTGGGCGGAGGCAGGACTTGCTGGCGGAGGCAAGCGCTTGGAGGCGGTAAGAATGTCTCTGGAAGGCGACATTGCGGAACATTATCATATTTACTATCGCGCTTACGTACAAAGCTATGGCTGGCTTGACTGGGCGAAGGACGGAGAAGCGGCTGGAACTTTTGATTATGCCAAGAGAATGGAGGCAATCCAGATCAAACTGGTGGAAAAGGGCGGAGCAGCTCCGGGAGAGACAGATACTCCGAGCAAACAGGCTCTTTTGAAATACAGTACTCACATCCAGACTTATGGCTGGAAGAGCTGGAGCTTTGATGGGGAACAGAGCGGAACCACAGGCCAGGCAAAACGTCTGGAAGCGATAAAGATAGATTTTGCTAATTCAAAATATGCAGGAAAGCTTCGCTACAAAACTCATGTACAGACCTATGGTTGGGAGGATAACTGGACAAAAGGTGGACAGATTGCTGGAACCACAGGCCAGGCAAAACGCCTGGAGGCTATTCAGATTGAATTGACAGATGAAATGGCAGAACAATATGACATCTATTACCGTGTACACTCTCAGACATATGGCTGGCTTGGCTGGGCGAAAAACGGCGAGTCTGCCGGAACAGAGGGACTGGCAAAACGTCTGGAAGCTATTGAGATCCAGCTGGTAGAAAAAGGCGGAGCAGCGCCGGGAAGCACAGAGCAGGCTTTTATAAAGGGTGAATAAAAAAGAAAATTATCGAGGTGAGAGAAGTTGAAGCGTTTAAAAGGAGTGACAGCCATTGTGCTGAGTGCATTTCTGATCTTTGGAAGTGCGGGAAGTGCTCTGGCATCAGAGGGAACAGTAACCAGTGCTCCAGTTACTTCAGACACCGCAGATAACAGCTTAGAGGATCAGACGGAAAATGGCGGCGTTACGGGGGAAACGGGTTTGGAGGAAACAGAACCTGAAACTGGAGATGAACAGAAAGAGACAGATTATACTACAGATCAAGGCGAAACTGAAAAAGCAGAAAGCGACGAAACGAAGGATTCTTCTGCAGGGGTGACAAATTTCGGAGATACAGTAACAGAGGCTCCTACTGCAGGAGAAGAGGCAGGCACAGACGGAACTGGTGAGGAAACTGAAGAGGGAAATGAACAGGATAAGCCGGAGGAAGAACAGATTCCTAAGCTTTCCTATCGTGTCCATGTTCAGAGCAGCGGCTGGAACAACTGGACAGAAAACAGTGGAATCATCGGTACAACCGGAAAAGGGAAAAGACTGGAAGCGATTCAGTTGAAGGTTGAAATGCCGGAACAGGGAGTAACGGAAACACCTGTAGAAGGAACGGATCCAGAAGCAACAGGGCTGGACGCAGCAGAGGTGGCTACGGAAGAACCGGAGCAGCCGGCTGGAATCGAGTACCGTGTTCATGCCCAGAGCTATGGCTGGATGGACTGGGTGAAAGACGGCGCACAGGCTGGAACCACAGGCCAGGGGAAACGATTGGAAGCCATTCAGATCCGTCTGACCGGTTCTCTGGCTGATCAATATGATATTTCCTACCGTGCACATGTAGAAAGTTATGGCTGGCTGAATTGGACAGCTAATGGAGAAAAGTCCGGAAGCCTGGGCTATGGAAAAAGGATGGAGGCTCTGGAGATTCGTCTTGTAAAGAAAGGGGAGGCAGCTCCGACAGGTGAGGGGGACAGCTATAAATACCCTGATCTTTCCTATCAGGCCCATGTACAGTCTGTTGGTTGGCAGGCGGAGAAATTTAACGGACAGACAGCCGGAGTGACCGGGCAAGCCAAGAGAATGGAAGCTATTAAAATCAAACTGCCGGATAAAGAATATGAAGGCGGAATTGAATATCAGACACATGTACAGTCTATTGGCTGGCAGGGCTGGAAGAGGGACGGACAGATTGCCGGAACTACCGGACAAAAGAAGCGCCTGGAAGCAATCCAGATTCGGTTGACCGGTGAGATGGCAAATCAGTATGATGTTTATTATCGTGCCCATGTACAGAGTTTTGGTTGGCTTGGTTGGGCGAAAAACGGCGAAGAAGGCGGAACCTTGGGCTATGGCAAGCGGATGGAAGCGTTAGAGATCCGGCTGATAAAGAAAGGGGAAGATGCGCCCGCACAGACAGCGGAAAGCTTTAAGTATCCTCTTGTATCTTACCAGGCACATTCACAGTCTGTAGGATGGCAGGAGATAAAAGCTGATAACGATATTGCCGGAGTAACCGGAAAAGGCAAGAGAATGGAAGCTATTAAAATTCAGCTTCCGAATATTGGATACGAAGGAAGTATTGAATACCGCACTTATGTACAGTCCATCGGCTGGCAAGGCTGGAAGAAAGACGGACAGATTGCCGGAACCACTAATCAGGCAAAACGAATTGAGGCTATTGAGATTAAGCTGAGCGGGGAAGTGGCAGATTATTATGATGTATATTATAGTATTCACATGTCGAAGATTGGCTGGACAAATTACGCAGTAAACGGTGAAACTGCCGGAAGTACTGACTTAAGCAAACGAATTGAGGCCATTAAGATCCAATTGGTAGAAAAAGGCGGAAAGGCGCCGAATACAAGCGGCACAAAGTTTATTGAGGGATATAAAGCCAGCGACATGTACTACAGTGGAACAATCCAGGGAAAAGGAAACAGTGGAAATGTTCAGATGGGTGGAACGCTTGGAACAACAGGTCAGAGTAAACGCCTGGAGAATATTACTGTTACGTTGAACCGCAGGACAGAGGCAATGCCTTCCGGAACTATTAAATATGCAGTGCATCTTTCAAAAACCGGGTGGACCGGCTGGTCGGAGGCGGGAAAAGTTTCCGGATGTACAGACGGCTCTAAAGGGATAGAGGCTGTGAAGTTTAGTCTGTCAGGCGACCTTTCCAAATATTATGATATTTATTATCGTACCTATGTACAGAAATATGGCTGGCTTGGCTGGGCGAAAAACGGGCAGGCAGCAGGAACTTCAAAAATCGGCTACAGACTGGAAGCATTACAGATCAGACTGGTTTCCAAGGATGCCAGCGCACCGGGAGCCAATAGGAATTATTATACAGAACAAAGAATTGTATCAGGTCCGGATGCAGGAATGTATGCACGGGCAAACCTTTACAGTAGTTCGACACCGTATATTATCATGGTTGACAGAGGAAACCGGAAGGTTGGTGTATACCAGGGCTGGAGAGGAGCATGGAAAAACGTAAAATACTGGTCCTGTACAGTGGGAGCACCAAGCACGCCTACAGTTTCCGGAGTCTTTAAAGTGGGAAGCAGAGGATATTATTTTAATTCCGGAAATGTACGCTGTTTCTGGTGGACACAGTTCTATGGTGATTATCTGTTCCATTCTACTACTTATTATCATAATGGAGCAGTAGCAGACAGCAGGCTTGGGCTTGCATTATCTCATGGATGTGTGCGTTTGAATATCAACAATGCAAAATGGATTTATGATACGATACCGAGCGGGTCAACTGTGGTGGTGTATAATTAAAAAATAGATTAGAAGTGTAGAGGATACAAGTGAAAAAGAAAATAAAACAATGTATAATAATTTTGCTGGCTGTATTGTTGCTGCCGCAGAATATTGCTATGGCAGCAGGTACAGTTCGCTCTAATGAGTCTGTAATTTTATCTTATTCGGGCCATATACAAAAATTGGGCTGGGTGGATAGTAAAAATAATGGAGAACGTTTGGGAACGGTCGGGTCCGGCCTTAGGATGGAGGCCCTGAAAATTCAAGTTAAGAATATCCGTGGATTTTCGGGAGATGTATTATATCGCAGTCATGTTCAAACATATGGCTGGGAAAACAGATGGCATAAAGACGGAGAAGTGTCAGGTACGGAAGGTCAGGCAAAACGGATGGAAGCCGTGCAGATAAAACTGACAGGAGATCTGAAACGGCTGTATGATGTTTATTACCGAGTACATGTTCAGACTTTTGGCTGGCTTGGCTGGGCCAAAAATGGAGGGACAGCAGGAAGCGAGGGTTACGCTAAACAAATAGAAGCAATTGAAATGGTTCTGGTAGATAAAGGGGATCCTTCACCGGGAAGTGAAGAATATTCTTTTTTAAATGCTCAAACAGGTGTTGGCTATGTTACCCATGTACAGACGATGGGATGGCAGGATAGCCGTACAAATGGGCAGGAAGCAGGAACAGTCGGCTTAGCTAAACGGTTGGAAAGCATCGAGATAGAGCTGAAAGATAGCCCGTATGGAGGAGATATAGAATATAAATCACATGTACAGACATATGGCTGGGAAGAAAAGTGGAAAAAAAGCGGGGAGAAGTCGGGTACAGAAGGTCAGGCAAAACGTTTAGAAGCAATTCGTATCCGTTTAACCGGCGAGATTGAAAAACATTGTGATGTTTATTATCGTGTGCACGTACAACATTATGGTTGGTTAGGCTGGGCTAAAAATGGAGAAGAAGCGGGAACAGAAGGTTTTGCATACCGTATGGAAGGAATACAAATTTTATTGCTTCCCCAAAACGCAAGGACATTTGATTCGTCAGTGTCTTTCATAAATAAAAATATTGTGGAAGAGGAAGTACCAGAATGGAAACTCTCGGACATTGTCACAGATCTTGAAGAATCAAAATGCAATGTAAATACTGCAGTGGAACTATATAATACAGTAGAAGGTACGGATGATGATGTTATTTGCCAGTATTCATGGCGCAATAACACAACCCAGGAAAGCGGAAGTATAGGTCAGGTAATTGCAGGAGACTCTGTGACCTGGACACCGGTCATTTCTGGCAATTATACTATTACGGTGAAAGCGCAGGACAAATTGTTCAGAACTATTGAAAAAGAAATGGAGATACAGGTGGTTCGGGACAGTATTGGCAAGGATGAAGTGTTTTTTACTGCCCATAGAGGTCTAAGCAGTCAGGCGCCAGACAACTCTCTTCCAGCGTTTGAGTTGGCAGGACAATCTGGATTTGATTCTATAGAAACAGATGTAATAGAAACAAAAGATGGTGTATTTGTAATTTCACATGATAATTCTTTGAGTAACATTTGTGGTGTAAATGCAAAGATTTCAGATTTGACATATGAAGAACTACAGGATTACAATACTTATCATATTTCGTTAGGGGCCAATGTAGGAAAGTATGATGATTACGATTTGCGAATTCCTACGGTAGAGGAGTTTCTAGAAATATGTATTCAATATGGATGCATACCACAGCTGGATGCCAAAAATTTAAATTCATTTGAAAGTGTGGAGAGACTTTATGAGATTTTGTGTGAATATGGTTTGCAAGATTCTTCAATAGTTACATCCTTTAATAATTTATATCTTCAGTCGTTACGAGAGTTAAATCCTAATATTACGCTTACTTATGGGGTTGATTCTACAGGATATTTGGATTATGACTGGCTCCAAAATTATAATATAGGAGTCTCTGTTCAATATAATAATGTGTTGAAGAACAATTTCAGTGAACTAAATGAAAGAGGAATTGATCTTAATGTATACACTGTAAAAGATATAAATACAGCAAAAGTGTTAATTGATAAAGGTGTCACATCTATTACAGCTGATAGAATATTGTGGGAATAAATTTAATATACTAATGTAAAAGAATATATAAAAATTTCTGGAAAATCGCTGGGATTATAAAAATTCCAGCGATTTTTTGGTATAGTTATTAATATGTAGTTAAAATATTAGTATTTGCTGTATGTTCATTCTCTTGAAATATAAAAGGAAAAGTGATAAAATTTGTAAGACTGTATAGGAGGTGGGAGGAACATAGATGTATTGGGGAGACCTGAGTAAATACAGAAATCAGTTATATGGATTGTCTATATTGTGGATAATGATATTTCATGTTTATGAAACCTTTCAAAACCAGTTGAGTTTTAATTGGATTTCTTCTGTCATATTTTTAAATGGATATATAGGAGTTGATGTATTTTTATTTTTGTCAGGGATATCCATGCGCTATGCAATGAAATAGTATGATAAGCTTAATTTGCATAACATTTGGAATTTCTACAAAAGAAGAGTTTGGAAAATTTTGAAGGTATATATAGTATTTTGTATTCCTTTTTTGATAGTCAGAGATTTAATTGTAGGACATAACTTTTCCAAATTTGTAAAGCAACTATGTTTTTTTGATGATCATGTAAGCTCGTTCTGGTATTTGTCCGCAATTATAATCTGCTATCTGATTTATCCATTTATTGAAAAATTTTTAAGGGATGAAAAGAAGAATACTATTATTGCTGTTTTAGTATTATATATTTCTTCTCTATTTCTTCTCTATTTATAATGGAAAAATATGTGCCCGAATTTTTTGGCGCTTATGAAGTTTTGCTTACAAGGATTCCCGTATTTGTTATAGGATCTCTGTGCTCATCTAAAGTATATGAAAATGAAAAAGTAACGATTGGTGAGTGGAGCATCTTTCTTTTGATTATATTGTTGAAATCACCTTTTATATACGGATTATCCTATGTAGATGCTGGTATCGCTGCGGTTATTTCACGCTTGTTATTAGGCGGAATTGGTGTGGGAACAGCATTTTTAGCGCTTTTCCTTATTAAGACTTATGAAGGTACAGTGATAGATTCTTTTGTTAAAAAGATTGGAACTTTTACATTAGAGCTTTATGTATTCCATGTTGCTTTTAGAGGAGTATTTCTTTTAGGATTTTCATATGTAGGAATTGAAATTGTAGAATACCACCAAATTAGTTTGTTTGGTATATCGTATATTTTCCTTTCATTGTTGGGAGGATGGATTTTATCTGGTATTATAAAAAGAATAAAGGTAAAAAAATGAAGATTTTTTGGGATTATTGTAACTTTATAAAAATAGAGGAGAAGATTTATGAAGTTTGAAAGTATAACAGAACAGAAGAAGGACTTGGAGAGTATAGCAGAAGGTAATATTGATTTTAGTTTATTTCGTGATTCCCGAGTATTTATCACTGGAGCTACGGGGTTAATCGGTTCATCACTGGTAAAGCTTTTTCTGCTTTGTAATAAGAAGTTAGATTTGAATATACATGTTGTGGCTATGGTACGCAATGAAAATAAAGCTGCTCGATGTTATGGGGATTTATTACATGAAAAGAATTTGGAAATATATGTGGGAGATATAAGAGAAAACATATCGTATGAAAAGCCGATTGATTATATTTTTCATGCAGCAAGTATTACGGCTTCAAAAACCATGGTTAATGATCCAGTAGGGACGATAGAAATTGCATATCAGGGAACAAGGAATATGTTAGATTTGGCTCATAGTAACAAGGTGAAAGGTTTCGTATATATTTCTTCTATGGAAGTGTATGGGATTCCGGATGAAAATTTAAATTTTGTTAAAGAACAAGATTTGGGTTATATAGACTTGTTTAATGTGAGGAGCAGCTACTCGGAGGGGAAAAGAATTTGTGAATGTCTGTGCAAGGCATATCAGGCAGAATATGAAGTACCGGTTAAGGTGGCCAGATTAGCACAGACTTTTGGAGCCGGTGTGTTTGAAGATGATAATAGAATTTATGCACAAATAGCAAGAAGCGTTATAGAAAGCAAAGATATTATTTTGCACTCTGATGGAAAATCAGAAGGAAATTATTGTTATCTTAAAGATACAATTGAAGGGATAATTTTGATAGCTCTTAAAGGAAATCCTGGAGAAGCGTATAATGTAGTTAATGAGAAAATGCATATGGAAATACGTGAGATGGCAGATTTTGTGGCGAGAAACATAGCTGATGGAAAGGTAAGTGTTAAATATGAAATTCCTGAAAATGCTTTATCATTTGGATATGCACCTAAGGTTAAAATGAAACTTTCAGGGGAAAAACTTAGAAAATTGGGCTGGAGACCTCAAATAGATATGAAAGAAGCATATGAAAAGATGATTCAGGATATGAAATTAGCAGATTTAAAGTAGGGAGAAAATAAATATGCATATTAAAGATACTTTAAAATTGATAAATACAATTCGATTTAAAGATATCCCATATATGGCAAAATTAGCTGTTACCTTTATTCCAGGGAAAATATATAAGGTGATGAATGATGATATATGGATAATTTCTGAATATCCGGAAAATGCCAGAGATAACGGGTATTGGCTTTTTAAATATGTCAGGGAATATTATCCAGACAAAAAAGTTTTCTATCCTATTAAAAAAGAAGCTTCTGACTTCTTTAAAATCGAAAAATTGGGAAATTACATTGAGCATGGAAGTCTGAAACATTACCTTTTGTTTTGGGCCGCGAGTAAATATGTGGGAACAACGAAATACCATGGATTCCCAGATGAAAGGATATCAGCTGGAATATATGAAATAGGAATTAACCGATTTAAGTATGTGTTTTTGAATCATGGTTTTACGCGTGGACATTCGAATATAGTTGACGGGACGAAAACGTCATACGATTTGATATTTGCGATTTCGGATATTGAAAAAAAGGTAATAGTGAATTTGAATCATCAAAAAGAAGAAAAAGTAAAAGCAGTTGGATTTTGCAGGCAAGATAATTTAGATAATTCTTTACTTGATCCTAAATTGATTGTAGTTATGCCTACCTGGCGGAGATGGTTAGATTATCGACATGCTGAAAGTAAAGATAGGGTAAAGCAGATTCAAAAAGATTTCTTAAAATCAGATTACTATAAAAATTATTTGGCATTGTTGCATAAGGAAGAACTCTTGGACTTTTTAGAAAAACAAGATTTGAGATTGGTTTTATACTTTCATGGATATGCGCAGGAGTATTTGGAATATTTTCAGTCGATATCGAATAGGATTATTGTTGCTAGAAAAGAAGAATATTTTGTGCAGGATTTGTTAAAACAAGCCTCGTTCTTAGTTACTGATTATTCTTCTGTAGCGGTGGATTATAGTTATATGAAAAAGCCTATGCTGTACTATCAGTTTGATGCAGAAGAGTTTGCACAAAAACAATATGCTGGTAGCCAATATTATGATTTTGAAGAGGATGGATTTGGACCGGTAGTTACTGGATTGGATCAGGTTGTTGATGAAATTGAAAAGTCCTATCAAAATGGTTTTATAATGGAAGAAAAATATGTAGACAGAGTAAATAAGTTTTTCCCATCTTTTGATACTGAGCATTGCAAAAGGACATACGATTTAATAGAAAAATTATAAATGACAGCGATTTTATGTTGGATAATAGAGGAGATACCTATGAATTATGCAGTGATTTTTGCCGGAGGTACAGGGACACGTATGAATGCCAGAACCTGTCCAAAGCAATTTCTTAAACTTCATGATAAAGAAATTATTGTTTATACGTTAGAGCATTTTGAAAGACATCCGGAAATAGACGGAATCTCCGTTGTGTGTATAGCAGAATGGATAGATTATTTAAAAGTATTGTTAGATAAATATCGTTTGAAAAAGGTAAAGTGGATTTCTGCTGGCGGATCAACAGGTCAGGAGTCTATTTATAAAGGGTTGAATGCCATGCGTGAGGATATTGAGGAAGATTCTATAGTATTGATCCATGATGGTGTCCGGCCATTGATAGATGCAGAATTGATTTCAGATAATATACAAGTTGCAAAAACAAAAGGATGCGCCATTACAGTTGTTCCAGCTATAGAAACTATTATGCTTGTTAATGATGAGGGACAAATCGTACAGAATGTTGATAGAAGTAGATGTAGAGTTGTGCGTGCTCCTCAAAGTTTTGTATATAAAGATATTATGAAGGTTCATGATAACGCTCGCTTGGAGGGAATCAATGATATAGTAGATTCGGCAACGATGATGACGAGAGCTGGTTTTAAATTATATCCTGTCACAGGAAAGCCAGAAAATATTAAAATTACTACGCCGTCGGATTATTATACATTTCGGGCAATTGTAGAGGCAAAAGAAAACTCACAAATATTTGGAATATAATTGGAGTGAAAAGCATGGAAGATTATTATGATCAGGAAACATTGCATAAGGTACAAAACGTCCAAAAAGAAATATTAAAAGATGTGCTCAAAATCTGTGAAGAAAATGGCATAGATGTTTTTGCAGTTTTTGGAACAGCACTGGGGATAGTGAGGCATCAGGGGTTTATTCCGTGGGATGATGATATAGATGTTGCAATGTTTAGAGAAGATTTTGTAAGGTTTAAGGAAGTGGCGCAAAGAGAGTTGGGACAGAAATATGAGTTCCTTACTCCGGAAATTAATAATAATTATGCGACTACAGTTACACACTTCCAAAAAAAAGGCACTAAATTTGTATCGATAGATACTAAAGAGTGTAATTATATACAGGGAATTTGTATAGATATTTTTATATATGATTCCTTGGCATTAGGGAAAACGAAAAAAATAGCTCAATATTTTGAAACCTGGTTTTTAGGTAGACTATTATTTTTAAGTGGGAAAGGTACAGTTTTTATACCGTATACAGGAATAAAAAAGAAAGTAGCAATTGGGATATGTTCTATAGTTAGAGGTTTTTTAAAATTATTTAGAATTACCCCATTAAAAATATATAGAAAATTTAAAAAAGTATCCCAAAAGTACAACAGGGAGAATGCAGAATACTATGTGGCTTTTGAGACACCCAAGCCATGGCTGAATGCTATGCGAAAAGAGGATATATACCCTTTGAAGAAAATGAGATTTGATGATTTTTATATTGATGTACCGAATAATGTAAATAGACATTTGAGAAAAATATTTGGGGACTATATGAAGTTGCCTCCAGTTGAAAAAAGAGTGAATCATAGGCCATATTTGATTGATTTTGGAGATTAGAATAGTATATGGGGAGTCAATATGAGTCAGAAATCAGTTACTTTTAATTTAATAGCTAATGGAATAAAGACTTTGATGAGTGTATTGTTCCCATTAATAACATTTCCATATGCTTCTAGGATTCTAGGAGCCGATGGTATCGGAAAAGTTAATTATGCAAGTTCTATTATTACCTATTTTTCTTTAATTGCAACTTTGGGTATAAATACGTATGCTGTACGAGAGGGAGCTCGTATCAGAAACGATCAGGAAAAGTTACAAAAGTTTGTAAAAGAGATTTTCCGTATTAACCTTTGCACAACATTTATAGCTTATATATTATTAACGGTATTTTTGTGTCTACCTTTTCTTCGCGGATATAAAGACCTCTTGGTGATTTTTAGCATCAGTATTGTTTTTACTACTGTTGGGATTGAGTGGTTGTTTACTATTGAAGAAGAATATGCTTATATTACAAAGAGGGCAATTCTTTTTCAGTTTTTATCCTTAATACTTTTATTTCTTCTGGTTCGAGACAGAAAGGATTATTATTGGTATGCAGCTTTAACTGTCATTTCAGCAGGCGGATCAGCCTTGATGAATTTTTGGCATTCAAGAAAGTTTGTAGATTGGAAAAAGAAGGAGGAGAGCTATGAGTACCGAAAGCATCTGAAGCCAATAATAATTATCTTTGGGACGAGCCTTGCTACAAGTCTATATATGACTATGGACACAACTATGCTGGGTGCTATGAAGGGGGATAGAGCAGTAGGAATTTATACTGCAGCTACGAAAATAAACTTGGTTATTAATACTCTTATTGGTACAATATCATCTACTATACTTCCTAGAGTTTCATTTTATATAGGAAATGGAAAGAAACGTGAATATGAAGAGTTGATGAAGGTATCCATGGATATACTATTTATGATTGCGATTCCGGCTGCTGTAGGGATGATGTGTACCAGCGATGTTTCTATATTATTGTTTAGTGGAAAAGAATTTCTTGGTGGTGTTACAGCAGCGAACATTTTGGCAGTAAAAATTGTTATAGGAGCAGTAAATCGTGTTATGGCCTATCAAATTTGTATTCCATATAAAAAGGATAAAGAGGTATTAGTATCAACAGTTTGTGGTGCAGTATTTAATTTAGGAGCTAACTTATTTTTTATCCATTTGTTTGGAGTTGAAGGCGCAGCAATTGCTACTTTGCTGTCAGAAGTAGTAGTTTATATCGTTCTTTTAAGATATTCTAAAAAAATAATAGATGTAAAAAAATTCTATTATAGATGCCCAGTTTATTTGAGTATTTGTATAGGCTTTTTCTTTATAAGATGGGGAGTGAACCAAATTACTTCCAATGTAGTTTTATGTTTAGCGTTTACAGTAATTATATGTGTAGGCTTTTATTTTGGAATACTTTTGTTAATTAAAGATCCATATTTGAATAATTATAGAAAAAAGATATTTCTTTTCATCAAAAAATAAAAATGTCCTTATTTTTTGATGAGATAATGCCGGAAGGGAGAAGAGTATGGTAAAAGTACTTCATGTTATAGGAAAAATGGACCGAGCAGGGGCAGAAACATTGATTATGAATATCTATCGTATGATTGACAGACGGATGGTGCAATTTGATTTCTTAGTGTTTTCAAAAGAAGAGGCAGATTATGATAAAGAGATTAAAAAGTTAGGTGGGAAAATTTATCATATGCCTATGTTTAAGGGGTATAATTATTTGAAATTAAATAGATATTTCGAAAAATTTTTTAAAGCGCATCCTTATAACATTGTTCATGGACATTTGGGAAGTCTTGCGCCTTTATATTTGGCTAAAGCAAAAAAATATGGAGCATATGTCATTGCTCATAGTCATAGTACAAAGTCTAATCAATTTTGGGGTAGTAAAATCTATTATATTTTAAATCACAGGGTGATTCATATTGCAGACTATTTTATGGCATGTTCTATGCAGGCAGGAATAGACAGGTATGGAGAAAGAATTGTACGACAAAATAATTTTAAAATAATAAACAATGGAATAGATGTAGAAAAATATAAATATTCTATTGAAAGGCATAGAAATTTAAAAAAAGTTTTTAAAGTAGAGGATAAATTTATATTGGGGCACGTGGGACGGTTTTCCCAAGAAAAGAATCATAAATTTTTAATAGAAATTTTCGATGATATTCATAAAAAGATAGAGAATGCAGTGTTATTTTTAGTAGGCAGAGGTTCTCTAGAAAAAGAAATTAGACAATTGGTTATAGAAAAAGGATTAGAAAGAAAGGTTTTTTTTCTTGGAATACGAGAAGATATCCCGGATTTGATGAATTTATTTGACGTATTTGTTTTTCCCTCTGTTTTTGAAGGACTTGGCATTGCGGGAGTGGAGGCGCAAGCATCTGGGTTACCATGTTTTTTTTCGGATGGCATAGCAAAAGAGGCGATTATTACGGATAACGTATATGTGTATTCTTTAGGAGCGGGTGCAAGTGAATGGTCTAAAAAAATTTTGGCAGTGTTAGAAAAATTTGAGAGGAAAGATAGGAGTAAAGTTGTAGAAGAAGCAGGATTTGATATAAGGCATACGGCATTGGATATACAGGAGTTTTACCTGAAAAATGGAAGGAGCCAGTAAGAAGAAAATGTGTAAGAAAACCTTAACAATATTTACGCCTACTTATAATAGAGGATATATTTTGCAAAAATTGTATAAAAGTCTGAAGAAACAGAGAAATATAGACTTTCAATGGTTGATCGTAGATGATGGATCTACAGATAATACAGAACAGATAGTTGATACATGGATTAAAGAAAATAAGATTCAGATTTGTTATTATAAACAGGAAAACGGAGGAAAGCAAAGAGCTTTTAACAGAGGCGTTAACAATGCAAAAACGGAACTTTTTATGTGCATTGATTCTGATGAATATCTTTTAGAAGACGCGGTGGAGATTATTTTGCAGCAGTGGAAAAAGATAAGAAAGAATAAAAATTTGGCAGGAATGGTTGCTCTTCGAGGAAAAACGGAAGACCAGCCTATTGGAACATATTTTCCAGAAAGAATAAAAGAAAGTAGTTTAGGAGAGTTGTATAGTTCCTATCATTTTAAAGGGGATACAGAATTAATATATAGGACTGAAATTTTGAAAGAATATCCATTTTGGGTTGCAGAAAATGAAAAATTTATGGGTGAAAGTTATGTGTATCAGCAAATAGATCAAAAGTATAAACTGTTTATATTGCGCAAAATTGTTGCAGTAGGAGAATATTTACAAGATGGATATACACATAATGTCAGAAGGTTAATAAAAGAAAATCCTATTAGCTATACCGAGTTAAGAAGACAAAGTGTGATTTATGCTAAAAATATAAAAACACGTTTTTATCATACAATGCTATGTATAGTTGGTTGTATTATGAGCAAACAAAAAGTATTTTCAGTAGCTCCATATAAAACTTTGGCGGTGTTGGCCTATATTCCGGCAAGGTTAGTATGGTTGATTTACTATAAAAAAGTGTAGAAATTATGGAGATATTAAATGAAAAGAAAAAGATATTGTATATTTTCAGCACAGTATTTTCCGCATTTAGGAGGAGTGGAAAGATATACATATAATCTTTCGAAAAGATTATTGGAACGGGGAAATGAAGTTATAGTAGTAACATCTAATGTGGCTCGTTTAAAATCATATGAGATAGTGGATGGAATACCAGTATTTCGTTTGCCTTGTATTGATTTATTAGATGGAAGATATCCTGTTCTTAAACTGACAAAAGAATTTTTTTGTATTCATGAAATTTTATTTCAGAAGCAGTTTGATATGATCATTGTTAATACTAGATTTTATCTACATTCTTTATATGGAATGATTTTTGCTAAAATGAAAAGAGTAAAGTGTATTACGATAGAACATGGGACAAGCCATTTGTCTGTACATAGCAGATTATGGGATTTTCTTGGGGGAGTGTATGAACATTGCCTGACTAAGGTTGGACAGTTATTCTGCCAGGATTACTATGGGGTTTCGGAGGCTTGCAACCAGTGGCTGCAACATTTTCATATAAAGGCTAAAGGAGTATTATATAATTCTATTGATTTAAATGAAGTGGAATTATTAAAAAGAAATACAGAAAAGTGTTTTAGAAAAAAATACAATGTTCCTGATGATGCAATAGTTATAACTTTTACAGGGAGATTGTTAAAGGAAAAAGGGATACTTATTCTGTTAAATGTTTTAGAACAATTACATAAAAAATATGCAAATCTTTATCTATTTATCGCAGGTGATGGGGATTTGGAAGAAGAAATAGAGAAAAGAAGAACGGATTATATAATACCGCTTGGCAGGATTGAATTTAAAGATATTATTACTCTACTGACAGAGACAGATATCTTTTGTTTACCTTCTTTCTCAGAAGGATTTTCTACATCGCTATTGGAAGCGGCAGCGTGTAGATGTTATATTATAACTACTGCACGAGGCGGAGCGAGAGAGTTATTAATTAATCAAGACTACGGGACAGTTATTCCGGATAATAATGAAGCAACTTTATACGAGGCGTTTAAGCAGGTGCTAGAAGAAACAGAGAAGAGAAAAAAAGCTGTACAATTAACATATAATCGGCTTTCAGCAAATTTTACATGGGATATTGTAGAAAAACAAGTGGAAATAATATGTGAGAGCAAAGGAAAGAAAACTGTACGAAAGGAAAAATGAGCATGAATAGCGAACTTTTGATTGTAATTCCTGCTTATAATGAGCAAGATAATATAGAAAATGTAGTGGAGTATATAATTGGTAATTATCCTCAATATGACTATGTGGTTGTTAATGATGGTTCTAAAGACAGAACAGCAGAGATTTGTAGAGCAAATGGGTACGAATTACTTGATCTTCCTGTAAATTTAGGTTTAGCAGGAGCTTTTCAGGCTGGGTTAAAATATGCGTATACAAAGGGATATTCTTATGCTATTCAATTTGATGCGGATGGTCAGCATCGACCAGAATTTATTCAGGCAATGCTCAACCGAATTAAAGAAGGATATGATATCGTTATTGGGTCTAGATTCTTAAACGTCCGAAAAGATAAATCAGCACGTATGATAGGAAGCAGAATGATTACCGTAGCAATAAAATTAACTACTGGGATTAGGGTATCAGATCCTACATCAGGAATGAGAATGTTTTCAAGAGAAATGATAAAAGAGTTTGCACAGAATTTGAACTATGGACCGGAACCAGATACGGTTTCTTATTTGTTGAAAAACGGAGCGAAAATTTCGGAGGTTCAGGTGAAGATGGAGGAACGTCAATTTGGCGAAAGTTACCTGAATATTTTGGGTTCCGCAAGATATATGATTCGAATGTTGGTTTCTATCATATTAGTGCAAAATTTTAGGAAAAGAAATAAATAGAAGGTGCGAAGAATGAGTGGATTTTTAAGACTTGCGTTAATTGTTAGCGCGATTTTATTGTTTGTTTATATGATAAAGAAAATAAGGCAATCAAAAGTAAAGATAGAATATACAATATTTTGGCTGGGATTTTCAGTTGTTTTAATTGTTATGGGAGTTTTTCCACAGCTGGTTTATGTGATTTCAGACTTTATTGGTTTTCAATCCCCAGTCAATCTAGTATTTTTGATGATTATTTTTGTATTGATTGTAAAAAATTTTTATACAACTTTAGAAATTTCACAGTTGGAGAATAAAGTTGACAATTTGACACAGCAGATAGCAATTAATCAAAAAGATGAGCGGGATTTTTATAAAGAAAACAGGAGCAAATAAAAAATGAAAGAATATCTAATATGTAGTTTGTTTTGGATTCTCTTTGTAGTGCTATTATATTATTTGGGAAATGCTATTAATGGAGGGAAAAAAAGTGTAGCCCATAATTTAATTACCGGATATATGGTGTATAGTAGCCTGATTGCTATTGCAGGTATTGTTATGCAACTGGCTAATGTACCATGGAATCTCTTTGCCCTGTATGTAGGAGTGCTGTGGTGTTTCGTATTAGGATTTTCATTATATAAAAGTAAAAAAGATAGTATTTCTTTCAGTCCTGTTGGGATAAAAGAATATATTGCCGACAATTGGTATCTTTATATAGTAAGTATTATTTTAGTCGTTATACTTGCTTTTTATTACGCTGGTTTCTGGTTGGGAAATCATTTGGATGATGGATACTATATTACAAAAGTTGCTACTTTACCATATTCAGAAATAGGAAATAACATAAATTATGCAGTGGGGATTGAAAATACAGGGTTTAACAGTTATATAGTTAATACATGGGAATTGGAAGCATCAGTCTATGTGAAGGTATTAGGGGTTTCACCAACATTATTTTTAAGACTTTTTCAGTCTGCTTTCTATTATTTTTTATTTGTAAACCTAATACAAACATTTGGAGAAATTTTAGTTGAAAAAGGAATATTAAGGTTAAAAAAAGCGACAATACAATATGGAAGCACAATTGTCATATTATTAAGCGCATATTATCTATATTTGTCTAACTCAGGAATGCTTAAACTGCGGGATATGTTTCATCTTAATACAGGAATGTTTTTAGGGGCTTCTGTGGTTAAGTTATTTGGAGTTTTCCTATTTGCTAATATATATATGGAGTACAGAAACAAAAAATCCCTGTTTATGATTGTACTTAGTGTGATTTGTGTTTCAATAGTACTTATATCAAAATCGGCAATTTCGCTTCCGGTGATTGCTATTGTAGGAAGTGCTGTTTTGATAGTATGGCTAGTATTTGATATGGAAAAGAAAGGGAGAATAATAGGGACAATATATGCAATATTGTATATTTTAATAGCAATTGTTATACCAAATCATACAGCTATAGAAGAAACAGTAAGAGGAGATGTCCTTAATACAGTACAATCTTATATTATCGTTCCGTGTCTTATAATATTTCTTTGCAGTTTCTTATTGAAGAATGAGTTAATAATTCGGATTAATGTTATTACTATTGTGAGTTTGGGATTTATGCTTTTGCCGGAAATAAATGATTTGTTTGAAACATTTTCTGTATATGGCTTTGTGGCAGGAAGAGCTTGGACAGCAATAGTATATTTTCTGATTATATTAAATACATTTTACCTTATTATTTTATTACATAAAATAATAACAAGAGAAAATGTTATTAGCATATTATTTATTTTAAGTGGAATTGTTTTTACGGTAGCTTCAATTTGGGGATTCCGAAGTTATGGAGGAGAAATTTTGCCTACTAACCCTTCCAAAAAGGCAGATTTAAAACAATGCCTGAGTGTTATGAAGAATAATATATATTTTACTCCGAACTCTACAATAAATTTGGGTGAGGAGCTTGAGAATCTAGCTGAAAAAACTCAAGAGCAATTATGTGTTGTTATGCCAAAATTAGTAAGTGTTGATGGAACTTTGCATTCTCTCGCGGTATCAATAAGAAGTTTTGCCCCAGATATTATTTCGGCTTCAGCAGCAGAGCGATTTCCTGTTAATAATGGATCAAATCTTGAAGGATACAAACAGGAAACATATGATGCTTTTGTGGCGAATCCAGATGATGAGAAAGCAAAGCTGTTTGAAGCGGAAATTAATCATATAGGTGCCAATTGTGTTGTTTTACAGAATAGCGGTTATGATGAATGGATGAAAGATATGGGGTATTGTTACTATTCATCTACATCTGATAATAGCTATGAAATTTGGTATAAAGAACAATGAGTATGTAGTGAATGAGGAGAGTGGCTATGGAAAATAAATTTATTATAGAAGGTTATAGGTTTCATGCTAAAGATAGAAGGAAGTTATTAATAAGAGGATGGTTTCCTAAGGGAGAAGAAACGAAGCATAAACTTCAGGTTTTTTTAGGCACTGAAAAAGTACAATGTATATTGGAAAGACACTTGAATATAGGGATTGCACTACAGGACTCCGATAGGGAGAATCCTAAATATATATATTCACTATGGGTTGATCTACCTGAAGAGATTGATGAATCCGTTTCTTTAATAGTGATGGATTACCTTGAAGGACAGAAAAAAGAGGTATATAGGATTGCTGGGAAAAAATTATTAAAAAAGAAAAGGATGCTGGATAAATATATTGACGGCGGAAAGATAAAAGAAAATGGTTTTATGATACGAGGTTGGGCTATAACTTTAACAGGTGAGTTGGAAGTGAAATGTTATGATTCACAGGATAATCTTTTGCCTGTCAAAATAAAGAGAAAAACACGTCAGGATGTTTATAATCAGTATCCAGAATGTAATCAGTCGGATATATATGGATTTGATCTGTCTTATTATGGCAAGGTACCGTCTAAGGTGAAAGTGCATTTAAGTGATGGGAAAAGAGAAGCAGAATATTCCGTGATATTGAAAGCCTCTCATGTAAAAAAAGGAGTACAAAAGATAAAAGAATATAGTGAAAAGAGCTATAGATATTATCAGCGCTTTGGGATATCAGACACAGTAAAGAGAACCATAGAAAAATTGGAACGGAAAGAGCTGACAAGTTATGATTATTGGAGAAAAGCACATATACCAACAAGACATGATTTGAAAAAGCAAAGAGAGGAAAAACTTAAAGTAACTCCGCAAATTTCTATAGTGGTTCCTTTGTATAAGACACCTATTCCATTCTTGAAAGATATGATTAAATCTGTGAAACAGCAGACATACAAAAACTGGGAACTGTGTTTGTCTGATGGTAGCGGAGAAAATTCTCCATTGGAAGATTTTTTGAGGAAATGTGAACAAAAAGATTATAGGATTAAAGTAATCAGAAATAATGAGCCTTTACGGATTGCGGATAACACAAATCAGGCATTGGAACAAGCGTCAGGAGATTGGATTGCATTTATGGATCATGATGACCTTCTTACACCGGATGCATTATTTGAGTGTGTAAAAGCTATAAATGAAGATCCGGATATAGATATGATTTATACGGACGAGGATAAGATTTCCATGGATGGAAAGGAGTTTTTTGAACCTAATTTTAAATCGGATTTTAATATTGATATGTTACGGGCTACAAATTATTTTTGCCATTTAACAATGGTAAAAAAAGAGTTGTATAATTTGGCAGGACAACTTAATGGAGAATTTGATGGAGCGCAGGATTATGATTTTGTGCTTAGGTGTGTGGAACATGCAGGGAAAATCAAACATATTCCTAAAGTATTATATCATTGGAGGGCGCATAAAGATTCTACAGCAGAGAATCCGGAAAGTAAGCGTTATGCATTTGAAGCAGGAGAAAGGGCGGTTCAAGCACATTATAATCGTGTGGGCATTCCGGCAAAAGTAGAATCAACAAAATATATGGGATTTTACAGAAGTAGATATGAAATTAGTGGAAATCCGCTGGTCTCTATTATCATACCTAATAAGGATCATATTGACGATTTGGAAAAGTGTATTTCTTCAATAGAAAATAAGGCATCTTATACAAATGTTGAATACATTATAGTAGAGAACAATAGTGAAAAAGAAGAGACATTTGAGTATTACGAAGAATTAAAGAATAGAAATAGTAAGGTTAAGGTTGTTGTCTGGGATAAAGAATTTAATTATTCTTCTATAAATAATTTTGGAGTATCTTGCTCAAGTGGGGAGTATTATTTGTTCCTGAATAATGATACAGAAATTATTAATGAGAATTGTATTGAGGAACTGTTGGGATACTGTCAAAGACCGGATGTCGGAGCCGTAGGAGCCCGTTTATATTATCCGGATAAAACAATTCAGCATGCAGGTGTGATTATAGGGCTCCGGGGAGTTGCAGGACATGCATTTGCAGGTGATGATGAAAATTCGCCTGGATACTTTGGTAGAATTATTATAGCACAAGACTATAATGCTGTTACTGCAGCTTGTGTGATGGTAAAAAAAGAAGCTTTTGAAAGAGTAGAAGGATTTGATCCGCGATTGGCAGTTGCATTTAACGATATTGATTTTTGTTTGAAACTTCGTAAATCAGGTTATTTAATAGTGTATAACCCCTATGCGGAGTTGTTTCATTATGAATCAAAATCAAGAGGCATGGAAGATACGGAAGAAAAGGTTCGCAGATTCAATCAAGAAATTGAGACTTTCCATGAAAAATGGTATGATATTTTAGAAAAAGGTGATCCTTATTATAATCCTAATTTGACACTTATGTTGCCTAATTTCAGTCTGCGAATGTAATTAAAAGATAAAGGCTATAAATTTTATTATGATACGATCATTTATTAAACGGAAAATACAATATAAGAAAGAGCTAAAAGTAATAAGAAGGTTTCATTTATTATCAGAGGCAGAAAGAGAAAGACAAAAAGAAAGAGTATGGGTGAATCCGCCTCTGATTAGTCTTATTACGCCATTGTACAATACACCGAAGGCTTTTCTTGAAGAGCTGTTGCAATCTGTTCAAAATCAGACATATATATTTTGGGAGCTTTGTTTGGCTGATGGTAGCGATGATACGCATAAATATGTGGGTGAAATATGTCGACGATATGCAGAGCAGGATTCCCGGATTATCTATAGGAAGTTGGATAAGAATGAAGGAATTGTAGGAAATACAAATCAGTGCCTGACAATGGCGAGAGGGGATTATATCGGCTTAGTGGATCATGATGATCTGCTAAGCCCTTCGGCGTTATATGAAGTTGCTTCAGCTGCACAGAATGGTGCTGATTTTATTTATACAGACGAAATGAAATTCCAGGACTCAATAGAAAACTCAGTAGATATTGTTTGTAAAAATGGTTTTGGAAAAGATGAACTGCGTTCTCATAATTATATTTGCCATCTTACAGTTTTTAAGAAAAGTTTGTTGGATGATTTGGATGAGCTATATCGAATAGAATGTGAAGGGAGCCAAGATTATGATATGGTTCTTAGGTTGACTGAAAAGGCGGGAAAGATAGTGCACATTCCAAAGATTTTGTATTATTGGCGTGTTCATCAGGGATCTGTTGCATTGGATCTTTCTGTAAAACACTACGCAGTTGAAGCGGCTAAAAGAGCGATAGCAGGACAGCTGGTAAGAAGTAGTGAGCAGGGAAAAGTGAATTGTAATTTGCCATATGAAACTATCTATAGAATAAAATATGAATTGAAGGAAAGACCTCTGATAAGTATTTTAGTGTCTGGAGATCTTAACAAGGATCAAGCGGTAAAGTATATACAGGAGTTGATTGACAGGACTGATTATCGTCCCTTGGAGCTTATAATAGATAAAAAGGAGCTCGGCGTGGAGGATGATGAAATATGTATTTCAACATTGTCAAGGGAATGTGGAAAATATGAGTGGTTTAATTGTGCGGCTGAACTGTGCCACGGACAATATTATATCTGTTTGAGTGAAAACTGTCTTCCGAGAAATAGAAAGTGGATAGAAGAATTGTTGATGTTTGCTCAGCGTAGGGATGTAGGAGTTGTAGGTGCATATATAAAATATAAGGATAACAGAATTTATTTTGCGGGAGCAGTGTTGGATAAAGATGCAAATTCAGGGATTTATCCCGTAAATTTTAATAGAGTAGATTCAGATCAGGGATATGAAGCAAATATGAAATATGTGCGTAATACAACAATTTTGACTTCCATATGTATGATGATTTCTAAAGAAAAATTTATTGAGCTAGACGGATTTGACGTTTTGATGGATTCCTGTGCTGACGCAGATTTATGCTTAAGGAGCAGGAGACAAGGATGGTGGAATGTATGGACATGCTTTGCTGACATGTTTTATAATAAAAAAGACCCTATAACAAAACAATGGAAGAAAAACGAAAAATTTACGACTAGGTGGAAAGACGAAATAGAGCAGGGAGATGGAAATTATCATCCTTTGTTAAAAAGACTTAGGAAATTATAAAGTATGGTATCATTGGAGAAGGGAAGATATGCAGAATAGAGAAAAAAATCTGGGAGAAAAAGCAATTCATTCTCTTACTGAAGAAGGGATCGTTGGCTTTGCGGGAAGAACAAAACGTTTTGTTAGGAAAAGAATCACGGAGTTAAAAACTGTGAAAAGTGAGTATAAAGATGTTCTATTTATTAGCGGATGCAATGAGGATTTACCGCATCCGTGGAGATACCGTGTGAAACACCAACGAGAACAGTTGGAGGCATATCATTTTTCGACAGACGAGATATATTTTCGTAAAATAAAGAACGAATACCTTAGGTATTACAGGGCATTTGTTTTTTTTCGTTGTCCATATACAGAGCAAATTGGCAATTTTATAGAGCAGGCTAAAAAGCTTAATAAAAAACTTATATACGACATTGATGATTTGGTAATAGATACTAAATATACAGATCAGATTCCTTATGTAAGATCTATGGCATCTTCAGATAAGGAAGCGTATGATGAGAACGTCAATAATATGAAACGGTTACTTCAACAGTGCGATATGGTTGTAACTACAACTAACTGCCTAGCTGATGAACTCAAACGGTATTCACAAAATGTATATATAAATCGAAATAGAGCTTCAGAAAAAATGATACAGCTTTCTCAGGAGGCTTTAAATCACAAAACAAATTCCATGGTGTCAGCTGTTAGATTGGGATATTTTAGTGGTAGTATTACTCATAATGCAGATCTTGAAATGATTATGCCAGTATTGACAAATATTATGGACAAATATTCGCAGGTTATTCTTTGTCTGGTAGGAGAATTAGATTTACCAGAAGCCTTAAAAAAGTATGAACATCGAATAGAGAGTATACCATTTAGTGATTGGAGAAAGCTTCCAGAAATGATTGCCAGTGTGGATATAAATTTAGCACCTCTAAAGGATACTATTTTTAATCGTGCTAAATCAGAAAATAAGTGGGTAGAAGCAGCGCTAGTTAAAGTTGTGACTATAGCAAGTGATGTAGGGGCTTTTCATGATTCTATTGAGAATGGAAAAACAGGAGTATTGTGTCGAACGCTCGCGGAATGGGAAGAAGAATTATGCAGATTAATTGAAGACCAAGGTTATCGTTTTTTACTTGCGGAAGCAGCGTATTCATATTGTATGGAATATTACAGCACAATTATGACGGGAAATGGCATTGCAGATATTTTTCAACAAGAATTAAATCTTAATTATGCATTTATTCTTCCTAGTCTAGAAATAAGCGGAGGAATTAAAGTAGCCTTAAAGCATGCGGCAATTTTGCAGAGCAGTGGAAAAGATGTCCTACTTATTTTGTTAAGCGGGGAAACTGAGTGGTATGAATTTGAAGGGCATTGTTTCCCAGTTATTTCTCTAGAAAAAACAAAGATAACAGGAGAAATCGGCTGTGCAATTGCAACAATGTGGACAACTGTCAAATTTGTGGAAACGTATCCTAATATAAAAAGAAAATGTTATTTGGTTCAAAATTTTGAAACTAATTTTTATGCACCAGGAGATCCGTTGAGAGTGTTGGCGAATCAAACTTATATGGTTTATGGAGATATTCAGTTCTTAACGATATCTAAATGGTGTCAAAAGTGGTTGCAAGATAAATATAGAAAGACAGCCTTGTATGCGCCGAATGGGCTGGAAACGGACAGATTCTTAGGGGATCAACGATGTATGAAAGGAAAAATTCGGATACTAATTGAAGGGGATTGCAGTGTGGCTTACAAGAATGTGGATGAGGCTTTCAAAATTATTGACCAGTTGAATCTAGATGATTTTGAAGTATGGTACATGTCATATAAAGGAGAGCCACAAAGATGGTATCATGTGGACCGTTTTTTAAATAAAATTCCATACGAGCAAGTTCCGGAAGTATATGCTGCTTGCGATATTCTGTTAAAAACAAGTTTACTTGAAAGTTTTTCCTATCCTCCACTAGAAATGATGGCTTCTGGTGGGTATGTGGTTGCAGTTCCTAATGGAGGAAATGCAGAATATATGCAGAATGAATATAACTGTCTTTTGTATCCGGCTGGAAATATCGAAAAGGCAAAGGAACAAATCGAGAGGCTTTGTATAGATGAAGCGTTAAGAAATATTCTTTATATTAATGGGATAAAAACAGCTAAGGAAAGGCAGTGGAAGAATATAGAAAACGATATCTTACAACTCTATGGATGCGAAAGGTTGTAAAAAAAAAGATTTAATGGTATACTTAGAAACTGTCTTAAATCCTTTTGATACCATTTAAACGGAGGACTAATAGTGTCAACTTATATACAAAATTTTCAGAAGTTCCGGCCACTTTTAAGTGAGCTGATCGCAAGGGACATTAAAACAAAATACAGGAAATCCATACTGGGTGTACTCTGGACGATTCTTAATCCATTGTTTATGATGATTGTACTTTCGGTAGTGTTTTCAAATTTATTTAAATTTGATATCGAATATTTTCCTGTATATTTGTTGAGTGGACAGTTGATTTTTAATTTCTTTTCAGAGTCGACAACGAATGCCATGAGTGCAATTATTGCCAATGGACCCTTGATTAAAAAAATATATGTTCCGAAATATATGTTTGTTATTTCGAGAATTTTTTCAAGTTCTATTAATTTGCTGGCATCCTTTACAGCTTTAATTTTTGTTATGCTCGCTATGAGGGTTGATTTGCATTATACAGTGCTTCTTGTGCCGATTCCGTTAATTTTTATTATATTTTTCTCTTTAGGGATAGGCTTGATTTTGTCAGCAATAGCAGTGAAATTCAGAGACATTGTACACTTATATTCTGTTTTTGTGACAGCATTGATGTATTTGACGCCGGTTATTTATCCAATGTCTATTCTTCCTGAATGGCTGGAAAAGATTGTATTGATAAATCCGATTACAAATATATTGATCATGTTCAGAGATGTTATGATGAATAATACTGTTCCGAATATTACATCTATTGTAATAGCGATTGTAGAAACTGCAATTGCATTGGCGTGTGGGCTATATGTGTTTTACAAAAGTCAGGATACCTTTATTCTGAATATTTAGAGGTGAATTATGGAAAGACAGGATATAATATGTGTAAATAACGTTTCCATGCAGTTCCGGCTTGCTTCGGAAAAGGTAGACAGCCTGAAGGAATATTTTGTTAAGACATTAAAAAATCAATTGTCTTTTGAAGCTTTCTGGGCACTGCAGGATGTATCCTTCAGTATACAGCGGGGAGATGCATTGGGACTGATCGGTTTGAACGGAAGCGGAAAAAGTACAATGCTGAAAATCATTGCAGGAGTATTAAAGCCTACAAAAGGAAGCGTTGCTGTATATGGAGATGTTGCGCCGTTAATTGAATTGGGAGCAGGTTTTGATTACGATCTGACAGCGGAAGAAAATGTCTATTTAAATGGAGCGCTCATGGGAAAATCCAGAGCAGAAATGAAAGAGCATTATCAGGAAATAGTAGAGTTTTCAGAACTCCACGACTTCATGAACGTGGCAGTGAAAAACTTTTCTTCTGGTATGATAGCAAGGCTTGCTTTTTCTATTGCTACGATTGGTATTCCGGACATTTTAATCTGTGATGAGGTGCTTTCTGTTGGTGATTTCCGTTTTCAGGAAAAGTGCCAAAAACGAATACAGAGAATGTTAGACGCTGGGACGACTCTTTTATTTGTTTCTCATAGCATTGATCAGGTAGAAAGCTTATGCAATAAGATTGCCTGGTTGGAAAAAGGACATTTGAAGATGTTTGGAGAAGCAAAGGAGATTGCGGAGATTTATAAAGGGGCTTATTAAGGAGCAGAGATAAAATATGAAAAGTAAAATAAAATGGCTGATTGCATTGATTATTCTTGTATTGCTTGCAGGCCTTTATTCTGTAGTAGATAAAAAAACTCCGATATATGATACAGAGATTGATAACAGTGAGTATTTTTCTGTGGATTTGAGAGAAGGTGACAGAATAAGTCAGTCTTTTCTTGCCCCGGAAGATACATTGGATGGGGTTATGATAAAAATGGCTGCTGTAGGCAACTTGGAGGGCACCATTTTGGAATACAATTTGCTTGAAAGCGGAGGAGAGACTGTCTTGGAAGGGGAAACTTCTCTTGGTGAATTGACAAGCGGCCGGTTTTTTCAAATTGATTTTGATCAATTAACTGGGTGCGAAAATCAAATATATGAGCTTCAGATTTTGGTGAAAGAGTGCGATGAAAATAGCAGTATTACCCTCTATTATACAGGTGGAAAGCAGCAGAATACAGAATGTATGATCGGTGACACCGCAGTAGATGGTACTTTGGTTTTAAGGACATTTACCCATCGATTTGATCTGGAAACATTTGTGGTGACTGTTTGCTTTCTGATCTATGTTATACTTTTTATGAGATGGTTGTCCAAGCTGTTTAAGTAATTGTGTGATATGAGGTAACGATGAAAAAACCAGGTTATTATTCTTCCGGAGAGTTTGCCCGCATGGCAGGCGTTACTCTAAGGACAATCCGTTATTATGATAAACAGAATATCTTAAAGCCCTCGCTTGTGACAGAAGCGGGGGCTCGTTTCTATACAGACGAAGATTTTGCACGGCTTCAGCAGATTCTTCTGCTGAAATATTTAGGCTTTTCTTTGGACGATATCCGGGAAATGACATTTGCAGATGCAGATTATCATTTTCTGTTGAACTCTTTAAATATTCAGCTGAAGTTGGTTCAGGATCGTATTGAGAAGATGCAGCTCATGGAGAGAGCGATTCAAGATACAGCAGAAGAGGTTCGTGCGACACACACTGTAGACTGGAACAGGATGCTGAATCTGATCCACTTAACAGGCATGGAAGAAAGCCTGAAGAAGCAGTATCAGAATGCCTCAAATATTTCAGCCAGAATTAACCTGCATAGTCTGTATTCTCAAAATAAACAGGGATGGTTTCCTTGGATTTTTCAGCAGCTTGGTTTGGAACCTGAAATGAAGGTGTTGGAAATTGGCTGTGGGGATGGCGCGCTTTGGAAAAGTAATATGCAGAATATCCCATATGAAATAGAAATTACTCTTTCTGATGTGTCAGAGGGAATGCTTCGTGATACGAGAAGAGAATTGGGCGGAGAAGGCCAAAGATTCTCTTTTCACGCATTTGACTGCCATAAGATTCCCTATGAATCCGAAACTTTTGATGTTGTGATAGCAAATCACGTGCTTTTTTACTGCCAGGACATTCCAAAGGTATGCAGGGAAGTAAAGAGAGTTCTGAAGCAAGGGGGAGTTTTCGTCTGTAGCACATATGGAAATCAGCATATGAAAGAAGTGAGCCTTCTTGTACAGGAATTTGATAATCGGATTGTTTTGTCGGCAGACAGGCTTTATGAAAGATTTGGTATGGAAAATGGCCGCGAAATCTTAGAAAAGTGTTTTCAAGAGGTAGAGTGGCGATTATATGAAGATAATCTTTTGGTAACGGAGGCAGAAGCTTTGATTTCCTATATTCTCTCCTGTCATGGAAACCAGGCACAGTATATTGGAGAGCGGTATACGGAGTTTCGTTCTTTTGTGAAAGAAAAGATAGAGAGTGGTTTTTATATAACGAAGGAAGCAGGGATTTTCTTGTGCAGGAAATAAGGTGCAATAAGTTTTCAATATGTTAAAAAAGACTTGAAAATTGTCCTTTTGGGCCCTTATACTTGGAGTAAGGGAAGTATGGGAAAGTAAAATATAAACGATGTACGGGAGATTGCTGTATGGGAGAGAAATTAGTTAGTGTATTAATGGTAAATTATAATCACGAGGATACGCTTGCTGAAACAATACAGAGTGTATTGAATCAGACTTATTCTAATTTTCAGTTTATTATTGTAGATGATGGTTCAACAGACAGGTCTTGTGCGATTATAGAAAGCTTTCAAGACGAAAGAATAGAATTATACAAAAGAGAAGAAAATGAGCATATTTGTGTTGCTACCAATTATGGATTTGCCAAAGTGAAAGGAGACTATCTTGCTAGGATTGACAGTGATGATCTTTGGTATCCAGACAAATTGGAAAAGCAGCTTTTGTTTATGGAAGAACATCCAGAATGCAGCGTGTGTTTTACATGGTGTGACTTGATTGATGAATATGGAAATAACATTAATGAATTAGAGAAAAGCCTCTTAAAGCTTTATGAATCGGAAACATTGGAGCAAGAACAATGGTTAAGAAAATTTTACTTTGAGGGGAATTGCCTGGCTCATCCGGCTGTACTAATGAAAAGAGAAGTATTAGAAAATATAGGAAAGTTTACTCTTGCCTATAGACAGCTTCATGATTTTGATTATTGGGTACGGATTGCGAAACAATACAAAATTTATGTAATTCAAGAACGACTTATTGCTGTTAGACGTTTTATAGATAAGCAACAGACCAAAAAAAATGCAAGTGCTTCATCGGAGAAAAACGATACAAGAGTATTCAATGAATCTATGGACATACACGCTCATTTTTTTGAGGGAATGCCAGATAAAATTTTTTTGAAAGGTTTTCAGCAAGATTTTAGATACCAGGAGTCTCATACAAAAGAAGAATTGGAGTGCGAAAAAGCTTTTCTGATGTGTAGTCCCCTCATGGGTTGGGGAGGTCTAGCGCCAGCAGGCATTGAAAGGCTGGCAGAGCTGTTGGAAGAAGAAAATATGAGAGCGCTTTTAAAGGAAAAGTTTCATTTTACTGTAAAAGATCTATATAGTCTGACGGAAGAACATTTATTTGTAGATCTTATTTTAAAGAGCAGATATGGGGAAATGGAACAGTATAGGTATCGACTTGAAGAGGAAAAAAGGCAGATTGAGTTGGAAAAGCATCAGCTTCAGCAGGAGGTTGTAAATTGCCAAAATTTAATCTCGGAGTATGCTAATTCTACTAGTTGGAAAATAACAGAGCCATTGAGGAAAATGGGAAGCATTGCACGACGGATATGTAAAAGGTAAAAATTGTAACAAATTCTTAATATTTTCAAAAAAAGCTTGAAGGTGACCTAAGGTCACCTTTTATAATGCATGTAGATGGAAATACTGAAAGAAAAGACAGCAATCAAAATTACATTTCAGGAGGATAAAAATGAAAGGTATTATTTTAGCAGGCGGTTCGGGCACACGGCTTTATCCATTGACAATGGTAACATCCAAACAGCTGTTGCCGATTTATGACAAACCGATGATCTATTATCCAATGTCGGTACTTATGAATGCGGGAATCCGTGATATTCTCATTATTTCCACACCGCAGGATACCCCCAGGTTCCAGGAGCTTTTAGGTGACGGCCATCAGTTTGGCGTGGAGCTTTCCTATGCGGTACAGCCAAGTCCGGACGGACTGGCACAGGCCTTTATTATCGGAGAAGAATTTGTGGGAGACGATACAGTTGCTATGGTTCTCGGAGATAATATTTTTGCAGGACATGGCCTGAAAAAGAGACTTCGTGCAGCTGTGGAAAATGCCCAGTCCGGAAAAGGAGCTACTGTATTCGGGTACTATGTAGATGATCCGGAGCGTTTCGGTATTGTGGAATTTAATAAAGAGGGGAAAGCGGTTTCTATTGAGGAAAAGCCGGAACACCCAAAGAGCAACTATTGTGTCACAGGTCTTTATTTCTATGACAACAAAGTTGTAGAATATGCGAAAAATCTGAAGCCAAGCGCCCGAGGAGAGCTGGAGATCACGGATCTGAACCGGATCTATCTGGAAGAAGGGAAGTTAAATGTAGAACTTCTTGGACAGGGCTTTACCTGGCTGGATACAGGAACACATGAGAGTCTTGTAGATGCCACTAATTTTGTAAAAACAATGGAAACCCATCAGCACAGAAAGATTGCCTGCCTGGAAGAGATCGCTTATTTGAATGGATGGATCTCCCAGGAAGAAGTGCTTAAAGTTTATGAAGTGCTGAAAAAGAATCAGTATGGGCAGTATTTAAAAGACGTTCTGGATGGAAAATATCAGGACGGATTATACTAAAAAAGAAAGCAGATAGGAGTAAGTATTATGAACATTATCGTTACCGGCGGAGCCGGCTTTATCGGAAGCAATTTTATTTTTCACATGTTAAACAAATACTCGGACTACCGGATCATTTGTCTGGATTGTCTGACCTATGCAGGAAACTTATCTACACTGGCGCCTGTTATGGATAATCCTAACTTCCGTTTTGTAAAGGAGAGTATTACAGACCGTGAAGCTGTCTATAAACTTTTTGAAGAGGAACATCCGGACATGGTGGTAAACTTTGCAGCAGAGAGCCATGTAGACCGATCCATTGAAAATCCGGAAGTATTTCTTGACACAAATATTAAAGGAACTGCAGTTTTAATGGATGCCTGCAGAAAATATGGAATCCAGAGATATCATCAGGTATCTACAGATGAAGTTTACGGAGATCTGCCTCTGGACCGCCCGGATCTTTTCTTTACAGAGGAGACACCGATCCATACAAGCAGCCCGTACAGCTCTTCCAAAGCAGGCGCTGACCTTCTTGTACTGGCTTATCACAGGACATATGGACTTCCGGTTACTATCAGCAGATGTTCCAATAACTACGGGCCATATCATTTCCCGGAGAAACTGATTCCGCTTATGATTGCCAATGCGCTGAATGACAAGCCGCTTCCGGTTTATGGAAAAGGGGAAAATGTCCGCGACTGGCTTTATGTAGAAGATCACTGCAAAGCGATTGACCTGATCATTCACAAAGGCCGTGTGGGAGAAGTTTACAACATCGGCGGACATAATGAAATGAAAAATATTGATATTGTAAAGATCATCTGCAAAGAGCTTGGTAAGCCGGAAAGCCTGATCACTTATGTGGAGGACAGAAAAGGGCACGATATGCGTTACGCTATTGATCCGACCAAGATCCACAATGAGCTTGGATGGCTGCCGGAGACAAAGTTTGCAGATGGAATTAAGAAGACGATCCAGTGGTATCTGGACAACAAGGAGTGGTGGGAGACGATCATTTCCGGAGAGTATCAGAACTACTATGAGAAAATGTATGGAAACCGGAAGGAGATGGAATAATGAAGGTTCTTGTAACAGGTGTAGCAGGTCAGCTGGGCCACGATGTAATGAATGAGCTGGCGGGGCGCGGTTATGAGGGAATCGGATCAGATATCCAGGAAGTGTACAGCGGGATTCAGGACGGTACGGCCGTGACTTCTATGCCTTATGTGCAGATGGATATTACAGATGCAGACTGTGTAAAGCGCGTGATCTCGGAAGCTGCTCCGGATGCGGTCGTGCACTGCGCGGCGTGGACAGCAGTAGATCTTGCAGAAGAGGAAGAAAAGAAGCCGATCGTCCAGGCGGTAAATGTGGACGGCACAAGAAATATTGCCAAAGTCTGCAAAGAGCTGAACTGCAAAATGGTTTATTTAAGCACGGATTATGTGTTTGACGGACAGGGAGAGACGCCTTGGGATCCTGACTGCAAAGATTACAAGCCTCTCAATGTTTATGGGCAGACAAAACTGGAAGGGGAGCTGGCTGTTTCAGAGCTTCTGACAAAATATTTCATTGTACGAATTGCATGGGTATTTGGGAAAAATGGAAAGAATTTCATCAAGACCATGTTAAATGTGGGAAAGAATCATGATACCATTAAGGTAGTCAATGACCAGATCGGCACGCCGACCTACACCTTTGACCTGGCAAAGCTTCTTGTTGACATGATCGAGACGGAAAAATATGGTTATTATCATGCTACAAACGAGGGCGGCTATATCAGCTGGTATGATTTTACCAAAGAAATCTTCCGTCAGGCTGTGGAAATGGGCCATGAAGAGTACAGTGAGGACAAGGTGAAAGTCCTTCCGGTCACAACAGAGGAATATGGTGTATCCAAAGCGGCAAGGCCGTTTAACAGCAGGCTGGATAAGAGCAAGCTGACAGACAATGGATTCCATCTGCTTCCTACATGGCAGGATGCGCTGAACAGATATTTGAAGGAAATCGACTTCTAAAAAAGTGGTTTCGGTGAAAAAGAGAAGAGGAGAAGATCATAAATGGGACAGATCAAAGTAGAAAAGAACGCTGGCGGCATTGAGGGCCTGTGCGTGATCGAGCCGGCCGTTCACGGCGATGCCAGAGGCTATTTCATGGAGACATACAATCAAAGAGATATGGAAGAGGCGGGGCTTACCATGCAGTTTGTCCAGGACAATCAGTCCTGTTCTTCCAAAGGTGTTTTGAGAGGGCTTCATTTCCAGAAAGAGTTTCCCCAGGGAAAACTTGTCAGAGTGATCAAGGGCGCTGTCTTTGATGTTGCGGTGGATTTAAGAAGTGACAGCAAAACGTATGGAAAATGGTTCGGCATCGAGCTGACAGAAGAAAATAAGAAACAGTTTTATATTCCGGAAGGCTTTGCCCATGGCTTCCTGGTATTAAGCGATGTGGCAGAATTTTGTTATAAATGTACAGATTTCTATCATCCGGGCGACGAGGGCGGACTTGCCTGGAACGATCCTGAGATCGGCATTACCTGGCCGTCTCTTACCGGAGAGTATAAAGGCAGTGCTTCCGGGGAAGGCTATCATCTGGAAGATGGCACAAAGCTGAATTTAAGCGATAAGGATCAGCTCTGGAGGGGGCTTAAGGATACGTTCCACTTCTAGGAACAAAGAGAGTGAGGGCAGAAGCTAAGAGAGGCTTCTGCCTTTTTACTTTAATCAGGAAACGATTGCGGAACTCTTTGCTCTTTATTGTGGCAGTTATGCGGTTTTTGTGGTAAAATGACATATAACCATGTGAAAGTGAAACAGAAAAGAAAAAGTGAGGATATAAATAGAAATATATGGAAACATATAAGATCAGCTGGATAAAATTTTTGAAAAAATTATCTCCCTACAATATAAAAAAGGGGATTCTGTATTTTAAGCATTTTGGACCAAAGGAATTTTGGGTCAGACTGACGGAGCGGTTTCAGACAGATGATGTGGATTATGAGGAGTGGTATCGTAATCACAGACCGTCAGAAGAAGAACTGGAGAGGCAGCGGAAGGAAAAGTTTGACTACATGCCGCTGATCAGTATTTTAGTACCTGTATACAATACGCCGGAAAGCTTTTTAAAACAGATGATCCAGTCTGTGAGAGCACAGACCTATGGAAATTGGGAGCTCTGTATCGCTAATGCGAATCCGGGAAACAAAGAGGTAGGAGACATCTTAAGAATTGCATCAGAAAAGGATAAAAGGATCCGGGTGACCGATGTTCCGGAAAATGAGGGGATTGCGCAGAATACAAATGCAGCCCTGAAGATCGCCTCCGGAGAATATGTGGGACTTCTTGACCATGATGATCTTTTGACAAAAGACGCCCTCTATGAGGTGGTAAAAGCGCTTAATCAGCAGGAAAAGCCGGAGATGCTCTACTCTGATGAAGATAAGGTGACAACAGATCTTACCGAACATTTTCAGCCTTATATGAAACCGGATTTCAATCTGGATCTTTTGAGATCCAATAATTATATCTGTCACTTCTTTGTGGCAAAGAAATCGCTGATCGAAGATGTGGGAGCCTTCCGGGGGGAATTTAACGGAGCACAGGACTATGATCTGATCCTGCGCTGCAGTGAAAAAGCAGCGGGGATTGCTCATATTCCAAGGATCCTCTATCACTGGAGAGTGCATAAGGCTTCTACAGCGGATAACCCGGCGAGTAAAATGTATGCATTTGATGCGGGAAAGAGTGCCATCGAGGATCATCTTAAGCGGTGCGGCCAGGACGGAGAAGTTTCCCATGCGAAGGATCTGGGATATTACAGAGTCAAATATGAGGTGAAAGGCAGTCCGCTTGTTTCTATTATCATCCCTAACAAGGATGAAGTGGAAAGCCTGGACAAATGCCTCCAGTCCATAGAAAAATCAACCTATAAAAATTACGAGATCATTGTTGTGGAAAACAACAGTGTAAAGGACGAAACCTTTGCCTATTACAAAAAAATTGAGGCAAAAGGTGTAAAGGTTGTATATTGGGAAAAAGGATTTAACTATTCCGCTATCAATAATTACGGAGCCAGTTATGCGAAAGGAGACTATCTTCTTCTTCTCAATAATGATGTGGAAGTGATCACCCCTGACTGGCTGGAGGAAATGCTGGGCAACTGCCAGAGAAAAGAAGTGGGAATCGTCGGCGTGAAATTATACTATCCGGACGATACGGTACAGCATGCCGGAATTATTGTGGGAATTGGCGGGATTGCCGGCAATATTTTTGTAGGTCTCCCGAGACGGTATACAGGCTATTTCCATAAGGCTTCCGTTCAGCAGGATCTCTCTGCAGTCACAGCGGCCTGCATGATGGTAAAGCGGTCTGTCTATGAGGCTGTAAAGGGACTGGATGAGAAGCTTCAGGTTGCCTTCAATGATGTGGATTTCTGCCTCCGGGTGAGAAAAGCAGGATATCTGGTTGTGTATAACCCCTATGCGGAATTGTATCATTATGAATCAAAGACAAGAGGTTCGGAAGACACCAAGGAGAAAGTGCGCAGATTTCAAAGTGAAATTGAATATATGCGAAGCCATCACCTGGATATACTGAAGAACGGAGATCCAATGTATAACAGAAATCTGACGCTGACAAAATGGGATTATTCCCTGAAAAACAATCAAAAAGGATAAAACTATGTGTAAAGTGACAGTTGTAATACCAAACTATAAAGGTGAAAAATATCTGCTTCCCTGTCTGAAGTCCGTGTATGAGATGACAGGGATACCGGTACATGTCATTGTTGTGGATAATGGATCCTCAGACAGCAGCATTGAGACGGCGAAAGAGCGTTATCCGCAGACGGAGTTTATCTGTTTTTCGAAGAACTATGGCTTCTGCCGTGCGGTCAATGCAGGGATTAAAGCAAGCCGTACGCCCTATGTCATCCTTTTGAATAATGATACAAAAGTAAGAGAAGGGTTTGTGGAAAATCTGCTTCACAGAATAGAAGAAAATGAAAGATGTTTTTCGGTGGAAGCGAAAATGCTGCAGTATCAGGATCCGGGTAAAATGGACAGCGCCGGAACCTTTTACAATGCTCTTGGATGGGCTTTTGCCAGAGGACGGGACGGAGATGCACAGAAATATGACAGGCCCTGCAGCGTATTTGCCGCCTGCGCAGGCGCTGCCATATACCGACGGGATGTGTTTGAAAAAATCGGATATTTTGACGAAAGACATTTTGCTTATCTGGAAGACATAGATGTGGGATACCGGGCAAGGATATACGGCTATGTGAATCTCTATGAACCGTCAGCGGAAGTCATTCATGTAGGAAGCGCTTCCAGCGGTTCCCGGTACAATGTTTTTAAGACGAAGTATTCTTCCAGAAATAATGTTTATTTGATTTATAAGAACATGCCTTTTTTGCAGATTCTTCTGAACAGTCCCTTCCTTTTGGCCGGGTTTGCGGTAAAAACGGTATTTTTCTTCCGGAAAGGTCTGGGAAAGGAATATGTAAAGGGGCTGCTTGCTGGTGTGAAAATCTGCCGGAAGGAAAATAAAGTGTCTTTTCAAAAGGGAAATTTGAAAAATTATCTCCTGATACAGGCTGAATTGTGGAGAAATCTTTTTCGAAAGCGATCATAGCGTGAATGAAGGTTAATGAAGTCTTAAGATAGTTTCCCTTGCCCTCGGCGAAAAAGTATTGTATCATAATAAAAGTGTTTCTATAGCGTTGGTATGTACTGACGCTTTTATTTAAGTAAAAATGTCTGTTACCATGGAGAAGATAGATGCGAGAAGAGAAAAGAATAAAGAGAAGAGAAAAGGAACTGCAGAAAAGGAAGCGAAAGAGAAGAAGGAAAAGGCGTGTGGCGGTTCTTGTGATAGAGCTGGTTATTCTGTGTGTGCTTGGAGCAGTAGCCTTTGGTATGTTCAAACTGGATAAGTTGAATCATACGGTATTTAATGAAGACAGCATTTTGAATAATGGGGTTAACCAGGAAGGGTTTAAAAATATTGCACTGTTTGGAACAGACAACAGGGCAGGAGAGACATCCGGGGTAAGAAGTGACTGTATTATCGTGGCCAGTATCAATACAAACACGAAGGAAGTAAAAATGCTTTCTGTGTATCGCGACACCATGCTTCAGCAGGCTGACGGGACATATGATAAAGCAAATTCTGCGTATGCTACAGGCGGCGCTGAGGCGGCTATCAATATGCTGAATAAAAATCTGGACTTGGATATCACAGATTATGTTACAGTAAATTTCCTTGCATTGGCAGATGCGGTAGATTTATTGGGCGGAATTGAATTGGATCTTACAGAAGAGGAAGTTGTCCACATGAATAATTACTGCGTGGAAACTTCAGAAATTACCGGGAAGGATTATGAAAGAATTGAGCCGGAGGTTGCTGGAACCTACCAGCTGAATGGGGTACAGGCAGTTTCCTATGCCCGGATCCGTTATACTGCCGGAGGAGATTTTGAGCGTACCTCCCGTCAGAGGCTTGTGATTGAAAAACTGGTGGAAAAAGCCAAAAGCGCCAATCTGGGAACTATCAATAAGGTGATCGATGCTGTTTTCCCGGAAATATCAACAAGTTTTTCTTCCACAGAGATCATAGGACTTGCGGCTGATGTTTTCAATTATGAGCTGGGAGAGAACAGCGGATTTCCGTTTACGCCGGAGACTCCGGAATCTATTCCGGGATACTCGGGTTCCTATGTAGTGGCAGCAGGTTTGGCGGATAATGTAAGACAGGCCCATGAGTTCCTCTTCGGAGATGAGGATTATGAACCGACAGAAGTTGTTCGGGGAATCAGTGACGAACTTTCTGAAATGACAGGGATATATCCGCAGTCAGATGAGGAGCAGACGGAGGATACACAAAATGAGACCGGAAGTGAATAGACAGATCGTAGATGTGATCATACCGGTGTATAAACCGGGAAAAGATTTTTATAAGCTGGTGGAAAGGCTGGCGAAACAGACAGTTCCCATAAGGCATATCCATATTATGCACACTGTGGATGGTTTGGATCTGTCAGAATTAACCGGGAAGTATGAGAATCTTCTGCTTACAGAGATACGGCCGGAAAAGTTTGATCATGGCGGGACAAGAGATCAGGCTGCCCGTATGTCAGATGCGGATATTCTTGTGTTTTTTACACAGGATGCTCTGCCAAAGGGAAAAGATTTGATTGAAAATTTGATAAGGCCCCTTGAAAATGATAAGACGGCAGTCTCTTTTGCACGGCAGCTGCCAAGAGAGGATTGTGCTATTATTGAACGGTATGTAAGGAAATTTAATTATCCGGAGAAAAGCCGGATAAAGTCAGAAGAGGATCTGGAAGAACTGGGAATAAAAACCTTTTTTTCTTCGAATGTCTGTGCAGCTTACAACAGAAGAATTTATCTTGAGGTGGGCGGATTTGAAAAGCAGACTATTTTAAATGAGGATATGCTGTTTGCTGCCAGATGTATCAAACAGGGTTACAGCGTGTCTTATACAGCAGAAGCAAAGGTGATCCATTCTCATAATTACACACATTTGCAACAGTTCAGGAGAAATTTTGATGTGGCAGTTTCACAGGCACAGCACCCGGAAATTTTCTGTGGGATAAAGTCGGAAAAAGAAGGGATACGGCTGGTAAAGAGTGGGGCAGTATATCTTCTAAGGACCGGCAGACCGTTTAAAGTACTATCGCTGTTCTGGGGAAGCGCAGTAAAATATGCAGGATTTTTTATGGGGAAACATTACCGGAGCCTTCCTAAAAGGATGATTCTTTGCTGTACCATGTTTCCGGCATACTGGAAGCGGGTAATGTGAAAAAAGAGGGGTAAAATATTGAAAAAAAGCATAAAGTAATGTATTATGTTGTTTGAAATGTTTGAAGCGCGGAAAGAAACTGTACCAAAGAAAGGATGTTACCATGGCAGGTAGAGGGCGAAAAAGAGGCCGGCGTAAGCGCCACAGTTTTGCAGCGTGGTCGCTTGGGAAAAAAATAGGAGTCATTTTTGGCGGAGTTGCATTTGCGGTGCTTTCGACAGCGGCAGTGCTGCTGGCTGGAAAGATGAGTAAGATAGAAACAACCAAAATTGATACAGACAAGTTGAATATATCTTCAGAAGTGGAGCATGAGGAGGGATATACGAATATCGCTCTTTTTGGTCTGGATTCCAGAGAAAACAGCCTTGGAAAGGGAAATCGGAGCGATACGATTATGATCGCAAGTCTCAATAATGAAACAAAAGAGGTAAAACTGGTCTCCATATACCGGGATACGCTGCTCCAGCTGGATGACGGAAGTTATAATAAAGCAAATTCCGCTTACTCTTTTTATGGACCGGAAGGCGCGATTTCCATGATCAATAAAAATCTGGATATGAATATTGAAAAGTATGTCACGGTCAATTTCAATGCACTGGTAGATGTGATCGATGCAGTGGGAGGACTGGACATAGAAATGACGGAAGAGGAAGTTGTCCATATGAACAATTATTGTGTGGAGACTTCTGAAGTAACGGGTAAAAGCTACACAAAAATCGAGCCTGAGGTTGCGGGAACCTATCATTTAAATGGGGTGCAGGCTGTTTCTTACTCCAGAATCCGTTATACAGCCGGTGGAGATTTTGAACGGGCATCCAGACAGCGGCACGTGCTGGAACTGATTGCCAATGAAGCGCAGTCTATGAGCCTTGGAACCATTAATAAGATCATTGATGAAGTTTTTCCACAGATTTCCACTAATTTTACTTTGACAGAAATGGTAAGCTATGCGAAAGACTTTGCGAAATATACACTGGGAGACTCTTTGGGCTTTCCGTCAAAGAATACGACAGATATGCTGAATGAAGTGGGAAGCGTTGTCATTCCGGATACGCTTTCGACAAATGTGCAGGAGGTTCATCAATTTTTGTTTGGCAATGATGGATATACAGTCTCCAGTACGGTTCAGGATATCGAATATGGAATTTCAGAGAGGGCGTCCAGCTCATCCTATGACAGTTCCGGAGAGACCTGGGAAGATGACAGCGGAGAGACTTATGATGACAGTTATGATACGGGATATGACTCTTCCTATTATGATGATGGAACGGATGATTCCAGCTGGGATAGCAGTGGAACTGGAGACAGTGGCTATACAGATACGGGGACATCGGACGGATGGACCGATTCCGGCACTGATTCCGGCGCGGGTTATGGAGATGGGTCAACTGACAGCGGATATGTAGATGACAGCGGAGGCGGCAGCGAATATTCTGGCACGGAATAAATAATGCAAATAATGCATAAGAGAGGTAATGATATGAAATTATTAAAAAAAATGACGGCAGTCATCATAACTCTGTGTATGACTGTTATGGTTCTGCCTTTCAGCGTAAATGCAGCTGAACCGCAGCTTCGATTTTCAGATCCTACTACTACACAGGGGGCGACTTTTGATGTGGAGGCAACCTTCTATGCAGATGCGGGAATCGGTGATGTCAATGCAACTCTGACCTATGATGCGGCGGCATTGAAATTTATCAGCGGAGATGGAGCGACAGCCAGCAACGGACAGATTCAGTTGACCGGAAACGGCGGCGGCAGTACAGAGATGAAATGGACGCTTCAGTTTCAGGCTCTGGCAGTTCAGACTACAAGTATCACGATCGCTTCAGTAAGTGCTTCTTCTACTGACGGGACATCGTTCCAGGTGACGCAGGGAAGCTCCACTATCACAATTGGCGAAGGGGATCCTTCTCTGATCGATAGCACAGATTCTTCAGGAGAAACAGGTGCTGCATCCGGCGTTCAGGTAGATGTTGACGGACAGACATACAGTGTGGTGGACTTTTCTGATATCCTGATCCCTACTGGCTTTACTAAGACAGAAATGACCTTTGAAGGCCAGACCTGCCCGGCAGCGCTGCAGGAGAGCAGCGGGAAATACGCCGTTTATCTTGCTGATTCGGCGGGAGAAGAGAATTTCTTTCTCTATGACCCGGATGGAGGAACATTTTCTCCGTTTGAACAGATTGAGATCTCACAGGACAGATATATTATTCCTCTGACAGAGGAGGTAGGAAGCCAGCTGCCAAGTAATCTGCAGGAAACCACTTTTACAGTCAATGGCAAAGATTTTCCGGCATGGCAGAATGTAGATTCTACGGATTATTATGTATTGTATGCACTGAACAGTGATGGGGAGAAAGGATTCTATCAGTACGATTCCACAGATGATACTTATCAGAGATATACTCCGGATACTTCTTCACAGGAAGAGCAGAACGAATCATCTTCTTTACTCGGAGGACTGATCGATACATTGCGGGATAATCTGGACAGATTCCTTGTGGGAACCTGGGTATTATTCCTTATCTTCCTTATTATCATCATTATTCTTGCAATCAAGCTTCGGCACCGCAATCTGGAACTTGACGATCTATATGACGAGTACGATATTGATGTGGATGAAGAGGAAGATAAGAAGGCCTCGAAAAAAGCTGCAAAAGATAAGAAGGCTCCGGCAGCGAAAAAGGAAAAAGCGTCAAAAGCTAAGGCGGCAGTAATGGAAGACGATGATTTCGACGATGACTTTGACGATTATGATGACGGCTTTGAATATGAAGATGACGACTTTGATGATTACGAAGACGATGGAGAAGATTTTGAAGAGGATGATTTCTCGGCCAATGATGATTTCGAAGAAGACGATGATTTCGATGATGATGTTTTCCGCGTACAGTCCCGTGAGTCGGTTGAAGACGATATAGATGACCTTGATGCTCTTCTGGAGGCAAGAGTTCGTGAGCCGGCTAAAAGACCGCCGCGTACGCCAAAGAAGAGAAGTCATGCTGAGGAAGACGATACCTTTAAAATGGATATTATCGATCTTGATTAAAAGAAGAAAAAAGGGAAGGTGCAGTTGCTGCAGCTTCCTTTTTTCTTGTCTAATAGGAAATTTCTTTGTCTTTACATGCAGATGCAAATTTGATACAATACAATTTGATAGTGCAAAAAAAACGGATGTTTGTACAAAGAGAAAGTAAAGGAGATAAATTATGTGTGGAATAGTTGGATATATTGGAAAGCTGCAGGCAGCACCTATTCTCTTGGATGGTTTGGAAAAGCTGGAATACCGGGGATATGACTCTGCCGGGATTGCGGTCTATGACGGAAAGGAAATCAACATGCTGAAAGCTCAGGGACGCCTGAAGGTGTTGAATGAGATCAGCCATGGGGGAGAGAAACTTCCCGGAACCCTTGGAATCGGGCATACGCGCTGGGCCACTCATGGGGCTCCGTCCGATATCAATGCGCATCCACATTTTAATGCAGATAAAAGTATCGTTGTTGTTCACAACGGAATTATTGAAAATTATTTGAAATTGAAGAAAAAACTGGAAAAAAGGGGATATAAATTTGTCTCTGAAACGGATACTGAGATTATAGCACATCTTCTGGACTATTATTATGACGGGAATCCTCTCCGGGCGATTACAAAAGTTATGCATCGTATGGAAGGATCTTATGCACTGGGAATTATTTTCAGCGACCATCCGGAAGAATTGTATGCGGTGCGTAAAGACAGCCCTTTGATCGTAGGTCATACAGATGGAGGAAGCATTATTGCGTCTGACGTACCTGCAGTACTGAAATACACGAGAGATGTTGTATTTATAGAAAATGAAGAGATCGTGCGGCTGACAGAAGAAAGCATGGAGTTTTTCAATGTAGATGAGGAACCTATTGAGAAGACGGCAACTCATATTGACTGGGATGTGAATGCGGCAGAAAAAGGCGGATATGAGCACTTTATGCTGAAAGAAATGTATGAGCAGCCAAAAGCGATCATGGATACATTTTCACCCAGACTTAAAAACGGAAATATTATGATCGAAGAGCTGGGAATGTCAGAGGAAGATATCAGAAGTATCCGCAAGATTATGATTGTGGCCTGCGGAAGCGCTTACCATACGGGTATGACAAGCAAGTATGTCTTTGAAGGTCTGGCAAGGATACCGGTAGAAGTAGATCTGGCTTCTGAATTTAGATACAGAAATCCAATCCTGGATGAAGGAACGCTTCTCATTGTAGTGAGTCAGTCGGGTGAGACAGCAGATACTCTTGCGGCTCTTCGGGAAGCAAAAGATAAAGGTGTCAGAGTTCTTGGAATTGTCAACGTAGTGGGAAGCTCTATTGCAAGGGAGGCAGATAATGTAATGTATACATGGGCCGGACCGGAAATAGCGGTCGCTACTACAAAGGCTTATTCTGCACAGTTGATATCTTTGTATCTGCTTGCAATGAAGTTCGCTCATGTCAGAGGAGAATTAAGCGACAAAGGTCTGGCAGATATGATAGAAGAGCTGAAGGAGCTGCCGACACAGGTGGAGATGCTTCTCAATAACAAAAACAAAATACAGAAGTTTGCAAACCGTTACCTTGCAGCCAAGAGCATTTTCTTTATCGGAAGAGGAATCGATTATGCAATTTCCCTGGAAGGGTCTCTGAAGCTGAAGGAGGTTTCCTATATTCATTCAGAAGCGTATGCGGCCGGAGAACTGAAGCACGGAACCATTTCTCTGATCGAAGAAGGTACTCTGGTATGTTCTGTCCTTACACAGGAAGAGTTGTACAAAAAGACGATCAGCAATATGGTAGAAGTAAAGACAAGAGGAGCATTTGTGATGGCGGTCACAAATGTAGACAATACGGAAGTGGAAAAGGCAGCAGATTATGTGATCTATCTTCCGAAAACCAATAAATTTTTTACCAACTCCCTGGCAATCATTCCTTTGCAGCTTTTCGGATACTATGTTGCCGTAGGCAGAGGATGCGATGTGGATAAACCGAGAAATCTGGCAAAATCTGTCACTGTAGAATAAAAGGAGCTGAAAAGATGAAATATGACTATCTGATAGTGGGAGCGGGACTGTTTGGAGCAGTATTTGCCCACGAGGCGGGGAAAAAAGGGAAAAAGTGCCTGGTGGTGGATCGGAGAAATCATATTGGGGGAAATATTTATACAGAAGAAATAGAAGGTATCCAGGTTCATCGGTATGGGGCCCATATTTTCCATACTTCAAACAAGGAAGTGTGGGAGTATGTGAACCGGTTCGCAGAATTTAATCATTATATCAATTCGCCTATTGCTGTTTATAAAGATGAACTGTATAATCTTCCTTTTAATATGAACACTTTCAGTAAGATGTGGAATATAAAAACCCCCGCAGAGGCGAAGGAGATCATTGACAGGCAGATTGCAGATCTTGGAATTACAGAGCCGGCCAATTTGGAAGAACAGGCGCTGTCTCTTGTGGGGCGTGATGTTTATGAGAAACTGATAAAAGGGTACACAGAAAAACAATGGGGACGAAAGTGTACAGAACTTCCGGCCTTTATTATCCGCCGTCTGCCCCTTCGTTTTACGTATGACAATAACTATTTTAACGATCGGTATCAGGGAATCCCCATCGGCGGCTATACCGCGATTATTAAGAAGCTTCTGGAACAGGCAGATGTAAAACTTGGGACCGATTATCTGAAGGAGCGGGAAACATACAAAGATATGGCGGACCGTATTGTTTTTACCGGTATGATAGATGAATATTTTGATTATATACTGGGAGCGTTGGAATACAGGAGCGTCCGTTTTGAGACAGAGGTTTTGGACTGCCCTAACTACCAGGGCAATGCGGTGGTAAATTATACGGAAAGGGAAGTTCCCTATACAAGAATCATCGAGCATAAACATTTTGAGTTCGGCACTTCGGATAAGACTGTGATTTCCAGAGAATATTCATCAGAATGGAAGGTGGGGGATGAGCCTTATTATCCGGTCAATGATGAGCGGAACAGCAGTCTGTATGAGAAATATAAGGAGCTGGCGGAAAAAGAGAAACGAGTAGTTTTTGGCGGCCGGCTGGGCGCTTACAAGTACTATGATATGGATAAAGTGATTCTGGCAGCGCTCGAATTAGCTGAAAAAGAATTGAATTAGAGCAGCGCCGGTATACAAAGAAATGCGGCTGAATCCGTGAAAATTCTTTTGTATACTGACGCTTTCAACATTTTTTAATTGATTTATCACAATTTATACACAATTATAAGTTAGACTACAATCATAGAAACAAAAGAAAGACATGAAAGGAGTCTTAACTATGAGTAATGAGTATAATTATTACAATCCTAATCCAGAGGATTTCGATCATAATAATATTTTTGATGAACAGCCAAAACAGGAGAAACCAAAAAAGCCAAAAAAGAAAATGCCAAAATGGGCGGGAGTTGTCGGCCTGGCCCTTGTATTTGGAATTGTTGCAAGTGCTGCCTTCCAGGCAAGCAATGTGGTATTTGACAGGGTGACAGGAAATGATACAAAGACAGTGAAGCAGTCTTCCACATCAGGGAACACGCAGCTGACACAAACTGCCAGCACAGTGACATCGGATGTTTCACAGATTGTAGAATCAGCTATGCCGTCCATCGTGTCTATCACAAACATGAGTGTACAGGAAGTGCAGAATTTCTTCGGACAGACACAGCAGGAAGAAAGCACAAGCCTTGGTTCCGGTATTATCATCGACCAGAGTGATTCAGAGCTTTTGATCGTAACTAATAATCATGTGGTGGAAGGTGCAGATACACTGACAGTTACATTTGTAGATAATGAAAGTGTAGAGGCCAATATAAAAGGAACGGATTCGGCACGGGATCTGGCAGTAGTCGCAGTGCCGGTAGATTCTATTAAGGATTCCACCATGGAAGAGATCAGTATTGCCTCCCTTGGAGATTCTGATGAACTTCAGGTAGGCGAACCTGCCATTGCAATTGGAAATGCACTTGGATATGGACAGTCTGTAACAACTGGTATTATCTCTGCGACAGACCGGGAGCTGGATGGATTTGACGGAAAACTGATCCAGACAGATGCAGCGATCAATCCTGGAAATAGTGGAGGAGCGCTGCTTAACGCTAATGGACAGGTGGTTGGTATTAATACGGCCAAGATCAATTCCAGTGTTGCGGAAGGTATGGGATATGCAATCCCGATCAGTGACGCAAGCGATATCATTACTTCACTCATGAATCAGGAGACAAAGACAAAAGTTTCTGAAGAAGAGCAGGGATATCTTGGAATTACCGGAGTAGATGTATCAGATGACAGCTCTGAAATGTACAATATGCCTACAGGCGTATATATCAGGGAGGTATCTAAAGGCAGCGGAGCAGAGCAGGCAGGCCTTGCACAGGGTAATATTATAACAGCTATCAACGGAACAACTGTTGACAGCATGTCTACTTTAAAGGAACAGCTTACTTACTATAAAGTCGGTGAAACTGTGGAACTGACAGTACAGGTTGCAGCAAACGATGGTTCCTATCAGGAACAGACAGTATCTGTAACTCTGGGAACTGCAAGTGAATAAAAAACAAAAGTGCGGCGGTAAAATCCACCGCACTTCTTTTTATTATCCGGGATGTGTGGTATAATGTCCACGTAGGCAATGAGCCGTGCAAAAATGCAAAAGGACAAAATACCTGCTTGCAGGTATTTTTGGCGTTTTGTATTTTTATAGGGCGAAGCCCGTGAGCGAGAGCCCGAAGGGTTCGAGCTTGGCAGGGCGAATGAGATTTGAGTTCGCTGAAAAATAGGGCGAAGCCCGTGAGCGAGAACCTGGAGGGTTCGAGCTTGGCAGGGCGAATGAGGCTTGCAAGGCTACTTAAAAAGGAGGAAAAGGATGTACGCTTTTGAGGACATTAGAAAAACGGACAGCGAAATAGCAGATGCTATTGTAAAGGAGATGGAAAGACAGGATTCCCATTTGGAACTGATTGCTTCCGAAAACTGGGTAAGCAAGGCAGTTATGGCGGCTATGGGAAGTCCCTTGACAAATAAATATGCAGAAGGGTATCCGGGAAGAAGGTATTATGGCGGATGTGATTACGTTGATGTAGTAGAGAATCTGGCAAGGGAGAGAGCAAAGAAACTTTTTGGATGCGAGTATGTCAACGTGCAGCCTCATTCAGGAGCACAGGCAAATATGGCAGTTTTCTTTGCCATGCTGAAACCGGGGGACAAGATTCTTGGAATGAATCTGGATCAGGGAGGGCATCTGACCCATGGATCACCGGTGAATTTCTCGGGAAATTATTTTCAGACCTCCTTTTACGGAGTAAATGAGGAAGGTTTTATTGATTATGAAGAGGTGCGCCGTATTGCTTTAGAGGAAAAGCCGAAACTGATCATTGCAGGGGCAAGCGCCTATGCAAGAAAAATCGATTTCAAGAAATTCCGCGAGATTGCTGATGAGGCAGGTTCCTACCTTATGGTAGACATGGCTCATATTGCAGGACTTGTAGCGGCAGGCCTTCATCAAAGCCCGATTCCGTATGCAGATGTTGTGACAACTACAACACATAAGACTCTGAGGGGACCGAGGGGAGGCATGATCCTTTGCAACCAGGAAGCAGCGGACAAATTTAATTTTAATAAAGCAGTATTCCCTGGTATACAGGGAGGCCCGCTGGAGCATGTGATTGCCGGAAAAGCAGTCTGTTTTAAAGAAGCGCTTCAGCCTGAATTTCGCGAATATCAGGAACAGATTGTAAAGAATGCCCAGGCATTGGCCCGGGCTTTGATGGAAAGAGGAGTAAAACTGGTATCAGGAGGCACAGACAACCATTTGATGCTGGTTGATCTAAGCCAGGAAGAGGTAACAGGAAAAGAACTGGAAAAACGTCTGGATGCTGCTCATATTACATGTAATAAAAATACAATTCCAAACGATGCCAGAGGACCGATGGTGACAAGCGGAGTGAGGCTTGGAACACCTGCAGTTACCACTCGCGGATTAAAGGAAGAGGATATGGAGCACATTGCAGAAGCTATTTCTCTTGTGATTAAAAGTGAGGATAATATTGGAAGGGCACAGGAAATCGTAGCGCAGCTTACAAAGAAATACCCGCTGATCTAACAAAAAAGTACAGGCCTGAAATAGAGGAGGAAGGCGAAAGAATGAAAACAAAACACAGAAATGATGAAGAATACAGAAAACTGATGAATCGTCTGAACCGCGTGGAAGGCCAGGTTCGGGGAGTAAAAAAAATGCTGGAAGAAGAGCAGTACTGTGTTGATATTCTCACACAGGTGTCTGCAATTCAGGCGGCGCTTAATTCTTTTAATAAAGAGCTTTTATCCAGCCATATACATTCCTGTGTGGTAAGTGAAATACAGAACGGAAATACAGAAGTGGTAGATGAATTGTGTGAATCTATCAAAAAGCTTATGAAATAGTGTGCTATCAGTAAAGGGCAGTCTCCCGGAGCAAGGGGACTGCCTTTTGTAGTATGATGCCAATCACATTTTTATTCCAATCCCATACAATAATATTGTAGATTGTTATGGAAGGAGTAATGACACATGCAGAATTACCGGTATCAGTCCCAGGACTGCAGGAGAGGACAGCAAAGAAGCTTTTCTGCTCAGGGAATGCAGAGACAAAGTTCGTGCTGCGCAGAAAGAAAAGAAGTAGCCGGTCTTTCAGACCTGGCCCTTGCCATGGCGTATGTACCATGGCAGGAGTGGCGTGAAATATACGATCTGGAGAAGGGATTTTGCTGCGGCACGATTTTTCGCGAGCTGCATAAACCATTTTTAGGAGCAGGAGGGAGAAGATAATGGCAGATAACAGGCCCTGCAGGAGAGACCTGCTTCAATGGATCAATGTAGTTAGTTTCGCCGTAGATGATGTAAAGCTTTTTCTGGATACCCATCCCTGTAATTCCCAGGCTCTCGCCTTTTTTGAGGAATGTCAGGAACAAAGAAATCGGGCATTGAAAGAGTATGCCAGGTATTACGGACCTCTGACTGTGGATGCGGCAGATCTGTCTCAGACAGACAGGTGGAACTGGATCAATGAGCCATGGCCATGGCAGGAAGGGGGATGTTAATTTATGTGGAATTATGAAAAAAGATTGCAGTATCCTGTGAAAATCACTCAGACAAATCCCAAAATAGCACAGGTGATCATCAGTCAGTTCGGAGGCCCTGACGGAGAACTCGGAGCTTCGATGCGCTACCTTGCCCAGAGGTATACTATGCCTTACAAAGAAGTGACAGGAATACTCACAGATATCGGAACAGAAGAATTGGCACATCTCGAGATGATCTGTGCAATTGTCTACCAGCTTACGAAAGACCTGACGCCGGAAGAGATTGAGAAATCCGGATTTGATAAATATTATGTGGATCATACTCTGGCACTCTGGCCGCAGTCGGCAGGAGGAGTGCCATGGAGCGCGACTACATTCCAGTCCAAAGGAGACCCTGTTACAGACCTTCATGAAGATATGGCGGCAGAGCAGAAGGCAAGAACAACTTATGACAATATTCTAAGACTTGTGAAGGATCCGGAAGTGGCAGATCCTATCCGTTTCCTGCGGGAAAGGGAGATTGTGCATTACCAGAGATTCGGCGAGAGTCTGCGCATTGTGCAGGATCATCTTGACAGTAAAAACTTTTATGCTTTTAACCCGGAATTTGATATGGGGAGATGTACGAAATAATATAAAGATAAACGCGGCTGGATACTTAGGAAAAATTCCTCATTGTCATTCCAGACATATGCCGTTATAATAATAGCGATTGGAGTGTAAATAAATGGAGAATAAAAATACGAAAGTAACACAGATTCCGAAAAGAGGCCGCGGTGAGCACAGAGGCCGGTCAGCGCAGGCCAGAGAGAGTATGGGGGCAAGAATGAAAAGCGGTATGAAATATTTTGACTACAGCCTTGTGGCGGTTATTGTATTTCTTATATGCTTTGGTCTGGTCATGCTCTACAGTGCCAGCGCTTACTCGGCAGAAGTCAATTATTCGGGGGACAGTATGCATTATTTTAAAAGGCAGCTGTTTTTCTGTATCGTGGGAGGCGCGGGAGCATATGTCGTATCGCTGTGGGATTATCATAGAGTTGCCAAGCATGCGAAAAAAATCTTTTTCTTTTCTATTTTCCTGATGGCTCTTGTAAAGACGCCGCTTGGAGTGGAAGTAAACGGGGCGACAAGATGGATTGCCCTTCCGTTTGGACAGCAGCTTCAGCCTGCCGAGGTGACGAAAATAGCTGTCATTGTTTTTGTCCCGGTCGTTATATGCCAGATGGGGAAAGAGATCCGGACTCTGGCAGGAGTGATTCGGGCAATCAGCTGGGGATTGCTGGCAGCAGGCTGTGTATATTTTCTGACAGAAAATTTGAGTACAGCAGTTATCGTGCTGGGAATTACCTGTATGATGGTCTTTATTGTTCATCCCAAGACAGCTCCGTTTATTGCCCTGGTTGTTCTGGGAATCATTGCTCTTGTAGTGGGGGCGACCATCCTGGGAAGTATGATACAGGCGGGTGATCTGGGAGATAATTTCCGGCTTCGGCGTATCATTGTATGGCTGGATCCGGAAAAACATGCTTCTGATTATGGCTATCAGGTCGTACAGGGGCTTTATGCTATTGGTTCCGGCGGCTTTTTTGGGAAAGGTCTTGGAAACAGTACGCAGAAGCGACTGATACCAGAAGTGCAAAATGACATGATCCTTTCGGTTATCTGCGAGGAGCTGGGAGTGTTTGGGGCCATTATGGTCCTGGTTCTGTTTGGCCTTTTGCTGTACAGGCTTATGGTAATTGCACAGAATGCTCCGGATATGTATGGAGCTTTAATTGCCAGCGGTATCTTTTCCCACATTGCGCTTCAGGTATTTCTGAATGTTGCGGTTGTAATTAATTTGATTCCCAATACCGGAATTACGCTGCCATTCATCAGCTATGGAGGGACATCATTACTTTTTCTGATGTTGGAAATGGGTGTCGCGCTTGGAATTTCAAGAAAAATAAAGATGCAATGATAGAAAAGCCTTTTCAATCTTCCTATTATATGCTATGATATATAAGTGGTTTTTGAAACTACATACACTAGAAGTCAATGACGTTAATGCTAGATATTGAAGATAGAAATGTAGGAGGATGGAAGGAAGATGAGCTATAAAATAATCGTGGACAGCTGCGGAGAGCTGACAAAAGAAATGAAAGAGTCGGAGGTTTTTGAAACAGCGTCTTTGAGTATAGACATAGATGGCCATCATATTGTGGATGATGAATCTTTTGACCAGAAAGAATTTTTAAAAATCGTGGCGGAAAGTCCCAATTGTCCGAAATCGTCCTGTCCGTCACCGGAAGCTTATATGGAAGGATACCACTGCGAGGCGGAAAGGGTCTATGCAGTGACTCTGTCAGCAGAACTCAGTGGATCTTATAACAGTGCAGTGCTTGGAAAGAATCTTTATCATGAAGAGTATGGAGAGAAGGATATCTATGTTTTTAATTCACGTTCTGCATCTGTGGGAGAAACCCTTATTGCTTTGAAAATCGAAGAATGTGAGAAGAAAAATTTGAGCTTTCACGAAGTCGTCCGGCAAGTGGAGGAATATATTGAAGAACAAAATACGTATTTTGTTCTGGAAACTCTGGAAACATTGAGAAAAAACGGACGTTTGACGGGGCTGAAGGCAATTGTGGCAACGGCGCTGAATATAAAACCGGTAATGGGAGCTACACCACAGGGAGTAATCTGCCAGCTTGGACAGGCAAGGGGTATAAAGAAAGCTCTGGTGAAAATGGTGGATGAAGTTGTGAAAGATGTGAAAAGGCCCGAGGAGAAGACGCTTGCCATCAGTCATTGCAACTGCCTGGAGAGAGCGGAAGCGGTGAAGAGGATGATTCTGGAGAAGGTTTCACCGAAAAAGGTCATTATTCTGGATACAGCCGGAATCAGCAGTATGTATGCGGCAGACGGCGGTATAATCGTAGTTGTATAATCCCTGCCTTTGTGATATAATGTTATCCAGTTGACAAAGGAGTACAAAGATATGAGTCAGGAAAAAGTAGATAAATATAAAAAGGAAAAGGCGAACCGTAAGCAGATCATGCAGAAACAGAAAGTGCGTCACCTGCTAAGGCGCTGCATAGTGGCAGTATTGGGATTGGCTCTGGTGTGCTGGATTGGTTATTCGGCATATGGCGTGTATGAGGACAGCAGACCGCAGGAGAGTGCGGAAGTTGATTATTCAGCCATCACTGACTATGAAACAAATCTGAACGGAACAGAATAGATGCTCATAAAAGTAAATTGTGAGACAAAGAACAGGAATTTTTTCCTGTTCTTTTTTTGTTGCACAGGAAAACTGGGTTCCCATCACATTTTATTAAGGAATTTTTAGAAAAAAGGGCTTGAAATCAATAGTAAAGTGGTTTACAATGGTTTCAAGTGGTAGAAAGTGGCGAAAAGTGGTATAAAGTGGTGCGAAAGTGGCAGACCGCTTTGAAAGAAGGTGAGTTCTAATGTTGAAAGGAGAATACAGTCACAATATCGATCCCAAAGGAAGGCTGATTATTCCGGCTAAATTCCGTGACGATTTAGGGGAGCATTTCGTCATAACAAAAGGGATGGAAAATTGCCTGTATGTATATCCGGAAAACGAATGGAACGCCTTTGAAGAAAAACTGAACGCCTTACCAACGACCACAGATAAAAAAGCCAGAGCTTTTGCATATTTCTTTCAGGGAAGTGCAACAGACGGCGACCTTGATAAGCAAGGTAGAACACTGATTCCATCTGTTCTTAGAGAATACGCTAAACTTGGAAAAGAAGTTGTGTTTATCGGTATGGGGAAGCGTGCCGAGATCTGGGACAAGGCCAGATGGGATGAAAAGAATGCTGAAGTGGAGCTTTCTATCGAAGATATTGCATCAGATATGGAAGCAAACGGATTCAGTATCTAAGAGGGAGAAGATATGGGATTCAGTCACAAATCAGTATTGCTTGAAGAAACTGTAAATGGACTTAACATCAAGCCGGACGGCATATATGTAGACGGAACGCTTGGTGGAGGCGGACATGCATATGAAATATGCAGGCGTCTCGGAAACAAGGGGAGTATTGTAGGAATAGACCAGGATGAAGCCGCCGTGGAAGCGGCAGGCATCCGCTTAAAAGACTTCGGGGAGAAAGTTACAATAGTCAGGAGCAACTATTGTGATATGAAGTCGCAGCTCCAAAAGTTAGGCATTGACAAGGTCGATGGGATCGTGCTTGATCTGGGCGTATCTTCCTATCAATTGGATACGGCAGAGCGGGGATTCTCCTATCGCGAAGATGCACCTCTGGATATGAGAATGGACAGGCGTCAGAAAATGACGGCCAGAGACATCGTCAATGACTATAGTGAGATGGATCTTTATCGCGTGATCCGTGACTACGGGGAGGACAAGTTTGCAAAAAACATTGCCAGGCATATTGTGGCGGAACGCGCGAAAAGACCCATTGAAACAACCGGACAGCTGGTGGAGATCATCAGACATGCCATACCGATGAAATATCAGAAAAAGTCAGGGCATCCGGCAAAGAGAACCTTTCAGGCAATTCGTATTGAGTTGAACAGAGAGCTGGAGGTTTTAAGAAATTCACTGGATGATATGATCGATTTGCTGAATCCGGGAGGAAGATTGTGTATCATTACGTTTCATTCACTGGAAGACAGGATTGTAAAGAGTGCATTTAAAAAGAATGAGGATCCATGTACCTGTCCCAAGGATTTTCCGGTGTGTGTGTGCGGAAAAGTTTCAAAAGGGAGTATTGTTACAAAAAAACCGATTTTGCCAGGTGAGGAGGAAATGGAGGAGAACAGCCGCTCTAAGAGCGCAAAACTCCGCATTTTTGAACGAAACTAAAAAAACGGCAGAAACGGAAATAGAAGGAGTATAAAAAAGAAAGGGGACGATGAAGATGGCAGCAGGAAGAACTTCAAAGAGGCAGACAGCAGCATACAGCAGAAGAAGCAATCCCCAATCTATGTATGTATATGGGAATGCAGTTCCAAAGCCGGAGTATACCCCGGAGAGGGAACCGGAAAAACGCAGGAGAGATCCGCAGCATACAAGAAGAAGCCGTCAGATTCGTCAAAACCAGAGGAAGGCTTTAAAAGTCAACAAGGGTTATGTTATTTTTCTTACGGTAGCAGCTGTACTTGCGCTGGTAATCTGCGTGAATTATGTGAGACTTCAGTCACAGATTACGAGCCGCTCCAGGAACATTACTGCAATGCAGGAAGAACTGGCGGATATGAAAGAGGAGAATACAACAAAGTATAATACGATCATGGATTCTGTCAACCTGGAAGAGGTGCGCGATAAAGCTATCAATGAGTTGGGCATGGTGTATGCCGATAAAGATCAGATTGTAGAATATGATAATCCGAATGGAGACTATGTAAAGCAGTATGAGGAGATACCGGATGACGGAATGCTTGCAAGCTCCAAGGATGTACAGAATTAAGGTGGGAATATGACAAAAAAAACTATGCATCGTTTGAGAAAAAAATTCCCTAAATTTATGCAGAAAAAGCTAGTCATCCTCTATTTGGGGATTATACTAGCTTTTGTTTTTCTAATAGGAAGAATTACCTATATTAATGCATCTGACGGGGAAGAATATACGAAAATTGTTCTGGACCAGCAGCAGTATGACAGCAGGGTCATTCCCTATAAGCGGGGAGATATTGTAGACCGGAACGGCACAAAAATTGCCACCAGTGAAAGAGTGTACAATGTCATACTGGATGTGAAGACTATGCTGAGTGATGAAGATTATGTGGAACCTACAAAGCAGGTCCTGAAAGACTGCTTTGGGATAGAGGAAGAAGAAGTAGATACTCTGATCGAAGAGTCGCCTGACAGCAGATACAGCGTGCTGAAAAAAGGAATTGACTATAATACGGCCAAAGAATTTGAAGCCATTGATGAAGATGATGAAAATTATCCGGATGTAAAAGGAATATGGCTGGAATCAGATTATGTGCGCACTTATCCCTATAATACGCTTGCGAGTGATGTTATTGGATTTACAGTAGACGGAAACGTGGGAAACGGAGGCATAGAAGGCTACTATAATACGATACTAAACGGGACAGATGGAAGAGAATATGGTTATCTTGATGGTGGGACTTCTGTAGAACAGACTGTAAAAGAACCAATTAATGGGAAAACAGTGGTTTCTACGATTGATGTACAGGTGCAGAGTATTGTAGAAAAATATATCAAACAATTCAACGATGAAAGAAAGAATAATGCAACTGCCGGCGAGGGAAGCAAAAATACAGCTGTCATGATCATGAATCCGCAAAATGGAGAGATCCTTGCCGAAGCCAGCTATCCGAATTATGATCTGAATAATCCCAGAAACCTGTCAAGCTACTATACACAGGAACAGCTGGATGCCATGTCGGATGAAGAACAGCTGGATGCCTTAAACTCTCTGTGGAAAAATTTTTGTGTCAGCGATACTTACGAGCCTGGGTCGACGATAAAACCTTTTACTGTAGCAGCAGCTTTAGAGACAGGGGCACTGAACGGGGATGAAACCTTTTACTGTGAAGGAAGCCTGCATATTGGAGGATATGACATTCATTGTATCAATCGGGAGGGACACGGAACACAAACCTTGAAAGAAGCGGTGGAAAATTCCTGCAATGTGGCCCTTATGCAGATTGGAGAAAAAATCGGCGCCGAGGATTTCATTAAATATCAGCATATATTTGGATTCGGAGAGCTGGCGGGGATCGATCTTCCCGGCGAAGCCGCTACAGAGGGGCTTTTATATACAGTAGATAACATGGATGAAACCAGTCTTGCGACCAACGCATTTGGTCAGAACTTTAATGTAACAATGACACAGATGCTGGCAGGTTTTTGTTCGCTTATTAACGGCGGAGAATACTATGAGCCTCACATTGTAAAACAGATACAGGATGAAAATGGAAATGTAGTGGAAAATGAAGAGCCGGTTCTTGTGAAACGAACAATTTCGGAAGAGACAAGTACTCTCGTAAAAGATTATATGAGGGGAGTTGTTCAGAATGGAAGCGGTAAGCTGGCGGATCTGGAAGGCTATGAAGTAGGAGGAAAGACTGGTACAGCAGAGAAACTTCCAAGATCAGAAGGAAAGAACCTGGTATCTTTTATTGGATATGCACCCCAGGAAAATCCGGAGATTGCAATTTATGTTGTGATTGATGAGCCAAATGAGTACGACCAGGCCCAGAGTTCTCTGGCGGTGCAGATGGCAAGTGATATTATGAAAGAAATTTTCCCGTATCTGGGGATCTCCAAGACATCTGAAACAGCGGACGATACGGCAACGCAATAATATGAATAACCTCACAAAAGCAGTAATAAAGTATAAAAAGGCTTTTGTGAGGTTTTTTTGTGCGTAGTAAGACATATAATAAGAAGAAAATCCTGATCGTTTTTCTGTGCGCAGTTTTTATCATTCTGTTTTTGATGGGGAGACTTGTCTACCTGATGGTATTTGACGCCGAATATTATCAGGAGAAAGCGGAAGCCCTCCATGAAAGAGAGAGGGAAATTAAGGCGGCAAGAGGAGAGATCATAGATGCTTCGGGAAATATTCTTGCGACAAACCGCACGGTGTGTACGATTTCTGTGATCCATAGTCAGGTAACAGATCCTGAAGAGGTGATCACGGCTCTTTCCCAGGCTTTGGATATGGAAGAGGCCTCTGTGCGTGAGAAGGTGGAGAAGGTCTCAGCTCTGGAAAGGATTAAGACAAATGTGGATAAAGAAATCGGTGACCGGATTCGGGAGATGAATCTTAATGGTGTAAAAGTGGATGAGGACTTTAAACGTTATTATCCCTATGATGAGCTTGCATCTACAGTGCTGGGATTTACCGGGGGAGATAACCAGGGGATTATCGGCCTGGAGGTAAAATATGAAGAATACCTGAAAGGACAGAACGGGCGGATACTGACTACTACAGATGCAAGAGGCATAGAGCTTAAAGGAGTGGCAGAAGATCGGGTGGAGCCGGTTCCCGGGAATACCCTCCGGATCACATTGGACTATAATGTACAGATGTATGCACAGCAGATGGCGGAAAAGGTGATGGAAGAGAAACAGGCCGATGCAGTATCCGTTCTTCTTATGAATCCACAGAATGGGGAGATCATTGCAATGGTAAATGTTCCGGAATTTAATCTCAATGATCCCTTCACCTTAAATACAGGAGAAGATACATCGGGACTTTCAGAAGAGGAAAAACAGGATAAGCTGAATCAAATGTGGAGAAACCGCTGTATCAATGATACCTATGAACCCGGGTCGACTTTTAAGATCATTACAGCCTCTGCCTGTCTGGAGGAGGGAGTTGTTTCCCTGGACGATACGTTTCAATGTCCGGGATACCGGATTGTGGAAGACAGGAAGATCCGGTGTCATAAAGTGGGGGGACACGGACAGGAGACATTTGTGGAAGGGGTGCAAAATTCCTGCAATCCTGTATTTATGGATATCGGTCTTAGATTAGGAGCAGATAAATTTTATGATTATTATGAAAAGTTTGGTCTTCTGAATTTGACTGGAGTAGATCTTCCGGGAGAGGCGGGGACGATCATGCATAAAAAGGAAGATATTGGAACGGTGGAGCTGGCAACGATGACGTTCGGGCAGTCCTTTCAGATTACGCCTATTCAGCTTGCCTCCACAGTAAGTTCCATCATTAACGGCGGAGTGAGGGTAACGCCTCACATTGGGAAAAGCGTGATCTCTTCAGATGGGAAAACAGAGGAAGTTTTAGGAGCTGAAAAGGGGGACAGAATCCTTTCAGAAAAAGTTTCTGGTCAGATGAGGGAGCTTTTGGAGGGAGTCGTACGGGAAGGATCCGGGAAGAACGGAGCGGTGGAGGGTTACCGTATCGGAGGAAAGACAGCTACGTCGCAGACTCTTCCGAGAAGCGCAAACAAATATATATCCTCATTTCTGGGCTTTGCACCGGCTGACAACCCGCAGATACTGGGAATGTGTATTATTTATAATCCCCAGGGAATTTATTATGGAGGTACGATCGCCGCACCGGTAATGCGGGAGATTTTTGAAAATGTACTTCCCTATCTTGGCATTGAAAAAGAATAAGAAATGAAGTATACTGTTTTAAGCTGAATAACAAAAGAGATAAGAGGTGTATCTATGGATTATACAATTTTTATTCCGGTATTGATATCATTTGCATTGAGCGTTGTAATGGGACCGGTGATCATCCCCATTCTTCGCAGACTGAAAATGGGACAGACAGAAAGAGAAGAAGGAGTAAAATCTCATCTGAAAAAGGCGGGAACGCCTACCATGGGCGGGGTAATTATTCTTATTGCTGTTGTGGTGACCTCCGTATTTTACATTGGAGATTATCCCAATATTATCCCGATTCTTTTTGTTACACTGGGATTCGGACTGATCGGTTTTCTGGATGACTATTTGAAAGTAGTGCTGAAGCGTTCCGACGGATTGTTCCCGAAACAGAAAATGGCTCTTCAGATCCTTGTGACGGCAGTATTTGCCTTTTATATGGTGAAATTTACAGATGTTTCTCTCGCCATGTTAATCCCTTTTTCAGGGGGAAGATATCTGGATATCGGATGGCTTGCGATCCCGCTCCTTTTTGTGGCGGTGATCGGAACAGTAAACGGAGTCAATTTTACCGATGGGCTGGATGGGCTGGCTTCCAGTGTTACGGTGCTTGTAGCTACCTTTTTTACAGTGGTGGCGGTGGGAACCGAGAGTGGAATTGAGCCTATTACCTGTGCGGTAGTCGGGGCCCTGATGGGATTCCTTCTTTTCAATGTATATCCCGCAAGTGTATTCATGGGAGATACAGGGTCGCTGGCTCTGGGAGGTTTTGTGGCTTCCACGGCCTATATGCTGCAGATGCCGATTTTTATTGTGATCGTGGGGCTTATCTATCTGGTAGAAGTACTGTCTGTTATGATACAGGTTACATACTTTAAAAAGACAGGCGGCAAAAGGTTCTTCAAGATGGCTCCGATCCATCATCATTTTGAACTGTGCGGCTGGTCAGAGACAAAGGTAGTAGCGGTCTTTTCGATTATTACAGCCATTCTGTGTCTGATTGCACTGATGGCTATGTAAGGAGGACAAATAATGGAAAAAACGGTACTGGTATTCGGACTTGGGATCAGCGGGATCGGAGCAGCGAAGCTTTTAGAAAAGCGAGGGGCTGATGTGATCTTATATGACGGCAATGAAAAACTCAATAAGGAAGCAACACTTAAAAAGATGGGAGAAGGCACAAAGGCACGGATTATTACCGGTTCTCTTCCGGAGGAAGTGATGGATGAACTGGATCTTGTGGTCATCAGTCCCGGAGTGCCGACGGATCTTCCAGTCGTTCAGAAAATGAGAGAGAAAAAGATTGAGATCATGGGAGAAATTGAGCTTGCCTATCTGTGCGGAAAAGGAGAAGTCCTTGCCATTACAGGGACGAATGGCAAGACTACCACAACTGCTCTGTTGGGAGAGATTATGAAAAACGCTTCAGACAGTGCATTTGTAGTGGGAAATATTGGAAATCCTTATACGACTGTAGCGGAAGATACCAGGGAAGATTCTGTCGTTGTGGCAGAGATGAGCAGTTTTCAGCTGGAGACGATTCACACATTCCGTCCCAGAGTATCGGCCATTTTGAATTTGACGCCGGACCATTTAGACAGGCATCATACCATGGAGGCATATATTCAGGCAAAGATGAATATTGCCTCGAACCAGACGGAAGAAGATTTTTGCATCTTAAACTATGAGGATGAGGTGCTTCGCAGATTTGCTGCTGAAGTGAAGGCGAAAGTTTTTTTCTTCTCCAGTGTGCATAAGATGGAGAGAGGCATTTATCTGGATAACGGGAATATAATTTATAAGAACCCGGATGATGGAAATGCGGAAGGTACGCTGATCTGTAATGTAGATGAACTGAAACTGCTTGGTGTTCACAATTATGAGAATGTCATGGCGGCATCGGCTATGGCCGCTGTGTATGGAGTGTCCCTTGATATTATAAGAAAGACGCTTCGGGAGTTTGCAGGCGTGGCCCATAGAATAGAATTTGTAGCGGAAAAAGATGGAGTTGCCTATTACAATGATTCCAAAGGAACGAATCCGGATGCAGCCATCAAAGGAATCCAGGCAATGAGGCGCCCTACTGTTTTGATCGGAGGGGGATATGACAAAAATTCAACTTACAAAGAATGGATTGAAAGCTTTGACGGCAAGGTTAAACTTCTGGTCCTTCTTGGGGCTACAAGGGAAAAGATTGCAGAAGAGGCCAGAGAGTGCGGTTTTACAGATATTGCTTTTGCCGATACATTTGAGGAGGCTGTCCTTACATCCGTAAAGGCGGCGCAGCCGGGAGATGCAGTGTTGCTGTCGCCGGCGTGTGCAAGCTGGGGAATGTTTAAGAATTATGAGGAACGAGGAGATAAGTTCAAAGAGATTGTAAATTCCCTATAAGGAGAGAACAAGATTGCCAGATTCAGTCAAAAAAAGAAAGTATGACTATACACTTCTTACGGCGCTGTTTTTGCTGCTGCTTATCGGACTTGTGATCCTGTACAGCACCAGTGCCTACAATGGAGAGGTAAAGTTTCATGATTCCTTTTACTATCTGAAGAAGCAGGTGTTTGCCACCAGTCTGGGCATTGCAGGTATGTTTCTGATGGCGCAGATTGATTACCGGATATTGCGGAAATTTGCAGTGCCGGCCTATCTTGCAGCAGTGCTTTTGTCTGTTGCAGTGCTTTTGGTGGGAGATGAGTATAATGGGTCCAAAAGATGGTTGTCTTTGGGCCCTTTTTCTTTTCAGCCCTCTGAATTTGCGAAAATAGCAGTCATTCTTTTTCTTGCTGCTGTCGTGACAAAGAATGCAGACAAAATGGGGCAGATGAGAACGCTTCTGAAGATCATGCTCAGTGTTCTTCCTATTGCAGGTCTGGTAGGCGCCAGCAATTTGAGTACAGCCATTATTATTCTCGGAATTGCGGTTACTCTTGTCTTTACGGCAAGTCCCAAATACGGGCAGTTTATCTGGATGGGAGTGATAGGCTGCGGATTTATGGCAGTATTTCTTGCGTTGGAGAGCTACCGGCTGGAGCGGCTGGCAATCTGGAGAAATCCGGAGGCATACGAGAAGGGATATCAGACCCTTCAGGGGCTGTACGCCATAGGATCAGGCGGACTCTTTGGGAGAGGACTGGGGGAGAGCGTACAGAAGCTGGGCTTTGTTCCGGAGGCTCAAAATGATATGATATTTTCCATCATCTGTGAGGAGCTTGGCCTTTTTGGAGCAGGATTTATTCTCCTTCTTTTCCTGATTCTGATCTGGCGTTTCTTTCGGATCGCATCCCATGCGGAAGATCTTTTCGGAGCGTTGATTGCAGCCGGAGCTATGGCTCATATGATGATCCAGGTGATTTTGAATATTGCTGTTGTGACAAATACCATTCCAAATACAGGTATTACACTTCCCTTTATCAGCTACGGAGGAACATCGGTTGTGTTCCTTTTGATGGAAATGGGGGTTGTGCTAAGTGTGTCATCTCTGGTAAAATAATAGCATTGGTTTACAAGGAGGATGCTTTTTGTGGAACGAAAGAGAAAAAGCGGACATAAAAAATCTCATAAAATATATGCATTTGTTGTAATCCTGCTGGGACTGGCAATTATTGCCCTGGCTGTGCTGCTGCTGTTCTATGTGCAGCGGATCGAGGTGACGGGGAACGAATACACATCCAGTGAGGAGATTGTTAATGTAGTAGAGGAGGATCAGGGATCTTTTAATTCTATTTACCTTTTATGGAAATATCATTTTACCGATTATAAAAAGCCGGACAGCATCCAGGATATGCAAGTGAGCCTGAAAGCGCCATGGATCGTGCAGGTGAAAGTAAAAGAAAAGCCGATCCTCGGGTATGCTGTGGCAGAAAAATCCTACCTGTATTTTGACAGCAGCGGAGAAGTGGTGTTGGAAAGCTCCACATTACTTGAAGGAGTCCCGGCAGTGGAAGGGCTTGAAGTGGGAGATGCCTCTGTAGGAGATTCCCTGAGCAAGGGAAAGGAGCGGCTGTTCAAAGAGCTGACGGAGCTGAAAGAGGATATGGAGAAATTTGAATTGTCATCGGATAGAATTGTCTGTGACGGGAAACAGATTTACACATATTTTGGAGATGTTTGTGTGGCGCTGGGCAGCAGCATCACTACGGAAAAAGTATCACAGATATCACCGATCCTGGAAAAGCTGGGCGGCCAGAAAGGGACGCTGCATTTAGAATATTTTGCGGATGAGAACGATGTGATAACATTCGATAAAGACGAGCTGCCTGAAGCGGCGCAGGAATCTACGGATGGACAGACCGGGGAGACCGCGGAAGAAAATCAATAAAAATGGGCTAAAATCCATAAAAATAGAGAAAATTCTATTGATATTTTGCACAAAAGCTTATATTATATACTATATATGGCGGACTCCGAGTCTGCCGTTTATGGGATGTATAATTATATAATAAGGATAGAACAAAGGAGGAGAAACCCTTGCTAGAAATTAAAACAAACGAATCAGAAGCAGCGGCAAAGATAATTGTTGTGGGAGTCGGCGGAGGCGGAAATAACGCTGTAAACCGAATGATTGATGAACAGATTGCCGGTGTTGAATTTATTGCAATCAATACAGATAAACAGGCCCTTCAGTTATGTAAGGCGCCGACCCTTATGCAGATAGGGGACAAGATCACAAAAGGACTTGGTGCGGGAGCACGTCCTGAAATCGGTGAGAAAGCAGCAGAAGAAAGCGCTGAGGAAATTTCAGCTGCATTAAAGGGAGCAGACATGGTCTTTGTAACCTGCGGTATGGGAGGCGGAACCGGAACCGGTGCGACTCCTGTTGTTGCGCGCATTGCAAAAGAACAGGGAGCGTTGACAGTAGGTGTTGTTACAAAACCCTTCCGTTTTGAATCCAAGACAAGGATGAATAATGCGCTGGCTGGAATTGAAAAATTAAAAGAAAGCGTTGACACTTTGATTGTTATTCCGAATGATAAACTGTTAGAAGTGGTTGACAGAAGAACAACTATGCCGGAAGCTCTGAAAAAAGCGGACGAGGTTCTGCAGCAGGGTATCCAGGGTATCACAGACCTGATCAATGTACCGTCTCTTATTAATCTTGACTTTGCGGATGTGCAGACAGTCATGACAGATAAGGGAATTGCGCATATCGGTATTGGACAGGGCCGCGGCGATGATAAAGCGCTGGAGGCTGTAAAGCAGGCGGTTGCAAGTCCGCTGCTTGAGACAACAATTGCAGGGGCATCTCATGTTATTATTAATGTATCCGGTGATATTACTCTTATGGACGCATCGGATGCGGCAGAATTTGTACAGGAACTGGCAGGAGAAGATGCAAATATCATCTTCGGTGCTATGTATGATGATTCCAGAGCAGATGAAGCTACTATTACTGTAATTGCTACGGGATTACATAATGTAGGTGGGACATCTTCAAAATTAAAATCAAGACTGGAAGGTGTACAACGCTCCGGTATGGTTCCGCCGGCAAGCAGTTATGATAAACAGCTTCATTCCAATCATACCAGCCACAGCCCGAAAGTTGATTTGGGAGCGGCTCCGACGACAAACGGTGGTACAAGCCTGAAGCGTCCGGTTGGAGGTACAACTCCGACTCTGGATACACCAAGGACACCGACCAGCAAAGTGAAGGAACAGTCTATCAAGATTCCGGATTTCTTTAAAAAGTAAATAACGATTCAGGCAACATACAGCAGCCATGACAGATTGTGGATTTTTTCGACCACAGTTGACATGGCTGCTTTTTTTGTCGAAAAAATCTGTTTTCCTTCTAACAGTATCTGACAAATTCTGAACCCTTCTTTTCTTTATAATTAATCCTGCCCAGATGAGGGCGCAGGCTTTCAGGCCGCCCTATGCCGGAAGTGCAAAAGAGAAAGAAGGTGGAACGTGTATTATGAACTGTATATAGACATACTGTTTCTCGTCAACTTTATGATGGACTACATATTGCTCCTGCTGATAAAAAAGATATTGAAATGCACTGCCACGCTTGGAAATATCTCACTGGGAGCATTGACAGGAGCTCTTCTTACCTGTCTGATAGTCGCACTTCCTGTTCCCCGGCCGTTTTTGAAATTTCTTCTGTTTCATGGCGTTGTGAATATCCTGATGCTGAAAATTGCTTTACACCTCAAATGGGACAAAAAACTGTGGAAAGCGCTTTTTTTTCTGTACATCACAAGTTTTTTGCTGGGAGGGATTTTGGAGCATGTATGCCAGTATGTGGAGATCGGAAGTCTTTTTTTTGTACTGGCAGTAGGGTGCTATTACATCTCATCGGGAATATGGAAGATTTTGGATCTGATTTTCAAGACCGGGCAGTGCCGGTGTGATGTGGAACTATATGTAAATGGACGGTGTGTGACAGTGCCGGCTCTGATAGATACCGGAAACACACTGCGGGATAAACTGACGGGAAAGCCGGTAAACATCATAGAGAGCCAGACGGCAGAAGAACTGTTTGGTAAGGAAATCCCGGAAGGAATCCGGTATATTTCCTATCATACGATAGGCAGAAAAAACGCTGTTATGCCTGTTGCCGTTCTGGATAGCCTGCGTATTGCCGGAGAGAATGAGAAATGGGTGGATAAGCCGATGGTAGGGATCAGTGAAGAGAAAATATCTTCAGATGGAGAATACAGGATGATCATAAATCCTGATACATAGATTGGAGGAAACGAAACATGATGATAAAAATAGCTGTGCCAAATCAATTTAAACTGAAAGTAATGCCGAATTTCCGTACGTTTTTTTTCCCGGATAAAAAAGATGTACACTATATCGGAGGATCCGATATTCTTCCTGCTCCGCTGGAAGTGGAAGAGGAAAGCCGCGCGATCGCAATGCTGGGAACAGAGGAAGACAAAAGCGCCCGCAAAATATTGATTGAACATAACCTCAGGCTGGTAGTGTATATTGCAAAAAAGTTTGACAATACAGGCGTTGGAGTGGAGGATCTGATATCGATCGGGACGATTGGGCTGATCAAGGCAATTAATACATTTGATCCGGGAAAAAATATCAAACTGGCCACCTATGCATCCAGATGTATTGAAAATGAGATCTTAATGTATCTTAGAAGAAATAACAAGACACGCATGGAAGTTTCGATTGACGAGCCTTTAAATGTGGACTGGGATGGAAATGAGCTCCTTTTGTCGGATATTCTCGGAACAGAGGAGGACACCATATATCGGGACCTGGAACAGGAAGTAGAGAAAAAACTTCTTGTGAAAGCTCTCGGGAGGCTGTCCGGCCGGGAGCAGACGATCATAAAAATGAGATTTGGTATCGGTATGCCGGATGGGGAAGAGAAGACGCAGAAAGAAGTGGCAGATATGCTGGGGATTTCTCAGTCTTACATCTCCAGGCTGGAGAAGAAAATTATGCAGCGGCTGCGAAGGGAGATGGTAAAATATTCATAGTCACTTTCTGAAAAAGGTGTTACAATGAAAAGAAAAAGGGGTTGGTGATATGCGTCTGAGCTTTATTGGAGCTGCCCATGAAGTGACCGGAAGTTGTCATCTTCTGGAAGCATGCGGAAAAAATATATTGATTGACTGTGGGATGGAGCAGGGACCGGATCTTTATGAGAATCAGAAACTGCCTGTCAGTGCCGGGGATGTGGACTATGTCCTTCTGACCCATGCCCATATTGACCATTCCGGAAACCTGCCGCTTTTATGCAAACAAGGCTTTCAAGGAGACATTGTAACCACGTTTGCTACTGCAGATCTGTGCAGCATTATGCTTCGTGACAGCGCCCATATTCAGGAATTTGAGGCGGAATGGAGAAACCGCAAGGCCAAAAGGAGCGGGGAAGAGCCTTACGAACCTGTTTATACAATGGCGGATGCAGATATGGCCATCTCTCTTTTGGCCCCTTGCGATTACGGGCAGAAGATCGATCTGTGTCCGGGCGTTCAGGTATGTTTCAACGATATGGGACATCTGCTTGGTTCAGCCAGTATAGAAGTGTGGGTGACCGAAGAAAATGTTACGAAAAAAATCGTATTTTCCGGTGATGTAGGCAACATTAATCAGCCTATTATCCGGGATCCCCAGCCGGTGAAAGAGGCAGACTATGTAGTGATCGAATCCACTTACGGCGACCGGACCCACGGGGAGGAGATTCCGGATTATGTGGGAGAATTTACAAGGATCCTGAAAGAAACCTTTGATAAAGGCGGAAATGTGGTTATTCCATCTTTTGCTGTGGGGCGTACACAGGAACTGTTATATTTTATCCGTGAGATCAAAGAGAAAAGGCTTCTCCCGGAATATCAGAACTTTGAAGTCTATGTGGACAGTCCTCTTGCAATCGAGGCAACTTCAGTGTTTAACAAAAACGTAAAATCCTGTTTTGATGAGGAAGCGATGGCGCTGGTGGAACAGGGGATCAACCCCCTTATTTTCCCGGGATTGAAAACAACCATCACAACAGAGGAATCCAAACAGATTAATCTGAATGAACGTCCGAAAGTGATACTCTCTGCCTCTGGTATGTGCGAAGCAGGACGGATCCGCCATCATCTGAAGCATAATCTGTGGAGAGAGGAATGTACCATCTGCTTCGTGGGTTACCAGGCAGTCGGCACGCTGGGAAGAAAGCTGCTGGAAGGAGCAGAGAGTGTGAAACTGTTCGGTGAGAACATTACAGTTAATGCAAGGATTGAGTCTATAAAAGGGATCAGCGGACATGCGGACAGAAACGGACTCTTAAACTGGCTGAAAGGTTTTGAGAAGAAACCGGATCGTGTCATTGTGGTTCATGGCGAAGATACAGTGACGGATGCTTTTGCAGAAACGGTAGAAAAGGAGATCGGCTGTCCGGCATTTGCCCCATACTCAGGCGGATGTGTTGATCTGATGGAAAACAGAATCGTGACTGCCGGCATAAAGATTCCGAAGAAATCTGCAGAGAAGCCGGCAAGAGTCAGAGCGCAGAATGCGTTTGACAGAGCGGTTGCGGCAGCAAAACGTCTGGTGGAAGTTGTAATGAAAAACGAAGGACTCTCCAACAAGGATCTTGCAAAGCTGGAATCTCAGATTCAGAATCTGGCGGACAAATGGGAACCATAGCAGTCTCTTGTGCAATAATGTGAAAAAGTGAAGAAAAAGTTTTGGCCCTTGTCAAGGGCTAAAACTTTTTTTATTTCCAGCTGGTACAGTATAAGGAAAAGACATAATGAGAAAAATCTTATTGTACGTAATCAAATGACGGCAGATACGTTCAATAAGGAGGATTCAGATTATGGCACAGGGTAAGGTTGAAATATGCGGCGTAAATACAGCGAAGCTTCCGCTACTTACAGAGGAGGAAAAAGAAGATTTGCTGGCGCGCATGAAAGAAGGGGATGAAGCGGCAAAGGAGGAATATATCAAAGGAAATCTGCGGCTTGTGTTAAGTGTGATCAAACGTTTTTCGGGAAGCAATGAAAATCCGGATGACCTTTTCCAGATTGGATGCATTGGACTGATCAAAGCAATTAATAATTTCAATACAGAACTTGATGTTAAATTTTCTACTTATGCAGTGCCGATGATCATTGGAGAGATCCGGCGGTATATGAGGGATAATAATTCGATCCGTGTCAGCAGATCCTTGAGAGATACGGCATACAAAGCGATTTACGCGAAAGAACACTACATGCGGGAGAACCTGAAGGAACCAACGGTACAGGAAATCGCTGATGAGATTGGAATTTCCAAAGAAGATATTGTGTTTGCGCTGGACGCGATACAGGTACCTATGAGTCTGCAGGAGCCTGTTTACAACGATGGAGGAGACGCCCTGTATGTCATGGATCAGATCAGCGATAAGAAGAACAGAGAAGAGAAATGGATTGAAGATCTTTCTTTAGAAGCTGCTATGGACCGCCTGACAAGCCGGGAGAGATATATTATCCGTCTGCGTTTCTTTGAAGGGAAGACACAGATGGAAGTGGCAGAAGAGATAGAAATTTCACAGGCACAGGTCAGCAGGCTGGAAAAGCATGCTTTGAAAGTAATGCGGCAGTATTTGAGTGCATAACAAATCTGAAAATATGAGAAAAAAATATTCCCGCCGGCTGGATAAAAGTATAAAAACAGAGCGGGAATGTTTTTTCCTTCAGGGCATTGAAATTTTGGGCGCTTCATACTATGATAGATGAAGAAGAAAGGAGCAACATATTATGAGAGGCTGTATTTTTGACTTGGATGGAACATTGACAGATACCCTGGATTCCCTAACTTATTCAGTAAACCTGACATTGGAAGAGATGGGGCTGCCTCGAATTACGGAAGAACAATGCAGGCTGTTTGTAGGAAACGGTGCCAGATATTTGATGGAAAAAGCATTGAAAGCCTCCGGAGATGCTAATTTAAGCCGTATTGAAGAAGGAATGGCGGTATATGGAAGAATATTCAGTGCAAACTGTACATATCATGTAACACCGTACAAAGGGATCTTAGAACTTCTGGAACAGCTTAAAGTGCGGGGAATCAAACTGGCAGTGCTTTCCAATAAACCTCACGGGCAGACGGTGGACGTAGTAAAACAGATATTTGGAGAGAATGTGTTCGACTATGTGCAGGGACAGTGTGAGAACCTTGCCAGGAAGCCGGATCCTTCCGGAGTATGGAAGCTTCTTGAGGAGATGGGGATATCACGGGAGGAATGTCTGTATGTCGGGGATTCGGAAGTGGATGTGAAAACCGCAGAGGCGGCCGGCGTTCAGGAAATTGCAGTGACCTGGGGATTTCGTGACCGGGTATCGCTGGAGAAGGCGGGGGCTATGACTTTGATAGACAGCCCGAGGGAACTGCTTGCATATGTATAGGGCACAACGCCGAGAGATCCCGTCAGGAAAAAGCATGCAATAAAAGAGGGAGGACAAAGCAATGTATGAGTATGATGAGGAATGTTTACAGGTGTTTTTGGAAAATCAAAGCCAGCTTTTTGATGAGCCGGTAGCAGAGACACCGGAAGAAGCAGAGGCATTTCTGGAGGAATGTATGGCGGTAGTAGTGGACAGCATTGAAGAAGTAGCTGCATTCTTTCGGGAAGAGGGCATCGACATGGAGGATATGTCTATGGAAGAGTTGGAAGAGGCTTCCGAAGTGTTCGCCCTCCCAAGCGGTAAGTATCTGATCGTAGAAGGTTAGCGCCGGTGCGCGAAGTCTTCCGGCAGGAGGCGTACCCACTTAGATAAAAAGATGTCGCTGAAGCGGCTGTACTTGATAAAGGAGTTCCGTTTGCGGAACTCCTTTTTATACACATGCCCTTCGTTTTTGGGTGATGTTATTCGATTTCGGCATTTTTCAGTGCATTTTTAATGGCGTCTATGATGATCTGCGAGGTGTATGCGGAATCTTCGGAATATTGGATGTTTTCCAGAGACTGTGTCTCACAGATCTGCTGGGCTATATCTTCCATGGCCGGCTGAACAAGCGGAAACATGGCATCTACTGTCTCATCCATATTGGAAAAACGGATGGAATCAATCTGAGATTCGTCGACGGACACCTCTACTTCCAGTTCCGTATTGTTTAAAGTGAAAGAAGAAGTGTATACTCCTTCTTTGTATTTTTTTTCGGGAGTTTCGTTTTTGCTGTGTCCGGGAAGAAACATAAATACAAGAAGAAGGATCAGAACGATAGCCAATACAGCAAAAACGGCGGTGTATATGATCTCTTTCATATGTAGCACAAAAATTTTAGTTTTGGAACTCATAAAGGCCTCCTGTGTCTGAATGTGTATTTGTACTCTATATAATATATGAGCGGAAGCAGAGAAATATTCCGGCAGGATGGGTTTTGCGTGACAAATCTGCCGGCTTCCTGTAGAATGGAAAAGTAAGAAATGAGGTGGAAGAACAAATGTTTATTATTGCAGGGCTTGGAAATCCCGGTCTGCCCTATGAGGGTACCAGACATAATGTGGGATTTGATGTCATAGATGCTATTGCGGACGAATATAATATTTCCGTGGATTACCGGAAAAACCGCGCCTTGATCGGCAAAGGGATCATCGAAGGACAAAAGGTGATTCTGGCAAAACCCCAGACTTATATGAATTTAAGCGGAGAGAGCATCAGAGGACTTGCAGATTATTATAAGATTGACGAGGAGGCAGAGCTGATCGTCATATATGATGATGTGAGCCTTGACGTAGGACAGCTTCGCATAAGAAAAAAAGGAAGCGCGGGAGGACATAACGGAATAAAAAGCATTATTTCTCATCTTGGGACAGATGTCTTTCTAAGAATTAAGGTAGGCGTCGGTGAAAAGCCGAAGAAATATGACCTGGCGGATTATGTGCTGGGGCATTTCTCCAAAGAGGAAAGGCAGCAGATGGAAGAGGGATATCACCGTGCAGTCAAGGCTGTGGAAATGATGGTATCCGGGGAGATCGAGGCGGCAATGAATGAATTTAACCGCAAAGCAAAGAAGGATGCTGCCCGGTCCGGTGAGGAGACAAAAAGATCATAAGAATAGGAGAGAAAGGATTATGGAAGCCTTGACAGGGCCCCTGCATGAACTGGCGGAATTTGAAGAAATATGGAAACAGAGAGAGAAAGAACCGGGAATGCTGCAGATATCGGGCTGCGTCAATTCTCAGAAAACTCATCTGATGTATGCGCTTGGCGATGGCTGTGATTATAAAGTCATCGCTTGTTCCAGTGAATCAAAGGCAAAGCAGATTTATGAGGAATACCGGTTCCTGGATGGAAACATATATCTGTATCCGGCAAAGGATTTTCTTTTTTACCAGGCGGATATCCGCAGTAAGGAGCTGATGCGCCAGCGAATGACAGTGATACAGGCAATCCTGGAACAGAAGAACATTACGGTTGTAACCAGTTTTGACGGATTTATGGACGTTCTGCAGTCAAGAGAAGTTATACAGGGAAAAGTACTGGAGATTAAAAACGGCGAAATCATAGATTTTCCGGAGATTCAAAAGGCTCTTGCGGCTAATGGATACGACAGGGAAGAGCAGGTGGAAGGCCCCGGACAGTTTGCAGTGAGAGGGGGGATCCTGGATATTTATCCGCTGACAGAGGAGCTTCCGGTCCGGATTGAACTGTGGGATGATGAAGTAGATTCTATTCGGACCTTTGATGTGGAAAGTCAGCGTTCCATTGAAAATCTGGAATCTGTCTGTATTTATCCAACAGAGGATATGGAAAAGGAGACAGCCGAAAGTGTATCTTTTCTGGATTATTTCCCAAAAAAGGGAACGTTGATTTTTCTGGACGAGCCGGCCAGACTTTTGGAAAAAGGGAAAGCAGTAGAAGAGGAGTTCGTAGAAGCACAGGCGAAACGACTGGAGAGCGGGTATGAGGTCAGCGACAGGGAGATGCAGCTTTACCATACTGAAAAAATTACGGAAAAAATAAACCGCCGCTGCAGTATCGGTTTCTGTTCTCTTGATACAAAGTGTCCTCAGTTTAAGGTACGGGCTAAATATCATATACAGACAAAAGGGATCAATCCCTACAATAACAGTTTTGAAATGCTGACAAGAGATCTGAAGAGACTGAAAAGGGAAGGGTACAAAGTTGTGCTTCTTTCCGGTTCCAGAACACGGGCGAAACGTCTTGCCGAGGATCTGCGTGATTATAACTTAAGCAGCTTTTACAGTGATGAAATGGATCGGCAGGTACTTCCGGGGGAAATCATGACAGCTTACGGCCATGTGGCGGAAGGCTATGAATACCCTATGCTGAAATTTCAGGTCATTTCCGAGACGGATATTTTTGGAAAGGTCAGAAAGAAAAAGAAAAGAAAATCCTATGAAGGACGGAAGATCCAAAGTTTTTCAGAGCTTAAGCCAGGAGATTATGTTGTCCATGAGAATCATGGACTTGGAATTTATCAGGGAATTGAAAAGATTGTGGTAGATAAAGTAGCCAAGGATTATATGAAGATTTCCTATGCAAAGGGAGGCAATCTTTATATTCCGGCTACCCAGCTTGATCTGATCCAGAAATATGCCAGTGCAGACGCCAAGAAGCCGAAACTGAATCGCCTTGGTACTCAGGAGTGGACCAAGACAAAAACAAGGGTCCGGGGAGCGGTAAGAGAAATTGCAAGAGATTTGGTGCAGCTGTATGCGGCAAGACAGGAAAAGGAAGGCTATGTTTACGGAGAAGATACCGTCTGGCAAAAAGAATTTGAGGAGATGTTCCCTTTTGAAGAGACAGAAGATCAGCTTCTGGCTATTGAGGCGGTAAAAAAAGACATGGAAAGCCATAAGATCATGGACCGTCTGATCTGTGGAGATGTAGGATACGGGAAAACCGAAATCGCTATTCGTGCCGCCTTCAAAGCTGTACAGGAAAATAAACAGGTTGTCTATCTGGTGCCGACAACGATTCTTGCACAGCAGCATTACAATACGTTTTTGCAGAGGATGAAAGAATTTCCGGTCCGTGTAGATCTCATGTGCCGTTTCCGAACTCCGGCTCAGCAGAAAAAAACCATAGAAGATACGAAAAGAGGCCTTGTTGACATTGTGATCGGTACTCACAGGGTTCTGAGCGACGATTTAAAATACAAGGATCTGGGACTTCTGATTATTGATGAGGAACAAAGATTCGGCGTACAACATAAGGAAAAGATTAAAAAGCTGAAAGAAAATGTGGATGTTCTGACTTTGACGGCAACGCCGATTCCCCGTACTCTCCATATGAGCCTCATCGGAATCCGGGATATGAGCGTTCTGGAGGAAGCTCCGCAGGAGAGAATGCCTATACAGACCTATGTCATGGAATACAATGAAGAAATGATACGGGAGGCCATAGAGAGGGAATGTGCCCGGCAGGGGCAGGTATACTATGTCTACAACCGCGTGGAAGATATTGCCGAGGTGACGGCAAGAATACAAAGGCTTGTGCCGGAAGTTTCCGTTGCTTTTGCTCACGGGCAGATGAGGGAACATGAACTGGAAAAGATCATGTATGCTTTTATTAACCGGGAGATTGATGTTCTTGTCTCTACAACAATTATTGAAACGGGACTTGACATTTCCAATGTCAATACGATGATCATCCATGATGCTGACAGGCTGGGACTTTCCCAGCTGTACCAGCTTCGCGGCAGAGTCGGGCGTTCCAATCGGATGGCTTATGCTTTCCTCCTTTACCGGAAAGACAAAATGCTCAAAGAAGTGGCCGAGAAGCGATTGTCCGCTATCCGGGAGTTTACGGACCTTGGATCCGGATTCCGGATTGCCATGCGGGATTTGGAAATCCGGGGTGCCGGAAATCTTCTGGGAGCAGAACAGCACGGTCACATGGAAGCGGTAGGATATGATCTCTATTGTAAAATGTTGAATGAAGCAGTGAAACATTTGAAAGGAGAGATGGAGGAAGAGACTTACACAACGACGATAGATCTCAATGTGGATGCCTATATTCCGGAATCCTACATTCCCAATGAATATCAGAAGCTGGATGTTTATAAGAGGATTGCTGCTATTGAGAATGAAGAAGAGATGGAAGACATGTTGGAAGAACTGATCGACCGGTTTGGAGATATACCAAAAAAGGTGCAGCAGCTTCTTAAGATCGCAAATCTGAAAGCGATGGCTCACCAGGTTTACGTTACAGCAGTAGAACAAAAGGGAGAGCAGTATATTTTTACGATGTACGAGAAGGCCAGGGTAAACCCGGCCAGGATTCCGGCTATGCTGGAAAGCTATAAGGGAAGTCTCGTTTTCCGGGCGGAAGAAACACCGTGTTTTATTTATCAGAAAAAGGGCTTTAATAAGAAGGAGAAAGACGAAGATATTCTGGAAGTAGTGAAAAATGTGTTAATTTCCATGCAAGGATTGCTTGAATAGAAGAAAAACGGTATAATGACAGAGTCAGCAATACGAAGGAGGGTGTAAAAACCATGAAAAAAAGAGCAGTTATCTGTCTGCTGGCAGGGGTGCTGGCGGCGGCATCTCTGTCCGGCTGCGGAAGTTTTGACGGCAGTGATGTGGTAGTGACTGTAGATGATAAAGAGATCACGGCAGATCTTGCCAATTTTCTGGCGCGGTACACACAGGCGCAGTATGAGACATATTATGCAGGGTATTTGGGCGATGATATGTGGAACAGCGAGGGATCTTCAGATGGGGAATCCTATGAGGATACAGTGAAGGATTCTGTTCTGGAATCTTTAGAGAATATGTATCTGATGGAAGATCATATGGGAGATTATGATATTGCTTTGACGGAGGAGGAAGAAAATTCCATCAAAGAGGCGGCAAAGCAGTTCGATGAAAATAACGGTCTTGAAGAGAAGGAAAAAGTATCGGGAAATACAGATACCGTAGAGCGTATACTGGAACTTATGACGATCCAGAAGAAAGTGCAGGATGCAGTGATGGCAGGGGCGGATACAGAAGTTTCTGATGAAGAGGCAGCTCAGAAGAAAATGCAGTATGTGACGTTCAGTTTTACCACAACAGATGAAGAAGGAAATTCCAGCGAGATGACGGATGAGGAGAAGGCAGAATTGAAAACACAGGCAGAGGAATTTGCAGCAGGAGCAGCAGGCGCCTCAGATTTTTCTGCTTATGCGTCACAGCAGGGATATGAAGCTGTGGAAGGAACTTTTGATTCAGAATCTACCGGATATCCGGAAGAGCTGGTGGCTGAAATGGATAAGCTGGAGGAAGGCGGTACTACAGGAGTAGTGGAGAGTACAGGAGGCTATTATGTGGCCAGAGTGACCAGCCTTTTTGACCGGGAAGCCACAGATACGAAGAAGACAGAAATTGTGCAGGAGCGGCAGCAGAAGCTTTTGGACGATACCATATCGGAATGGCGGGATGACGCCAAGATTGATGTTAATAACCGCGTTTGGGATAAGGTAGACTTCAATAAATTGAGTGTGACAATGAAGCAGGACGAGACAGATCCGTATGCAGACGAAGTGCAGACAGACGATCAGGCAGAGGAAACAGAATAGTTAAAAACATAACAGGGGACGTAGTAAAATTGAACTTCAATGTCATTAAGTTTAGAAATTAAGATTCGAAAAGCATGGAACAAGAAATATTCCATGCTTTTTTGATGAAAACACTTGACAAATCATACAAAATTTGTGGCGAAGCCATTTGAATATATACTTTTTTGGAGGTTTCAAATGGCTGATTATTCCCTTATCACAAAACAAAAATTAATACACATTATGAAAAAAATGTCCCGTAGTTCTGATTCTTATGTAAAACGTCCCGGAAAAGATTTTTCCCGTTCCAGAAAAATTTCCTTTTTTGATACCTTACGTTTCCTTCTTTCTTTAGGCGCTAAGTCTTTGGATAAGGAACTTTTGGACTTTTTCTCCTATCGCCCGGATCTTCCTACCTCTTCCGCCATGCTGCAACAGCGCGGCAAACTCAAGCCCAATACTATGAAAGTCCTCTTTTCTGTTTTTACGGCCTCTCTCCCCAAACATTCCAACTTCCATGGCTATCATCTTCTTGCTGCTGACGGTTCAGAGCTCTCCTTCCCGGAAAATAAAAAAGAACCTCTCTGCCATCGAAAGATCCCTAACACACAAAAAGGGAAAAACGCAATCCATCTAAACGCTTTATACCATCTAAACAGCGGTATTTTTGATCAGGTCCTGTTTCAGCCTGTCCATGAAAAAGATGAACACTCCGCCCTTATTACCATGCTGGCACAAACGGAAATTTCCAGCAAAGTCATCCTTACTGCCGACCGGGGATATGAAAGTTATAATACCTTTGCACATATCTTGGAAAAAGGATGGAATTTTGTGATCCGGGGACGGCAGGGAGACAGGGGGATCCTTTCCAGTTTAGCCATTCCCGATCAGGAACAATTCGATGTGGAATGTCCTGTCGTCATCTGTAAAAAACACTGCCGTGGCACCAAAGAACAGCCGGAACTCTACAAACGGATCCGATCCGGTGCAAAGTTTGACTTTTTTACGGAAGAGCAAACGGAATATCCGATGAAACTACGAGTGATAAAGTTGAAAGTAAACGAAGATCTTTCCGAGATCCTTTTTACGAATCTGTCCAAAGAAGAAATGCCCGTTGGAATGCTCCAGGAACTCTACCGTATGCGTTGGATGATAGAGACAGCATTTTCCCAGCTAAAATATAATCTTGGGGCCAGTGCGCTTCATTCAAAAAGAATAGAGTATGTCCTGCAGGAACTGTATGCAAAAGTCATCATGTTCAATTATTGTAAAAGCATCCTGTTTCACATCTCGCTTCCCCAAAAAACATCTTGGAAATATGATTATCAGATCAGCCTGAGTACAGCAGTAGATATCTGCTTAAAATCATGGCGCTGTCCAAATGGGACAGCGCCGCCAGATGTTGAAATATTACTGCTTAAATATAAAGTCCCAATAAGAAGGGAAAGAAGTTTTCCCAGAACACCTTCCCCAAAAGCAGTGATCTATTTCACTTATAGGATAGCATAAAAGGGGAAAATACGGAACAGGAATTTGAAGCAGACAGCGGTCTGCTTTATCGGTCTGCATAAAAGAATGACAGCGTAGATTTGGATATCAACACTGTCTTTCTTTTGAGGACTCATTTTCTAAACTTAATGACATTGAAATTGAACTTTACTACGTCCCCTGTTATGTTTTTAACTATTTGATATAGCTTCCAACCAGTTCATTTACCAGCTTTCCGTCAGCCTTTCCTTTTACTTTGGGCATAAGGGTTTTCATGATCTTGCCTTTATCAGAGGAGGCGGGAGTTTCGATTCCAAGCTCTTTTAGAGTTGCAGTGATAATGCCGCGAATCTCATCTTCGCCCATCATGACAGGCGCATATTGTTCCAGGACAGCCAGTCTGTTTTTGCATTCTTCGATGATTTCCGTGCGGTCAGCCGGTGTCATTTCAAGAGTTTCCTTTGTCTGTTTGATCTCCTTCATAACAACCTGAATTTCTTCTTCCTCAGTCAGATCGGCCCGTTTGTCGATTGCTTTATTTTTTAAAGCGGCAAGGAGCATGGACAGAGTTTCTTTTGTCGCCTTGTCACCGGCCTTCATTGCCTGTACCATGGCGCTTCTTACTTCATCAATTTTGCTCATGATGATATTCCTCCTAGAAAATTTTTTCTTTTATTATAACGAAGAGTACCCCTTCTTTACAAGGGCATATTGAAAAGGGGTGGGAGGTGAATTGACGGAAACACAGGAAATCTGATACAATAACTGGCAGAATATTTTAGATAAAAAGTGCAGGGAGAGCAAATGTTTGGATATATAAGAATTTATGAGCCGGAGCTCAAAATGAAGGACTTCAGAAGATATAAAGCATATTACTGCGGACTGTGTCAGGAACTGAAAAAGAAATATGGAGCTATGGGGCAGATGACGCTTACATATGATATGACTTTTGTGCTGATCTTTTTGCATTCCCTGTATGAGAGCCCGAATATTCAGGAAGAGCATCGCTGTAAAGTACATCCGGTCAAAAGGCAGAAAATGCTTTTGAATGAAATGACAGGATACTGTGCAGATATGAATATTTTGATGTCTTACTATCATTTAAAAGACGATTGGGAAGATGACAGAAAGAAAAAAAGTCTGATTGGAACAAAACTGCTGCAGTCCAAAAAGGAAAAACTCTCTCATATTTATGAGAGACAGAGCCGTGTCTTTGAAAAAGAATTGAAAGAACTTTCAGCCCTGGAAAGAGAGAGCAGCGCTGATATTGACAGAACGGCAGGATGTTTCGGCCGTATGATGGGAGAGATGCTGGCTGTCCGGGAAGATGTATGGGCAGAAACATTGAGGAGAATGGGATTTTATTTGGGGAAATTTATTTATATCATGGATGCCTATGAGGATTTGAAGGAGGATCAAAGAGCCGGCAGATACAACCCGTTGAAACAACTTTCAGAAAAGGAAGATTATGAGGAGAGGATGAGGGACATCCTGTGTATGATGATGGGCGAGTGCAGTGCGGAATTTGAAAAACTTCCTTGTTTATTAGATATAGACATTTTAAGAAATATTTTGTATGATGGAGTATGGAATCGTTATCGAAGTATACAAGAGAAAGAAAAAGAAACCGATAGAAGAGAGGACGAAAAAAACAATGACGAAAAATCCATATGATGTTCTGGGGGTTTCTCCCAATGCATCTGATGATGAGGTAAAAAGAGCTTACAGGGATTTGAGCAGAAAGTACCATCCGGATGCCAATGTAGACAATCCGCTGGCAGATCTTGCGGAAGAAAAGTTCAAGGAAATACAGGAAGCATACGATGAGATTATGCGCCAGAGGTCAACAGGCGGAGGACAGACATCCAATTCTTATAATTATGGAAGATATCAGCAACAGTCATCCGGCGATCAGGATGTGGAGATGCAGGCGGTCATTAATTTTATCAATAACAGGAGATATCAGGAAGCGCTGAATCTTTTGAATCGTATGCCAAACCGGACTTCTATGTGGTATTATGCAAGCGCCTTTGCCAATGCAGGACTTGGAAATAATATTGTCGCAAGAGATCATGCGGCTCAGGCAGTCAATATGGAACCGAATAATGTACAGTACAGGCAGCTTCTGAATCAGATCGAATTTAACAGCCGAAGGTATCAGAGTAATCCTTACGGCGGATATGGAATGGGAGGAGGAAGCTGCGGAACAGGAAATATATGCTGCGATCTTTGTATTGCAGACCAGTGCTGCGAATGTATGGGAGGAGACCTTTGTCAATGCATGTAAAGACGAAGATGATGGCGTTTGGGGGACTGCTGCTTGCGTTATGTGTTCTTTGCATGGCGCTGGGCAGTGTGTTTGAAACAGGGACACTGTTTTTTCTGGCAGCAGGATCCTATTTTGTCGGAATTGTGATCCGTGAGATGGGCATGAAAATGGGAGTTGCCTTTTATCTGGCGGCAGTGTTGCTGGGAGTGATTTTGGCGCCGAATAAATTTTATGTGCTTACTTTTGCCGCCATGGGATTTTATATTACTGCGGTGGAAGGGATGTGGAGACTTCTTGCAAAAGGCCCGGGAAAAGTTCAAAGAAGAGGGATTTTTTTTGGAATGAAATTTGTTTTGTTTAATCTAATGTACATTCCTCTTGTGGTATTTTTTCAGGAGATTTTGTTTTCACAGAAGCTATCCGGAGGGATGGCGGCAGCAGTGCTGATTGGAGGTCAGATCCTGCTGTGGATATATGACAATGCGTATGAGTATTTTCAGGGACATGTATGGCCCGGATTCAGAGGCAGACTTTTTAAAATAAAAGATTAGAAAAGGCAGATGGAAGAGTATAATTTCCTCTATTTTACAGATACTACCGTTATCTACAAAAAGCAAGATAAATGGAAAGAATGTAAAATGGAGGAAATTTTATTATGAAGGCAACGGGGATTGTAAGGCGGATCGATGATCTGGGACGGGTGGTCATTCCAAAAGAGATCAGGAGGACCTTGAGAATCCGGGAAGGAGATCCGCTGGAAATATTTACTGACCGGGAAGGAGAGATTATCCTGAAAAAGTATTCTCCCATCGGGGAACTGTCGGCGTTTGCCGCACAGTATGCAGACAGTCTGGCGCAGACCTCAGAGAGGCTGGTCTGTATCTGCGATATGGATCAGATAGTGGCGGCTTCCGGAAGCGGGAAAAAAGATTTTCAGGAGAAATTCATTACCAAAGCACTGGAAAAGGCGCTGGAAGGGCGCCGTGATATCTTTGCGTTGCAGGGAGATAAAGGATTTATAAAAATTACGGAGGAACACAGCGGATACAGCCAGGAAGTAATTTCTCCCATTCTTTCCGAGGGAGATGTCATTGGAGGCGTGATCCTTTTAGAGGCAGACGACAGAAAAAAAATGAACGATACAGAAATAAAACTGGCCGCCTGTGGTGCGGGATTTCTGGGCCGTCAGATGGAGCAGTAAAAAAATCCATATCCTACTCATAAACGCCCCGGTCTTTTCATATCAATTAGATAGGAAATGACTGGACAAGGAGAAAAGGATATGGATAGGAAGATGGGGAAAGAAACAAAAATATTGTGGGTGTTAAAGGTACTTTTGATTTCGTACATTGTAACAGGAGTGCTCCTTGTGGGGCTGGCCTTTTTGCTGTATAAGCTTGATCTGGGGGAGCAGGCAGTATCGGCAGGCATTGTTGCTATCTACATTGCAGCGACTCTGGTAGGAGGGATCGTGATCGGAAAAACAGCCAAAGTAAGGCGGTTTGTATGGGGGCTGGCAATAGGAATCCTGTATTTTCTGCTCCTTGTATTCATTACTTTGGGAGTGTACAGAAGCCTTGACGGCAGCGGAATACACATGGTGACAACCTTTCTTCTGTGTGCGGGAGGAGGTATGATCGGGGGAATGATTTCCTAAAAAAGTGCTTCCAAAAAGCAGGGGCATGTGCTATAATAGCATAAGTTAAAGTAAGAGAAGGAGGCTGCAAGGATGAAACACATAAAAACATTAAACACACAGACCTTAAACAATACAATGAAAAAAGGTGGATGTGGGGAATGTCAGACATCCTGTCAATCCGCTTGTAAAACTTCCTGCACAGTAGGAAATCAGACATGCGAACAGAAGAAATAGGAATCTGATGAACAGAAAAGATCAATAATAAGGTAATTTTTGTATCGTATAGGAACCCAGGTTCCTATACGATACATTTTGTGCTTTTTTAGAGGAATTTTAGCGACAGAAAGGGGTACGAAAGGTGATACATCAGTACCGTAACAATGGATATAATATTGTCCTGGATGTGTACAGCGGAGCCGTTCATCTTGTGGACGATCTGTGTTACCGGATGCTGGAGCTTTTGCAGGAAGGAAAAGAAGATCCTACCATCGAAAGTCTGGAACAGCCGGAGACAAAAGAAATGCTCCTTGAACGAATGCAGGATACATATAAAAAGGAAGATATAGAAGATGCTCTGGATGACATTAAAGAGCTTACCCGGGAAGGACGGCTTTTTACAGAGGATGTCTATGAGTCTTATGTGGGGGAAGTGAAGAAGAGAAAGACGGTTGTCAAAGCACTCTGTCTTCATATTGCCCATGACTGTAATCTTGCCTGTAAATACTGCTTTGCGGAAGAAGGAGAATATCATGGCCGAAGGGCGCTGATGAGCTATGAAGTGGGCCGCAAAGCGCTGGATTTTCTGATACAAAATTCCGGCAGCAGGAGGAACCTGGAAGTGGATTTCTTTGGCGGAGAGCCACTGATGAACTGGCAGGTAGTGAAAGATCTGGTGGCATACGGCAGGGAACAGGAAAAGATCCATGATAAACATTTCCGCTTTACTGTAACAACCAACGGTGTGCTCCTGAATGATGAGATACAGGAGTTTATCAATAAAGAGATGGACAATGTGGTGCTGAGCCTGGACGGAAGAAAGGAAATTAACGATCAGATGAGACCTTTCCGGAACGGCAAGGGAAGCTATGACCTGATCGTGCCGAAGTTCCAGAAACTTGCTGAGAGCAGAAACCAGGAGAAATATTATATCAGAGGAACTTTTACAAGAAATAATCTGGATTTTTCCAATGATATTCTTCACTTTGCAGATCTTGGCTTTAAACAGATGTCTATCGAGCCGGTAGTGGGAGAGGAATCTGATCCCTATGCGATCCGCGAAGAGGATATCCCGAAGATCTGTGAGGAATATGATAAGCTTGCTAAAATAATGATAGAAAGAGAGAAGGAAGGAAAGGGCTTTCATTTTTTCCATTTTATGATCGATCTGGAAGGAGGTCCCTGCATTTCCAAACGTTTGTCCGGCTGCGGGTCCGGGACAGAATATCTGGCAGTGACTCCCTGGGGAGATTTGTACCCCTGTCATCAATTTGTTGGAAAAGAAGAATTTTTGATGGGCAATGTGGATGAAGGCATCACAAAGCCGGAGATTGCCGAGGAATTTCGCGGATGCAGCGTCTACTCCAAGGAAAAATGCAAAGATTGTTTTGCAAAATTTTACTGCAGCGGCGGCTGCATGGCTAACTCTTATAATTTCCATGGAACCATCCATGATGCTTATGATATCGGCTGTGAAATGCAGCGGAAGCGTGTGGAATGCGCGATTATGATGAAGGCGGCAATGGCGCAAATAGAAGAAGAAGGAGTGTAGGCGATGAACAAGAAGAAGGGCATAATAAGCCTGATCGTAACAGCAGCGCTGCTGGTGCTTCTTGCCTTTACCTGTTTCAAAGGCTTTGGCGAGCTGGGAACAGGGGCGACCAGAAATATTACATTGGGCCTGGACCTGGCCGGAGGTGTCAGTATTACTTACCAGGTAAAAGACGAGAATCCTACCAGCGAGGAAATGAGCGATACGATCTACAAGCTGCAGCGGCGTGTAGAACAGTACAGTACGGAGGCCAGTGTCTATCAGGAAGGCGACGACCGGATCAATATTGAAATTCCAGGCGTAACTGACGCAAATACGATCCTGGATGAACTCGGTAAGCCGGGTTCTCTGGAATTTCAGACAATGGATGGGGAGACGGTTATCACAGGATCAGATGTAGAAACGGCTTCTGTCCAGTCCGGGCAGAACAGTACAACCGGAGCCACTGAGTATTCGGTAGAACTGGATCTGACCGAAGAAGGAACGGATAAATTTGCAGAAGCTACCAGTGCCAATGTAGGAAGCCAGATTGCAATTATTTATGACGGGGAAACGATCAGTGCGCCGACAGTACAGCAGGCAATCACTGGAGGACAGGCTTATATTACAGGAAACTTTACTTATGAAGAAGCAGAAAATCTCGCCTCTACTATCCGTATCGGAGGGCTGCAGCTTGAGCTGGAAGAGCTGCGTTCTAATGTGGTGGGAGCACAGCTTGGAGAACAGGCGATCAGTACAAGTCTGATGGCCGGAGCGATCGGTCTTGGTCTTGTATTCCTTTTTATGTGCTTTGTATATCTTTTGCCGGGACTTGCTTCCAGCCTTGCGCTTCTGATTTATACAGGGCTTGTTCTGGTAATTTTAAATGCATTTAATGTGACCCTTACTCTGCCCGGAATTGCAGGTATCATCCTGAGTATCGGTATGGCGGTGGATGCCAATGTCATCATTTTTGCACGTGTAAAAGAAGAGATGACAAAAGGCAAGAGTGTACGAAACGCATTGAAAGCCGGATTCCACAAGGCGATGTCAGCTATTGTGGATGGAAACGTGACAACTTTGATCGCGGCAGTCGTATTGTGGTTCCTTGGAAGCGGAAGCGTAAAAGGATTTGCACAGACTCTGGGAATCGGTATTGTTGTTTCCATGTTTACAGCGCTCGTCATTACAAGAATGATCGTCTTCGCATTTTATGCGGTAGGACTTAAAAATGAAAAACTTTACTACCGTCCGAGAAAAGAAAGAGAACCCATTAATTTTGTGGGGAAGAAAGCGATATTTTTTACAATCTCTCTTGTAGTTATTATTGCAGGTGCCGCATATATGGGTATCAATTCCGCCAGAGGAAATGGAGCCATGGCTTATAGCCTGGAGTTTGAGGGCGGTACTTCAACCAATGTGACATTTAATGAAGACTATACGATCGATGAGATTGACTCCCAGATTGTTCCGGTTGTGGAAGAAGTAACGGGAGACAAAAACGTACAGACACAGAAGGTTGCAGATACCAATCAGGTTATCATCAAGACTGTAACACTGGATCTGGATACACGTGAGGAATTGAATCAGGCCCTTGTAGATCAGTTCCAGGTAGACGAAAGCAAGATCACATCAGAAAACATCAGTTCCACTGTCAGCAGCGAGATGCGGCAAGACGCAGTGGTTGCGGTGATCGTGGCGACGGTATTTATGCTGCTTTACATCTGGTTCCGGTTTAAAGATATCCGGTTTGCCACCAGTGCGGTTCTGGCGCTCCTGCATGACGTTCTGGTTGTTATTGTGTTCTATGCAGCAGCGAGAATATCTGTCGGAAATACCTTTATTGCCTGCCTTCTGACAATTTTCGGATACTCGATCAATGCGACTATTGTCATTTTTGACCGTATCCGCGAGGAGCTTAAGCTGCAGACAAAAACGACAGATCTTGCATATCTGGTCAATAAGAGTATCACACAGACACTTACCAGAAGTATTTATACTTCTTTGACTACTTTCATGACAATTGCAGTGCTGTATGTGCTTGGTGTCAGCTCCATCAAGGAGTTTGCACTGCCGTTGATGGTTGGTATCGTATGCGGGGCCTATTCTTCCGTATGTATCACAGGGGCTCTGTGGTATGTAATGAAAACGAAGATCGGCGGAAAGAAGGCGGAAGAAGCGAAGGCCGGAAAGAAAGGAAAAAAGAAAAAATAGAACAGAAGAAGGGGGGTGCAGTTTCGGCGCACTCCTCTTTTGCATAGTAAGGAAGAAAAAAGATGGAGCGTTGGGTTTTACTTAGAAAGGGAGCAGATTTTAAAAGTATCAGCAGAAAATTCCATATCAGTCCCTATCTGGCAGTACTTGTAAGAAACCGGGGAATTATCGGAGATCAGGCAATACAGGATTATCTCTATGGAACGATTGCCGATCTGTATGATGGGATGCTGATGAAAGATATGGACAAAGCGGTAGAGATTCTTTTGGAAAAGATCCGGGAGGGAGCCAGAATCCGTATCATCGGGGATTATGATATTGATGGAGTAAATGCGACTTATATATTGATGGAAGGCCTGCGGGGACTTGGGGCAGTAGTAGACATTGATATTCCGGACCGCATGACAGATGGTTACGGGATCAATCAAAATCTCATTGACCGGGCAAAAGAAGCCGGGGCAGACACGATCATAACCTGTGACAATGGAATTGCAGCAGCGGAGGAGATTGCCTATGGAAAGAGCCTTGGGATGACCATTGTTGTGACAGATCATCACGAGATTCCCTACCGGGAGGAAAATGGGGAGAGAAAGTATGTCCTTCCTCCGGCTGATGCAGTGGTGGACCCTAAGAGAGCGGACTGCCTCTATCCCTTCAAGGGGCTGTGCGGAGCGGCTGTTGCCTATAAACTGATGGAAGCTTTGTATGAAGCTTCGGGGAAAGATTCGGCAGATATCGATTATCTGATGGAAGAAGTGGCGATTGCAACAGTGGGAGATGTGATGGATCTTACAGGGGAGAATCGGATCTTTGTCAGGCAGGGACTGGAAATGCTGCAGTCTACCTCTAATCTGGGACTGAAAGCTCTTATGGAATGTACAAAGATCGATCCTGCCAGAATCAGCAGCTATCATATCGGCTTTGTCATGGGACCCTGCATGAATGCAAGTGGAAGGCTGGATACGGCCAAAAGAGCGCTGGAGCTTCTGGATGCCGGAACAAAGGCGGAAGCGGATATTCTGGCAGGAGATCTGAAAGCGTTGAATGACAGCAGGAAAGATATGACAGAGGACGCAGTAAAGCAGGCCATGGAACTGGTAGAACAAACAGCAGCAGGGCGGGACAAAGTACTTGTCCTTTATCTGCCAAAGTGCCATGAAAGTCTGGCCGGGATTGTGGCGGGGCGTATCAGGGAATATTATTATAAGCCGGTTTTTGTACTGACAGATTCAGGAGAGGAAGTAAAAGGTTCCGGACGTTCCATCGAAGCCTATCATATGTATGAAGAGCTGAATAAGTGCAGCGCTCTTCTGACGCGGTTCGGAGGTCATAAACTGGCAGCAGGACTGTCTCTTCCAAGAAAAAATGTAGAGCGGTTCCGTCAGGGAATCAATGCAGTCTGTACTTTGAAAGAGGAGGACATGCAGGAAAAGGTATCCATTGATATGGAGCTTCCTTTCGCACAGGTGACAGAAGAGTTTATAAAGGAACTGGAGCTGTTGGAGCCTTTTGGAAAAGGGAATCCGAAACCGGTTTTTGCGCAAAGACAAGTGGAAGTTCTCGCAGCTCGTCTGATCGGAAAGAAGAGAAACATGCTGCGGATGCAGGTGAGGGACAGCTATGGTACTTCTATGGAGGCAGTATATTTTGGAGATGCTTTGGCTTACTTGGATGAAGTGGAACGGCATTACGGAGCGGAGGTAAAGAGGGACTTTTTTGCCGGGGCCTGTCAGAGGATACGTATGTCCGTCACTTATTATCCGGGTATCAATGAATATATGGGAGAGAAGAGGGTACAGATTACGCTGACCCATTATCAGATCACGTAAACCCATTATCAGATCACGTAAGGCTTGCTCTTGCCAATAAAGGGGAATTAATGCTATACTAAAATATAGTGTTAACTTCGGAAATATATGATAGGAGGGCTTGACAATGAAGCCGATAGAAGAATATGTAACAAGTATTCCGGATTTTCCGGAAGAGGGGATTATTTTCAGAGATGTGACCAGTATGCTGCAAGATGCGGACGGGCTGCACCTTGCAGTGGATCTGATGCAGGAGAAACTGGAAGGGATAGATTTTGACGTTGTTGTAGGACCAGAGTCCAGAGGCTTTATTTTCGGAGTCCCCATTGCTTATAATCTGAGAAAACCGTTTATTCCGGTTCGTAAAAAAGGAAAGCTTCCAAGAGAGACAGTTTCCATTGAATACGAGTTGGAATATGGAACGGCATCTATTGAAATGCACCGTGACTCTATAAAGCCGGGAGAAAAGGTTGTGATCATCGACGACCTGATGGCCACCGGAGGAACGACAGAAGCAATCGTGAAGCTGGTGGAAGGCCTTGGAGGAGAGGTAGTAAAGATAGTATTTCTTATGGAACTGGCTGGACTGAAAGGCCGGGACAGGCTGGGTGATTATGATCTGGACTCTGTCATTATTTATCCGGGTAAATAAGAATTGTTTGTAGAGTGTGAAAGAGAAGGAAGAGAAAGGAGGGAATTGATATGGCGGGGATCACGACATATGAATCTGACAGCCGTAACCGGATAGCGCCGGAATCCATTATGGAAAATCAGATGCTGGGACTGGAGATCGTTGACGGACATGCAGTAAAAGCACCTGCTGATTACCAGGATCCGGATGAGCTTTATCGAATGCTGATCGGACGGATACGCAAATATCATCCTTCTACAGATGTGTCTATGGTGGAAAAGGCATATCGGATTGCGAAGAATGCTCATGAGGGACAGTGCAGGAAATCTGGTGAGCCATATATCATTCATCCTCTGTGGGTTGCGATCATCCTTGCAGATCTGGAGATGGACAAGGAGACGATTGTGGCAGGGATGCTCCATGATGTGGTGGAAGATACTGTCATGACGGAAGAAGGGATCAAGGAAGAATTTGGAGAAGAGGTGGCCCTTCTTGTTGACGGTGTGACGAAGTTGGGACAGCTGTCCTATTCATCGGATAAACTGGAAGTCCAGGCGGAAAATTTAAGAAAAATGTTCCTGGCTATGGCAAAGGATATCCGTGTCATCATCATAAAATTGGCAGACAGGCTGCACAATATGCGGACACTGCAGTTTATGCGTCCGGAGAAGCAGAAAGAAAAGGCAAAAGAGACTATGGACATCTATGCTCCGATCGCACAGAGACTTGGTATTTCCAAGATCAAGACGGAGCTGGATGACCTTGCGCTGAAATATTCGCAGCCGGAAGTCTTCTATGACCTTGTGGATCAGATCAACGCCCGCAAAACAGAGCGGGAAGAGTTTGTGCAGCAGATTGTAGAGGAAGTGTCGCAGCACATTAAAAATGCAGGCATCAAAGCTGAGATCAATGGAAGAGTAAAGCATTTTTTCAGTATCTATAAAAAGATGGTCAACCAGGATAAGACGGTGGATCAGATCTATGACCTTTTCGCGGTGCGCATTATTGTAGATTCCGTCAAGGACTGCTATGCGGCTCTTGGCGTGATCCATGAGATGTATACGCCCATACCGGGAAGGTTTAAGGATTATATCGCCATGCCTAAGGCCAATATGTATCAGTCCCTCCATACGACATTGATGAGTTCTGTGGGACAGCCCTTTGAAATACAGATCCGTACTCAGGAGATGCATAAAACAGCGGAATATGGTATTGCCGCTCATTGGAAATACAAGGAATCAAACGACGGAAAGAAGAATGTCAAGGCCCAGGAAGAGGAAAAGCTGAACTGGTTAAGACAGATCCTGGAATGGCAGAGAGATATGTCCGACAACCGGGAGTTCTTAAGTATGCTCAAAGGAGATCTGGATCTCTTTGCAGAAGATGTATACTGCTTTACTCCAAACGGGGATGTAAAGAGCCTGCCCAACGGATCGACGCCGGTGGATTTTGCCTATGCCATCCACAGCGCGGTGGGAAATAAGATGGTAGGCGCCAGGGTCAACGGGAAGCTGGTAAATATTGATTATAAGATTCAAAACGGAGACCGTATTGAAATTCTGACTTCTCAGAACTCCAGAGGACCAAGCAGAGACTGGCTCAATATTGTCAAAAGTACCCAGGCGAAGAATAAGATCAACCAGTGGTTCAAAAAAGAGTTTAAAGAAGAGAATATTATCCGCGGAAAAGAGATGGTGGCCGCTTACTGCAAGGCAAAAACCATTACTTTAAGCGATATCATGAAACCGAAATACCAGGAAGTTGTGCAGAAAAAGTACGGATTTCGGGATTGGGATTCGGTTCTTGCTGCCATCGGCCACGGAGGTTTGAAAGAAGGGCAGGTTGTAAACCGTCTTGTAGAGGAATATGGAAAAGAACATAAGCAGGAGATTACAGACGAGGTTGTTCTTGAAAAAGTGGCAGAGGCTGCGAAAAACAAAGTGCATATTGCCAAATCAAAGAGCGGAATCGTAGTAAAAGGAATTGACGATATGGCAGTGCGTTTTTCCAGATGCTGCAATCCGGTTCCGGGAGACGAGATTGTTGGCTTTGTGACCCGGGGAAGGGGGCTTTCCATTCACCGGACGGATTGTGTCAACATGCTTCATCTTACAGAAGCAGAAAGAGCCCGGCTCATCGATGCAGAGTGGGAGAGCGATGTGGCAGAGAAAGCCGGCGGCCAGTATTTGGCGGAAATTAAAATGTATGCTCATGACAGACAGGGACTTTTGATGGAAATGTCTAAAATTTTTACAGAGTGCAAAATAGATGTAAAATCTATGAATGTACGGACCAGCAAACAGGGAACGGCGACTATTGAGGCCGGATTTATCGTCCATGGACGGGAGGAGCTATCTTTGGTTGTGAAAAAATTAAGACAGCTGGAAGGCGTTATAGACATTGAGCGTGCAGTGGGATAGAAAATAAGATATGAGGTGAAAACAGCATGAAGATAGAAAAATTTGTCACGGGAATTATCAGTACTAATTGCTATGTCGTTTCCAATGAAGAGACAAAAGAGGCCGTCATTGTCGACCCGGCTGCATGCCCGCCTTCCATCCTCAATTATATAAAAGAGGAAGAACTGAAAGTAACGGCCATTTTACTGACGCATGGCCATTTTGACCATACGATGGGAATCGGAGGCTTTCTTGAAAAGTTTCCTGTGCCGGTTTATGTGCATGAGAAGGAAGAAGACACCCTGAAGGATCCGGCGCTGAACCTCTCCGGGATTTATACAGCAGGATTCACTTTTTCCGATGTTACCTATATCAGGGACAATCAGGTGTTATCCCTTGCCGGATATGACTTCCTTGTACTCCATACGCCGGGCCATACACCTGGAGGAGTATGTTATTATGTGGAAAAAGAAAAAGTGCTGTTCAGCGGAGATACTCTGTTTCAGGGCTCTGTGGGAAGAACCGACTTCCCCAACAGCAGCATGTCAGATTTAGTTCGCGGGATCCGGGAGAAGATTTTCACTTTGCCGGACGATGTGAAAGTGTATCCGGGACATATGGGCGAGACTATGATCGGTTACGAAAGAGAACATAATCCGTTTGTTTAACGCAACTTGGGACGTAACAAACTTTAAAAGTGTTACGTCCCAAACTGCGTTAATCCCTGGGTAAAATTGCGAAATACCCCGGGTAAAACTGCGAAGGTGAAAGAAAGGCTGTAAATATTATGATTTTTTTGAGCTGTAAGGAAGATTTATATGCATACAATGCCTACCACCTGGTGAAGGCTTTTTTTCCGGAGGAGGAAGTGCATCAGACAGTGGATCAGGGGCTTGGGGAGACGCTCCACATGAAGTTTCCGGATGGGCAGATTCTGACGGTTGAGGAGTGTGAGCTGTCTGGAATCGAGGATCGGAAGCAGAGAAAATATATGGTGGATGTGAAGCTCTACAAAGCCTGCCAAAGCTATACGAAGCGGGAACTGGCCTGGGGTATCCTGACAGGGGTGCGCCCTACAAAGCTTGCCATGCAGAAGCTGGAGGAAGGCATGGATGAAGAGGCATTTGTGGACTGGTTTACAAAAGACTCTTTTGTGACGCCCCAAAAGGCCAGACTTGCCTATGAGATTGCCGGACGCGAAAAACAGATCTTAAGCGGCCTGGACTGTCGGGATGGTTACAGCCTTTATGTAGGTATTCCTTTTTGCCCTTCGGTATGCAGCTACTGTTCCTTCAGTTCCGGCTCTGTCGATGCGTGGAAAGATCATATAGAAGCTTATGTGGATGCCCTGTTGAAGGAGCTGTCCTACATTGGGGAGAGGGCAAAAGAAAAAAATAAGAAACTGAACACGATCTATATTGGAGGAGGAACGCCGACTACTTTAAGCGAGGAGCAGCTGGACCGCCTGCTCACTCACATTGACCGGACGTTTTCACGGGAATTTCTCCTGGAATACACGGTGGAAGCCGGCCGGCCGGACAGTATTACGGAAGGGAAATTAAAGGTTTTAAGGCAGCATGAAATTACACGAATTTCCATCAATCCCCAGACGATGCAGCAAAAAACTCTGGATCTGATCGGGCGGAAACATACGGTGGAGGACATCCGGGAGACATACGCTCTTGCAAGAGAGCTGGGATTCGATAATATCAATATGGATCTGATCGCAGGGCTTCCCGGGGAGCGGGCGGAAGATATGAAAAATACGCTGTCCCAAATCTGTGAAATGGCCCCGGACAGCCTGACCGTCCACGCTCTTGCCATTAAGCGGGCGGCAAAAATGGGTCAGGAAAAGACAACTACGGGAACCATCGCTTCTTTGGAACATGCGCCGGTGAAAATGGGTGAGGAACTTCCCAAAATGATCGAGGAAGCTTATGAAGCTGCCGCAAAGATGGATCTTGTGCCCTATTATCTGTACCGTCAGAAAAATATTGCCGGTAATTTTGAAAATGTTGGCTATGCAAAGGTTGACAAAGCGGGAATATACAATATACTTATTATGGAAGAAAAGCAGTCGATTATTGCAGCCGGAGCAGGCGCTTCTACAAAGATTCTTCTGGATGAGCCGATTATTGTTCCGGGAAGCAGGAATCAGAGAAAGACTACATTGATGCGGGTGGAAAATGTAAAAAATATCAAGGATTACATTGGACGTATTGATGAAATGATAGAACGAAAAGGAGAATGGCTATGGCGCTGAAGAAAAAACCGGTCACGGGAATGAAAGATATCCTTCCCAGAGAAATGGAAATCAGAGATTACGTGATCCAGATGATCAAAGACACCTATAAAACCTACGGATTCATGTCTATGGAAACTCCCTGCGTGGAGCACATTGAAAATCTGTGCAGCAAACAGGGCGGGGACAATGAAAAACTTATTTTCAAAATTTTGAAACGCGGGGAAAAGCTGAAAATTGCCGAGGCAACAGAGGAAGCGGATGTGGTGGACGGAGGTCTGCGCTATGATCTGACTGTGCCTCTTGCAAGATATTACTCCAATCATTCTAATGATCTGCCGTCTCCTTTTAAAGCGCTGCAGATCGGAAATGTATGGCGGGCGGACCGTCCGCAGAAAGGACGTTTCCGTCAGTTTATTCAGTGTGACATCGATATTCTTGGAGAGCCGGGCAACCTGGCAGAGATCGAACTGATCCTTGCCACTACAGCGATGCTTGGCAAAATGGGCTTCCGGAATTTTACCGTATGCATCAATGACCGCAATATCCTCAAAGCCATGGCCGCTTACAGCGGATTCGCGGAAAAGGACTTTGATGATGTATTTATCATTCTGGATAAGATGGACAAGATCGGTCCGGAAGCTGTGGCAGAAGAGCTGATGGAACTTGGATATGCAAAAGAAAATGTAGATACTTATCTTAAGCTCTTTGAAGAGACTCCTGAAGATGCAGGCGGTATCCGTTTCCTGAAGGAAAAGCTGGGAGATTTCCTCAAAGCAGAGACAGCAGACAGCATGGAAATGATCATGTCCAGCGTCGAGGTTGCAAAAGAAGCTGATTTTAAGATAAAATTCACTCCGACTATGGTGCGGGGACAGTCCTACTATACAGGAACGATCTTTGAAGTTGTGATGGACGACTTCGGCGGTTCCGTTGCCGGAGGAGGACGCTATGATAAGATGATCGGGAAATTTACCGGCCAGGATACGCCGGCCTGCGGATTTTCAATCGGTTTTGAGAGAATTGTTATGCTTCTTCTGGAAAACGGATATGAAGTGCCCAGAAAAGGCGAGAAAAAGGCTTATCTTATGGAAAAAAACATGCCGAAAGAAGGCGTGCTGAAAGTGCTGGGACTTGCCAAGAAGGACAGAGAAGAAGGAAAACAGGTTCTGGTAGCGAATATGAAGAAAAATAAAAAATTTCAAAAGGAACAGCTTATGGGAGACGGATATGAGACGATCATAGATTGTTATGCAGATTCCGTGGACAAGCTGTAACAGGAGGAGAGAGAAACAATGGCAGAATCAATGCAGGGTTTAAAAAGAACCCACCGTTGTGGGGAACTGTCTGCAGCACAGATCGGTGAGAAAGTTACCGTGATGGGATGGGTGCAGAAGAACAGAAATAAAGGGGGACTGGTCTTTGTTGATGTGCGGGATCGTTCCGGAATCATTCAGGCTGTTTTTGAAGAAGGAAAAACAGAGGCGGCGCTTTTGGAAAAGGCAGCAAAGCTTCGTGCAGAATATGTAGTGGCAATTGTGGGAACAGTAGAGAAACGCTCCGGCGCTGTCAATGAAAATATTTCCACCGGAGAGATTGAGATCATCCCGGAAGAACTGCGTATTTTATCAGAAGCGGAAACACCTCCGTTTCAGGTAGAAGAAAATTCCAAAACAAAGGAAGAAGTGCGCTTGAAATACCGCTATCTGGACCTTAGAAGACCGGATATGCAGAGGAACCTGCTTATGAGAAGCCAGGTGGCTACACTGACAAGACAGTTTCTGGCAGAGGAAGGTTTTCTGGAGATAGAGACGCCTGTTCTTGTGGGAAGCACGCCGGAAGGAGCCAGGGATTATCTTGTGCCGAGCCGTATCCATCATGGACATTTTTATGCGCTTCCACAGTCTCCGCAGCTTTTCAAGCAGCTTTTGATGTGCTCCGGATGCGACCGCTATTTCCAACTTGCAAAATGTTTCCGTGATGAAGATCTGCGTGCGGATCGCCAGCCGGAATTTACCCAGATCGACATGGAGCTTTCCTTTGTGGATGTGGATGATGTGATCGATGTCAATGAGAGGCTTCTGAAGAAACTTTTCCATGAAGTGCTGGGTGTGGAGGTGTCTCTTCCAATCCCGCGGATGACCTGGCAGGAGGCTATGGACCGCTTCGGTTCCGATAAGCCGGATATCCGTTTTGGTATGGAGCTTCATGATGTGACAGAAGTTGTCAAAGACTGTGAGTTTGTTGTATTTAAAGGGGCTATTGAAAACGGCGGAACTGTCCGGGGAATCAACGCCAAAGGGCAGGGTGCAATGCCGAGAAAGAAAATTGACAAGCTGGTGGATTTTGCAAAAGATTTCGGTGCAAAAGGCCTTGCTTATATTGCTATCCAGGAGGATGGAACGGTAAAATCCTCTTTTGCGAAATTTATGAAAGAAGAAGAAATGACAGCCCTTATTCAGGCAATGGAGGGAGAGAACGGAGACCTTCTTTTGTTTGCAGCTGATAAAAATAAAGTTGTCTGGGATGTTCTTGGAAATCTCCGACTTGAGCTGGCGCGCCAGATGGAACTGCTGGATAAAAACGAGTATAAATTTATCTGGATCACAGAATTTCCGCTTCTTGAGTGGAGTGAAGAGCAGAACCGTTATACGGCAATGCACCATCCATTTACAATGCCTATGGAAGAAGATCTGCAGTATATTGATACAGATCCGGGAAGAGTCCGTGCAAAGGCTTATGACATTGTTCTGAACGGAAACGAGATCGGCGGAGGAAGCGTCCGTATCTTTAATCAGGAAATACAGAGCAAAATGTTCGAGGTGCTGGGCTTTACGCCCGAACAGGCCGAGGAGCAGTTCGGATTCCTTTTGAATGCGTTTAAATACGGAGTGCCGCCTCATGCAGGACTGGCATATGGTCTGGACCGTCTTGTCATGCTGATGGCAAAAGAGGACAGTATCCGTGATGTAATCGCCTTCCCTAAGGTGAAAGATGCATCAGATCTTATGACAGAAGCGCCTACGCCGGTAGACCAAAAACAGCTGGATGAACTGGGACTTCAGATTATAAGAGAAGAAAAGAAAGAAATCCAGGAATAGAAGCCTGTTTTGGCAGGCGCCGAAGAAAAAACGGCGTCTGCCAGGACTGTAAAAAGCAGGGAAAAAATAAATAAAAAAGTTTGAAAAAAGTGTTGACAAACAAAACATCATATAGTATATTAGTTATTGTTCTGATGAACACGAACTACAAGATATGCGACAGTGGCTCAGTTGGTAGAGTACGACCTTGCCAAGGTCGGGGTCGCGGGTTCGAGCCCCGTCTGTCGCTCTGAAGAATAGCTATTGAAATGATTATCTGGTGAGATAATGATTTTGATAGCTATTTTGCATTATTGAAAAAATACAACTTTTTTCGTATCTTCTCATAATGAATAATCGCTAATGCGTCGGTGGTAGGAAAGCGGACAAGAAAGTAATCAATTTTTGCACAAACTTGAATTACTTCAAATCAAAGAGAGAATTTTCATAATCCTTTACATAGTATCGTATATTTTTACGACCTTTTTGAATAATAGTATGTCCTTCTGCTTCTAATTTCTCTTTCTGTGCTTCAATACCATTTGGATATTTAGCATTTAGTTCTCCGTTTGCTTTCAATGTTCTCCAATAAGGCGTTTCATCTTCTAAACGCTGATAACTCGCCCATGCAACAATGGAAACAAAAATTCCTGCTGTAATCGGCTCTGTAAAATCAGCACCACTCAATTCTGCAAAGTATTTCCGTATTTCCCCAACGGTAATTATTTTACCATACGGAATTTTTTTCATTACTTTGTCATAGTCGATTGGTGGTGCAAAATACATTTTATTTCCACCATATTTTTCAATGCTTTTCTTGTCTGTAATGATTTGAAATTTTGGCATATCCTTATTATCGTGCAGCATAGCATTAAAATCTTTTTTATTTTCGTTTGCCATTTTGCCACCTCCTACTTTAAGGATAGACTGTTTGTTATTCCTATGCAATGAGGCTGTTTGAAAAAAATAGATAATTTATCTGTACCAACATTATATCACGCTCTTCTAAGCGTTGCCATTCTGTTTCGCTGCATAGAAAAAGACACTCTGTTTCAAGTGCCGTTCTTCCATAATTTTGTATAACTTTCTATTGAATAGAGGAAAATTTATTTATAGTAAGCTAAGTTGCAGACCGGACGTTGAGGTAATCAAAAAGGGGTTCCAGATAAGCTCTGTCTGTCCAGTCACAGCTTTTACCATCCGCTTCCAGGAAAGCTTCCATCCATGGTTCCAATGTCTCTGGTTTGCTTTTCTGAAGCGATTTTTTTAACATTCTGCACAGAGTTCTGTCCTTAAAGCTCATGACAGATTCATCGTATGCTCCCCGCCCATAAAACATGGTGACAGAAAAGGAGAGATCCTTTAAATTTTGTTTTTTAAGTTCTTCAAATGTTTTGGGATAAAAAGGACTTGCGCCGACGGCAAAGATAACCACATTTTTATCCGAAAGAAAACGCTGGTTCCGCCGGATATCTTTCATAACGGATATCCCTCCTGCATATATGCCGCCTGCCGCAATAATAAAATCATAATGCTCCGCCTGATGAAAAGGAAAATTTCCTATTTCGAAGACGTCACAGGCCAGTTCCTCTTTTAACATATCAGCATACTTTTTGGTTGAACCATATTTAGAACGATACAATACTAAAATTCTGCTCATACTTAGTTCTCCTTTTTTCCTGTTTTTGATTCCAGATTTTCAATCCCTTTGTAGAGTTTCATCATTAACAGGAAGAGTTGTGCGATCTCTTCTTCAGAGTAGACTTCAAAAAGAAAGCGCAGATCCTCTTGATATGTAGTAAATACATTTTCAAAATAGTCATTTAGTTTGCTTGTAGGGTAAATGCTGGAAGCGCGTGCATCCTGCTGACAGGGGACGATTGTAACGAATCCCTTCTTTTCCAGTGCGAGGGCAAGCTTTTTGATATTCTGTCTGGAACAGCCAAGGAGGCGTCCAAGCTGGGTGAAAGTAGGATGATCCTTCGATTGCCTTACCATAGTCAGGAGCATGAACTGCTTCAGGGACAGTTCCGGGGTGGTGTTGTCAAATATGGTCTGCAGTCTGTTTTCAGCGATGAACAGCGTACTGAACAGTGCTTTGCATTGATTTTCCGTTGAATCAGAAAATTTTTGAATGAGATCATTGATTTCCATACGTCCTCCGTTGAGTGGATAGGAAGAAAACCCTATCTAAAATAGTAACTTGTTACTAATATGATAGCAACTAGTTACGTATTTGTCAATAAAGGAAAACAGAAGAATAGATTTGTTAATGATTTATTTATTCTGGAAGAACCATAGTAACTGTGCTATACTTTACGACATGAAACGGAGGGAGCATATGACAGAACGAAAGATAATCAAGGCAGGGCTGCTTGGCCTTGGAACAGTAGGAACCGGTGTCTACAAACTTGCCAAGAGACAGAAGGAAGAAATAGAGAAAAAAACAGGTGTTTCTTTGCAGATTGAGGGTATCCTTGTACATAATATTGAAAAGAAGAGAGAAGGAGTGGATCCAAGTCTTCTGACAGATAATTACAGAGATCTTACTGGAAATGAGGAAATCTCAGTTATCATTGAGGTGATGGGAGGCATTGAGCCGGCGAAAACCATTATTCTGGAGGCGATGCGCGCAGGCAAAAGCGTAGTGACAGCCAATAAGGATCTGGTAGCGGTTCACGGAGCACAGTTATATGAAACAGCGGCGGAAAACGGAGTGGATTTTCTTTTTGAGGCAGCTGTGGCAGGAGGGATTCCCATTATCCGTCCTCTCAAACAGTGTCTGGCCGGAAACGAAATATCCGATGCAGTGGGAATTGTCAACGGAACGACCAACTATATTCTCACACGCATGTTTGAAGATAATATGGAATTTCAGGAAGCCTTGGATCAGGCAACAGAGCTTGGCTATGCGGAGGCGGATCCCACAGCGGATATTCAGGGCCTGGATGCAGGAAGAAAGATAGCCATCCTTGCCTCTACAGCCTTTCACTCCAGAGTTGTGTTTGATGATGTATACACAGAAGGAATTACCAAAATCACTGCAAGAGATATCCGGTATGCAAAAGAATTTGACAGTGTTATTAAATTGCTGGGCATTGCCCGGCAGAGGGACGGACAGATTGAAGCGGCCGTGTATCCCATGTTGATTTCCAAAGATCATCCGCTTGCCACAGTAAGGGATTCTTTTAATGCAGTGTTTGTGCATGGAGATGCGGTAGATGATGTGATGTTCTACGGACGGGGAGCAGGCGAATTTCCCACAGCCAGCGCTGTCATGGGAGATGTGATCGATGTAATACGCAATATGCAGTACGGCTGCACAGGGCGGATCGGCTGTACCTGTTACCGCACAACTCCTGTGAAAAATCCGGGAGATATCAAAAATAAGTTTTTCATCCGAATGCAGGTGGTAAATAAGCCGGGTGTACTGGCTGCCATTGCAGGAGAACTGGCTACTCATAAGGTGAGCATTTCCAAGGTGGTGCAGAAGGTAATTAAAAGCGGAATGGCTGAACTTGTTATAGGAACAGAAGAGGTAAAAGAGTACCATATGGCAGATGCGCTGAATGATCTGAAAAAGCTTGATGTCGTACATGAAATCAGCAGCGTAATCCGTGAATATTAGGAAAGCATTGTTTCATGGCAAGAAGTGTGCTAGAATAAAACAAAATCATCATAGTATTTGGATGAACACAAACAAAAAAGGAAGAGCAGAGTAGGAATGTGTGCGTTAAGTGCCGGCTGGACGGGGAGTTGCCAGCGGGACGAAAAGCAAGAAGCTTGCGGTACATGTTCCGCATCCCGCTGCTACACATAGACAGAAATACCTGCTTATGGGTAGCTGAAAGGACTACTGCGAAAAGGAGGTATTTTTTATGAAAAAAACAAAAAAATTATTTGCAGATTCACTTCATGAATTTCAGGATGTCAGAAAACTTGCGGTTATGGCAATGCTGCTTGCGCTGGCGGTTGTGTTGGGATTTTATGCTACGATTCAGATTGGGGATTTTTTGAGGATTGGATTTGCATTTATCCCAAATGAATTGACGGGAATGTTGTTTGGACCGGTAGCGGGAGGATTTATGGGAGCGATCGCCGATATTGCTAAATACGCAGTAAAACCCATCGGAGCATTTTTCCCGGGATTTACGATCAGCGGCTTGCTGGCCGGCCTGATCTATGGCGTTGTGCTCTATAAAAAGCCGGTGAGCCTGAAGAGGATTATTGTGGCAAACACACTTGTGACAGTTTTTGTGAATCTGCTTTTAAATACGTACTGGCTTACGATTCTTTATGGAAATGCCTTTGCAGTACTGCTTCCGGCCAGAATTATAAAAGAAGCGATTCTGCTTCCGATAGATATTGTGTTGTTTTTTACAGTTGCCAGAGTGCTTGGAAGGACGCAGATATTTTCTGTATTTGCCAGACCAGCCAGATAAGAAAGGATGATATGATGCAGGAGCGGCTCCCTATCGGTTTTTTGTTCAAACAGATCAATAATGTATATGAAAAAGATTTTAATAACAGGCTGCGTACGCTGGGAATAACAGCCTCCCAATGTGCAGTGCTGGATTATCTGTTTCACAGCAGAAAAGAAGAGATTAACCAAAAGGATGTGGAAAAGGCATTGAGCCTGAAAAATCCTACGGTGACAGGGTTGCTGAAAAGGTTGGACGAAAAAGGATTTATACTGATCGTCCCCAGCACGAAAGATAAGCGATGTAAAAACATTTATCTGACGGAGAAGGCCTATGATATTCAGAAAAGAATGGAGGCGGACCGCAAAAAGATCGATAAAGAGCTTACGATCGGAATGACAAAAAAGGAAGTCCAGGCTTTGCAGAAGATGTTAAGCCGGGTACTGTATAATGTATCAGAACCATAGAAATATAACAAAGAAGGCGTCGGATGTTCCGATGCCTTCTTTTTGAAATTGATAAAAGTTATCAAAAAATGTATTGATAATTTGAGTAGGATATGCTATATTGTTAAAAGTAAATGATAATCAATTTCAAAATACGGAGGAATTTATGCCGGTAGAAGTGGTTTCTTACCTTTTGTCAGATGGAGATGAAGTGAGGCGGATACAGTCACAGCTTGTTCTGCAGTGTGCCCCTTTCCTGAAAGGAATTAAGCTTGCAGCGATTACGAACATGGCGCCGGATGCCTGTGAAATGCTGGAGAGGATATTGGAGGGATCCGGTATTTCCTTTCGTATCCTCGCTTCCGGGAAGAAACGTTGTCTTGTATTTTTGTACCGGGAAGAAGCGTTTGCCAGATATATACGGACCGGGAAAATAAGAAGGTTTCTTTCTTCTTACGGATACAGAGGGTATATGGTAAAAGAAACGCTGGATCGTTTGTCGGAACGGATCGGCATGTACTCCAGAGAGGATATTTCCTTTCCGCATGAGATTGGAGTGTTTCTTGACTATCCTCTTCGGGATGTAGAAGGCTTCATTCAAAACGGAGGAAAGGATTATCTGTTGTCCGGGTACTGGAAAGTATATCATAATCCGGAGCGGGCAAGAAAACAGTTTCAGGCATACGACAGAGCCAGGAACGAGGCGGTAAAAGAGCTGCTGGCCGGAAAGCGATTTACGGAAATTGTGGCATGGGCGGCTTAAAATGTCAGTTTATTGATTTTTACATGATAGGAGGATGCAGGTATGAGTATTGCAGTTGTGTATTGGAGCGGAACAGGAAACACACAGGCTATGGCGGAAGCTGTCGTGAAAGGAATCGTAGAGGGAGGAGCAGAAGCGGAGCTCCTTTCAGTAGATCAGGCAGATGCGTCAGAAATTGCCAGAGGGGATGTATTTGCCCTCGGATGCCCCTCCATGGGTGCGGAAGAACTGGAAGAGTCGGAGATGGAGCCTTTCGTACAGGAATTGGAAGGAAAGGTGAGCGGAAAGAACATTCTTTTATTTGGTTCGTACGGATGGGGAGACGGAGAGTGGATGCGCACCTGGGAAGAGCGCATGAAAGCGGAAGGAGCTGTGTTGATCGGAGGATCGGGAGTGATTGCCAACGAGGCCCCGGATGAAGAGGCGCTGAATGCATGTGAAAAGGCAGGGAAAGCATTGGCGGAAGCGGCGAAATAGGATAGGAAAAGAGGATTCGGACAGAAAGGAGATTATGACATGAGTATTGTGATTATTGGCGGAAATGAACGGATGGAATGTCAATATAAGCAAATCTGTAAAAAGTATAATTGCAAGGCAAAAGTATTTACGAGAATGGCAGGAAATTTAAAAACACAGATTGGGCGTCCGGATCTTATCATCCTTTTCACCTCTACGGTGGCCCATAAGATGGTACACTGTGCTCTGAAAGAGGCGGAGCGTTATGATGTACGGGTGGAGCGTTCCCACAGCAGCAGCGCAAATGCACTGGACGGCATTCTAAGAGAGTGTTGTAATTAATCTGTGAAAGGATGGAATTGCTGTTTCAAAAAGAGTATTTTCGGCAGGACAGGGAGGATTCCCTGTCCTGTTTGGACTTAAGAAATCGCTATTTCTATCTGCCGGGTTTTCCTTGAACCATGAGACGGAAACTGATATAATATTTCTATGTGGAAAAATAAGCAGAAAGAAGGATAAAAGATTGAAGAAAAAGCCGGAATTTCGGTTCGCTTTCCCGGAAGATACGGGGAAGATTTTATTTTTTATAAAGAATCTTGCCAGATATGAAAAGTTGGAAGACGAGGTGGTGGCGACAGAGGAACTTCTCAGAGAGTGGATCTTTGAAAAGAAGAAAGCAGAGGTTCTTTTTGCGTTGGAAGATGGAAAAGAAGTAGGGTTTGCTCTGTTTTTTTACAACTTTTCCACATTTCTTGGTAGAGCCGGAATCTATTTGGAAGATCTGTTTGTTCTTCCGGAATATCGCGGCAGAGGCTATGGAAAAGGGCTTCTTAGAGAGCTGGCCCGGATTGCGGTAGAGCAGAGATGCGGCCGCCTGGAATGGTCCTGCCTGGACTGGAACCGGCCAAGTATTGAGTTTTATTTATCTCTTCATGCACAGCCGATGAAGGGGTGGACAGTTTACCGCCTGACAGGTAACAGCCTGAAAAATATGGCAGGATCAGACGAGGAGGAAATGCAATGAGTTATGCGGATAAAATCTTTATTCAGATGTGCCGGGATATTATAGATAATGGGACAAGTACAGAGGGAGAAAAGGTGCGCCCGGTGTGGGAGGACGGCACCCCTGCCTATACGATTAAAAAATTCGGGGTTGTGAACCGTTACAATCTGGCGGAAGAGTTTCCAGCCCTGACACTTAGAAGGACGGCGATAAAGAGCTGTACAGATGAGCTTTTGTGGATCTGGCAGAAAAAATCAAATAATATTCATGACCTGAAGTCCCATATCTGGGACAGCTGGGCAGATGAAAGCGGATCCATCGGAAAAGCATACGGTTATCAGATGCAGGTGAAGCATCAGTACAAAGAAGGAATGATGGACCAGGTGGACCGGGTGATCTTTGATCTGAAAAATAATCCTTACAGCAGAAGAATTATGACGAATATTTATGTTCATCAGGATCTTCATGAGATGGCGCTGTATCCCTGTGCCTACAGCATGACATTTAATGTGACAAAGGAAAAAGGGAGTGAAAAGCTGACGCTCAATGGTATTTTAAATCAGAGATCCCAGGATGTCCTGGCGGCAAACAATTGGAACGTATGTCAGTATGCCGTACTGCTCCATATGCTGGCACAGGTGTGTGACATGAAAGTGGGCGAATTTGTTCATGTGATCGCCGATGCCCATATCTACGACCGCCATATTCCGATGATCGAAGAACTGATACAAAGGAAGCCGCTTCCGGCGCCGAAATTCTGGCTGAATCCGGAAGTGAAGGACTTTTATGATTTTACGCCGGACGATGTGAAACTGCTTGATTATGAGACTCATGAACAGATAAAAAATATACCGGTAGCTATATAAATTTTTCGGGAATATAAGGGAGAATAAGATGAATTTAATCGTGAATGTAGATAAAAACTGGGCGATCGGAAAGGGAAATAAACTTTTGGTAAGCATTCCCCAGGATATGAAATTCTTTCGGGAAACAACGACAGGAAAGGTTGTTGTGATGGGGCGCAAGACACTGGAGAGCTTTCCGGGAGGACAGCCTTTGAAAAACCGGACAAATATTGTACTGACATCGGATAAAAGTTACAAGGCAGCCGGAGCTGTTTTGGTGCATTCCATGGAAGAACTTATGGAAGAGTTGAAAAAATACAGCCAGGAAGACATCTATGTCATAGGCGGAGAGAGTATTTACCGCAGTCTTCTGCCCTATTGCAGCAAGGCATATATAACAAAAACGGAACATGCCTATGATGCGGATACGTGGTTCCCTGACCTGGATGCGGATCCACAGTGGAAGATGACAAAGATCAGTGAGGAACAGACCTATTTCGATCTGGAATATTATTTCACGGTCTATGAAAGGATATCCTGAGAGTAATGAGAATATTGAATATCACAGCCCAGAAGCCGGACAGTACAGGGAGCGGTATCTACCTGTCAGAGCTTGTGAAGGAATTGAACCGGGAAGGGCATACACAGGCGGTAATTGCCGGTGTATACCCGGAAGATGAGATCCTTCTTCCGCCGGATGTAGAACGGTTTTTTGTATATTTTCATACAGAAGAGCTGCCTTTTGCCATTGCCGGGATGTCCGATGAGATGCCTTATGAAAGCACGGTGTATCGCACTATGACAGAAGAGATGACAGAACAGTTTATGACAGCGTTCCGAAAGAAGATCAAAGAGGCTGTCGTTAAATTTCGCCCGGATCTGATCTTGAGCCATCATCTTTATCTTGTCACAGCCATTGCAAAGGAATGTGCCGGCAGTATTCCGGTTTATGGATTCTGTCATAATACCGACTTGCGGCAAATGAGAAGCCATGGCCTGCAGAGGAGCTATATCAGAGAGCATATAGCTGCCCTTGACAGGATCTATGCCCTTCACGATGAACAGAAACAGGAAATTCTGGAGCTGTTTCCTGTGGAGAAAAGCAGGATTTATCTTTCCGGTATCGGGTATAATGCTGAAATTTTCTGTGAAGCATCATCCCGCAAGGCTTCCCCAGGGGAAGCGAGGGAGGTGAAAGAAGGTACACAGATTATTTTTGCAGGCAAAATCACACAGAGCAAGGGAGCGGCAAGTTTGATAAGAAGCATGGATTATCTGGCAAAGAAGATGCAGGAAGATCCGGCTTTGAGGGATAAGGCCGGTTCCATCAGGCTGTTCCTTGCGGGAGGAAGCGGAAACCGGGAGGAGTATGCCGGGATTCGTAAGATTGCAGAAAGATCCCCCATTCCGGTTGATTTCCTGGGGCGACTGCCGCAAAAAGAGCTGGCGGACAGATATCGGGAATCTGATGTGTTTGTCCTGCCTTCCTTTGGTGAGGGGCTGCCTCTTACTTTGATTGAAGCACTTGCATGTGGGGACAGGGCCGTAGTGACAGACCTGCCGGGGATCCGTCCCTTCCTTACCAGTTCAGTTCCCGATGCACCGGTCTTTTATGTGAAAGCGCCAAAGGCGGCGGAAAAGGGAGCGGAAAGCGGGAGACAGGATCCAAAAGAGCTGAAACAGTTTGAACAGGAGCTGGCAGATCAGATTGCAGCGGCAATCGCAGTGGGCAGACAGCCATGCCCTGATCTTTCTGAAATTTCATGGAAAGCTGTGTGTAAAAGAGTGTTATGCCCGGGAAAAGAGAGATTAGAAAACGGATAACATAAGGAGGGGTATTGTGTTTATCGATTTGCATATGCATGAGATGCGAAATTCGGGGGACAGTTATCTTACGTTGGAAGAAATCGTTGAAATTGCAAAGAAAAAAGGATTGGATGCTATATGTATCACTGACCATGATAATATGGATATTCGTTCTTTTGCAAAAGAATATTCGGCAAAAACAGGGTATCCCATCTTTGTGGGAATTGAATTTTACTCTCTTCAGGGAGATATTATCGCCTATGGGATCGAGGATTACCCAAGAGAGCGCATTAGCGCGCAGGAATTTATTGATTTTGTCAGAGAACAGGGAGGAGTCTGCTACAGCGCACATCCTTTTCGGAATAACCGGAGGGGAATGGAGGAACATCTTGATGAGGTGACAGGGCTTTCGGGAATTGAAGTGCTCAACGGAAGTACACACAGAGAGGCTTGCATGAAAGCCGCAGAATATGCGAAAAAGCTGGATCTGATTCCGGTGGGGGCCAGTGATTGCCATGTACCGGAAAAAGTAGGAGTGTGTGCAACCTATTTTCCAATGGAAATACAGTCAGAAACAGATCTAGTCCGGGCTTTTCGCAGCGGCGGTATGAAGCCCGCTTATTATAAAGATGGAGCCTATCATATTGTGGAGATTGACGATATGGATGCATTTCCCCAGGAGGAGTGGATTTCTTCTAGGAAAAATAAAGAAAGAGGATAAATTTGCAACCTTGACAATTCCGGAGGGTATCCATTATAATATCACTAATTTACCAGATTTTATAATTTAAAATCAAAGAAAGAATTTATGGGAAAAATGCTATGACAAGGAGGAGTACATAGACACCGGATGCCAAGAGAGAAGATGGATGGTGAAAATCTTCGTGAAGGGTTTGTGGAAGTAGCCTTCGAGCAGTGGACCGAACAGAGGGAAAACATTTCCTTTTTAGTAGGCTCCAACGTATTTCCGGCGTTAGCGGAAGCAGTATCGGAGAAATTCCCGTACTGACAGAGTGCAGAGACATTGTTTCTGAATTTAGGTGGTAACACGGATGAAAGATTCGCCCTAAGCTTTTTGGCTTAGGGTTTTTCTTTGTTCGTTCCTAATAATCAAAAGGAGGTAACAGTATGAAAAAAATATCTGGAAACAAATTACTGGTAAAGGCCTTGAGAGAAGAAGGAGTGGATACAATTTTTGGCTATCCCGGAGCCTGTACAATTGATATCAGCGACGAGCTGTATAAGCAGGATTATACGAAAGTTATTTTGCCAAGACAGGAAGTGGCCCTGGTCCATGAGGCAGATGCCTATGCAAGGACAACCGGAAAAGTAGGAGTATGCCTTGTTACAAGCGGACCGGGAGCTACCAATCTGGTTACAGGGCTTGCGACTGCTAATTATGACAGTGTGCCATTGGTGTGTTTTACAGGACAGGTGGCAAAACATCTGATTGGAAACGATGCTTTTCAGGAGGTAGATATTGTAGGGATTACAAGAAGCATCACAAAATACGGAGTGACAGTCAGGAACAGAGAAGATCTTGGAAGGATTATTAGGGAAGCCTTTTATATCGCACGGACGGGGCGTCCCGGGCCGGTGCTCATTGATCTTCCTAAAGATGTGATGGGAGAACTGGGAAGTGCAGAATATCCGTCTGAAGTAAATATCAGAGGATATAAGCCAAATACTCATGTACACATCGGGCAGCTTAAGCGGGCGATTAAAATGCTTGGCAAAGCAAAGAATCCGCTGTTCCTTGCGGGAGGAGGCGTTAATATCGCCCATGCACAGGAACTGTTTACGAAACTCGTGGAGAAGACAAATGTTCCTGTTGTAACAACCGTTATGGGGCGCGGAGCGGTTCCTACAGATCATCCGCTTTTTATCGGAAACCTTGGTATGCATGGGGCGTACGCAGCAAATATGGCGGTAAACAACTGTGATCTTTTGTTTTCCATTGGTACCAGATTCAATGACCGCATTACCGGGAAACTGCATTCTTTTGCACCTTGCGCGAAGATCGTCCATATTGATATTGATACCTCTGCTATTTCAAGAAATGTGCAGGTCGATGTGCCGATTGTTGCCGATGCTCATGAAGCAATTGAAAAAATGCTGGAATATGTGGAAGTCTGCGAGACAAAAAGCTGGCTGGAGCAGATTGCTGATTGGAAGGCAGAGCATCCTCTCGTGATGAAGAAACGCCCGATCATGACTCCTAAAGATATTATTGATGAAATCAATGAAAGTTTTGAGGAAGCCATTGTCGTGACAGACGTAGGGCAGCATCAGATGTTTACGGCACAGTTCCTGGAACTGAAACCGGGAAAGCAGCTTATCATGTCCGGCGGACTTGGTACAATGGGATATGGCCTGCCGGGGGCTATCGGCGCCAAGATTGGAAATCCGGATAAGCCGGTTATCTCCATTTCCGGAGATGGGGGAATGCAGATGAATATACAGGAGCTTGCCACAGCAGTGCTGGAGGAGCTTCCGATCATCAGCTGCATTTTCAATAATAGCGTACTTGGGATGGTACGTCAGTGGCAGAAGCTCTTTTACGGCAAACGGTATTCTATGACCTGCCTGCGGTCAGGAGCAGCCTGCAGAGGTAAATGCGGCGAGGTAGAGTGTCCTCCTTATACGCCTGACTTTGTGAAACTGGCGGAAAGCTATGGAGCAAAAGGCATCCGTGTAACGAAAAAGGAAGAGATAAAACCGGCCTTTGAAGAGGCAAAGAAGAGCAAAGTGCCTGTTGTGATTGAATTTCTGATCGATCCGGAAGATCTGGTATATCCTATGATCCAGCCGGGCGGAACATTGGAAGATATGATCATGGATTGTTAAGAGAAAGGAGAGAAAAGAATGAACAGTACAATGAAAAAAAGATGGATATCCCTGTATGTGGAGAACCAGGTAGGCGTTCTCTCCAAAATTTCCGGACTTTTTTCCGGGAAATCTTATAACCTTGACAGCCTTACTGTCGGGACAACAGAAGATCCGACGGTGTCCCGTATGACGATTGCCACAGTCAGCGATGATGAGACATTTGAACAGATCAAGAAGCAGCTGAACCGTCTGGTAGAAGTGATCAAGGTCATTGATTTTACCGATATTTTTGTACGTATGAAGGAAATCCTTTATATTAAGGTAAAAAACTGTACTTCTGAGGATAAGATCGAGGCCTTTCAGATTGCAGAGACTTTCAAGGCAAAAGTCATTGACTACGGAAAGGACAGCCTTCTTTTAGAGTTCGTCCAGACCGCGACAAAGAATGACGCAGTTATCAAACTGATGAAGGAAGAATTTAAGAGTATTGAAGTAGTGCGGGGTGGAAGCGTAGGAATCGAATCCATCAGTATGATGGAGCGCTAAGTTACTATTCACAGCTGATAATATGCCCGGCAAAAAAACAGAGTGCACTCTTGAATTTTGTATATGACAGTATTATAATGAAAAAAGATTAATAAAAGAAGGAACGGAGGAATTATCCATGGAAAAGAAAAATATTGACTGGTCAAATCTGGGATTTGCCTATATGCAGACAGATATGCGATATGTCTCCAACTATAAGGACGGGGCATGGGACGAAGGGGCTTTAACCTCCGATGCAAATATTGTACTGAATGAGTGTGCCTGCGTGCTTCAGTATGCACAGACATGTTTTGAAGGCTTGAAGGCATACACGACAGAGGATGGACATATTGTAACATTTCGTCCGGATCTGAATGCCAAGAGAATGGCTGATTCCGCAGCACGTCTGGAGATGCCGGTATTTCCGGAAGATCGTTTTGTGGAGGCGGTTCATAAAGTAGTGGAAGCCAATGCAGCATACGTTCCGCCGTATGGTTCCGGGGCAACGTTATATATTCGTCCATATATGTTCGGATCCAATGCGGTCATCGGCGTAAAGCCGGCAGACGAATACCAGTTCCGCGTATTTACTACTCCGGTAGGACCATATTTCAAGGGAGGAGCAAAACCGATCACCATCCGCGTATGCGATTACGACCGTGCAGCGCCTCATGGAACCGGACATGTAAAGGCAGGACTGAACTATGCTATGAGCCTTTATGCTATTGTTGACGCACATCAGAAAGGCTATGATGAAAACATGTATCTGGATGCAGCTACAAGGACTAAGGTGGAAGAAACAGGCGGAGCTAACTTTATCTTTATTACAAAAGATAATACGGTAGTTACACCTAAGTCCGGCACAATTCTGCCGTCCATCACAAGACGTTCTCTTCTCTATGTAGCGGAGAAATATCTGGGACTTAAGACAGAAGAAAGAGAAGTTTATCTGGATGAGGTAAAAGATTTTGCAGAATGCGGTCTGTGCGGAACGGCAGCAGTTATTTCCCCGGTAGGAAAGATTGTGGATCACGATAAAGAGATCTGCTTCCCAAGCGGAATGGAAAAGATGGGACCGACCATCCAGAAGCTTTACGATACACTCACCGGAATCCAGATGGGGCATATCGAAGCTCCGGAAGGCTGGATCCATACAATCTGCTAATGGAAAGCTATACCGGATTCGCGGAAGTCTATGATACATTTATGGATAATGTTCCCTACAGGGAGTGGGCGCAGTATATAAGAAAGCTTCTGGAAAGAGAAGGAATTGACAGTGGTCTTGTTCTGGATCTTGGATGCGGCACCGGAAGCATGACGGAAGAATTGGCATCATACGGTTATGATATGATCGGTGTGGACAACTCTGAAGAAATGCTTGAGATTGCCATGAATAAGAAGGAAAAGAGCGGCCATGACATCCTCTACCTTCTCCAGGACATGCGCCAGTTTGAACTGTACGGGACCGTAAAGGCTATTGTCAGTGTCTGTGACTGTATCAATTACATAACAGAGGAAGATGAGCTGGAGCAGATTTTCAGATTAGTCAACAATTATCTGGATCCCGGAGGAATTTTTATCTTTGATTTCAATACAGAGTATAAATACAAAGAGATTCTTAGGGATGAGACGATTGCGGAAGAGCGGGAAGAGTGCAGCTTTATCTGGGAAAACTATTATGATGAAGCAGAAGGACTGAATGAATATGCACTGACTTTGTTTGTGCAGGAGAAGGGCGATCTTTACCGGAAATATCAGGAAATTCATCTGCAAAGAGCGTATACTCTGGAAGAGATGAAGGCACGGATCGAAAAAAGCGGTATGAAGTTCGTGGCTGCCTATGACTCCTACACGGAGCAGGCACCTACCAAAGAAAGCGAAAGAATATGTATGATGGCAAGAGAGTGCGGAAAATAGGCCGCACTCTTTTTGTCGTATGACGGGCATGCCGTCAGTCTGTGGTGAAAGTCCACAAGGGGCGTAGTTGCCAACGAACCCCATAGCGACTCCCAAGGTTTACATCGTGAGATGTGGGCGAGAAGAAGGGATAGCGAAATCGTAGCCTGACGAACAGAAACCTGATATAAGGCGTACATGGCGGATAAGCTGACTACAGACAGTGAAGTCCAAAAGGCAACCGTAACCCATGTGCGTAGATCAGGCAGGTAGATGAGGAAAGACTGGCAGGCTTATCCCGTGAGGTCTCACAGGCTGTGAAACCCGCAGTAGTAACAACGAACTGTGAGAAGTCAGCAGAGGCCGTAGTAGGCAAAGCCCTGGAATGGGAAGTGCTGAAGGGCTGAACAATGTAACCGTGTAATCAAATGTATGCTCCATGGAATACCTGACGGCAGGAGGGGCGAAACGTAAATGAGCAGGTACTGCACAACCTAGGGCAAATCCATGGAAACGGAAAGGAGAAAGCACACAAGGCAATGTCAGAACTGTTGGAAAAGATACTGTCCAAAGATAACATGAACACTGCATACAAAAGAGTCTGTGCCAATAAGGGCGCAGGAGGGGTGGATGAGGTAACAGTCGAAGAACTTGGCGATTATATCAAAGAGAATTGGGAAAGTATCAGGAATCAAATCAGGAACAGGGAGTACAAGCCCCAGCCAGTCAGGAGAGTGGAGATCCCTAAGCCAAACGGCGGAATGAGAAAACTGGGAATCCCAACTGTAATGGATCGGGTAATCCAGCAAGGCATCGTGCAGGTGATAAGCCCCATGTGTGAGCCTTTGTTTTCGGAATGGAGCTACGGCTTCAGACCGAACCGGAGCTGTGAAATGGCAATCAGACAGCTGCTTGTATACCTAAACGAGGGATATGAGTGGATAGTAGATATCGACTTGGAGAAATTTTTCGATAACGTACCGCAGGACAAGTTGATGAGTCTGGTTCACAAGATTATCAACGATGGCGATACAGAATCCTTAATTCGCAAGTATCTAAAAGCAGGAGTTATGACGCCACAGGGATACGAGGAAACCAAACTCGGAACCCCACAGGGCGGAAATCTATCACCATTGCTGTCAAACATCATGCTGAATGAATTGGATAAGGAACTGGAGAGGAGAGGACTCCGGTTCACAAGATACGCAGATGACTGTGTCATAGCGGTCAAAAGCGAATCGAGTGCCAAAAGAGTGATGCGGACGGTATCAGACTGGATACAGAGGAAACTGGGGTTAAAGGTCAATATGACCAAAACGCACATCACAAGACCGTCAAAGTTGAAGTATCTTGGATTCGGATTCTACAAGGACAGTAAGACAAATGAATGGAAGTGCAGACCCCATCAGGACTCTGTGAAGAAGTTCAAAAACAGACTGAAAGAACTGACCTGTAGAAAAATGCCGGGGACAGTCACGAGCAAGATTGAGAAAATCAATCAGGCGACAAGAGGATGGATTAACTACTATGCCCTTGGTTCCATGAAAACAGCGATGATAAAGATAGACGCACATTTAAGAACAAGAATCAGAGTTATCATCTGGAAGCAGTGGAAAGTGCCGAAGAAACGGCAATGGGGACTGCAGAAACTTGGAATCGGAAAAGACCTTGCAAGACTGACAGCGTATTGTGGAGACCGCTATTACTGGGTAGTGACTAAGACATGCGTTGTCAGGGCAATCTCTAAAGAAGTATTAGCCAGAGCAGGGCTTGTAAGCTGTTTTGACTATTACAATGAGCGACATGCTTTGAAGTTACGTTGAACCGCCGTATGCCGAACGGCATGTACGGTGGTGTGAGAGGGGAGAGAAAATCTCCCCTACTCGATTGTGGTCCTACTTGTAAAGAAAGACAAAACATATTACAATAAAAGGTAATGTACAGAAAAAAGAAAAGAAAGGAATTTCAATAGATGACAGATTATATCGTAAGAGCAACAGCGGCGGAAGGGCAGATCCGTGCCTTTGCGGCAGTAACCAAAGATACAGTGGAGGAAGCAAGAAGAAGGCATGGAACAAGCCCGGTGGCAACGGCGGCGCTTGGAAGGCTTTTGACGGCGGGAGCCATCATGGGAAGTATGATGAAAAACGATACAGATATGCTGACCCTTCAGATCAGAGGGGACGGGCCGCTGGGAGGGATTACTGTAACAGCCGACAGCCATGCCAATGTCAAAGGATATGTGCTGAATCCGGATGTAATGCTGCCGCCCAAAAACGGTAAGCTTGACGTAGGGGGAGCAGTAGGGATCGGTCTTTTGACAGTCATCAAGGATATGGGGTTAAAGGAGCCTTATTCCGGGCAGACCATCCTTGTGACAAGTGAGATTGCAGAGGACCTGACCTATTATTTTGCCAATTCAGAGCAGGTCCCTTCCTCTGTCGGACTGGGTGTTCTTATGGATAAAGACAATACAGTAAAATGCGCGGGAGGATTCATTATCCAGCTTATGCCTTTTGCAGAGAACAAGACCATAGACCAGCTGGAGGAAAATCTGAAAAAGGTGACTTCAGTTACAAAGCTTCTGGATGCCGGATATACACCGCAGCAGCTTCTGGAGGAACTGCTGGGAGGTATGGGACTGGAGATCACAGATACGATGCCTGCCAGATTTTACTGCAACTGCTCTAAGGAAAGAGTGGAGCAGGCAGTTGTCAGCATCGGCAAGAAAGATATAGAAGAGATGATAAAGGAAGGCAAAGATATTGAGGTGAAGTGTCATTTCTGTAATACAGCCTACAAATATACTATAGACGAACTGAAAGAAATCCTGAAGCGGAGCAAATAGTGCCTGGGGAAAGATAGGAGGATAAGAACGTGAAACATGGTTTTGTGAAAGTGGCAGCCGCAAGCTGCGATATCCGTGTTGCGGATGTGGATTACAATACAGAGCAGATCTGCCGGATGATCGATGAAACTACAGAGGCCGGAGCCAAGGTTGTTGTGTTTCCGGAGCTTTGTATTACCGGATATACGTGTGGAGACCTGTTTACTCAGGATGTTCTTCTTAAGAGAGCAAGAAAAGCCCTCTGGAAGATTGCGGATTACACGAAAGAGAAGGATGCGCTGGTCTTTGTAGGCGTGCCTTTGGCGGTAGAAGGAGAGCTTTACAATACGGCGGCGGCTCTGAACAGAGGAAAAATCCTGGGGCTGACTACAAAGACATTTCTCCCTAATTATGGAGAGTTTTACGAGATGCGCCAGTTCAGAGAGGGACCAAGAGAGGTGCGTGAAATTGAATTTGGAGGAGAAAAGATTCCTTTTGGACCGCAGATACTCTTTGTGTCCGGACAGATGGAAGATCTGATCGTATCGGCGGAAATCTGTGAAGATGTGTGGTCTCCGGTACCGCCCAGCATACAGGCGGCAAGAGAGGGGGCAACTATCATTGTCAACTGCTCTGCCAGCGATGAGACCATCGGGAAAGCCGCATACAGGAAAAGTTTGATCGAAGGACAGTCTGCCCGTCTCATTGCCGGATACGTATATGCAAATGCCGGGGAGGGGGAATCTACGACAGATCTTGTTTTTGGCGGGCACAATATGATAGCGGAGAACGGAACGACGCTGGCGGAAGGGGAGAGATTCCGAAACGGCGCCATCTATTCTGAGATTGACATTCAGCGTGTGATAAGCGAGCGGAGAAAGAATACCACTTTCCAGACAGAAAAGACGAGGAAACTGGTGCGTGTTCCTTTTCAGGTGGAGATGACAGATACATTTCTGACAAGAGAATTTCCTTCCCGTCCCTTTGTGCCGGATTCCTCCGAAGAAAGGGAGAAGCGCTGTGAGGAAATTCTGATGATCCAGGCTATGGGGCTGAAGAAGAGACTTGCCCATACGCATGCTCAGAGTGCGGTTGTGGGCATTTCAGGCGGTCTGGATTCTACTTTGGCGCTGCTTGTGACAGCAAAAGCTTTTGATATGCTGAAAATGGACCGAAAAAGGATCATTGCGGTGACAATGCCCTGTTTTGGGACAACGGACCGAACATACAGCAACGCCTGTACCATGGCGGTAAGGCTGGGCGCCCAGTTGAGAGAGGTACAACTGGCCGAGTCAGTGACCATGCATTTTCGGGATATCGGTCATGATATGAATGATCACAGCGTCACTTACGAAAATGCGCAGGCGAGAGAGAGGACCCAGGTTCTGATGGATATTTCCAATCAGGAAAATGGAATGGTGATCGGAACCGGAGATATGTCTGAGCTGGCACTTGGCTGGGCCACCTATAACGGAGATCACATGTCCATGTATGGGGTGAATGCTTCCGTGCCAAAGACGCTGGTGCGTCATCTGGTACGCTATTACGCAGATACATTGGAGGATAAAGAACTCCAGGCCGTACTCTATGATGTGCTGGATACACCGGTGAGCCCGGAGCTTCTGCCGCCGGAAGACGGACAGATCGCGCAGAAGACAGAGGATCTGGTAGGTCCCTATGAGCTTCACGATTTCTTTTTGTACTATTTCCTGCGTTTCGGATATGAACCGGATAAGATTTACCGGATCGCCCGTCTGGCTTTTGAAGGAGAATATGAGAAAGAAACAATTTATAAATGGCTGGAGACATTTTGCAGAAGGTTCTTTACCCAGCAGTTTAAACGATCCTGCCTGCCGGACGGACCGAAGGTAGGAACCGTTGCGCTCTCACCGAGAGGAGACTGGAGGATGCCAAGCGATGCCTGTGCATCAGTCTGGCTGAAGAATCTGGAACAGTGATGGGAAGGAGACAAGAAATATGAAGGCAGAAGAGATACAGAATGTAGACCATCAGGAAATTGACCGGAGAGTGAGGAATTATTGGCTTCAAAAAGGACTTGGGATAACGGGCGTTGTTCTTGTAGTCCTGCATGGCCTTTTGCTCTTTGCAGGTCTGGACCGGATTATGTGGATCGGGGGATATACTAATGTTGTTACCCGGATCTGTATTATTTTGAGTCATTATGTGATCGTTCAGATTTTGATTTTTGTTATTCAGGGAGCAGAGACCCAAATTTCAGGAAGTCTGACGAAATCCTGCGATCCTTTTCTCTATGAGGCGTGCCTGTATCGGGTCGGCGGAGGAACGAAAAAGCAGATTAATCTGGCCCTTGCCCAGTATTATGAAGGTAATTTTGAGCAGTCCTGGGATACCATAAGCAGGGTCAGCCCGGACGGACTGAAGAAGAAGTATAAATATAATTATTATATGTTAAGATCCGCCCTCCTCTTTCGTCAGGGAAGAGCAGGAGAGGTGAGAAATCTCGAGGATGAATTTCAAAGAACGATCGGAGGAAGGGAGGATACGGTCTATATGCAGCTTCTGTGTGCGTCCAACAATATGAGGCGCGCGCTGGAAAACAAGGATTATCCTTCTGCCTATGGATTCCTGCAGGATTATACCCGCCTGTACCAGCGTGATTCACAGCCGTGGGTTAAAGTCGGGATTGCCTGCTGGGAAGGCGTGCTGGAGTATTTATGCGGCAATGAGACAGGGGCAGACGCAAGACTTGCCTATGTGGAAAAATACGGCGGAAAGTTGTTTTATGTACAGGAGCTTAAAAAGATAAGAGAGGAAAAAGGAAAGGAGGAGACAGAGGATGAAGGAAGAACATCCGGAGAAACTTGCCAGAACAGCAGTGGAGAAATTTCAGAAGATGTATAACTGCTGTCAGTCAGTGGCCTGTTCTGTGTGTGAAGAATATGGGATAAGTGAGAAGGATATGTTTCGCCTTACAGAAGGGTTCGGCTCGGGAATCGGAGGGCTGAAGGATACATGCGGAGCCGCTATGGGAATGTTTTTGATCATCAGCCTTGCCGGAAGCGCAGGAGATATGGAGCAGCCTATGCTTACAAAATTTGAGACATATGACAGGATCCGGGAGGCTGCTGAAAAGTTTCAGGAAAAGTGCGGTTCACTTTACTGCAGGGATTTAAAAACCCAGGAAGGGCCACAGCCCCTTCCATGCTGTACTTTCTGTGTAGAGGCAGGAGCGCAGATCCTGGAAGAAATGTTGAAAAAAATGTCATAAAACAGGAAATGCGGGCATATATATGGAAAAAGGAGGAAAGTTTGAAATGAAAGAGGAAAGATTTCTAAAACTTACATATATTCATGATATTGCAACCATTGTTTCCATATTTTTGTCCGTATTTCATGTGATGAAGGGGACAGGCAGCAAAATTCGGGATGTGCTCTGCGGATCATTTCTTGTTATGCAGATTTTTGCAGCGTTAAAGATAGGAGCCAGATTTTTGGAAAAGAAAAACGATCTGCAGAAATCCATGGAAGAGCTGTATCACAGGTCAGAAAAAGAGTGGGGGGCAGGATGGAAATCGTCCTTGCTCCTTTATGTCCTGATTTCTGTCAGTGTGTTTTTTAAAGTCGGAGTCCCCCTTCTGCTTGGGAAAGATAATGAAAAAGAGAGCGGTGTATGATGCGTTTACAGAACATACACAGCCCTCTTTTTGTTATATGAGAAAGTCCCAAGGACTTTTCCTTTTTCAATTTTTACAGATTCAGTTTCTTAAAAAGATCGCTGAGATTTGTTCCGATATTCTCGGATTTTGGTATTTCCACTTTTTCTTCCGGTTCTTCCTTGACCTCTTCCAGCGCTTTCATGCTGAGACTGATCTTTCCATCTTTGACTCCAATGATCTTAACGTTTACTTCATCCCCTGTATTCAGCACATCTTTTGGGGATTTTACACGTTTCTGGCTGATCTGAGAAACATGTACCAATCCGGACAGGCCATCTTCCAGGCGGACGAAAGCGCCGTAGGGCTGCAGACTTTCTACCGTTCCTTTTACTACGCTGCCGATTTTGACATTGGCGATCTTTTCTTCCATGGCTTTCTTTTCTTTTTCTTTTAAGATTTCGCGGGCAGATAAAACAAGCCGGTTTTCTGCCTGATTGACTTCGATCACGCGTATCTCAATATCTTTTAAAAGATAGGTTTCCAGATCTTCGATATAGGATAAGGATAAGCGGGATGCAGGAATGAAGCCTCTAAGCCCTTCTACCATGGCAATCGCTCCGCCATTTACGATTCCTTCAACTTTTACCGGGAGAACGGTTTCATTTTCCAGGTAGCTCTGGACAACATTCCAGGGATTGGCATCATCAAAATGTTCCTCATAGTCTGCCATGGTTTCCTCTGGTTTGTTTTCTTCTTGTTGTAATAATTCTTCACTCATTTTGTTAGTCCTTTCTCATAACCGTATTCTATGTGCTTTCACATACTATTAGTAGTATAGCATGAAATACCAGGATTGTTCAAAGAAAAAAGCAAAGATACGGGATTTTTTAGTTGACTGGACCGGGAAAAAATGGCAAGCTTACATTATAAGATGCCGCATAAGCAAGAAGGCGGCTTTGGCAGGGAGTGAAGATATGGAAAAAAAGGCAAGAAAAGTATATGTGATCGGACATAAAAACCCGGATACGGATTCCATTTGTTCAGCGATCGCTTATGCAAATCTGAAACGTGAAATGACAGGGAGAGAATATACTGCAAAGAGAGCAGGCCAGATCAACGAAGAGACACAGTATGTACTTCATAAATTTCATGTGGATGCGCCGAGGCTTCTGACGAATGTCAAGCTGCAGGTTAAGGATATGGATATTCATAAAATAAAAGGGGTGGAACCGGGAGTTTCCATTAAAGAGACATGGGAACTTATGAAGAAACAGTCTGTAAAGACGATTCCGGTTATAAAAGAAGGGGAACTTGTGGGGCTGATCTCCACAGGAGACATTGCCAAATCTTATATGGATGTATATGACAGTACGATCCTGGCAAAAGCCCGGACGCAGTACAAAAATATTATTCAGACCCTGGATGGGGAATTGATCACAGGAAATGAACACGGATATTTTGTAAAAGGGAAGGTGGCAGTAGGCGCTTCCAGCACAGATATGATGGAGGAATTTATTCAGAAGGATGACCTGGTGATCCTGGGAAACCGTTATGAATCTCAGGCGTGTGCCGTTGAAATTGATGCCAGCTGTCTTGTTGTATGTCAGGATGCAGAAATTTCCGAGGAACTGATCCGTAAAGCGGAAGAGCAGAGTATTGTCATTATACGTACGCCTCACGATACTTTTACGGCGGCAAGGCTCATTAATCAGAGTATACCGGTCAAATATTTTATGAGCAAGGGACCGCTGACTGTTTTCCGTATGGATGACTATGTGGATGATATCAAAGAACAGATGACGAAAAAGAAGTTCCGCGATTTCCCTATTCTGGATCGCCATGGAAATTTCAAAGGATTTATTTCCAGGCGGCGTTTCATGGATGTAAGCAAGAAGCAGGTCATTCTGGTGGATCACAATGAGCGTTCCCAGGCGGTAGACGGAATTGAAGAGGCAGAGATTCAGGAGATCATAGACCATCACAGGCTTGGAAATATTGAAACAATGGGGCCGGTATTTTTCCGTAATCAGCCGGTGGGCTGTACCGCTACAATAGTAGGACAGATGTACGAAGAAAACGGAGTGGAATTAACTCCGGTCATGGCCGGTCTTCTGGCCTCGGCGATCATATCAGATACTTTGCTGTTCCGTTCGCCTACCTGTACGATGGTGGATCAGAATATGGCAGAAAAGCTGGCAAAAATTGCCGGTATTGATCTGGAGGAAATGGCAGCGGAAATGTTTCATGCAGGAAGCAGCCTGAAAGGCAAAAGTCCGCAGGAAATCTGTTTCCAGGATTTCAAACAGTTTAATGTCAATGACAAAGTGTTTGGGGTAGGACAGATCAATTCCATGAATAAAGAAGAACTGAAAGAGATCAGGGAGAAGCTTCTGAAATATCTGGAAGAGGCAAGAAAGGAGCAGAAGCTTCACATGGTTTATTTTATGCTTACAGATATTCTGGATGAATCTACAGAATTGCTTTGCTGCGGACCGGGGGCAAGGGATCCTATCATTGAGGCTTTCGAACGTCCGGAGGACGAGGATCCGATTATATTAAAGGGAGTCGTCTCCAGAAAGAAACAGCTGATTCCTGCTCTTGCAGGGGCATTGCAGCAATAGGAAAGGCAGGAGGAAGAAAAGGAGTATGGAGAAGGAAATATGGAAGGCAGGAAACATGGTTTATCCGCTTCCGGCGGTAATGGTCAGTACGGCCGATAAGAAAGGGAGAGCCAATATCCTGACTGTAGCCTGGACCGGCACTGTGTGTACCAATCCGGCCATGGTGTATATTTCTGTGCGTCCGGAAAGATACAGCTATTCTCTTTTGAAAGAAAGCGGGGAATTTGTCATTAATCTGACGACAAAGAAGCTTTTGTATGCGACGGACTGGTGCGGGGTGAAATCCGGACGGGATGTGGATAAATGGAAGGAGATGCACCTCACCCAGGGGAAAGCCCATAAGCTTTCTTATGCCCCGGTGATCAAGGAATCTCCGGTTAATATTGAGTGCCGGGTTACAGAAGTAAAGGAGCTGGGAAGCCATCATATGTTCCTGGCAAAGGTGGAAGCAGTGCAGGTGGATCCTGAGTATATGGATGAGAAAGGAAAGTTCCATTTGAATCGATCCGGCCTTATTGCCTATTCTCACGGTGAATACCTGGAGATTGGGAAGAAACAGGGAAGTTTTGGATATAGTGTAAGAAAGGAAAAGAAAAAAAGGCGTCCGGTCAGATGACCGGGCGTCTTTTTTGGAAGCGAGTGAAAATCTGAAGTATGCGGAAATTATGAAAGAGCCTTCAGTCTTGTTGCATAGATCCGTTTCAGCAGGATGGTACATAGAAGGAAAGAGACAACTTCTGCAATAGGAATAGCCCACCAGACCATTGAAAGCCCAAAGCAGACAGCCAGAATATATGCTACCGGAAGGATAACAACAAGCTGCCTTGCAGCAGAGACAACGAGACTGTAAACCCCATTTCCAAGAGCCTGGAACAGGGAGCTGACAATGATATTGTATCCTGCCAGCAGGAAACTGATAGAAATAATACGAAGTGCCGGAACTCCAATGGCAAGCATATGATCGGAAGCATCAAAAAGTGTTTTCAGGAAAAATCCGGTCATGGTCTGGAACAGGAGCAATCCAACAATCATAATGCAGACTGCGATAAGAATACTCAATTTCAAGGTATGAGTGATCCTTCTTTTGTTCCGGGCGCCGTAATTATATGCTATGATCGGTATCATTCCATTGTTCAGTCCGAAAACAGGCATGAAGATAAAGCTCTGCAGTTTGAAATATATTCCGAATACAGCGGCGGCGGTGGAAGAAAACATTAAAAGGATCTTGTTCATTCCAAATGTCATCACAGAACCAATGGCCTGCATGATAATGGAGGGGATTCCGACTTCATAAATGAGGGCGATCGTTTTTGCGTGAGGACGAAATCCTTTCATATTGAGACTGATCTCATGGTTTTTCTTCAAATTAAATATAAACGACAGAAGGACAGCCACAAGCTGACCAAAGACAGTGGCCACGGCAGCTCCAACCACTTCCATGCGGGGGAAGCCAAAATACCCGAAAATCAGGATCGGATCCATAACAATGTTGATGATGGCCCCTGTTCCCTGTGTGATCATATTATAGATTGTTTTTCCGGTGGACTGCAGCAGCCGTTCAAATGTAATCTGCATAAAGATACCCACAGAGAGTACGCAGATAATGGTCATGTACTGCGTTCCGTATTTGATAATAGTAGGATTGTCTGTCTGAAGCCGGAAGAAAATACCGGATCCGAAAATACCGATCAGGGCAAAGATAACGGAGCTGATCAGTCCGAGGAAAATACCATTCCTTGCAGCCAGATTGGCGCCGTTAAAATTTTTTTCCCCCAGACAGCGGGAGAGAAGCGCATTGATCCCGACTCCGGTACCGGATGACACGGCGATCATAAGAAGCTGTACCGGATAGACAAGGGAAACGGCTGTCAGGGCATCTTCGCTTAGTTGGGCAACAAACATGCTGTCCACGATATTGTAGAGTGCCTGAACAAGCATGGAAACCATCATTGGAAGCGACATAGTGATAAGCAGGCGGGGAATGGGAAGTACGCCCATCTTGTTTTCTGCCGGTGTAGATGACATGTTGTGTTCCTCCTTTTACATGAAAAAGTACGGGAAGATCCCGTCTTGTTTTGTCCATGCTAAAGTATAGCATTGCTGTATTTATAATGCAATGAAATCATATATATATTGAAAAAAGGATGCGGACGGCAAAGGAATTGAAGAAAAAGAGAAGAATTTTTATGTTCTATGCAGGAATATTGCTGATGGCGGTTCTGTTTCCGGGATGGGTAGAAAATCAGGAGCAAAAGCAGGGGGCAGAAGAAAGGAAAGAAGTAAGAGAAGCTCTGAAATATGTGGGTGATTCTATAGAGGCAGACGGAGAAGGGAAAAAGAAGATCGCTCTGACCTTTGATGACGGCCCCAACGCCAGGTGGACGCCGGTGCTTCTTGACGGTCTGAAAGAAAGAGGGATTAAGGCTACCTTCTTTCTGATCGGATGTTATGCAGAGGAAAATCCTGAGATTGTAAAGCGCATGTACGAGGAGGGACATTTGATCGGCAATCATACTTACCATCATGTCAGTCTGACAGCAGGAAGTGAAAAAGAGGCGGAAGAGGAGATTGCAATGACGGATCATATCATTTGCGAGATCACCGGAGAAGGCACCGGATATGTACGTCCGCCCTTTGGCCTTTGGAGGGAAGAACTGGAAGAGAAAATGCAGATTCTTCCGGTTATGTGGAACATTGATCCATTGGACTGGCAGAGCCGGGATACAGGAGAAATTGTGTTCAAGGTAGTGACGGAAGCGAAAGAAGATGCTATTATCTTATTGCATGATTGTTATGAATCATCTGTTCAGGCAGCCCTGGAGATTGTCGATATCCTTACAGAAGAAGGATATGTGTTTGTAACAGCAGATGAAATTTTGATGGATTAAAAAGAGGAAACTATGATACATGAATTTTCAAGAACAGAACTTCTGATCGGTCCGGAGAAATTCCGGCGGATCAAAAAAGCGTCGATTATGGTATTTGGCATCGGAGGCGTAGGTTCCCACTGCATTGAGGCGCTGGCAAGAACCGGTGTGGGAAAGCTGATACTGGTGGATAACGATAAAGTGTCTGTCACTAATATCAACCGGCAGTCAATCGCTTTTCACAGCACAGTAGGAGAGTACAAGACGCAGGTTATGAAAAGAAAGATACTTGATATTTGTCCGGATACGGAAGTGGAAACCCATGAAGTCTTTGTTCTTCCGGATAATGTTGACAGCATTTTGGACTGCCGGCCGGATTATATTGTGGACGCCATCGACACCGTTACGGCAAAGCTGGCTCTGGCAAAAAAAGCCATGGAGTATAATATTCCTATTATAAGCAGTATGGGGACGGGAAACAAGCTGCACGGGGAGATGTTTGAGATTGAAGATATCAGCAGGACATCTGTGTGTCCTCTGTGTAAGGTGATGCGCCGGGAGCTGAAAAAGCAGGGGATCACCCATTTGAAAGTGCTGTATTCAAAAGAAAAGCCTGTCAAGACGGATCCTGACAAAATGGAAGAAGACCCGGGGACAAGACGGAGTCTTCCGGGAAGTATTTCTTTTGTCCCTCCGGTTGCGGGACTTCTTATTGCCGGAGAGGTGATCCGGGATATTGCCGGGCTCTGATGCAGGCTGAAGAGAAAGGCAGGAGTGTGCAAGATGGATTTATTTGAATATGCAAGAGAACAGAATTTGGAAAAAGAAGCGCCGCTGGCATCCAGGCTTCGCCCGGTGACGCTGGAAGAAGTGGTGGGGCAGCAGCATATTATCGGCAGGGACAAGCTGCTGTACCGTGCCATCAAAGCAGATAAGTTAAGTTCAGTCATCTTTTACGGCCCTCCGGGGACAGGGAAGACAACGCTTGCTAAGGTGATCGCTCATACGACAAGCGCAGAATTTACTCAGATCAACGCCACAGTGGCAGGAAAAAAAGACATGGAAGCGGTGGTGGAGAAGGCAAAGCAGCTTCGGGGAATGTACCGGAAAAAGACGATCCTCTTTGTAGACGAGATCCATAGGTTTAACAAGGGGCAGCAGGACTATCTCCTTCCGTTTGTAGAGGACGGCACCATTATTCTTATCGGTGCAACAACGGAGAATCCCTATTTTGAGGTAAATGGAGCGCTTATTTCCAGATCCAGTATTTTTGAACTGAGGCCTTTGGAAAAAGAGGATATCAAAACCCTGATCAAACGGGCGGTCTATGACAAGGAAAAGGGAATGGGAAGCTACGGTGCCAAGATCGATGAGGATGCAATGGAGTTTTTGGCGGACGTATCCGGCGGAGATGCAAGAAATGCACTGAATGCTGTCGAGCTTGGCATACTTACGACAGAGAGGGGAGAAGATGGGAAAATCCATCTGACGCTGGAAGTGGCTTCCGAATGTATCCAGAAGAGAGTGGTCCGTTATGACAAAACAGGAGATAATCATTATGATACAATATCCGCTTTTATTAAAAGTATGCGGGGATCCGATCCGGATGCCGCAGTTTATTATCTGGCAAAAATGCTGCGTGCAGGAGAAGATATTAAGTTTATTGCACGAAGGATCATGATCTGTGCTTCGGAGGATGTGGGAAATGCAGATCCGATGGCTCTTACAGTAGCAGTCAGTGCAGCCCAGGCGGTGGAGCGGATTGGAATGCCGGAAGCTCAGATTATTTTATCCCAGGCTGTTCTCTATGTGGCTTCGGCCCCTAAGAGTAATTCGGCGTGCAACGCTATTTTTTCAGCGCTGGAAAATGTGGAAAAGTACAAGACAACCGTGCCATCCCATCTTCAGGATGCCCACTATAAAGGAGCACAGAATCTGGGAAGAGGAACCGGATACAAATATGCCCACGATTATCCTGATCACTATGTAAAGCAGCAGTACCTGCCGGATGAGATTAAAACAGCCAGATTTTATGAGCCGGGAGAACTCGGGTATGAAAAGGTGATAGGAGAGCGGTTAAAGAAACTGCGCAGTGAGTAAGAAATGCAGATATGATGTAGAAAGACCTCCGTGGCAAGAAGCTGTTCTTCTGCTGCAGGGAGGTCTTTTAATTATTTAATATCTCTTTTGTTGAAGCTCCATATGCCAATGAAGGCTGGAAGGACAAGAAAACAGATGCCCACAGCCAGTGCCCGCAGGAGATCTCCCTGATCAGGATTCTGTGCCAGTATGCTCATGTTCATATCCGGAAGATACTGAGCCAGAGAGACAGAGTGGCCAAGAAGCTTGCCTGCCGCCATTTCTGCCAGGGAAAGGATCAGGGATGTAAACTCCAGAAAACAGATGTTAACTGCCAGAGAACCTCCATTTTGCCGGATCAGGATGCTGAACATAACAAACAGGGAAGCATATGCAGCTCCGAGAAGAAGTTCCAGTGCCCCTCTTTGCAGCGTGTGTATCCAGAAATCAGAGGAAACGTCCCCGAATCCCCACAGGACAGAAGCAATCAAAGCCGCAGTCAGCACAAACAGCAAAGTATAAAGGATGGATGCAAGGATCCCTACGATCAGTTTTGACAGATAGATAGAGGATCTGCTGTAATTGCGTGATGCAATATTTTTTATAGTTCCCTGATTGAACTCGCTGCCTACAAAAAGAGAGATCAAAACGGCCATGATCAGGGTAGTATTCCCGGCAAAAAAGGTCATAAGCTGCGCAGAAGTGCTTAGGTTATCATAATTTGTCGGGATTCCTTCTGCAGAGACAGAAAGACCGGATTCTTCCATGGCAGCCTGCTGCTGCTCAATCTGCGCTTCCATGTTTTCACCGGCCAATTTATAAGTGAAATCCAATAAGAATACAGTTGCTGCCGCCAAAAGGACAGAAATGATGAGGCAGATCCAGAAATATCTGGATTTTTTTAATTTATAGATATCACATTTCACAAGACTTTTCATTTTTTATTCCCCCTATTCTGCTTAAAAAGTAATCTTCCAGATCTATATCCTGCTGACCATTTCCTATACTACGGCGCCAGATGTCTTCTTCGGTAAATTCCTCAATCAACTTGCCATGATGGATGATGCCGTATCTTGTGGCAAATTTTGAAAGTTCTCCGAGAATATGACTGGAAACAAGGACAGTGATATGGCGTTCCTGATTCAGTTTTAAAATCAATTCACGCATTTCTTTCATGCCCTCCGGATCCAGTCCATTTGTGGGTTCATCCAGGATGAGAAGTTTTGGATTGCCGATAAGGGCAATAGCAATGGCAAGACGTTGTTTCATACCAAGAGAAAAGTGTTTGCACTTTTTCCTTCCAGTATCGGTAAGACCAACAAGATCCAGAAGCTGCTGCAGATGTTCGGGATCATGAAGGTCTTGAAGTTTTGCAAAAGCAGTAAGATTTTCCATAGCAGTCATCCCCGGATAAAAAGCGGGGGATTCAATGACAGTTCCGATTTCTGCACGCTTTTCCCGGAGATTGCTGCTGTTAAAGAGGCGGATATTTCCGCTGCTTGGAGATGCAAGACCTACTGCCATGCGGATGAAAGTAGTTTTTCCGGCTCCGTTTTTGCCGATAAAGCCGTAAATATCCCCTTCGTAAATGGTCATAGATACCTGGTCTACGACTGTGCGATGTCCATACTGTTTTGTCAAACTTTGAGTTTGAAGAATGATGTCCTTCATTCGATATATTCCTCCTTTTGTATTTGTGTATTAAGTATTTAATACAATAATATAATAAGACAATTGCAAAGTCAATATTTTTTACTTGAGTTTTTTAAAAGAGAAAGGTAAACTATTCATAGAAGACGTTGAAACAGTTTCAGGAGGAATAGGAAATGAAAATTTACGATACTGTGAAAAAGGAAGAAATTGAGATCGGCGATTACAAAGATCTGATCAAGATCATGCAGGACGGCAGGCAGGTAGATCTCTATCTGAAAGAGAAAAAATCGGACGAGGACGGCTATCTTACATGGGATGTAGAGCATTGGTCAAGCATTGAACCCAAGAGATTTATCCGCTGCTATTCTCTGGAAGGAAGAGTGCTGGGAGAGTCTACGGGACATAATATTTATGATCTGGAAAATGAATTTAAGCCGGAAGAAGCCCGGAAGATAGAATTAAGTTAAGAAAAATCCCGGAACGCAAACGAATGGGTGCGTTTCGGGATTTCTTCTATATATCATGTCTGTGTCTGCAGATGCTATTACGTTATATTCAGCACCTCTTTCATATCGTTTGGAAGCGGGGCAGTAAATTCCATAAATCTTCCTGTAATGGGATGTGAAAATGACAGCCGGTAGGAGTGAAGTGCCTGCCGGCTGATGTATTTCATATCCGGATTATAGAGATAATCTCCGATGAGAGGATAGCCGAGGTACTGCATGTGCACCCGGATCTGATGGGTGCGCCCGGTTTCCAGTTTCAGGGCAACTAATGTGTGAGGACCGTACACACCTACCGTACGGTAGTGAGTGACAGCGTTTTCCCCGTGCTCAAAGTCTACCATCCGCTCGATAATGGAAGTGCCTTTGCGGGCAAGAGGCGCGCATATGGTACCGGACTTAGGACTTACATGTCCGCTGGCAATAGCCAGATATTCCCGGCACAGGGCCTTTTCGCTTACCATAGAGGAAAGAATGCCGGCGCTGACAAGATGCTTTGCAACCACCGTCAGACCGGAAGTGTCTCTATCCAGACGATTGCAGCAGCGGAAAATGAAAGGTTTCCCCTGTTCCTGATAGTACCAGGCCAGTGCATTTGCCATGGAATTGGTATAATTGTTCATGGACGGGTGGATGGGCATTCCAGCAGGCTTATTGATGACAATGATATCCTCGTCTTCGTATATGATATCCATCGGCAGATGGACGGGAGGGATCTTTTCCGAGGATTTCTCTTCGCATATGTGCACGGAAAGCAAGTCCCCTTCCTTAAGCTGCTGGCGCATATAGTAGTGGACGCCGTTTACCAGAATGCTTTTGGGCATCCGTTTGATAACAGAAAGGTTCTGGCGGGAGTAGCCTTTCCTTTTCAAAAACTGCTCTACCCGAAGCCCGTCCGCTTCTTTTCCTATTTTATAATCAATGGTTCGATTCATATATTTCTCCTGTATTCAGAGTATGCCTGTGAATAGTAGCAGTATATCACGTAAAAAATAAAAAATCTATAAATCCTGTTGACAAATAAAATTGGGAGTGATACATTAATAACCGTAGAGATTAGCACTCGGATGAAATGAGTGCTAACAAAACAAAAGGAGGCAGTTAGGATGCAGAATGCAGAAGGACTGGGTGAAAGAAAACTGAAAATTCTTCATGCGATCATCCAGACCTATCTGGAGACAGGAGAGCCGGTAGGATCCAGAACAATATCCAAATATACGGATTTGAATTTAAGTTCTGCGACGATCCGAAATGAGATGGCTGATCTGGAAGAACTTGGATATATCCTGCAGCCTCATACATCGGCAGGAAGGATTCCTTCGGACAAAGGATACCGCTTATATGTGGATATGCTGATGGAAGAAAAGGAGCAGGAGCTGAATGAAATGCAGGAGCAGATGCTGCAGAAAGCTGATAAAATGGATCAGCTTCTGAAACAGGCAGCACAGGTGCTTGCGGCAAATACCAATTATGCGACCATGGTTTCCACTCCGAGAAACAGTGCCAACAGGCTGAAGTTTATTCAGCTTTCCCAGGTAGATGAAGAGCAGGTTATTGCAGTCATTGTGCTGGGGGGAAATGTAATCAAGAATAAGATTATTAATGTAAGAGAACCCCTTGGCAATGAAAATCTTCTGAAACTGAATATGCTTTTGAATACATCACTGAACGGCATGTCTATTGAAGAAATCAATCTGGGACTGATCGCGAGGCTGAAAGAGCAGGCTGGAATCCACAGTGAAGTGATCAGCGATGTGCTTGATGCAGTTGCCGATGCAATACAGATTGATGAGGATATGCAGATTTATACAAGCGGCGCTACGAATATTTTCAAATATCCGGAGCTTAGCGATAAGCAGAGCGCCCAGGAAATCATCAGTGCCTTTGAGGAAAAACAGCAGCTGACCGAGCTGGTTACCCAGACCCTTTCACAGGAAGACAATACCGGGATTCAGGTATATATTGGAGATGAGACTCCGGTACAGACCATGAAAGACTGCAGCGTTGTAACTGCAACATATGAATTGGGAGATGGGATGCGGGGTACGATAGGTATTATCGGACCGAAGCGAATGGATTATGAACATGTGTTAAAATCGCTGAAGCGCCTTCAAGGTGAATTGGATGCGATGTTTCATAAGAAAGAATAAGAAAGGTGGATGAACCCTTGGAAGAGAATAAAAAAGAGACAGGACAGGAAAAGAGCCAGGAAGAAATGGTAAAAGAAGCTGTGGAGGAAGCAAAAAAAGCAGCAGCTGACCAGGAAAATGCTGAAACAGACAAAGAGGAAACAGCAGAGGGTCAGGAAGAAGCCAAAGAAGAAGACGTTAAAGAAGGGGAAGACACAGAAGAAACCCAGCAGGAGAAGCAGGGCGATAAAAAGTTCTTTGGCAGAAAGAATAAAAAAGACAAAAAAGATGAAAAGATCGAGGAGCTTACAGATAAGCTCACAAGGCAGATGGCCGAGTTTGATAACTTCCGCAAACGTACAGAAAAGGAAAAATCCCAGATGTATGAGGTTGGAGCGAAAGATATCATAGAAAAAATCCTTCCGGTTGTTGACAACTTTGAGCGAGGACTTGCAGCGGTAGCCGAGGAGGATAAGGAGCATCCGTTCATGCAGGGCATGGATAAGGTGTATAAACAGTTGATGACTACACTGGATGAGATTGGGGTGAAACCGATCGAGGCAGTGGGTCAGGAATTTAACCCTGATTTTCACAATGCAGTGATGCATGTGGAGGATGAAAATTTCGGTGAGAACATGGTAGCCGAGGAATTTCAGAAAGGTTATACCTACCGTGACAGCGTGGTAAGACACAGCATGGTAAAGGTAGCAAACTAACAGGCAAACAATCAAATTTTTATAAAACAGGAGGAATAGATCATGGGAAAAATCATTGGTATTGACTTAGGTACGACAAACAGCTGTGTAGCCGTAATGGAAGGCGGACAGCCAGTAGTTATTGCGAATACAGAAGGCGCAAGGACAACACCGTCTGTAGTGGCATTTACAAAAACAGGAGAAAGGCTTGTAGGTGAGCCTGCAAAACGTCAGGCAGTTACAAATGCTGAGAAGACAATCTCTTCTATCAAAAGAGAGATGGGATCTGATTACAAGGTAGAGATTGACGGAAAGAAATACTCTCCGCAGGAAATCTCCGCAATGATCCTTCAGAAACTGAAAGCAGACGCAGAAGGATATCTTGGCGAGAAAGTGACAGAGGCAGTTATTACAGTTCCTGCTTATTTCAACGACGCACAGCGTCAGGCAACAAAGGATGCAGGAAAAATTGCAGGTCTGGATGTAAAACGTATTATCAACGAGCCTACAGCGGCAGCTCTTGCATATGGTCTTGATAATGAAAAAGAACAGAAGATCATGGTATACGATTTGGGAGGCGGTACATTCGACGTTTCCATCATCGAAATCGGCGACGGTGTCATTGAAGTATTGTCTACAGCCGGAAACAACAGACTTGGCGGTGATGACTTCGACCAGAAGATTACAGATTATATGATCTCTGAATTTAAGAAAACAGAAGGCGTTGACTTATCTACAGATAAGATGGCGCTTCAGAGACTGAAAGAAGCTGCAGAGAAGGCAAAGAAAGAGCTGTCTTCCGCAACAACAACAAATATTAACCTTCCGTTCATTACTGCAACAGCAGAAGGACCGAAGCATTTCGATATGAACCTTACAAGAGCAAAATTTGATGAACTGACTCACGACCTGGTAGAAAAGACTGCAGAGCCGGTAGAAAGAGCACTTTCTGACGCAGGCATCACATCTTCAGAACTTGGTCAGGTACTGCTGGTAGGCGGTTCTACACGTATCCCGGCTGTACAGGACAAAGTAAAACAGCTGACAGGCAAAGAGCCAAGCAAATCTCTGAACCCGGATGAATGTGTTGCGCTTGGTGCTTCCGTACAGGGCGGTAAGCTGGCAGGAGATGCAGGTGCAGGAGACATCCTTCTTCTGGACGTTACTCCGCTTTCCCTGTCTATTGAGACAATGGGAGGTGTTGCAACAAGACTGATCGAGAGAAACACGACCATTCCTACAAAGAAGAGCCAGATCTTCTCTACAGCTGCAGATAATCAGACAGCAGTAGACATCAACGTTGTACAGGGTGAGAGACAGTTCGCAAGAGACAACAAGTCACTTGGACAGTTCAGACTGGATGGAATCCCGCCGGCACCACGCGGAATCCCGCAGATCGAAGTTACATTCGATATCGATGCAAATGGTATTGTAAATGTATCTGCAAAAGACCTGGGAACAGGAAAAGAACAGCACATTACAATTACTGCCGGATCCAATATGTCTGATGAAGATATTGAGAAAGCTGTAAAAGAAGCTGCAGCATTTGAGGCACAGGATAAGAAACGAAAAGAAGGAATTGATACAAAGAACGATGCAGATGCATTCGTATTCCAGACAGAGAAAGCTCTGGAGGAAGTAGGAGATAAGATCGACGCTTCCGAGAAAGCAGCAGTAGAGGCAGACTGCAAAGCGCTGAAAGAACTGCTGGAAAAAGTAAACATGGAAGATATTTCAGATGCCCAGATCGCCGAGATCAAAGCAGGAAAAGAAAAGCTGATGGAAAGTGCACAGAAAGTATTTGCCAAGATGTATGAGCAGGCTGGCGCTAATGCCGGAGCAAATGCAGGCGCACAGGGAGCAGGCCCGAATCCGGGAGCAGGAGCAGGTCCGTCTCCGGAAGGATTTAGCGGCGACGATGTAGTAGATGGGGACTACAAAGAGGTCTAAGGACAGGTAAGTAGCCAGGATAAAGGCCTAATAAAAAAGAGTTCTGCGGAACCCAAATGAAGGCTTCGGGCTTAAAAGCCCGGGGCAGGATTTGGGCCCCGCAGAACTTTGTATGCAGGCAAAAGCTTGCTGCCTTCACATGAAAAAAACGAAAGGTGATAGATAATGGCAGAATCAAAAAGAGATTACTATGAAGTGCTGGGAGTCAGCAAAGATGCCGATGAGGCGACTTTGAAAAAAGCATACAGGCAGGTGGCAAAGAAGTACCATCCGGATATGAATCCTGGGGATAAAGAGGCAGAGAAGAAATTCAAAGAAGCTTCCGAGGCCTATGCTGTTTTGAGTGATCCGGAGAAGCGTCGTCAGTATGACCAGTTCGGGCATGCGGCATTTGAAGGAGGGGCCGGAGGAGCCGGAGGATTCGGTGGCTTTGACTTCAGCGGTGCAGATTTCAGCGACATTTTTGGTGATATTTTCGGCGATCTGTTTGGCGGCGGAAGACGTTCCGGACGTGCAAATCAAGGCCCGATGAAGGGAATGAATATCCGCAAGAGTGTCCGTATTACTTTTGAAGAGGCTGTATTTGGCTGCGAGAAGGAGCTGGATGTAGTTCTGAAGGATCCGTGCCCGAAATGTAACGGAACAGGAGCTAAGCCGGGAACTTCTCCTGAAACATGTCCGAAATGCGGCGGCAAAGGACAGGTGGTATACACACAGCAGTCTTTCTTTGGTACCGTTCAGAATGTCCAGACCTGTCCGGAGTGTCATGGAACCGGAAAGATTATCCGCGAAAAGTGTCCGGACTGCAGCGGTTCCGGTTATATTTCCAACAAAAAGAAAATTTCCGTATCCATTCCGGCAGGAATTGATAATGGCCAGAGTGTAAGGATACGTGAAAAGGGAGAACCGGGAGTCAATGGAGGACCAAGAGGAGATCTTCTGGTGGAAGTTACTGTTTCCCGTCATCCGATCTTCCAGAGACAGGATATGCATATTTTCTCTACTGCGCCCATTTCTTTTGCGCAGGCTGCCCTCGGCGGTGATGTGCGCATCAAGACAGTAGACGGAGATGTGATCTATACGGTAAAACCGGGAACAAAAACAGATACAAAAGTACGTCTTCGCGGAAAAGGAGTTCCATCCATCCGCAATTCCCAGGTACGAGGCGACCATTATGTGACCCTTGTCATTCAGACGCCTGAGCGGCTGAGCAGCGAAGCGAAAGAAGCGCTGAAGAAATTTGACGCTTTAACAGGGAATACGCTGAATCAGTCCCAGGAAGAGCTGGAATCGGCCAAAAAGGGAAAGAAAAAAGGATTTATGGATAAGATGAAAGAGGCCTTTGATGATTGATCATCAGAGGCTTCTTTCGTAAATATCGTAAAAAGACAATTGTCGAAAAGAGAGGATTCAAGTATAATAGACAAAAGAAGGAGAGAAAGGAGGGATCATATGGCAGGAATACGAGATGTTGCCAGGGAAGCGCATGTAGGTATTGGCACGGTATCGCGTTACTTAAACGGAAGCGGCTATGTGTCTGAAGAGAGCAGAAACCGGATAGAGACCGCTATCAAAACACTTGATTATCAGCCCAATGAATTGGCGAGAAATCTCTACAGGAATCGATCGGGGATCATAGGAGTGATTGTACCGGACCTTGAACATCCTTTTTTCGCAAAGCTGAGTAAATACATTGAGATCAATCTTTATGAGCGGAATTATAAGACCATGATCTGTAATACTGTAGGGATCAGCAATCGGGAAAAAGAATATCTGAAGATGTTGGAGAGAAATGTGGTGGACGGGATCATCGCAGCTGCCCATACGCTGCACAGCGAGGAATATCTGAAGATCAACAGGCCGATCCTCGCCATGGATAAAGACTTTAACGGGCAGATACCGTTGGTACATTCCGACCACAAAAAGGGGGGCAGACTGGCGGCTGAAGCAGTGATAAAGGCGGGATGCCGTAATGTTTTGCAGTTTACTACTTCCTCAAAAGTGACGACACCGGCCAATCAGCGGCATATTGTATTTGAGGAGATCTGTACGAAACATGGCATCAGGGTAAGGACTGTGGAGACAAACTGGAATCTGTTTTCCCACGAGCATTTCAGGCGTTATATGCAAAAAGAGATGGTAAAATACCCGGATGTAGACGGTATTTTTTCAGCAGATATTCCGGCTATCGCCTGCATGAATGTTTTAAAACAGAGAGGATACAAAATCCCTCAGGATGTAAAGATCATAGGCTACGATGGTTTGGACGTTATCTACATGACAGATCCGCCGCTTACGTCTGTTTCGCAGGATATTGAAAAACTTGCAAAATGTTGTGTGGATACGATCATTCAGATTATTGAAGGAAAAGAATACGAGAGTCATCAGGTGATTGATGTGGACTTTGTACAAGGGAAGAGTATATGAGAAATTAGTAAGAATACACAAAAAAGCATATTTTTTGATGTTGGTATTGACACAAATAGACAAGGGTGCTATATTGAAAATAACTTATAAAGTATTCCCGGAGCGCGCAGGGAAATACGGAATAAGATGTAACCGGAAAAATGAAAGCCAAAAATTATTTTTTTTACTGAAAAGTGGAACGGGTTCCATTATCAAACAGAAACAATTTGGCTTTTCATTTTTAACTACTATGGAACGGGTTCCATAAGGAGAAAGAGGAGGACGATTTTTATGAAAAAAATGACGGCAAAAAGGTGGATTTCCGCAAGTCTCGTTACAGTTCTTTCAGCAGGCCTGCTGGCGGGATGCGGAAGCAGCACAGACGAAGAGAACAGTGACGGTGGAGAAACTACGATCAAGTTTGGTATTCATGTAGCCAACCCGGAAGATCAGGAGCCTGTGACTTACAACATTGTCCAGGAATTTAACAAGAAGTATGAAGGAAAATATAAGGTGGAATTTGAAGCGGCAGATACGGAAACTCATTCCAAGAATCTGAAGCTTCAGTCTACGGATGGAACCCTTCCGGATATTTTCTGGGTGGAGGGAGCTCAGGCTCCAGAGTATGCAGAGTCGGGTGTGTTGATGGATCTGTCAGATTATCTGAAGGAAAATACAGATATTGACGAAGCTTTAAATGGAATGGAAGACAGTTATAACAACGGTGAGATTCAGTATGGTTTGCCTTATCAGTGTAATGTTCAGGGATTTTTCTATAATAAAGAATTATTTGACGCTGCCGGGGTAGAATATCCTACAAATGAGACTACATATGAAGAGTTTCTGGATATGATCGCCAAATTAAAGGAATCCGGCGTCACTCCGATTGCCATCGGAAGCAAAAACAGCAGCTACACAATGTGGGAGTTTAATGAATTTCTGGAAAGATACGGATGGTCTGAAAATATCGATGCGATTTTAAGTGGAGAGAAGAAATTCAATAATTCGGATCTTGTTGCCTGCTTTGAAAAAATGGAAGGGTTAAAAGATGCAGGTGCTTTTCCGGACAATATGGCAACTATTGAATATTTTGATGCAAAACAGCTCTTTGACAACGGTACGGCAGCAATGTTTGGCACAGGACAGTGGGATTGCAGTGAGTTTGATGAAAATCTTGGCGATAAAGTAGGATTCTGGTGGGGACCTGTCTTTACAGACAGTGATTATGAACAGAACGTGGCGATGAAAGTTCCCGCAGCTCCTATTGCAGTCAATGCAGAAACAGCAGATGACGAGACAATGAAGGAAGCTGTCTATACATTCCTTAATTTCTACTACAGTGAAGATGCGGCAAAAATGTCGTATGAAGGCTCTATCTTCCCGGCAACCTCTTATGAAGGTATTGCAGCTTCCGACACACAGTATGCCATGAACGCAATGCTGGAAGCTCTGTCAGCAGGATGGCCAAGCCCCGAATCAGCTCCGGACCTTACAGTTGGCTCTGCTGTTCAGACAGAACTTTACAATGGTATTTTCGGAGTGCTTCAGGGAACATACACACCGGAAGAAGCCCTGGACAAAATGGATGAAACTTTGTCCTATGAATAGAGCGGCAGCAAAAACAGAGTATATAGCAGGAATCAAGTTATGATATAGAAGAAACTGCCGGAGGAGATAAATTATGTATTGGCTTAGTAAAAAAAGATATAAGATCGGACTGGTACTACCTACGTTGATTGTTTACAGTGTGTTTATCATTTTGCCGATCGGGATTGCTGTATGGTACAGTTTCACCAAATATTCGGGAATCGGAAAAGCAACGTTTGTAGGACTTGAGAATTACATGAGGCTTTTTAAAGATAAAGTGTTTTGGGTGTCGCTTAAAAATACAATGATCATTTTTGTGCTTGCATTTGTTCTTCTTTTGACAATTTCATTTTTGATCGCCCTTTTGCTGAACAATAAACTGAAAGGCACAGATTTTGCGAAAGCCCTTATATTCTCCCCGGCAATTATTGCGCCGATCATTGTAGGTATTATCTGGGTTTATATTTTGGATCCCAATGTGGGGATCATCAACAACATTTTAGACGCGCTTCATCTTGACTTTTTAAAACAGAAGTGGATCGGCGGAGAGACGCTTTCGCCCTACAGTATTGCTTTCATTTATTTCTGGCAGCAGCTGGGGTATCTGGTGACTATTTTTATTGCAGGACTGAAAATGATACCGGAGGAAGTGCTGGAAGCAGTAAAGATTGATGGCGCCAGCACGATGCAGAAGATTCGATATGTCATTATTCCTATGATGCGTTCCACCATCTCTACGGTGGCGGTGCTCATCATTACCGGAGTATTCAAGATCTTTGAGATCGTGCAGCAGACAACGGGAGGTGGTCCGAACCATCTGTCGGAAACACTGGTTACCTATAGTTATTCTACTACATTCACCAGCGGCAATTATGGATACGGAATGTCTCTTGCAACGGTAACATTTGTACTGTCTTTAATTATTACGGGGATTTATTCCTTTTTGACACGGGAAAGAGAAGGAGGGAACAAAAGATGATCGGAAAAAAGAAAAAAACAGTGATGTATATTTTGATCATTGCCATTACGTTGATTGTTGTATTCCCTTTTATCTGGATGCTGATCCTCTCCTTCAGGAGCAGCGCCGATATTATGACAAATCCACTGGCGCTTCCGGAATCACTGAATCTGGAGAATTATATCAATGCCACTAAGACTCTTGATTTTATCAGACTTTATGGCAACACAATCTTTGTGTGCGTGGTTTCGCTGATCATAGAGCTGGTGATCACCTTTTTCAGCTCTTTTGTCTTAAGCAGGATGGTGTTCAAAAACAAAAAGATCCGGTCCATGCTGTATGGATTTTTAATCATTGGATTGTCAATCTCACCATTTATTCTGCTGTTTCCGGTGTATCAGATCAATGTGAGGCTTCATTTAAGGGAACAGTTTGCGCTGATCATGCCCTATGTGGCGACATCAATTTCCTTTAATACGCTTTTGCTTACCAATTATATGAAATCTCTTCCTGTGGAGATTGACGAGGCGGCCATCATAGACGGCTGTTCTCTGTGGGATCTGATGTTCCGGGTGATCCTTCCTATGTCGAAGCCGGTTATCGCTACTATTGTAACATTTAATGTCCTTTATATCTGGAATGAATATCCGTTTGCCTCAGTTATGCTAAGGGATGTATCAGATTACACTCTTTCCATGGGAGCATCCTTCTTTAAGGGCAACTACACAGTGGATTACGGCGGCATTATTGCTTCCAGTGTGATGATCATTATTCCAGAGCTGATTTTCTATGGGATTTTCCAGAAGCATATTGTAGAAGGAATGACAGCAGGAGCTGTCAAAGGATAAAAACAGGAGAAAGGAAAAAAATTATGAGTAATGTATCAGGATTATTTAAAGATTTGACAACAATTAAAAAGGCAAGAAACGGACGCCTGGCGAGCTGGGATCAGAGAGGAAAAAATCAGGATTACTGGGAAATTCCAGCAGGGGAGAGCATTACACTTGGAGAAATAGAAGGACCGGGTTGTATTACACATATCTGGATGACCTCTTCCTGCAGAAGAGTGAAATCCCCCAGTATTCTGGATCCGAAGCTGAATGCATCGGCAGCGCCTGTTATGGAAATCCATCCGGCGCTGGGTGTAATCTGGGATGATTATGATCCTTTCTATTACAGAAAGGCTCTGATTAAAATTACATGGGACGATCAGGATACTCCGAGCGTGCTTGCACCTTTTGGCGATTTCTTTTGCATCGGTAACTGTTATCCGGGAAATTTTTCCTCCCTTCCTTTTAATGTTTCCCTGAAGCCGGAGGAGGCAGGAAGATATGGAGCACCCTGTTCGGTGTCCTGTTATTTCCCGATGCCTTTTAATAAGAAGGCAAAAATTGAGATCATCAATGAAAATGACATTCCGTTTATTTTATATTTTAATATTGATTATGAAATGTACAAGGAACCACTGGATGAGAACACAGCATACTTCCATGCTTCCTGGCATCGGGAAAATCCCTGCGATGGATGGGGACCGGATATTCAGGTCAATTCTCCGGAGGTAAATAATGTCACTAACTTAAAAGGGGATGGCAATTATGTTGTACTGGATGTGGAAGGAACCGGACACTATGTGGGCTGCAATCTGACAGTAAAACATTACCAGGGTAGCTGGTGGGGAGAAGGAAACGATATGTTCTTCATCGACGGAGAAGAGTATCCTAGCCTGAATGGAACCGGAACAGAGGATTACTTTAACCATGCCTGGGGAATGCAGAGGAATGCCTTTCCGTTTTTCGGAACAATTGTCCACGAGGGAGATACAGATGGATTCCAGGTATCCTACCGTTTCCATATCACGGATCCGGTACGGTTTGAAAAACATTTGAAAGTAACGATTGAGCATGGACATGCAAATCATCTCTCTGACGATTGGAGTTCTACCGCATATTGGTATCAGACTCTTCCTACAGCGCAGCCCATTGAGATCCTTCCTGTGGAAGAAAGACTGCCGAATGTTCCTAAGCTTCCGGAGAGGAAACTGACACAGCCGGAATTGACAGAGGAAATGAAGGCGGCCAGAAGTTCTTATGAAGAGCGCTGGAATGTCTATAAACCGGCCAGGGAAGAGCAGTTCAGAATCAAGGAGGATAAAGCAAGAAGAGAATCCCGCCTGAATACAGAATTTGCAAAAAAATTAAGAGATGACTATAAATAACATAAAGGAAGCAAACGCTTATGTCAAAGAAATTAATGCAGGAAAAAATAGAAAAGGCCCAGGAAGAGATTGATAGAAAAAAAGAGCTGGTAAAGCAGGGCAGAATGCGCCAGAATTATCATTTCATGGCCCAGACCGGGTGGATCAACGACCCTAACGGCCTGATTTATTACAAAGGCAGGTACCATCTGTTTTTCCAGTATAATCCCTATTACGGATTCTGGGATTACATGCATTGGGGCCATGCAGTCAGTGAAGATCTGGTGCACTGGGAGTACCTTCCTTTGGCTCTTGCGCCGAGCGAGAGCTATGACGACCATATGCGGGGAGGCTGTTTTTCCGGAAGTGCCATTGAGCATGATGGCAAACTGTTCCTTATGTACACCGGAACAAAGAATGATGGAAATGGATTTGAGCAGTCCCAGTGTATCGCATACAGTGAGGACGGGATCCATTTTGAAAAGTATGAGGGCAATCCTGTGATCACAGCTCCGCCAAATGTACCAAAAGATTTTTTTCGTGACCCAAAAGTCTGGAAACATGATGAAAAATATTATATGATATGTGGTGCAAGGAAAAATGATTTTGCACAGGCTTTGCTTTACTGCTCCAGGGATATGCTGAATTGGGATTTTGTAAATGTACTGGCAGAAAGCCGGGGCGAGTGGGGCTACATGTGGGAATGTCCGGATATCTATCCGCTGGGAGACAAATATGTCCTTATGTTTTCACCTATGGGGGCTGGTGAGAGGACCAGCGTCTATCTGGTGGGAGATCTTAACTATGAAACGGGAAAGTTTGTCTATGATGTCAGCGGGGAGATTGACTGGGGATTTGACTATTATGCACCACAGTCTTTTGAAGATCCAAGAGGAAGGCGCATTCTCATCAGCTGGGCTAACGGCTGGGACTGGATGCCTTTCTGGAAAGACTGGGGTCCGACATATAAAGAAGGATGGTGCGGTTCTTTCAATATTCCAAGAGAAGTAAAAATGAACCCGGATCATACACTGAGATTTGAGCCGGTAGAGGAGCTGAAGCTTCTTAGAGAAGGCGCCTGTGTGAAAGAAGAAATTTTGCTGGAAGAGGAGACCATGGATATCCCACTTAGTGACGGTGTGTCCTATGAACTTAAACTGGAAATTGATCTTGGCAGTACGACAGCGGAGAAATTTTCTTTGCAGCTTCGGTCTGATAACGAGAGAAAGACGGAAGTCATGTTTGACCTTAGGGATCAGAGTATGCAGGTTTCGCGGGAACATGCAGACGGATGGAGCAAAGGGGCCAGCCACAGTCCTCTGAAAATGAAGGACAGGGAAAAGCTTCTTATACATATCTTTTCAGATAAAAGCTCCATAGAAGTTTTTGCGGAAAATTATGAGACAAATCACAGTTGTAATATTTTTGCAGACGAGACACAGGATCATAACAGGATATCTGTTCCCCGGGGAAAATTAAAAATCCGATCTCTGGAGACATGGGCCTTAAAAAAGGTGATGGACTGCTAGGGACGACGAAAATGAGGAGGAAAGATATGGAGAAGAAGTATGATGTTGTGGCATTGGGAGAGCTTTTGATTGATTTCACGGAAAATGGTTTAAGCAGCCAGGGGAATCCCCTGATGGAGGCAAATCCGGGGGGAGCGCCCTGTAATGTGCTGGCTATGCTGAACAAACTGGGAAAGAAGACGGCCTTTATCGGAAAAGTGGGCCGGGATCAGTTTGGAACCATGCTGAAAACAGTAGTGGAGGAGAGCGGAACAGATGTCACAAATCTGATGATGGACGATGAGGTTCACACCACACTTGCCTTTGTCCATACCTTTCCGGATGGGGATAGAGAATTTTCTTTTTACCGGAATCCGGGAGCGGATATGATGCTGAAGAAAGAGGAAGTCGATCCCGAGATCATAAAAGCGGCAAAAATTTTCCACTTCGGTACTTTGTCCTCCACTCACCCGGAAGTGCGGGAAGCTACAAGGTATGCCATTGATGTGGCAAAAGAGAACGGCCTTTTGGTTTCCTTTGATCCTAATTTAAGAGAGCCTCTCTGGGATAGCCTTGAGGATGCCAGAAAAGAGATCGAATATGGTCTTGGAAAATGCGACATTCTGAAAATTTCCGATAATGAGATGGAATTTATGACTGGAACGGACGACTACAACAAAGGTGTGGAGATGCTAAGAGAAAGCTATGATATTCCTCTTATCTTTGTGACTCTTGGAAAAGAAGGAAGCAGGGCATATTACAAGGACATGATCGTAGAGGTAGCTCCTTTCATTAGAAAAGATACTATTGAGACTACGGGGGCGGGCGATACTTTCGAGGCGTGTGCTTTGAATTATGTGCTGGAGCATGGCCTTGAGAATCTGACAGAAGAAAATTTAAAAGAGCTTCTTCGCTTTGCAAATGCAGGAGCATCCATCATCACAAGCCGCAAGGGAGCTTTGAAAGTGATGCCGGAAAAAGAAGAGATAGAAAAAGTCCTGGGCTTATAAGCCCGGGACTTTTTATTTAGCAGAACTCTTTGTTCCAGCACCTATGGGTGGGAAGCCACAAGAATAACCACGGAGCGTTCTCCAATAAGAAAGTGATCGCAGGAGAGCACAGGAAGGGGATCATGAAACAAGAGGTGTTCCTGATCGCCGGTATTGACAGCAAAGTGCCAGCAAAGCCCCTCTGGGAGATGGGGAACCTGGATATCATGGGCTTCCCAGTGTACGTTAATGGCGAGAAAAACAATGTCGTCTCTGGCAGCATCCGCGTCATAGCCGGCAAAGAGAACTCCGGCCACCCCGATTCCGCCTGAATCGGGAGACTGCCATGGTATTTCAGAGTGAAAACTTACGTCGGGAAGATCATAGCGGCAGCTTTTTCCGGAACCTCGAAGAACCGGATGATTTTTGCGGAAATGGATCATATACTGGAAAAAAAGGAAGATATCCTGGTGCTTTTCAAGAAGGGTCCAGTCGAGCCAGGAGATCTCATTGTCCTGACAGTAAGGATTGTTGTTGCCGAACTGAGTATTACAAAATTCATCTCCTGCAAAAAACATAGGGGTTCCCCGGCTGCACATCAGTACAGCGCAGGCATTTTGAATCATTTTCATGCGAAGGGAGAGGACATCGGCGTCATCTGTATCTCCTTCAGCGCCGCAGTTCCAGCTGCGGTTGTCGTTGGCGCCGTCTGTATTATTCCATCCGTTTGCCTCATTATGTTTTTCATTGTAAGCGTAAAGATCATACAATGTAAAGCCATCATGGCAGGTGAGGAAATTGACAGATGCGTGGGTGCCTCTGATTTCCGGATCGTAAATATCCGGGGAACCGGCAATTCGGCAAAGAGCTGCAGGTGTGTATTCAATCTGTCCTTTCAGGAAACTTCTCATATCGTCCCGGTAACGACCGTTCCACTCACTCCATCTCCGGAAAGAAGGGAAATTTCCTACCTGATAAAGACCGCCGGCATCCCAGGCTTCGGCAATCAGTTTTGTATTTCCAAGCACTGGATCAAAGGCAAGACTCTTAAGAAGAGGGGGATGTTCCATGGGAGAACCATCTTCATTTCGTCCCAGGATGGAGGCCAGATCAAAGCGAAAGCCGTCAATCCGGTAAGTAGTCACCCAATATCTGAGGCAGCTTTGTATCATCTGCTGTACAACCGGGTGATTACAGTTCATAGTATTCCCGCATCCGCTGAAATTGTAATAGCAGCCTTCAGGGGTGAGCATGTAATAAATATTGTTGTCAAATCCTTTGAATGAAAAGACAGGTCCCTTTTCATTGCCCTCAGCCGTATGGTTGAAAACTACATCCAGTATGATCTCGATACCGTTTTCATGGAGTTCTTTTACCAGCTCTTTCAATTCCAGTCCTTCCCGATTATATTCAATATCAGAAGCGTAACTTGTGTTGGGAGCATAGAAGCTGACAGTGCTGTAGCCCCAGTAGTTAAGGAGCTGATGTCCGTCTACGGTGCGTTCATCCATCAACTCGTCAAATTCAAAGACAGGCATCAGTTCCACGGCGTTTATACCCAGAGACTTCAAATAGGGGATTTTTTCACGCACCCCGCGAAATGTGCCGGGAGCAGTTACATCCCGGGCCATTTTTGTAAATCCCCGGACATGGAGTTCATAGATGATAAGATCCTCGATAGGCGTGCAGAGCTGGGGTTCCACGCCCCAGTAGAAATTGTTTTTGACAACTCGTGCCCGATAGCCGCTCTTTTGGACTTTCTTTCCCCAGGTGCTTTGTCCGGTGATGGCTTTGGCATAGGGATCGATCAGAATATTTTTTTTGTCAAAGATCAATCCCTTTTCCGGTTCATAAGGTCCATCCAGGCGGAAGGCATATTCAAATTCCTCCACATCCAGACCAAACACGATCATGGAAAAAACGTGGCCGATCCGGTAACTGTCCGGGATGGGGAGTACAGCATATGGCTCTTCGGCTTCCCTGTGAAAGAGAAGGATCTCACAGGAGAAGGCATTTTGGGAATGGACCGTGAAGCTGACGCCGCCCGGAATGGCCCATGCGCCGAAATATTCATAGAGCCCGGGACGGACGGGAAAGCCTTTAATCGTATCCAATGGTTTCATATGCTGCGGCAGAGTTTCTTTGATCATAAATGAAATGCCTCCTTTTGTGAGCAAAATGACATGTGACATTAGATTTTCCTGTGTTTATTATATGCGGGATATGGGGGAAAATCAATGGAAGAGCCAAGTGCCTCTTTAGAGTCTGCCCTTTAGAAGCGGATCATAACCGGAACCTGTCATCCAAAAGAGCAGAAAGCCTTTCCTGATAGCGAAATTGTAAAACGGAACCGGCAAAAACAAGTCCGATGCCGATGAAGATAACAATAGCCTGGCGCGGAGAGGATGGAGCCATCAGGCCGCCTATTATAAGACCGGTTCCCGCGCCACAGAGAAAGTCTGTCACAGCCTTCTGACGTTTGAAAGACCCGCGTATGCGCTCCTGGTCAATGGTTTTTACCATTCTTGGATTTTCTTTCAATATCTGATCCAGAGAAACAGAGAAGCGGTCGCTTATTTCAATCAGTGTTTTCAGATCCGGATAATTTTTTTCATTTTCCCAATTAGATACGGTTTGCCTTGTGACATGGAAGAGTGCGCCAAATTCTTCCTGGGTCATATTGCAGGCTTTACGGATATTACTGATCTTTTTCCCGATATCTATATCATTTTCTTTCATGGCGGGTTCTCCTTTCAATAAAGAGTCTGCTGTTACTGCTATTATGACGGAAGTCCATATGAAAAGTAAAGCAAGAAACGTTTGACATGCGGGGCAATCCGGTTTTTTGTCCGCAGAGAACCGGTCGGATTGAATTGGCCGGTTTCTTGTGATACAATGCAAATGAATAGAAAATTGCAGCGCAAGGGGGTCTTTTATGAAAAATTTTGTACAGTATGCGCCAACGGAAATTGTGTTTGGCGAAGACGCCGAGAATGAAGCGGGAAGACTCGCAAAAAAATGGGGCGGAAGCAAAGTACTGGTTATTTACGGCGGCGGGAGCGTAAAACGAAGCGGCCTTCTTAATAAGGTGGAGGAGGAGCTGGAAAAAGAAGGAATTGCCTATGAAGAGCTGGGAGGCGTACAGCCTAATCCGCGCCTTGGACTTGCAAGAGAAGGTGTGAAAAAGGCAGTCAGCTTTCAGGCAGATCTGATCCTGGCGGTAGGCGGCGGAAGCGTCATTGATACAGCAAAGGCGGTAGCCATTGGAGCAGCAGATCCGGGAACAGATATCTGGAGCTTCTGGATGGGAGAAAAGGCAGTGACAAAAGCGCTTCCGGTAGGTGTGATCCTGACTATATCTGCAGCGGGAAGTGAGACAAGCGATTCGGCAGTGCTGACAAATGAGGAGACAGGGAAAAAGGCCGGGATCAACACGGATTTTAATCGGCCGAAATTTGCAGTTATGAATCCAAAGCTTACCTACACTTTGCCGAAATATCAGCTTACATGCGGAATTGTAGATATTATGATGCACACGCTGGAGAGATATTTTACGCCTGTAGACGGCAATGCTCTGACAGATGAGATTGCAGAAGGACTTTTAAGAACCATGATCACATACGGAGCGAAAGCTTATGAAGATCAGACGGACTATGACGCCATGAGTGAGATCATGTGGTGCGGAAGTGTTTCACACAATAATTTAACCGGACTTGGACGTCCAAAAGATTTTCTCTGTCATAAGCTGGGACATGAGATCAGCGGTATGTTTGATGTGGCTCACGGAGCGACTTTGTCTGCTGTGTGGGGAAGCTGGGCCAGATATGTGTACCGGATCGATGTTTCAAGATTTGCCCGCTATGGAAGACGGGTGTGGGGAATTGAGGAAGAAGAGGACGAGGCGGCAGCAGTCAAAGCTATCGAGAAAACAGAAGACTTTTTCCGTTCTCTCCACATGCCGGTGTGCATAGGTGAGCTGGAGATCGGCGTTCAGCCGGACGAGATCCTTCGGAAACTGGCGGACAGTGCGACAAAGGGGAATACGATTCTCCTTGGGGCCTTCAAGAAAATAAACGCTCAGGATGCATATGAGATATACAAGGCAGCTAACCACAACTAGTCCGGAAATCGACTGGAAAGGATTTTATAGAAGCGTCTTTGCACTGGTGCTTCCGCTGGCGTTGCAGAATCTGATCAATGTAGGCGTGACGGCGGCAGACGTGATCATGCTTGGAAAAGTAGGAGAAAAGGTGCTCTCCGGAGCCTCTCTGGCCGGGCAGGTTCAGTTTATCATGACGCTGATCTTCATGGGGATTACATCGGGAGCTACGGTGCTCACGGCACAGTACTGGGGAAAACAGGATACTGAAACCATTGAAAAGGTACTGGGAATGGGGCTTGTGGCAGGAATCGGCACTGCGCTTGTCTTTGCTGTGGCAGCGATCGGCGCCCCGGAAATGCTGATGCGGATTTATACATCGGACGTTCAGGTGATCAGTGAAGGGTCAAAGTACTTGAGGATTGTAGGGCTTTCCTATCTTTTCATGGCAGTGACCCAGGTCTATCTGAATATTATGAGAAGTATTGAGAGAGTGGCTGTGGCTACGCTGATCTACCTTATTTCTCTGCTGGTAAATATTGGGATCAATGCTCTTTTGATTTTCGGACTTTACGGCGCACCGAAAATGGGTATCGTAGGAGCGGCCATCGGGACCCTGTGTGCCAGGATCACAGAGACAGTTCTCGTTTTGTGCTATGCATTTTTCCGCAATAAGACGGTAAGGATCCGATTCCGGTATTTTATCCGTATTGACAGAGTTTTGCTGAAGGATTACATGGTCTATGCCATGCCGGTGGTGCTCAATGAATTGATGTGGGGACTTGGAAGCTCGGCAAATACAGCGGTGATCGGTCATCTTGGAAGCGCAGCTGTGGCGGCCAATTCTGTGGCCCAGGTGGCAAGACAGCTGGCGACGGTCGTGGTGTTTGGGATTTCTCATGCAACGGCCATTTATCTGGGGAAGACGATCGGTGAGAAAAAGCAGGCTCATGCAAAGGCATATGCAAAGCGGTTTGCCGGACTTAGCCTGATCTTAGGGGCAGCGGGAGGGGCGGTTATCCTGATCGCAGCGCCTATTGCAAATGCAAATCTGGCTCTTTCCGGACAGGCAAAGAGTTATCTTATTTTTATGTTTTTCGTGATGTCGTATTTTACAGTGGCGCAGTCATGGAATACGACTATGGTGGTAGGAATTTTTCGCTCCGGAGGCGATACAAGATTCGGGCTTATCATGGATGTGTCTACCATGTGGGGATGTTCTATTTTGCTGGGGTCAGTGGCAGCATTTGTGTTTCATGCCAGTGTACCTGTAGTCTATGTGATCCTGATGAGCGATGAGCTGATTAAGGTACCTATTACGTTAAAAAGATATTTCAGTTATAAATGGCTGAAAGATGTAACAAGAGAAAAAGAAGAATTGGGAGGAAGATGAAAATGCTTTTTTTAGGAAAGGAAGAAATTGAAAAACTGACAGATCCGCAGGAGATGATGGATCAGATTGAGGAGGCGTATCGTATTTTTGGCGCAGATGAATATTATATGCCGCCGCGTCCGGTGATCGAACATGAAAACAAAACGCTGATTTACATGCCCTGTTATACAAAGAGCATTATCGGGACAAAAATGCTTACGATTTTTCCGGAAAATGCGAATCTCGGACTGCCGTCTATCGATGGCCTTGTTATCCTCAATGACCAGGTGACAGGCGCTCCGCTTGCTGTATTGGACGGGCAGGCTGTGACTGCATGGAGAACCGGTGCAGTGGGCGGAGTAGGTATGCGCCATCTGTCCAGAAAGGATGCTCATACAGTAGGAATCGTAGGAGCCGGTATGCAGGGATTTTACCAGGCAGTTTATGCTTGCGCAGCAAGGGATATTAAAACGGTATATATCTGGAACCGCACCAAGAAGGATTTGACAGATTATATAGAAAGACTGAAGAAGACTATTGATAATCCGGCGGTAGAAGTAGTACAATGTAAAACAGTGGAAGAATTAGTGAAAGCAAGTGATATCATCTGTACGACAACAGCCGCTACGACTCCGGTGCTGCCTGACGATAAAGAGCTTCTGGAAGGAAAATGTATTATCGCCATCGGTTCCTATACGCCGGAAATGCGGGAGATACCGGATGCAGTATGGGATCTTGTAGACAATGTATACATTGAACTGCCATATGCATGTGAGGAAAGCGGAGACTTAAGCGTACCTCTGGCAGAAGGCCGTCTGACAATGGATAAGGTTGTTTTGATGGACAAGTTCCTGGCATCGGATGCAGATGAAGATGAGATTGCAAAGAAAACCACATACTTTAAATCTGTAGGCATGGGTCTTTTTGACGTGTGTGTCGCACAGAAATTATTAGAAAAGGCAAAGGAGAGATAGAAATGAAAGTAGTAGCAACAGAAAAAGCACCAAAGGCATTGGGACCATATTCACAGGGATATATTTACAACGGCGTATTTTATGCAGCAGGACAGATTGCCATTAATCCTGCTACAGATGCAGTTGAGGCAGAGACAATTGAAGGACAGACAGAGCAGGTATGCAAAAATATCGGAGAGCTTCTTAATGCAGCAGGAACTACTTATGATAAAGTTATCAAGACAACATGCTTCCTGGCAGATATGGGAGACTTCGGTGCATTTAATGAAGTATATGCAAAATATTTTACATCCAAACCGGCAAGAAGCTGCGTTGCAGTAAAAACACTTCCAAAGAACGTACTGTGTGAGATCGAAGTGATCGCAGCAGTAGAAGAATAAAACGGAAGATCAGAAAAGAGGTAAAAGACATGGCAGAGCAGCAAAATGGTTGTTCCCCTTCCGACTGCGCCGGATGTGCGCATGCGGATTCCTGCGGAAGTAAGCCACAGGATATGAAGGAACCGGCAAATCCATTTTCTCATATCAATAAAGTAATTGCAGTAGTAAGCGGAAAAGGCGGTGTCGGCAAGTCCATGGTGACAGCTTCCCTGGCAAGAATGATGCGCCAGCAGGGATTTTCCGTCGGAATCCTTGATGCCGATATTACAGGCCCGTCTATCCCGAAAATGTACGGCCTGCATGAGAAGGCTAAAGGAAGCGAGCAGGGAATTTTCCCCTGTGAGGCGAAGGACGGAACAAGGATTATGTCCGTCAATCTTCTTCTGGAAAACGAATCAGATCCGGTGATCTGGAGAGGGCCGGTTATTGCCGGCGTGGTGACACAGTTCTGGACCGACGTAATGTGGGGAGAGCTGGATTATCTGTTTGTAGATATGCCGCCCGGAACAGGAGATGTGCCGCTGACAGTATTCCAGTCCCTTCCGGTGGACGGTATCGTCATTGTGACATCCCCGCAGGATCTTGTGCAGATGATTGTGGAGAAAGCTTATCATATGGCGGAAAAAATGAATATTCCGGTTTTGGGAATTGTAGAAAACTACAGTTATCTCGTATGTCCGGACTGTGGGAAAAAGATTTCCGTCTTTGGAGAAAGCCATATTGAAGAAGTGGCAGCAGGGCTTGGCATACCGGTTCTCGGAAAAATGCCTGTAGACGCAGGGCTGGCAGAGCTGGTAGAAGAAGAACGTTTCTATGAGGCTGACAACCGGTATCTGGAAGATGCGGTGAATAAGATTTGATTTCAATTTGGGACGTAACACTTTTTAAAAGTGTTACGTCCCAAATTACGTTAAACGGTGTGTTTTTTTGCGCCAAACGGTGGGTATTTTTGTATAAGGTGGTGTAAATCCGTATAAGTATATATTGACAACAAGAACATATGTTTGTATAATTAGCACAAACATATGTTCTTGTTTGCGGAGGGGATAATAAAATGAAGTTACAGGAATCCATGTCAGTATATGAAAAACTCAGGATTTTAACAGATGCTGCAAAATATGATGTGGCCTGTACGTCCAGCGGAACGGAGAGGAGAAATGATGGTACAGGGATTGGAAGCTGCGCACAGGCGGGAATATGTCACAGTTTTTCAGCAGATGGCAGATGTATCTCTCTTTTAAAGATCCTTTTTACAAATGAATGTATTTATGACTGTAAATACTGTATCAATCGCCGAAGCAACGATGTGCCGAGAGCCTCTTTTACCCCGGATGAAATTTGCAGTTTGACAATGGAATTTTATAGAAGGAATTATATAGAAGGCCTTTTTTTAAGTTCCGGTGTTCTGCACAGTCCAGACTATACGATGGAACTTATTTACGCTGCCCTCTACAAGCTGCGTACAGAATTTCATTTTCAAGGCTATATTCATGTCAAAGCGATCCCTGGAACAAGTCAGGAGTTGATCCAAAAGCTTGGTTTTCTTGTGGACAGAATGAGTGTTAATCTGGAGCTTCCGACAGCCGAAGGATTAAAACGTCTGGCGCCCCACAAAACAAGGAAAAATATACTTTCTCCTATGCGTCTTGTGCAGAACAGAATGGAAGAAAATAAGCAGGAGATTCAGGTGTACAGACATGCGTCTCGTTTTGTCCCGGCAGGACAGAGCACACAGATGATCATAGGGGCGACTCCCGATACAGATTTTCAGATTATCCATGTGGCGGAATCTCTTTATAAAAAATTTGGGCTGAAAAGAGTATTTTACTCTGCTTTTGTACATGTCAATGAGGACAGCAGTCTTCCGGCAAGGACAGGGGAGGGGCCGCCTCTTCTTAGAGAGCACAGGCTTTATCAGGCTGACTGGCTGCTTCGGTATTATCATTTTGAAGCAAAAGAGCTTCTTACGGAGGATAATCCTAATTTTAATGTCCTGTTGGATCCGAAATGCAACTGGGCCCTGCGGAATTTGGGCATTTTCCCGGTAGAGATCAGCACCGCGAACTATGAGACTTTGCTAAGAGTCCCGGGAATCGGTTATCGCTCGGCAGGCAGGATTGTCAAAGCCAGGAGGTATGGAAAGTTGAGCTTTGAAGATTTGAAAAAAATGGGGGTAGTATTAAAGAGAGCACTATATTTCATTACCTGCGGCGGAAAGATGATGTATCCGGTAAAGATAGAAGAGGATTACATTACGAGAAATCTTCTGAATACAAAAGAAAAACTTCCGGAAGGAATAGATGGGATGACTTATCGCCAGATTTCTTTGTTTGACGATGTGAGATTTCGGGAGGGATGTTATGAAAATAGTATATGTGTGCAAAGATAGTATTACGGGGATTTTTTCGGCAGTATATGAGGCGTGGAAGAGGAGAAATGAAGGAAGAGAACTTAGTATAGCGATACAGGGAAGTGTGGAGCCGGCGCTTTTTTGTGAATACCAGGAAATTGAAGAGTCAGAGAGGAAAGCGGCAGCTGTGGAGAAGATGATTCTTAAAAATCTGGGAAGTCTTGTATACCGGGATTTGTATTATGCATCGCTGTCAAGAAACCTGGAAAAGGGAGATGCGATTCTGGGGACTTTGCTTGCGGCAAGAAAAATTCCGGACAGCAGAAAGATTATGGATCATCTTGGGGAAACACATGTAGAAAAAGTATTTGAATTGAGCAGAAATGTAGGGGAAGAGGCTCATTTGCTGACAGGGTTTATAAGATTTCGGGAGCTGGAAAATGGAGTGCTTTTATCAGAAATTACGCCTAAAAATCAGGTGCTTCCCTGTCTGGGGCCTCATTTTCAAGATCGTTTTCCGATGGAAAACTGGATGATATATGATAAAGGGAGACAAATGTTCGCGGCACATGAGGCTGGAAAACAGTGGGTTTTGGCAGAAGGAGAAAAGCTTGATGAAGAAGTATCCGGACGGTTGTCCGAAAAAGAACTTGAGTTAGAAGAACTGTGGAAAATGTTTTGCAGAACAATCGCTATCAAAGAAAGGAAAAATCCGGTCTGTCAGAGAAATAATCTGCCGCTGTGGTACAGACAGAATATGACAGAATTTCAGGAAATCCATGCAAAGTGACAAAAATGCATACCGCTTGGCGCAGAAATACACACCGATTCATTCAAAAATACACACCATTTACTGCAAATTGGGACGTAACACTTTTTAAAAGTGTTACGTCCCAATTTGCAAAATCTGCTATCCTCTACTATAATGAAAGGCATGGAAGAGCAAGTGATTAGAATATCTGTCCGTGCCCTTGTGGAATTTATCCTGCAAAGTGGTGATATCGACAACCGTATTGCCTCCGCCGACAAGGATGCCATGCAGATGGGAGCCCGTATGCACCGGAAGATCCAGCGTCAGATGGGAAGCAGCTATCATCCGGAAGTAACGATGAAGATACAGGTTCCTTTTGAAGGATTTACTCTGCAGATAGAAGGCCGTGCGGACGGAGTGATGGAGACGGATGAAGGAACCGTAATTGATGAGATCAAGGGAGTTTTTAAGAATCTGGATACAATGAAAGAGCCTGTGCAGGTACATCTTGCACAGGCAAAGTGTTATGCTTTCATTTATGGGGAGCAGAACGGTCTGGACAGTATGGGAGTCCAGATGACCTACTGTCATCTGGAGACAGAGGAAATCCGCCGTTTTCGCAGCGAATATGAAATAGAGGAACTGCGGAAATGGTTTTATGAACTGACGGATCAGTATGAAAAGTGGGCAAGGTTCCAGGTGGAATGGAAGAAACTTAGGAATCAGTCCATTAAGCAGACGGAATTTCCCTATGAGTACCGGGAAGGGCAAAAAGAGCTGGTTACGTCAGTTTACCGGACGATCCTGCGGAAGAAGAAGCTTTTTATCCAGGCTCCTACCGGGGTGGGAAAGACGATGGCAACAGTGTTCCCGGCAGTGAAAGCAGTGGGGGAAGGGCTGGCGGAAAAGCTGTTTTACCTGACTGCAAAGACCATTACCCGCACAGTGGCACAGCAGGCTTTTGGAATTTTAAAAGAGGGGACGCACCGGGAAAACGGGCAGATATCAGAAAGTGAGCAGATGAGGTATAAGACAACCGTGCTGACTGCCAAAGAGAAGATATGTTTTTGTGATAAAGCGGAATGTAATCCGGATTACTGCCCCTATGCAAAAGGGCATTATGACCGGATCAATGATGCGGTTTATGAGATGATAACAGAGACCGACGATCTAAGCCGGAGCGCCATTGAGCAGCAGGCAAAAAAGTGGCAGGTCTGTCCGTTTGAGCTGGGGCTAGATCTGTCGCTTTGGGCAGATGCAGTGATCTGCGACTACAATTATGTGTTTGATCCGAACGCAAGACTGAAACGCTTTTTTGGAGATAATGTAAAAGGTGAGTATCTCTTTTTGATCGACGAGGCCCACAATCTGGTGGAGAGGGGCCGGGAAATGTACAGTGCCAGCTTGTACAAGGAAAATATTATGAAAGTGCGACGGCTGGTAAAGGAAAGAGACGGAAAGCTTGCACGTCAGCTGGAGGACTGTAATAAACAGCTCCTTGCTCTCAAACGGGAGTGCGACGGCTGCCAGGTGCTTGGAAGTGCCGGGGGTATCTACCTGAAGCTGCTCTCCGTTATGGCGGAAATGGAGCGTTATCTGGAGGAATGTACTGAGGAAGAAATCCGGGAGGAAGTACTTGCTCTTTATTTTGAGGTGCGGATGTTTGAGACGATTTATGAGAGGCTGGATGAAAATTATATGATTTATTCGGAAATCGATAAGGAAGGAAAATTCCAGATCCGGCTTTTCTGTGTAAATCCCTCGGTCAATCTTAAGGAATCTCTGGATAAGGGCATCAGCACAGTATTCTTTTCGGCAACCCTTCTGCCAATCCGGTATTATAAAGAACTTTTGAGTACAGAAAAGGACGACTATGCAGTCTACGCCAGGTCGGTTTTTGATAAAAAGAATCGCCTTTTGATGGTAGGAAACGACGTCAGCACCAGATACACGAGGCGGGGGGAGAAAATGTACCGCCGCTATGCCCTTTATCTGAAGGAAATGGCCCTGGCAAAAACAGGGAATTATATGGCGTTCTTCCCCTCTTACCGTTTTATGGAAGAGGTATATGAATGTTTCCTGGATATGGTGGAAGAGGAAAACATCCAACTGGACTGTCTGATCCAGGCTCCCTATATGTCGGAAGAAGCAAGGGAAATCTTTTTAGAAGGATTTGAAGAGGAAAGGGATGTCAGTCTGATGGGATTCTGCGTCATGGGCGGTATTTTTTCAGAAGGAATCGATCTTTCCGAAGACAAGCTTATCGGAGCGGCGATCATAGGAACCGGATTGCCCCAGGTGTGCAGGGAAAGAGAACTTTTGAAGGAATATTTTGATAAAAAAGAAATGCGAGGGTTTGATTACGCCTATGTATATCCGGGTATGAATAAAGTGCAGCAGTCAGCGGGAAGAGTAATACGGACCGAAGAGGACAGGGGGATTATTCTCCTTCTGGACGACCGTTTTCAGGAGAAACGTTACAAAGAAACCTTCCCGCGGGAATGGGAAGGCTATCAGATGTGTAATATAAAAAATGTAAAAGAAAAAATCCGGAAATTCTGGGATCAGACCTCTTCAAAATAATTTAAAAAGGCAGATGCAGCTTTGGACAGGGGAAGGTGCTGACTGTGAACAGCAAGAAGCTCTCTGGATGGAAGTTCCTCCTTTGTCTTAACCACAAAAAGGTCCGGATCATCTGGTGGAATGCAGTAGTCGGGAAGGAAAGCGATTCCCAGACCGATGCGCGCCAGATCGATCAGAAGATCATTGCTGCTAAGCTCTGCTTCCGGCACCAGATCCAGGTGATGCTGCTGGAACAGATTATGGAGAAATTCACTGGTAGTGCTTTTTTTGTCCAGCATAAGGATGGGATATTCCAGCAGTTCCTGGAAGGAAAGCTGGCGTCCCTTCAGTTCTTTGAAAGACTGATTTGCCAGAAAAACATCCTGGAAAATTTTGATCCTTTTTATTTTTGTCACGCTTCCCAGATAGGCATTGGGAGAGTTTACCACAATGAAATCCACCTGGCCGGAGTTTAAAAGTTCCACGCTTTGTATGGAAGTTGCATTTGTGACTTTAATATGGGCACCGGGAAAAGCCTTATGAAACCGTTCGATAAAGGGAACAAGAAAATAGCGGCAGATGGTGTCGCTGGCTCCAATGCGGATCTGTCCCCCTGTAGAGGCGGAATCAAGAAGCTGGGCCTCGCCCCGTTTAATAAGATTCATAGCAGGTTCCACATGGCGAAGGAGTATTTCCCCCTCTGGTGTGAGCTGTACTTTTTTCGTGCTGCGAATGAAAAGCACCTGGTCCAGCTTTCGCTCCAGAGTCTTGATAGACTGGCTGACAGCAGACTGGGAAATGAACAGCTGCTTGGAAGCTTCAGAAAAGCTTAAGGTGGAAGCTACATAATAGAAAACTTTATATAATTCGTAATTAATATCCATGATAAGTCCTCCTAATAAGTTCATAAGTATTATAAGGGAAAAGATAAAAAAATACAATCACAGAATAAAAAACAGCAAAAGAAAGGGAAAAGACATGAAAAAAGTACAGGGCATTACTGCGGTCATAGGAATGTTTCTTCTGATCATCGCGATCTTGATCACAAGCTTTCAGGCAGCAATTTACGGAGATCCGGAATATAAGTTCTATGAAAAAGAGTATGAGAAATATCAGGTTACGGAATCTTTGCAGATGGAGATGGAGGACGTCATGGATGTGACGGAAAAGATGATGGATTATCTTATTGGAAAACGTCCCGAACTTTCCGTAGAGACAACAGTTAACGGGGAAAAGCAGGATTTCTTTAATGAACAGGACAGACTCCATATGGCGGATGTGAAGAATCTTTTTCTGGGAGGCCTTGCGCTTCGCTGGTGGCTTCTGGGCATTTTTGCTCTTTTGATGCTGGTGTTGATTTTTCCTTTGAAGGCAGACTGGAAGCGCGTTTTGCCCAGAGCCTATTTTATTTCCCTTGGGATTTTTCTGGTTCTTACAGTTTTCCTGGGAGTTTTATTTGCCTCGGATTTTACAAAATATTTTACCATTTTCCACGAAATATTTTTTACTAACGATCTGTGGCTTTTTGATCCGTCTACAGACCTGATGATACGGATGCTTCCGGAAGGATTTTTCTACGACATGGTTATGCGGATAGGGCTGTATTTCCTTGGGGGACTGGCAATTTTTGCAGCTGCTTTTGCCTTGATAGGGAGGTTTGGCAGAAAAAAGAAATAAAATAAGAAATACTTATAAATAACTTTAGTTATATTAACTTTATTAATAATAAACCTCATGGTATAATAAACACAGAATGTGCAGTTCGGGATGGTATCATCAGCCTGAGTTGTTTCACAGGGGCAATATTTAGAAAGACCGCAGCATGTAAAGGAAGTTTTGCCTCCTTTCCGGGTGCGCGGCAGAAACAAAATAGTAATGGAGGAAGTTTTATGGGTAATGTAAGACGTGTATATGTGGAGAAAAAGCCGGATTATGCAGTACAGGCAAAGGATCTGCGGCATGAGATCAGGGGATATCTTGGAATTGATTCCCTGGAAAATGTACGTGTGCTCATCCGCTATGATATAGAAAATCTTTCAGACGAAACGTTTGAAAAAGCGTGCAAAGGTATTTTTTCAGAGCCGCCGGTAGATACCCTGTATCAGGAAGAATTTCCGGTAAAGGAAGGAAGCAGAATTTTTTCAGTAGAATTTCTTCCGGGACAGTTTGATCAAAGAGCGGACTCTGCCGTACAGTGTGTGCAGTTTATTAAGGAAGATGAAAAACCGGTGATCCGCACTGCAACTACCTATGTAATAGAAGGGAATATTTCAGATGATGCGTTTGAGGCGATCAAAAATCACTGTATCAATCCGGTAGATTCCCGTGAGACAGGAATGGAGAAGCCGGATACCCTGGTGACAAAATTTGAAGAGCCGGCAGATGTGATCATTTTTGACGGATTTAAGGATCTGAATGAAGACAAGCTGAGGGAACTCTATGATTCCCTTGGACTTGCCATGACATTTAAGGATTTCCTTCATATTCAGAATTATTTTTCCGCGGAAGAAAAAAGAGATCCGTCCATGACAGAGATCCGCGTTCTGGATACGTACTGGTCAGACCATTGCCGCCATACGACATTTTCCACGGAACTGAAGGAAGTAACATTTGGCGAAGGGGATTACAAAGCTCCGATAGAAGAGACTTATCGCCAGTATCTTGCAGATCACAGCGAGATTTTTAAGGGCAGGGAGGATAAATTTGTCTGTCTGATGGATCTGGCGCTTATGGCAATGCGCCGTCTGAAGAAGGAAGGAAAACTTCAGGATCAGGAAGAATCAGAAGAAATTAATGCTTGCAGTATTGTTGTTCCGGTGACCGTAGACGGCAAAGAGGAAGAATGGCTTGTAAACTTTAAAAATGAGACTCACAATCATCCTACAGAGATTGAGCCTTTCGGTGGGGCGGCAACCTGTCTTGGAGGAGCGATCCGCGATCCGCTTTCAGGCCGTACCTATGTTTATCAGGCAATGCGCGTGACGGGAGCTGCAGATCCCACTGTTTCTGTAAAAGATACCATGAAAGGCAAGCTGCCGCAGAAAAAACTGGTAAGAGAGGCAGCGCACGGATACAGTTCTTACGGAAACCAGATCGGACTTGCCACAGGAGCGGTCAAAGAAATTTATCATCCGAATTACGTGGCAAAGCGTATGGAAATCGGTGCTGTATTAGGCGCGGCTCCGCGTCGGGCGGTAATCAGAGAAACATCGGATCCGGGAGATGTTATCATTCTTCTTGGCGGACGTACCGGCCGTGACGGCTGCGGAGGAGCCACCGGATCTTCCAAAGTCCATACAGAAGAATCCATTGAAACCTGCGGTGCAGAGGTGCAGAAGGGAAATCCGCCTACAGAGAGAAAGATACAAAGACTTTTCAGAAGAGAAGAAGTCAGCCGCCTGATCAAGAAATGTAATGACTTTGGCGCAGGCGGAGTCTCTGTTGCCATTGGAGAGTTGGCTGACGGCCTTAAGGTGGATCTTGATAAGGTGCCGAAGAAATATGCAGGACTGGATGGAACAGAGATCGCGATTTCAGAATCCCAGGAGAGAATGGCTGTTGTTGTAGATCCAAAAGATGTAGAACAGTTTATGGGATATGCAAAGGAAGAGAACCTGGAAGCTGTGGAAGTGGCAGTTGTCACCGAAGAACCGAGGCTGGTGCTTTCCTGGAGAGGAAAAGAGATCGTCAATCTTTCCAGAGCATTTCTTGATACAAACGGCGCTCATCAGGAAACAGCGGTAGCTGTGGATATTCCAAACAGAAAAGACAGCATTCTGACAGAGAAGGCAGAGGTTGCTGATGTAAAAGAAAAATGGCTGGATACATTAAAAGATCTGAATGTATGCTCACAGAAAGGCCTCGTGGAAATGTTTGACGGATCCATTGGAGCTGGCTCTGTATTCATGCCTCACGGAGGAAAGTATCAGATGACAGAGACCCAGGCAATGGTAGCCAAACTTCCGGTACTGAAGGGAGACTGCGATACTGTCACGATGATGAGCTATGGCTTTGACCCCTATCTTTCCAGCTGGAGTCCTTATCACGGAGCAGTTTACGCAGTGACGGAATCCGTTGCAAAAATTGTTGCAAACGGAGGCGATTACAGGAAGATCCGCTTCACATTCCAAGAATATTTCCGTCGGATGTCGGAAGATCCGCATCGCTGGAGCCAGCCGTTTGCAGCGCTTCTTGGAGCTTACAGCGCACAGATCGGTTTCGGTCTTCCGTCCATTGGAGGAAAGGACAGTATGTCCGGTACATTTGAAGATATCGATGTTCCTCCGACCCTTGTTTCTTTTGCAGTAGACGTTGCCAAGGAAAAGGATATCATTACACCGGAGCTTAAGAAAGCCGGAAGTAAGCTTGTATGGCTTCGCATACCGAAGGATGAGTACGATCTTCCGGTTTATGATAAAGTGATGGAGCAGTACGGAAAATTTGCAGAGGACATCAAAGAGGGAAGGATTCTTTCCGCTTATGTTCCGGACCGTCATGGAGTCATTGCAGCAGTCAGCAAAATGGCTTTTGGAAACGGTATGGGTGTAAAAATAGAGCACAGCATGGATCCAAGAGAGCTGTTTGCACCGGCATTTGGCGATTTAGTGGCAGAAGTTGCAGAAGACAAGGTGGGAGAACTGCAGATTTCCTACACAGTGATCGGTGAAGTGACAGCAGACGGAACATTCGCATATGGCGATACGGTGATCGGACTGGATGAGGCGGAAGATGTATGGAAGGGAACACTGGAGAGAGTATTCCCGACTACTTCCGGCGCAGAGGAGGATCCGGCTGCCTATTTCCTGGCAGAAAAGGAAACAGAAGAGGGAAGACTGGATGAGGATGGGTGCTTCCATGCGGCTAAGGTGCATATCTGCAGCCATAAGATCGGGCAGCCTACTGTATTTATACCGGTATTCCCTGGAACAAACTGCGAATATGACAGCGCAAAAGCTTTTGAAAGAGCCGGGGCAAAGGTGATCACCAGAGTATTTAAGAATATGGATGCGGCAGATATCGTAGATTCTGTACAGGTATTTGAAAAGGCCATCGGACAGTCTCAGATCATCATGTTCCCAGGCGGGTTCAGTGCAGGAGACGAACCGGACGGATCTGCAAAATTCTTTGCAACCGCATTCCAGAATGCGAAACTGAAAGAGGCGGTGGAAAAGCTTCTTGGAGAGCGGGACGGACTTGCACTTGGTATCTGCAACGGTTTTCAGGCGCTGATCAAACTTGGCCTTGTTCCAAGCGGAAAGATCATCGGACAGACAGAAAACTCTCCGACTCTTACCTATAATACTATTGGACGTCACATTTCCAAGATGGTATATACAAAAGTAGTGACGGACAAATCTCCGTGGCTTGCCCAGGCACAGCTTGGCGGTGTGTATGTGAATCCGGCTTCTCACGGCGAAGGACGTTTTGTTGCGCCTAAGGAGACAATTGAGGAATTATTTGCAAACGGTCAGGTTGCCACACGCTACTGTGATCCGGAAGGCAATATTTCCGTCGGTGATGAAGAGTGGAACATCAACGGATCTTATTTTGCCATCGAGGGAATTACAAGTCCGGACGGAAGGGTTCTTGGAAAGATGGCTCACTCAGAGAGAAGAGGACGCAGCGTAGCAGTTAATATTTATGGAGAGCAGGATCTGAAGATTTTTGAATCCGGCGTCGCTTATTTTAAATAGTCAAGTAAATGCATTTTTACTCATACAATGTTGCAATCCGTTTTGGGAAAATGCACGAAACGGATTGCAAAATGCAGGAATGAAAGTATAAAGTTGCAAAAAAATAATAAAAAATGCAAAAAACACTTGTGTTTTGCCTTGAAATATTTTATCCTTTTAAAGAGGCAAAGAAGTCACAAAGAGCGGGCAGATTGTCTGCTCTTTTTCTTTGGCGATTAACAGGAATATTCAAGGAGGAATAAAACGATGTCATATGTTGATGAGGTAATTGAAAAAGTAGTGGCTAAGAATCCGGCTGAACCGGAGTTCCATCAGGCAGTAAAAGAAGTGCTGGAATCTTTACGAGTTGTGATTGAAGCGAATGAAGAAAAGTACAGAAAAGAAGCGCTTCTGGAGAGACTGACTGAGCCGGAGAGACAGTTTAAATTCCGTGTGCCGTGGGTAGACGACAAGGGACAGGTTCAGGTAAATACAGGTTACCGTGTACAGTTTAACAGTGCAATCGGACCATACAAGGGAGGACTTCGTCTTCATCCGTCTGTAAACCTTGGTATCATTAAATTCCTGGGATTTGAACAGGTGTTCAAAAATTCCCTGACAGGTCTTCCGATTGGTGGAGGAAAAGGTGGATCTGACTTTGATCCGAAAGGGAAATCAGACAGAGAAGTTATGGCATTTTGTCAGAGCTTTATGACAGAGTTGTGTAAATATATCGGAGCAGATACAGACGTTCCGGCTGGTGATATCGGAACAGGAGCAAGAGAGATCGGCTATCTGTTCGGACAGTACAAACGTATCCGCGGACTGTATGAAGGTGTCCTGACAGGAAAAGGATTAAGCTACGGCGGATCTTTGGTAAGAACAGAGGCTACCGGATACGGACTCCTTTATCTGACAGAGGAAATGCTGAAAATGAACGGTAAAGACATTGCGGGAAAAACAATCGCAGTATCCGGTTCCGGAAATGTTGCAATCTATGCAACAGAGAAAGCACAGCAGCTTGGCGCTAAAGTTGTGACAATGAGCGATTCTACAGGCTGGGTATATGACGCAGAAGGCATTGATCTGGCAGCTGTAAAAGAAATCAAGGAAGTAAAACGTGCAAGACTTTCCGAGTATAAGAACTATCGTCCGAATGCAGAGTACCATGAAGGAAAAGGCGTTTGGAGTGTAAAAGTTGACATTGCACTGCCGTGTGCAACACAGAATGAGCTTCATCTGGAAGACGCAAAGGCTCTTGTTGCAAATGGATGCTTTGCAGTAGCAGAGGGGGCAAACATGCCGACTACGCTGGAAGCAACAGAATATCTGCAGGCAAACGGCGTTCTTTTTGCTCCGGGAAAAGCTGCAAATGCAGGCGGTGTTGCTACATCTGCACTTGAGATGTCCCAGAACAGCGAACGGTTAAGCTGGACATTTGAGGAAGTAGACAGCAAGTTGAAAAATATTATGGTAAATATCTGCCACAATATGGCTGATGCTGCAAAGAGATACGGAGCAGAAGGAAACTATGTGGTAGGTGCAAATATTGCAGGATTTGAAAAAGTTGTAAATGCAATGGAAGCACAGGGAATCGTATAGAATTTTACAGAAATATAAATGAAAAAAGCAGATCGGAGGGCAGTGTGATCTGCCGGTCTGCTTTCTCTATTTAACAGTTAACAGGGAATTTTATACGAAAATTGGGAAGAAAACGGCCTCTTGGGATACTCGAAAAAAAGGCTGAAAAAAATTGTAAAAAAGTGTTGACATTTCATGAAATATAATAGTATAATAGCAAAGCGGGTTGCGGGAAAGCGACTTGCAGAAACAAAAATATGGGATCTTAGCTCAGCTGGGAGAGCATCTGCCTTACAAGCAGAGGGTCATAGGTTCGAGCCCTATAGGTCCCATATATATTGCGGCGGGATAGCTCAGTTGGCTAGAGCATACGGTTCATACCCGTAGTGTCGCTGGTTCGAATCCAGTTCCCGCTATTTGAACAGACATGGTATTAAGAACAATCTTAGTGCTGGGTCTGTTTTTTTGTTTGACAAGCTGGTGCGGAAAATTATATACTTGTACATATGAAAACTGGAGGATAAAAAAATGAGTAATAAGACAAGACACGGACTTTGGCTGGTTGCAGGCGTTTACCTGGCCTATAACGGAATCAGTTTGTTTGTAAATGTTATGAAAGAAAAGCCGGATAATTATATGATGTTTTCAGCGGCAGGCGTGTTGTTTGTTTTGTTTGGGGCTTATATTGCAGTGCAGGGTATAAAAGGGCTGCGTAAAAAGCAAGACAGTACTGAATCACAGCCTGAAAAAGAGGAGACAGAGGTACAGGAGATAGAAAAGAAAGAAGAGAAAGAAAGTAGAGATGGTGAGTAGATTATGAGGATTGGAATGGGATATGATGTTCACAGGCTGACGGAAGGAAGAAAACTGATTCTTGGAGGCGTGGAGATTCCATACGAGAAGGGGCTTCTCGGACATTCGGATGCCGATGTGCTCCTTCATGCTGTGATGGATGCGCTTCTGGGAGCGGCGGCTCTTGGAGATATCGGAAAACATTTCCCGGATACGGATGATGCATATAAAGGAGCTTCCAGCATGAAACTTCTTGCAAAAGTTGGAGAATTGATAGAACAAGAAGTGTACGTTATCAGTAATATCGATGCGACAATTATCGCCCAAAAGCCGAAAATGGCTCCTTATATAGAGAAAATGCGGGAAAATATTGCCGGAGTTCTCCGTATAGATAAAAGTCAGGTGAATGTTAAGGCGACAACAGAAGAAGGCCTTGGTTTCACCGGAACAGGAGAGGGAATCTCTGCACAGGCTGTTGCCTGCCTGGAAACGATTGCAAATTACAGCTATGCACTTGGTGAAGAAGGGTGTGCCGGGTGTAAGGGATGCCCGCGAGAGGTTTAAAAAGCGGAGGCTTAAGATTATGGAAATCAGAAAATTGGATCCGACAGAGCATTCCGCTACAAGATCCCTGTATGAGGAGGTTTTTTCAGAGGACAGCGAAAGCTTTGTAAATTATTATTATACAGAAAAGACGAAAGATAACATTATTTATGCAGTGACAGAAGATGGGGAAATTCGTTCCATGATTCATCTGAATCCCTATGATGTCATGGTAAACAAAAAAGAGGAAAAGCTGCATTATATTGTGGCCGTGGCAACTCAGGAACCTTACCGGAAGAGGGGGTATATGGCTGCGCTTTTAAAAGAGTCTCTTCAGGCAATGTACCGCCAGGGAGAGCCCTTTACCTATCTGATGCCGGCATCGGAAAAGATTTATTACCCCCACGATTTCCGTACGGTTTATGAACAGACAACAAAATACTGGGAACCGTCAGAGAAGAAGGCGGATATCCGGGAGAGACGGGCAGTGCCTAAGGACGCTGCTTCTATGGCCCGAATGGCAACGGCTGCCCTGGAAGGAAATTTTGATGTCTATGCAAAACGGGAAGAAGAGTATTATGTCCGTCTTATGAAAGAGTACGAAAGCGACGGCGGCTGTCTGATGATCGGTGAAAAGGACGGGGAGATTTTGTGGTGCTGCCCCCGTGTTTCGGAGATTCCCAAGGAAAGACCCAAGATTATGGTGCGGCTTGTGGACGTCAGAAGGATGCTGCTTCTGCTCGATTTGAACTATCTGACAGCAGTCTGTTTTCATGTGACGGATCCTCTGATCGAAGAGAACAACCGGTGTTTCCTTATTACCGGCACGGAAGCTTCCGGTGTTATGCTCATGGAGGGGAAAGAGGAGAACAGCGAAGGTACGCTTACGGTCGGAGCACTGGCAAGGCTGATCTTCGGAGCGGCCTCAGCGGAGGAGATTGCAGAAGAAAAAGGCGTAAAAATGTCAGACAGGATGAAAAATGAGCTGAAGAAAATCGTACCTTTGTCCCGGATTTTTCTGAATGAGGTTGTATAAAAGGATTTCAGAGGTTGACAAAAGGAAAATTTTCACATAGTATATAACCAACAGTGAAAAGACTAGGAACGGGAAAAGTAATATGGAGTAAACCTGAAAGAGAGAGACTGTCACCGGCTGAAAGCAGTCTCAAGGGGAGACCATATGAAGTGCCCCCGGGAGTTGATCCGGCGAAAGCAAGGAGTAGCCGGATACGTTTTGCAGGCGTTAACTGCCAAAAGCGGAGAATGGGATATGACGTCCTGTTCTTTATAAGAGTGGAACCGCGGATTTATTCGTCTCTTACAGATATACTGTAAGGGACGTTTTTTATTCAAGGAGTGGAGCATGGGACTTATATCATACGTAAAAGAAGAAATACAGGTCATCAGGGAAAGAGATCCGGCAATAAAATCAAATTGGGAAGTCTTTTTATATCCCAGTTTTAAGGTAATATTGAGCTATCGGGTAGCACACCGCCTTTACCGGAAAAAGCATTATTTTCTGGCAAGATGGGTTTCCCAGAGGGCAGTCAGAAAGACCGGGATCGAGATCCATCCCGGCGCCAGGATAGGGAAAGGGCTGTTTATCGATCATGGTACAGGGGTCATTATCGGGGAGACAACTATTATCGGTAACAATGTGACTTTGTATCAGGGAGTAACCCTGGGAGGAACCGGAAAAGAGAAAGGGAAACGGCATCCTACATTGAAGGATAATGTAATGGTGAGCGCCGGTGCAAAGATTCTGGGATCTTTTACTATTGGAGAAAATTCTAAGATCGGTGCCGGATCAGTGGTCTTGAAGGAAGTGCCGCCCAACTGTACTGTAGTTGGAGTTCCGGGAAGAGTCGTGCGGATGGGAGATCAGAAGATTCCCCGTTCCGACATGGATCAGGTTCATTTGCCGGATCCTATCAGCAATGATATCAGGGAACTGCAAAAAGATAATATCCGCCTTCAGAAAAAGGTGAAGGAACTGGAGAAACACATGCGCTGCGTGCGTGATAATTCAATAGAAATCCGGCCGGATGAAGCCGGGGAAGACAAGGAGGAAAATCATGAAAATCTTTAATACAATGACAAGGAGAAAGGAAGAATTTGTTCCGGTGGAGGAAGGAAAGGTAAAAATGTACGTGTGCGGACCTACAGTGTACAATTTTATCCACATCGGAAATGCAAGGCCCATGATCGTATTTGACACAGTAAGAAGATATTTTGAGTACAAGGGCTATGATGTGAATTATGTATCCAATTTCACAGATGTAGATGACAAGATTATCAACAAGGCAATTGAGGAGCATGTTTCCGCAGATGAGATTTCCAAGCGTTACATCGAAGAGTGCAAAAAGGATATGGAAGGGATGAACATTAAACCTGCCACCAAAAATCCTCTCGCCACAGAGGAAATCTGTGGGATGGTGGAGATGATCCGGCAGCTTATTGACAAAGGATATGCCTATGAAAAGAATGGTACAGTATATTTCCGTACAAGAAAATTTGAAGAGTATGGAAAGCTGTCTCATAAAAATCTGGATGATTTAAGATCCGGTAACCGGACCCTTTTGGTAAGCGGGGAGGATGAAAAGGAAGATCCTTTAGATTTCGTATTGTGGAAGCCGAAGAAAGAGGGAGAACCGGCCTGGGAGTCGCCGTGGAGCGACGGACGTCCGGGATGGCATATTGAGTGCTCTGTTATGTCCAAAAAATATCTGGGGGAGGAAATAGACATTCATGCAGGAGGAGAAGATTTGATCTTTCCTCACCACGAAAATGAGATTGCCCAGAGTGAGGCGGCAAACGGAAAAACATTTGCAAAATATTGGATGCACAATGCGTTTTTAAATATTGACAACCACAAGATGAGCAAATCTCTGGGAAATTTCCGTACGGTTCGGGAAATCAGCGAGCAGTATGATCTTCAGATCCTTCGTTTCTTTATGCTGAGTGCACATTACAGAAGTCCGCTGAATTTCAGCGCAGAGCTGATGGAAGCTTCCAGAAACGGTCTGGAGCGAATTGTAAATGCAGCGGAAAATCTGAAATTCCTGTCCGGAAATGCCAAGACAGAAGATATGACTGAAAAAGAGAAGACAGATCTGGAAAAGACAGAAGATTTTGTGAAAGCCTTTGAAGCTGCTATGGATGATGATTTCAATACAGCAGACGCAATTGCATCTATTTTTGATCTGGTAAAATACTGCAATACGACAGCAGATGGAAACAGTTCCAGGGAATATACAGAGAAGCTGTTATCCGTTCTTCAGAAACTGACAGATGTGATGGGACTGATCGTTAATAAGAAAGAAGAAATTCTGGATGAAGATATTGAGGCATTGATCGAAGAGCGTCAGGCAGCGCGAAAAGCAAAGGATTTTGCAAGAGCTGATCAGATTCGTGATGAATTGGCCGGGAAAGGAATTATTCTGGAAGATACCAGGGAAGGGGTAAAATGGAAAAGAGCTTAGAAGATCGTAACGAGTGGGAATTTGATTCCTATATGAGAGAAATGTTCGAGATGAGGGATGTGGATGTGCGGGAATATTCCCCCCTCACTCTCGCCTATATCGGGGATGCGATATATGATCTGATCATAAAAAGCCTTATGATAAATGAGGGGAATCAGCCTGTTCAGAAGCTTCACAAAAGAACCAGCTCTTATGTTCAGGCATCGGCGCAGTCCAGAATGATGCGGAAGATTCAGGAATATCTGACAGAAGAAGAGCACGGAATTTACAAAAGGGGCAGAAATGCAAAAAGCGTATCCCCTGCAAAGAACCAGTCCGTGACAGATTACAGACGGGCGACAGGATTTGAAGCTTTGGTTGGCTATCTTTACCTGAAAAAAGAGTGGAAGCGAATGCTGGAGCTGGTGAAGATCGGTCTGGATGATATGGCTTCCCGGGAGTCCCGGGATCTATAGATTTTGCAAGGGCGAGTTTCACTCGGCAAAGGATAAATATATAAAAGCAAAAAGACAGGAGTAGAAATGAAAGAAAAAAATGCGGAGAGCAATCTTACAGTGATCGAGGGGAGAAATGCGGTGCTGGAGGCATTTCGCTCCGGCAAAACGATTGACAAGCTGTATGTGCTGGATGGATGTCAGGATGGTCCCATCCGTACGATCATAAGAGAAGCAAAAAAAACAGATGCGATCCTTAATTTTGTCAGCAAAGAGAGGCTTGCACAGCTTTCGGAGACGGGAAAGCACCAGGGCGTTGTGGCTTATGCGGCAGCATACAAATATTCAGAAGTAGAGGATATGCTGGCTTTGGCTGAAAGCCGGAAGGAACCTCCCTTTTTGATCCTTTTGGATAATATCGAAGACCCCCACAATCTGGGTGCGATCATCCGTACAGCAAACCTGGCAGGTGCGCACGGTGTTATCATACCAAAACGGCGTGCCGTGGGCCTGACGGCGACAGTAGCCCGGACGTCTGCAGGGGCGCTTCATTATACCCCGGTAGCTAAGGTGACGAACCTTGCGAAAACAATGGAAGAGCTGAAGCAAAAAGGACTGTGGTTTGTCTGTGCCGATATGGGCGGAACACAGATGTATGATCTGGATTTGAAGGGGCCGATAGGGCTGGTGATCGGAAATGAAGGAGAAGGAGTCAGCCGCCTGGTGAAGGAACACTGTGATTTCACAGCAAGTATTCCCATGAAAGGAGACATCGATTCTTTAAATGCCTCAGTGGCGGCGGGAGTACTGGCTTATGAGATTGTGAGGCAGCGCATGAGTGTGTAACGTAAGGCTGCCGGAGGGATTATATGTCAAGATATGAGACGATGACCGACGAGCAGCTGATTCGTCGGCTGCGAGGCGGCGACAGAGCCATCATAGATTATCTGATGGAAAAATATAAAGGAATGGTCCGCAAGGAGGCCAAGGCAATGTATCTTCTTGGGGGAGAGAGTGACGACCTTATCCAGGAAGGGATGATCGGCCTTTTTAAAGCGGTCCAGAATTACGATGCAGATCAGGAGTCGTCCTTTTACAGTTTTGCTAAACTGTGTGTGACAAGGCAGCTTTACAGTGCGATCGAGGCGTCCCGCCGGAAAAAGCATATTCCTCTTAATTCCTATGTGTCTCTCTACGAAAATGAAAACGACGAGGAGAATACCAATCTTCTTGATACAATAGAGGCCGGGAAGGAAAGTAATCCGGAACAGGCGTTTTTGAGTAAAGAAAATGCCCGGAGGTTGGAAAAAGAGTTGGGAGAAAATCTAAGTGATCTGGAGAAACGTGTATTGTATCTCCACCTTCTTGGGACGGATTACCGGACAATTGCGGAGCTGCTGGATAAAAGTCCGAAGACAGTAGATAATGCCATTCAGAGAATCAAAGCAAAAACAGAAAAGATTCTTTTGAAAGAAGAGGATTGACAGAAAGTTTTTGCTGTGATATCTTATTACTCATCTGAAAGCTGTATAAAGCGGGCATTCAGGATATCAGAAAAGAAAGGTGTGATCAAATACATGGATGACAGTGGAGAAAGCGACACTGAACAGGAAAAAAATACTCAGGTAGAAATCAGAAAAAAAATCCATGTAGAACATTATGAATAGATAAGGGTATAGCCTGCACAGGTCTGTATATAGAAAAGCCTGTGCGGGTTATACCCTTCTGCGGTTTTTACAGCGATATTTGTGCTTGAGATTAGGAGGAAAATATAAAAATGATAGGACCAATTGTACTGCAGATTGTGCTGATTTTATTAAACGCTACATTTGCAAGTGCTGAAATTGCAGTAATTTCCATGAATGAGACAAAGCTTAGAGTTATGGCGGAAGAAGGGAATAAGAAAGCCCGCCATTTGTATACACTGACGGAACAGCCTGCCCGTTTTCTGGCCACAATACAGGTGGCGATCACTCTGGCGGGACTTCTGGGAAGTGCTTTTGCGGCGGAAAGTTTTTCGGGACCTTTGGCAAAATGGATTGTAGGACTTGGGGTGGAAATACCGGAAAACGTCATCAAATCAGTCTCCCTTGTGCTGATTACTCTTGTACTTGCCTACTTTAATCTGGTATTCGGTGAACTTGTTCCCAAAAGGATTGCCATGAAAAAATCAGAGCAGCTGGCACTGGCTCTTTCCGGGCTTCTCTACGGAGTTTCCAAAGTGTTTGCGCCCCTTGTGTTTCTGCTTACCGGATCAACCAATGGGATTTTAAAACTAATGGGAATTAATCCGGAAGAAGAGGAGGAACAGGTGACGGAAGAAGAAATCCGTATGCTTCTTGTGGAAGGAAAAGATCAGGGGAATATTGATGAAGAAGAAAGTGAAATGATAAGAAATGTCTTTGAATTTGATGACATTTCTATTGAGCAGATCTGCACACATCGGGTGGATATGGAAACACTTTATCTGGATGAAGATGTGAGTGAATGGGAAGCCAGAATACATGCTACAAGACATACCCATTATCCGGTGTGCAAAGAAAATCAGGAAGATATCGTGGGAATCCTCGATACAAAGGATTATTTCCGGCTGGAAGATAAGAGCAGGGAAAATGTGATTCATCATACACTGGAAAAACCATTCTTCGTGCCGGAAACCATGAAGGCAAACACGCTTTTCCAGAAGATGAGAGAAAAGAGAGTATATTTTGCGGTACTTGTAGATGAGTACGGCGGCGTCAGCGGCATTATTACCCTTCATGATCTGATAGAGTCCCTGGTAGGCGATCTTTATGAGCAGGATGAAGCAGAGGAACCGGAAGATATTGTGAAAATCGGTGAAAATCAGTGGAAGATCCAGGGAAGCGCCGATGTAGAGGATGTGGAAGAGGAATTAAAAATAGAAATTGCAGAAGATGATTATGACACATTTGGCGGATTCGTGTGCGGTGTCATTGACCGTATACCGGAAGACGGGGAATGTTTTTCATGTGAAACAGAAGAGCTGCAGATTGATGTGCTGAAGGTGGAAAATCACAGAATCGTTGAGATGATAGTAAAAAAGAACTCCTGATATTCAGGAGTTCTTTTCAAGCTGCCTAGCGGACTTGAACCGCCGACCTCCGCCTTACCAAGGCGACGCTCTACCGACTGAGCCAAGGCAGCACATATTTTTTATGCAACGTGATTAATATACAATATGCAAGGTGGTTTGTCAATGGTTTTTGAAAATAATTCTATTGTCGATTTTTTGGAAGTATGATAAGATAAAAGCCATGATTAGATTATAGTTAGCAGGAGGTTGCCATGGGAGAAGAAGTGGTTTCTAAAAATTTTATTGAACAGGAAATAGATAAAGATCTGGCAGAAGGTGTTTATCAGAATGTTTGCACCCGGTTTCCGCCGGAACCAAACGGTTATCTTCATATTGGGCATGCAAAATCAATTCTTTTAAATTATGGACTTGCAAAAAAATATAATGGAACATTTCATTTAAGGTTTGATGACACAAATCCTACAAAAGAAGATATGGAATTTGTGGAATCCATCAAAAAAGATGTGGAATGGCTGGGGGCTGACTTTGGTGATCATCTGTACTATGCATCCGACTATTTTGATATTATGTATGAATGTGCAGTAAAACTGATCAAAAAAGGAAAAGCTTATGTCTGTGACTTAAGCCCCGAAGAAATCAGGGAGTACCGCGGAACGTTGACAGAACCGGGGAAAAACAGTCCTTACAGAGAGCGTTCTGTGGAAGAAAATTTAGCGCTTTTTGAAGAGATGAAAAACGGCCGGGTGGAAGATGGAAAAAGAGTTCTTCGTGCAAAAATTGATATGTCCTCGCCTAATATCAATATGAGAGATCCTATTATTTACCGTGTGGCGCATATGTCCCATCACAATACAGGAGATAAATGGTGTATTTATCCGATGTATGATTTCGCTCACCCTATTGAGGATGCGGTGGAAAAGATTACCCACTCCATCTGTACACTGGAATTTGAAGATCACAGACCGCTGTATGACTGGGTGGTAAGAGAATGTGAGTTTGATCCGGCTCCGCGTCAGATCGAGTTTGCCAAGCTGTATCTGACAAATGTTGTGACAGGAAAACGTTACATTAAGAAGCTGGTGCAGGATGGTATTGTGGATGGATGGGATGACCCGCGCCTTGTTTCTATTGCGGCCCTTCGCCGCCGCGGATTTACACCGGAATCCATTAAAATGTTTGTGGATATGTGCGGTGTTTCCAAGAGCCAGAGCTCTGTGGATTACGCGATGCTGGAATACTGTATCCGGGAGGACTTGAAAATGAAGCGTCCGCGTATGATGGCGGTGCTGGATCCCATTAAACTGGTGATCGACAATTATCCGGAAGACCAGGTGGAATATCTGGATGTTGCCAACAACCTGGAAAATGAAGACCTGGGGACGCGAAAGGTTCCTTTTGAGCGGGAGCTGTTCATCGAACGGGATGACTTTATGATCGAGCCGCCGAAGAAATATTTCCGTCTGTTTCCGGGAAATGAAGTGCGCCTGATGCATGCTTATTTTGTGAAATGTGTAGGATATGAAACAGATGAACAGGGAAATGTAACAGTAGTGCATGTGACATATGATCCGGAGACAAAGGCAGGGACAGGATTTACCGGACGGAAGGTAAAAGGAACGATCCACTGGGTGCCGGCCAGCCATGCACAGAAAGCAGAGGTTCGGCTGTACGAGAATCTGGTTGATGAAGAAAAGGGCGTCTATAATAAGGAAGATGGTTCTTTAAATCTGAATCCCAATTCTCTGGAAATCCGAAGGAACTGCTATGTGGAACCGAGCTTTGACGGATGTGGGGCGTATGACAGTTTCCAGTTTGTACGGAACGGATATTTCTGCATTGACGCCAAAGATTCCGCTCCGGATGCACTGGTGTTTAACAGGATCGTTTCGCTGAAGAGTTCATTTAAATTACCGAAATAAAGAAGGAACCATGCATGAATTAACGATTAATTTACGACCGTCAGATAAAGAGCCTCTTTATGAGCAGATTTACACTTATATTAAAGATGAGATCAGAGCCGGAAGGATCCTGTGCAAGGAGAAGCTTCCGTCTACAAGAGCGCTCTCCTCTTACCTGGAGGTCAGCAGAAGCACGGTGGAACTTGCCTATGAACAGCTTTTATCTGAGGGATATATTGAATCAGTGCCTTACAGAGGTTTTTTTGTAGCGCAGGTGGACGAGCTGTATCATTTGGAGGCGGAAAGAAAAAAGGATTCTTTTCTGGAGAAAAAAGAGGAGTCCAGGGAACAAATGGAAATAAACGGGGAAAAGAAAATCAAGTATGATTTTACTCCCAATGGAGTGGATCTGAAAAGTTTTCCCTATAATACCTGGCGGAAGCTATCAAGAGAGATTTTATCCGATGACCGCACGGAACTGTTCCGGCTGGGAGATCCAAGAGGTGAGTATGAGTTTCGGAGTGTGATCTGCCGGTATCTGTATCAGGCAAGAGGAGTGAACTGTACCCCGGAACAGGTTATCGTGGGAGCCGGAAGCGATTATCTCATGATGCTTTTTTGCACCATTATCGGAAGAGATCATGTGATCGCAGTAGAGAACCCCACTTATAAGAAGGCTTACAGATTGTTTCAAAGTCAGGAGTATAAAGTGATGCCTGTTCCTATGGACGGGATGGGAATGAAGATAGATCCTCTTAGAAAATCAGGGGCAGATATTGCATATGTTACGCCGTCCCATCAGTATCCCACAGGGATCGTAATGCCTATAGGCAGAAGAATGGAGCTTTTGAAATGGGCGGAGGAGGAAGAAGGACGCTATATTGTAGAAGATGATTATGACAGTGAATTTCGCTATAAAGGGAAACCGATCCCGGCCCTTCAGGGCTATGATGCCCATGGAAAAGTAGTGTATCTCGGCACATTTTCAAAGTCGATTGCTCCGGCTATCCGTTTAAGCTATATGGTGCTTCCACCGGAGCTTTGTGAAGCCTACCAGCAAAAGTGCCGGTTTTTAAGCTCCACTGTTTCCAAAGTAGATCAGCTGATCGTATGCCGATTTATTGAGGAAGGCTATTATGAGCGTCATCTGAATAAGACAAGGGCGCTCTATAAAAGCCGCCATGACCAGTTGATCCTGGGACTTCGGCCATTGGCAGGACAATGCCGGATATCCGGAGAAAATGCAGGTGTGCATCTTCTTTTGCATTTCCCGGGAGGCCGGGAAGAGTCAGAGTTGATTCTCCGGGCGGCGGAAGAAGGGATTAAAGTATACGGATTATCCGATTATATTGTAGATGAGGACGAGAAAAGGGAAGAAGCAACGATTTTGCTTGGATATGCCAATATGTCGGAAGAGAAGATTAAAGAGGCGTGCGCTGTCCTTGGGGAAATCTGGAAAAATTGATAAAAAATAACAGAGAATACAACGAAATTACATTCCGCTGTATCCTCTGTTATTTTTTAATCCTCAGAATCTTCCTCTTCAGAGTTGCTTTCCTCTTCGGCTGTTTCTTCCGTTTCCTTCGGGGTTCCGCCAAGGGGGACATATTCACGGTCGGTGACAGGTTTCAGATCATTATCAAGATCAAAGTCATCGTCTTCAAAGTCATCAGAATCTTCTTCCGGTGTATCTTTAGAAGACTTTTTCAGATAATAAATAAGTCCGGCAATTGCACTTCCTACAGCGGCCAGTCCTAATAAACGTTTTAACCATTTAGACATATATGTGGCTCCTTTCTCTGCTTTGCAAATATGTTAAGATATATTGTAATACTTTTCGAAAGAAAAAGGAAGGGGGGAGCGTTAAATATTGTACTGAATTTGGACCTTCTGTTTGGAAGAGTATAGACAGTTCGGATTCACTGCAGATAGACAGTTCGGATTCACTGCAGATGAGTTGTGGAGATCTTGAAAGTATGGTACACTATATGTTGTGTTTGGAAGGAGGTACATATGGCTTACAAAGAACCGGGAAAGGCAAAGAAAGGCCTGTCAAGAATTATATTCAGCCGGACGGGTTTCATTCTTTTACTGATCCTGATACAGCTTGGAATATTTGTCGTTACAACGAATCTGCTGCAAAGATATGCAATGTTTATCCATGGGGCGATTACGGTATTGAGTGTCATTGTGGTAATCTACATTATTAATTCTGAAGATAACCCTGCTTTTAAAATGACATGGATGTTGTGTATTGTAGGACTTCCGGCAGTGGGAACACTTTTCTATATATATGTAAAAACGCAGGGGGGAGTGCGCTGGATGGGGAAACGCCTGGCCACGCTCCGGATCGAGACAGACTCATATATGCTGCAGGACATGGATGTGGTAGATGCTCTTAGAGCCAGCAAGCCGGCAAATGCCAATCTTGCATATTATCTGTCTCATCACCTGGGATTTCCGGTATATCGTAATACGGAAATCACTTATTTCCCGCTGGGTGAGGATAAGTTCCGTGCAATGATCCCGGAATTGGAAAAAGCCCGGAAATATATTTTTATGGAATACTTTATTGTGGAGAAAGGGTATATGTGGGACAGTATTTTGAAGGTCCTCACCCGGAAAGCAAGAGAAGGGGTGGAAGTCAGATTTATGTATGACGGCACTTGCGCGATTTCCATGCTTCCCTACGATTATCCTTCAGAGCTGGAAAGCAGAGGAATAAGGTGTAAGATGATGAACCCTATCAAGCCTTTTTTGTCCACAGTACAGAATAACCGCGACCATAGAAAGATCTGTGTGATAGATGGAAAGGTCGGTTTTACCGGCGGAATTAATTTGGGTGATGAATATATCAATCGAAAAGAAAGATTCGGGCACTGGAAGGATACGGCGGTTATGCTGAAAGGGGATGCAGTGCAGAGCCTTACAATGATGTTTCTGCAGCTGTGGAACATCGATGAAAAGCGGCCGGAGAGGTATCAGCGGTATCTGACGCCCAGAAAAGACGGACTGAGAAGGGAATTGGGATATGTGCTCCCCTATGGGGACAGTCCTTTTGATAACGAAAACGTAGGGGAAGAAGTCTATTTCCATATATTGAATCACGCAAAGAAATATGTGCATATTATGACGCCTTATCTTATATTGGACAGTGAGATGATCTCTGCGCTTACAAGAACTGCAAAGAGCGGAATCGAAGTAATCATTATCATGCCGCATATACCGGATAAATGGTACGCATTTGCATTGGCTAAAACTTATTACAGAGAATTGATCCGGGCAGGAGTGCAGATCTATGAATATACACCGGGATTTGTACATGCGAAAGTCTTTGTCTCAGATGACGATACGGCAACAGTCGGAACGATCAACTTGGACTATCGGAGCTTGTATCTGCACTTTGAATGCGGTGTATTTATTTATAACAATTCAGTTATCGATAAAATTGAAAGAGATTTTCAGCAGACTCTGGCAAAATGCCACAAAATCAGCCTGTTGGATGTAAGAAAGAGAACAATGCTGACCAAACTGGCAGGTCAGATGCTGCGTCTTTTTGCTCCTCTTATGTAGAAGAAGGAAATCAGATAGATTAGCAAAAATAATAATGTACAATAAGAAAAAAATATAGTATAATGCTTATGGCTGTTAAAGAGCAGCTATTGGATAGTAATGTAAATGACACACAGGAGGAATTGATATGGTAAAAGCAGTAGTAGGCGCCAACTGGGGCGATGAAGGTAAAGGGAAGATTACCGATATGCTGGGAGAAAATGCGGATATTATTGTCCGTTTCCAGGGAGGAGCCAATGCAGGGCACACGATCATAAATGATTATGGTAAATTCGCACTTCATACACTGCCTTCCGGCGTATTCTACAGCCATACAACAAGTATCATTGGAAATGGAGTGGCCCTTGATGTGCCGAGGTTATTTGAGGAGATCCAGTCCATTGTGGAAAAGGGGGTTCCTATGCCGAAGATCCTTGTATCGGACCGCGCGCAGATGGTAATGTCCTATCACAAAAATTTTGATGCCTATGAGGAAGAAAGGCTGGGAGGCAAATCTTTTGGCTCTACAAAGTCCGGAATCGCGCCGTTTTATTCAGATAAGTATGCGAAAATCGGCTTCCAGGTGAGCGAGTTGTTTGATGATGAGCTTCTGAAGGAAAAGACAGTACGCGTGGCGGAACAGAAAAATGTACTGCTTGAGCATCTCTACCATAAGCCATTGATAGATCCTGCTGATTTATATAATGAGTTGCAAGAATATAAAAGAATGATAGAGCCATATGTGTGTGATGTGGCATTGTTCCTTCATAATGCGCTGAAGGAAGGGAAAGAAATCCTTCTGGAGGGACAGCTTGGTTCTCTGAAGGATCCCGATCACGGAATTTATCCGATGGTCACTTCTTCTTCCACCCTTGCTGCATACGGTGCAATCGGAGCGGGAATCCCTCCATATGAGATTAAAAAGATCATCACAGTGTGCAAAGCATATTCCAGCGCTGTAGGGGCAGGAGCTTTTGTCAGTGAGATCTTCGGGGAAGAGGCAGATGAGCTTCGCCGCCGGGGAGGCGACGGAGGTGAATTTGGAGCTACCACAGGACGTCCGAGACGTATGGGATGGTTTGACTGTGTTGCTTCCAAATATGGCTGCAGGCTGCAGGGAACGACAGATGTGGCTTTCACGGTTCTGGATGTTCTGGGATATCTGGATGAGATTCCTGTATGCGTGGGATATGAAATTGACGGAGAAGTGACAACAGACTTCCCGACTACACATCTTCTGGAAAAGGCAAAACCTGTATTAAAGAAGCTTCCGGGATGGAAGTGCGATATCCGTGGAATTAAAAAGTATGAAGATCTTCCGGAAAACTGCAGAAATTATATAGAGTTCGTAGAAAAGGAGATTGGATACCCGATTACAATGATCTCAAATGGACCGGGGCGTCATGATATTATTTATCGGTAATTAAAGGGCGGATATAACAAATAAAATTGAAAAATAGTTCGTACAAAAGCGGAAAAAGTGTCAAAGATGACAATTTTTCCGCTTTTTTTAAGAAATTCCTTAGTTTTATTTTATCTATTTTCCACAGACTGTACATATTTAACTGCTATACTTGAATCTGTAAACAAAAAGAGTCATAACATCGGAAAATGGCAAATATAATAATAAAGCCGAAAGATTTGGATAAAAAGAAAGTCAGTAAAGAACGGAGGTATGAACATGAGACATGATATGAGAAAAAGCGGCAGCCAGGAAATCATATCCCTGGAGGAATATCTGGACAGAAGACAAAAAATAAAAGAAAAAGAATCCAAAAAAGAACAGAGAAAAACAGAAAAGAGCCCCGCCTGGATGTGGGCAGAGCTTTACGTTTGATTATCCTGTTCCGTATCATCCTTATAGGAAAGCTCATCTGGCTTCTGGTGATCGCCTCTGATATTTTTGTATACCAGTGTGTAGGCATAAAGAAGGACAGGGATAATGATCGTACAGGCAATGGAAGCTTTCAGCATTCCCATTGCAGCAGAGCGGTCTGTGAAAGCAAAAAATAAAGTGCTTCCATATAAGGCGAAAAGCAAAACAGCGCCGAACAATGCAAGAAAACGTTTCATTTTTTTCATAAGCAGAAATCCTTTCTTTATGCAGCAAGAGGAAGCTTTTGCCGCAAGTTTGTCAGATGTTTCATATTATATATGGAAACAGTGAAAAAATCAAATACTGGCTCTTTGAAAAAAATGGAAAATGGTATATAATAATTCGTGCAGAATAACTTACAAAGGAGTATATAGAATATGAGCAATACATTATTAGAGCAGTGGAGAGCAGTTGCTTATAATGAAAAATCAGACAGAGGACAGCTTCAGCAATTCTGGGCATCCTATTTTCAGATTGAAAAGGAGATCTACGAACAGCTTCTTTCTAATCCGGAAGAAGAGGTAAGAGGGACAGTAAAAGAGCTGGCTGAAAGATATCATCAGAGCGTCATGACAATGGTAGGTTTTCTGGACGGCATTGATGAGAGTCTGAAAGTTCCGAATCCGATTGAGACAATGGATGAGGATACAGAAGTAAACCTTGTATATGATAAAGAACTTCTGTATAAAAATATGGTGGCTGCAAAGGCGGACTGGCTTTATGAACTGCCGCAGTGGAAAGAAATTTTTTCAGAGGAAGAACGGAAAAAACTATACAAAGAGCAGAAGGAATCCGGTACAATACGCAAGGGCAAAAAAGTGGGACGAAACGATCCTTGCCCATGCGGAAGCGGAAAGAAGTATAAAAAGTGCTGCGGAAGATAGAAAATGACTGAACTGGGTATATTCTGTCTGTTGTATTTTGTATTAATACGTCTGGCAATGGGAAAGTGGACCTCTACATTTGCAGGCTTCTGGGCGGCGGCCGGGATCGGCTGTCTGGCTGTCCGTCTGCTGACGGCATATCTTCCGGAATGGCTGGAAACGGTGGTGTGGTTTACTTTTTCCGTTGCTGTTTTTATTTTTTTGGCTGTAGAGATCAGAATTTTTTCGGAACTTTTGAATAAGCAGGAAAAGAAGTGCGACTACCTGATCGTATTGGGCGCACATATAGAGGGCGATCAAGTTACAAATTCGTTAAAAAGACGTTTGGATAAGGCGATGCAGTATAAAGAGAAATTTCCAAAGACCCGGATCATTGTTTCCGGGGGGCGAGGTACGGGTGAAACAGTCACTGAGGCAGAGGCAATGAAGAAGTATCTTCAGCAGCATGGGATAAAAGAGAGCTGCATTGAAATGGAAGATCAGTCAACGACGACAAAAGAAAACCTTGCGTTTTCGGCAGCAATGCTTCCGGATATGAATTGTCCGGTGGGGATTGTGACCAATAATTTTCATATTTACAGGGCAAGACAATACGCCAGGAAACTTGGATATCAAAATACATGCGGCATTCCGGCAGGGTGCAGCAGGATCTTGCTTCTTAATTATGCAGTAAGAGAGTTTTTTGCAGTGTGGAAGATGTGGATTTTGGGATAGACTTTAGTGAACCGGAAGGAGAGAAAAGCGATGAAGGATATGTATGATGCATTTCAGTTGAATAACGGTGTGGAAAATCCGTGTATCGGATTTGGTACATTCAAAGCGGCTGACAGTAAAAGTGCAGAGATTATAAGGACAGCCATTGACGCTGGATACCGATATTTTGACACTGCATCTTTTTATGGAACGGAAGGATATCTGGCCGAGGCAATCAAAGCCAGCGGCATAAAACGAGAAGAGCTTTTTATTACATCAAAAGCCTGGAAAACAGAAATGGGATATGAAAATGTAAAAAAGGCTTTTGAGAAGACACTGGAGACACTGGAGACAGATTATCTTGATATGTATCTCATACATTGGCCCTTGCCGGAAGAAGGCTATAAAGACTGGAAGAGACTGGATATTGAGACCTGGAGAGGAATGGAGGAAATTTACCGGAGCGGCCGGGTAAGAGCGATCGGTGTAAGCAATTTCCTGCCTCATCATATCGAGAATCTTCTTCAAAATTGCGAAATCAGGCCGGCTGTAGATCAGATTGAATTTCATCCGGGCTATACTCAGGAGATGACGGTTCAATACTGTAAAGAAAAAAATATTCAGGTTCAGGCCTGGAGTCCCATAGGGAGAAGCGCGCTCCTTAATCATGAAATGCTGATGGAGATCGCTGATTCCTACGGAGTTTCTGTGGCGCAGCTGTGCATTCATTATGCCCTTCAAAGGGGAATTATTCCGCTTCCGAAATCCTCTACAATAGAGAGAATGAAGCAGAACCAGGATGTATTTGGTTTTGAGATCAGCAAAGAAGATATGTACCGTATTGGAACAATGGCTCAGGCCGGCTGGTCAGGACTGCATCCCGACTTTGGGAGTATACGCGGGGCTTCCAAATAGATTTTAGTCAGACTGGGCAGGTGAAATCCGGGGAAAGGTAAGAGAGAAAGGCGGAGCAAAATGAACAATATCAGGCTTTACAGGCATAAAGTACAGTATTATGAGACAGATCAGATGGGAGTTGTACATCATTCCAATTATATCCGTTGGTTTGAAGAAGCAAGGACAGATTTCATGGAACAAATGGGGATGGGGTACGATGAGATGGAAAGGAGAGGGATCGTAAGTCCGGTCCTTTCTGTGGAGGCAGACTATCGCCGGATGGTTTACTTTGGGGAGAGCGTTACAATAGAGACGAAAATCCGGGAATATAACGGGATCAAAATGACAGTGGAGTATGAGATCGTTGATGATAAAACAGGTATGGTACACTGCCGGGGACTTACAAAGCACTGCTTTTTAAACAGCAAGGGCAGACCGGTTTCCCTGAAAAAAGATTTTCCTGATTTTCATGAAATGTTTGTAAATGCACCTGGAATGGAACAGAAAAAATAAAAGTATATTTTATAAAAAAAATGCAGATACTACTTCTGATAAACAAATCTAAGGAGGTAGTATTATGCCGGAATTAAAATGTACTGTACAGACTTGTATGCACAATAAAGATTTTTACTGTGCGTTGGACAAAATCCAGGTGGGAGGCTCATCCGCAAAGAATGCAGAGGAGACATGCTGCGACAGCTTTGAGGAAAGAAAAGGATCCGCACAGAATTCTTATGGAAATTCCGCCGGACAGACAGCATCTGCATGCAGCAGCGTAGATTGTCAGGCAACACAATGCCGGTACAATGATAATTGCCAGTGCCATGCCGGCAAGATCAGCGTGGAAGGCAGTAATGCCTGTCAGTGCGGGCAGACAGAATGTGCGACATTTAAGTGTTAAATGATTAACGGGTGACGTAGTAAAGTTAAACTTTACTACGTCACCCGTTAACGTTTTAACAAATTTGCTTTTTCCCCTATTCGTTGCTATAATATAATCTACATGTGTAATGAGTATCGGAAGGATCTGAATAGACAATGGAAAAGGAAACTCAGGAAAAGGACCTGAAAAATAACAAAACCAACAGCGGTTATTATGGTAATCGTCTGCGGATCGGAGCCAGCAGGGGATCGTCCTGGATCAGACAGCAGTTTGGAAAAGGAATGACCTATTTTCTGGTGATTGCAGCGAGTATTGTTTTTTATTTTGCGTTGCTTAGAGCAACAAACCTTACAGATGTATTCTGGAAGGTTATCGATGTATTGAAGCCCATTCTATACGGACTTGTAATTGCCTATCTTTTAAATCCTATCGTGAAAAAGGTAGATCACTACTTTATTCCATTTTTGGAGAAAAAGCTGAAAAACGAACAAAAGGCGGCAAAGCTTTCACGGGCAATGGGAATTTTTTTGGCGATCATTGTGTTTTTTGTGATCATCATTGCTTTGTTCAGTATGTTGATTCCGGAATTATATAAAAGTGTCCGTGATATGGTGATTACTCTTCCAGGGCAGTTAAATGATTTTGTCGCTGATCTCAATGAGCTTTACAGTAACGATTCGGCAGCAGGTAACCTTGTGAAAGCAGGGATTAGTGAGGGGGCACAGATGTTTCAGACCTGGCTTCGTACGGATCTTCTGCCCCGGGCTAATGATCTGATGTCCAGTCTTACCGTGGGAGTGCTGAATATACTTCGGGAATTATTTAATGCTCTGATCGGTGTCATTGTCTCGGTATACATACTGTTCAGTAAAGAAAAATTCGTGCGTCAGACAAAGAAGACGGTATATGCAGTGCTTTCTTTTCACAATGCCAATGTGCTCCTTCATCTGACAAGAAAGAGCAATGAGATTTTTGGTGGTTTTATCATTGGCAAAATCATAGATTCTGCTATCATCGGAGTGTTGTGCTTTATTGGGATTTCCCTGCTTGATATGCCATATGTCATGCTTGTGAGCGTCATTGTAGGGGTGACTAATGTAATTCCCTTTTTCGGTCCTTATATTGGAGCAATCCCCAGTGCACTCCTGATCCTGCTTTCTGATCCTGTTAAGGGGATTTATTTTATCATTTTTATCTTTTTACTGCAGCAGCTGGACGGAAACTTTATAGGTCCGAAGATCCTGGGAAATTCAACAGGCTTGTCAGCATTTTGGGTTATTTTTTCCATTTTGCTGGGCGGAGGACTTTTCGGATTCCTGGGTATGCTGATGGGAGTACCAACCTTTGCAGTAATTTATTATATCGTCCAAATGATCATTAACAGCCGATTGGAGAAGAAGCATCTTCCCGGGCATTCGGATTACTACGATGAAATGAGTTATGTGGATGATGAGGGAAATTATGTGCATTCAGAAGAAAACATTTCACAAAAGGAAAATAAAGGAGAGTAAGCTATGCCGATTCGAGTACAAAACGATCTTCCGGTAAAAGAGATATTGGAACAGGAAAATATTTTTGTCATGGATGAGCACCGGGCTGTTCATCAGGATATCCGTCCGATCTGCATCGGACTTTTGAATCTGATGCCGCTGAAGGAAGATACAGAACTTCAGATTCTCCGCTCTTTGTCCAATACACCTCTGCAGGTGGATGTTGTTTTTGTAAATGTGTCAAGTCATGTATCAAAAAACACATCGACCAGCCATTTAAACAAATTTTACCTGCCTTTTACAGATATTAAGGATCAGAAATTTGACGGTTTTATTATTACAGGAGCTCCGGTGGAGCAGATTCCGTTTGAGGAAGTAGACTACTGGGAAGAACTGACAGAGATCATGGAGTGGACAAAGACCCATGTAACTTCCACGCTCCATCTTTGCTGGGGAGCACAGGCTGCCCTGTACTATCATTATGGGATCAACAAGGAGCCTTTGGAGGAAAAGTTGTTCGGCGTATTCTGGCATAAGGTGCTGAACCGGAAAATTCCTCTTGTGAGAGGCTTTGACGATGTCTTTTTAGCGCCTCATTCCCGCCATACGGATGTGCCTGTGGAAAAGCTCCGTGCAGATGACAGGATTACGATTTTAGCAGAATCAGAAAAAGCAGGCGTATTTCTTTCCATGGCAGAGGAAGGAAGACAGATTTTTGTCATGGGTCATCCGGAATATGACAGAATTACTTTGGATGGAGAATATAAGAGGGATCTGTCCAAGGGACTGCCTATCAAGATGCCCGAAAATTATTATCCGGAAAATAATCCGGAAAACAAACCTTTACTGACCTGGAGGGCGCACGGTAACAATCTCTATACAAATTGGCTTAATTATTATGTATATCAGGTAACACCGTACGACATGATAGGAACACCGTTTTAAGGGCGTTTTTATGCGGGTTTGACCCGCTTTTAAGGTGATATTAAAATTGCTGCTTTTTAGATATTTTGTTATAAATTATTATATCTTGTTACCAAAATGGCGTAGTGATGGTGTAGTAACAAGCCAAAAATGGCGTAGTAATAAATAAAAATTTAGTGGGTGATTCTATCTAAAAATTATCTAATATAAACACATTGATAATAGAATATTATGTATTTATATTAACTATTTTTTGTGATGGTAAATCGTAAAAAAAGATAGAAGACTGTGCTTCTATCCTTTTCTGTAATCTATATAGGCGGTGTGAAACTTTTTCTGTAAATATGTCATCAAAGGTTCTTCTATGATAAAATCTAATTCATAGGAGGGCCTTTTATTATGGCAAAACAAAAGAAACCTGTCCATCGGGTACAAATGACAGAAGGGAAACGTAACATTATCCATCAGCTACTGGAAGAATACGATATTCAGACAGCCGAAGATATTCAGGATGCTCTCAAGGATCTACTTGGCGGAACAATCAAAGAAATGATGGAAGCAGAAATGGAGGATCCTCTTGGGTACGAAAAATCTGAGCGTTCAGATAATGACGATTACCGGAATGGTTACAAACGTAAATGTGTAAACAGCAGCTATGGCTCTATGGAATTTCTATTGCATGCCCGGCTATTGTTGCGATGAGTAACTTTGGATATACTTTGTGACATCCCAACAGCCTTAAGTTTAGGGTGAGATGTCTTTTTTTAATTTCTTATTATCATCATATTAAACATATCCATTATAATTTTATAACAAAAAATGCATGTAATCAGTTAATATCTTCTTAAATGTGTCAAAAAATGAAATCAATATCAAATTATATTAACAACTAATGTACAATATGCTATAATTTGTGGCAGATTATAGATATAAGTGTGCAAATGGGGAGATTAGCTAAAAAGTAGGAACAAAAGTCAGTTTGCTATAGTAAAGAGGGATGTAAAATCCGTGGGTCTTACTTGAGTTGCTTGCATCAGGAATTCATCCTTTAAATAGAGTATTTGAAACAAGGAGGAAATTTAAGATGAAAAGGAGAGCATGGAAGGCAACAACAGCGGCAACATTGGCTGCTGTAGCAGCATCCCAAGTGGGTGTTCCTATGCAAATGGTCGTCCAGGCTGCCGATGAGGCAAACAGCTTAAGTGAGGCAAAAGACGCAAACGCAAAAGCGGAAAAAGAGGAACAGGAAGCTAAGAAACAGTATGACACGGCAAAAAAGGAAGCAGATGATGCAGCGAAAAATGCACTTGCGGCCATTGACAAAAGTAACCAGGCCGTTGATACCGCCAAGGAGCAATTTGCCAAAGCGCAATCAGACGCCAAAGAATTGTTTGACAATGCCGGGTTATTAAAGGATGCTAGCAGTGAAAATCTGCTTGCAGCAGAAGCAGCCTTAAAAGAGCGTCAGGAAGATTATGATAAGGCGCAGCAGGCTATGGAAGATGCAGAAACGGTGTTGGAAGGAATCAAAGAAACCGTGAAGGTTACAGAGGAAGATGTAACTGTGAAAAAGAATGCCCTTGATGAGGCTAATGATGACCTCGTAAAAAAGGAACAGGCTGTCAAAGATGCACAGGCAAGGATTGATGAGCTGGAGAATCTCCAGGAGACTTCCACACAGGAATATATCGATGCACAGCAGGCATTAAAGGATGCAGAAGCGGCAAAGGCAGAAGCAGAAGAGGTGATCGTATCCGCACAAGCTGCTTATGATGAAGCAAAAAAAGTTTATGACGAAGCCGTTGCTTCCGCATTGGAAGATTCCCCGGAATATGCAGCGGCGGTTGAAAAAGTAAATGCAGCACAAGGCGAGCTGGATCGCGCAACAGCGGAAGTAAACCGCACCTATGCAGCGCTTCAGGAAGTACAAGGGAAAGTGGCCCAGGCCCAGGAAGCGGTGAATTCTGCCCGGGATGAGGAAACAAAGGCGAATGCAGAACAGACCCTTGCCAACTTGGAGATTGAGGCGATTAATGCACAGGGTACATATGATTCTGCCTTATCCGTTCAGATAGAAAAGCAGGGCATATATGATACAGCAAACGGAGAGCTTGCAAGCGCCCAGGCAGTGAAAAAAGAAAAAGATCAGGCAGTTGCAGCTGCCCAGTCGTCTTTAACGTTGGCAGAAGGGGAGCTTGCAAAAGCAAATACTGCCTTGTCAGATGCAGAAAACGCGAAGGTCAACGCCCAAACGGCCATGGATAATGCAAACCACACGTATGAGCAGGCAAAGAAGGATACTGCTTCTGCCCTGACAGAGAAGGAAAATGCAGAAAAAGCAGCAGAAGAGTCTAAGAAGAAAGCGGATACTGCACAGACAGATTATGAGGAGGCACAGCAGGCTTTGAAAGACGCACAAGCGTTGGAGAGCACTGCCGCTGCCCAGATTGCAAAAGGCTCCCTTGGCTTTTTTGAAACCATGAAGTCCCAGGATGCCGTTAATGTATTAACAGATGCGATGACGAATCCATCCTATTCTCAGTATACTACTATCGGGGGTGCAAAGGATGCCACCTCCTTGGAAAATATGAAGATTGCTTTAGAAACTTTGAAGAGTTACTATGACGTGCTTTTGGAGGGGGAACACTGCAACCGACGTGACGGCGAAAACCCAGTTTATGTATCTGACCAGCTGATGGCTATTTCCCAGGTGCAGACCAACATAGGCTCTGTACTTGAGAACCATTCCGGGCTTTATACTGTAGGAGAAAATCTTGCTTGGGGATATGGTGGCAGTAAAAATCCATTTGATGGCTGGTATTATGAAGAGAAAAGGAATTATATAGCTCAAAACGGCGGGCAGACAGGGCATTATTTGAATATTATAGATTCAGATTACACGGCAACAGGATTTGCATATAATACCTATTCAAATAAATACGGTACATGCCACGGTCAGGTGTTTTTTAATGCGGGTATCATCCCAGCAGATCAAAACCCAGAAGATTATGGATATTACTTGTTTGACGATTACTATTCTCGGTTCATGGACTACTATAACAGCCTTTACAATGCACCTTCCATCACTGAGCAGGCAAAGAAAGCTCTGGATACAGCAAAGAAAGCTCTGGATGTAGCTAACGCGAACTATACTGCAGCAAAGAAAGAAGCGGATGCGAAAGCTTTGAACTATTTCAATAAACAGAAAGAAGAAAGTACTGCTAAGGTAAATGCGGAAAAGGCAGCATCCGATTTCAATGCAGCATCATCTGACGTAACAGCAAAGAGTAAAGCTGTAGAAACAGCTGAAAGTAAGGTGACGGCAGAAAAAGAAAAAGTGGCAGCAGCGCAAAAAGAATCGGAAACTGCAAAAAAAGCGGTAGAGGAAAAACAGGGTAAAGTAAATACGGCGAATGCTGAACTTCAGAAGGCAAAAGAAAATGCAGCGTTTAAGAAGGCGGAAAAGGATGCAAAGGAGAAAGCTTTCTACGATACCTTAGGGCAATATAAGGACGGGCTGTTCTACTACCAGCCAGGAGTTACCATTGGATCTATGGATGAAGCAAAGGCACATTTTGCCAATGCAAATGTTCTGGTATCCCAATATCATGCGGTAACAGTGGAGAAGGAAAAGAAATTGGAAGATGCAAAGAAAGAGCTTGTAGCTCCACAAAAAGCTTACGATGATGCAGTAAGCATTTATTCCGAAAAAGAAAAAGACCTTATGGAAGCGGCTGAAGAAAAGAATCGTATAGAAGATGCCTACTTTAAAGATATCTTAGACAAACGAATGGATATGGAGATAAAAGAGAAGGCTTTGGAAGATGCAGAAGCAGAGAAAACTAAGGCAGAAAATGCTATCAAAGCTGCATCAAATGAGATAGGACACCTAGAAAAAGAACTGACTAAGATTGCTTCTGACTTAGTGACGGCAGGAGAGGTATACCAAAACGTTTCCGGAATCCGGGATGCTGCAAAAGAAGTTGCGGATACGGCAAAAGAAGAATACGATGCAATTGTAGAAGAAATCACCCCTCTTCGGGATGCACAGAAAGCCTATGATGGAGCATTTAACACCTTGTCAGGGGCACAGCAGGCCTTTGTGGATGCAACGGTAGCCCTTGCGGATGCCAACAACAAGCTGCTAGAGGCGGAAAAAACATATGAGGAAGCGAAGGACTTAAACCTCCGGGCGACCCTCCTTTCTTATGAGGATGCCTTGACAAACCCGATTACGGATCCGGATTTCTCATACCTGAACGATTACATTGATGCCGTGCATGAAGCGGATGCCAATGTGGTAGCAGCCCTTGCCATTAAAGAAGAGAAGGAAGTTGCTTTAAAAGAGGCGGAAACCGCTTATGAACAGGCAAAAGAGAAATATAAGAAGACACAGGCTATACTGACAGCATTGCAGGCAGATGCCGATGAAGTTGCAGGGGATAGAGCAGAAGTGTCCCTTGATAAAAAGGCAGCAAGGACAGGTGACACCGCTCCGATTACCGGTTATGTATCGGCAGGAATTTTGGCGTTTGCCGGAATTGCAGTTACAGTGTGTTCAAAAGGGAAATACCGCAAATAGTGATATCATAGGTTATATTTAAGGAAATATTTCGAAGTTTGTGCAGCCCTCCGAACTGATGTAAAATTTATCAGTTTGGAGGGTTATTTTATAGCAAAAAAAGAATAGTTAACAAAGTGTTCTTTTGGAAATAACGAAAAATTAGACTGCATATTCAGAGAAATTTTTTCAGAAGCACAGGAAAAAAGAGAAAGGGAAGAAAATGTGATAGTAAAACAGGAAAAATTGTACCCGGATCGGTAAGAAAAAGCATCACTCCCATACAGTTAAATAGTAGTGAGGCAAAGGGATTTTGGCTCTATTGTCTGAAAAAAATCAAGTATGATAAAGAAAAGACAATAATATCACGAAAGTATGGAAGATATACAGAAGGAGGAAGAAAATGTTTGAACGATTGTTTTCCCCTATCCGTATCCGGGATATGGAGTTGGAAAATCGGGTAGTGATGACAGGAATGGGGACCCGGATGGTCGGAGGAGATGGAAGAGAAGTAACTGACCGCTTGATCAGATATCATGTAGAACGTGCCCGTGGCGGTGTGGGACTGAATACGGTGGAAGTCTGTTCTGTAGATGCGGCAAGTGCGCCGAAAGGATTCCTTGCCTTGAGCGATGACAAGTATATTCCGGGGATGAAGAAACTGGCAGATGCAGTGCATGAGGCGGGAGGAAAGATCTGCCCGCAGCTGTGGCAGGGGTCGCTGGCTGTGGGAAGCGATCCGGATGCTGAAATTTTAGTTGCCTCAAAAATGAGGCTTTCACGGAAAGTAAGTATAAAAGGAATGAGTAAAGAACGGATCCATTCCATTGTGAAAGCTTATGGCGAAGCTGCCAGAAGAGCTGCACAGGCAGGAATGGACGCTGTAGAATTTCATGCAGCGCACACCTACCTGCCCCATGTTTTTCTGTCAGGAGGCATAAATCACCGGACAGATGAATACGGAGGTAGCTTTGAAAACAGATGCAGATTTCCTTTGGAATGTATCCGGGCTATTCGTCAGAATATTCCGGAAGGGATGCCTCTTTTCATGAGGATTGTCTGCCATGACGATTATCTGGAAAATGGTCTGACAGAGGGGGAGGTTATTGAATTTTGTAAGCTGGCAGGCCGGGAGGGAGTGGATGTTCTGAACATTTCCAGAGGTAATTTCCTGACCCGTGCCCAGATTTATGAAATTCCTCCGATTGATCTTCCTAAAGGAATAAATGTAGGGCCGGCTTCCCGTATTCGAAAGGAGACAGGAATGTTGACAATGCCGTCCGGACGTATCAATACGCCGGGGTTTGCTGAAGAAATCCTGGAGGAGGACAAAGCCGACCTGATCGCCATGTCCCGCGCACAGCTGGCAGATCCTTACTTCTGTAAAAAAGCAAAGGAAGGCAAGCTGGCTCAGATTAATTATTGTGTGGGATGCGACCAAGGGTGTTATGATTATTTTATCAACCCGGAGAAAGATCATATCAGCTGTATGAGAAATCCGGCGGTAGGAGAGGAAGAAGAACTGAAAGTTCAGGCTGCCGAAAAACCGAAACGTGTCATGATTGCAGGCGGTGGAATTGCCGGACTGGAAATTGCGGATATCCTTCAGCAAAGAGGACACAAACCTGCTATTTATGAAAAAACTGGAACCCTGGGAGGTCAGTTTGTGCTTGCGGGGACCGCGCCGAGGAAGGATGACTTTGGCATGGCCGGAAGAATGGCTGCCCAGAAAGCGATGGAGTCAGGGATTGATATTTTCCTGAATACCGAAGTGACTGCAGAAGTTATTGAGAAGGAAAAGCCGGATGTCGTCGTTGTTGCAGTTGGTTCAGTGCCTTTTGTTCCACCGATAGCAGGTATTGATCAGGCAAATGTTATGAGTTCTAAAGAGGTACTCTCGGGAACTAAAGTTCCCATGAGCGGAAATGTTGTAGTGATCGGCGGAGGTCTGGTAGGATTGGAAGTCTCAGAGCATCTGGAGCGCCGGGGCTGCCATGTGACAGTAGTTGAAATGCGCGAGGGTATTGGGATCGATCTGGGACATATGAGGAAAACAGCGGTACAGATCCAGCTGGAACAAGGACATATTCACCAGATTGTAAATGCAGCATGTAAGGAAATTCGGGAAAAAAGTGTTGTGCTGGAAGTAAAGGGAGAAACGATGGAAGTTCCGGCGGACTATGTGGTGATTGCTACTGGTTCCCGGGCAAAAGACAGTACAGATCTCCAGGAATGCTGTGAAAGGCTGGGAATACCGGTATATGTGATCGGCGACGCAAAACGGGCAAGAAAGGCTCTGGATACGATTTATGAAGCCTATCTTGCCGCATTGGAAATATAAAAATCGGGGAACGAAAATCGCCAACAGATTCTTTTGGATCTGCTGGCGATTTCGTAAAAAAAGAATGATCGGAAAGGCAAAGAAGGGAGAAGAAAATGAAAGTAATTAAGCAGGATATGACAATTAAAAAAATGGTAGTAGAAGTTATGAAACATGCCAGAAGCCAGAGTTATACGCCGCAGCAGCTCTGTGAGAGGCAGAAGATCATAGATGCCCAGTTCTTTTATTATTGGGCTATGGATATGAAAAAAGAGGAATATATCTGTGATCTGTTTACAGAAGACTTCACCTACCGGTGCTATGTGGAAAATAAAACAGCTCCAAAGGATCAGGCAATGAGATCCAAGTATGTCAATCGGAATATGATGACAATGCATATGAGCCATAATCCGTTGATCTGGCTTATAAGCGATACAGAGGCAAGGGGAATTTTCCTTTATGAGGATAACAATACCTACCGGGAAAGCAAACAGACCGCTGAAGGATTTTCGGTATACTGTGATGATTTCCGCAAGTGTGAAGACGGTATCTGGCGGATCAGTACAATGCGGATCGGATATCGGAAAATGGAAGGAGAACTGGAGGATTACGATGTTCCTGAAGGCTGGACACCGAAATCCTGGGAAGAATGGCGCTGTGGACAGGAGTAATATGACGGACAGTTTGTAGTATTTTCTGTAAAGGACAGAAACAGTAGGATACGCCTCTGCTTAGAAAGGTGTATCCTACTGTTTTTATGCAAGAATTTCACCCAGGCATTTCAAAAGCCGGTCATTATCCTCGGGGCGCATAATACAGAAACGGATATATTCTCCCTCCAGTTCTTCAAAAGAAGAACAGTCGCGGATCATCATTTTCTGCCGGATGGCATGCTCAAATACCTGGAAGGAGGAGAGTCCCTCCTTTTCGATACGCACTAAAATGAAATTGGCATAAGGCTCATAGTATCTGGCATTTTGAAAGCCGTCCAGAACCTGACAGATCCGCTTTTTCTCGGAAAAGATAAGGTTCCGGGTCTTTTCGATATACCCGGTATCCTTCAGCATTTCTTCCCCGGCAAAGGCAGCAATGCTGCTGACGCTCCAGGGATTTTGATGAATCTGAAGAGCCTTAAGAAAGTCCTTGCTGCTGGTGATCCCATAGCCCAGGCGAAGGCCCGGAGCTGCAAAAAATTTGGAAACGCCGCGGATAACCATAAGGTTGTCGAAAGAGCGAGTCAGAGGAACGGCGGAGATCTCATCTACAGAAGGGGCAAATTCTGCATATGTCTCATCCACCATAACAAAAACACCTCTTTTGCGGCAGGAAGCTATGAGGTTTTCCAAATCAGAGATAGGGACAGCGGAAGAAGTAGGATTGTTAGGGTTGCATAGAATGATAAGATCTGCATCTTTCGGAAGCTGTTCCATAAAATCATTGATATCCAGGCAGAAATTTTCCGATTCTTTTAATGTATAGAAGGAGATATGTCCGCCGGTAAGGGCAAGTTCTCTTTGGTATTCAGAATAAGTGGGACCGATAACGACTGCATGAGAGGCTTTAAGCTGTGTGATTAAAAGAGAGATCAGTTCTGTGGAGCCGTTGCCGGTGACGATGTACTGGACAGGAATTTTGCAGTACGCGGATATGGTTTCCTTTAAAGTAGTATAATTACGGTCGGGATATCTGGAAATAATATCCAGATTTTCAGCAAGTTTTTCTTTGACCCGGGCGGAAAGTCCCAGCGGGTTTACATTGGCTCCAAAGCTTATGATCTCTTTTTGTGGAAGATTGTAATATTCTGCAATCTGTTCCAGATCGCTTCCGTGAAAAGCGGGCTGTTTCGCGTTTTGCATATAAATTCCCCCATATTTCTTCTATATTTTCTGATTACGGCATTGCCATACTTGTCAGAATAATGCTATAATCCATTATAGTATGTTTAAAGAAAAATGCAACGCAAGAAGAGGTGGAAGGCTTGAAAAATAAAATTAAAAAATTTTCAAAAGGGGACTTTCAAGTGGTACATCCGGAGATTGTCTTTAATGACACATGTCTGATCCTCACCATTGGAGAGGGAGAAGTGTACCGGGGAAGTTTTACGATGAAAAGCCGGACAGACGGAGCAATACGAGGAATTGTTTATCCGTCTTCTTTTCGTATGCACTGCATTGAGCAGGGCTTTGAAGGAAACCCTGTGACAATCCAATTCGAGTACGACGGGAAAGGACTTACGCCGGGACATGTGGAGCAGGGAAAATTTTCTATTGTGTGCAACGGCGGAGAATTTGAAGTGCCTTTTACCGCAATTATAGAAAAACCCTATGTCATGACAAATTATGGAAAGGTGCAGAGCACAGATGACTTTAAGAGACTGGCTATCAAAGACTTTTCAGAGGCGCAGAGGCTGTTCCGCTCCAGAGAATTTTATGAAGTTTTAAAATATGAAAATCCCCGGGTTTTTCATTTATATGATAATATGAGAAAATGGTCCCTTGATGAGCAGGCCATGGAAGAGTTCTTAGTCGGAATTAAGCAAAAAGAGTGTATTTTTCTGACGCTCCAAGGAGAAGGAATGCTCTTTGAGGATTTGAAAGAGTCTACAAAAGGGAGCCTGACTGTTATCAAAAACACATGGGGATTTATGCCTGTGAGAATAGAGTCGGAGGGCGGATTTATTACAGTCAGCCGTCCGGAGATTACGACAGATGATTTTGTCGGTAATGTTTACGAGCTGGAATTTGTTGTCAATGCAGAGAAATTGCACGCAGGAAGAAATTTCGGAAAGATTCATCTTGTAACTCCCTATGAAATTCTTACCTACGAAGTAGAAGTTTTGCAAAATGGAGAATATGATGAGAATCATCGGGAAATCGAATTTCTTATGGCACAAATCCTGAAGGAATATGTGGCGTGTGAGGCAGGAAGGATTGATATTAACAGCTGGGTTGACAGCGCCATAGAAAAATCAAAAAAAATGCGGAACTACGCGCCGATGGATGATTCTTTGCAGCTGTTTCAGGCGCATATTTATATTAAGGGCGACCGCATGGAAGAGGCAAAGTGGATTCTGGAAAATTATAATTACAATCGTTTTGCTATTGGAAAAGATCCCACAACAAACGCCTACTATCTTTTCCTCACCGCATTGATCCGGCAGACCGGAAATCATGTGGAGAGGGTGATTGATGAAATCGGAAAGACCTATCTTCGGCATCAGGATTCCTGGGCGCTTCTGGCTATGCTGTTGATGCTGGATCCGCAGTACAGGGATTCCTACAGGCGGATCAAAGTCTTGGAACAGCAGTTTTATTCATATGGCGCGAATCATGTTCTTTTTTACCAGAAAGCATATCTGTGTTATCAGGACCGAAGCAATCTTTTGAAAAAGCTGGGAAAATTTGAACTGCATGTGCTTAATTTTGCTACAAAATACCGGCTTATTACGAGAGAGCTGGCTCTTTATGTGGCCAACCTTGCCAGTCAGCAGAAGCACTATGACAGCGGACTGTTCCGGATCCTGGAGAGGATCTATGAAATGTATGAGGAGCCGATGATACTGAATGCGATCTGCACGCTTCTTATTAAAGGGAATAAGATGCAGCAGAGATATTTTGTATGGTATCAGAGAGCGGTAGATGCAGAGCTTAAAATTGCACAGCTCTATGAGTATTACATGGAAACCATTGAGGAGGACCGGGTGAGGGAAGCGCTTCCCAGATCCATTTTCCTCTATTTTATGCATGGAAATAATCTGGATTATAAGAAGGCGGCGCTTTTGTATGCCAACCTTATTACCTATGAACAGTATGCAAGTGATCTGTATATCAGTTATCGGGAACAAATGGTAGAATTTGCATGGGATCAGCTTGTCAAAAGACATATCAATGATTCTCTGAAGGTGATTTATAAAAGATTCTGTACAGAGGAAGAAATGACAGGCGAACGTCTGGAAGCGATGAGGGACATTTGTTATGCATATGAAGTGACAACTAAGGTGCAGGGGATGAAATGTGTTCTTGTGATCGAAAAAGACGGAACAGTGAAACAGAGAGTTCCTTATACAGAAGGGGGAGCAATTGTCTATCTTTATGACAAAGAGGCGCGGATCGTATGGGAGTCTATGGAAGGGCAGCACCATACAGATTCCATTGTTTATGAGACAAGACGCCTTTTTTACGAACCCAGATATCTGGAAATGTGCAAAAAGTATCTGTCCCATATCAATAACTGGGGAGGAGAAGGGCAAAAAGAAGAGGTGACATTTGAAAACCTCCGTATGAAAGGGCTGGAAGAATTTGAGGAAAAAGAGGTATTTCAGCTTTGCAGCAAACGTATACGCGAAGAGAATTATGAAGAAGATGAATTTCTTCTGTATCTTTGCTTTGAACTGTTTAAGAGACAGCAGTATGATAAAGTGACCCTTACCTATCTTGTTAATTTCTTCTGTGGAGCAACAAAAGATATGAAAGCTCTTTGGAAAACAGCGAAGGATTATGGAATCCAGGAAGGGAAGCTGGGAGAGAGGATCATTACACAGATGCTCTTTTCAGAAGATATGTTTCAGGAGGAAGAGATTTTTGTTGAGTATTATCTGAACGGAAATGCTTATTTCCGTCTGAAACAGGCCTATCTTGCCTTTGTATCCAGGGAATATCTGGTTAGCGGGCGGAAAACGGGCCACACTATTTTTGAGATTATCGTCAACGAGTATCGGCTGGGAGAAAGCCTGGCGGATATCTGCAAAATTGCGCTTCTTCATTATTACTCGGACAAGGAGTATGATCATGAAGTGGAGGAAGTTTTGCATAAGGTACTGGGACAGCTGTGCGAGAAACAGATTATTTTCCCGTTCTATCTGAAGTATCCTGATAAGTGGCTTAGAGAGGCACAGCTTTATGATAAGGTTATGGTTGAATATCATGCAAAGAAAGGCGGAAAGGTACGCATCTCCTATAAAATGCGCCAGGATGCTGTGGAAGATCTGGGTTATCAGAGCGAAAGCCTGACGCCTATGTATGAAAATATTTATGTGAAGGACTTTATCCTCTATCAGGGTGATGTAGTTCGGTATTATTTCCAGGAAACACAGGAAAAAGAAAAGAAAACCATACGTCAGGAAGAGAGGATCCTGGAACAGACCCGGGAAGTGCCGGCAATTGGGAAATACGGCAAACTCAATGCGATGGCTGGCATGTCTCCTGCAAAGAGAAAACAGGCAATGATCGATTATCAGAAAGAAATCGTCATGGCAGAGGAGATTTTCAGGGAATATTAAAAAAAGAGAGTAGAAACAGTACAAAAGCTTAGGAGGAATTACGGTGAGAGGCGGAAGTATTTTAGGAATTGAACTGAATGACCAGTATTGCCAGATCAGCTTTTACGACGAAGCGAAACATGAGCCGGAAACGCTGGAAGTGGCGGTAGACAATTATCAGATTCCTCTCATCCTGGGATATTATAAGGAACAGTGGGTTTACGGCAAAGAGGCAAAAAGACTGGCGACGATCAATGAAGGATGCACGGTCTCTGACCTGTATCAGAAAGCGCTGCGTCAGGAGAAAGTCCGGATTGGAGGGAAGAATCATGACGCGGTCTGGCTTCTGGCCAAGTTTTTTGAGCTGGCGTTAGAGAGATTCCGGCAGATTGAATATCTGACTTTTTCGGTTCCGCGCACAGATATCGATATCAGTAAGATGCTGAAGGGGATTGCGCAGTTCGTAGGAATCGCTAAGGATTCTGTCTATGTGCAGGATTATAAGGAAAGCTTTTGCCATTACATGTTTTATCAGCCTAAAGAGTTATGGCAGTATGAGGCTGCTTTGTTTTACTGCGACAGGAATGAGATCAGAGCCTATATGCTGCGTCGTCTCCGTGGTGTCAGAGGGCGCGGCGATGAACTGTTCGTAGCGGTGGATGAGGTGGCAAATGCCCATATGAAAGAACTTGCGGCGATCTATCCTGTACTGAATGTAGACAAGGCGAAGGATGCGGATGAACGGTTCAAGGCGTTTATTCAGAGTGTATTTGATAAAAAAGTTGTCTCTTCTGTGTATTTGACAGGAGAAGGCTTTGAAAACAACTGGTATCCGGCATCTTTGAAAGTGCTCTGCAATGGAAGAAGAGCCTTCCTTGGCAACAATCTCTACAGCAAAGGGGCTTGTTATACGGCGTACCGTAAATGCAGAGATTATGAGGACAGTCCTATTTATCTGGATGAAAGTAAGATGACGGATCAGATCTGTCTGCGTATGCGGGTAAGAGGCAAGGAAGGGTGGTATCCTATTGTACAGTGGGGCTCTCACTGGTACGAGGCTGACGGGCAGTGGGATGTGCTTCTTGAGGATACCTCAGACATTGAGATACATATTGAATCGCTGGCCAGCGGAGAACTCCAGGCGGAGACAGTGTCGCTGGCAGGACTGCCGGAGAGAAAAGACTATGCGATGCGTCTGACGATCGAAGTGATGTTTTTAGATGAACAGACCTGCCGGATTACATTTAAGGACGCCGGATTTGGGGAGTTTTTCCCGGCAACAGATTTTCAGGTGGAAAAGACCATACATTTAGGAGGAAGCAATGGGCAGTTTAATTCTTTGTCATAGAAAGAAAGCAAAGCATCCGTATGAGATTGCAAGAATCCATAAAAGGATCTATACAATAGAAGAACTGTGCTACTATTTTTGTAATAATCTCTATCTGGTAGATTATACGATCGTAAACCGTCAGCTCTGCGACTGGCTGGAGGAGGAGCTGGAACTGTATGATCTGGCAGATGAGCTGCGAAGTCAGTTGGAACAGAACGGCCCGGTGGAACAATTCCTTCTGACCGTCTTAAGTCATTCTTCCATTTATTCACCGGCAGAGATTACAAGGATCCATAATGTGCTGGAACGTCTGAAAAGCCAGAATGAAGTGGAGAGAGAAAAATATAAGGCGGACAATCTGCTGCAGACAGGAGAGTATGCGTCAGCCATTCTTGTATATCAGGGGATTGTAAACAAGGAGTGGGACGAGACAGTAGGAAAGGAATTTTACGGACAGGTCTATGGATGTCTGGGTGCGGCTTACGGTCGGATGCTTCTTTATGAAGAGGCGGCCTCCATGTATGAAAAAGGATTCCGGGTATGTCAGGATACAAAAATGCTGAAAGCTTATCTGTACTGCTGTTACCGCTATTTGCCGGAAGCGCAGTATGTAAAAATGCTGTCGGCGGAGCCTGTCTACCTGAGCATGGACTCCATTTTAAAGGAAGAGCTTCGCAAGGCAGAGGAAAAGATCAATATGGATGTAACAGAAGAAGATTTCCGTCAGTGGAAAAAGGAATACAGGAAAACAGGAAAATAGGGATGTTGTTATAGAGTGCTTTGCTTGACAAGCAAAGCACTTTCGTGTTATGATTACAGAGCAATTTAGCGTGGTAGAGTAATCAATTGGTAAATTGATAATATAATAAAGCTGATTGCAGGAGGGTCATATTATGAAAAAAAGATTAGCATTGCTTCTTGCGCTTGCAATGACAGCATCTGCAGTGGTTGCCGGATGCGGCAGCAGTTCCGACAGTAACAGCAGTTCCGACGAAAATACAGAAAGTCAGGAACAGACAGAAGTAGAATTTAAAGAAAAAGAGGCTGGAGATACTTTTACAGTCGGATTTGATCAGGATTTCCCGCCTATGGGATTTGTAGGGGATGATGGTGAGTTCACAGGATTTGACCTGGAGCTTGCGCAGGCTGTCTGTGACAAGCTGGAGCTTGAGTTCGTTGCAGAGCCTATTGCATGGGATTCCAAAGACGCTCTTTTAAATTCAGGCGCAATTGACTGTATCTGGAATGGATTTACTATCAATGGAAGAGAAGACGACTATACATGGTCTGATCCTTACCTTGACAATAAACAGGTCTTTGTTGTGCGCGGAGATTCAGGAATTGAATCAGAAGCCGACCTGGCAGGAAAGATCGTAGATGTTCAGACAGATTCTTCTGCACAGAAAGCGTTGGAAGATAATCAGGATCTGACTTCTACATTCAGTAATCTGCAGATTGTGCCGGACTATAATACCGGATTTATGGAACTGGAATCCGGTGCCGTGGACGCAGTTGCAATGGATATTGTTGTAGCTTCCTATCAGATTGATTCCAGAGATGCAAATTTCAAGATCCTGGATTATGAGATTGCATCCGAAGAGTATGGAGTAGGATTTGCCAAAGGAAATGAGGCATTGAGAGATCAGGTACAGCAGGCTCTTAACGAACTGGCGGAAGAGGGAAAAGTTGCAGAGATCTCTACCAAATGGTTTGGAGAAGATATTACAACAATTGGAAAATAAGTTAAAAAGAAAAAGGGCTGTCCTTTGGGCGGCCCGTTTTTAGCGGAGAGGAGTTAAGTTATGGCTATTTCAGTCATGTTGAGTCAGTTGATGGAGGGAATGGTATGGTCGCTTGCCATTTTTGTGATCACCCTTATCTTTTCCCTTCCGGTGGGACTTCTTGTATCCTTTGGAAGAATGTCCAAAAATATCGTTATTCGTTCGGTCTTTAAACTTTATATCTCGATTATGAGAGGAACGCCCCTTATGCTGCAGCTTATGGTAATCTTTTTTGGGCCTTATTACATATTCGGTATTCCAAATTCACCAAGCTGGAAGACGATCGCATGTATGGTGGGATTTGTTTTGAACTATGCGGCTTATTTTGCGGAGATTTACCGGGGCGGCATAGAGGCAATGCCCCGCGGACAGTACGAGGCTGCACAGATCCTGGGATATACGAAAGCACAGACATTTGTGCGGATCATCCTTCCACAGGTGATCAAAACCGTGCTGCCGTCCATTACGAATGAAACTATCACGCTTGTAAAGGATACTTCTCTTGCATTTACCATCGGTATTGTGGAAATGTTTACAAAAGCCAAGGCTCTGGCGGCATCACAGACAAATATGCTGCCCTTTGTATTTGCGGGAATATTCTACTATGTATTGAATCTTATTGTGGCATTTTTGATGGAACGTCTGGAAAAGAAACTGAACTATTATCGCTAGGAACCAGGAAGGAGAAAAGAGTATGAGTCTGTTGGAAATGAAAAATATAAAGAAAAGCTTTGACGGACAGGTTGTGTTAAAAGACATTTCCCTTTCTGTGGAAAAGGGCGAGGTACTGGGGATCATCGGACCTTCGGGATCCGGGAAATCCACCCTTCTTCGATGTGCTACCGGGCTGGAGAAGCAGGATTTCGGTGAGATCAAGTACGAAGGTACTTTTGGCCTGGTTTTCCAGAACTTCAATCTGTTTCCTCACTATTCCGTGATGAAAAATATTACGGATGCGCCTATTAAGGTGCAGAAGAGAAAAAAGGAGGAAGTCTATGAAGAGGCGAGGGAGCTTCTTCGCAAAATGGGGCTGGAGGACAAGGAGAAGGCGTATCCGTTCCAGCTCTCCGGAGGACAGCAGCAGCGTATCTCCATAGCAAGGGCTCTTGCCATGAAACCGGATATTCTCTTTTTTGATGAACCTACATCCGCTCTCGATCCGGAGCTGACGGGGGAAATACTGAAAGTTATCAGGGATCTTGCTGCCGAGCATATGACAATGGTTATTGTGACTCATGAAATGAACTTTGCAAAAAATGTTGCAGACAAGATTATTTTTATGGATCAGGGCATTATTGCGGAAGAAGGGACTCCAGAAGAAGTTTTTGGTTCTTCTAACAAAAGAATGCAGGAATTTCTTGGAAAATTAGGTGATAACTTATAAATAACGGATGAGTTATAAGAAAAAGTAATAAGTGGGTTGAAAAATAAATAATAAATAAGACATAATACAAGGCAGGAGGGAATATTGCTTTTCCTTCTGCCTTGTATTATACTTATACGTGCAAATGCTGACAGAAAGCTGCGGCTTATGTCCGCGGCGAAAAAAATAGAAAAGGATGGGTGTTCATATGCAGAAATTAGAACAATTGTATGAAGGAAAAGCCAAAAAAGTATTTAAGACGGATGATCCGGACATTGTAATTGTGGATTACAAAGACGATGCAACTGCTTTTAACGGCGAGAAAAAGGGAACGATTGTCGGAAAAGGTGTGATCAACAACCGTATGACAAACTATATTTTCCAGGTTCTGGAAAAAGAAGGCGTTCCGACCCATTTTGTAGAAGAGTTAAGTGACAGAGAGACAGCGGTAAAGAAAGTGGAGATCGTACCACTTGAGGTAATTGTCCGCAATGTTGCTGCAGGAAGTTTTTCCAAGAGACTGGGTATTGAAGAAGGAAGCGCACTGCTGGCACCTACTCTGGAGTTCAGCTATAAAGATGATGATCTGGGTGATCCTTTGATCAATGATTATATGGCGATCGCTATCGGTGCTTCCACAAGAGAAGAGATTGACAAAATTACAAAATATACTTTTAAAGTAAATGAAGTACTGAAGAAATTCTTTGCAGATGCAGGGATCGAACTGATCGACTTTAAAATCGAATTTGGAAGATACCACGGCGAGGTGATTCTGGCAGATGAGATTTCACCGGATACATGTCGTCTGTGGGATATCAAGACACATGAAAAACTGGACAAAGACCGTTTCCGCCGGGACATGGGAAATGTAGAAGATGCATATCAGGAAGTATTCCGCAGAATTGGCATTAAATAGGGAGCAGGAAAGAATTCATGAATGACTTTGAAAAAGTAACAACAGGCCTGGGTGAAGAGTGCGGTGTGTTTGGAGCCTATGATATGGATGGGGGCGATGTAGCCCCCACTGTATATTATGGGCTTTTTGCATTGCAGCACAGAGGGCAGGAAAGCTGCGGAATTGCTGTGACAGACACATATGGAGAGAGAAAGGTACAGTCGAAAAAGGGCCTCGGACTTGTAAATGAAGTGTTTGACAGCGAAACCCTCCACAGCTTAAAAGGAAATCTTGGTGTGGGACATGTACGCTATTCTACGGCGGGAGGTTCCAGGGCAGAAAATGCAATGCCGCTTGTGATCAATTACGTGAAAGGTATTTTGGCGATCGCGCACAATGGTAATCTGACAAATGCGATAGAACTTCGGCGGGAGCTTGAGTTGACAGGAGCAATTTTTCAGACGACAATTGACTCCGAGGTAATTGCCTATCACATTGCGAGGGAGCGGTTAAAGACATCTTCGGCAGAAGAAGCGGTAAAGAATGCTATGAAGAAGATTGAGGGAGCATACGCTCTTGTAGTGACCTCGCCCAGGAAGATGATCGGAGCAAGAGATCCCTTTGGTCTGAAACCTCTTTGTCTTGGGAAAAGAGATAATACCTATATTTTTGCTTCGGAGAGCTGCGCTCTTGCGGCAGTGGGAGCAGAGTTTGTAAGAGACGTTCTTCCGGGAGAGATTGTGAGCATTACAAAGCACGGTATCGACTCGGATATGAGTATGGCAATTGCACCGGAAAAACAGGCCAGATGTATTTTTGAATATATTTATTTTGCCAGAACGGACAGTACGATTGACGGGGTAAATGTTTACCATTCCCGTCTTACTGCCGGAAAAGCGCTGGCAGAATCCTATCCGGTAGAAGCAGATCTTGTGGTAGGTGTTCCGGATTCAGGGCTTGTTGCAGCAAAAGGATATTCAGAACAGTCGGGAATCCCTTATGGAATGGCTTTCCACAAAAACAGCTATGTGGGCAGAACATTTATCAAACCGAAGCAAAGTGAAAGGGAATCCAGTGTCAAGATCAAACTGAATGTGATCGAAGAAGTTGTCCGCGGAAAACGTATTGTCATGGTGGACGATTCGATCGTGCGGGGAACTACCTGTGCGAATATTATCCGTATGCTGAAAAAGGCAGGAGCGACAGAGGTTCATGTCAGGATCAGTTCGCCTCCGTTTTTGTATCCCTGCTATTTTGGAACGGATGTACCGTCCAATGAACAGCTCATTGCCCATTCGCACACAACGGAGCAGATCCGTGAAATGATAGGAGCAGATTCGCTTGGTTATATGGAGATAGAGAAATTAAAAGATATGGTCGGGGAGCTGTCCTATTGTGACGCATGTTTTACCGGGAAATATCCGATGAAGGTGCCGGGAAGAGATATCTCCCAGGCTTTTGAATAAAACTCAAAAGAGAAAGGAAAAACCGATATGAGTCATGACAGATATGTAAGTCCGCTGTCAGAGCGTTATGCCAGCAGCGAAATGCAGTATATTTTTTCACCTGATATGAAATTCCGTACTTGGAGAAAGCTTTGGATCGCACTTGCAGAGACGGAAAAAGAGCTGGGGCTTCCTATTACAGAGGAACAGATTGAAGAACTGAAAGCCCATGCAGATGATATCAATTATGAAGTGGCAAAAGAACGGGAAAAGATCGTTCGTCACGATGTAATGTCCCATGTATATGCCTATGGACAGCAGTGCCCGAAAGCAAAAGGGATTATCCATCTGGGAGCTACCTCCTGCTATGTGGGGGATAATACGGATATGATCATTATGTCCGAAGCTCTGAAATTAGTCCGCACAAAACTCATCAATGTTATTGCGGAGCTGGCGGATTTTGCAAAAAGCAACAAAGATCTTCCGACCCTGGCGTTTACCCACTTCCAGCCGGCACAGCCGACTACAGTGGGGAAGAGAGCAACGCTTTGGATGCAGGAATTTCTTATGGACCTGGAGGATCTGGAGTATGTGCTTGGAAGTCTGAAACTTCTGGGATCCAAAGGAACTACCGGAACGCAGGCAAGTTTCCTGGAATTGTTTGATGGAGATCAGGAAACGATCGATAAAATTGATCCCATGATTGCAAAGAAAATGGGATTTAAGGAGTGCTATCCGGTATCCGGGCAGACTTACTCCAGAAAAGTGGATACAAGAGTGCTGAATGTCCTTGCGGGAATTGCAGCAAGTGCGCATAAGTTCTCCAACGATATCCGTCTTCTGCAGCATCTGAAAGAGGTAGAGGAGCCGTTTGAAAAGACACAGATCGGTTCTTCCGCCATGGCTTACAAGAGAAATCCTATGAGAAGCGAAAGAATTGCTTCCCTTTCCAGATATGTAATGATAGATGCACTGAATCCGGCAATTACTTCCGCTACACAGTGGTTTGAGAGAACGCTGGATGATTCTGCAAACAAGCGTCTGAGTATTCCGGAAGGATTCCTGGCAATAGACGGCATTTTGGATCTTTGCCTGAATGTAGTGGATGGACTGGTAGTTTACCCGAAAGTTATTGAAAAGAGACTGATGTCAGAGCTTCCGTTTATGGCTACAGAAAATATTATGATGGATGCAGTAAAAGCAGGCGGAGACCGTCAGGAGCTGCATGAAAGGATCCGTGAGCTTTCTATGGAAGCGGGACGCAATGTAAAAGAAAAAGGACTGGACAATAATCTGCTGGAACTGATCGCAGCGGATCCAGCCTTTGGATTAAGTATCGAAGAACTGAAGGAAACGATGGATCCGTCAAAATATACAGGACGGGCTGCTTATCAGGTGGATCATTTCCTGGCAGAAGTCGTGGCCCCGGTTCTGGAGAAAAACAAGGACATTCTGGGAGTAAAAGCAGAGATTAATGTCTAAGCAGCGGCGTTTTTAGAAAGAAAGCGTCGGTGTACAAGGAGCGTGTTGCCCCTTGCACACCGACGCTATCTTTTGATCAGGAAATAAAGAGCGAAAATATAGAGATATTGCTTGCAACAGTTACCTGCTTCCCATATAATTGTGGAATGACCCAATAGGAAATGACTAAGGAGGAAACGACAGATGATGCTGGAAAAGAAAACAACGGAATTTCTGGAAGAACTCTCCTCGGCGGCCCCGGTGCCGGGCGGTGGAGGCGCATCGGCGGCTGTGGGAGCTTTTGCAGCAGCCCTGGGGCTGATGGTGGCGAATCTGACAATAGGGAAGAAAAAATACAAAGACGTAGAAAACCAGATGGAAGAGTCAAAAAAAAGCCTGGAATTTCTTAAAGAAAAACTGATCAGGCTGACAGATCAGGATGCCGAAGCCTTCGTTCCCCTGGCAGAAGCGTACCGCCTGCCCAAAGAAACGGAAGAAGAAAAGAAATATAAGGAACAGATTATGGAGGAAGCGCTCTATCAGGCGGCTATTGTGCCGCTGCAGATCATGGAAACAATCCATCTGGCAATGGAGGAATTGGAGCTGCTTGGAAAGAAGGGCAATCTGCTGGCAGTCAGTGATGCCGGGACGGGAGTCCTGTTTGCGCAGGCAGCTATGGAGGGAGCGGCGTTTACCGTATTTATCAATACAAAGCTTATGAAGGATAAAGAAAGGGCAGAGGATCTGAATGCCCGTGCAAACACATTGATCGCGGAAGGACGCAGTATAAAAGAAGATGTGTGCCGGGAGGTTATGAAGAATATCAAATAGTGCCGGCATAGACCGGACCTGAAAGCGGAAAGGAGAAAACATCATGGGAACTGTCATGAAAGGGGCAGAGGTAGCAAAAGAAATGAAAGAAACGCTGATCCGGGAAGCGAACGAGCTGAAAGAAAAAGGGATTGATCCCTGCCTGGCTATCATACGCGTTGGAGCCAGAAGCGCTGATCTGTCTTATGAAAGAGGCGCGAAAAAAAGAATGGAGCTTGCGGGCATTGCGTGCAAAGTTGTAGAGTTGTCTGAGGATATTACTCAGGAGGAATTTGAAGAGGAATTTCAAAAGGTGAATCAGGATCCGGAAGTGCATGGTATCCTTTTATTTCAACCTCTTCCGAAACATTTGAATGAGGAGAAGATCAAAAATATCATTCATCCTTTTAAGGATGTGGATTGTATGAGTCCGGTAAATCTTGCAAAAGTATTCTCGGGGGATGACAGCGGATTTGCACCCTGTACGCCGGAAGCAGTAATAAAGATGCTGGAACATTACGGTATTTCTCTTTGTGGGAAGAAGGTGACAGTTGTGGGAAGGAGTATGGTCGTAGGAAGACCGCTTTCTATGCTGCTCCTTAAGCGTCATGCTACCATTACGATCTGCCACACGCGTACAAAAGATCTGGAGAAGGTTTGCCGGGAGGCGGATATCCTCATAGCGGCAGCAGGGAAACCGCGGATGATCACAGGGGATATGGCAAAGGAAAATGCCGTGATCGTAGATGTGGGGATCAACGTAGACGAAGAGGGAAGAATGTGCGGAGATGTGGATTTTGAGTCTCTTGCAGAGAAAGCCGCCTTTATCACTCCGGTACCGGGGGGAGTGGGAGGCGTGACGACCTCTATACTGGCGGCCCATGTGCTTCGGGGGGCGAAGTATTTAAATGGGATTTCAAAAGAATAAAATGTTTAAGCCTGGATATTGCACTTGTCCTACAAAAGTGATAAGATAATTTTCGATAGATTGTTATTTATTTATCGAAGTTATCTATAGGAGAAGGAGGGCGTGTTGTGGAAACACTAAACGAGATTGTGCTGAAGGTGCAGCACTACTTATCAGACTACATTTTGATTGTCGCCCTTGTGGTGGCAGGGCTGTGGTTTACAGCTCGCACAGGATTCATTCAGGTGAGAGGCTTCAAACGCGGTATGAAGCAGGTGTTCGGAGGGCTTTTCGGCAAGAAAGGTGAGGCTGGCAATGACGGAATGAGCTCTTTTCAGGCCCTGGCGACAGCTATTGCGGCGCAGGTCGGAACTGGGAATATTGCAGGTGCAGCTACTGCGATCGCAATTGGAGGTCCGGGAGCGATCTTCTGGATGTGGGCAGCAGCGTTTCTTGGAATGGCAACGATCTATGCAGAAGCACTGATGGCACAGAAATATAAACAGGTAGGAGCAGACGGAATCGTAACGGGAGGTCCGGTTTACTATATCAGGGCAGCGTTTAACAATGTTTTTGGAAAAGTACTGGCAGGTATTTTTGCAGTACTTTTGATTTTTGCCCTTGGATTTATGGGAAATGCAGTGCAGTCCAATTCCATTGCATCTTCTTTTAACACCGCATTTGGTATTCCGCAGTGGATCATGGGCCTGATCGTGGCTGTCCTTGCATTGTTTATCTTTTCCGGCGGTATGAAGAGAATTGCCAAGGTTACGGAAACCATGGTTCCTCTTATGGCTGCTCTTTATATTATCGGGTCTCTGATCGTTATTATTTATAACTGGAGAAATATTCCGCTTGCATTCTATGAGATTTTTGTGGGAGCTTTTGCGCCGTCTTCTATTGCAGGAGGTGCAGTTGGCGCTACTATTAAACTGGCTCTGACAAAAGGTGTTGCCCGCGGACTTTTCTCAAATGAAGCAGGTATGGGATCCACACCTCATGCGCATGCGGTTGCGAAAGTGGATCATCCGGTTGAGCAGGGGCATGCCGCTATGATCGGCGTATTTATTGATACCTTTGTTGTGCTGACAATGACAGCACTTGTAATTGTTACAACCCGTGCATTGCCGGAGTCCTACAAAGTAGTGGACGGAGGATATACAGCGGCGGCACTTAGCCAGTTTGCATATTCTCTTGTATATGGAAAAGGCGGAGAGATATTTATTGCAATCTGCATGTTCTTCTTTGCATTTTCCACGATCGTGGGATGGTATTTCTTCGGTCAGGCAAATATCAAATATCTGTTTGGACCCAAGGCAGTGCCGATCTACTCTATACTGGTATGCATCTGTGTATTCCTGGGGTCTCTGGCGCAGGTAGACCTTGTATGGAATATGGCGGACTGCTTCAACAGTATGATGGTTGTGCCGAATATAATCGGTCTTCTGGCCCTTAGTGGAATGGTGAAGAAAGTACATGATGATTATTTTAATAACTTCCTTCCGAAACAAAAGGAAAATATGAAAAATAAATAAAAACATATATTTTGAATTGTGCAATACGCACAAAAGTGAGTTTGTTTTTTCATAGGTGTTGCAAAAAAAACGTTCATAATGTACTATAGACACATAGAATAATTTAGTAAAATATATGTAGAAAATCTATAAGTAAATTTTGACAGCAGGTAGATTTTTCCTACGAGAGAGCTGTGACGACGCAGCCGCCGAAGAGGCAAACCGCAAGGATGAGGGTGAACATCCGGGCGGTGAAACTTTCAGGCAAAAGGATTAGGGAAAGTACTGCATTCTGGATCTTGTAAGAGCTGGCAGAGTAAAAGTGTTCTGCGCAGACAATAAGACAAAAGACAGAAGAGGGCGATGAACACACAGAAGTGTTTTCAACGTCCTTTTTCTTTTTAACGTAACTCTTTGTTTATCTATAGAAAAGTCCTATAGAGCAAAAAGTTCTCTTACAGACATCTTTGGGAAGGAGATTGAAAACGTGGCAAGCTATAGTGTCCTGACAAACAATCCTCTTGTTCGCGATACGCTGAAAGACAAAAAAGAGGTCATTTATAAAGAAATTTCTTACGAAGATGTTTTGCGGGAAGCAAGAGACAGAGTATACCGGGGATACAGGCTTTTATCACATCCTTTATCAGGAAGTGTAAAACCTAATGAAACACCATACAAATCCATTATGATTGGGAACAGAAAGGAGGAGATTGACGCACAGTCCGTCAGGATCATAGAATCCGCTATAGAATCGTGCCGGAAGTTTGTTTTTAAATCTGACAAATATAAGCCGGAAGTGTATAAGGATTTTCAACTGATCGACTGGACTTTGCTGGAAAGTGCAATGGCATCGGCAGATGCGTAGTAATGCCTTGAGATGGTTTTTCTGTGAAGCCAGAAAACAAAAAAAGAAAACAATGATTAACAAGGAGGGAACACACAGTGAAATTAGAAATGGGGCACATATACATTAAGGACATCCAGTTTGCAAGCGAGTCAAAAATCGAAGACGGAATCCTCTATGTATCCGAAGAAGAAGTAAAGAAAGTAGCTCTGGAGGACGAGAAGATCAAAAGCGTATCCTTTGATATTGCCCGTCCGGGAGAGTCTGTTCGTATTACACCGGTAAAAGATGTAATTGAGCCGCGTGTGAAAGTAGAAGGCAAGGGAGGAATCTTCCCGGGAGTGATCGCCAAAGTTGATACAGTAGGAAGCGGAAAGACTTATGCGCTTAAAGGAATGGCAGTTGTAACTGCAGGACGTATTGTCGGATTCCAGGAAGGTATCATTGATATGACTGGCCCGGGAGCAGAATATATTCCATTTTCACAGACAAATAACCTGGTAATGGTATGTGAACCAGTTGATGATATCAAACAGCATGACTATGAAAAGGCAGTGAGATTTGCAGGATTCAGAGTGGCAGTTTATCTTGGGGAACTGGCACGTAACCTGACACCTGACGAGACAAAAGTATATGAGACATGTACGATCAAGGAAGGATTTGAGAAATATCCGGATCTTCCAAGAGTTGCTTACGTTCAGATGCTTCAGAGCCAGGGACTTCTGCATGATACATATGTATACGGCGTAGATGCAAAGAAAATTGTTCCGACAATTTTAAGCCCGACAGAAATTATGGATGGTGCGATCGTATCAGGAAACTGTGTATCCGCATGTGACAAGAACCCAACTTATGTACATTTGAATAACCCGGTTGTCCATGACCTTTTTGAGGAACATGGAAAGACGATCAACTTTGTATGCCAGATCATTACAAATGAGAACGTATACCTGGCAGACAAGCAGCGTTCCTCTGACTGGACAGCAAAACTTTGTAAAATGCTGGATCTGGACGGTGTTATCGTATCACAGGAAGGTTTCGGTAACCCGGATACAGACCTTATCATGAACTGTAAGAAGATTGAAGCAGAGGGTGTTAAGACTGTTATTATTACAGATGAATACGCAGGACGCGACGGAAAATCCCAGTCTCTTGCAGACGCAGACGTTGCAGCAGATGCAGTTGTAACAGGCGGAAATGCAAATGAGGTTATTATTTTGCCGAAGCTTGACAAAGTGATCGGAACACTGGATTATGTGACAAAGATTGCTGGTGCAAGTGAAGAAACATTGCGCGAAGACGGCTCCTTAGAGGTTGAGCTTCAGGTAATTACCGGAGCAACAAATGAGACTGGCTTTAACAAGCTGAGCGCAAGATAGAAGGGAGGACATACGCGAAAATGAGTAAAATAAAAGTAGTACATTACATTAATCAGTTCTTCGCAAATATCGGTGGAGAGGAAAAAGCAGATTACCCGGCAGAGCTTCGTGTAGGCGAAGTAGTAGGACCAGGTATGGCGTTCAATATGAACTTTAAGGATGAAGCAGAAATTATTGCAACAATCGTCTGCGGTGACTCCTATTTCAATGAAAACCTTGACAAGGCAAAAGCAGATATCCTTGCTATGGTAAAAGAGCAGGCGCCTGACGTATTTGTTGCAGGACCGGCTTTCAATGCAGGACGTTACGGCGTTGCATGCGGAACGATCGCAGCAGCGGTTCAGGAAGAACTTGGTATTCCGGCAGTTACAGGTATGTATGTAGAGAATCCAGGTGCTGATATGTTCAAGAACCAGGTATACATGGTATCTACAAAGAACAGCGCAGCAGGTATGAGAGATGCAGTGGGCAAGATGGCTCCTCTTGCGCTGAAGCTTGCGAAAGGCGAAAAGATCGGCGCTTCCTGTGAAGAAGGATATATGCCGAACGGCATTCGTGTAAACTTCTTTGAGAAGGAGAGAGGATCCAAACGTGCAGTGAAGATGCTCCTTCAGAAACTGGCTGACAAGCCGTATGTGACAGAATATCCGATGCCGAGCTTTGACAAAGTAGCTCCGAATCCGGCTGTGAAAGATCTTGCACATGCAAAGATCGCTCTGGTTACTTCCGGCGGTATTGTTCCGAAGGGAAATCCGGACCACATCGAAAGCTCCAGTGCTTCTCATTATGGAGAATATGACATCACAGGCGTTATGGATCTGACAGCAGATACATATGAGACTGCTCACGGCGGATATGACCCGGTATATGCAAATGAAGATGCAGACCGTGTTCTTCCGGTAGACGTTCTTCGTGAAATGGAAAAAGAAGGAAAGATCGGTGAACTTCACCATCTGTTCTATACAACAACAGGTAACGGTACAGCCGTAGCATCTGCAAAGGCTTTTGCAGATGAGTTTTCACAGAAATTGAAAGCAGACGGAGTTGACGCAGTTATCCTGACCTCCACTTGAGGTACCTGTACTCGTTGCGGTGCAACGATGGTAAAAGAAATCGAGAGAGCAGGAATCCCGGTTGTACATGTTTGTACAGTTACTCCGATTTCTATGACAGTAGGAGCAAACAGAATCGTTCCGGCGATCGCAATTCCTCATCCGCTTGGAAATCCGGCACTTGACCCGGCGGAAGAGAAAGAACTTCGCCGTCACATCGTAGAGAAAGCTCTGGAAGCTCTTACCACAGAAGTGGATGGTCAGACAATCTTTGATTAATAAAAACAGCTGAAAAAGGAGATGTTACCGATGAGCAAAATTTATGACGTAATCATCCTTGGAGCAGGTCCGGGAGGACTTGCTGCAGGACTGTACGCAGGACGGAGCCGTCTGTCTACCCTTGTCATCGAAAAGGGACAGGACGGCGGACAGATTGCGATCACAGACGACATTGAGAACTATCCGGGACAGATCGTAGAAGGAGAGTCCGGTCCGTCATTGATCGCAAGAATGACACAGCAGGTGGAAAAGTTCGGTGCAGAGCGTGTTTCTGACACGATCAATGCTGTGGATTTCAGCGGAGAGATCAAGATCTTAAAGAGCGCAAAAGCAGAGTATCAGGCAAAGAATGTCATTATTGCAACCGGCGCATATGCAAGACCGATCGGATGCAAAGGAGAAGCGGCATTCAGAGGAAAAGGAGTTTCCTACTGTGCAACATGTGATGCAAACTTCTTTGAAGATCTGGAAGTGTTTGTAGTCGGAGGCGGTGATTCTGCAGTAGAAGAAGCAATGTATCTGACAAAATTCGCGAGAAAAGTTACGATCATCCACAGAAGAAACGAGCTTCGCGCAGCAAAATCTATCCAGGAGAAGGCATTTGCAAATCCGAAGATTGAATTTTTCTGGGACAGCGTAGTAGAGGAAGTCGGCGGAGACGATATCCTGCAGTGGATGAAAGTAAAGAATGTCAAGACTGGCGAAGTAAAGACAGTGGAAGCCGACGAAGAGGACGGCATGTTCGGTGTGTTTGGATTTATCGGAACGGTTCCAAATTCCAAGATCTTTGAGGGCATCATTGATATGGACGAAAGAGGCTATATTAAGACAGATGAGAATATGCACACCAATATTCCAAATGTATATGCAGTAGGGGATGTCAGGATCAAGAGCCTGCGTCAGGTAGTGACAGCGGCAGCTGACGGCGCAATTGCAGCTGTTCAGGTAGAGAGAAGTCTTTCAGATTATTTCTAAACCGCTGAAGCAAAAAATGCCATAAATATTCATGAAGGAGTGATTACAATGATAGAAGTAGATAAGAATACATTTGAAGAAGAAGTTCTGAAAGCAGACGGATACGTTTTCGTAGATTTTTACGGTGACGGATGTGTACCGTGCCAGGCATTGATGCCGAAGGTACATGAGTTTGCTGATACTTACGGGGATAAAATGAAATTTACAGCCCTGAATACAACAAAGGCACGCCGCCTTGCAATTTCCCAGAAAGTACTGGGACTTCCTGTGATGGCTATTTACAAGGACGGAGAGAAGATCGACGAAGTTGTAAAAGACGATGCTACAGAGGAAAGCATTGAAGCGATGATTAAGAAATATCTTTAATCATAAAAAACAACCAAAATGAATTACTGAAGAAAGGAGAAAGCATAATTATGGCTATTTTAGAAGGTAAAAAAGCAATAATTATCGGAGACCGTGATGGTATCCCGGGACCGGCTATCGCAGAATGCGTGAAAACAGCTGGTGCTGAGGTTGTATTTGCATCAACGGAATGTTTCGTCTGAACGAGCGCAGGCGCAATGGATCTGGAAAACCAGAAGAGAGTAAAAGAATTTGCTGACGAGCTGGGAGCTGAGAATTTAGTAGTAATTCTCGGTGCAGCAGAAGGTGAAGCTGCAGGACTTGCAGCTGAGACTGTTACAGCAGGAGATCCTACTTTCGCAGGTCCATTGACAGGAGTCCAGCTTGGACTTCGTGTTTATCACGTATGTGAACCAGAAATGAAAGAAGAATTTGACGAAGCAGTATATGACGAACAGATCAGTATGATGGAAATGGTTCTCGATGTAGATGATATCATCTCAGAGATGACAGCCATCAGAGAACAATACTGTAAATTCTAATCAGGCGGGGCGGCGTCACCCCGCCGCTCCGTATATCAGGTAATATTTGGTTGGAACAATTTAAGATGGAAGGAAAGGGAAAACCCATGAACAGTGTAATTAAAGGAGCCAGCTATGTATTAGTACATACTCCTGACATGGTTTTATATAATGGAACAACACAGACAACAGAGCGTATTGTAAATCCGGAATCAGAGTATCTGAAAGAAGTGCCGGAGAAACTTCGTTCCTATGAGGATGCAGTTGCTTACTGGCCGAACCAGACCTATATCGGAAACGTACATCCGGAAGAACTGGCAGAAGTAGAGTTCCCATGGTATGACAAGAAGATGGAAAACGCCGACCGCTATGGAAAATACGGCGAGATCATGCCGGAAGAGGAATTTTTGCTTCTTGTACAGGCAAGTGATATGTTTGAAGTCGTACGTCTGGACAAAGATTTTGTTGCAAAATATAAGGATGCATTTGCAAAAGATCCTATTATCTCAGAGGATATCGTTGAGAAAGTTCACGAGGGTGTGGAATTAAGCGAGATCGAACATTTTGTGAACGAAGAACATGCAGAAGGGCTGTATTTCGATGGAAAACTTGTAGGCTGTGTAAAGGCTGCTCACGACATTGATGTGAACCTGTCTGCTCATGTTATGCATGAGAACCTGATGAGCAAGGCTTCCAGTATTCTGGCTCTGCTCTATGCGGTTCGCAATGCGGGAATTGATAAATCAGAAGTAGAATACGTGATCGACTGTGCAGAGGAAGCATGCGGTGATATGAATCAGAGAGGCGGCGGAAACTTTGCAAAGGCTGCAGCTGAAGTGGCCGGACTTGTAAATGCAACAGGTTCTGATGCAAGAGGATTCTGCGCTGCACCTACTCACGCTGTGATTGAAGCAGCTGCTTTGGTAAAATCCGGAGCATACAAAACAGTTGTTGTTACGTCCGGAGGATGTACTGCAAAACTTGGTATGAACGGGAAAGACCATATCAAAAAAGGTCTTCCGATCCTGGAGGACTGCCTTGGAGGATTTGCTGTTGTTATTTCCGAAAACGATGGTGTAAATCCGGAGATCGATCTTAGCCTTCTGGGACGCCACACTGTTGGGACAGGTTCCGCTCCGCAGGCTGTTATCGGAAGCCTGGTGGCAGATCCACTTGACAGGGCAGGCATGAAGATTCCGGATATCGATAAATATTCACCGGAAATGCAGAATCCGGATATTACAAAACCGGCAGGAGCAGGGGATGTTCCTCTGGCAAACTACAAGATGATCGCAGCTCTGGCTGTAAAACGCGGTGAGCTGGACAGAAAAGAACTTGCTGACTTTACAAAGAAACACGGACTTACCGGATGGGCTCCGACACAGGGACATATTCCTTCCGGAGTACCTTATATCGGAGTTGCAAGGGAAGACATTCTGGAAGGAAAGATCAGGAATGCCATGATCATCGGTAAAGGAAGTCTTTTCCTTGGACGTATGACAAATCTTTTTGACGGTGTATCTTTTGTTATTCATGGAAATACTGCAGAGGCAGAGAAAGCTGAAGCAGGCGTTTCTGAAGAGGAAGTAAAAGGACTGATCGCAAAAGCAATGAAGGATTTTGCAGCAACATTAATGGCAGAGTAAAGGAGTGGAGAAAATGGCAAATAGTATTGAAAAAATGATTGCCTCCACCTTTATGGAAATGGCAGAGGGTCTGGAGACCGGAAGCTTTGGGAAAAAGCCGAAGATTGCTCTGACAGGTATGGGCAGTGAGCATGGGGAAGAAAATGCAATGGAAGCTGCCGTTGCTGCGGCAAAAGAGGGCATAGATGTATACTACATTGGTACTCTGGAGGCAGAAGGGGTAACCACGGTAAAGGTGGCTGATGAAGAAGAAGGCCACAAAAAGATGGAAGAACTTCTGAAAAATAAGGAAGTGGACGGTGCAGTAACAATGCATTTTCCATTCCCGATCGGAGTTTCTACAGTGGGACGCGCTGTGACACCGGCAAAGGGAAAAGAAATGTTTGTCGCTACAACGACAGGTACTTCCAGCGCAGACCGCGTGGAAGGAATGATCAAAAATGCGATTTATGGAATTATTGCTGCAAAAGCATGCGGGAAGAGCAATCCGACCGTAGGTATTCTGAACGTGGATGGGGCACGTCAGACAGAAATTGCGTTGAAGCAGCTGAAGGAAAATGGGTATGATATCTCATTTGCAGAATCAGCAAGGGCAGATGGAGGCTGCGTAATGCGCGGGAATGACGTGCTGCAGGGCTCCCCGGATATTATGGTATGTGATTCGCTGTCCGGAAATATTCTGATTAAAATGCTGTCATCCTTTACGACAGGAGGAAGCTTTGAAGCAACCGGTTATGGCTATGGCCCTGGTATCGGGGAAGGGTATGATCAGCTCGTTATGATCATTTCCAGGGCGTCCGGAGCACCTCTCATCACGGGGGCTATCCGGTATGCAGCAGAGCTGATCCGCGGAAAGGTATTTGATGTTGCAAAGAAAGAGTTTGCAGCAGCCAATAAGGCCGGGCTGAAGGATATCTTGAATGCCAGAAAAGCGGCAGCAAAACCGGCAGCGGAAGAGGAAGAAGTAAAAGCACCGCCGAAAGAACCGGTAACTTCACAGATTGCAGGAATTGAGATCATGGATCTGGAAGACGGGGTGAAAGTTCTGTGGAAGCTTGGCATTTACGCAGAGAGTGGAATGGGATGTACAGGTCCTATTATCCTCGTGTCAGATGCAAATTATGAAAAAGCAGCAGAAGAGCTGAAAAAAGCAGGTTATATTAACTAAAGTTCAGTACAGGGAAGTGGCAGCCGGTGTGCCGAGATGCCACTTCCTTTTTCTGCGCCTTATATTGTTTGGAAAATTGTGGAATTATATAATAGAGGATATGAGAACAGAAACAATAGCGTTAATAAATGAGGGGTCATTGGGGCTGGATTTTAAGCCGGTGATGACAAGGGTGTTAAAAGGCGTACTGGTGGCGGCTTCAGTATGGATTACAGCATCTGTAGTGTCTAAGGAGGAGGCAATGAACCCGGGAACAGGAGAAAGCTTTGGCCTGGAAACAGCCAGAGAAAGCGTCGGACGGTATCCCGGAGTCGGCAGTGAAGTGACAGAAGAAGCACACAGTATTTTAAAATTGATGGAAAATCGAATTGTTTTGGCAAAAGCAGTTTTGGAGGAAAAAGAAAATACAGCTTTGAATGAGACAGAAAACCCGGGTCGGAAACTTTCTATAGAAATGGCGGCACCTGCCGTTATATCAGAAGGAGCGTCAGGGGTAAAAGAAGTAATAACAGTTCCGGCAGCGGATAAGGAATCTTCCGATACAGCAGGAGGAGAATATGCGCTGACATTTGATGGTTCTCTTCCCATGGATTACTGTGTGGGCAGTACAGTGGAACTGTCGGATATTACTTTAATGTATCGGGGCGGGAAGATCATGCCGGAGGATGCGGCAGTGAAAATTCCCGATACAGGAAAAGCAGGGAATTATAAAATTTCTGTGGAGTACAAAGGCTGTAAAGCAGAGATTCCCTTTGGTGTTGTGGATTATAAAGTCCATTTGAACGGAAATGGAGGAAGTTGTACGACAGATATGGCATATCTGACAGATTATATGCTGGAAGAGACGGCAGTTCCTGTTCGTCCCGGAAAAGAATTTGTCGGATGGTATAGAGATGAGGCGTGTACGATTCCTTTTGAGAGAGCCAAAAGGGGAGAGACAGAGCTGGAATTATATGCAGGATGGAAAGAATATACGGGATTTCTCTGTGATGACGCAGGATATATTACAAGTTATACAGGAGAAGGAAATGGGATTACAGATGGGCTGCTTGTTTTGCCGGATAGAGAAGGATGTGTCGGAATCAGGGCAGGATCCTTAGATGGATTTGCAGAAGAGATATTTGAAATTTATGTTCCTGCCGGAATTACTGACATTGAACCTGGAACTCTGGAAAACCTGCCTCTGCTGTTTTATATTGAAGTGGATTCAGATAATCCGGTATATGAGAGCAGAGAAGGGCTTTTATACAGCAGGACAGACGGAAGTCTTATTTTACGGCCGGCAGGAAGATAAAAAAAATATCTGTAATTTTTCCCCGGATAGTGCTATAATAAGCAAGATACAGCTGTTAATATTATAACCGAGGAATCAAAAATATGAGGATTCATCAGATTACAGAAAATAAAAAGGCATTTTTGGATCTATTATTACTGGCAGATCCCCAGGAGGACATGATAGAGAAATATCTGGACGCTGGGGATATGTTTGCGTTATATGACGAAGAAGGTGAAGTGCAGTCAGTCTGTGTTGTTACCATGAACAAAGCAGGGAGCTGTGAATTAAAAAATATTGCTACGAGAGAAAAGGCGCAGGGCAGAGGATACGGAAAGGCCCTGCTTCACTATGTGTGCGAGAAGTACAGTTTCCAATGCTCTACCATGTATGTGGGAACGGGAAACAGCAAAAAGACGATTGGCTTTTATGAACACTGCGGTTTTACTCCTTCTCATATCGTGCCGGGATTTTTTACGGAAAATTACCGGGAAGAAATTTATGAAGATGGTGTGCTGCTGACAGACATGGTTTACCTGAAGAAGGATCTGGCTAAGGAATCGGATCCGAAGCGGGTTATGGATCTGGCTTTGGAGGCGGGAAGGATCCTTTTGAAAAACGGCGGAGAGATTTTTCGTGTGGAAGAAACGATCCAGCATATCTGTAAGAGATTCCATGTCAATGATGTAGATACATTTACCATGAGCCATGCAATTATCATCAGTGTTAAAATCGGAGATGGAGATTCCTACACAAAGGTAAAACATATACCGCTTTCTGCCGCTCATCTGGGAATTGTAGCTGAAGTGAACGATTTATCCAGGGAGATTGCCGCCGGCATGGTGGGATTGGATGAGGCGTTTGAGCGGCTTGCGGAAATTGAAAAAATACCGCCCAAAAGAAGCTATTTTCAGGTCCTTTCTGCCGGTATAGGCAGCGGATGCTTCGGGTATCTTTTGGGAGCAGGAGTCCCGGAGAGCTTTGTAGCATTTTTGATAGGATGTATTCTGTATATTTGGGTGCTGACCGCGAAAAAGCATCATATGTCCAAAATTATCGTAAATATTACAGGCGGCGTGCTGCTGACAACTCTCGGTCTTGTGGCACTGCAGATTGCCCCTGTTCCGCTTCAAAGAGACGGGATCATCATTGCATCTATTATGCCTTTAGTGCCCGGAATGGGATTTGTCAATGCAATCCGTGATATAGCAGACAGTGATTTCCTGTCGGGGACAGTGCGGATGATCGATGCGCTTCTTGTGTTTGTATATATAGCGATCGGCGTGGGAATCACACTTGGGATTTATGCAAATATGGCAGGAGGTGTTCTTGGATGATAGAGTACATTGTGGCAAATCTGATATGCCCCTTTTTTGGAACCATTGCTTTTTCCGTTCTGTTTAACGTGCCGAAACGGTTTTATTTAAGCTGCGGCATTACCGGTACAATGGGGTGGATCGTATACTGTCTGACAGTCAATTTAACCTCGGCAGCCATTGCCTCTTTTTTGGGAACACTGGTGGTAGTTCTGATATCGAGAATGCTGACAGTGCGGATGAAGTGCCCGATCACTGTTTTTCTGATCTCCGGCATTTTTCCCCTGGTGCCCGGAGCGGGCGTTTATTATACCGCCTACTACCTTGTCATGAATCAGCTGGGAGAGGCTGCACAGCGTGGGATTGGAGCGATAAAAGTGGCTTTTGCCATAGTACTTGGCATTGTCTGCATTGTCTCTATTCCCAGAGAATTTTTCCGCCCGGATTACTGGAGGAGCCGCCGGATCCACAAGAGAAAGATTCAGAATAGTTGATTACCATAATTCACATGTGTTATACTGATTATGAAAAGCATAATACACAGCCTGAAAGAGGAGGCGACTAGGTATGTCAGATATAACGGAAATCATCTGTCAGATACTGAAGAAAAGCAGGTACACAGTGGCATTAAGCGGTTTTGGAATGCTTGTGGAAAGCGGATATCCTGCAATTCGTGACGGGGGAGAGTCCTACGATATTGAACAGAAGTACGGATATTCAACAGAAGAGATCTTTTCCAGTTCCTTTTTTTCGACGCGTAAACCGCAGTTTTACGATTTCTACAGAAAAGAAATCCTTTCGGCTCTGGATACACCGCCGGGGAAAGGATTTTATGAGATGGCCAGGCTGGAGGAGATGGGGATTTTGCAGACCATTATTACCCGGCGTATTTTCCATTTACCCTCACGTGCAGGATGTAAAAATGTCATTGAGCTTCATGGAAATGTATACCGCAATTATTGTACACATTGCGGCCAGGAGTATTCTATGGAGTATGTAAGGGATGGAGAGAAGATTCCTTTGTGTGAAAAATGTAAACAGGCTATTCGGCCGGATGTGAGGCTGTTTGGGGAAATGGTGGATAATCAGGTTATTACAAGAGCTGCAACGGAGATTCAGAAAGCCGACGTGCTGCTGGTGCTTGGTACGAACCTGAAAAGTTATCTCTGTACACAGCTTCTGGATTACTATGAAGGAGATAAGCTTTTGCTGATCTCGAAAGAACAGCATTTTTCAGATAAATTTGCAGATATATACTGGAACAGCAGAGTGGATGATGCTCTGGATAAAATTATAACAGAAATGGAGAAGAACAATGAGTAAAGTAAGAACAAGATTTGCACCAAGTCCTACGGGAAGGATGCATGTGGGAAATTTAAGGACGGCATTATATGCTTATCTGATAGCGAAACATGCGGGAGGAAGCTTTATGCTTCGGATCGAGGATACAGACCAGGAACGTTTTATGGAAGGGGCTCTTGAAATTATTTACCGGACTCTGGAAAAGACCGGACTTGTACATGACGAGGGACCGGACAAAGACGGAGGAGTGGGTCCTTATGTGCAGAGCGAGAGAAACGCTGCAGGTATCTATATGAAATATGCCAAACAGCTCATTGAGCAGGGAGATGCATACTACTGTTTCTGTGATAAAGAGCGCCTGGAGTCTTTAAGAAGCAAAGTGTCAGAAGACGGAAATACAGAGATTGTTGTCTATGATAAACACTGCCTTCATCTGAGCAAGGAAGAGATTGAAGCGAACCTGAAGGAAGGAAAGCCATATGTGATCCGCATGAACATGCCCACAGAAGGGACAACAACCTTTCATGATGAAATATACGGGGACATCACAGTGCCCAATGAAGAGCTGGATGATATGATTCTGATCAAATCGGACGGATATCCGACTTATAATTTTGCAAACGTAGTGGATGACCATCTGATGGGAATCACCCATGTAGTCCGCGGAAATGAATATCTGTCCTCTGCTCCGAAATACAATCGTATTTACGAAGCTTTCGGATGGGAAGTGCCGGTTTATGTGCATTGCCCGCTTATTACGGATGAAAACCACAAAAAGCTGAGTAAACGCTGCGGCCATTCTTCTTATGAAGATCTTCTGGATCAGGGATTTGTATCAGAAGCAATCGTGAATTATGTGGCTCTGCTGGGATGGTGTCCGGAGGGAACACAGGAAATCTTCTCTCTGGATGAGCTGGTAAAAATCTTCGACTATCATCATATGAGCAAGTCACCGGCTGTGTTTGACATGACAAAGCTGAAATGGATGAATGGCGAATATCTGAAAGCAATGGATGCAGACAGGTTTTATGAGATGGCAAAGCCTTATATTGAAGAAGTGATCACAAAAGATTATGATTTGAAGAAGATTGCGGCGCTTGTAAAGACCAGAATCGAAATCTTCCCTGATATCAAAGACCAGATAGACTTTTTCCAAGAATTGCCGGAATATGACACAGCAATGTACTGCCATAAGAAAATGAAAACAAATGAAGAGACTTCTCTGGAAGTTTTAAAAGAAGTTCTTCCTATCCTGGAAGCGCAGGATGATTACAGCAATGACGCCCTGTATGCCACCCTGAAAAAATATATTGAAGAAAAAGGTTACAAAAACGGCTATGTAATGTGGCCGGTGAGAACTGCCGTGTCCGGCAAGCAGAATACGCCTGGCGGAGCGACAGAAATTATGGAAGTACTTGGCAAAGAAGAGTCCCTGTGCAGGATCCGTAAGGGAATTGAATTGTTAGAAACGAGGTAAGGAATGCATCTGAATAAGGCACAGCAAAAAGCAGCCTGTCATTTCCAGGGGCCATGTATGGTCCTTGCCGGTCCCGGTTCCGGGAAAACTCTTACCATTGCAGCAAGAATAGAAAATCTGATTAAAAGGTACAAAGTAAGACCAGAAGAAATTCTGGTCATTACTTTTACCAGATATGCTTCCTATGAAATGCAGAACAGATTTAAAAGTCTTATGGGAGGAGTCTGTCCTCCTGTAACATTCGGGACATTTCATGGGATCTATTACGGAATTCTAAGGTGGGCTTATGGATTTACTTCGGCAAATATTCTGACCGGGGAAGAGAGCAGCAGACTTTTGGGGCAGATCCTGGCTCTGCCGGAATTGGACCTTAAGCTGGAAGTGGAAGATGAACAGGATTTTATCAGAGATCTTCTGACAGAAATCGGAAAAGTAAAAAATAACGGGCTGGATATTCAGACATATAAAGCGTCCGTATGTCCGGGAGCATTTGCAGATATCTACCAGATGTATGAAAAGAAGAGAAAGGAAATGCGCAAGATCGATTTCGATGATATGCTGATCCTCTGCCATGAGCTTTTTAAGTCCAGACCGGATATTCTTGAAAAATGGCAGGCCAGGTTCCGGTATATTCTGGTAGATGAATTTCAGGACGTCAATAAAATACAGTATGAAATTTTGAAGATGCTGGCGCTTCCTGAAAATAACCTGTTTGTAGTAGGAGACGACGATCAGTCGATCTATCAATTCCGGGGAGCGGACCCTTCTATTATGCTTGGTTTTTCCAGAGACTATCCCGATGCCGGGCAGATTCTCCTGGACGTTAATTACCGCTCCACTGCTCATATTTTAAACGGCGCCCTCAGAGTGATCGGGCACAATGAGCAGAGATTTTCCAAAGAGATCAAACCTCATGCAGGAAAGGGAGAGTGCGTCCATGTGCAGGAAGTCCTGGATGTAACGGAGGAAGGAAAGTATGTGATAGAGGGCGTGAAAAAGAGGATGGAACAGGGCGTGCCGGCAAAAGAAATCGCAGTACTGTTCCGTACGAACCGGGATGCCAGGATTCTTGCGGAAATGCTGGCAGAACACCAGATTCCCTTTGAAATGAAAGAAAATATCCAGAATATTTATGATCACTTTATTGCCCGCAATATAAAAAGTTATCTGCAACTGGCCTCCGGAAGCAGAGAGAGAAGATATTTTCTGGATATTATGAACTGTCCGAAACGCTACTTAAGCAGAGAGTCTTTGGAGTCTTCCAGAGGAAGTTTTGAGGATATGAGAAAATTTTACTGTGATAAGGGGTGGATGCAGGACCGCATCGATCAGTTTGAGTGGGATGTTAAAATGATGGAAAACAAAACCCCTTATGCGGCAATACAATATATAAGAAAGAAGATCGGCTATGACGACTATCTGAAAGAATATGCCAAAATCCGGCGTATACGGGAGGAAGATCTTTTTGAAATTCTCTATGAAATTCAGGAAAGATCTAAAGAATTTCAAAGTTTTGAAGAGTGGTTTCTCTATATAGAGAACTACGGACAAATGTTAAAGGAGAAGAAGGGCAGAGGCAGAAAAGATCAAACTGGGGAACAGGGCGTGGCGCTTATGACCATGCACGGCGCAAAAGGCCTGGAATTTGATACGGTATTTGTGATCGGAGGAAATGAAGGCGTCACTCCTTACCGAAAAGCCAAACTTGATGAAGAGATCGAGGAGGAGCGCCGGATGTTTTATGTGGCTATGACACGGGCAAAGAGAAAACTGGTGATCAGTTATGTAAAAACGAAAAACGGAAAGGAACTAAGTCCTTCCCGTTTTGTTGAAGAGCTTTTGTTGAAAGAAGGAGAAAGCAGACATTAAAGATCCTCTTCCTCGCCAAATTCCTGCTCGTCCAGCCATTCGTCAAATGCATCTGCCGCGATTTCATATTCTTCATCGTCAAGAATATTTTCCAGATCCGGATTTTCCGGGTCTGTGTCAATATAACGGTAAAGGTATACATCACCTTCCTCGCTTTCGCCGTTTTCATCCAGAGGAAGAAGGGCGATATATTGGCGTCCGCCGGCTTCATAGACAGTCAGAACGGCACATTCAATCTCTTCATCGTTATCCAGAGTCAGTGTTACAGTAATTTCATCCATATTTTCTGTAGCCATACAAAAATCTCTCCTTTATTCTTTCTGTTTTTACTCTATCAGAGCGGCGGCACAAAAGCAAGTAAAATCTATGTTGTGAAAAGAGAAAGGAAAAGGAGAGGGAAATGGCTGGGGCTGGTAAAAATGAAAAAAATGTAGTAAAATACAAAATATATGTGACTGGAATCATTCGCAAGGAGGAACAGATATATGAAAAACCGCAAGATAAAAGTGCTTCTGGCACTTGTTGTCATGGGAATTATGATGTTGTCCGGATGTAAGAAGCAAGTGGGCACACCGGAAGATAATCCGGTTCAGGAAGAAGATACAGAAGAAACAGATGAGGAAGAGGCGGAAGAAGAAGGATACAAATTTGGTTTCAGCGGAATCAATATGGAGAATCCTTATTTTATTACGCTGGAAAATGCAATTCGCGAATCGGTTACAAGCTCAGGGAATACACTGATTACCGAAGACCCGGAAGGAGATGCCCAAAAACAGGCTTCACAGATCACAGAGATGATCGAGGCAGGGATTGATGCCATTTTTTTAAGCCCGGTAAATTGGGAGGAAATTACTCCCTCTTTGCAGGAACTTCAGGAAGCGGATGTACGCATTATCAATGTAGATACACAGGTTAAGGAAATGGATTATGTAGATGTCTATGTGGGATCTGACAATGAAGCAGCCGGACGTATGTGCGGTGAGGCGTTGATTGAGAAATGCCCGGACGGAGGCAAAGTACTGATACTGGAATGCCCGACACAAAATTCTATTAATGAGAGAATTACAGGATTTGAGGAGGCGATTTCAAAAGCGGAGGTCGGTTTTGAAATTGTGGCAAGAGAAAATACAGATGGAAAATTTGAAAAGTCAGTGGAAGTGGCGCAAAATATCCTCAAAGAACATACGGATGTAACAGCCATTATGTGCGGAAATGATCAGATCGCGGTAGGAGCGCAGACAGCAGTGAACCTTCTTGGAATGGATGATGTAATTATTTACGGTGTGGACGGTTCCCCTGATATCAAAAAAGAGCTGGAAAAATCAGACACACAGATTGCAGGCACAGCGGCACAGTCTCCGATCAATATGGGGAAAAAGGCTGTGGAAGTAGGGCTTGCTATTTTGAACGGCGAAGAATATGAAAAAGAAAATTATGTAGAGATCATTGATATGATCACGAAAGATAATGTGGAAATGTATGGAGCAGATGGCTGGCAGTAGAAGCAGCAGGAAGGACGGAACATGAGAAGAGAAAAAGGGAAACCGCTGCCTTTGGGCGTGAGTGTGGGAAAAGACAGCGTTAATTTTGCAATAGAGGTTCCGGAAGGAAAAGAATGCAGATTGCTCCTTTACAAAAAAGGAGAACGGGAGGCTTCTGTCATTTTTGAAATGCCGGAAGAAGACGGAGTCGGAAGTGTACGTTTTCTGTCGCTTTTTGATTTTGCATATTCGGAGTATGAGTATAATTATCTGATAGATGAGGAGGTCTGTGTTGACCCCTATGCCAGAAGCCTTGCGGGAACAGAAGAGTTTGGCCACAAATGGGAGCTTCAGGAGCATGAGGTTCGTGCCGGAATTTATGAGGATCACTATGACTGGGAGGGTGATCTTCCTCCCTGTATTCCTGCCAATGAAGTGGTGGCCTACAGTCTCCATGTGCGGGGATTTACGAAACACAGCTCTTCAAAAGTTGCCCATAAAGGTACTTTCCGGGGAGTCATTGAAAAAATTCCTTATCTGCTTGAGCTGGGGATCAATCAGATCCATCTTATGCCGGTATATGAGTTTGAACAGCTGGGAAAATATGTAAATTACTGGGGATACGGACCGGGATTTTATTTCGCTCCCAAAAGAGCTTATGCGGCATCAGACGATCCGGCGTCAGAATTAAAAGATATGGTGCGGGAATGCCACAAGGCCGGGATTGAGGTAATACTGGAAATGCCTTTCGAGGGCGGTACTTCCAGAATCCTTATGGAGGAGTGTCTGCGCTGGTATATGATGGAATACCATGTGGACGGATTTATTTTGAACCCGGATGTAACGCCGACAGATGGGAGCTATGCTGACCCGCTTTTAAGCAAAATGAAACTTTTCCATCATCAGGCAGGTTTTCAGAATGTTATGCGAAGGTTCCTGAAGGGGGACGAGGGCATGATTGAAGAGGTGATATACTGGCTTCGAAGGCCTGCAGGGGCGGAAGGCATGTATAATTATATTGCAGGTCATAATGGATTTACCCTGAACGATCTGGTTTCCTATGATGCAAAACACAATGAAGCAAATGGAGAAAACAACCAGGATGGACCGGATTACAATTACAGTTGGAACTGCGGAGCAGAAGGACCCAGCCGCAAGAGGGCGGTCGTGGCGCTAAGAGCAGGACAGATGAGAAATGCTTTTATGCTTGTTCTCCTTGCACAGGGGATTCCCTGTATTCTTGCAGGAGATGAATTTGGAAATACTCAGAAGGGGAACAACAATGTGTACTGTCAGGACAATCCGGTGGGATGGCTGGACTGGAGCAGACTTGAGAAAAACCGCGCTCTCCATGAATTTGTAAAGGAGATGATCGCGCTTCGCCGCAGTCACCCGGCGCTTCGGCAGAAAGAGGAACTTCGGGGCATGGACCAGATCAGCTGCGGCGTACCTGATGTGTCTTATCATGGAGAATATGCATGGCAGACTCCATCAGAAATATCCAGCCGCCAGCTTGGAGTATATTACTGCGGTATTGCAGCAAAAGATACGGATTGTTTTGTTGCTTACAACATGCACTGGGTAGAGCACAGTTTTGCTCTCCCGGCGCTTGGAAAAGGGAAAAAGTGGTATCTGACAGCGGACAGCAAAACAGGAGTCCTTGAAGATCCGGAAGTGCTGAAAAATCAAAGAGAAGCCGTTCTGGAAGAAAGGACGATCGCGCTGTTTATCGGCAAATAATTATGCAAGACTACTTTTGCGGACAGGAGATTATGTGAGATGAAAGCCTGGGGGCATTTTTGTACAATAACGCATCACAAGATTCTCGTAATGAGAGGCTGCTTTAAAATCGGATTATACAGACAGGGACTGCTGCATGATATGTCCAAATATTCCCCTGTAGAATTTCTGGTTGGCTGTAAATACTATCAGGGCAACCGAAGTCCCAATAATGCAGAGCGGGAAGAAAAGGGCTATTCCCTGGCGTGGCTTCATCATAAAGGGAGAAACAAGCATCATTATGAATATTGGATCGACTATGGCCTGGAAAAAGAGGACGGCATTATCGGGATGAAAATGCCGGTGCGCTATGTGGCGGAAATGTTTGTAGACCGCATTGCTGCCTCGAAGACTTATCAGAAGGAAAATTACCGGGATGAACATCCGCTGGCCTATTATGAAAGAGGAGCTGCCAGGCTGGGACGGATGATCCATCCGGATACAGCAGCTCTCCTCCACAGCCTGCTGAAGATGCTGGCAGAGGAAGGAGAGGAGCGGACCTACGCTTATATCCGCAATGTTGTATTAAAGAAAGATTTTCCCTATTAACTAAAAAGAGTTCCGTAAATGGAACTCTTTTGCAAAACATGGACGTTTTTCAATGAATTATTCAGGATATACGAGTCTGTCATCGGATATATTTTCCAGGACTTCCATACGGTATTTCCGGGCAAGATATCTGGCCATCGGAAGATTCATATCCAGATAGTTCCCGCAGTCTTTTGGGGAAGCACCGGGAACTTCACCTTCAAAATCAGCAATAAAATCAAAAAGCGCCTGTATAAGAGGGATGATATCCCTGGATTCATAATCGCCTGCCAGCAGCAGATAAAAACCGGTGCGGCAGCCCATAGGGCCGAAATAAAGGACTTTGTCAGCGTATGTTTCGTCATTTCTAAGGAAGGTGGCGCCTAAGTGTTCGATGGTATGTACCTCGGCAGTATTCATGACCGGCTCTTCATTAGGGCTTGTCATACGAAGGTCAAAGGTGGTGACAGTACAGTCGCCGGCTTTGTCTTTTCGGGACACATATACGCCGGGCTGCAGTTTCCAGTGGTCTATGGTAAAACTGGTAATTTTTTTCATTTTTGTCTCATCCTTTCTCAAACATATTCCTTTTTCAGTGTAACACTTTTTCCCTGAAATTTCTATGAAAAGAACCATTCAGTGTGGTATACTGGTACTGGACTTGCAGAAAGGATGGGCGATGAATCATGAAATTATATCTTGTACGCCACGGCGAGACAGATTGGAACAGGGCGAGAAAAATACAGGGGCAGGTAGACATTCCCCTCAACGAGTTCGGAATACATCTTGCAGAGGAGACAGGGAAGGGACTGAAAGATATCCCCTTTGATCTTTGTTTCACTAGTCCTCTTGGCCGGGCAAAGCAGACAGCTGAAATTATTCTGAAGGGCCGGGACGTTCCGGTGATAGAGGAACCGCTGATCATGGAGATGGCTTTTGGCGTGTATGAGGGCAAATGCTGTTCCAGTGAAGGATGGGAGCTTCCGGAAAGTTTCCACCGCTTTTTTGACGGACCGGAGGAGTATGAAGCTCCGGAAGGCGGGGAGGATTTTAAACAGGTAAAGGAAAGAGTGGGAAAGTTCCTGGAAAGGATCGGGTCAGACGACACATTAAAAGACAGCACGATCCTCATTACAACCCATGGAGCTGCATTGGCAGGTATGCTTAATTATATAAAAAAAGAACCCCTTTCGAAATACTGGGGGCAGGGAGTACATAAGAACTGTGCAGTGACGGAAGTAGAGGAAAGGAACGGCAGTTTCCATATTTTGGCGGAAAATACCGTATATTATAAAGACAAGGTTGAACCTTGGAAAAAGTAGCAGACGGAGGGTAAAAAGATGATTAACGATAAAAAAGTGTTGTTCAGCGGTATGCAGGCAACAGGGAATCTTACTTTGGGAAATTATCTGGGAGCACTGAAGAACTGGGTGACATTAAGTGATGAATATGAGTGTTTTTACAGTGTTGTGGATATGCATTCTATTACAGTAAGGCAGGATCCGGCGGTGCTTCGCAAAAGAGCAAGGGCATTGTTGATCCTGTATATTGCAGCAGGTCTGGATCCAAAGAAAAACTGCATTTACTATCAATCCCATGTTTCCGGGCATGCAGAGCTTGCATGGATTCTCAATTGTTTCACTTATATGGGCGAACTGAACCGGATGACCCAGTTCAAGGATAAAGCGGCGAAGCATGCAGATAACATTAATGCGGGACTTTTCACTTATCCTGTGCTGATGGCGGCAGATATTCTCCTGTATCAGGCGGATGTGGTTCCGGTCGGAGTGGATCAGATGCAGCATCTGGAGCTGACAAGAGATATTGCGGAGCGTTTTAATAATATTTACGGGGACGTATTTACGATCCCGGAGGCATATATCGGAAAAGTGGGCGCTAAGATCATGAGCCTTCAGGATCCCTCTAAGAAAATGTCCAAATCAGACGAAAACCCCAATGCCAGCATTTATCTGATGGATGATCCGGATACTATTATGAGAAAGTGCAAGAGAGCTGTGACAGATTCTGAAGCCCAGATCCTTTACCGTGATGAGCAGCCGGGAATCAAGAATCTGATCAATATCTACAGTGCATGTACCGGAAAGACTCCGGAGGAAGTAGTAAAGGAATTTGACGGAAAAGGATATGGCGAATTTAAGCCGGCAGTGGGAGAAGCAGTCGTATCCGTGTTAAAGCCTCTTCAGGAGGAAGCGGCACGTCTGGAAAAAGATAAGGCATATATTGACGGTATTATAAAAGAAAATGCGGAAAAAGCAGGTTATTTTGCAAATAAGACACTTAGAAAAGTGCAGAAGAAAGTAGGATTCCCGGAAAGGATCCGCTAAAATTCCGGAAAGGCAGAGAAAAAGAGATGGCAATACAGACAGCGGGAGAGCAGAAGTATTATGATCTGATTGAAGAAAAAGCAAAAAAGATGCGCACAGCAATGATCATCTGGATCAGCTTTCTTGCGCTTGCCTTGATCTCTGTATTTTCTAATATCCTGCTGGGAGCAGTGTTTGGAGCGCTGGGCGTTTTTCTGGCAGTAAGAAATCGAAAAGAACAGAAAGAAATGGACAAAGAGCTGGAAAGAGCCGGGGATAAAACAGAGTTCTTTAATCAGCTGATTGCGCCGGATGCACTGGAAGTTCCCGACTTTCAGCTGATAGTGACAAGGGATTACATTGTGCAGTGCACAAAAGAGAAGCTTTATATCCGGCCGCGAAGTGAGATCAGGAGCAAGGATATTGCCACAGAGAAAGGGACGAAGGTTCTGATTCTTACAGATCAGAATGGGATCAGACACGAAGCGGCCAGAGCGAAGAAAAAAGATGCAGCAGCATTTGACAAAATCTGTCGGGTGCTGCAAGCAGAAGAATAAAAAATCAAGCCCATTTCCAAGGGGCTTGATTTTTTGTCATTAATTTAGGAAAATTTAATCCTCATCGTCGCTTTGCACCGTATAAGTCTGGCGTTTTCTTGCCATCTCGTCACTTTCCAGATATTCGTCATAAGTGGTGATCTTATCGATCAGTTTTCCGCCCGGCACAATTTCCATGATGCGGTTTGCGGTCGTCTGTACGATCTGATGGTCACGGGAGGAGAAAAGCAGGACGCCCGGAAATTTCATCATCCCGTTGTTGAGGGCGGTGATGGATTCCATGTCCAGATGGTTGGTAGGCTCATCCAGAATCAGGACATTTGCTCCGGAGATCATCATCCTGGAAAGCATGCAGCGGACTTTTTCACCTCCGGAAAGAACATTTACCCGTTTTACTCCGTCATCGCCGGAGAAAAGCATACGGCCAAGGAATCCCCGGACATAAGTAACATCCTTTTCTTCCGAATACTGCATCAGCCATTCTACGATGGTGTAATCGTTATCAAACTCAGAACCAAAGTCCAGAGGGAAATAAGCCTGTGACGTTGTAACACCCCACTTGTAAGTTCCTTCATCCGGTTCCATCTCCCCGGTCAGAATCTGGAAGAGAGTGGATTTGGCAAGCTCATTTCCGCCTACAAATGCCACTTTGTCTTCTCGGTTCAGCGTGAAGGAAATGTTGTCCAGAATCTTTTCTCCGTCAATGGTTTTGCTAAGGCCGTCTACAGTGAGAACTTCATTTCCGATTTCACGGTTGGGGCGGAAATCGATATAGGGGTAGCGGCGGCTGGAGGGCTGAATGTCATCCAGCTGGATTTTCTCCAGGGCCCGTTTTCTGGAAGTAGCCTGCTTGGATTTGGAAGCGTTGGCGCTGAAACGGGAAATAAATTCCTGCAGTTCCTTGATCTTTTCTTCTTTTTTCTTATTGGCTTCTTTCATCTGGCGGATCAGAAGCTGGCTGGATTCATACCAGAAATCATAGTTTCCGGCGTAAAGTTTAATTTTGCCATAGTCAATATCGGCAATCTGTGTACAGACCTTGTTCAGGAAATAGCGGTCGTGGGAGACAACAATCACTGTATTGTCGAAATTAATCAGAAATTCCTCCAGCCACGCGATAGCATCCAGATCCAGATGGTTGGTAGGCTCGTCCAGAAGGAGGATATCCGGGTTGCCGAAAAGAGCCTGGGCAAGGAGAACCTTTACCTTTTCCGGTCCGTTTAAGTCCTTCATGAGTTTGTAATGCATTTCTGTGTCAATGCCAAGTCCGTTCAGTAAAGAAGCGGCATCAGATTCTGCCTCCCAGCCGTTCATTGTGGCAAATTCCGCTTCCAGCTCACTGGCACGGATGCCGTCTTCGTCAGTGAAGTCCTCTTTGGCATAAATGACTTCTTTTTCTTTCATGATTTCGTATAGCCGGGCATTTCCCATAATGACTGTATCCAGAACGGGAAATTCATCGTATTTAAAATGATCCTGCTGAAGAAAGGAAAGCCGCTCTCCCGGAGTGATGATAACCTCGCCTTTGGTAGGTTCCAGCTGCCCGGAAAGGATCTTCAGGAAAGTAGATTTTCCGGCTCCGTTGGCGCCGATCAGACCGTAGCAGTTTCCTTCGGTAAATTTAATGTTTACATCTTCAAACAATGCTTTTTTGCCGACACGCAGCGTTACATTACTTGTACTGATCATAAATATCCGTCTCCTTAATATTATCCTTAATAATTAGGTTTCAATCCCATGAATGGGGATGTGCGCATATCTCGATGCGATACAAAGCATATCTTAGCAAAAAATACCGGAAATAGCAAGAAAATAAGGTTCCCATTCAGGAGAAATCCGTTTATAATGAGAAAGGAAAGTGAGGAGATGAATATGGAAAAGGCAACAATGGTGCTGGAGGGCGGAGCCACCAGAGGCGTATTTACATCCGGAGCTTTGGACTACCTGATGGAGAGGGATTTTTATACCTCCCATGTGATAGGGGTATCCGCCGGAAGCTGCAATGGCGTGGACTATGTTTCCAGACAACCGGGACGTACAAAAGACTGTATGATACATAAGGAAAAAGAATATAGCTACTATTATGGATTTGCAAAATTTATAAAAGAAAAAAGCCTTCTTGATATGGATATGGTATTTGAACGTTATCCAAAAGAAATCTTCCCCTTTGACTTTGATACTTATTTTGCATCGGAGATGGAGTGTGAGATCGTAACGACCAATTGTATTACAGGAGAGGCAGAATATATGACTGAAAGAAAAGATGAGGACAGGCTGATGAAGCTTTGCAGAGCATCCAGCAGTATGCCGCTGATCAGTCCTATTGTCAATATTGACGGCGTTCCTTATCTGGACGGCGGTCTTGCTGATTCTATTCCAATCCGCCGGGCAATGGAGATCGGAAATGAGAAGATCGTAGTGATCCTTACGAGGAATCCGGGATACCGCAAGAAAATGCCTTCAAAAGCGGCAGTAAAAGTATACCGCCGGGCATACCGGAACTACCCGAAGCTGGTAAAGAGCATCGTCCGGCGCAATGTTGTCTACAACAGGACAATGGAGATGCTGGAACGCCTGGAGGAGGAAGGAAAGATCTTTGTCCTTCGTCCGCTGATCCCTACTGTATCACGGCTGGAGAAGGACTATGATGTACTGATGCATTTTTATGAACATGGATACCGTCTGATGAAGAGAGAATATGACGCACTTCAGAAATATATGGAACAATAAATATGGGAGGAAAGAACATGTATTTATATAAACATCATATTGCCACAAGAGGCGCACAGCAGATGTCAAAAGTAACGGATATGGTGCGGGAAGATATTGAAAAGAGCGGGGTAAAGGACGGCATTGTGGTTGTATTTTCCCCTCATACAACGGCGGGTTTTACGATCAATGAAAATGCCGATCCGGATGTGGTGCATGATATGCTGAAAGGATTTGAAAAGGCATTTCCTACAAACGCAGATTTTTACCGCCATGCAGAGGGCAATTCCCATGCACATATGAAGACGACGCTGGTAGGCCCGTCACAGACTCTGATCTTAAGCGGCGGAGATCTTCTCCTTGGAATCTGGCAGGATCTGTATTTCTGCGATTTTGACGGGCCAAGGAACCGTACGTTTTATGTGAAGATCCTGGAGGGATAGTCGGCAGGAAAAGGAGTGCAAACGAGATGGAAGAAGAGACATTGCTTCAGTTTCTTAATTTGGCAGAGAAACTGAAATGTCATACAAGACATTCCTGGACATCCAGCGGAAGGCAGGAGAGTGTGGCGGAACATGTGTACCGCCTTCTGGTTTTTGCCTGGCTTGTAAGAGAGGAATTTCCGGACTATGATATGAACCGTGTTATGGAACTGGCACTGTTTCACGATATGGGAGAGGCTCTGACAGGAGATATTCCGGCTTTTGAAAAGGACAAAGAGGACGAAAAAAAGGAAGAACAGGCTCAGGAGAAGATTGCAGGGATGCTCCCGGAGCCATACCGGGAGAGACTTGCAGACATCTTCCGGGAAGTAGAAAAGAAGGAAACGAAAGAATCCCGGCTTCTTGCGGCATTGGACAAGCTGGAAGCTCTGATCCAGCACAACGAGGCGGATTTATCTACCTGGCTGCCGCTGGAGTATGATCTTCAGCTTACTTATGGACAGGAGCAGACAAAGTCAATTCCTTATATGAAAAAACTCCGCAAAAGAGTCTATGAGGATTCTGTAAAGAAGATGGAGGAAGCATAGTTAATAGCGAACCTCCTGCAGGTAAAGTCCCTTTGCATCGCAGGGAAGGCTTGCGGACTGCCGTCCGGCAAAAATTTCTTCGATATCTTCCTTTTTTCGCGTGCCGAGACCGATTTCAAGAAGTGTGCCAATGATCATTCTTGCCATGTTGTGAAGGAAGTCGTCAGCGTGAATGGTAATCTGCATTTCTTCCCCATCATCATAGACTTCAATTTTATAGATTTCCCGTTCTGTAGACTTAGTCTGTTTTACGGTAGAAAAGCTCTTAAAATCGTGACGGCCGGTCAAAAGGAGAGCAGCCTGCTGCATCGCTTTTTTGTCCGGCGAACGGAAACAGTGGAATGTATATTTGCGGTCAAAAACACTTGGCACATCGTTGATGGTCATACGGTATACATAGATTTTTGATCTGGCGTTGAGCTGTGAATGAAAGCGCTCGGGAACATCTTCCACCTGGATGACCGCAATATCCATAGGAAGATAGCGGTTCAGATAATGCTGGATTTCGTAATCCTTCATTTCGGTATTTGTTTTGAAATTGGCAATCTGCGCGTAAGCGTGGACGCCTGTCTCCGTTCTGCAGCCGCAGAAAAGTTCCACCGTTTCGCCTGTCATTTTCTGTATTACTTCAATGATCTTATTAGAGATCGTATTTGTAGATTCATTTTTGCCAAGGCGTGTCCAACCCTGATATCTGCTTCCGTCATATTCGATTGTAAGTTTTATATTACGCATAACGTCACCCTCCGGATTCCGGTAATTATTTTGAAAAATCAGTTTTAGTATAGCAGATTTTCTGGTATACTGTCCAGTGACTGGAAAGTATAAAAATCAGAATGGAGAATAGAAACTATGGCAGAAAGCAGAAAGGTATCAGAATCATTGACGGAGACTGTGCACATGGTAAGGCCCAATCATTTAAATGCAGCAGGGCGTCTCTTCGGAGGCATTCTGATGCAGTGGATGGACGAAATTGCGGGACTTGTGGCAAAGCGTCATACAAGAAAAAATGTAATCACTGCATCTGTGGATAATCTGCGGTTCTTAAGGGGCGCTTACCAAAGAGATGTAGTTGTGATCACAGGAAAGGTTACTTATGTGGGAAATACATCCATGGAGGTGAAAGTGGATTCCTGTGTGGAACATTTAAATGGGGAAAGGACACTGATCAACCGTGCCTATTTTACCATGGTGGCGCTGGATGAGAACGATCACCCCACACCTGTCCCGAAACTGATCCTCGAGACAGAGGAAGAAGAACAGGAATGGGAAAGCGGAGCCAAAAGAAGGGTGATGCGCAAAATGAGAAAAGAAGAGGGATTTTAAAATAGGGTCTTTAAAGGCCCTATTTTTTTCTCCGCATCTGTGTCATAACAAGATTTACCATAGTGTCGATCTGATTCTTTTCTTCATCCGAACGTCCCTCTTTCAGAATTTCCAGAATCAGTGATGTTTCTTCCGGGGTAAACTGGATGCCTCGTTTCCCGGCGGAAGTGATCAAAGCCATCATAACTGCCGCAAGAGAATTTCCGGATTTCCCTGCGGTCTGCTGTGCAGCGGTTTTGATGAGTTCCAGTTTGACGGGATCAATATCTTTCATCGCCGGGTGGTTCAGCCATTCCTGGGTCATTTTCATCATCTCCTTCCTGATCTTCGTTCGAGTGATCTTCACTTTCCGATGTATTCTGGAATGCATTCATCATCTGCATGACGCCGGAAAGGTCGCCCATATCTGCACCGGAAAAATCAGGCATATCCATATCTTTCATCATATCCATCATACTCATGGCAGACAGCAGCATATCGATAGTTTCGGCGTCCTTTCCAAGATAAGGTCTTACATCTTCCAGAATTTCCGTGACAGAAGCAGAAGATTTAGAGAAAGTATCCCTCTGGGAAACAGAGCTGAAGAGGCCGAAATACTCTGCAGTTTTTTTGAGTTCCAGAAATTTAATATAGAAGGCCAGCATCCGCTGGATGCCAGGCGGGGTATACGGAAGCATCAGCTTCATCATCTGCAGCTGAGTAGAACTGGTAAGTATGTCAAAAGGAGTCATGGGTAGAGGAGGATGTTTTTCCATATGACCCACCTTTGCGTGGCGTTGTAACTATGTATATGAAGAAAGAAAAACGGATATGCAGCAAGAAAGAACGTCATTTACTAAATGCAGGAGGGAACAGCCGCAGCTGTCCCCTCTCTAACAGATTAGCAGCATCCGTTTCCGCCAAAGCCGCCGCAGCAGCACAGGAGAAGGATGATCCACAGGCAGCTGTCGTTTCCGCATCCGCAGCCAAAGTCGCCGCTTCTTCCAAAACCATTGCCGCCGCAGCAGCACAGAAGAAGAATGATCCAGATACAGCTGTTTCCTCCAAATGTATTTCCACATCCGCAGCCTCCGCCGGAACGTACTCCTGAATCGCATCCGCATGATAAATCGCTCATAAGATAGCCTCCAACATATTTTGTTTACAGTACATCATATGCCCGGGAGAAAAAAGTGTGAAAGAGAAAATAAAAAAGATAGTAGTATTTGATTGATAGAATCCGTAAACTATGATATATTATGTCTACGAAAGCCATAGAGCAAAGGCGGCTGCCCTCTTTAATCAGGAGGGGATGTCCCTCCGGACGAAAGAAAGGAGGGCGATGCCAATGTATGTTACATATGCTGATCTGATTCAGCTTTTAATATTCATTGTTGGTTTAGTGGGATTGTGTTATACAATTTTCAAAGAAAAACGAAAATAGCCGCCAAACTATTCGCACTAGTTGACGGCTGTTGTATATAACAGTTAGTTTGATGTGAGGGTAGCCGTTTCTATGGCTTTCCCTTTTTCTATATTTAATATAACATATCAGACAATATGAAGCAAGGATTATATATTTTTTCTGCCAGATTCAGACTAATATTAATCTGTCAAGAAAAAATGCTTGACACCACAAGAGAATTATTATATGATGACACAGGTGATAAAAAATGAATGAAATACTAGAACAGGCGCTGCTGTATGATTTTTACGGTGAGCTGCTAACCAGTCACCAAAAAGAGATATATGAACAGTTTATTCTTGAGGATCTGTCCCTGGGTGAGATTGCTTCCGATGCAGGGATCAGCCGTCAGGGAGTTCATGACCTGGTTAAGCGGTGCAGCAAGACACTGCAGGGGTATGAAGAAAAGCTGCATCTGGTAGAAAAGTTTCTTTCTATAAAAGAAAAGATAGAGAGAATGGATCATATTCTGGAGCAGCATACAGAAAAAGAAAATCAGGAACTGGTATCCAGTATCCGAACGATCGCAAGAGAGATCATCGAGGAATTGTAGTATTAATATAGAGGAGTTAAAGAATGGCTTTTGACAGTTTGACAGAAAAACTTCAGAACGTATTCCGTAATTTGCGGAGCAAAGGCCGGCTGACAGAGGATGATGTCAAGGAGGCGATGAAGGAGATCAAAAGAGCGCTTCTTGCCGCTGACGTAAACTTTAAAGTCGTAAAGAATTTTATAAAAAATGTTCAGGAGCGAGCCATCGGGCAGGATGTGATGAACGGTCTGAATCCCGGCCAGATGGTGATAAAGATTGTAAATGAGGAACTGATTTCTCTGATGGGTTCCGAAACAACCGAGATCAAGCTTCAGCCCGGAAGCGCCATTACTGTTATTATGATGGCTGGTCTTCAGGGTGCAGGTAAGACAACAACTACCGCAAAACTGGCGGGAAAATATAAATTAAAAGGGAAGAAACCTCTTCTCGTAGCATGTGACGTGTACAGGCCGGCTGCTATCAAACAGCTGCAGGTCAATGGAGAAAAGCAGGGCGTGGAAGTGTTTTCCATGGGAGAAAATCACAAGCCTTCCAATATCGCCAAAGCAGCTCTGGAGCATGCGCAGAAAAATGGCAATAACCTGGTGATCCTTGATACGGCAGGACGGCTTCATATTGATGAGGACATGATGGCAGAGCTTCAGGAAATCAAGGAAGCGGTAGAAGTACATCAGACGATTCTTGTTATTGACGCCATGACCGGACAGGATGCGGTTAATGTAGCAGAAGAATTTAATCAGAAAATTGGAATAGATGGTGTGATCGTTACAAAACTGGACGGTGACACAAGAGGCGGTGCGGCGCTGTCTGTTAAGGCGGTGACCGGGAAACCGATTCTCTATGTAGGTATGGGAGAAAAGCTTTCTGACCTGGAACAGTTTTATCCGGACAGAATGGCATCCCGTATCCTGGGAATGGGGGATGTGCTTACCCTCATCGAAAAGGCGGAGGCAGAAATCGACGAAGAAAAGGCAAAAGAAATGTCCCGCAAGATGAAAAAAGCACAGTTTGACTTTGATGATTTCCTGGAAAGTACCAAACAGATGAAAAATATGGGCGGTCTTTCCGGTATTCTAAGCATGCTGCCCGGCATGGGCCCCATGGGAGGTCTCGGGAAAAAAGGCATGCAGTTGGATGACAGTCAGACAGAAGAAGCAGAAAAGAAAATGGCGCGGATGGAAGCAATGATCTATTCTATGACCCCCCAGGAGCGCCGCGATCCGGATCTTCTGAATCCTTCCAGAAAGCACCGTATAGCCAGAGGCGCCGGTGTGGACATCAGTGAAGTGAACCGTATGGTAAAACAGTTCAATGAGATGAAAAAGATGATGAAGATGATGGGAAAAGGTGGTAAAAAGGGAAAATTCAGATTACCTTTTTAACCAGCACATATGCGGGTATCCGCAGTGTGCCAGATAGATAATAAAAAATGTGGAGGTGAAAAAAATGGCAGTAAAAATCAGATTAAAAAGAATGGGACAGAAAAAAGCTCCTTTCTATAGAATCGTTGTAGCTGATTCCAGATCCCCAAGAGATGGAAAGTTCATCGAGGAGATCGGAACATATGATCCGAACCAGGATCCTAGCGTGTTCAATGTAAATGAAGAAGCAGCAAAGAAATGGCTGAACAACGGTGCGCAGCCTACAGAAGTAGTAGGAAAGATTTTCAAGGCAGCAGGCATTGAAAAATAAGACCGGGAGGTGTGCGTATCATGAAGGAATTAGTAGAAGTCATCGTTAAAGCACTGGTAGATGACCCGGAAAGTGTTGTTGTGACAGAGAAAGAGGAAGGCCGTACAACAGTAGTTGAAGTGAAGGTGGCAGATTCTGATATGGGAAAAGTCATTGGAAAACAGGGCCGAATTGCAAAAGCAATCCGCGCTGTCGTAAAAGCAGCAGCATCGAAAGAAGATAAGAAAGTGGTAGTTGATATCGCTGGCTAGAAAGAAAAGCGCGTTTGGGGAAGCAAAGGGTCCAAAAAGACCATTTCCCGGACACGCTTTTATTCTTCTAAAGAAGAATTTTGGTTTCTACAGAGAAGTTTTATTTGACGAATAAAAATATGTAAAAAGAGCAAAAGCAAGGAGAAAAACTATGGAAAAACAGCTTCGGGTAGGCGTTATTTCTTCCACCCATGGGATAAGGGGCGAAGTAAAGGTATTTCCTACAACAGATGATGTGAAGCGTTTCAAAAAACTGAAGAAAGTTTATCTGGATACAGGAAAAGAACAGATTCCCCTGGAGATAGAGCAAGTCAGATTTTTTAAACAGTTTGCTATCTTAAAATTCAAGGGAATTGATAATATAAATGACATTGAAAAATATAAAGGGAAGGACATTCTGGTTGACAGAGAGGACGGAACTCCTCTTGGGAAGGATGAGTACTATATTGCCGATATGATCGGAATGGATGTGTATACAGACGATCCGGGGGAACGTTTCGGCAAATTGAAAGACGTTATGGTTACAGGCGCCAATGATGTCTATGTCATTGATTCCGACAGACATGGAGAGGTGCTTGTACCGGCGATCCGGCAGTGTATAATGGATATTGACGTAGAAGAAAGAAAGATGACTATTCATCTGATGGAGGGACTGTTATCATGATGTATTTTCATATTATGACACTATTTCCGGAAATGGTGATGGCAGGACTTGGGACGAGCATAACCGGACGAGCCATCGACAGAGGACTTTTGTCCATTGATGCAGTCAACATTCGGGATTATGCGTTTAACAAGCATAATAGTGTGGATGACTACCCTTACGGCGGAGGAGCGGGGATGCTGATGCAGGCGGAACCGGTGTATTTAACTTATGAGGCGATCCGGGAGAAAATAAACAGCCGGGAAGGGAAAGAAGCATCGCAAGCGCCACGGGTGATCTACCTGTCTCCTCAGGGAAAAACATTTTCCCAGGAAATGGCAGAAGAGCTTGCAAAAGAGGAAGATTTGATCCTGCTGTGCGGTCACTATGAAGGGATTGACGAGCGGGTACTGGAAGAAATCGTGACAGACTATGTCTCTATCGGCGATTATGTGCTTACCGGAGGAGAACTTCCGGCTATGGTAATGGTAGATACCATTTCCAGGCTGGTTCCGGGGGTTCTGCACAATGATGTCTCTGCAGAGTTCGAAAGCTTTCAGGATCATCTTCTGGAATATCCTCAGTATTCCAGACCGGAAATCTGGCATGACAAGCAGGTGCCGCCTGTCCTTTTATCAGGTCATCATGCAAATGTGGAAAAGTGGAGAAGAGAGCAGTCCGTGATCCGCACGGCAAAGAACCGACCGGATCTTCTTAAGAAAGCCCAGCTTACGGAAGCGGAGAGGAAGATGCTGGAAGAGATGGGGCTGCTGGATGATACAATTTAGATAACAAAAATCGCAGAGTAAACTACTCTGCGAAAATCATTTCATAATTTGTTTTGGAAAATAAAAATTCTCTGGAAGAATCCAGAGAATAATCAGATATTATTTTGAATAAATATGAGATTAGTTGTTATAGAAAAAAATTAAGATTGATTTTATCAGCATAAAATGAATCAAGAAATGGCTAAAATTATCGTAAAATGTACTTATTTAGTATTTTTTCTTGAACAGCTATACTTTATGATGTATAATAACTAAAGTTTCGCAGAGTAGTTTACTCTACGAAAATCAAACAGGGAAGTGATGATATGTGGTACGCCTTAAAATGTCATCCCGGAAAAGAGCAGGAAATTCTGGAATCCTGCCGTCAGGAAATTGACAGCAGGATTCTTTGTGACGCCTTCCTTTTCACTTACGATCAAATGAAACGTTATGAAGGAAGCTGGCATGTGGAGAAAAAGCAAATGTTTCCGCAGTACGTTTTCCTGGAAACAAAAGATGGCAGGGCGCTATTGGAACATTTTAAGTTTTCATCTGCATTCCCAGCGGCGGAAGCAAAAGAAAATTTGAAAAAGATTTCTTCAGAAGAAGAAAGATTTTTGCAGAGCCTTTACAACACCGGACATCACCTTCCTATGTCGGAAGGGTATATCCGAGATGGACAAACCCACGTGACATGCGGCCCGCTGGTGGGCTGGGAAAGGCAGATCAAAAAGATCGACCGTCATAAGCGTCTGGCAAAGCTTGCATTTCCAGGAAATGATTTTGTGACCATGATACCGGCAGGGCTGGAAATCAAAAGTAAGTCCTAGGACGGAAATCCGAAAATGTAATGTTTGTAAAGCAGAGATTTCGGTAGGAGTGAAGAAGCAGTGGAGAAATGGTATGTGATGCGCACTGTTCCCGGAAAAGAGCAGGAGGCAGGAGCGCTGATAGAAAGGACCATAGACAAAAGCCTGTGGAGTCAATGGAGAGTTTTGAAAAAACAGAAGCTGTTCCGGGCCAAAGGGAAGCTGTTCTTAAGTATGGAGACGATGTTTCCAGGCTATATTTTTGTCAAAAGCAGTCTGCCAAAAGAACTGGAGGAGGCACTAAACAAATCCAGGGAGTATCCGAAGCTGATCGGAAATGAACCGATAGAAACCGTACCGGTGGAGGAGCAGGACTTGAGATTTCTCCAGTCTGTATGTGGAAATGAGCTGGAAAAGCCCATGAGCCTTTCCAAAGTAGAGGCAGACGAGGAAGGAAAGCTGATCCATGTAGATGGAATCCTGAAGAAGTATGAGGGGCAGATTATAAGGCAGCGCTTAAGGAAGCGATATGTGCTGGCTGAAGTAGAGCTGTTCCAGAGAAAAGAGGATGTACTGTTTGGGATTTACCTGCCGGGGGATGAGATCTGGCAGGAAAGATGAGTGATAGAAGCAGTTGATCACAGAGGAGTAAAAATGTAATGGACAAGGAAACGTATTTGGCAGATCCGAGATTTAAGGGAATCGAGCCATTTAAAAATAAAGTGTGGCTTTCTTCTCCCACAATGCACGGGGACGAGCAGCATTGGGTAGATGAAGCAATCCAGACAAACTGGGTATCTACTGTGGGAGAAAATATCAATGAAGTGGAGCGCATGGTTGCAGAAAAAGTAGGATGCAAATATGCGGTGGCACTCTCTTCCGGTACAGCGGCGTTGCATCTTGCGGTGAAACTGTGCGGTGAAAAGTTATACGGACAGCCTAAGGTAGGACATGGAACATTGGAAGGGAAAAAGGTGTTCTGTTCCGATATGACTTTCGATGCCACTGTAAATCCTGTGGCATACGAAGGCGGCGAAGCGGTATTCATCGACACAGAGTATGATACCTGGAACATGGATCCGGTTGCTCTTGAAAAAGCATTTGAAATATATCCGGACGTAAAACTGATCGTGATTGCTCATCTTTATGGTACTCCGGGAAAAATCGAAGAGATTAGAAAAATTGCGGATCAGCATGATGCACTGATTGTAGAGGATGCAGCAGAATCATTTTGTGCGACTTATAACGGTGTCCAGACAGGATGTTTTGGAGATGTATCTATCGTATCTGCAAATGGCAATAAATTAGTTACTGGCTCCAGCGGGGGATTACTATTGACTGATGATTTGGAGTGGGCGAATAAAGCACGAAAGTGGTCCACACAAAGCAGGGAGAACGCTCCTTGGTATCAGCATGAAGAAGTAGGATACAACTACCGCATGAGTAATATCATTGCAGGGATCCTTAGAGGTCAGCTCCCTTATGCGGAAGAGCATAAAGAACAGAAGAAAGCAATTTATGAGAGATATCAGGAGAACTTGAAGGACCTGCCGGTAACAATGAATCCAGTTAAGCTGGATGGAGCAGATATTGAACCGAATTACTGGTTAAGTTGTCTTCTTATTAATAAGGAAGCAATGTGCAGGCAGATGCGAGGAGAACAGGAAACCTTATATGTGAGTGAACCAGGGAAAAGCTGCCCGACAGAGATATTGGAAGCATTGATGGCGTTCAATGCAGAAGGCAGGCCGATCTGGAAGCCGATGCATATGCAGCCGATTTACCGGATGAACGGATTTGTGACAAAGAATGGTAATGGACGTGGCAGGAGTAATGCATATATATCTGGAGAAAGTGCGGCTGATGTAGGGGCTGATATCTTTGAGAGGGGACTGTGTTTGCCGAGCGATAATAAGATGACGGTAGAGCAGGTGGATGTGGTTTGCGAGATTATCAGACGGTGTTTTGCATAAGTAATCAGAGTTAAGGAATGTAAGTTATGATGATGAAACATGAGCCATATGGTCCATATGAAAAATATTTTAAGCGACCATTGGATTTTTTTTGTGGGTTAGCGGCTGTGGTTGTATTCTGCTGGCTTTATGCAATCATAGCAATATTGGTTAGGGTAAAACTTGGCAGTCCAGTTTTGTTCACGCAGGATAGGCCTGGAAAGGATGAGAAGATATTTAAGCTCTATAAGTTCCGAACAATGACGGATGAAAGAGATAATAATGGAGATTTGCTTTCTGACGAGTCAAGACTTACAAAATTTGGAAAGTGGCTAAGGAATACTTCGTTAGATGAACTTCCAGAAGCATTTAATATTTTGAATGGTACCATGTCTGTGATTGGTCCACGTCCTCAGCTTGTGAGAGATATGATATTTATGACTAATGTACAAAGAGAAAGACATTCAGTTAGGCCTGGGCTTAGCGGCTTGGCACAGATAAGAGGAAGAAATGCATTATCGTGGGATGAAAAACTGGCTACTGATCTGGAATATATAGAACATATTACTTTTTTAGGCGATATGAAGATTGTTATTGATACTGTTAAGCAGGTGTTTTTTAAAGAGAAAGGCCTCAAAGGTAGCGTAGTTGATGAAGTGGGTATTACAGACGACTTTGGCGATTACTTACTAAAGGCAGGAAGAGTTACTAAGGAAGAATACAATCAAAAGATGTACGAAGCTATCAAATTACTGGAGGACCGATAATGAATGAAAGGATGAAGAATAGAAAAAAGTTTTCTGTTATAACTTCGGTATATAAAAGCGATAATCCAGTATTCTTCGACAGATCCCTTAGTAGTATAACAGAACTTCAAACGATAATACCAGACGATATTGTTCTTGTTGTTGATGGCCCAATTTCTTATGAACTTAATGAAGTTATTGCTAAATATGAAAAAAAATATGACATTTTTAATGTTATTCGTTTGGAAAAGAATGGTGGTTTGGGAAATGCGTTAAAAATTGCTGTTAAAAACACAAAATATGAACTTATAGCTCGTATGGATAGTGATGATGTATCTGTATCTACAAGATTTGAAGAGCAACTTAAATTTTTCGAAATGTATCCTCAGATAGATATTGTTGGTGGGAATATTACAGAGTTTATTGGCGAAGAAAGTAATATTGTTGGATCTAGAATAGTTCCTAAATCAAACGAAGACATACGTGAGTACATGAAAGTTAGATGCGCTATGAATCATGTGTCAGTTATGTATAAAAAGACGGCAGTTCAATCGGCAGGTGGTTATCAAGATTGGTTTTGGAACGAAGATTATTATCTTTGGATACGTATGTGGCTAAATGGAGCAGTATTTGCCAATACAGGAACAACATTGGTAAATGTTAGAGTTGGTGAAGAAATGTACAAACGTCGAGGCGGTAAGGAATACTTTGATAGCGAGAAAGGTCTCCAGAACTATATGCTTAAACATGGCATGATAAGCGGAAAAACGTACATTGTGAATATAGGAAAAAGAATAATAGTTCAAAAAATATTACCTAATAAGCTTAGAGGTTGGGTGTTTAGGACGTTTGCTAGAAAGTAGTGAGGATAATTTTCATGGCTGAAATTTCTATTATTATACCATGCTATAATGCATCAGATTATATTAAGAAATGCTTGGATTCAATTGAAAGGCAAAGCTATAGAGATTTTGATGTTCATTTAGTTGATGACTGTTCGAGTGACAATACAGTTGATGTTTTGAAAGGTATTACATCAAATTATGGGTATAGTATTTTTATACATCAAAATCAGGTCAATAAGGGCCCGTCACTAAGTAGACTAGTCGGTATTAGATCATCTAATGCAAAATATCTTGCGTTTTGTGATAGTGATGATGTTATAGAAAGGGATTTTTTGTTAAAACTATTTGAAAAAATTAGAGAGGGAAATGAAATTGCATTTTGTAATTATTATGTAGTGCATTCTAATGGAAAAAAGAGTGAAAGAATGTGGTTTTCAAAAAAAGAGAACCTTAATATTCGCAAGTTAATAGCTATGGGGCCCGATTCAATGTGTTGCCTTCTTGTTGAAAAAAAGATATTTGAGAATATAGTTTTTCCCGATTTGCGAAATGGAGAAGACATGGCATTAATACCTGTTCTGATATCAAAGGCAAATAAAATTGGTTATGTAAATGATTGCCTATATAATTATATGTATAGGACGAATTCTCTGTCTAAAAGGATTGATCCAGAATTAAGTAAATCACTATTAATTTCATTTAATTATATTTTGGATAATATTAGTAAGGAGTACGAAGTTGAAAGAGAATTTCTTGGTATAAGAAATTATTTGTATGGTTCGCTGATTAATATATTTAAAATAAAGAATATCAATAATGAATTAGTAATGGAAATTATTTATAAATTCGAAAGAATATATCCAAAATGGGAAAACAATAAATATTTTAATTGTTTACCTATCTACAAAAAAATATTTTTGTTTTTTGTAAAAAAAAGAAAATTTGTACTTTGCAGGACATTTGCAACGATACATAGTATTCTGACAGTGTAAGATATATAGTATATGAAATTGCTAATTATGCATATTCTAATTTGGGTGAAAGGTTAACTATAAATGATGAAAAGTGAGAGGTTCAATAGTTAATATGATTGCAAAAAATAGTAGAAAAGTAGGGATACTACTTACAGTTTATTTATTCTTAGCAATATATGCTCCTCCTATTATCTCCCTAAACATGTTTCATGTAATTACAGTATTTTCACTTATAATGATCATTTTGAAATATCGGTATATGGCAAATGAGATATTAAAAAAGATGAGGTGCACTTCAATGCTTTATCTTATTTTTATTAATTTATTCATCATTGCGATCGGAGCTTTTACCACTTTATTCAGCCATGATAGTCGATTAAAAGACGACTATATGATTGCATTGGTATATCAGGCAGTCATTATGATGTCTGAAATTATTATCTCGACACTATATATTTGTTGCGTTATTGAGACGGATTATTCGGAAGATAATGGTGAAAAATTTTTTAAATCCATAGTAATTGCAGGAGTAATTGAATTTTTATTTGTAATGATTGCATACTTAAATCCGAGTATTAGAACATTATTTCTTAACCTAATGGGGTCTAATACAGGATTGTCAGATTTATATTCGAATTATTCAGAGTACTTGAACTATAGAGGGTATGGGTTTGCACTCGAATTATTAGATACTTTTGGATATGGAACTGGGATAATCGGTGGTATCGCTTTTATATTGGGAAAATCTAATAAAAAGTACTATTTTTTTTCATTTTGCATGTTGATAGCGACCTTGCTAAATAGCAGAACAGGTTTGGTTATGATGGCTTTGTTCATAAGCATCGATTTGGTTTGCGGGAAAAATGCCATACTTACAAGGAATAAATTCATATTAATATTATTATTGATGCTGATAGCAATCTTGCTTTGGTTCATTATACTACCTACATTTCTTAATGAAATATTTATATCGACAAAAGATGAGATAGTAAAGAATACAGCGAGGGATTTATTACAGGTGCTACGTTTTGATTACCACACTTTGCAAAAAGAAATGTGGCAATTTCCAGATAACAGCATTTATTTGATGTTTGGAACCGGACACCTGGTTACTAGTACTGTTTCAACGGTTGGATTTGTTAATGCGATATGGGCATATGGAATTGTTGGTACAATATTGCTTTATGCTCTGAGTTCAGTTATGTATATTAAAACTTTACGAAGGTGTAAATATAATTACTTGTATTACAACACAGTGTTTGCATTGTTTATTATTTTTTTTGTTACTCAATTGAAAATGCCGGTTTTTACATATTCTGCAGGAGGGTATTTGCAATTTTCAATTCCAATGATTGTGAATTATTTTATTAGTAAGGAAAAAAGATGAATATGAAGAAGAAATTAAGTATTATTATACCTGTTTATAATCTTGAAAAATATATTATTGAATGTCTCGAATCTATAGATATATATAATGAGTCAGAAGTTGAGGTTATTATTGTTAACGATGGTTCAACAGACTCTAGTGAAAAGGCTGTTTTAGAATATATTTGTGATAAGGCTGGTTTTAAATATATTTATCAGACTAATAAAGGCCTCTCTGGAGCAAGGAATACTGGAATTAAGGCTTCAAAGGGGGAGTATTTGCTTTTCTTGGACGGAGACGATAAATTAAGTAAAAATGCAATTAAGAGTCTTATCGAGTCAAAAATATTGAGTACTCCAACGGAAATTATTATTAGTAGGTATGAAGAGTTTTCCGACATTGATAATCGGGCAACGGAAGGACCAGATTTGGGATTTTTTTCTTATGATAAACCGTTTGATTTTTATGATACATTTGTAAATAAAGGGAAAAACTGGATTTCAGCATGGAGCTGTATTGTAAATAGAAGTTTTATCCTTGATAATAATCTTTTGTTTAAAGAGGGAATTTTACATGAAGATGAACTTTGGGTTTTACAGATTTTTGCAAAAGCAAAGAAATTAAATTTAAATAATAGTTTAATTTATCAATATAGAACAAACCGCAAAGGTTCAATTATGGAAAATGTCACACCTAAGCATTTACTTGATAAATTGAATATATGTAATGAAGCGTATTCAATAATAGCGCCAGATGATAGACATATTATTAATTCAAGAATAAGAAGTCTTATGTTCTCTGTTATATTGTCATTAATATACATTGATGATAAACAAGCAATTAAAGAAATTGAAGCTAAGTTTTATGATATAAGAAAATGTTTAAAGACCAGAGAAGGACTGGGATTATATCTTTGTTCATGCTTTAGATTACGTCCTTTAACGAGAATCATAAGAATTTTGAGGAGAAGATAAATGCTAAAAAATGTTGCTAAATTATTTATAAACGAACTAATGAATATTACTACACTTTTAAGTTTGTTGAAGTTTGGATTTAAGAAAAGTTCTATGCCAAGAATCATTTTGTGCAATACTCCAACACATGGCAATATTGGAGATCAAGCAATCACTTTAGCAGAATTGCAATTCCTCAAAAAAAATTTTAAGCAAATAAAATTGATTGAGATTACTGAGGATGAGTGGAAATATCAAAAAAATAGAATACTTAAACGCATTCATAAAAATGATGTAATAGTAATACACGGTGGAGGATATATCGGAACTCTTTGGCGGGATGAATGCAATACAGCAATTGAAATAATAACGTTGTTACCAGAAAATAATAAAATCATATTTCCGCAAAGTACATATTATGGAGATTGGAATGTATTAGAGCATGATAAAAATATCTTTTCTTCTGCACAAAAATTGTGGTTTTGCGCTAGAGATGAGAGCACCTTTAATTTCGTAATAGACAAGCTTAAAATCAATAAAAGAAATGTATTTCTTGTTTCGGATATCGTCACTACGTTCGATTGGAATAAGAAAAAAATAAAATATAAGAAAAGAAATGAGGTTTTACTTGTACTAAGAAAGGATGTTGAAAAAACAAGAGAGGAAATTTTTGAAGAAAGGCTAGAGATATTATTACAAAATAAAAAATATAGATACAAAAAGTTGGACATGTTTCAACCTTACTATATTAATGTATTTAGGAAACATATAGTGTTAAATCGTTTCACAAAATTTGCTAAAGCAAAGTTTGTTATTACTGATAGATTACATGGTATGTATTTTTCAGCAATTACTAATACGAATTGTTTTGCTATTGACAATGTGAGCGGAAAAGTTTGTGGTGGATACAAATGGCTTGCGAATTTAGGAGGAGTAAAATATTTTGAGTCAGAAGATGATTTGTTAGAATATAGCAAAAATATAGAAGAAAGATATATATCATACGATTACAAATTCTTAGATAAAAACTTTGATGGAGTTGTAAAACTAATGGTTAATTTATTAAATGTCGAGGGGAAATGATATGCAAGAAAAGATAAATTTATTTGTATGGGGTATTCATGACATTAGAATGCTTAAATCAGTGTGCAGAGAGTTATATGATGAAGGTAAATTAGAAAACTGTGTTTGTATTCCTATGGGAACAAGATGTGATAACTCATATAATGATGATATTTTTCATGTCATTCCTTCTTTTTCACTGGACGAGAATACAATAGAATTACTGAAAGAAAATGAATATCCACCGTTAGATTGGGATATTATAACGAAAATGTTGCCTTTTGAATCTAAAGCAATTGAGCTTGGAATGCGTCGGACGAATGTGCCAATTGTAGAATATACTAGAGAGAAGCAAAGGTATTATAGAGAATTGAGAAGAATAATATATATTTTCAGAAAATATCAGATTAATTCATTTTTTGCTACTGCGGTTCCGCATTATCAAGATGCGTATATTGCATATTCGTTATCAAAAGTTTATAACTTTAAAATACGTTTTTTTGTACCTTGCACAATCAAAGACAGACGGTTAATCGCAAATGATATAGATATGATAGGGTGTGACATCCTTGAAACATACGATAAGTTGTTGATTGAAAACACAACAAAGAAAATCAAATCCAGTGACTTAATGGAGTATTTTAATACACAAACTTTAGGAATTGAAGAATTGAAAAAAATTAAAAATCCAGGACAAGATGGCGAAACTAAAAAGATAAAAAGAATGCATACTGATCATTATTGGGGGGTGTGGAAAAAAAGCCATCAGCTTGTGTGGAATCCATTAACCCGATATGTAAAGCGGATAAACGAGCTAAAAAATAAAAAATCGGAATGTTGTTGGGAGAAAAAGAAATTATTTTTAGATAATCTTCGCGAGGAACATGCACTGGTTCGTTTTTTTTATAAGTATTATAGATTTCCATTGGATAAATACAATAATAGAGCAGAGTTACCCCTTTATAATAAACCATTTATTCTGTTTGCTTTGCAATTTGTACCAGAGGCAACCACTTGCCCTCAAGCGGGTGCTTTTTCAAGTCAGTATACATCAATCCAATTGTTAGCTTATGAAGCAAAAAAGTATGGAATTGATATATATGTAAAAGAACATGGGCATCTTTCAATGAGAGATAAACATTTCTATGATGAAATAAGTATGATAAATAATGTTAAATTTATTAAATCTTCAGTAAGTACATATGAACTGATTGAAAAATGTATAGCGGTAGCATCACAAACCGGTTCTTGTTTAATGGAGTCCGTAATGCAAAATAAACCTGCATTGGCATTTGGGAAAGGATATTTATGGAAAGGGCTACCAGGGTTGTTTGAAATTTTAGATTCAGCACATTTGAATGATATTCTGAGAAATATAATGAATCAAAAGGTACAGATAAGTAATGAAAGTATCTATAAGTATTTTGTTGCGATTGATGAGAAAACTGTGATTTACAAGGCATATGGGAATAATTCAAATACGGAAAGAGCTATCAATAAAGAGGTTTTAAAAAATATCTTTATCGGATTTGCAAATGGTGAATAAATGAATAAAGGCTTAATTAATCTCCTAGAGAGATTGAAGAAAAATAGAATATTAGCAAGCATTCTTGCCATTAGTGGAGGTACGATGTTTGCACAAGTTTTGTCAACGATTACTACGCCGATTGTAACAAGAATGTTTAGTGCCAGTGAATATGGAATTCTTACTACGTTCAATTCAATTCTATCAATTTTAGGAATAGTAGGTGCTTTGAAATATGAACTGTCAATTCTTGTTGCTGATGACGACGAGACGTCAATTTCTTGTTTCAGACTTAGCGTAATAGTACTAATGATTACTACATCTATATTGACTTTCATATTATTTCTGAATAATAGAATTATTTTGCCTTATTTGGGAGCTGATAATTTAGCTGAATATTGGTATATGATACCAATAGGGATTTTTTTGATTCAGTATTTTGCTATTGCAATCCAATTTTCTTATCGACAAAGGGATTTCAAAAAGATATCTCTTACTATGGTTAAACAAAGTGTGGTAGGAAATGTGGCAAAGATAGTGTTGGGAGTTTTGGGAATTGGGCCCATAGGATTACTTCTTTCAAGAGTGCTGAGTGATAGTGTGGGGGTTCTATCCCTTACGAAACCAATTATAAGGCATCCACTGTTTCGGAAAGAGAACCGGTATTCGTTATGTAAAATAGCAAAAAGATTTTGGCGATTTCCAGTTTTTCAGTTTCCAAGTACAATAATGAGCCAGATGGCGTTAAATTTACCGGTTTTTTTTCTGGGGATAATTTATGACAGTTCTGTTGTTGGCGCTTTTGGCTTGGCTAATACAGTTGTTAATTTATCGATGGATTTGGTAGGAAAATCAGTTAGTAATGTTTTTTATGCAGAAGCGGCAAAAATTGCAAGAACAAGTCCTGAAGAGTTAAAGGAACTATCAAATAGCATTTTGAAGAAGATGATACTTTTAGGATTAATACCGTTAGTGGTGCTATTATTATTTGGTGAAGTTTTGTTTGCTTTTGTTTTTGGATCTGAATGGAGAATATCTGGAATTTATGCGAGCGTCATGTCTGTAGGAATATTTTTTAATTTTATTTTTACGCCTGTTAGTCGTGTGTTTGAAATATATAATAAACAAAAATGCACCTTGCTACTTAACGGATTGAATTTGATTTTGATGGGGAGCGTTTTTGGTTTGGCATCAAAAAATGAGATTTCAATCTATGTTACTTTGGCTTTATATACAGCTGTTAAGTCGATTATAAGTGTTTTTACATTTCTTCTTTCGAGGTGGTTTATAAATGAAAGAGTAAAAACGCAAAGTGTTTTGTAGATATCATTATATAGGGATTATTTTATAAAAGTTATCATAATTTTTTTCTGCTATCAAAAAGTATATAAATATTAAGTTACAAAGGAAAATGGAGGATATAAAAATGTTAAACAACAAAACGATTCTTATTACAGGAGGTACAGGCTCTTTTGGCCATCATTTCGTTGATTATGTGCTTGAGCATTATCAGCCAAAGAAAATCATTATTTACTCACGTGATGAATTCAAGCAATTTAATATGCAGAATGAATACAAGAAATATGATAAATATTTACGATTTTTCATTGGTGATGTTCGCGATAAGGAAAGGCTGTCCAGAGCTCTGACTGGTGTAGATTATGTTATTCATGCGGCAGCGCTTAAGCAGGTACCGGCATGCGAATATAATCCTATTGAAGCAATCAAGACAAACATCAATGGAGCTTGTAATGTTATTGATGCATGTCTTGACAAGGGAATCAAAAAAGTAGTTGCTCTTTCTACGGACAAGTCAGTCAGTCCGGCAAATTTGTATGGATCTACGAAAATGGTTTCTGATAGATTATTTGCTGCTGCTAATGCTTACTCAGGAGCAGAGGGCACAAAGTTTGCAGTTGTCAGATATGGTAATGTAGCGGGAAGTCGAGGTTCAGTAATTCCGTTTTTCCAGAATATTATTGATCAAGGAGGTAAGGAGCTTCCCATTACTGACTACAGAATGACTCGTTTTTGGATTAGCCTGGAAGAAGGCGTAAAGCTGGTTATAAAAGCATTGGAAGAATCAAGAGGGGGAGAGACTTTTATTTCAAAAATTCCTTCTTTTAAGATTACAGACTTAGCACAGGCAATGCTTCCTGAATGTGAAATGCCAGAGGTTGGAATTAGGGAAGGAGAAAAACTTCATGAAGTCATGGTGCCCGCCGAAGATTCTGCCTATACATATGAATATGATAGTCACTATATTATTTATCCGAATTATAATTGGTGGAATCAAGATAAGTTGATTCCTGGTGGCAAGAAGGTGGATCCGGGATTTGTTTATGATTCTGGTACAAATAAGGAATGGCTTTCAGTGGAGGATATTCAGCGTCTTTTGAAGACTGATATAGACCATCATTAATGGTAGAAAATGGAGGAAGAATCGTGGAAAAATTAGCTGTATTTGGCGGTAAGCCAGTATTTGAGAAGAAAATCGGTTACGGCCATCAGTATATAGATGATGCGGATATTCAGGCAGTTGTGGATGTTTTGAAAAGTGACTTCCTTACATGTGGTCCTAAAATTAATGAAGCGGAAGCGAAGCTTTGTGAGATAACAGGCGCAAAACATGCTGTGCTGATCAGTAATGGAACGGCGGCTCTTCATGCAGCTTGTTTCGCAGCTGGTATCGGTCCTGGCGATGAGGTGATTACAACGCCGATTACTTTTGCAGCGTCTGCAAACTGTGCATTATATTGTGGTGGAAAGCCTGTTTTTGCTGATATTAATCCGGAAACCTATAATATTGCCCCTGATAGTATTGAAAAGTGTATTACCGAGAGAACAAAAGCAGTGGTAGCAGTTGATTTTACTGGACAGGCAGTCGAAGTTCAGAGGATTCGGGAAATTTGTGATAAGCATAACCTTATTTTTATTGAAGATGCAGCACATTCTCTGGGCACCAGATTTAATGGAAAGCCGATCGGAAGCCTGGCAGACATGACAGAATTCAGCTTTCATCCAGTTAAAACCTGTACGGCAGGTGAGGGTGGTGCAATAACTACAAATGATGAAGAGCTTTATAAGAAATTACTCCTTTTCCGGACGCATGGTATTACAAGAGTAAACGAATGGATGGACAAGCCTTCAGAGGGCGGCTGGTATTATCAGCAGGTAGATTTGGGATATAATTACCGTATTACAGATATGCAGGCTGCTCTTCTTTCCAGTCAGTTGGACAAGCTTGGACATTTTGCAAGGCGGAGAAAGGAACTGGTAAAAAGATACGACGAAGCGTTTAGGGAAATTCCAGAGATTATTGTTCAACGTGAGATACCGGAATCTGACACAGTTCGGCACCTTTATATTATACAGTTAGACCTTGAAAAATTGACATGTAGTAGGAAGGAAGTATATGACGCTCTTCAGGCAGAAGGGATTGGCGTGAATGTCCATTATATCCCTGTCTATTTCTTTCCTTATTATCAGAATCTTGGGTATAAAATGGGAAGTTGCCCTAATGCAGAGAGTTTATATGAGCGTATTATTTCCATTCCGCTTTTCTATTCAATGACTGATGAAGATCAGGAAAAAGTTATAGTGGCTGTGAAAAAGGTAATTGATTATTACAGACGATAAAGGAATTTGATATTGTCTATGGGTGAGGGAAGAAATGGTATCAATCGTTAGCTAAATATTTGTTTTTCATATATTAAAAATAAGTATTATTAGGACGATTTTAAAATTGCTATTCCCTCACTTGCTCTATGTTTGATATTTGTATAATATTAATATTGATAGAAGGGACACAAGAGCATTATGAGAAAAATAGCCATAATAACTGCGCGTGGAGGGTCTAAGAGAATTCCCAAGAAAAATATAAAGGAATTTTGTGGAAAACCTATTATTGCTTATAGTATTGAGGCTGCATTACAAAGTAGAGTCTTTGACGAGGTTATGGTAAGTACAGATTTAGAAGAAATTAAAGAAATCGCAGAACAGTATGGAGCATTTGTACCATTTATGCGCTCGTCAGAAGCCAGCAGTGATTTTGCTACGACAGCAGATGTGATTAAAGAGGTGCTTTCTGATTATGAAAAGCTAGGGAAACGATTTGACTCGTTTGCTTGTTTATATCCTACGGCCCCCTTTATGACAGCGAAAAGATTAGTTGAAGCCTCTTCACTGCTTGCTGATGCTGATGCTGTATTATCAGTTGTAAAGTACAGTTTTCCACCACAAAGAGCTTTTGTAATCAGAAATGGGGGCGTTCAGTTCCAATATCCACAGTATGAAAGAACACGAAGTCAGGATTTAGAACCAATTTATCATGACTGCGGTCAGTTTTATATGTGTAAAGTAGATTCGTTTCTACAGCACCAAAGCCTGATATTACCAGTTACAGTACCATACATCATGCCGGAAGAAGAGGTGCAGGATATTGATACAATGTCCGATTGGGAAATTGCAGAAGCAAAATATAAGGTCCTGCACAAGGGAGAGTAAATATGTTTCGTATGTTTGATAAAATTAATAATAACGAAGTGTATATCATTGCAGAAATGAGTGCGAACCACGGAGGCAATCTTGAGAATGCGCTGAAGATTGTGCGCCAAGTGGCGAAAGCGGGCGCTGACTGCTTGAAAATCCAGACATACACAGCTGACAGTATCACTATAGATTGCGACAGTGAGGATTTTCAGATTCATGGCGGTTTGTGGGATGGATATAAACTTTATGATTTATACTCAGATGCAGGTACGCCATATGAGTGGCAGGCTCGCATAAAAGAAGAGTGCAGCAAATGTGGAATTGATTTCCTCTCTACACCTTTTGATAATGCAGCTGTGGACTTTCTTGAAAACTTAGGCTGTGAAGCATATAAGATTGCAAGCTTTGAGTTGGTCGATATACCATTGATTGAGTATGCTGCTTCAAAGGGCAAGCCGATGATTCTTTCCTGTGGGATGTCAAACATAGAAGAGATACAGGAGGCTGTAGACGCTTGTCATAGGGTTGGGAATAACCAGGTTGTATTGCTTAAATGCTGCAGTGAGTATCCTTCCAACTGGGAAGATATGCATATTGCCAATATTCCCGATATGATAGAGAGATTTCATGTAAATGTTGGACTTTCTGACCATAGTGCAGGAAGCATAGCGGCGGTTGTTGCTGTCGCAATGGGGGCTTGTGTCATTGAGAAACACGTTAAAATCGAAGGGGTGGAAAGTGCAGATAGTAAATTTTCTATGCCAATGGGTGAATTTGCAGATATGGTCGAAGCGACTCGTGATGCAAAGCTGATCGCCGGAAAAGTTCAGTATGGACCTACAGCCGGAGAAATGGGAAATCTAAAATTCAGACGGAGTCTGTTTGCGGTGGAAGATATAAAAGCCGGAGAGAGGATTACCAAAGATAACGTTAGAAGTATCAGACCATCAACCGGTTTGGCACCTAAGTATATGAGAGAGATAATTGGTAAAATTGCGGTGAGAGATATCCCCTATGGGTCTCCACTATCTTTAAAAATGTTTAAGGAGAAGGATTGATGGTTTGGTTACGAGAGGCTTTGCAGTCGGATATAGATTTACTTTATGAATGGACGAATGATCCTATTGTTAGGCAGAATTCATTTCATTCGGAAATGATATCATATGCAGTCCACAAAGAGTGGTTTGCTCGCATAATGGAAGACAAAAATATTGTCCAATATATATTGATAGCAGATGAAGAACCCGTTGGACAGATTAGACTGACAATTGATGGAAATAAAGCGGAAATAGGTTATAGTATTGCACCCCAACACCGTCAGAGGGGATATGGGCGGATGATATTGCAATTGATTGTGGATGAAGTAAAGCATAAATTCCCTGATGTTAAGGAAGTGGTAGCGAAAGTTAAACCTGAGAATATAGCATCAAAGAAATTGTTTGAAAGCGAAGGATATGATATGAAATATTTATGCTATGTCTTAGATACAAATAAGAAGTTACAGGATAAGTAATACAGACGGAATCCTTTTCTGATAGATATCTCTACATTGAGGATTGCGAAATGAGAGATTGTTTAATAGAAAAGTATACAATTCAGTTGTTCAGTCTGGTGTTAATATTACAGATTGCTGTCATAATCAAACGATTTTATTCTGATGAAATATTTTGCGATTGTCAATATCACACTAGCAGAGAGAAATAATATGGAGAAAAAAGTACAAGAGAGGAAGGCTTTATGATTTATATCCGTACAGATGCAAATCCCAATATTGGTATGGGACACATAATGAGATGCCTTTCTATAGCAGATGCATTTCACGAACTTGGCAATCCCCTTATTTTTATTCTTGCCGATGAACATATTCTCCCCCTTATCACTACTAGGGGGTATAAAGCTATAATTCTTCATAGTGACTATAATGATATGGAAGCAGAGCTGTCATTGTGGAAGTTACAAGATATCGCGTCAGCTGATCTTATTATTGTTGATTCCTACTATGCTACTGCTGGTTATCTAAAGTTATTGAAAACCAGAATGGGTAAGAAAGGAAAACTAGTGTATTTGGACGACCTCGTATCCTTTCCATACCCAGTGGATATTTTAGTGAATTATAATGCATCTGCTAAACTTTCAATCTATGAGTCTCTTTACAAATCTGATATAGTAGATATGCCACAGTTAATATTGGGGTGTTCTTTCGCTCCATTGAGAAGTATGTTTCGTGGTGTTGCCAAAAAAAAGCAGCCAGAGAAGGTTAAGAATATCTTGATTTCTACAGGTGGGGCTGATAAGCTGCATTTGTCAATTTCCCTTGTTCGTGCATTGTTGGAAAAGGAAAGTGGAAAAGAGTATACATATCATTTTCTGCTTGGTACGATGAACACAGATAAGAAGGAGATAAGATCACTAGTACAAGGGCATAATAATTTTATCCTCCATGAAAATGTGTCAGATATGCGTAGTCTGCTAGAAAAGATGGACTTGGCTGTGGCAGCGGCGGGATCAACCTTATATGAGATTTGTGCCTGTGGTGTTCCATTGATAACTTACACCATTGCTGATAATCAGATACCTGGGGCAGAAGCGTTTCATTTTCTTGGATTAGCTATGAATATAGGGGATTTACGGGAGAGTTCAACAGCTGCTTCCTCTGCTGTTGTATCTGGCAAATTGTCATCGTCATCTGTTGAACAGATAATTTCTGCTGTGGAGGAGAGAAGTTCTGATTATGGTTGGCGTATGGAAGTAGGATATAAGATGCAGGAGATGATTGATGGCTTTGGTGCTGTCAGGTTGGCAAAAAAGATTCTTCGATCATTGCCATGGGATGCGCAAAGTGTGAAATAAATGTTTTTTTAAAAGGTATGGGTAGAGTCATAAAAAGTCTGTTTGCTTTTGTAATAAGTAGATCCCTTAATCGGAATTTGACAGATGATGTGTATCCTTTTTACTGGAGAAAATCAGTAAGGAGGATATTTTTATTGTTAGGCCGAGGACTTGTTTTCTAACACGGAGTTTTGCGGGGTCCGAAAAACGTAGGGATAGTGTCAATAGTTTTTCGTAAAAGTGAAATCGTGCCTTGTAAAACTAAGTTCCACTTGTTTGCTATAAAACTTATGGAGTCTTTATCACTCAGAGATAGTGTCAATAGTTTTTCGCAAAATCAAAACCTAGCCGTTTAGCAGCCGGTAGTCAGCCGGCTATGATATCAGACAGCAGATTCTCTTCTGGTTTGAAAAGATGCTCCATATTCATATAGCGTCTAGCTCCCCAGCTGGTTGCTGCTACATGACGCAGTCTGGCACATACGAGCATCAAGGCACTCTGTCCATCGGGAAAAGCACCGATGGCTTTTGTACGGCGTTTAATTTCACGGTTGAGACGCTCAATCGTGTTATTGGTCCGAATCCGGCTCCAATGCTGTGTGGGAAAATCCATATAGGTCAAGGTTTCCTCGATTCCATCCTCCACCTTTTTGGCGGCTTTGGCAAGCTTCATAGACTGGAGTTTTTCCGATATCTGGAGCGCTTTTGCAAATGTCAACCACTTTTTTACATTGTTAGGTAAGATGTTTTTTACACCGTATGGTAAGGAGTTTTTTACATACCCTGGTAAGCAGATTTTTACATCGTAAGGTAAGCACTTTCTTACTTTACCCGGTAAGAAGATTTTTACATCCCTGCGTCTCCCTGTGGGTACAGGTCAGGGTGCTTCAGCCGGTAGGATTCCCCGCGGAAAGAGTAACACTTGGCATGGTGCAGGATCCGGTCCAGCATTGCAGTGGTAAGTACTGGATCCCCCATCATCTCAGCCCAGTCAACAATCTCTTTGTTGGTGGTAAAGATGATGGAACTGGTTTCATAGGTGTCACTGATAAATGTGAAAAAGCGGTTTGCCTGTCCGCGGCTGATCGGTGTATAGCCGATCTCATCAATGATGACAAGCTGTGCTTTCTTGATATTTTTGAGTCGAAATCCGGCTGCACGCTCTGTTTCTGCGGTGTCGAGAATCTTAATCAGGTTGGTCATCTTCTCAAAACATACAGTATAGCCACTGTTGATAGCCTGTAGACCAAGGCCACAGGCAACCATGGTCTTGCCGAGGCCGGGAGGCCCCGCAAAGACAAGGTTTCCGCAGTTGTCCAGCCAGGATAATTCTTTCAATACGGAGAGCTGCGCGTGGGTGATACCTGACTCCAGCTCTTCCGGATCAAACTCTTCTAATGGTCGGATATTTGGTGGAAAATGCGCTGCGGAATAGTTACGCTTCCGACGCCGTTCATTCCGACCTTTGACTTCGGTCTCGAGAACAGCCAGAAGGAATTCCCTGCAGGAGGAGTCCTGAAGATCTGCGGTTTCCAGAAGATCCGGAAGCATACGCGCCGCGTGCTTTAAGGTAAACGTTTCAAGCAGGGCTGTGAGCCGCTGTACAGGGATATGGCCGGTATCCATACTTTTTAAGATTTCACGGTTCATCGAGCAGCAGCCTCCTTCCTCTCTGTGCGTTCCTGAAAGGCTTTTGCATAAACAGAAAGATCCGTGTAGCTGACACTGCCGGATGGAACCTGTGCGCGGCAGTCGTCTGTGGCCAGTTCCCGGCCGGCTTTTGCAAGGCTGTAAACAACTTTAAACTGTGAGAACTGATACCGGTATTTCTGGCAGCACTCCTTCATCACCTGTGCTACCAGGGATTTATCCGGATTCTCAGAATCAAGGAATTGTTCAATTGCCCGAAGCTGTTTGGAGATATGCCGTGGATTTTCCTTTTTTACACCATTGATGAAGTGCTGGAAGTCATAGCAGTTCCATTTCCCGCGGAGACGTTCCATGATCTCGATCCAGTCTCCGGAGTCCTGCTTCCGGTGCTCTGGGAGCTGATTGACACTTCCTTTTCGCTCACTGAGGTTATGGGAACAGATATAGTTCAGCTGATCGTCATAAATGTGGATCTTTCCACTGACAACTTTGAATCGTACCGTTTTGAAAGCATAATCACGGGGAACCGAATACCTGCATGATTTATACAGGACGTAAGGCATTGCCGCGATTTCATAAGTGCGGAACGTATTCGGAGATGTTTCATACACGGATGGAAGAAGAGGCCGCATGGCTGACCTTTCAATGCTGTCGTAGACTGCTTTTGGGACCCGTAAGGTAGAACGGTGGATCCGCTGGTTCTTGCGTTCCAGCCATCCGGGCAGGGAACGCCATACATCATCGATACAGGTGACCTTCCGCGCACTGAAGAAGTTTTTCTTCACGAACCCGACAGAGTTTTCGATAGGTCCCTTGCTTTCCGGATCCGCTTTATTACACACCCAGAGCCGGATATCCTGGTCAGTACAGAAATCTTCAAAGGTCCTGGTCTTGATGACTTCACCATAGGTTTCACTGGCGACAAACACGGCGTCCTGGTCAATGACCAGTTCTTTCGGACGCCCTCCAAGCCGGCAGAAACTATGATAGATTGCCTTACAGGCTTCTTCCGAGTTATACTTGTGATCCTGTGCATAAATGCATAAAAAACGGCTGTAACGCAGCAAAAGGCAGATGAAATGGATGTGCGTTGTTTTTGAGAGAGGCTCCTCACCGAAGTCGATCAGCATCTGTTCTCCAGGCGGGGTGTCAAAAACATAATCATAGATACGACGATGCTCCGGTTCCCTGTTGATCTGTCCGGAATCCTCAAGATAGTGGATATAGTTGCGGAGCGTCTGCTGGTTCCCGGGAAGTTTTTCATACGCTCCGTTTTCGATGAATTTTTCTTCCAGGACATCGTAAACAGATGACATACAGAAACTTTTTCCACTGTTCGTCTCAAGGATTCTGATAATCGTGCTGCGGAAAGGCTCCGCGTCAAATGTTTTTGGTTTTGCAAGATTAGCGCCGGGATCATCCGGGAGCACATCCATGTCATAATACTTGCTGATTGTGGGCCGGCTGGGAGGCTTGCGTCCCTGCGCTTCATAGTATCTGATAATATCAGCTTTTGTGTAACCTTGCAGTTTTAAATCCTGTATTTCCTGCATTTTTGTTTTTGTCAGCATAAAGGTCTCCTCTCTTGTGTACTGCTTACAGTATACAAAATCGGATGAACTGCTGACTCCTCCTGTGATAAAACTCGCCGCAGAGGATGTAAAAAAGTTCTTACCGGACGGTGTAAAGAACTTCTTACCAACTCATGTAAAAAACTCCTTACCGCATGATGTAAAAAAGTTCTTACCGCGTCATGTAAAAAACTCCTTACCCTGTGGCTGTAAAATCACCTTACCACGCACATCTGTTTGAAAAGGCCCTGGAGGAGCTGGGGATCGTGTATCACCGGATACAGATAGCAACGCCGAGACATAACGGGAAAGTAGAACGCCAGCACCGGACAGATGAAGCGAGATTTTATAAGCAGATGCGGATGTATAGCCTGGAAGACGGCCGGAAACAGCTGGAAGTGTACCAGAGGAGATCGAATAACTACATCAAGACGTGTCTGGGGATGAAAAGTCCGAATACGATCGTAAAAATGTATCAAGGAGTCATGTTTTAAAGTAGATAAGGACGGCAGGATTATATCACAAAGAGAATGTCAGAGTCAGGTGGTATTCCCCCAAGGGGTCTCCATCTCCCTTGACATTTCTTTCAGGGTGAAGTGTTACCAATCATTGACACCTATACAAGAAAAATGTGTCAACTACAATATAATTTATTGTATAAATATATTAAATGTGATATAGTAAATTGACGGCAAAATTCTTCAGTAACATTTAAAGAGAGGAGTTTGCTGTTTTTTAATTATCGAGAAAATTTGAAATAGTGATTATGATGAGGATATTTTATAGGTTTATTTTGACATTTAATTCACTCCTTTTATTATTGGTGGTATATCTCATAAAATCTCATATATGGATATGGAAACAGGAACAATGGTCTATTGCTGTTTATCTGCTTGTTCCGATTATTTTGTCAATAGTATGTATAAAGATTTCAGATTTTTTGAGTTTGGATTCGATTGAATATGTGCAAACTATAGAAGTAGGTGAAGAGTCTTATATGGCGGTATATTTGGGATATTTTTTTGTGGGAACAAGCATTTCAGATGGAGATTGGATAACATTAATTTGTGTTTTTGGGATGATTTTCCTTTTCGTTTTTTGTTCCCAGGCGCAGTATTTTAATCCAATTTTTCTACTGCTGGGTTATAAATTTTATGGTGTTACGAAAAAAAATGGGGTGAAAATATTTGTGATTTCTAAAAGGCGCATACAGGAAACAGAAGGATTGCAATTTTTGGATTTACGAAGAATTAACGATTTTACTTTTATCGATAAGGGGTGTTAGACCATGGATCACTTATTCGCAAGAATGAAAGGACGAATAGAAAAATATGAAAAAATATTATCTGGAAAGACTATATATGAAAAACCCGAGGATATAGAAAATGCAGTAGAATATGATGTGAATTATAAACTTGAGGAAGATGAATGGTATGCCGTGAAAAGCCTGTCAAAAAAGGATTTTTGTTTACAATTTTTGGGAGAACCTATTGACTCTACTACATATGCACAGATGAAGAAAGGGGATATAAATCAGATCCAATATCTTTGTGCATATCAGTCGGGAAATGAATTTTATTTTCAGAGAGCAATGGAAAGTAGAATTATGCGAAAGCAAAAATTTCTTGATTGCTCAGGAGATTTTAAAATTGAAGAAACAGGACAAGGTATTATTATCAATAAAATTCCTGATGCCATTTATCTGCGGGAGAGGGATATTCTATATTTTAAGAAGTTGGAGACAATTTCGCCGATTTTTAAAGGGATTGATAAGTTGTATCGAGAAGCTACAGGAGAAGAAGTTGAGAAGTTTCTTGATAAGAAATTTATAAAGCTTGGGAATAATTACAATGTAAACAGGGTAGGAAAAGCCAACAGAAAGAGAATTGCATTGGCGATGGATACATTAGTTAAATTAAATAAAACTGAAAAAAAAGAGTTGTTTATATACACAAATGACTATTTCCCAGGACTAAAATATAATGGAAAATCATTTGAAATAAATAACGAAGAAGATTTGAAAAAGCTTCTTTATGGTATAGAACAAAGGTGTTATACAACGCCGATTACAAATGAGAAGCGAGTGGCAAATTCAGTTTACAAGCTAGAATGATGTGAGAATAGTTGAAGATTATGAAGGATAATTAGCAGTTATCCGTAACTACCTGAGGATAAAGGAGGGAATATATGAAACAGTCTATTATTATTACATATCATAAAAATAAAGATATGCTCTATTATTGTCTAAAACGTATTATGGAAACAGTCGATAAAAATGTAGAGATTCTAATTATAGGAAATAATGTTAACGCTTCAGAATTAGAGCTCAACATTGATTCCCAAAGATGTAGATATTATAAATTTCAGGCAAATTTACAATATCCAAAAGCAATCAATTATGGTGTTTCAGTATGCAGCGGAGATATTATCACTTTTGTTGATGCTGATATTTTTGTATGGGATGGCTGGTACGAAAACCTTCTTGAATGTCTGCTGTCCTCAGAACATATTGGAGCTGTTAGTGCCAAACTTATCAATCCATTAAACAATCGTATATTAGACTTTGGAATTATGTATTCGCGTTTCAACGCCGCCCATACTATGATGGGATTAAGCTGGAATCATCCTTTGGCGCAACATAATAGAAAAGTGCAGACTGTATGCAGTGCCGTTCTCATGACAAAAAAGAGTCTGCTCCAGGAAGTTGGCGGACTGGATGAAGAAATTCCCTATTCATATACCGACTGCGACTATTGTCTGCGGCTTAGAGATATTGGATACGAAACCTGGGTGGCTGCAGATGCAATAGCATTTCATAAAGGCAGTACTTCTTCCAATAACTCAAAAACAAACTTCAGTTATTATCGCCTGGATGCAAAAGGGATTTATGGAATGAAAGATTATGCAAAATTCGTATATGATATCTGGGATTGGTTTAAAATCAGTGCGGATTATACAAAAAAGATATATCCTGATCTGGCAGAAAAATATTTATTATTAGACATATCCACTATGTATGATCGAAATAGTTACTATGAAATGATCAAAAGAGAATTGCATGTTGAGTTTCTTGATATTATTGAGCGGCCAGATACCATACGAGATAATGAACATATTACTCTATATGAAACAGTATCTTTCAATTATTTAGATCTGGCCACTCCCATATTATATTTTGTCGATACTTTTATAGGCCTTTTTGAAAATCAGTTGTGGTTTGAGTTACGTAATATTGAATATGATTTGGTTATCGACAGACACGGGAACATAATACGTTTGAAGGATATTGCCGATAAAAAATGCTGATCATATTAACGGAAGATTCATTTTGCCATCGGACGTCTGCTGAATACCGCTTACCCGGATTTTTTTTAACTGCGCGCGTGTAAGCGGTATTTTGTATTTGTCCGGCAAAAAGTCAACATTATAACAAGAACCATATATATTTAATTCAGTAAATGAAATTTGTATATTTTCATACAGTAATTGAAGTTTTATCCAAAAACGTGAGGTCTGCTTTTTTCTGTATTCTGTAAACGCTTGATAAAATGAATAGTAAACATCATCAACATTTCGGCTGTAATAGGCATCTACCCCTTTTATAAGCATAATATCACCAATTTTCCCATTATTCAGCATTAACTGAATTTGTAGTATATCATCGATCAATTTACAGATATAATAGTGCTGTTCACACGGCATATGCTGCAATTTATCCATCGCTTCTGCCATCATAAAAAACGTATTAAATATCATGGGTTCATGGGAATACTCGCCAGTTTTCAGATACTCTCGGCCATTAGCAATGTGAGCAGCTACCTTTCTGCTGTCTTGATTAATCAAATCATACTGTACTAGTTTACGGTAATAATTCATTGTTTTTTCTGGTACTTCCTCAGGTATATTACCAATGCATCTATTCCATATAGAAAACAGCCTGTCCTTATCTTTTAGGAACCCATAATAATTATACCCTTCATCCGAATCATTCAGGTACTGAATTAACCCTTTCTTATGTGGATCTTTTATCAACTTAATATAATCACGAGACTGCCGCATAAATTTTTTACGTTTTTGAATTACTTCTTCAGTTGGTTCGCTATTATTATAGGCTACATACTCGCGATTTAACATAATTGACTGCAAAACATACTTTTCATCCAGCGCCTCGTCTGACAGCTCTTCTGTATTCTTACCTTTACCCAGTATTTCTTGAATCAGGCTTTCGGCAGCGCTTCTCTGATGAGATTCCACAAGTATATCGCAATATGAATGTATCATTTTTCTAAAATTTGTAGAATACAGCATATTGATATCTGGAAAAATTGAAAATATATATTCATAAGCCTTTTTATAAAAATCCGCAGCATTGGAAGAACCTGTATACTCTCTGATATTAATACATATTTTGTGTATAGCTGATATCCAGTCCGGCAGATGTTCAAATATAGAGTATGCATTAAGACATGTATAAAATATATTTTCGAAAAATATTTTTGACAGTTTATTTGGGACTTGGATTGTGTCTAGAGCAGTACAGGTCTTTACAACATATTCTGGGTCCTCTTTAATACAGCAATAGTAAAGTAGTTTCGGTATTTTGTAAAATAATAAAATATTTTCTTTATGATTCTGGTCAATCCACGCAAGACTCTCAAAAATCTTATCTCTATGATATGTTTCAAAATGGTTGCGAATAATGTCATGTTCAAATTCGTATTTATCATCTGAATCTCTTTTAATAAAACTATGAGAACATAAAAAATTGACAGATTCACGAGCAATCTGAAGTGTATTAATAACCTGATCGTCCATTCTTTCAAATAAATACAATGCAGAAAAAATTACTGCAAGTTCTCCTGGATCAATTTGATCCGAAATAAATTCCCAGCGTTTTTTCAATATATCTGCAATGCCATTTGGCAGATTCAATAACACATCTAAAGCGTTGAGATCTGTAAATAAATAACCTTGGTGATTGGGCAGCTGCTTTATTACATTTGATTCCTCCAGTAACCTGACTCCCTGATAAAGATAATAAGGCTTCAGAGAAACCTGATCTATCAGTTTTTCAAAAAAGGGATCGAAGACCTTTTCGGTAGTATGGATTAATTCTCGCAGAAACAGGATGCCCTGTTCATTCGTTCTAAATCCGCTCAGCGTATAGGAGAGTATATGAGGGATTCCCAGATGAAGCAGATTAAATAACAAATTTGCTGCTGTGGAAGTCATATAGTCCAGGTTGAAAGCGCCCGCCAGTACCGAATAATTATATCGGCTTTGGTTAGTACCATAAACAGTATATTGTTCTATAAAATACTGGAAATCTTCATTTGTAAATTGAATATTATCAATCAAAATAATATATTTATAGTTCGAAAGTCTTTCAAAAATAATACTTCCATAATTATCAATAAAATTTTTTATATTATGATCCGCTTTGCTTTTCTCTAAAATACGGAATAATTGCAGTACTTTTTTGCTAGAAGAGGACTCCTCCGGATCCAGTCTCTCTGCTTCCTGTATCTTTTCCTCCAACGCTGAAAGAATAACTGTTTTAGAGACTTCATAAATAAAGCAGATAATTTCCTGAATTAAATATAAGGATGAGAAATTTTCTGTGGCGGTAAGGTTTAGAATTCTATAGCCCTGCTTTAGTCCTTTTCCGATAATTTCGGACAGAATTCTGGATTTTCCGGTCCCACTGGTTCCCGCGAGAAGCAGACAGCTGAAAGAGCGATTGTTAAGCAGTTTTTCTTCAAAATCATCTAAAATTTTTTCATATGATGAACCAATCAATTTGGTCTGCCCCACCCAAGTACACTTCACCTTTTTCACTTCAGATTTTGACTTGTTTTTTCCCTCTGCAGTTAGAATTGTAATATCAAAACGCGGCAATTGCATTGTGGATTTAAAAAGTATGGAACGTAAATTGAGAGGAATTGCTTTACCCTCGCCTTTTTCAAGCTCTACTCTGCACCACTCCTGATTATCACTATGAATATTGGCATCCATATACTCAAAACAAAATCTGTCCGGATTTTCTTTTGAAAACGACAAACTGATATTCATTTTGTCTGATGTTGGATTTTTAATCACAAAAAGCAAAGTAAAAAATTCATTATAATGAATTTTAATTGCTGACCTGTAGTTTATGAATTCATTGTCTGATATAACCGTCCCTAATATAGGATCCTGAAAGAAAAAGATTTCAAAGTTTTCTTTTTGGGGAATATCCTCATCAATTATCTGATCCGGGCGATATTTTGGGGACAAATAACTACTGTTATTAATGATCAAATCTTCCAATATATCTGAATCATAAAAAATGATTCTTTTCCCAGTTTTTTCTCCGTATAATAATATCTTATTTTTGGCACGTGTATTAATCTGTGAACGACTGAAAAAAATAATAGTGTTAACCCCATAAATTTGTGCCATTACTAAAGTAGGAGCCAAGATATCAAGAGCAATTTTGTCTTTGTAATTTTTGCATTCGGCCCAAAGTTTGTTCTGCCCATCTTCTGTTTCCATCAAAGTCCAGAAATCTCTATTATTATCATGTGATTTTCCAGTGCGTACCCATTCTTTTCCGTAAAGGACTGCTAATAATTCATTTATAAGATTTTCGAATTTTAATCCGTCATATTTGGAGTCGTTACCATTTTTACTCTCTACTTTAAATTTATCCCAATACGATTTTGGAAGCTTTTTCATTTGTTTTTCCTTTTTGTTGAATATAAAGATAGAATCACGGATCACGGATAACTGCTAATTATCTTCGATTTTGGAGATAAAAAAGTGAGGACTTTATAACTGACGGATACTGCGGAAAATAATACAGTAAAATGCTATATTAAATCAAAAAGTTGAAGTGGAGCATTTTACTTTAATTAGAATTGAACGACTTGCAATAAGATAGCCGTTATTTTATTGAGAGATTACACAAAAGAAATGTGTATTAGGTAATTCTTTTGTAAATATGCTACACTACCGAAAAAAGGTTATGGAGGACAGAAAAGTGGCTTATACGGAACAAATGAAAAAATATCTGGAATATTGTGAGTTTAGAAAGGAACTGGATTGGAATACTTTAAAAGCATACAGAATTGATTTGAAGCAATTCTTGGAATATACGCTGGAAGATATACCGAACAAAGATAAAATAGAAGATTATATAACAGAATTACATAAGAAATATAAACCAAAAACTGTAAAGCGAAAAATAGCATCTATTAAGGCGTATTATACTTATTTAGAAGAAAGGGATATTATTACAGACAATCCATTTAGAAAAATAAAAGTAAAATTTAAAGAGTCAGTAATTCTTCCCAGAATTATCCCACGGGAAGAAATTGAACAGCTTTTGAATTATATGTATCTACAAGAAAATAAAAATGATGAAAAGGTTTATAAATACTGGCTGCGGGATGTGGCAGTGATAGAAACTTTTTTTGCTACCGGCGCAAGGGTTTACGAAATATCCAATATTAGAGCAGATAGTGTAAACCTTAATACAGGGCTTATCAAAATTATGGGGAAGGGTGGAAAAGAGCGATATATCCAAATTGCTTCGACAGAAATATTGGGTATCTTAAGACAATATTATCATCAAAATGCCGAAGTGATTAAGGAGAGTGGATTTTTCTTTGTTAATAACCGTGGAAGCAGATATACGGAACAATCAATAAGGCTAATGTTAAAAAAGTATACAAAATTAGCCGGGATTGAAAGAAATATAACACCGCATATGTTTCGTCACTCATTTGCAACATATTTGATTGAAGAAGGAGTAGATGTCAGTTGTGTACAGCAGATCTTAGGACATAGTTCCATTAAAACTACCCAGATTTATATACATATTGCGGCAAAAAAGCAGGCGGAGATTTTGAGGGAGTTGCATCCCAGAAATCGGATGAGGATAGGGGAAGCGGCATAAACCATATTTTATCATATTATTACAGGCAAACGGATCGGCTGAATGATAGGCGATCTTTTTTGCGTATGTAAAAATAATTATGATTCTGAAATTATGTCAAATCACTAGACAACCCACCCTACATATGTTAACTTATGCTTAAGGCATTATATCTTCACAATCTTTTGTGTCTTCCACAGGAGGCGGCAAGTGTCTTAGCCTTGTTTCCTGCATCTTATTTTCTAAATACACATCAGGAAAGATATCTCAATGCTTTTACAACTGACTTATATACAGTAAAGAGGTTCTTTCCTGGATGGTATGGAAAATAAGATATGATAATCAGAGAAACCAGTAGGAGAAAGAGCCTCTTCATACTACCAAGAAAAGGAGGCTGCCTATGGGGAAAGAGGCGCAAGATGCCAGAAACTTTACCGCACCAGTGGAAGATCATGAGCTTGGGATTCGATATGAAAAGTATAAGCGGATCCTTGCGGGACTTACGATCATGAGCGATATCTTCATGAGGAATGTGTTGAAAAAGCAGGAATGCACAGAGTATATCCTGCAGGTAATTATGGATAAGCAAAATTTGCAGGTGAAAGAGCAGATTTTGCAGAAGGATTACAAGAATCTGCAGGGAAGATCAGCTATTCTTGACAGCGTTGTTTGTGATATGGAAGAGAAACGGTATAATGTAGAGATTCAGCAGGAAAACGAAGGGGCTTCTGTAAAAAGAGCGAGATATCACAGCAGCCTGCTGGATGTGAATACATTGAAGGAAGGCCAGGATTTTGAGGAATTGGCAGAGAGTTATGTGATTTTTATTACAAGAAACGATGTGCTGGGCTATGGGCTTCCTATTTATCATATTGGCAGGAGAATTAAGGAAGTAAGGGAAGAGTTTCCAGATGAAACTTATATAATCTATGTCAATGCAAAGATCCAGGATGAAACGACAGAGTTGGGAAGATTGATGCACGATCTGCAGTGTCGAAATGCAGAAGAGATGTACAGCGAAATATTAGCTGGGCGTGTTCGGGAATTAAAGGAAACGCCGGAGGGAGTGGATAGTATGTGCCGTGAGATGGACGAGATTTATAATGAAGGAATTGAAAGAGGGTTGCAGCAGGGAATGACGCAAGGGCTGGAATAAACTATACCCTATAGAATGGACAGGTTAAGAAGAAGGGATCCCTAAAAATGGACACAAGCAGAAGGGAAGAAATCCCTAAATGTGGACAATAAAAAGGAGGGATTTCTTCCAGTAGATGATATATAATAAAACTATCTACTGGAGGAAATATGAAAGAATATACAGAGAAACAAATAAAAGAGTTGAAAAAGAATCCATATGTTTTCAAAGTAACAAAACATAAATTATATTATACAGCCAAATTTAAAGAAGATTTTTGGGTAAGTTATCAGGCTGGAAATACACCTCGAAAAATACTTAGAGACTTTGGATTTGATATTAATATATTTGGACAAAAACAAATAGATTCGCTTGTTCAGCATATAAAGAAGCAGGCGCTATCTGGGAATGGCTTCACGGAAGGGGTGAACAGACAAAGGAGAGTTCCTGTGAAAGCAACTTCCGAAGAGAAACTCTCATCACCGCAATCCATAGAAAGCATGCAGAATGAACTTCTGTATTTAAGGCAAGAGGTGGAGTTCCTAAAAAAAATTATTATCGCAGACAATTCAAAGAAGAGAGATTAGTCATGGAGACTTCAGAAAATAAATTTGAAATCATCCAAGAGACAATTCATAAAGCGGATAATAGATTATCAGTCAAAATGCTCTGTGAAATAGCAGGAGTATCCAGATCCGGTTATTACAACTGGGTACATTCAGCAGAAAAAAGAGCCGAAAAGGAAGAACAAGACAGAGCTGACTTCGAGAGAATATTAGAGGCTTACAGCTTCAGAGGTTATGATAAAGGGGCACAGGGAATCTATATGAGACTGCTGCATATGGAACCGCCCATCATCATGAATGTTAAGAAAATAAGACGGTTGATGAAGAAATATGGTCTTATGTGTAATGTTAGAAAAGCAAATCCATACAGAAGGATGGCGAATGCAATAAAAACAAATAACGTTGCAGATAATCTTGTGAAGCGAGAGTTTGAAAAGTATGGTCCTAGGAAGATCCTGCTTACAGACATTACATATATTCCATTTGAAGGACGATTCTGTTATTTATCAACGATTATAGATGCATTTACAAAAGAGATTTTATCCTATGTGCTAAGTGAATCGTTAGAAGTGGACTTTGTTCTGGAAACAGTCCATCTGATGATAGAAAGCATGGAGTATCTCTTACAACAGAAACCATCATACATAGCGACCAAGGCTGTCATTATACAAGCTGCAGTTTTATACAACTGATTAAAGACAAAGGATTAAGGCAATCTATGTCCAGAAGAGGAAATTGTTGGGATAATGCACCACAGGAAAGTTTCTTTGGTCGAATGAAGGATCATATAGGAGATAGGATAAAAGAATGTACAACATACAGAGAGGTTCTTGGTATTATTGATGATTGGATGGATTATTATAACAAGGATCGATATCAATGGGAATTAGCCAAGCTTTCACCCAATGAATACTATAAATAGACAACAACAGGAATATATCCGATCAAGGGGAGAAAACCTTCTGCGGATATGGATGAAGAAGGTAATTAAACATAGTGATATAGCCATCTATTGGTTAGAAAATAAAAATCCCTTCTTCTTAATTTGTCCTTGACAAAGGGTACACTTTAATGGAAATGAAACAGGAAACGGTTCTATCCATGGCCAATCTTGGCATGCCGGTGGAGCATATCGCAGCAGTAGTAAAGGAAAGTGTTGGTATAGTCCAGAAGTGGATCTTCGAAAGTAAGGCAGTAATATAAGGGAAACTGAGGTTGGACTGTATATGTCACATTGAAAATAAGGAGTTTAGAGGGGAAGTAAGAGCAGATATTAATTTCCATAAATCCGGTCTTTACTTTCCTTCTTTTTTGTTCTATAATAAATTATGTAAATTGATAAGAGGATAGATGGAATATGAGAAAGGTCATCTATCCTTGACGATGAATAGAGATATAGTCTGGAGCAGATTCTTTCCGTGATAGCCAATCAGATACTGTAATGACAGATTGTTACTTATTTTCAGCAACAGAATGGAAGAGGAGTGAATATGAGAAACACGGAAATCAAGCCTGACGTTATATTTAAAAGTTTTTGGAGAGATAACGGACATTTTGCCAGTCTCTTTAACACAGTTGTATTTGGCGGTAAGACGGTGATACAGCCGGAGGCGCTGAAAGAGCTGGATACAGATGTATCCAATTTCATAAAATCTGGAAAGTATGAAGAAAGTTTGACAAGAACCAGAGATCTTGTGAAAAAGGCAGCTCATGGCACGGACTTTGTGATACTGGGAATAGAGAATCAGCGGAAGATCCATTATGGGATGCCACTGAGAGTTATGATTTATGATGCGCTAAGTTACCTGAAAGAATGTCAGGAAATTGCAGGGAAGCACAAGGGAGCTGGTGATAAGGCGACTGCTGAAGAATTTCTTTCCGGCCTGCATAAAGGAGACCGGCTGCATCCTATTATAACCATTGTGATCTATTATGATGAAAAACCGTGGGATGGCGCACAGAGCCTGAAGGACATGATCGGTGATATGCCCTCGGAGATTTCCGGAGTGTTTTCGGATTATCGGATGAATCTGCTGCAGGTGAGGGAGTCATCCCAATATCATTTTGATAATGAAGATGTTCAGACTATTTTTGAAATCACCAGATATATTTATCAGGGTGAATTTGCTAAGGTGAAGAAATTTTATGGAGAAAAAACAGTGAAATCCGACGTGGGTGCGGTGATCGGAGTTATGGCAGACAGCAGCTTGATCGTTGAAGAAGCCTTGGAGAGTGAAGGAGGAATGAACATGTGTACGGCATTAGAGAAACTGGAAGAAAAGGGTCGTGAGGAAGGAAGATTAGAAATGAAACAGGAAACGGTTCTATCCATGGCCAATCTTGGCATGCCGGTGGAGCAGATTGCAGCAGTAGTGAAAGAGAGCGTTGGTATAGTCCAGAAGTGGATTTCCGAAGGAAAAGCAGCGGTATAACCGGAAAATAATCCTTGCATTCTTCCTTCTCATATGTTATCATAAATCATGTTGTGAGAAAAAGAGATGGTCCTCTGATACGCGCCCTTTGTAAGAGAGGGAAATAGAAATGTATTAAGAACGTCCGAATAACAAGGAGGTCACACATGAACGAAATTATTAAGAGCATTGAAGCAGAACAGCTCAAAGAGAATGCGCCGGAGTTTAACGTAGGCGATACCGTAAAAGTATACGGTAAGATCAAAGAAGGAAACCGTGAAAGAATCCAGGTTTTTGAAGGAACAGTCCTGAAAAAACAGGGTGGAAGCACAAGAGCGACATTTACAGTAAGGAAAACATCCAACGGTGTAGGTGTTGAGAAGACTTGGCCGCTTCATTCTCCTAATGTGGAGAAAGTTGAAGTAGTTCGCCGCGGTAAAGTAAGAAGAGCGAAACTGAACTACTTAAGAAACCGTGTAGGTAAAGCTGCTAAGGTAAAAGAGTTAGTAAAATAGGAAAACACAAGAGGAAGGGACAAATACATATTGTATCTTGTCCCTTTTTGTTACTATTCACAGTCTTAGCCCCGTAAGGGGCGGAACTGAAGCATATAAGCGCAACGAGTGCGCATGTAGGTGGAGTAGCTGTGAATAGTAACTCTCTGCTATATAGGTACAGCTGATTATGAGAGGATTAAAATTCAGAAGAAGATATAGAAGAAAAAAATTTCACATTGAAATGCTGAAGCCGGTTGTGGTATGGGCAGGAAAAATTGCTCTTGTCTGTTTGTTTGCCTTTGTGTTCGTGTGGTATTTCGGACAGAGGGTGGCGACAGTCGGGGATTCCATGAAGCCGGTTTTGGAAAATGGAGATGTTACACTGGTAAATCGTATTGTCTATGATGCTACAGCGCCAAAACGGGGCGATATTATTGTGTTTAAGCCAAAAGGAAATGAAAATTCCCATTACTATATCAAACGAATTGTAGGCCTTCCGGGTGAAACCGTGGAGATTATAGAGGGAAAAGTTTATATTGACGGTGAAAGGCTGGAAGAAGACTACGAGACAACGGAGATCACAGATGTGGGAATTGTGGACAAGGAAATAGAACTGGCAGGCGATGAGTTCTTTGTACTGGGGGATGACCGCCAGAACAGTGAGGACAGCAGAATGGCAGATATTGGGAATGTGAAGAGATCCTATATTTACGGGAAAGTATGGTTTGTCGTTTCGCCGGGAAATAATTTTGGCTTTGTCAGATCATAGAGATAACATGTTTGAAATAAAAGAGGAGAAAAGAACAGATGCACTTTCAATGGTATCCTGGACATATGACCAAAGCAAGGCGTATGATGCAGGAAAATATAAAATTGATCGATCTCGTGATCGAATTGGTGGATGCCCGGATTCCCCTAAGCAGCAGGAATCCTGATATTGATGAACTGGGCAGGCAGAAATCCAGGCTGATCCTGCTGAATAAAGCAGATCTGGCGGAGAACAAGTGGAATGATGCCTGGATAGAATATTTTAAAGACAAAGGCTATCTTGCGGTGAAGGTTAATTCCAAGAAGGGCGGCGGGATCAAAAATATCCAGTCTGTCATTCAGGAGGCCTGCAAAGAGAAGATTGAAAGGGACAGGAAAAGAGGAATTTTAAACCGGCCGGTCCGCGCCATGGTAGTAGGGATTCCCAATGTGGGAAAATCTACCTTTATTAATACGCTGGCGGGAAAGGCCTGTGCAAAGACGGGCAATAAGCCTGGAGTGACAAAGGGAAAGCAGTGGATCCGCCTCAATAAAGGGGTGGAGCTTTTGGATACGCCGGGAATCCTCTGGCCGAAATTTGAAGATCAGCAGGTGGGAATGAAGCTTGCCTTTATTGGATCGATCAAAGATGAGATCTTAAATACAGAAGAACTGGCGGCGGAATTTCTGAAATTTATGCAGCAGCACTATCCGGGAATCATTGCCGGAAAATATAATATAGAAGAAACCGGAGACGTTTACGAAGTGCTGAATCGGATTGCGGAAAGCCGGCATTGTATTGTGCGGGGAAATGAGCTGGATGTGGAAAAGGCAGCGGCCCTTCTGATGGATGATTTCCGCAGTGGACGGCTGGGAGAGCTTACTCTGGAATATCCGGACAGGATATGATAAAATCAAGACAGAATGCGACAGGAAAAGAGGATAAACATATGGCTAGATATAGGAGAGGCCGTCGGAAGGAACACGGAATTATCCGGGAACTGCTGGGCTGGATCATCTATATACTGATTATCATTGGGCTGACTTACCTGATTATTACTTACGTAGGACAGAGAACGCGGGTCAGCGGATCATCGATGGAGACAACGTTAAGTGATGGAGATAACCTGATCGTGGACAAGATTTCCTATCGGTTCCGGGATCCCAAACGATATGATATTATCGTATTCCCTTATAAATATGAAGAAAATACATATTATATCAAGAGGATCATCGGGCTGCCGGGCGAGACGGTGCAGGTGACAGGAGGATATGTATATATTAACGGAGAACTTCTGGAAAGTGATATTTATGGGGCGGAGCCTATGGCGGATGGAGGAATTGCATCAGAGCCTATTACCCTGGGAGCGGATGAATATTTTGTTCTGGGAGACAACAGGAATCATAGTTCGGACAGCAGGGATCCAAGTGTAGGAATCCTGCACCGGGAGGATCTGCTGGGAAGAGCCTGGGTCAGAATCTATCCGTTTGACCAAATGGGAGTGATCCGTCATGAATAAAAAAGAGCGGGAAAGAATGGAAAAACAGGCCGCCAGACTTGCAAAAGAACGGGAGCGCCTGGAAGCGATGAGCGTATATGAAAAGCAGTATGCTTCCTGCTTGGCCATATGCGGCATTGATGAGGTGGGAAGAGGTCCGCTTGCAGGCCCGGTGGTGGCAGGAGCGGTCATTCTTCCCAGGGATACAGAAATTTTATATCTGAATGATTCTAAGAAACTTTCAGAGAAGAAGCGGGAAGCGCTCTATGATGAGATTATGGAAAAAGCAGTTGCTGTCGGCATAGGGATGGCCAGTCCGGCCAGGATTGATGAGATCAATATTCTTCAGGCAACTTATGAGGCGATGCGCATGGCTATCGATAAGCTTCAGGTGCGCCCGGATCTTCTGCTGAATGACGCGGTGACTATTCCTGGTGTGGAAATTTCCCAGGTCCCCATTGTAAAGGGAGATGCCAAGAGTATTTCCATCGCGGCAGCCAGCATTGTCGCAAAGGTGACAAGGGATCGGATGATGAAGGAATATGAGGAGATTTTTCCTGGATATGACTTTGCATCCAACAAAGGATATGGGACAAAGGCGCATATCCAGGCGCTGAAGACACTGGGACCATGTGTCATACACAGACGAAGCTTTATCGGAAATTTTGTGAAATGAGAAAGCGGGAAGAAAATCAAAGACAAACAGGGTCGTTTTATGAAAGAAAAGCAGGGGAATACCTGGAGAAACAAGGCTATAAAATCCTGGAATACAATTACAGATGCAGGGCAGGAGAAATTGATATTGTAGCCAGGGATGGGGAATACCTTGTATTCTGTGAAGTGAAATACAGGAAAGACAATAAAAAAGGCACACCTCTGGAAGCGGTGACGCTGCAAAAACAGCGGACGATTTCCAGGTGCGCCATGTTTTATATTATGGAAAGAGGACTGGATGGAGAAGCCTGCCGTTTTGATGTGGCGGGAATTACCGGAAGCGGGGAAAAGATCGAACTGATCCGCAATGCATTTCCCTATATGGAGTAAGCTTGCAGGATAAGATGACGGATGATAAAGTGATAGAAGGAGAGGAAGGGCCTATGAGTATTGGATTGATTTATAAAAATAATGACCATGTAATAGAAGAAAAGGTAAAAGAGGGAGTACCATTTCTTTCCTATCCGATTCTGGAAAATACCGGTATCGTCTCTCATGGCTTTTCTACCCGGCTTGGCGGTGTAAGTGAAGGCGGGTATTCCTCTATGAATTTGAGCTTAAGCAGGGGAGACAATCCGGAAGCAGTAGAGGAAAATACAAAGAGGATTGCCCGGGCTATCGGTGTGGAAAAGGAGAAGATGGTCTATACACAGCAGACCCATACAACCAATGTTGCTGTTGTATCTGGAAAGGATGCAGGAAGTACGCTTAAAGAGACAGACGGCCTTGTGACAAACAGTCCCGGCATTTGCCTGGTGACGTTTTATGCTGACTGCGTGCCTTTGTATTTTGTGGATCCGGTAAAACGGGCGATCGGACTTAGCCATTCGGGATGGCGGGGAACCGTAGGAAAGATGGCGGCAGCTACTGTGGAAAAAATGAAGGAATGCTTTGGAACAAGGCCGGAAGATATCATAGCGGCGGTTGGACCTTCTATCTGCCAGGACTGCTATGAGGTAAGCGAAGATGTGACCAGCCGTTTTAAAGAGGCTTTTCGGGAGGAAGACTGGAAAGATTTATTTTATAAAAAAGAAAACGGGAAATTTCAGCTTGATCTGTGGAAGGCAAATGAGATCAATCTTCAGGAGGCAGGCGTGCTTCCGGAACATATTGCAGTGACAAATGTGTGTACCTGCTGCAATCCGAAGATTTTATTTTCACACAGAGTCCAGGGATGGAACAGAGGGAATTTGTGTGCATTTCTTGCACTGAAGGATAAAGAATAAGGAGGCAGAAAGATGGATACAGAAGAAATTGCACAGACAACAGAAGAAACAGTGGAAAATGTAAACCTTTTTATTCAATATGCTCAGGACCATATTCCGGATCTGATCGGATTTGGGATCAAAATTATTCTGGCAATTCTTGTATTTGTAATAGGAAAATGTGTGATCCGGATGGTGCGAAGGCTGACAGGAAAAGCATTTGAACGGTCCCATGCGGACAAGGGAGTACAGCAGTTTACCGATTCCATCATTAAATTCGGGCTGTACTCGGTGCTGGTCATCCTGATCATTACCAGTTTTGGCGTAAATCTTTCTTCTATTACAACCATCCTGGCGGCGGCAGGCGTGGCAGTCAGCCTCGCACTGCAGGGCGTGATCTCCAATTTTGCGGGAGGCGTGCTGATCCTGACGCTTCGTCCTTTTGTGGTAGGAGATTATATTATTGAGGATAACAATAAGAATGAAGGTACGGTAAAGGAAATCCAGCTTTTTTATACGAAGCTGACAACGGTTGATAATAAAACCATTGTTGTGCCGAACGGTATGCTGACCAACAATAGTCTGACGAATGTGACAGCGAGGGACGAAAGGCAGCTGGATCTTCGAATAGAGATTTCTTATGAATCTGATCTTCGCAAAGCCAAGGATATTCTTGAAAATCTGCTGGAGAACACACCGGAAATCATGAAGGATAAAGAGAGGAATGTGTTCGTGGATGAACTGGGAGCCAGCGGAGTACGTCTGGGCGTCAGGGCATGGACAGGCATGGATGAATACTGGAAAGTACGGTGGAAATTTTTAGAAGATATTAAACTTAGTTTTGACCGGGAAGGAATCGTCATTCCTTACCCGCAGATTATGGTGCATAAGAGTACTGATGAGGGATAAAAACAGATGACGACAAGAAAAGAGATGAAAAGGAAGGCCAAAAAGGCTGTGAAAAAGCACTATATTCTCTATGTGGCAGTATGTCTTATCATGGCATATATGGGAGTGGAATTTTCCTCTTCTCTCAATGTGCTGGATATCACTCCGGCAGAGGAAGTATACCGCATAGAGGATGAAGAGCGACTGACGAGAATCGGCGCAAACAGCGACGGGCTGATCGATGTTATTGCAGATCTGCTGGCGGGCGATCAGGAAGGCGGGCAGGAGCTCTCCAGTCAGATCAAGGAAGAGGAGAAAGAAAGATCCCTGGAGGGGAATCCGGTATTTGGAAGAACCCGGGGAGTGTTTGCGGGTATTGTAAACAATATTACATCAGGATCAGCGCTGGTCTTTTTAGTGGGCGCGCTTCATTCGCTGCTGGGATCAGAGAGTGCGGCAATTTTGGTTTTGGTACTTTTTGGAATTGCATTTCTGTTTTCTGTCTGGTTTTTCATAACTAATGTTGTATCCGTGATTGCCAGGAGAATTTTTCTGGAAGGGCGGATTTATGAAACGATACCTTTTCAAAGGTGCCTGTTTTTGCTGCGGGTGAAAAAGTGGGTAAAAGCATGCTGTACCATGTTTTTGACCGCCTTTTTTCAGTTCCTGTGGTCCTTTACAATTATCGGAGGAATTATCAAATATTATTCCTATTACCTGGTGTCCTATATTGTGGCGGAGAATCCGGATATTTCCTCCAGGGAGGCGATTCGTCTTTCCAGAAGGATGATGAAGGGACATAAATGGGAATGCTTTGTCTATGAGCTTTCTTTTTTGCCGTGGACATTTTTGGGAGCGGCGACAGCAGGGCTGTCTGAGATATTTTACTCTAATCCTTACCGGGCAGCTTCCTTCAGTGAATACTATGCACAGCTTCGGGAGGAAGCAAAAAAGGCCCGTATAAAGGGAAGTCAGTATTTGAATGATACTTATCTTTTTGAAAAGGCAGAAGATGAGATGATCTATCTTGCCTATGAAGATGTGATCTCAGCGCTGGTAAGACCGAAAAGAGATGGAAGGAAATTGAAGGGGATCCGAAAATTCTTTGCTGATTATCTGGGTATCCTGCTGACAAATACAAAAGAAGAAAGAGAATATGAGGAGACACAGGCTCTTCATATGCGAATGCAGTTTTTAAAAGACGCAGTGGACAGAAAGTCATATCCCAGCCGATTGTCAGCGCTTCCGGAGCAAGAAAAGCGAAAAAAGGTGGAAATGATCCATTATCTCCGTCATTATTCGGTGTGGTCTGTCATTGTTTTATTTTTTGTCTTTTCCTTCATGGGATGGCTGTGGGAGGTCAGCCTTCACCTGGTGCAGGACGGAGAATTTGTGAACAGAGGAGTCCTTCACGGACCATGGCTGCCGATTTACGGGGGCGGAGGGGTTCTCATTCTCTTACTGCTGAACAAGATCAGAAACAGGCCGTTGGCAGAATTTGTGGGAATTATTCTTCTCTGCGGAACAGTGGAATATTTTTCCTCCTATTATCTGGAAATGGCTCACAACGGGGAAAGATGGTGGGATTACAGCGGATATTTTCTGAATCTGCACGGGAGGATCTGCGCAGAGGGACTTCTTGTATTCGGAATTGGGGGTATAGGTCTGGTCTATGTCCTGGCGCCTCTTTTGGACAATGCGATCCAGAAGATACCTCTTCAGATTTTGGCCCCCTTCTGTGTGGTGCTCACAGTGATCTTTGCGGCAGATACCGTTTATTCTATGAAATATCCAAATACCGGAAAGGGAATTACGGATTATGAAAGTAGAGTGGTAACAGATAACTGGAATCAGGAAAACAAGATTTACATACATATACAGGAGAATAATACATATGCTTGCAATCTATTTATCCCCAATTTATATACTGGTTAATCTATACTTATTTCGCTGGCTGCTCCGCTGGATGGGGGCCTGCCATCACTTCTTTCAGAAGAAATGGATGAAAGCAGGGATGGCCGTGATTTATTTTATCCTGGCCTCTTCCCTTTTGATCGGCTTCCTTCTTCCGGCGGGCAATCTGCAGAGATTTTTCAAATCACTGGGAAATTACTGGCTCGGCGTACTTTTGTATGCGGTTTTGGCAGTTGTCATTGCAGATGTGATACGATTGATCCTGCGGCGGGTAAAGAGGATCGATCAGGATAAACTTCGCTCCCGCAGGACGCTGGCCGTTGGAGGAGGAGCGGCCCTTCTTATCATTATGGCCGTTTCTGTCTGGGGGGTAGTGAATGCCAGAATCATACGGACAACAGAGTATGAGATTACCGTAAAAAAGAACGGAGGCAATCTGGATGAACTGAATGTGGTGCTTCTTGCAGACCTGCATTTGGGCTATAATATCGGATGCCGTCAGATGGAACAGATGACAGAGAAAGTCAATGCACAAAACCCGGATCTGGTTGTGATAGCGGGAGATATTTTTGACAACGAATATGAGGCGCTGGACGATCCGGAAAGATTGATTTCCATTTTGAAAGGAATCAAGAGTAAATATGGTGTGTTTGCCTGCTATGGGAATCATGATATTCAGGAAAAGATCCTGGCAGGCTTTACTTTCGGAAGCAGGGAAGGAGAAAAAGCCAGTGATCCCAGGATGGACGAGCTTCTTGAAAAAGCAGGAATCACTCTTCTTAGGGATGAGGGAGTGCTGATCGACAACAGCTTCTATCTCTATGGGCGTCCGGATGAAAAGCGCCCGGGAAGAGGAATTACCAGGCGGGCCAAGCCAGAGGAGATTACAAAAGATATGGATCAGGATAAACCGATCCTTGTGATAGACCATGAGCCAAGCCAGCTTGGAGAATTATCCGAGGCCGGCGTGGATGTAGATCTGTGCGGACATACCCACGACGGGCAGATGTTCCCCGGCAATCTTGTCATGGATTTCCTGTGGGAAAATCCGTGCGGTTATCTTAAGAAAGGTGACATGCACAATATCGTGACTTCCGGCGTAGGACTGTTCGGGCCGAATATGCGGGTTGGAACGAAAGCGGAGATCTGCCCCATTAAGATACAGTTCGAGGCGGCTTGAAACAGCTGAATTTTGAAAAATGAAAATTATTTAGAATAGAAGAGCAGATGAGTACATATAATTGTACTAAGAGAATTGACGTACAAAATATTGTACGTTATAATGTAAATACAGAAAACAGTATGTCTGGAGGTGCGATATATGTTGGCTGTTAATTATACTATGCTTAGAGAAAATATGAAAAGCTGTATGGATAAAGTTACAGATGATTATGAAACGCTGATCGTAACCAGAAAAAACAATAAAAATGTGGTTATGATTTCGGAAGAATCTTATAACAATATGATGGAAAATCTGCATCTTGTCGGGAATAAGACAAATTATGACTGGCTGATGGAGTCTAAGAAACAATTAGAACAGGGAATGGTTTCCATGCACAATCTGGATGAGGCGGGCGATGAATAAAGTTTTTACAGAAAATGGATGGAAAGACTATATATATTGGCAGACGGAAGACCGGAAAACATTGAAGAAAATAAATCGCCTTCTGGATGACATATCAAGAAATGGGAATACAGGCATAGGAAAACCAGAGCCGTTGGTTGGAAATCTGTCTGGATTCTGGAGCAGAAGAATAAATGACACTGACAGGTTGGTATATAGAATAGATGAAAATAATGTTTACATTCTGGCTTGTAGGTATCATTATGATATTTAAGAAAAATGTGTGCAGCAGTATCTTATGGGTACTGCTGTTTTTTATTTGTAAGAGAGTTGGAAAATTCAAAAAACAGATTAACATATGATTGAATATACTGATAATTTATCTTATAATAATATCAACAATACAATATATAAATAGTCCTGTAAAAGGAAGAAGATATGGGTGTGGAGGATAAATGTATGAAAAGAAAGATATTATCCATTTGCTGCGTTTTATGTATGGTATTATCTTTAGCTGCCTGTCAAGAGACTCCGGAAGAGGAGATTGTGCTTGATAAGTCTAAGGGACTGCCAAAGGACAGTATTCTTCCAAAGGAGTCGCAAATACCCAAGGACTTTGGAGCGCCAGATCAGTGGCAGGAATCGGTAGAAAAAGGAAACATAGCAGTATCCATCAAGGCGGACTGTCAGATCAATCTTCCTCAGATTTATAATGCACCGGTATATGAGTTGGAAGTGCAGCATATGACAGGGGAACTGCTGGAGCAGCTTTGTGAGTATTTTTCGGACGGAAATCCGCTGTATAAGGAGCCGGAGATGAGCAAAGCGCGCCTTGAGGAAGAAAAGGAAATTCTCCAGCAAGGCAAAGGAGAGTGGGGATTTGACGATCAGGAGATCATAGATGCCAAAACAGGCCAAATTGATGAACTGTTGCAGGATGCGCCGCCAAAAGAGAGCAAAGAGTCTGTGGAGGTGAAACTTGATAAGCCATGCCAGACAGAGTACGAACGGATACAGACAAAGAGCGGTTCTATAGCACCGAGATACAGTAAATTTTATTTTGATACAGATGAGAAGATCGGATTTCGGGCAAGGGTAGATTGCGGGAAGAAAACGGATCCATTGATTTATGCGATCGACTATGATGAGGACGTTGGAAGTACCACAAATTTTCTTTTTCAGCAGGGGAATTTTATAGACGAAAAAGAATTGGCAAAAAAATTGAAAAACTGTGAGCTTTTGCAGATCGGTCAAAACTATCTGGAATATCTTCAGTGGATAGAAACAGAGATGAACGATACAGACCGTTTTACAATTTCGGAGGAAGAAGCAGTTGCGATGTGCGGAAAAGTATTAGAAGATCTCGGACTTAATGATTACACGATGACGGGATGCTGCAGGACGGTTGGAAATGCAGAGGGTGAGAGTATGGCAGGCGTGAATCAGGATGAGGGAATCACAGATTACGGATTCTCCATTTATTACAATCGGAAGGCGGGAGAGCTTGCAGGATATGAACAGCCGTTTCAGCAGCCTTTTAATGATCTGCCGGAAGAAGTTTATGCCCCTCCTTTTGCTACGGAGCAAATTCGTATTATTGTGACCGGGGAAGGGATCATGCAGTTTGAATGGGATAATCTTTCCCAAAAGGTAGGGACGATAGCAGAGAATACTGAATTATTATCTTTTGATGAAATAAAAGAAAAATTATATGATCATCTACTGTATGTTTCTCTGGCAAAGTATGGGGAGGAGGACTATGGAGATATCTATTATTATGAGATTAAAGATGTCCAGCTTCGCGGAGCAAATGTCCCGGCATTTGAGAATCCCGACGGAGCGTGGCTTGTGCCGGTTTGGGTCTTTACTGTGGGACACGAAGTGACTTTTGGAACTTTGGGAACCACTCCTTTTAGTGATATGATAGTTGTTTTAAATGCCATTGACGGAGGGTATATCCAGCCTAATATTGATTCTCGGATTCCGGTAGACTAATTTCTGAAAGGAAGAATCATGAACAGAATGTATCAGGTAGACTGTAAGCGTGGATTATGTTCCACAGGTTTTTATGTGGGGATTGTGCTGTGCTTTTTAGCCGGAGCGTTTGGTATGGGAGAAATGCTGGAATACATTTCTGAAACAGTGCTGCCGGAAGGGGAGATCCGTTTCCTTTCTGCAGCTTATCTGGCCCTTCATACAGACGCTCTGACTTACGTACTGCCAATCGCATGTACTCTGGCAGCAAGCGGGATGTATATAGAAGATTTACAGAGTGGGACATTGTACTACAGTATTCTTAGAACAACAAAGAAACGATACTACACCAGTAAGATACTCAGTTGTATTACATTTGGAATCCTGACTGTTCTTGCGACAGTTCTGCTTCTTATGGTTGTGTTTATGCTTATGTTTCACACGGATAAAATGGAAATACAGAACTTTCAAATGGAAAGTCTTGTATATTTGTGTAAACGAACTGTAATCTTGTGTATGAACAGCTCTTTATATGCTTTGCTTGGAGGAGCAATTGCAGGCACTTCCAATAATCGTTATATGGCATATGCGGCTCCTTTTATTCTATACTATGTGATATCCACACTGTTTCAGGCGTATCTTTCAGACTATCCGCTTTTAAATCCCAAAGAGTGGATGTTACTGCGGATCTCCCCGGTGTGCCAGGTTGTAGTGGTTTTGGCCGTTGCTAACGTGCTGGCGGCAGCGTGCTATCTGTTCGTCATGGAAAGAAGGTGGACCCATGAATGAGTTCCGTCTTGTATGTTCCATAACTAAACTGAATTTTCTGGGATGGAAGAAAAATCCCCGAATCATGCTGGCTTTTGTATTGGCCTTTGTATTTTGCGTTATGATGTCAGCCAAAGCCATTATGTTTGCACGTACATATGAGACTACCATGCAGATTTTTGAACCCTTTGTGTGGGCGTTTAGTGGTGGGAAATCCATTTTGCTGGCATCTTTTCTTCTGATTTTTTTCTTTATGGATATGCCTTTTCTCAATGAAGCCACGCCCTATTATCTGATGAGGAGCGGACGAAAGGCCTGGATGGGCGCACAAATTCTGTATATTGTAACGGTAACATTTCTTTACATGTTTTTTGTGCTGGTAATGTTTTGCATTTTGTGTGCACCTTTGTCTTTTGTGGGAAATATGTGGAGTGAGACAGGAGCGCTTCTTGGTTATTCTGGCGTGGGAGAGGATATAGCGTTGCCGGCATCCGTGAAAACGATGGAAATGTCAAAGCCTTATCAGTGCATGGCAGAGATCTTTCTTCTGATGACTCTATATACGCTGCTGACAGCGACGATTATGATGATATTTAATCTTTTGAAAAATCAGTTCGGAGGGGTCTTAAGTGTATTTATCCTGAATCTTTATGGGCTTTTGTTAAATCCAGAAATCATCGGGAGAATCCTGGACATACCACAGATACTGCAGTATAAAAGCAATGTGATCACTGGATGGATTTCACCCTTAAATCACGCTACCTACTATATGCATAATTTCGGATATGATTTGTTACCAAGGTTATGGCATAGTTATCTGATCCTTGGCCTATGGATTCTGTTAAACATTTTTATCATCAGAAAGCTGGCTAGACGATATCAGTTCGTATTTTCATAGAGAAACGGAGGGGCGGAGGATGAATGAAATAATGGTAAAGATAGAAAATTTAAGAAAAACCTTCCGGGAAGAAGAGGTTCTTAAGGGAATCAACTGCGAATTTCAACGAGGGAAAACTTATGCGGTAATTGGAAATAATGGTTCAGGGAAAAGTGTGCTTTTTAAATGTATCTGCGGTTTTCTTACCCCAACAGAAGGGAAGATTACAGTAGATGGGAAACAGATTGGAAAAGATGTGGATTTCCCGGAATCTATCGGGCTGATCATTGAGCATCCGGGATTTATTCCACAAATCTCAGGGTTTAAAAATCTCCGGCTGCTGGCAGGAATCCGCAGGTGCGTTACAGACGAGCAGATTAAGGAGGTAATCCGCAAAGTAGGACTGGATCCTTCCTCAAAAAAAGCAGTAGCCAAATATTCTATGGGAATGAAGCAAAGACTGGGAATCGCTCAAGCGATCATGGAGGATCCGGATCTTCTTATTTTGGATGAACCTTTTAATGGATTAGATAAGAAAGGGGTGGAAGAAATACGTTCCTTGCTGATGGAGCGGAAAGAGAAAGGCAAGACGATTCTTCTTACCAGCCATAATAGTGAAGATATCACACTTCTTGCAGATCATGTCTGGGAGATGGACGCAGGCAGGATGACAAAAGTCAGATAGCGTTGCCGTTTATACGGATTGTGAATTTGAGAAAAAAGACAATACCCCTTTAAAAATCTATTGACAAACGATCGACACACAGCTATACTTGAATGCGTACTGGTTTGAAAATGACATTTACAGTTTGCTGGAATAGCTCAGTCGGTAGAGCACTTCACTCGTAATGAAGGGGTCGTCGGTTCAAGTCCGATTTCCAGCTTTTTATGGAAAGAGGAAAGAGACACTCTCTGATATCAGGAAGTGTCTCTTTTTACTTGTTTGGCAGGAAATTTCATTTCTTCTCAACTTATTATGCCGGAATCACTATGACGCGTCCCTGTTTTGCAAATGCAATGGAAAAACAACACAGTTCCATTGCAGCGCAGAGCTTGTCGGCGCAAGTAATGATCCAGGCTTCCCGGCTTGTGGGAAGAGGTCCCAGCGGAAACATATGTGAAAGAATTGCCAGACGTTCTTTTTCGGATATGTCAAAATGCTCACTGCTATTTTTTGCGGCTACTTTCGGATGATAAAAGGCCTGCAGTTCCTTTACCGGCTTCGGGTCACTGAATTTGTAGAGAAAGAAATCGTGGAGAAGTCCGGCGCGGGCAGCGGCTCTTTCATCACAGCCCAGCTTTTTGGCAATTTTCCAGGAAAGATAAGAAACATTCAGACTGTGGATCAGCCTGGTCGTCCTTAAATGCTGGATATAGAGGGCAAGTTTTCGGAAATCCGCATCCTTAAGAATATCATTGACAATTGACAGATACTCTGCTGAAACATCTTCCGCTACTTTAATGTCCATCGGCACTCACTCACTTTCTTATTTATTTAAGCTCAGTATGAACTTTTCGAAGAGGAAAAGTCAATAAGTTTAATAAAAAAATAAGGAAGAAGTATGGCGGAAAGAACAGGATTGGTAGTATGATAGATAGCGTAAAGCAGAAAGGAAAAGGAGACAGGGCAATGAAAAAAATAGCATTTATCGGATTAGGGATCATGGGAAAATCCATGGCCAGAAACGTGATGAAAAAAGGATATGAACTTAATATTTATGCAAGGACCAGAAGCAAGGTGTCTGATCTGGAGCAGGAGGGAGCTGTATTTTACGAGACGATCCCGGCGTGTGTGAAAGATGCAGATGCGGTGATTACGATCGTAGGTTATCCGAAAGATGTGGAGGAAGTTTATTTTGGAGAAAATGGTATTTTGCAGAATGCGAAACAGGGAGCCTATGTCATTGATATGACAACTTCCAGTCCGAAGATCGCAGAAAAGATTGACAGAGAGGCCAAAGAGAGAGGACTTCATGCGCTGGACGCTCCGGTGACAGGAGGAGATACAGGGGCAAAAGCAGGAACTCTTTCCATACTGGTGGGAGGAGCGAAGGAAGATTACGAGTCCTGTCTGCCGTTGTTTGAAGCAATGGGAAACAATATCAATTATGAAGGAGCGGCAGGAGCAGGACAAAATACAAAACTTGCGAATCAGATCATAATAGCAGGAACCATATCCGGACTCTGCGAAGCGTTAAGCTATGCAAAGGCCAAGGGTCTTGATCTTCAGACTCTCCTTGATTCGGTGGCAACGGGAGCGGCGGGAAGCCGTCAGCTTGATACCCTTGCCCCCAGGATATTAAAAGGGGATTTTGCTCCGGGATTTTTTATCAAGCATTTTATCAAGGATATGAAGCTGGCTGCCAGCGAGGCGAAGAGCGAAGAGCTGGATCTGAATGTACTGGAAAGGGTGCTGGACAATTATGAAACGCTTGCAGAGGCAGGCTGTGAGGAGGACGGTACACAGGCCCTGATTAAATTTTATGAGAAATGTGAAACAGGAAAGGAAAATTAAAAGATGAAGCTTACAATTTTAGGAACCGGAAATGCAGCTGTTACGGAATGCTACAATACATGCTTTGTATTTTCAGATGGAGACAGACATTTTTTGGTAGATGCAGGGGGCGGAAATCAGATCCTGAAGCGTTTGAAAGACGCAGGAATACCGCTGTCCCAGATCCACGATATTTTCATTACTCATGAACATATTGATCATCTTCTGGGGCTGATTTGGCTTGTACGGATGATCGGGCAGAATATGAATAAAGGCAAATATGAGGGAAATTTGAATATCTATTGCCATGAAGATCTGATTCCGGTTATCAGGACGATCACTGATCTGACTATACAGAAAAAAGTAACAAAGCATATCGGAGAGAGAATCCTCCTTACTCCGGTGGCTCATGGGGAGACAAGAGAAATTCTGGACTGTCCGGTAACTTTCTTTGATATTTATTCCACAAAAGCAAAACAGTACGGCTTTACCATGATGCTTCCGGGAAATGTAAAATTTACCTGCGCAGGGGACGAGCCGTATAATGAGAAGGATTATGAGTTCGCAAAGGACAGTGACTGGCTGATGCATGAGGCGTTCTGCCTGTACAGCGAGGCGGATGAATTTGGCCCTTACGAAAAACATCACAGTACGGTAAAAGAGGCGTGCCAGACAGCAGAAGAGCTGAAAATCCCGAATTTGATCCTCTATCATACCGAGGATAAGAATATCGCAAGGCGCAAAGAGCTTTATACAGAAGAAGGAAAAGAGTACTATCACGGTAATCTGTATGTGCCGGATGATATGGAAGTATTTGAATTATAATTATAAAGGAAAAGGTGAAGGAATCATAATGACCATTTCAAGAGAAATGCTGTTTCCTCTTGCATTTTACAAAAAATCTGTTTTCAATGGAAGCCGGGGAAAGATGAATTACCGGATAGAGAAGAAAGAGAACGAAGAAAAAAAAGAAGAATTTCTTCTTACTGTCTGGGAGGGACCTTTCTGTTATGATGCGACGAAGGAAGAGAAAAAGACCTTCCATTATGATTTCAGTGAAGAGGGGATGCAGAAAATTATGGAGCAGCTTAATGAGCTGTAGGCAATAAAGTATGTAGGGCAGCCGGTACAAAAGTACGGCTGCTTTTTTGCAACAAAGTCATACCCGCTTTCGATACCATCTTTCCAGAAGATTAATCAGCGAATACAACCCCATTGCCATGATACACAAAAGCACGATAGACATGAGAAGCCAGTCAAGCTTGAAGGTCTGGCTGGCGTATATGATTAGATAACCAAGCCCCTCTCTGGCAGCCAGAAACTCGCCGATGATCACTCCTACCAGACAAAGGCCGATGTTAACCTTCATGGTGCTGATGACAGCAGGGATGGAACTTGGAATGACAGCCTTTGTAAGAGCGTGAAAACGGTTCCCGTGCAGGGTGTAGATCAGTTTGATCTTTTCCGGATCCACGGTCTTGAAGGCGGTGTGGAGGTTTAATATACTTCCGAAGATCGCCACAGACATTCCGGCTACAATAATGGTTGTTGTAGTTGCGCCAAGCCATACGATCAAAAGGGGAGCAAGGGCGGATTTCGGCAGGCTGTTCAGTACCACGATGTAGGGATCCAGTACCTCGGAGAGGCGGGGACTAAGCCAAAGAGCAACTGCCATCAGAAGGCTGATGGCAATTACAAGGGCAAAACTGACAATTGTCTCATAGAGAGTTACTCCTATATGTGTAAAAATACTGTGATCTTTCAGCATATCCCAAAAACACAGTGCGATTTTTGAAGGGCTGCTGAAGATAAAAGAGTCGATCAGACCGATGTTTGCGCTGAATTCCCAGATGAACAGAAAGGCAAGCAAAAGAAAAATCCGGGAAATCTGCACGATCCGGGTATATTTTTTCTGTTTGTTCAGATAGTTTAATTGTGCAGTAGATAAATCACTCATTGCTGTTCAATTCCTTCCAGATCAGATTAAAATAGGTTTTAAATTCCGGTGCATCTCTCCGTTTCAGCGGGGTATCCTCATCCAGATGAAAGACAAGGGAGAGGGTTTGTTTGATGGACGCCGGGCGGGGGCTTAAGATAATGACTCTGTCTGCCAGCGAAACGGCCTCTGATAAATCGTGGGTTACTAAGATGGCAGTTTTCTTTTCCTTTCGTATGATCTGGCCGATATCGTCGCCGACATGAAGCCGGGTCTGATAGTCAAGAGCCGAGAACGGTTCATCCAGAAGAAGGATATCAGGTTCAAGTACAAGCGTGCGGACGAGAGCAGCCCTTTGCCGCATTCCTCCGGACAGTTCGGAAGGCCTGGAATTTTCAAACTGTTTCAGACCGTAAGTATCCAAGAGTTCGTGGGCTTTCTCTTTGGATTTTGTCGTCAGCATATGCTGCACTTCCAGCCCTAAAATGACATTGTTGTAGATAGTGCGCCACTCAAAGAGCTGATCATGCTGGAGCATATAGCCGATATTTGTTGTACTTTCCCGGAGATATTTTCCTTTGATCTTAATCAGTCCTCTTTCGGGTTCCAAAAGTCCGGCGATCAGAGAAAGCAATGTGGATTTGCCACAGCCGGAGGGGCCGACGACAGCCACAAATTCTCCTTCTTTCATGCTGAAAGAAATATCGGTAAGAGCCGGTGTTTCGCCATCCATTGTGTGATAAGAATAATAGATATGTTTCAGTTCTAAAATTTCTTCCATAGGAAATCCTCCGCGTATCAGCGCTGCTGTAAGTATATATTAGTTTATGCGGTCCGCGGCAAACGGTGCTTGCAACAAAGGGGAAAATACCATATACTAAGTATCAGATTCTATTAGAACAAAAAGTGAGGAAAGAGGAGACGTTCTATGAATTACCAAAGAGAGCTGGATATGCTGCTGGCAAAGCTGGAAAAAAGCGGGGAAGTTCCCAGGCTTTTGCTTCACAGCTGCTGTGCGCCCTGCAGCAGTTATGTGCTGGAATATTTAAGTGATTATTTTGAAATCACTGTATTTTATTATAATCCGAATATTTTTCCGGAAAGTGAATATACCAAAAGGATTCTGGAACAACAGACGCTGATCGGAGAGATTCAGGTAAAATATCCGATATCTTTTCTTGCAGGGCACTATGACAGGGAGAAGTTTTATAAGATGGCAGAAGGGCTGGAACACCTCAAGGAAGGTGGAGAGCGCTGTCTGAAATGCTATGAACTGCGTCTTAGGGAGTCGGCACAGATCGCGAAGAAGGGCGGATTTGATTATTTTACGACCACGCTTACCATCAGTCCTTTGAAAAATGCAGACCGGCTTAATGAAATCGGCAAGAAAATGGAAGAAGAGTATGGCGTTACGTATCTTCAGTCTGATTTCAAGAAGAAAAATGGTTATAAAAGATCCATAGAACTTTCAAAAGAATTTAACCTGTATCGTCAGGACTATTGTGGATGTGAATTTTCTCTGGCAGAGGCCCAGAAAAGAAGGAATTATGAAAAATAACTGGGTTTTTACAGGGAAATGTGTTAGAATAACAAACTATAATACAAAAGAAAGGGGATTCCACTTATGGCGCAGTTATGGGGCGGTCGATTTACAAAAGAAACAGATCAGTTAGTATATAATTTCAATGCTTCCATTTCTTTCGATAAAAAGCTGTATGCTCATGATATTGAGGGAAGCATTGCACATGTGATGATGCTGGCAAGACAAGGGGTCTTGAGTGATGCAGAAAAGGAAGATATTATAGAAGGACTTCAGGGAATCCGGTCAGATGTGGAAAAAGGAAAACTGGAGATTACAGACGAATATGAGGACATTCACAGCTTTGTGGAAGCAGAGCTGACCAGGCGGATCGGAGAGGCAGGGAAAAAGCTTCACACAGGGCGGAGCAGGAACGATCAGGTAGCGGTTGATATGAAGCTTTATACAAGAGATGAAGTAAGGCAGATGAATAGCCTGATCAAGGAAATGCTGCATACGCTGCTTTCCATCATGGAAGAAAATACGGAAACTTTTATGCCGGGATTTACCCATCTGCAGAAAGCACAGCCGATTACGCTGGCTCATCATATGGGAGCATATTTTGAAATGTTCAAAAGGGATCATGAGCGTATGGTGGATATTTGCCGCAGGATGGATACCTGCCCCTTAGGTTCAGGAGCACTGGCAGGGACAACGTATCCTCTTGATCGGGAATATACAGCAAGGCTTTTAGGATTTAGCGGACCGACACTCAACAGTATGGACGGAGTATCAGACAGAGACTATCTGATTGAGTTTTTATCTGCCCTGTCTATGGTCATGATGCATTTGAGCAGGTTTTCAGAAGAAGTCATTATCTGGAATACGAATGAGTATCAGTTTGTGGAAATTGATGATGCATACAGCACAGGAAGCAGTATTATGCCCCAGAAGAAAAATCCGGATATTGCCGAGCTGGTACGTGGAAAGACAGGAAGGGTTTATGGAGCTTTGATGTCTCTTCTTACGACTATGAAGGGGATTCCTCTTGCTTATAACAAAGATATGCAGGAAGATAAAGAACTTGTATTTGACGCCATTGATACGGCAAAAGGCTGTCTGTCCCTGTTTACAGGTATGCTTAGAACCATGAAATTCAACCGGAAGAAAATGGCGGAAAGCGCAAGGCATGGATTTACCAATGCCACGGATGCAGCGGATTATCTGGTAGGCAAAGGTGTGCCCTTCCGGGATGCTCACGGCATTGTGGGACAGCTGGTTCTGTATTGTATCGATAAAGGAATTGCCCTGGATGATATGTCCCTGGAGGAATACAGGCAGATATCTCCGGTCTTTGAGGAGGATATTTACGATGCCATCAGCATGGAAACCTGTGTCAATAAGAGAGTGACAATAGGAGCGCCCGGAAAGGCTGCTATGCAGGATGTGATCGGGAAATATAAAAAATATCTGGAAGGCTATGGGGATGACCGCATCTGACCGGACAGAGAAATAAAAGGAAAAGGAGAGAGAAAATGGAACAGAAATTAAGAGTAGGCATTTTGGGAGCGACAGGTATGGTAGGACAGCGTTTTATTTCTCTGCTGGAAAATCATCCCTGGTTTGAGGTAGTAACAGTAGCGGCAAGCCCGCGTTCTGCCGGAAAAACATATGAGGAGGCAGTGGGAGGAAGATGGAAGATGGATACTCCCATGCCGGAGGCGGTAAAAAAACTGACGGTACTTAATGTAAATGAAGTGGAAAAAGTTGCAGCGACTGTAGATTTTGTTTTCAGCGCTGTTGATATGACAAAAGAAGAGATCAAAGCGATCGAGGAGGAGTATGCAAAGACGGAGACTCCTGTGGTATCCAATAACAGCGCCCATCGCTGGACTCCGGATGTGCCGATGGTAGTTCCGGAAATCAATCCGGAACATTTTGACGTCATCGAGTCACAGAAAAAGAGGCTGGGAACAACAAGAGGATTTATTGCTGTAAAGCCAAACTGCTCGATCCAAAGTTACGCACCCTGCCTTGCTGCATGGAAGGAATTTGGTCCTAAGGAACTTGTTGTTACTACATATCAGGCGATTTCCGGTGCGGGAAAAACATTTAAGGACTGGCCGGAGATGGACGGCAATATTATTCCCTATATTGGCGGAGAGGAAGAAAAAAGTGAAAAGGAACCTTTACGTGTTCTTGGCCGGGTAGAAAACGGCGAGATTGTTATGGCAGACGCCCCGAAGATTACATGCCAGTGTGTGCGTGTCCCTGTTTTGAACGGTCATACTGCTGCAGTATTTATTAATTTTGAGAAGAAACCTTCAAAAGAGGAACTGATCGAGAAGCTGGTAAGCTTCCGGGGATTTCCGCAGGAGGCTGAACTTCCGAGTGCGCCGAAACAGTTTATCCAGTATCTGGAGGAGGACAACCGTCCGCAGGTAAGCCTTGACGTTGACTATGAGAGAGGAATGGGCGTATCTATCGGACGTCTGCGGGAGGATTCGATTTATGATTATAAATTTATCGGTCTGTCCCACAATACAGTACGCGGCGCTGCCGGCGGCGCAGTGCTGTGTGCGGAAACATTGACTGCAAAAGGATTTATCCAGGCGAAATAGTCAATTTGGGACGTAACACTTTTTAAAAGTGTTACGTCCCAAATTGCAGTTTACGGTGGGTAAAAATGTCAAATACCCTGTGCTTTTTTGTTGATTAGTCCAGAATGTCCCCTTCGATGGAGATGGTTACAACTTGCCAGGGAATCCATTTTCCGCTGTTTTTCAGTGCTTCTGCAGCAGCATGTTCGATTCCGCCGCAGCAGGGAACTTCCATGCGGACGATGGTGACATCTTTTATATTGTTATTTTTGATAATGTCTGTCAGTTTTTCGGTATAATCTACTGCGTCCAGTTTTGGGCAGCCGATCAAAGTGACTTTGCCGCGGATAAAATCCTGATGGAAGTTTCCGTAAGCATATGCGGTGCAGTCAGCGGCGATCAGAAGATGTGCGCCGTCAAAGTAAGGGGCGTTGACAGGAGCCAGTTTGATCTGTACCGGCCATTGGCGAAGCTGGGATTCCACCGGCGATGTGTTCGCTGTGCTTCTGTTGGAAGAAGTTTTTCGACTGGAAAGGTGGCGTTTCACTGCCTCTTCATCATAGGCTGCCGCTTCCCTTTCAACAAAGGAAATGGCATTAGTGGGACAGGTCGGAAGACAGTCGCCTAAGCCGTCACAGTAATCGTCGCGCATCAGCTTTGCCTTGCCGTTTACCATTTCAATGGCGCCTTCATGGCAGGCATCGGCACAAAGCCCGCATCCGTTGCATTTTTCTTCATCAATCTGAATGATTTTACGTATCATAATTTTTCTCCTTATCTTTGTATTGTATGTCGCTGCCTGACTTAGTATAGTATAAAAGAAAAAAAGAATCAGTTGCTTTTGCAACAGAAAAGAGGAAATATGGGTGATGTTATAAAAATGCTGTTGGTATCACCCTTGTTTCAGGGCATACCTGAAGAAAAAATGATGGAAGTTCTTCGGTGCCTTGATGCAAGATGGGCAGACTTTGAAAAAGGACAGCAGCTTTTCAGACAGGGAACTTCTCTGAAAGCAGCCGGATTTCTGGTAGAAGGGAGCCTGTCTCTGGAGAGGGAAGATTTCTGGGGCAACAGAAGCATTCTTGCAGTCGTAAGGCAGGGGGAGATCTTCGGAGAAGTGTACGCCTGCAGGCAGGAAAAGAGGCTGAATATCAATATTACAGCTCTGGAAAAAGCCAGCGTTTTATTTTTAAATCTTGAAACAATACTTGAGAATCAAAAAGTCCCGGAGGATGTAAGGACTGTGCTCCTTGGAAATCTTGTGGGTATCCTGGCGGATAAAACATATTACATGTCACGAAAAGCAGAGTTTTTAAGTGCAAGGACAACGAGAGAAAAACTGATGAGTTATCTGTCGGCTCAGGCGCAGGAGACAGGTAAGACCGAGTTTCAGATTCCTTTTAACAGACAGGAGATGGCAGATTTTTTATCTGTTGAGAGAAGTGCCATGTGCAGGGAGCTTGGCAAAATGAGGCGGGAAGGCATTGTAAGCTTTTCCAAAAAGCAATTCTGCCTGAAAGGAAAGGCAAAGGAGGAGTAAATCTTCTGGATATATTTTTGCTTTGCATGTATAATCTTAATAGAAGGAATGCGCTGCAAGGAGGAAGGAAAGCATGGAGGAAAAGAAAAATAAAAAAGAAGATATTTTGAAATACACTCAAAACAGAGAGCTGTCCTGGCTGAAATTTAATCAGAGAGTTCTGGAAGAAGCCCAGGATCCATCCGTTCCCCTTCTGGAACGAATGAAATTCGTGGCAATTTTTACGAGCAATCTGGATGAGTTTTTCATGATTCGTGTGGGAAGCCTTTTTGATATGGCAGCGGCCGATCCGAAAGCGGTGGATTCCCGTTCGGGAATGACACCGTCGCAGCAGCTGGAAAAAATTTACGAGGCAGTGGCGCCTCTTTATAAAGAAAGAGATAAAACTTACGCGGAAATTAAGAAGCAGCTTCATCCTTATGGGGTGTGCGGTCTGGATTTTAAAGAGCTGGAACAAAGTGAGAAAAAGTATGTAAAGAAATATTTCAAGGAACAGGTACTTCCCGTCCTCTCGCCGCAGATCGTGGACGCCAACCATCCGTTTCCCCATCTTTTAAATAAAGAGCTCTATGTGACTGCTATGCTGAAGCAGAACAACAGGACGATGCTGGGAATTGTTCCCATCCCTAACTTTATTTCCGACATTTTATATCTTCCGGGACATGACATCCGCTATATCCGCATGGAAAAGGTGATCATGGAATATTTGAATCTTGTGTTCGGCCAATATGAAGTGACGGAAAAGAATTACATATGTGTTACAAGAAATGCAGATATTGCGCCGGATGACGAAGCTTTGGAGGTAAATGATGATTTCCGGTATCTGATGAAGCAGACCCTGCACAAAAGAAAAAGAATGGCAGTGGTAAGGCTGGAGATTGCAGAAAAGCTGAATGCGGAAACGGAAAAATATTTCTGTGAAAAGTTCAATATTACGAAACGGCAGATTTTCCGTACAAAGATGCCTATGAAACTGGACTATATGTTTGCCATCAGCGGCAACCTGCCGGATTCTATGAAGCGGGCGCTGATCTATCGTCCGTTTTCGCCGCAGCCTTCCGGCAGGCTGGAGGAGGGCAGCATTATGCGGCAGATCCGGAAAAAGGATGTTCTGCTTTTTTATCCTTATGAGAGTATGGAACCCTTTCTGCAGCTGATCAAGGAAGCAGCATTTGATCCGTCTGTCATGACGATCAAGATTACCATTTACCGCCTTGCCAAAAAGGCCAGACTGGTGGAGTATCTCTGTGCGGCAGCGGAGAACGGCAAGGAAGTAACAGTCCTTATTGAGCTTAGGGCAAGATTTGACGAGCAGAATAATATTGACTGGTCAGAGCGGCTGGAGGAAGCAGGATGCCGTGTGATCTATGGATTTGAAGGATATAAAGTTCATTCCAAGATTTGTCTGATCACCTATCGGCACCGCAATGAGATTCAGTATATTACTCAGATCGGTACAGGAAATTACAATGAGAAGACGGCTGCCATGTATACGGATCTTTCGTTAATGACGGCCGACAGGGAGATAGGGGAAGATGCCGCTTTGTTTTTCCAGAACATGTCCATTGGAAATCTGGACGGAATCTATCGCCATCTGATCGTATCGCCCACTTCACTGAAGCCAAAGATCCTGCAGCTGATGGATCAGGAAATACGAAAAGGGACAAAAGGCCGGATCATTATGAAAATGAATTCCCTGACAGATGTGGATTTTATTGAAAAGGCGGCGGAAGCCTCTCAGGCAGGTGTCCGTGTAGATTTGATCGTCAGAGGAATCTGCTGTATTCTTCCGGGTATACCGGGATATACAGAGAATATTACCATATCCAGCATTGTGGGAAGATATCTGGAACATCCAAGGATCTTCAGCTTTGGAACAGGGACAGATCAGAAAATCTATATCGGATCAGCGGACATGATGACAAGAAATACAGAAAAACGTGTGGAAGTTGCAGCCCCTGTGCTGGATCCGGATGTGAAGCGCCAGGTAAACGGATATCTGGAGGTTATGCTGGCGGATAATGTAAAAGCCAGGGTACTGCAAAAAGACGGAACATACAAAAAGAAACCGATCACGGAAAAGAGAGTCAATTCACAGGAACACTTTATGAAGTCTGCTGTCCTGGCAGCAAGGAACAAAAAGCCGGCGCCTAAAAAGCAGGGGCTGCGTGAGCGGTTTGCAAAGATATTCAGAAAATAGGAGAACAGACAGCATTTATGGGAAAAGCATTATATATTGCCGAAAAGCCAAGTGTAGCACAGGAGTTTGCCAAGGCTTTGCATCTTAAGACAAGAAGAAATGACGGATACCTGGAATCGGCAGAGGCAGTTGTGACATGGTGCGTCGGGCATCTGATCACAATGAGTTACCCGGAAGCTTATGATGAAAAATATAAGCGGTGGAGTCTTGCGACTCTGCCGTTTTTACCGGAGGAGTTCCGCTATGAGGTGATTCCCTCGGCAGCGAAACAGTATCGTATTGTAGCAGGCCTTCTGAACCGGGAGGATGTGGAAGTGATCTATGTCTGTACAGACTCGGGACGGGAGGGAGAATATATATACCGTCTGGTAGAACAGATGGCGCAGGTAAAAGGGAAGATCAGGAAGAGAGTGTGGATCGACTCCCAGACAGAAGAGGAAATCCTAAGGGGTATCCGTGAGGCAAAAGATCTGTCGGAGTATGATGATTTGTCCGCATCAGCCTATCTTCGCGCCAAAGAAGATTATCTGATGGGGATTAACTTTTCCCGTCTTCTGACACTGAAATACGGGGACAGTATTTCCCGTTATCTGAACACAAAGTATTCAGTTGTGTCTGTGGGACGGGTGATGACCTGCGTTCTCGGCATGGTAGTAAGAAGAGAACGGGAAATCCGGGATTTTAAAGAAACGCCCTTTTACCGTGTCGTCAGCACCATAAGAGCAAAAGAAGGCGGACAGACTTTCGAGGGAGAGTGGAGGGCAGTCAAAGGCTCACGGTATTTTGAATCCTTTGATCTCTACAAAGAAAATGGATTCAAAGAAGAGGCAAAGGCCAGGGAACTGGTGGACTTTCTGCAGGATCCGTCCCCTGTTTCCTGCAAGATTCTTTCCATTGAAAAGAAAAAGGAAAAGAAAAATCCTCCTTTGCTTTTTAACCTGGCGGAGCTGCAGAATGAGTGTTCTAAAAGGTTTAAGATCAGCCCGGATGAAACGCTTCGCATTGTGCAGGAACTGTATGAAAAGAAACTGGTTACTTACCCCAGGACAGACGCCAGAGTACTGTCCACAGCGGTGGCAAAAGAAATCAGCAAAAACTTAAACGGGTTGATGAAATATACGCCGGCGGTGCCCTGGCTGAACGATATTGCCAGCCGGCAAAGTTATAAGGGGCTGGCAAAGACACGGTATGTCAACGACAGCCAGATCACGGATCATTATGCCATTATTCCTACAGGACAGGGTATGAGCGCGCTAAATAGTGTGGCGCATACGGCAAAATCGGTGTATGATATTATAGTGAGGAGATTTTTGAGTATTTTTTATTCCCCGGCAATTTATCAGAAAGTGGCGATCGTCACCGAGATCAAAGGAGAGCAGTTTTTCTCCAGCTTCAAAGTCCTGGCGGAGGCCGGATATCTGGAAGTGGCAGGTGTTCCGGGACAGAAGAAGGAAAGCTCTGAAAGCGGAGAAAACGAGGAAGGGGAAGGAACCGCGGGAGAGGAATTTTTTGAGACAGTAAAATCCCTGAAAAAAGGCATGGTCCTTTCGGTGGAATCACTGGATGTGAAAGAGGGGAAAACGTCCCCGCCGAAACGATACAATTCCGGCTCACTGATCCTTGCCATGGAAAACGCCGGGCAGTTGATCGAGGACGAGGAGCTTCGCTCCCAGATCAAAGGAAGCGGAATCGGAACCAGCGCCACAAGAGGAGAGATTTTAAAAAAATTGTTCAACAACAAATACCTGGATCTCAATAAAAAGACCCAGATTGTGACTCCCACACTTTTGGGCGAGATGATCTATGACGTGGTGGATCATTCTATTCGCTCCCTTCTCAATCCGGAACTTACAGCCAGCTGGGAGAAGGGCCTCACTTACGTGGCGGAAGGGGAAATCACTTCAGACGAATATATGGTGAAACTGGAAAATTTTATCCGCACAAGAACAAGCGGAGTGCTGGGGCTGAATAATCAATATGAATTAAGGAGCTGCTATGATAAAGCGGCATCTTATTATAAAAAATCAAAAAGTAAAAAACAAAAGCCGAAAGGCGGAAATGGAGCAGAACAATGAAAGAAATGACTATTAAAGAACTGTATACTCTGGAAGAAACGATTGCAAAGGATATTTTTGAGGGAGCAACCTATCCATGGGAAGTCCTTCCTAAAATCGGATCCTTTATCAAAGAACTTGGAGAGACACTTTCCAGCGAAGAGTATGATAAGGTGGGAGAAGATGTCTGGATCGCGAAATCCGCAAATGTATTTGAGTCTGCATATATTCACGGACCTGCCATTATCGGGAAAAATGCGGAAGTGCGTCACTGTGCTTTTATCCGCGGCAACGCTATTGTCGGAGAAGGAGCAGTTGTGGGCAATTCTACAGAGCTGAAAAATGTAATTTTATTTAATAAGGTACAGGTGCCGCATTACAACTATGTGGGAGACTCTATTCTTGGGTACAAAGCTCATATGGGAGCAGGATCCATCACATCCAATGTAAAATCCGACAAAAAGCTGGTTGTGATCAAGACGCCGGAAGGACCTGTTGAGACCGGATTGAAAAAATTTGGCGCCATGCTGGGGGATGAAGTAGAAGTTGGATGCGGAACCGTATTGAATCCGGGAAGTGTAGTGGGAAGCCATACAAACATTTATCCTTTGTCTTCTGTGCGGGGATTCGTTCCGGCAGGAAGCATTTATAAAAAGCAGGGAGAAGTTGTAGAGAAGCAGTAAACACCGAAGGAGGTGGAAGGCTGTGAAGAAAAGGACCGCGGGGAAAATAAGGAAAAGGAAACGGAGCAGAGTTTTTGCGGCGGCGCTTCTGGCAGGAATCATGGCCTGCCTGTCGGGATGCGCGGATCCAAAGTCGGGAGGTATCAGCTCCAGTAAAAATTTTCAAAGCGGAGAAATACTGTCTGTAAACCAGAAGGATGAAAAAGTGGAAATCCTGCTTTCAAAAAGCGGCGAAACAGTTAGTCTTGATTTTTCTGAAATGGAGGAATCTGGCGGGGCGGATTTGAAAGAAGGAGATTATATCTATTACAGTACCTGGGGAAATACGCCGGAAAAACTGGACGTCATAGAAAAAACTGCTCCATATACACTGAATTATGAGATGGGGAGCGGGGAAATTGTATCTATTGATACAGAAGAGATGATAATGACCGTGAAGCTTGACCGCGGAATGGAATTTTACGATGACAGTACAGCTGTCCTTGATTACAGCTGCAGTACCGGATGGCTGAAAAACAACAAGGACTTTGAAGTAAATCCGGGAGACAGTATTTACTATGACAGCAGAGTTTTGCGGAACAGAAGGGGCATGTTGCAAATAGTTCTGTAAATTGTTATTATTATGAGTGGAATGAAATACCGTATCACGCATAACAAAGGACACAGGAGCTTAGGTACAGAAGAATAGATTGATGGAGGTACAAGATGAGAGTTGCAATTATTACAGCAAATACAGCAATATACAGAGGAAAGGAAGAGGATGCAGCGGGAAAAGTGATCCAGAAGATCATTGAAAAGGAAGGACACACCATTGTATTTCAGAAAGCCCTTCCCTGTGACAGACAGGTTTTGTCTACTGTCATGCAGAGAATGGCGGACGGACATTTGACAGACCTGATCCTGACAACAGGAGGAGCAGGATGCAATGCAGGGGACTGCACGCCGGAGGCGACAATGGATGTAGTGGACCGGCCGGTTCTTGGGATACCGGAGGCGATGAGAGCTTATACTATGAAGCTGACGAAGCGTTCCATGCTCAACAGAAGCGCGGCAGGGATCAGAGGAGATGTTATGATCGTAAATCTTCCTGGTAAAGCCGGCGCGGTTAAGCAGTGTCTGGAATATCTGCTTCCGGAAATTACGCATGCAGTTGAACTGATCCAGAAGACTCCGGAAGAGTAAGAGATGAGAAAAGCCCAGGCAGGAATGGCAGAATAGATGTAGCAGGAGGGGAGTATGCAGGATATGAAAATTACGTATATCGGACATAGCGGATTTGCAGTCAGATGGGATGGACATGCAGCTGTGTTTGACTATTTTCAGGGAGAAGTGCCCGAGTTTGAGAAAGACACGAAAATCTATGTTTTTGCCAGTCATGCACACTACGATCATTTTCAGCCGTGTATTTTCGAATGGGCGTCAAAATATCCTGATATCACCTACATTTTATCCAGCGATATCAAATACAGGATTCCGGAAGAGATTTCAGCAGAGCAGGTGTATTATATGAAACCGGGCCGGCGTCTGGAGTTGGAAGAGGATTGTCCGGTGGCAGTGCGTACTCTGAAATCGACAGATGAGGGAGTGGCATTTTTGATCCGGATCGGCGAGAGAATTATCTATCATGCAGGTGACCTGAACTGGTGGCATTGGGAGGAGGAATCCCCAAGATACAATAAACTGATGATGCAGAGCTATCAAAGAGAGATTGAAAAGCTGGAGGGGCGCCATATTGATGTGGCTTTTGTTCCGGCGGATCCAAGGCAGGGAGAACAGTATTATTGGGGACTTGACTGGTTTATGAAACATACGGATACAGCTAGTGTATTTCCTATGCATAACGGGCAGGAACATGAGGTTTATGAAAGGCTGATGGCACAGCCGGAAACGGAAAGCTACCGGGAACACATTATGCATATTACCGGAAAAAACCAGATATTTGAAGTGGCGTTCCCAGAAAATGGGACTGCCCGGACAGAATAGGAGTGGCATAACATGCAGGTAAAGATATATACGGATGGAGCGGCCAGAGGGAATCCGGACGGGCCGGGAGGCTACGGGGCGGTCCTGGAATATGTAGATACGAAGGGACAGCTTCATACAAAGGAACTTTCTAAGGGATATAAGAAAACGACAAATAACAGGATGGAACTGATGGCAGTGATCGCAGCGCTGGAAGCACTGAACCGGCCCTGCAGCATTGAGCTTTACTCAGACTCCAAATATGTGGTGGATGCTTTCAATCAGAACTGGATCGGCGGATGGCTGAAAAAAGGCTGGAAAAGGGGAAAGAATGAGCCGGTAAAAAATGTGGATCTCTGGAAACGTCTCCTGAAGGCAAAAGAACCCCATCAGGTGAAGTTTATCTGGGTAAAAGGACATGACGGACATCCGCAGAATGAAAGGTGCGATGCTTTGGCCACATCGGCAGCAGATGGAGACAATCTGATCGAAGATACCGGGCTTGAAGTATAAGATTTGGCTTTACAGAAATTTTATTATGTGATAAAATCGAAAATCGTGGAAGTCAAGTATAACAGGTAATCGCGGCTGCAATCGCCGAAAGGCGGCAGGTGAGGAAAGTCCGGGCTTCACAGGGCAGGATGCCGGATAACGTCCGGTGGAGGCGACTCCAAGGCCAGTGCAACAGAAATGTACCGCCGGGAAGATTTCCCGGTAAGGGTGGAAGGGCAGTGTAAGAGACTACCGCCCTCCTGGTAACAGGAGGGGCACATGTAAACCCCATCCGAAGCAAGACCGAATATAGACAATGCGGCGGCCCGTCGCGTCTTAGGTAGGTCGCTTGAGCCTGCCGGCAACGGCAGGCCTAGATAGATGATTACCCAACGACATAACCCGGCTTATCGTTATGCTTGATTTTCAATTTGGGACGTAACAAAGTTAAACTTTGTTACGTCCCAAATTGACATTAGTGGTGGGTAAAAATGCAAAAAGCCCCGGGTAAAATTGGAGGAACAAGTCTATGAAGAATATTGTTGTGATTACGGGAAGCCCGAGAAAGGGTGGAAATAGCGATAAAATGGCAAATGCTTTTATTAAGGGGGCGGCAAGCCAGGGACACAAACTGGCTAAGATTGCAGCAGCTGATATGAATATCCATGGCTGCCATGCGTGCGATGCCTGTTATTCAACAGAAAAGCCCTGTATTTTCCATGATGATTTTAATCAGATTGCGGGGGCGATCCTGGAAGCGGATGTGATTGTTCTTGCTACGCCTATGTACTGGTTTTCTTTTTCCGCGCAGATAAAAGCCCTGATTGACAGATGGTATTCTCTGAATCGGAGCCAGGAAGGATTAAAAGGCAGAAAGGAATGTGTTCTTCTGGCCTGCGGAGCAGATGACAGAGAACATTTTGAAGGTCTGGAGAGGACATATGAAATCATGGCGGAATATCTGCAGTGGAAGGACGCGGGAAGAGTGATCGCACCAGGGGTCAGTGCAGTGGGAGATATTGAAAACACCGATGCTCTGGAAATGGCGGAAGCGCTTGGCAGAAAGATTTGAAATGGCTATGCCAAAGATGCAGAAAAATAGGTGAGAAATAAAAAAGCGGTCGGAAATTTCCGGCCGCTTTTTTAATCCAGTCTGCACATCTGACAGGACTGGCAGTATATACAGTTTTCAATTTAACTTTTATCCGCGGTGCCGGGAACGTCCCTCGTATTTTTCTTCGCAGTACATGCAGCGGTAAATCTCCTTTTCAGGGTCTGTCAGAACAAATACATGATCCAGCTCCTGTTCAATAGAAGTAATACAGCGGGGATTCTTGCAGCGGATTACATTTGTGATCTTTTTCGGCAGGTGAAGCCGCTTTTTCTCTACAATTTCTTCGTCTTTAATAATGTTGATGGTAATATTGTGATCGATGAAACCGAGAATATCAAGGTCAATAAAGTCGATGGGACATTCAATCTTAATGATATCTTTTTTTCCCTTTTTACTGCTTTTGGCATTCTTAATGATAGCTACACAGCAATCCAGCTGATCCAGATGAAGATATTTATAAATTTCCATACTCCGTCCGGCCTGAATGTGATCCAGCACAAAACCTTCTGAAATCCGTCCTACATTTAAAGTATTTTTTACCATGTTTTTCCTCCTATACTTCTATTTCCAGCAGAGTCAATATAAGAGCCATACGAACATAGACGCCGTACTGCATCTGTTTGAAATAAGCGGCCCTTGGATCCTTGTCCACTTCTGTGGAAATCTCGTTTACTCTGGGAAGCGGATGAAGAACATACATATCTTCAGGGGCAAGTTTCATTTTTGCAGCATCCAGGATATAGAAATCCTTCATGCGCACATAGTCTTCTTCATTGAAGAAACGTTCCTTCTGTACGCGGGTCATATACAGAAGGTCCAGTTTTGGAAGGGCGTCCTCCAGGCGTACTACCTCTTCATAAGGAACTTCGTTTTTATCCAGAACATCATGGCGGATATATCCGGGAAGTCTCAATTCTTCCGGCGAGATTAAAATAAAACGGATGCCCGGATAACGAACAAGAGCGTGAATAAGGGAATGTACGGTACGGCCGAATTTCAAGTCGCCGCACAGACCAATTGTCATATTGTCAAGGTGCCCTTTCAGGGAACGGATTGTCATAAGATCTGTCAATGTCTGAGTCGGATGCTGATGCCCTCCGTCTCCGGCATTAATAACAGGGATGGAAGAGTGCTGGCATGCAACCATGGGAGCGCCCTCCTTCGGATGACGCATGGCACAAATGTCAGCGTAACAGGAAATGGTACGGATTGTGTCAGATACACTTTCACCTTTTGCAGCAGAACTGGAATCAGCGGAAGAAAATCCCATGATACTTCCTCCCAGATTCAGCATGGCAGCTTCGTGGCTCAATCTTGTCCGAGTACTCGGCTCATAGAATAAAGTAGCCAGCTTCTTTCCTGCACAGGCATGTGCATATTTCTGGGGATTCGCTTCAATATCAGAAGCAAGATCCAGAAGCTGCTCCAGCTCTTCCACGGAAAAATCCAGTGGACTCATTAAATGTCTCATAAATACCTCCTTGATATATATCATCCATTTCCCGAAAATGATCGAAAGAAATGGAAATCTGCTTTTCATACATCATATAATAAATGAAGAAGTTTTTCAATGTCTGCCGTGGATTTTGCCGAGGGTTTGTATTATAATACAATTTAGTATGTGAAAAAGGAGATTGTGAAAATGCAGCAGTTGGAAGAATTGAGAGAGGATCTGGCCGGAATCGACAGCCAGATTGCGGAACTGTATAAAAAGAGAGTAGCGGTCTGTGAGAAGATCGGAGATATAAAAATTGACGCCGGACAGAAAGTATTTGATAAAAAAAGAGAAAAAGAGCAGTTGAGCAGGATTACAAAAGGGATTGATGATGAATTTATGAAGCTTGGGCTGACTGAGCTTTTTGAGCAGCTGATGTCCCAGAGTCGGAAGATGCAGTATCAGATGCTGACAAAAAAAGGTGCCCTTGGGCGTCTTCCCTTTATTGGAGTAGACAAACTGGACTGGGAACAGTCAAGGATCGTTTTCCAGGGGACAGACGGAGCTTATTCCCAGGCTGCTATGCATGCCTATTTTGGAAAGAATGTCAATAGCTTTCATGTGCAGACTTTCAGGGATGCAATGGAAGCAATCGAAGAGGGGTCGGCTGATTTTGCGGTTCTGCCCATCGAGAATTCTTCCGCCGGAGTGGTAAGTGAGACTTACGATCTTCTGGTTGAATTTGAAAATTATATTGTAGGGGAAATCGTCCTGCCTATTGAACATGCCCTGGCCGGGGTAGAGGGGACAACACTGGAAACGATCCAGCGTGTGTATTCTCATCCACAGGCATTGATGCAAAGCGCAAAATATCTGGACGAGCAGAGAGGATGGCAGCAGATTGGTGTGGCCAATACAGCTGTTGCAGCGAAAAAGATCCTAAATGAAAATGATGTGACCCAGGCTGCTATCTGCAGCGAACATGCGGCGGAAATTTACGGGCTGAAAATACTGGACCGCAAAATCAATTATAATGATAACAATTCTACCCGGTTCATTATTGTGACGAACCAGAAGATTTTTCTGAAAGATGCCAAAAAGATCAGCATTTGCTTTGAAGTAGACCATTCCAGCGGTTCCCTTTACCACCTGCTGGCCCATTTTACTTACAATAACCTGAATATGACAAAGATAGAATCCCGCCCGGTAGAGGGGAGAACATGGGAGTACCGCTTCTTCGTGGATTTTGACGGGAACATGGGAGAAGGGGCTGTGAAAAACGCTATCCGGGGACTCAGAGAAGAATCAAGAACTTTGAAAATTCTAGGAAACTATTGATTCCAGCCGCGATGCCAATGACTGGACAGTGCAGTGCCGATAGAAAAGGCAGAAAGGAAGAAAAAATGAGGATACATGAGCTGATCATCTATAAAAATCTGGAGCAGGAACAGATTTTAAATGATATGACGTTTCTGATGGAAAATTACGACAATGAGTACTACAACAAAGAGGACTTGAAAAGTCTTCTCTTTGAGTGTACAGGCAGCATACTGGAGCTGTGCGTGGATCATGGGTTTGAGGGGAATCTCTGGCATGATTACCTGACATTTCTCCTGGCCAATGATGAGAATGCCTACAGCACCTCCTGTGAGATTGTGGGGGAGACAGCAGGAAGCATCAACAAGGTGGCCCGCCATGATTTCGCTATCTTCAAGGAACTGTTCGACTACGATTTCACAGCGATGGAGGCAGACCTTGGCGTGGACTGCGTTTCCATGATACTGGATTACACAGGGTCAGGAACCCACGGCAGTGTGTTCAACAGCCGTATCCGAGATCGAATCTGTGCTCTGGCGAAAAGCCTGGGACAGACAAAGGATGCGGAGGAGTTCAAGGCTTCCGTGACCCAGTTCTACAAGGAGTTCGGTGTAGGTAAGCTGGGGCTTCACAAGGCATTCCGGGTGGTCCACGACGAGGAAGGAGTCCATATTGCGCCTATCACAAAGATTGCCCATGTACAGCTTGACGAGCTGGTGGGGTACGAGAGCGCCAAGAAAAAACTCGTCGACAATACAGAGGCATTTGTGAAGGGACGCCGGGCCAATAACTGTCTCCTCTTCGGAGACGCAGGAACCGGAAAATCCTCCTCCATCAAGGCCATATTAAATAAATATTACGACCAGGGGCTGCGGATGATCGAGGTATACAAGCACCAGTTCCAGGATCTCAATGACGTTATCGCCCAGATCAAGAATAGAAATTACAAATTTATCATCTATATGGATGATCTTTCTTTTGAAGAGTTTGAGATAGAGTACAAATATCTGAAGGCGGTCATTGAGGGGGGACTGGAGAGAAAGCCGGACAACGTGCTGATCTATGCCACCTCCAACCGGCGCCATTTGATCCGGGAGAGCTTCCGGGACAAGGAAGAGAGAGATGAAGAGCTGCACACAAACGACACGGTGCAGGAGAAACTTTCCCTGGTGGCCAGGTTCGGCGTCACCATCTATTTTGGAAAACCGGCCAAGAAGGAATTTCAGGAGATTGTGCGTCAGTTAGCAAAGAGAAATGGCATAGAGATGGATGAAGAGCAGCTCCTTCTGGAAGCAAATCGCTGGGAGTTGAACCACGGCGGCATGTCCGGGCGGACAGCCCAGCAGTTTATCGACTATCTGCTGGGGATGGAAACGCAGCCCTGATGATCTGACCACAGGTCTCGCTTTGTGGGAGGGATGATTGATGAAAAAGCTGAACATGTCTTCAAAGTTAAAAGTTAAACTTCTGATCGCTGCAGGAATATGCGCAGTTCTTCTGCTATTGCTGTACTTTGCTTTCAGGCCGACAAAGCAGCTTGAAAATCTGAAGGCAGATGAGATTGAGCGGATACATTATTCCGGCTGGCTGGGGATTCCGGACAGTGATACAAGTGCGGATCTTACGGATAAGGACAAGATACGGGAATTTGTTGATCTGATGAACAGAGTACAGTTGGGCAGAAGAGTTTCTGGACAGTTATCAGCTGGGGCAGACAGCGCGTATATCTTGTACTATAAAAACGGAGACAACATGGAAATAAAGCCGGGGCATGAGTTTAAGGTTGACGGGAAGTATTATAAGCTGCTCAACGAAGAAGAAGTATGGGATGATATTGTAGAATTTAACAGCAGATATTGATCGGAAAAAATACAGAAGAGAAGATGTGAAAAAGAACAAAGGAGGAAATCCCGCATGCCGTTTATGGCTTCGAGGTTTCCTCCTTTTTCGGAACGCTTTATTCTTTTACCTCTTCAATTCCGCTGATATCGGAATCTATGATAAGAGAATAATTCGTATGATAAATGACAAATCCCGGCCGTCCGCCTGCCGGTTTTTTTACGTGTTTTTTTTCAATATAATCAATTTCTGCCTTTTCAGCTCCGCGGCTTTTGGAGTAGTAAGCAGCCAGTCGTCCGGCCTCTTCGAAAGTGCGGTCAGGAAGCTCCTCTCCATTTGATTTGACAATGACATGGGATCCGGGAACTTTTTTGGCATGGAACCACCAGTCGTTTCCGGAAGCAAAATGAAAAGTAAGCTCTTCATTCTGCAGATTATTCTTTCCTACATACATGTGGAAGCCATCGCTGGAAATATAGTGGAAAGGCTTGCTGGTAATGCGGACTTTCTGTTTGGAATAACGGCGGCGGATATATCCTGCTTCAGTCAGCTCTTCCTTGATCTGTGTAAGGTCTTCTTCGGCGGAAGCAATGTCGAGGGAGGTGCTTATGGACTCCAGATAATGGATATCATCCAGGGTTTCCTTGATTCGTTCGGTCAGCGCTTCAAACGTTCGTTTCTGCTTATTGTATCTGGAAAAGAAACGCTGTGCATTTTCGGATGGAGTAAGGTGTTCATCCAGAGGGATGGTAATTTCTTCATTAGTATAGTAATTGAGGGCGGTAAGAGATTTTGCCCCTGGTTCCAAACTGTAGCCGTAAGTGTGGAGAAGCTCACCGTATACTTTATATTGTTCTCTGTTTTCTGTATCCTTGAGCTGTTTTGCCTGCAGCTCATACTTTTTACGGTTCCGTTCCAGAGCAGTCTGGACAACGTGTCTAAGATCTGCAGACTTCTGGCGGATCCTTGTCAAGGTCTCCCGGGAGGAATAGAAGGTGCGGATCACCCTGGAGATGGAGTCAAAAGATTCCTTCCTGTAGTTGGAAAAATGAGTCAGAGGCAGAGCAGAAAATTCTTTCGGCTCATTTTTGTCGTAATATATGGCGGGAGAAAACTCAAGAGAAGAAATCTGCTCCATATAATAGGAAAACTGCTTATATAGATGAAGAAACATTTCCTCTGTCATATCCCTGGCAGTCATTCGGGACTCCAGACCGGACAGATAACAGATCTCTTCCGCGACCACAGGGCTGATTCCGGTAAATCCTGTGTAAAGTGCCTTGGATAAAGGAAAGGAAGAGGAAGAAAGGGTCTGTATGAAAAGTTCCCGATCCGCAAGGAGGGGATCCTCCTTTTTTGTGGTTTCCGGAATAAAGTATTCTCTGCCGGGAAGAACTTCACGGACAGAACTCATCTGTGCGGAAACGTGTTTAATACTGTCAATGATCCGGCTTTTATCATCGCAGAAAATAATATTACTGTGTTTTCCCATGATTTCAGCGACAAGGGTCTTTCGGCATAGATCACCCATTTCATCCAGATGTTCGATAACAAAAAAGAGAACACGCTCCAAAGAGGGCTGCCGGACGGAAAGGATCCTGCCGTTCCCGATATGTTTGCGAAGAAGCATGCAAAAGCCGGGAGCAGTCATAGGACTTGGTTTGTTGTCGTCTGTCAGATAAATAAGAGGCAGAGAAGCACTGGCAGAAATACAGAGTTTTTTTTGTCCTCCCGGTGTCTTTATGGTAAGGAGGAGTTCATCATTTTCCGGCTGGGCGATTTTAGCGATCCGGCCTCCTGCTAATGTATCATTTAATTCCTGTGCCAATGCGGCAATGGTAATTCCGTCAAAAGCCATAAAAATCTTCCTTTCTGTTTCGGTGTCAGCATCGGGGAAATGATCTCATCAGATGTCCCCTTTGCCTAGTTTACCATAGAAACCGGATTTTGCAAAACCTGTGTTTTGGAAAGTTGACGGAAACGGTCAAATGAATTATAATAAACCAGGATTAAAAATAGCCGGAACAAGATAGAAGAGGTTGCAGAAATGATAAAAAGTATGACAGGCTTTGGCAGGTGCGAACTGGCAGACGGAGAGAGAAAGTTTACAATTGAGATGAAGGGAGTCAATCACCGGTACCTGGATGTAAATATAAGGATGCCGAAAAAGCTTAATTTTTTTGAGACAGCGATCCGTAATCTTCTGAAGCAGTCTGTATCCCGTGGCAAAGTAGATATTTTTATTACTTATGAAGATTTGTCAGAAGCTCAGGCAGTGCTGAAGTACAATGAGACTTTGGCAAAGGAATACCTGGTGTGTCTGAAACAGATGGAAGAAAGTTTCGGGCTGGAAAATGATATCCGGGTCTCTACCTTATCCAGATATCCGGAAGTGCTGACAATGGAAGAGCAGGCGCTGGATGCGGAAGAGATATGGAATGTACTGAAAAAGGCGATGGAAGGCGCTCTGGAACAGTTTGTCGAGACCAGGACAATGGAAGGAGAAAACCTGAAAAAGGACATTTTAAGCAAGCTGGACGGTATGCAGAAGCTTGTGGCTTATATTGAAGAGCGCTCACCGGAGATTGTCAAAGAATACAGAGAAAAGCTGGAAGAAAAGGTGAAGGAGCTTCTGGAAGACAGCCAGATTGACGACGGAAGGATTGCTGCAGAGGTGGTGATCTTTGCGGACAAGATCTGCACGGATGAAGAAGTGGTAAGACTGAAAAGCCATATCAGCCACATGCAGGAAGTGCTCCGTTCAGAAGAGTCCGGAATCGGAAGAAAGCTGGATTTTATCGCGCAGGAAATGAATCGCGAGGCAAATACGATCCTGTCAAAGGCAAATGATCTGGAAGTTTCCAATTGCGGGATTGACCTGAAAACAGAGATTGAAAAAGTCAGAGAACAGATCCAGAATATTGAATAGGGGGAGAAAGAATGAAGGAAGGCCAGGGTATACTGACAGTCATATCAGGATTTTCCGGGGCAGGAAAAGGAACAGTAACGAGAAAGATACTGGAACAGTATGACAATTATGCGCTTTCGATTTCCGCTACGACGCGTGATCCCAGAGAGGGCGAAGAGAACGGAAGAGAATATTTTTTCAAAACAGCAGAAGAATTTGAAAAAATGATTGCGAAAGATGAACTGATAGAGTATGCTAAGTACGTGAATAATTACTATGGTACACCGAAGATGTATGTGCAGGAACAGCTTCAGAAAGGGAAAGATGTAATTCTGGAAATTGAGATCCAGGGAGCATTGAAGGTAAAGGAAAAATATCCGGACACCCTGCTCCTTTTTATTACACCGCCCAGCGCACAGGAGCTGAAGAACCGACTGATCAGGCGGGGTACGGAAGAAATGGACGTCATTGAAAAGAGAATGAAGACAGCAGCCTGGGAGGCGCAGTTTATGGACCAGTATGATTATATTGTCATCAATGACGAACTCCAGACTTGTGTGGAAGAGCTTCATGCTATTATTCAGAGCGAACATAAGAAGAGTGCTCGGAACCTTGTATTTGCAGAAAAGATAAAAGAAGAGCTGGAAAAAGAAGTGAAGGATTGAAAGGAGAATCAATATTATGCTGCATCCATCTTATACGGATTTAATGAAAGTGGTAAATAAAGAGGTAGAAGAAGGCGAGACAAAAGTAGTCAACAGCCGTTATTCTATCGTAATGGCTACAGCAAAAAGGGCAAGGCAGCTGATTGACGGCGATATCCCTCTTGTAAAAACCAAGAACGGCGAGAAGCCGCTTTCCATTGCAATTGATGAGCTGAACAGCGGAAAGATCAAGATTATCGCAGAGGATACAGAAGAATAATATGGAAAAACGGCAAGGCAGATGCTTTTACAAGGTATCTGCCTTTCTGACTAGAAGGAGACAGACTATGAAGGTACTATTTATATCCCTCGGCTGCGACAAAAACCTGGTAGATTCAGAAGTGATGCTGGGACTGCTGGCGGAAAAGGGATACCAGATGACAGATGATGAGACAGAGGCGGAAGTGATCGTGATCAATACCTGCTGTTTTATTCATGATGCCAAAGAGGAAAGCATTCAGACCATTCTGGAGATGGCGGAATACAAAAAAGAAGGAACGCTGAAAGCTCTGATCGTAACCGGATGTCTGGCCCAGCGTTACCAGCAGGAAATTCTGGATGAAATCCCGGAAGTAGATGAAGTGCTTGGGACCACTTCTTATCCGGAGATCGTGGATGCCATTGAAAACGCCCTGAAGGGGCGGGCAGAGGTGAGGATGACAGATATTGACGCCCTTCCTCTTGTGGATACTGCAAGACAGGTGACAACGGGAGGACATTTTGCCTATCTGAAGATTGCAGAAGGATGTGACAAGCACTGCACTTACTGCATTATTCCAAAAATCCGCGGGAATTACAGAAGCGTACCTATGGAAAGGCTGATAAAAGAGGCGGAAGGACTTGCAGAAAAAGGGGTAAAAGAGCTGATCTTAGTGGCACAGGAGACGACTCTTTACGGGAAAGATCTGTACGGGGAAAAATCTCTTCACAGACTTTTGAAGGAACTGTGCCGGATCAGTGGTATCCGTTGGATCCGGATCCTGTACTGCTATCCGGAGGAAATTGACGACAATCTGATTCGGGTGATGAAGGAAGAACCGAAAATCTGCCACTATGTGGATCTTCCGATCCAGCACGCAAATACGGATATCCTGAAGAGAATGGGAAGAAGGACATCCAAAGAACAGCTGGAAGAGATCATTGGGAAGCTGAGAAAAGAAATCCCGGATATCGCAATCCGGACCACACTGATCACCGGTTTTCCGGGAGAAACAGAAGAGCAGCATCAGGAGCTTGTGGACTTTGTAGATGAAATGGAATTTGACCGCCTCGGTGTGTTTACCTATTCACCGGAGGAGGATACTCCGGCGGCAGAAATGGAAGGCCAGATCCCGGAAGAGGTGAAGGAAGACCGCCAGGCAGAGATTATGGAGCTCCAGCAGGAGATTGCCTTTGAACAGGCAGAGGATATGGTAGGAAAAGAAGTTCTTGTTATGATCGAAGGTAAGGTCGCGGATGAAAATGCCTATGTGGGACGGACATACAAAGACGCCCCCAATGTGGACGGCCTGATCTTTGTCAATACAGAAGAAGAGCTTATGTCCGGAGATTTCGCTAGAGTCAAAGTGACAGGGGCGGCAGAATACGATTTGATAGGAGAGTTGATATCATGAATTTACCAAATAAGCTGACAGTGTTAAGAGTGATTATGGTTCCGTTTTTCGTGCTTTTTATGCTGACTGATCTGGGGGGAGAAGCAGGAAAGTGGATTGCCCTTGTGATCTTTTGTCTGGCAAGTCTTACAGATATGCTGGACGGCAAGATCGCCCGGGCCAGAAACCTGGTGACGAATTTCGGGAAATTTATGGATCCGCTTGCAGATAAGCTTCTTGTCTGCTCGGCGATGATCTGTCTCATTCCTACCGGACAGCTTCCGGCATGGGTTGTGATCGTTATCATTGCAAGGGAATTTATCATCAGCGGCTTCCGTCTGGTGGCATCTGACAGTGGAATCGTGATCGCGGCAAGTTATTGGGGGAAATTTAAGACCGTTTCCCAGATGCTGATGGTGATCGTACTGATCGCTGACCTGGGGGGTGTGTTCGATATGATCGGCACAGCTCTGATCTGGATTGCCCTTATTCTCACTGTCGTATCTTTGGTTGATTACATTGCAAAGAATGTACAGGTACTGACAAAAGGAGGCATGTAAAATGACAGTGGAACTCATATCCGTAGGGACAGAGATCCTTCTTGGAAATATTGTAAATACCAATGCGGCTTACCTGGCTGAAAAGATCGCGATTCTGGGCTTATCCTGCTATCATCAAAGCGCGGTAGGCGACAATGAAGAAAGACTGGAAGATGCAATCCGTCTGGCGCTTTCCAGATCAGATATTGTGATTTTAAGTGGCGGACTGGGTCCCACAAAAGACGATCTGACAAAAGAAGTAACAGCGAAAGTATTCGGCAGAGAGCTTTACGAGGATGCCCATACAAAAGAGCGGATCCAGTCCTATTTCGATCAGACAGGACTGAAAAAGGAGATCACGCCCAACAACTGGAAACAGGCTCTTGTGCCGGAGGGAGCAATTGTAGTGGATAACCATAACGGAACGGCTCCGGGGCTGATTCTGGAAGGTGAGGGAAAGACAGCGATCCTTCTTCCCGGTCCTCCAAATGAGATCAAACCAATGTTCGAACGGGACATTGCTCCATATCTGAACCGCCTGCAGCCGGAAGGAATCTATTCTACCATGGTAAAGGTTTGCTCTATTGGAGAGAGTAAGGCAGAGACGATGGTGGCAGATCTGATGGAGGAGCAGACCAATCCGACTCTTGCGCCGTATGCCAAGACCGGTGAAGTACATTTCCGTGTAACGGCTAAGGCGGCGGACGAAGAGACAGCCGGAAAATTAATGGAGCCCATGCTCCAGGAGCTGAAAAAGCGGTTTGGAAATTATATTTTCACCATGGATGAAAATGTAACAATGGAGGAGTCTATTGTAGATCTTTTGAAGGAAAAACAGATGACAGTAACGACTGCGGAATCCTGTACAGGCGGTCTGCTCTCCGGTCGTATTTTAAATGTACCCGGGGCATCTGCTGTATATAAAGAAGGATATATTACTTATTCCAACGAAGCCAAAGAAAAATTGCTTGGTGTGTCCCATGAGACGTTGGAGACATATGGTGCTGTCAGCTATGAGACTGCCAGGAAAATGGCAGCCGGAGCAGCGCGGTCGGCCGGGGCAGATGTAGCTTTGGCGGTGACGGGAATTGCCGGACCGGACGGAGGAACGAAGGAAAAACCGGTAGGACTTGTCTATATCGGGTGCTTTGTGAAGGGGAAAGTAAGAGCAGAAGAATTTCATTTTACAGGTAACAGAAGCAAGAACAGAGATTATGCAGTGATAAAGGCGCTGACCCTTCTTCGGGAGGAGCTGCTTGAGAAGTAAGCTTAAGGAGGAAAAGAATATGATGATACGACGGCTGTACGGTCAGGAAGTATTGGATGCACTTCACCTTGTATGGGATGTTTTTGTACAGGATGTAGCTCCCTGTTATACGTCAGAGGGAGTGGAGGCCTTTTCCCAGTTCATCCGGTATGAAAATATTGAGCAGAAAATGAGAACAGAAGGATTGACTGTATTTGGCGCTTATGAGGGAAATGTGCTGAAAGGCGCAGGTGCCATCCATCCTTCGGGACATATTGCACTTTTGTTTGTGAAAAAAGAAGATCAGGGCAAGGGAATCGGGAAGCAGATTTTTCATGCCCTGTGCGGGTATGCGGCGCAGACTTTCCATGTGACCAAGATTACGGTAAATGCGGCGCCCGGATCAGTCGAGGCATACCGTCATTTTGGAATGCGGGATGTGGCTTCGGAACAGGTAAGGGACGGCATCCGGTTTATTCCGCTTGAAATGTGGATCACACCTGCAGCGCCGAAGAAAGATCATAAAAAGCTTTATCTGATCATTGGAGCGGCAGTCCTTTGTCTGGCAGTTTTTGTGCTCTCAGCTGTGGCAGTGTTCCGGGAGGTAGGCAATGCAGTGACAAGCCAGTCCCTATCAGAAGGCTGGCAGGACGGCGGCGAGGATTTTTATGACTGGTATGAGCAGATGCCCTATTCTTCTGACGGCCAGGATGGACAGGATTCTTCCGGGCAGGAGGACAGCGGGCTGGACGCGATCGACGCATATGTTTCTGATGAAGCAGATTATGAAGTAAAAGAAGAAAATTACAGCTATATTCCCGACGATACCACAAGTACAGTGATCCAATTTGAGGTTTATTATCCGCAGATAGAGGGATTAAGTGACTCTGTACAGAAGAAAGTGAATCAGACACTGGAAAACTGTGCCATGGAGACAGTGGATAAGCTTTATCTGAATCCTTCACAGGAAATGAAAGAGAAAGTATTGAGCGAGGACAATCCGGTACTTGCAAGTCTTGTAGAATATAAAGTTACGTATCAGGGAAAAGATATGTTAAGTGTCATGTTCCAGGATTACGGCTATGAGGGAAGTATGAGTGACAGCTATACAGCTCTTCGCTGTGTGAACATCAACCTGAAAGACGGAACAATCTATGATGTGAAAGATATTGTGGAGCTGAATGACGAGTTTATAGGAGAATGGCTGGACGGAATGCGGGATGAGGCAGATGAGGAAACTCTTCTTTCTGAATTGAACGAGGAAGAGATGAAGGAAGTGCTGGCAGGTGACAGCAGGGACGGCTGCTATGATGACAATTTCTTTGTAGATGCCGATGGAATAGAGATTGGCCTTAGCTTCCGCTATTCCGACACATCAGAAGCCAATACAGGCTTTGCGTGGGTGACAGCGCCTTTTGAGCTGGATGAACTTGCGCCTTATCAGACAGACAGCAGTTTCTGGGATCTGCTGGAATCATAAACGGAGAAAACAGAAAATATGAAAGCATTAGTAATAGCAGAAAAGCCATCAGTAGCAAGGGATATTGGCCGTGTTTTGAAATGTACCAAAAACGGCTCCGGCTTTCTGGAGGGCGGACAGTACGTGGTAACATGGGGTCTGGGGCATCTGGTCACCCTGGCAGATCCAGAGGATTATGATCCAAAATATAAGACCTGGAAGATGGAAGATCTTCCGATGATGCCGGAACATTTTAAACTGGAAGTGATCCGTCAGACACAGAAACAGTATCACGCGGTGAAAAGCCAGATCCACAGAAAGGATATAGGAGAGATCATCATTGCTACAGACGCGGGGAGAGAAGGAGAGCTGGTAGCACGGCTGATCCTGGAAAAAGCCGGGAGCAAAAAGCCGGTGAAGAGACTCTGGATCTCTTCTGTAACAGATAAGGCAATCCGGGAAGGATTTGCTCATCTAAGAAGGGGAGAGGATTACAAGCCTCTTTATGATGCGGCGCTTTGCCGGGCAGAAGCAGACTGGCTGGTGGGTATGAATGCTACCAGAGCCCTGACCTGTAAATATAACGCCCAGCTTTCCTGCGGGCGGGTACAGACGCCGACGCTTGCTATTGTAGCCAAACAGGAGGAGAAGATCCGGAAATTTGTTCCGGAGACATTCTATGGGCTGAATGCGTATACAAAAGGGATCACTCTGACGTGGAGCGATCAGAAATCGGGAAGCAGCCGTACATTTGATAAAAACAGAATACAGGAGATCAAAAAGAAGGTGACCGGGAAGGAAGCGGTAATAACCGAGATGAAAACTTCCAGGAAGAAAACATTCCCGCCCCTTTTATATGATCTGACAGAACTTCAGAAAGATGCGTACCGGCGATTCGGATTCTCGCCCAAGGAGACGCTGAATATTATGCAGAGGCTCTATGAAAATCATAAAGTGCTTACTTATCCAAGGACAGACTCCCGCTATATCAGCAGTGATATTGTGCCTACTTTGAAAGACAGGGTACAGGCCTGTGCTGTGGGACCTTACCGGAAAGCTGCCGGGAAAGTTTTCAAAGGGCCTTTCACGAAAGATGCGCCCTTTGTCAATGATAAAAAGGTATCGGATCATCATGCCATCATTCCCACAGAGCAGTTTGTTCAGCTGGAACATATGACAGGCGAGGAACGAAAGATCTATGATCTTGTGATCAAAAGATTTCTTGCGGCTTTATATCCCCCGGCAGAATTTGAAGAGATAAAAATAACTGCCGTAATAGAAGGAGAAACCTTTACGGCAAAAGGCAGGAAGGTGCTGAAAGAAGGCTGGAGAGAAGTATACAGTCAGGAGGAAGATCCGGACGAAGAACAGGATATGCCAAAAGCATTCCCTCCCATGGAAAAGGGAAAACATATACAGGGGCTGTCTTTTACTGTCACAGAAGGAAAGACAAAGCCCCCGGCAAGATTCAACGAAGGAACTCTTCTTGCCGCTATGGAAAGTCCTGCTGCTTACATGGAAACACAGGATAAGAAGGCTGCAAAAACATTGGGAGAGACCGGAGGGCTCGGAACCGTGGCAACCCGCGCGGATATTATAGATAAGCTTTTCGGCAGTTTTCTCCTGGAAAAAAAGGGAAGCGAGATCTATCTGACTTCCAAGGCGAAACAGCTTCTTGAGCTGGTGCCGGAAGACCTGAAAAAGCCGGAACTTACGGCAGACTGGGAGATGAAGCTTTCCAGAATCGCTGACGGGAAGATGAAGCGAGGCACATTCATGCATGAGATCCGGGACTATGCAAACAGTCTGACAGAAGAGATACGGACGGGAGAAGGTACTTTCCGTCATGATAATCTGACCAATACAAAATGTCCGGTGTGCGGGAAGAGAATGCTGAAAGTACAGGGAAAGAAGTCAGAAATGCTGGTCTGCCAGGACAGGGAATGCGGACACCGGGAGGTGCTGGCAAGAGTATCCAATGCAAGATGTCCAAACTGCCATAAGAAAATGATGCTTAGAGGGCAGGGGGATGGCCAGGTATTTGTATGTGCCTGCGGATATAAGGAAAAACTTTCCGCTTTCAAAGAGAGAAGGAAGAAAGAGGGAGCAGGAGTCAGCAAAAAGGATGTTCAGAAATATCTGAACAAACAGAAGGATGAACCTGTGAATCTGGCTTTTGCAGAGGCTTTTGCGAAATTGAAGCTGGATGAATAGAATAGAAAAAATCCGCTGTGATAATCAGGTCACAGCGGATTTTTGACTCTTGTGAGATTTTCTTAGAATTTTCCTGCCTTTGCAGCTTCTTCAATAGAAACGGCAACAGCAACTGTCATACCAACCATCGGGTTGTTTCCTGCTCCGATCAGACCCATCATTTCAACGTGAGCCGGAACAGAAGAGGATCCTGCAAACTGTGCATCAGAATGCATACGTCCCAGTGTATCTGTCATACCGTAGGAAGCCGGTCCTGCAGCCATGTTGTCCGGGTGAAGAGTACGTCCTGTACCACCGCCGGAAGCAACAGAGAAGTATTTCTTTCCTGCTTCTACACATTCTTTTTTGTATGTTCCTGCAACCGGATGCTGGAAACGTGTCGGGTTTGTGGAGTTACCTGTGATGGAGACATCAACGCCTTCCTTCCACATGATAGCAACACCTTCACGTACGTCGTTTGCACCATAGCAGTTTACTTTGGAGCGAAGTCCGTCAGAATAAGCGATTCTCTGAACTTCTTTCAGTTCTCCTGTATAGTAATCATATTCTGTCTGTACATAAGTAAATCCGTTGATTCTGGAAATGATCTTTGCAGCGTCTTTTCCAAGTCCGTTCAGGATAACGCGAAGAGGTTTCTTACGAACTTTGTTTGCTTTTTCAGCAATACCGATTGCACCTTCAGCAGCGGCAAAAGACTCATGTCCTGCAAGGAAAGCGAAACAGTCTGTTTCTTCTTCCAGAAGCATTTTTCCGAGATTTCCATGTCCAAGTCCAACTTTACGCTGATCAGCTACAGAACCCGGAATACAGAAAGCCTGAAGACCTTCTCCGATTGCAGCAGCAGCGTCAGCAGCTCTTGAACATCCCTTTTTGATTGCGATTGCAGCACCTGTAATATATGCCCAGCAGGCATTTTCAAAACAGATAGGCTGGATTCCCTTGATCTGATTGTATACGTCCAGTCCGGCGTCCTTTGTGATTTTTTCAGCTTCTTCTAATGAAGCAATGCCGTAGCTGTTTAATACTTCATTGATTTTATCTATTCTTCTTTCATATGATTCAAATAAAGCCATTTATGTATCCTCCTGAATTATTACCTTTATTACTCTTTGCGCGGATCGATGATTTTAACAGCATCAGCAACACGGCCGTACTGACCTTTTGCTTTCTCCCATGCATCGTTTGGTGTGTCACCGGCTTTGATGAAGTCTGTGAACTTTCCAAGGCTTACGAACTGATATCCGATGATCTCATCATGTTCATCCAGTGCGATTCCTGTGACATAACCTTCAGCCATTTCGAGGTAACGAGGTCCTTTTGCCAGCGTACCGTACATAGTACCAACCTGAGAGCGAAGTCCTTTTCCAAGGTCTTCAAGTCCTGCACCGATCGGAAGCCCGTCCTCAGAGAATGCGCTCTGAGTTCTTCCGTATACGATCTGGAGGAAAAGTTCTCTCATTGCTGTATTGATAGCGTCGCAGACCAGGTCTGTATTCAGCGCTTCCAGAATTGTTTTTCCAGGAAGGATTTCAGAAGCCATAGCTGCAGAGTGAGTCATACCGGAACATCCGATTGTCTCTACAAGTGCCTCCTGAATGATTCCGTCTTTGACATTTAAAGTCAGTTTGCAGGTTCCCTGCTGCGGAGCACACCAGCCTACACCGTGTGTCAGACCGGAAATATCTTTAATTTCTTTTGCCTGTACCCATTTTGCTTCTTCCGGGATTGGAGCTGGTCCGTGATTTGCACCTTGAGCTACCGGACACATCATTTCTACTTCATGTGAATAAATCATTTTAAAACTCCTTTCGATATGTATACATACTACTAGGACAGTATGTATGATTTTTCTGTAGGGTTTGTTATGTCTTTAACCCATACTTAAATTTATTTTCGCATAATTTGCAGGATTCGTCAATCAGGATTTGCAGAAAAACAGGTTTGTAGTAGGAGAGATGATATGGTAAACTTCTATTTAGGAAAGAGGTGTCAAGAATATGGTAAAATTAAACGATAATGCAAAAAAATATATGCTGAAGTTTGGGTGGAATGACGTAGTCTTAAGTGTGGAGGAATTTACCAGCTGATGTGCGCCTCCGTATAAGGAGATAGTGGTAAGTTTTACCAACGAGGATGAAGAAGCTATGGCGGAAAAAGGATACAGGGCAGATACAAGCGAGATAGGAAAAGTATACTATCCGGATCAGGGCGTAGAGTTGTCGGAAGAGATCGCTGTCAATTATGTGGAGTATCCGTGGATTACCTGTTTTCAGGTGGAAGGGATCCGGCCGGCAGAAGAAGAAAACAATATTTAAAATAAAAAATTTTTTATTTTATTTTGATTGCAAATCACGGAAAAAGAAGATATACTTTAAATAAGCAGAGCGCATGAGAGGAAAGGCGGATGAAAGATGAAAGTAAAAGTAAACCTGGATGAAGTTCTTTATCATAAGATCATTGAAAGTTTGATCCGGGGAGAATATGCTGTCGGTGAGAAAATTATGCTGAATGATCTGTGTGAAAAATTCGAGGTCAGCCGGACTCCTGTTGTGCAGGCTGTAAAAATGTTAGGCAAAGATGGAATTTTAAAGATCATGTCAAATGGAAGGGTGTATGTGCCGGATCTGGAAGAAGGAACAGTAGATCAGATTATTGAAATCCGCCGGCTTCTGGAGGGGCATGCTCTGGAGAAAACATTGAACGGAAGTAAAGAACATGTTGAAAGAACGATAAAAGATCTGCGAAAATATGCCGAACAGTGTCGGGAATGTTTTGAGAAGGAAGAATATGTAGAACTTGCCATGGCAGATCTGAAGTTTCACAGAGCAATTGTACAAAGTGCCGGAAATAAGATCATGGATGATCTTTACACTGGAGTGCAGGGAAGATTTATCGTACTGAATTACCTGATCAGGCCTTTGAAGACGAGAAAGTATGAAAGAACGGTAGAGGACCATTTTATGCTGATCGAGTTGATGGAAAACGGGAAAACAAAAGAAGCACTGCAAAAACTCGGCAATCATATCGGTGGATCAGGAGTTCCCGATACAGAAACAGACAAGGAAAAATAGTGAAAGAATAACGGAAGCCTTCGGGCTTCCATAAAAAAACATAAAAATAAAATTTTTTATTTTTAATTTTAAATTGCAAGAAAGGAGAAAATGATGAAAAAGAGCATCACATGCGAATCGTTTCTTGGCTATCAGTTTGTCAGTGATCCCCGTATTTCACCGGATGGGAAACACACTGCTTTCATTGTAAAGAAAGCAGATATTAAGGCGAATACATATCAGAGCAGCCTTTATCTGTTCAGTCATGAAACGAACGAGACAAAACAAATGACTTCTTTGGGCTCTGTAAACTCTTTTATCTGGGAGGACAATCAGACTATTTTATTTGCTTCTGTAAGAAGTGATAAGGTAAAGGAAGCCATAAAAAGCGGAGAGGAAATCATGAGTTTTCATACGCTGGATATTACAGGGGGAGAGGCAAAAGAAAGCTTCATTCTTCCTGTAAAGGGAACGTCTCTCATCCCGGTCGGAGGGGACAATTATGCTGTGATCGCCTCCTTCGATAACGAAAGACCGGATGTGGAGGGATTAGACGAGAGCGAAAAAAAGAAGCGGCTTCTGGAATATAAAAACAGAGGATATGAACATATCAGAGAGGTTCCTTTTACCGTTAATGGAGGCGGATATATCAGCCGTATCAGGAACCGGCTCTATCTCTACAACAGAAAGACAGGAAAGATCGAGGCTTTGACAGATCCCATGTTTAATGTGGCAGGAGTAAAGGCAGAACAGGGACGTATTCTGTATATCGGACAGAAATTTGAAGATGTCAAAAGCCTGAAAAACGGAGTCTATCTCTATGATACAGCGGCGAAAAAAAGCAGCTGCCTGCTGGAGCCGGGGAGATATCTTATCAAGGGATTCGATCTGTATCAGGACAAGGCTGTCCTGAATCTTACAGACGGTGAATCATATGGAAATGGACAGAATGGGGACTTTTATACCATTGATATTCAGACAAAGGAGCAGAAACTTCTCTTAAGCCATGAGCATCACTGTGTAGGAAATACTGTGACTACAGATGTGAAGCTGGGAGGCGGGCAGACCATGAAAAAGGACGGAAAATATTTGTATTTTACGTCTACTGTGGATATGGACTGCGTCATTGAACGGCTGGATATGGAGAGCGGGGAATGTCTGCGTATTACAGATAAAGGTTCCGTTGATTTCCTGGATGTGAAAGACGGGAAGCTGGTCTGTACTGCATTTACCGAAAGCCGCTTGGAAGAACTTTACGAGTGTAAGGACGGAAAACTTTGCCAGTTAACTCATCTCAATGATTTTGTTCAGGATGAGTATGATGTATGCACGCCGGAGTATATTGAAGTAAAGGGGAACGCTCCATGGGAGATCCAGGGATATGTGCTGAAACCGGCAGATTATGTTCCCGGTAAAAAGTATCCGGGCATCCTGGCAATGCACGGGGGTCCGAGACTTACTTATGGTCCGGTATTTATGCATCAAATGCAGATGTTTGCAAATGCAGGATATTTTGTATTTTTCTGCAATCCACGGGGATCAGAAGGAAGAGGAAATGAGTTCGGAGATATCAGACGCCGGTTTGGTGAGATAGATTATCAGGACTTTATGGAGTTTACAGACGGAGTGCTGAAAAAATATCCGGATATTGACGCCGCCCGTATCGGAGTAGAAGGCGGAAGCTATGGAGGATTTATGACAAACTGGATCATCGGGCATACGGATCGTTTCGCGGCGGCATGTTCCCAAAGATCGATCGCGAACTGGACATCTATGGAAGGATCCACTGATATCGGATATTATTTCTGCAAAGGACAGACCGGAGCCTCTCATATGGAAGATCATGAGCTTCAGTGGAAACAATCGCCGCTTGCCAGCGCTGATAAGTGTACCACCCCCACCTTGTTTATCTATGGAGAAAAGGATTATCGCTGTTATATGGGAGAGGCATTCCAGATGTTTGCAGCGCTGAAGCTGCACGGATGTGATGCGAAACTATGTCTGTTTGAGGGTGAAAACCATGAGCTGTCCAGATCGGGAAGACCGAAACAGAGGATGAAGAGGCTGGAAGAGATGAAGGCCTGGTTTGATAAATATCTAATGAAAACAGATAAGGAGGTGTAGGAATATGGAAAAGAGAAAAATAGAACCCAATGATCTGTACGAATTTCCGCTGCCCTATGATGTCACCTGCTCACCGGATGGGAAATATGCCGCTTATCTGTTTGCATTTCTGAACAAAGAAAAAGATTGTTGTGAGTCAGAACTTAGGGTACTGTGCCTGGAGACAGGAGAAGAGAAAGTCCTGACTGCCACAAGAGATGTGGGTGCCTATAAATGGATTTCTTCAACGGAGATCATATTTTCTTCCAGGCGTTCCAACCCGGCGCCGGGAAGCACAGATTTCTACATCCTTTCTCTGGAAGGAGGAGAGGCGAAAAAAGTCCTGTCTATTCCGAGAGTATGTACAGTGCCGGAACAGTTAAAAGAAAAAGAATGACTGATCCTGTTTAAAGCTCCGACAGATCCGTCTGAAAAGACCGCAGACCGTGCGGAGGAAGGGAAAGATTACTGGACCTTTACGGATAAGCCGTTTATCCGGGACGGAGAGCCGCTTGGACAGCGCCGGAGAATGCAGGCAGCAATCTACTTAGAGGAAACAAAAGAGATCCGCAGGATCAGTGAGAAATATTTTGAAGTGCGGGGCTGTACGACAACAGAAGACCGCCAGAAGATTCTCTATTTTGGAAGGAACTATGAGGATAGTGAGCCTATGTTTGACACTCTGGTGGAGTACGATGTGGCGGAAGGAAAGAACAAAACCCTGATAGAGGGAGGCAAACTTCAGATCAGTCTTGCAAAATATGTGGGAGAGAAGGTTATTCTGCTTCAGGCATCTCAACTGAAAAGTTCAGCGACGGAAAATCATGACCTGTATCTTTATCACAGAGACACAGGGGAATTGGAGCTGATGGCAAAACCGGATGGAATGTTTACGACAATGCTGGATGTGGATTCTGTAAAGACCGGAGGACAGGGCGTGAAGGTCAGCGGCGACTGTCTGATCGGAGCAGTTATCCGCGGATGCAGAACAGTATTTGATGAGGTCAATGTGACAACAAAAACCATCCGTACCATTGCATCTGTAGACGCATTTATGTCACTGGATGTATTTGGAGATAAAATCTATACTTTTGCCCTGGAAAACTATCAGCTGACAGAGCTCTACCGGATTGACAGGAAGAGCGGCCAAAAAGAGAAGCTGACAGATTTTTCCTCCGACTATATGGGAACGCATAAAGTTTCCCTGCCTGAGAAACTGACCTTTTCTGCATCAAACGGAGAAGAAGTGGACGGCTTTGTTATCCCTCCTGTGGATGAGGATAAAACAAAAAAATATCCGGCTGTACTGCTGATCCATGGGGGCCCGAAGTGGGCGTACGGTTCTATGTTTACCCATCTGAAGCAATGTCTTGCGGCCAGGGGGATGTATGTTATCTACTGTAATCCTCATGGCGGAGATGGAAAAGGGAATTCGTTTCTGGAGATGGTGGATCGCTGGGGATGTGAAGATTATGATCAGATCATGGAATTTACAGATGAGTGTATCCGCCTCTATCCGGGAATTGATGAGAATCGTCTGGGAGTGACAGGAGGAAGTTATGGCGGATACATGACGAACTGGATCATCGGTCATACAGATCGTTTTAAGGCGGCTGTGACTCAGAGGGGAATCTGTAATCTGACGACAGAGGGGCTTATCAGTGATTTCGGAGACAGAGTAATGAAACAATCCTCCGGAGACAAGACGCCCTGGAATAAGGAGGAAGCTCTCTGGGATCATTCTCCTTTAAAGTATGTGAAAAATGTTAAGGCTCCAACATTGATCATGCACAGCGACCGGGATTACCGTTGTCCTGAAATAGAAGCATTTCAGATGTTCACGGCGCTCAAGCAGACGGGAGTGGACACAGAGATGATCCTGTTTCATGGGGATTCTCACGGACTGTCAAGAAATGGGAAACCGTCTCACCGCATTGTCAGGATCAATGCGATCATAGACTGGATGGGAAAATACTTATAGAGAAAGAGAAGGTGTAAAGTTATGGGAGATATGTTATTATGGTTTAGCGTTGTGCTTATATTATTTGCAGTAGGTAATCTCATTGCCAATCTCACCAAGGCAAAAATTTCGGCAGTGTTTGTTACTTTGTTGCTGTTTTTGATCCTCTTTGTGACAAAGGTAATCCCGTCTGACATTATTGATCGGGCAGGTATGACAGATGCAGCCAGCTGGAGTGTTCCGATGATCATGTTCAGTATGGGAACAATGCTTAATATCAGACAGTTTATAGATGAATGGCGTACAGTGTTGACTGCCTGGCTTGGAATCGCGGCAGTTATTATCCTTGTTATAGGTGTTATTGTGACAGCGCTCGGCATTGTACCAAAAGATATTCTGGAAAAAGGAAAACTGAAAGGGTTCATTAACATGGTTGTATTTGCAGCGGTTATCCCATCGCTGGCGTCCATATCCCTTACAGACCTGATCAGTCTGATCGTCCCGGTTGTTGCCATGTTTGCCGTATCTATCGTGGCGGTTTTCATTATGATGAAAATTCTTCCCGGATGGAAGATCATCGGCTCCAAACCACTGGCTTTCGGTGTGGGATTTTGCCAGATGCTGGGATTCCCGACTACCTACCTTATCTCCAATGAAGTGTGCAATGCAGTAGGAGAGACTGAGGAAGAAAGAGCTTACCTGATGTCAAAGATCATGCCGAAACTGGTAGTAGGCGGACTGGCATGTCTCGTATCTGTACTGGTAGCCGGCGTAATGGCACCTATGCTGTAATATAAAGAAAGAAAAAGTAAAAGCAGATCCTGCATTTCCAGGGCTTGAACCTGGAATGCAGGATTTTTTTTGAAAAAAAGATTGCAATTTATATGCAACTATGTATAATAGGATTTGTTCGGTAATTTTTAACCAAAAGTATAGTATTAGAAAACAGGAGGCGTCAACGTGGATATCGGAAAGAAAATAAAGGAGCTTCGCCTGCAGAACGATCTGACATTAGGCGATCTTGCATCCAGAAGTGAACTGACCAAGGGCTTTTTGTCGCAGGTGGAGAGAAATCTCACTACACCGAGCATAGCGACACTGGAGGATATCCTGGAGGCTCTTGGAAGCAATCTGTCCGACTTCTTTCATGAGGAGGAAGAAAAGAAGATTGTATTTCAGACCCAGGATTTTTTTGTGGATGAACAGGAGGACTGCACCATTGAATGGATTGTTCCCAATGCACAGAAAAATCAGATGGAACCGATCATCCTGACACTGCATCCCAGAAAAAAGAGCCAGATCATGTCAGCTTATCAGGGACAGGAATTTGGCTATGTATTAAAGGGGAATGTGACGATCGTACAGGGCAGTAAAAAGTACAAAGTGAAGGCAAAGGAAACATTTTATATGGACGGATCCAAAAGCCATTACCTGTATAATCACGGAAACAGTGACGCCAAGATCCTTTGGATCACAACACCGCCAATGTTTTAAGGAGGAGAGGAAAGATGGAAGAGAAGAAGCTGATAGAGTTTCGGGATATTGTAAAAAACTTTGACGGACAGATTGTTTTGAAGGGGATCAATCTGGACATTTATGAGAATGAATTTGTAACGCTGCTTGGTCCAAGCGGCTGCGGGAAGACGACACTTCTGCGCATTTTGGGAGGGTTTCTGGACGCTGACGAGGGAAAGGTCATTTTTGATGGAGAGGAGATCAGTAAAAAGCCTCCCTATGAGAGAGAATTGAATACAGTGTTTCAGAAATATGCGCTTTTTCCCCATTTAAGTGTATATGAAAATATTGCGTTCGGACTGAAGATCAAGAAAATGAGCAAGGATGTCATTGAGCAGAAAGTCATGAAAATGTTAAAACTGATCGGTCTGGAAGGATTTGAAGATAAAAACACCATGCTGCTCTCCGGAGGACAGCAGCAGAGAGTTGCCATAGCAAGAGCGCTGGTAAATGAGCCGAAAGTACTCCTTCTGGATGAGCCTCTTGCAGCGCTGGATCTGAAGCTTCGAAAAGAGATGCAGTACGAACTGAAGAGGATCCAGCAGGAAGTCGGGATTACCTTTATCTTTGTTACCCACGATCAGGAGGAGGCGCTTACCATGTCTGACAAGATCGTGGTTATGAAAAACGGAGAGATCCAGCAGGTGGGAACGCCGCAGGATATCTATAATGAGCCGGCCAACCGGTTCGTGGCAAATTTCATCGGAGAGAGCAACATCATTCCGGCTGTGATGCTTGAGGATTATAAGGTGCGCTTTGACGATATTACCTTCGACTGCGTAGATTTCGGATTTAAGGAAAACGAACCGGTGGATGTGGTGATCCGTCCGGAAGATATTGATATTGTGGATGTTGAAAAGGGCAAAATGACAGGAGAAGTATTGAGCGTCCTGTTCAAGGGAGTTCACTATGAAATTATGGTGGAAACTGTGCCTGGTACCAGTGTGACAGTCAACATGCGTGTGATCCGCAATCAGGATGTGACAAGTGAGGACGGAAAGGAAAAGATCAGCGCCAACAATTTCTATGTGGATATTGATGATGTGGAAGATCTGGACGACAAGGAGATCATTGCCCTTTCCAACGCACAGGCGTGGGATCCGGAAAGTGATGAGTTTATTTCTATTGCAAAAGTAGAATATGAGCTTTCACGGGAGGAGGGACAGTACCCCGTTACCTTTACAACTTCCAACGGAACCAGTATTGAGCGTACCATCTTTGTGGTAGACCAGCCTTTCGTAAAAAATGAAAAAGCAAATGAGGCGGTCATGGCATTTAACTTCTTCAAGACAGTGGATGAGATCACAGAGTCCCAGGCTCTTGACACAGACCTTAAGACATGGGCCGGGGCACAGGGATGGAAATTGAGTGATGAGGACCAGAGCGTTGACATCAGCGTTGACTATGATTTTGAACCGGAGGATGTAAAAGAAGGGGTATACCAGATCACATTCTCCACAACAGGACGGGAACTGAAGATCCATACTACTGACTACTCGGAAGAGGGACAGGAGGTAGGTCTTACCTTTTTCCCGGAAGATATTCATGTTATGTCCAGGGGGGTATACTAAATGAAAAGATTTTCACAGTTGGCAGTGCCATATATTATATGGGCGGCGCTTATGCTGGTGCTTCCCATGGCATTGATCGCCGTGTATTCCTTTATGGAGCAGGGAAACAGCATTATATCCTTTTCCTTTACACTGGATCACTATATCAAATTTTTTACAGATAAGGATTTCCTGCTGATCCTGTGGCGTTCAATCTTTATTGCGTTGAAAACAACAGTTATCTGTCTGATCCTGGGCTATCCTGTGGCATATTTTATTGCCAGAAGCCGGGAAAAGGTGCAGAATATCCTGATTCTGTGCGTGACGATCCCCATGTGGATCAACATGCTTGTCCGTACCTATGCATGGATCGGACTTTTGAGTGAAGGGGGTCTTGTACAGAGATTCCTTGGCCTGTTCGGTCTTGGCAATACTGAGCTTTTATATACGGAAGGATCTGTCCTTCTTGGTATGGTCTATAACTTTCTGCCCTTTATGGTTCTGCAGATCCAGACCTCTTTAAGCAAGATGGATCACTCTCTTCTGGAAGCCAGTGCAGATCTGGGAGCCGGCCCTGTCCAGACATTCGGGCGGGTAACGCTGCCGTTGTCCCTTCCGGGAGTGATCAACGGGATTACCCTCGTATTTCTTCCGGCAGTCAGCTCATTCTTTATCCCGAAACTTTTGGGAGGAGGGCAGTATTTCCTGATCGGAAATATGATTGAAAACCAGTTTATCACTGTAGGTGAATGGAATTTCGGAAGCGCCATTTCTATGATCATGGCAGTTATTATGATGCTGCTGATGATGGTAGTGCGCAAAATAGAGATCCATAACCAGGGAGGAAAGGGGGAGAGAGTATGAAAAAAGGAAAACGCCCTTTTGGCAAGGTGCTCATGATCCTGACGATCATCTTTTTTTACCTGCCTATTGTGTACATGGTGATCTTTTCCTTTAATGATGGAAAGTCACTGACAAGCTTTACAGGCTTCTCTCTTCGCTGGTACAAACATATGCTGGAATCACAGGATATGATGACAGCGCTTTATACTACTTTCAGCGTGGCGCTGATCGCAACTTTTGTTTCCACGGTAGTAGGAACGATTGCAGCGATCGGGCTAAGTAAGGCAAAGAAAATTGTCCGGGATGTGATGGAGCAGGTCAACAATCTGCCGATGATGAATCCGGAAATTGTGACTGCTATAGGATTTATGCTCTTATTTATTACTTTTAAAATAGAAAAAGGCTACATGACTATGCTGCTTGCCCATATCGCGTTCTGTATTCCCTATGTTATGCTGTCTGTTATGCCTAAGATCCGCTCCCTGGATCCCAATCTGGCGGATGCGGCTATGGACCTTGGGGCAACGCCCTGGAAGGCGCTGACGAAAGTTATTGTTCCGCAGATTACGCCGGGTATTGTTTCAGGAGCACTGATCGCATTCACCATGTCAGTGGATGATTTCATTATCTCCTATTTCGTAACCGGAAGAGGGGTAAAGAACTTAAGTATTGTTGTGTACACTATGAGTAAACGTGTGAATCCAAGTATTAACGCAGTGTCCACCCTCGTAGTTGTGATCATTACAATTGCCCTTCTTATTATCAATATTGCTCCTTTGCTTGCGGCAAAACGAAGCAGCAAGGATGTAATAGGCAAGAGAAGAAGGATCCTTCCGGCGGCGCTGGTATGCATGGCGCTTATTATAGGAATATTTGCTGTTAATATGCGGGGAACAGGCACCGCAAGACCGTTTGAGGGACAGACTCTTCATATCTACAATTGGGGAGAATATACAGGAGAAAATATTATCGGTGATTTTGAAGAGGAGACCGGGGCTACCGTCGTTATGGAGAATTTTGATTCCAACGAGCAGATGTATATTAAGGTGGCAAATGGGGAATCCTATGATATTTTAGTTCCAAGCGATTACATGATACAAAGGCTGATCGAGGAAGACTATCTGCAGAAACTGGACAAATCCAAACTGGACTGCTTTGACAAACTTTCCGATGCGGTGCTGGGTCTGCCTTATGATCCTGATAACGACTATTCCGTACCTTATTTCTGGGGAACGGTGGGTATTGTATATGATAAAACAAAGGTGGATCTGGAAGATCTGGAACGGGAAGGATTTAATATTTTCCTGGATGAGAAATACAAAGGAGACGTATATTTGTATGATTCTGAACGAGACTCCTTTATGATGGCGCTGAAAGCTCTCGGATATTCCATGAACACAGAAAATGAGGCAGAGCTTCAGGAGGCCTATGACTGGCTGGTACAGTGTGTGGAGACAATGGATACGGAGATTGTGACAGACGAGATCATTGACAATATGGCTCAGGGAAGAAAGGCGTTGGGACTCATTTATTCCGGTGACGCATCCTATGTCATGGCAGAAAATGAAAATATGGGTTACTATATGCCGGAATCAGGTACGAACCTGTGGTCAGACGCGATGGTTATTCCGAAGAACGCCAAAAACCCGGAACTCGCCCATGCATTTATTAATTATGCAAGCGACTATGACGGAGCATATGACAACTCCAGCTATGTCGGCTATACGTCGGCTAACCAGGAGGTTATGGATGTGCTTTCAGGAGAAGGCGGAGACTATGAGGGAATCAATGCCTACATTCCTCGGACAGATAATGAAAATGATGAAGTTTTCGTGTATAATGAAGATACAAAGAAAATCATCAGTGATCTGTGGAGCCGTGTAAAGATTGCAGCAAGCAACGCAGGTTAGGAAAGAGAGGAGCAAAAAGCAGTATGAAAGTATTAATGATCAACGGAAGCCCTCACGCACAGGGAAACACAAGCATCGCACTTCAGGAGATGGAGAAAATCTTTGCCCAGGAAGGAATTGAGACAGAAGTTCTCCATGTGGGAAATCAGGATATCAGAGGATGTATCGCCTGTCATTCCTGCATGAAGAATGGAAAATGCGTGTTTAATGACAGTGTGAATGAGGCGGCTGAAAAGTTCCGGCAGTGTGACGGCCTGGTTGTGGCAAGTCCGGTATATTATGCTTCCGCAAACGCCACGTTGATCGCTTTTCTGGATCGTCTGTTTTACAGTACGCCTTTTGACAAGGCTATGAAAGTAGGAGCAAGTGTTGTAGTGGCAAGAAGAGGCGGACTTTCTGCAACGTTCGACGAACTGAATAAATATTTTACGATCAGTGGGATGCCGGTGGCCTCCAGCCAGTACTGGAACAGTGTGCACGGACGTCTGCCGGGCGAAGCTGCCCAGGATGAAGAAGGGCTGCAGACAATGCGTACGCTGGCAAGAAATATGTCTTTTCTCATGAAGAGCATTGCTCTTGGAAAAGAGAAATACGGACTTCCGGAAAAAGAACCGAAGCAGTCTACAAATTTTATACGATAGAAGGATTGTAAATCATGGAACAGATGACTTTGTTTGACGAGCGTCAGGAGATGGTGCCCCTGGCTACACGCCTTCGTCCTTCCTCTTTGGAAGAATTTGCAGGCCAGGAGCATCTTTTGGGAAAAGGGAAGATATTAAGACAGCTGATCGAAAGGGATCAGATTTCCTCCATGATCTTCTGGGGTCCTCCCGGAGTAGGCAAGACGACACTTGCCAGTATTATTGCAGGGAGAACAAAAGCAGAGTTCATTAATTTCAGCGCTGTCACCAGCGGGATCAAAGAGATACGCTCTGTGATGGAAGCGGCGGAAATGAGCCGGAGAATGGGGAGAAAAACTCTTCTTTTTGTAGATGAGATCCATCGGTTTAACAAAGCACAGCAGGATGCGTTCCTGCCTTATGTGGAAAAGGGAAGCATTATTCTGATCGGCGCCACTACAGAGAATCCTTCTTTTGAGGTAAATGCAGCGCTTCTTTCCAGGTGCAGGGTCTTTGTTCTGAAGGCGCTGGGGGAAGAAGATATCCTAAGATTGTTAAAGCATGCACTGGAAAGCCCCAAAGGATTTGGTATGCAGAGAGTACAGATAGAAGAACCCCAGCTTTTGGCTATTGCCTCGTTTGCAAATGGGGATGCCAGGACAGCATTGAACACGCTGGAAATGGTGGTTTTAAATGGCGAGATTTTAGCGGATGGCACTATTCATGTCACGAAGGAGGGAATGGAACAGTGTATCAGCAGAAAATCTCTTCTCTATGACAAGACAGGGGAGGAACATTATAATCTGATTTCCGCCCTTCATAAATCCATGCGGAACAGTGATCCGGATGCGGCCATTTACTGGATGTGCCGGATGTTGGAAGGAGGGGAAGACCCCTTATATATTGCAAGGAGGCTGATCCGATTTGCCAGTGAGGATGTAGGAATGGCGGACAGCAGGGCTCTTCAGGTGGCAGTAGCAGCGTATCAGGCCTGTCATTTTCTTGGAATGCCGGAATGCGATGTCCATTTGACACATGCAGTCGTCTATCTTGCCATGGCGCCTAAGTCCAATACTCTCTATACGGCATGTGAGGAATGCAAGAGGGATGTGAAAGAGAGGCGGGCAGAACCGGTTCCGCTCGTCCTTCGCAATGCGCCAACCTCTCTTATGAAAGAACTGAATTACGGGAAAGGATATGAGTATGCCCACGACACAGAAGAAAAGCTGACTCATATGCAGTGCATGCCGGATTCCATGGCGGACAGAACGTATTACCATCCCGGAGATCAGGGGGAAGAAAAAGCAGTAAGAGATCGGCTGGAAGCAATAAGGCTGTGGAAAATGGGCAGCGATCAAACAGAATAGTAACAAAAAGTCAGGCACAAAGAGGAGTCTTTGTGCCTGACTTTTTGTTATCATTATCTTTGCTTTGCAAATAGTTAGCTTTGAGGTTTTTCTGCTTCTTTTGGCAGGATGACATTCAGGATAATAGCCATCAGTGTAGCAACAACTACCGGTGAGCTTCCGAATACCGTTGTCACCCATTCCGGGAAAGAGGCCAGAGAAGCGGAAGCCTGGGTAATGCCCATACCAAGGGCAACAGAAAGTCCTACGATCGAAGTATTGCGGAAGTTCATTTCCTGCTGGAAGATCAGCTTGATCCCTGTCATGGCGATGGAGGCAAAGACAGAAATGGTGGCGCCGCCCAGCACACATTGAGGAATAGTAGTTAAAAGACCGGAGAATTTCGGCACAAAACCGGCGATCATCAGGATAATAGCAGCAAGTCCCAGCACGCACCGGTTAATTACCTTTGTAGTGGTAACGATACCGACATTCTGACTGTAAGTTGCAGTCGGAAGTCCGCCGAAAAAGGCACAGAGGATATTGCTGATTCCGTACATGATGATACCGCCCTGGAGTTCTTTATCTTCCGGCATACGGTTCATACTTCCGGAAGTGGTTGCAGAGAAGTCTCCGATGGCCTGGATAGAATTAATGGCAAACAAAAGTCCGATGGCCACACAGGCGGAGGGTTCAAAGCTTATAGAAAAATGCAAAGGCTGGGGAAGCTGGAAAAGCCCCGCCGACTGAACCCCTGACAGATCCACCAGCCCGAAGGGGATAGCGAGAAGATATCCCGCAATGATACCGATCAGAATGGAAGCTAACTTCAGGAATCCTTTTGCAAAATGATTCAGACCTGTCACAACTGCAAGGGTAAAGAAGGCTACCAGCCAGTTCTGCCAGGAACCATAATGATCACTGGAAGTTCCTCCTGCCATGTAGTTGACAGCAGTGGGATACAGAGAAAGTCCGATGGTGAAAACAACAGTTCCGGTTACAAGGGGCGGGAAAAGGACTCGGATCTTCTTGATGCAGAAGCCTACTATGATGGCAATGACGCCGCCCACAACCTGTGCTCCAAGGATGGTGGCAATATCGTAAGTTCCGGCAATCGCCTGCATGCTCGGTACATAGGCGAAGCTGATTCCCAGAATGACCGGGAGGGCGCTGCCCAGCTGAAAATTCCTGAATTTGATAAAGGGGAAGAGCTGAAGCAATGTGCTGATAGCGGAACAAAACAGAGCAGCCTGAATAAGGATGACCCTGTCACCGGCATTGATGCCGGCGACTCCGGCAACGATAATAGACGGAGTGACACACCCCACGATCATGGCAACTACATGCTGAAGAGCCAGAGGCAGTGCCTGCCCGAAAGAGGGGATGCCGTTCAGCTCAAAAACGGATGCATGTTTTTGTGTGACAGATGAGTTTGAATTTGACATAATTTCCTCCTGAGTAAAATATAGATTTACCTTTTGTTTCTATTAGTAAAGAAAATGAAGATAGAAACTACCTTATTACTTTATCACTAATAGGGGAAAATGCAAAGAAGAAAATCTGCTGTCTGGTAAATTTGTACGGAATGAGATATAATGGATGAGATGTATAAGCATGAGGAGGAATATCAAATGGCAGATTATGTAATTACAACAGATTCTAACTCTGATGTGCCGGAAGAGTTTCTGAAAGAAAATCAGATTCCTGTTATACCGCAGTATTATATGTTCGGCGATACAGTGTATGGTGATGAGCTTAAGATGGAGCCGAAAGAATTTTATGAGACAATGCGTAAGGGTGAGCTTCCTAAATCTATGGCAAATAATCCGGAGGTAATCCGTGAAACGTTTGAAGCAATCCTGAAAGAAGGAAAGGATATTTATCACATTGCTTTTTCCAGTGCACTAAGCGGAAGCTGCGGAAATGTACAGATAGCCGCAAGAGATCTTATGGAGAAATATCCCGGAAGAAGGATCCTTGTATTTGATTCTCTGAATGCCTCTCTTGGAGAGGGAGTATCTGTGTTCAGAGCAGTACAGCTTAAGAAGGAAGGAAAGACACTTGATGAACTGGACGCGGTTCTCCGGGAAGAAAGAGAGTGTATCAATGTGATTTTTACTGTGGATGATCTTCATCATCTGCAAAGAGGGGGCAGAGTATCTAAAACGACGGCAGTTGTAGGAAGTGTGATCAATATTAAACCTTTGCTTACTGTCACCGCCGAAGGAGAACTGAAGTCAGACGGGACAGTAAGAGGACGGAAAAAGGCTTTGAAGACTTTAGTGCAGCGGATGGAGCAGAGCCTGGATACTGAAAAGTTCGGAAAAGACAGAATGGTAGCCATTGTTCATGGAGACTGCCTGAAAGAGGCAGAGGAAGTGGCGCATTATGTCAGAGAAATGGGCTTTGAAAAAGTAGTGATCAATGACGTAAGCCCAAGTATAGGGACTCATGCAGGACCGGGAGTAGTGGGTCTGATCTTTTACGGGAAAAAGGTTGGATAACATACATGGAAAACAGATTTACAAATATGGAGCGAAGAGAGAATCTCCGGGGGATGTCGATTGCCCTGATCGGCGGAATCTTCTGGGGGCTGGCCGGAGTGTTCGGACAGTATCTCTTTGAGTACAAGGGGACAAATGCCAGATGGCTCGTCAGTGTAAGACTTATCATTGCAGGCCTGCTGTTGCTTTCTACAGTATGGATCAAACAAAGAGATACCTTCTGGAAAATATGGACAAGAAAGAGAGATGTCCTGACTCTGCTGCTTTTTTCTGTGTTTGGAATGGCGGGATGTCAGCTTTCCTATTATACGGCAGTAGAGCTTTCCAATGCCGGTACTGCTACTGTTCTGCAGTATACTGCTCCGGTCATGATCCTGGCTTTTGAGGCCGTAAAAGACCGGAGAAGACCGGATAATTTTGAAATTGCAGCCCTTATATTTGCGCTTGTGGGAACATTTTTTCTCGCTACGCACGGAAACATTCAGTCTATGGCCCTATCAACGGACGCCCTTATCTGGGGGCTGATGTCGGCAGTCATGATGGCGGTTTATAATCTGCTTCCTATCAGGCTGATGAAAGAATACGGAACATTCTGTGTGATCGGCTGGGGAATGTTTGCAGGAGGCATTATACTGTCAGTATTTACACATCCATGGCATGTGGCCGGTCAATGGGATCTGCAGGCGGTTGGGGCCCTTGCAGTGGTTATTGTAGTAGGAACGGTCCTTTCCTTTTCATTTTACATGGAAGGAGTTCGAATGATAGGGGCCGCAAAAGCGAGTCTTTTGGCGTCGGCCGAGCCTGTTACAGCAACGATTGCTTCTGTGCTTATGATGCATGTGGCTTTTGCGGGAATGGATCTGATCGGTATTATCGGTATTTTAACGGCGGTTCTTTTATTGTCTGCACCGGGACTCAAAAAGGCGGGCCGGTAAGATAGAAAATAGATGGGTAAAGGAGAGGAATAGAATGGAAAAATCAAAAGTTTATTTTACGGATCTTCGTGCACTTCCCGGTACAAACCTGCCGGGCAAATTGCAGAAATTAATGAAAAGAGCAGGAATTGGAGAGATTGATTTTGAGAAAAAGATGGTTGCGATCAAGATACATTTTGGAGAGCCCGGCAATCTGTCCTTTCTCCGTCCTAATTATGCAAAAGCAGTTGCGGATGTAGTAAAAGAGCTGGGAGGGAGGCCTTTTCTGACAGACTGTAATACGCTGTATGTGGGACGCCGCAAGGATGCACTGGAACATTTGAGCGCCGCCTATGAAAATGGTTTTAATATTCTGTCTACAGGCTGCCATATCATTATTGCAGACGGCCTGAAGGGAACGGATGAAGTGTATGTACCGGTAGAAGGCGGAGAACTTGTCAGGGAAGCAAAGATCGGCCGTGCCGTTATGGATGCGGATATTTTTATAAGTCTGAATCATTTTAAAGGACATGAGGCGACCGGATTCGGAGGGGCGCTGAAAAATATCGGAATGGGATGCGGAAGCCGGGCCGGTAAAATGGAGCAGCACAACAGCGGAAAGCCTACTGTAGACAGAGAGCACTGCGTGGGATGTAAAGTCTGTTCCAAAAACTGCGCCCACGGAGCGATCTCTTTCCCGGAAAACAAGGCAAGCATTGACCATGAAAAATGTGTAGGATGCGGACGCTGTCTGGGGGCATGCAATTTTGACGCCATTTATAATGAGAACAGTTCTGCTGTGAAGGAACTGGATATGAAGATTGCAGAATATACCAAGGCAGTCATTGACGGACGTCCGAATTTCCATATCAATCTTGTGATAGATGTGTCGCCGTACTGTGACTGCCATGCAGAAAATGACCTGCCGATCCTTCCGGATGTCGGTATGTTTGCGAGCTACGATCCGGTTGCACTGGATCAGGCCTGCGCAGATGCGTGCAATGCACAGCAGCCGATCCCGGGAAGTCTCCTGGATGACAATATGCATGCCAGCGATTTCTGTGATCACCATGATCATTTCACGAATACCACACCGGAAAGTGAATGGCAGACCTGTCTGGCGCATGCGGAGAAGATTGGCATCGGAACGCGGGAATATGAGCTGATAGAAGTAAAATAGGTTTTATAAAAGATTGGATGAGGCGTCGGTATATACCGGCGCCATATTCAGTTTTTGGATCTGTTTCTGGATCAGCAGCCCGGCAGCCCGGGAAAAGTGTTCTATTTTCTCGATGCGGACAAAGTCATTCCCGAATATGTTCTTTGCAGCAGCCGCGTCGCCGTCCTCACCAGTAAGTATAGCGCATACGTGGATTCCTGCTTTTCGAAGCGCGCGTACTTCTCTGGCTGTGTCGTCAATCCCTGCCTGCCCTGAATAATCCCTGCTTACGTGGGAAGCGCCGGGTGATCCCAGGGGAATGCGGTGATCGTCGTTGGGACTTGCATCTGTCAGGATGATCAGGATTTTATTCCTGGCAGGAGAGGAGTGCATCAGCTCTCCAGCGCCTCTTAGGGCAAGCCCGTCCCTGTTCCAGCCGGCAGCAAAGTAGCGGAAGAGAGAACGGCAGTCCCCGGATATTCCGTCGCTGTATTGGAGAAAACGGTTCATTACAGTAAAGCCGCGTATACTCAGATAAGAGTATACCTGTACAGGGATACCGCATTTTTGCAGACTTTTGGCAATGACATAACCCTGGCAGGAGATGAGTTCCTGATATTCCAGGCGGGAGGCAGACGCATCCAGCATCAGATCCACAGAAAAATCAACAGAGTTTTCTTTCAAAGTGTCAGTAAATACTCTTGGATCATTAAGATACAGACCCCGCCAGATCAGGCCGGGACAGAAACGGCCGCTTCTGGCAGGAAGGGGCAGAGACTGAGGATATACCAGCAGAGCGTTTTTGATCTGTTCCGTCAGATGAAGAATACTGTTCCGGTAAAAGACCCGACGGCTTCTGTAGTGGGCCAGGTTTTGCTGATATTGCCTGTGGGCATCAGACCGGACTTTCTCCACAAGGGGATCTGTATCCGGGACAGAGGAGAGTTCTCCGTCTGTAAAATGAAGATGACAGTTCCGGTGTGCCAGTGTGCAGAGACTCTGCTCGATCGCTTCATTTTCCGCATCTGTATAGATGGATCTTCCAAAACATCCTTCTATATAGGAAAAATCTTCCGGAGAAGAAAACTGCTTCTTTCCAATACCGCCTTCCCGGATGGTGAGACGTCCTCCTGTCCGGGAAGGACTGACTCCGGTGAGAAGATATTCAGTGCGGACTGTTTTTGAGGGAAGGTGTCTTAACATACGCCGTTGAAAAGATGATCTTAGTTTTTGAAAGAAGGAAGGTTTTGCAAGGTTTTCCCGGAAGAAAAAATATTTTCGGAAAATAAGGAGAGACTGATCGTAGATTTCCTGCGTGTTCATATTACCGCTGTACTGCAGATCACGAAAAAGATTCCGCTCCCATGGATTGAGAAGGGAAGCTTCTTTGCCAAGTACAAGCCGGCATCTGGCTGCCTGCAAGGCATAAACCAGGCTGTTTTGAGCCATCCACTGCTGGCGGGAACGGAACTGTTCCTGCTCAAAAAAGAGACGGGCGTGCTCCAGGCGTAATTCCTCAAGAACCGGACGCTGTTTCACTTCCTTTTCGTAAACGCAGTTTTCCAGCGCAACCCACAAAAGGCCATCCAGTGTTTCATGGAAAAAAGAGCGGCCGGCAAGATCAAAAAGCCGGTTTATGATTTCCGGCTCATACCATTTCCGGACATATCCGATGATTGAGTTCATATAAAAATCGGGCGTTCCATCCTGGAAAAAGGAGAGGAAAGCCGGTGTAAAGCTGTAATCTCCAGCGGCGGTCCAGACGATGTTCATGGCACGCCGCTGCTCTTTTGAAACGGAATGTTTTTGCTGCATTGTATTATCCTGCTTCTTGCTGTAAATTTGTTTTTTCAATCTGGTTATGGCCGGCAGCCGGGCGTCTCTTCTGAAGAATACCGTAATGCGGCCCGAATCTACAAGTCAAATAATTTTCCGGGGTCTGTTTTGGCAGAAAACCGGGAGGAGATGATATCCCGGACCAGTGACTGCTCATAGGGATCCGGGGTTTTACCGGTGATACCCATATGAAGGGCAGGATATACCTCAAGTCCGCCTTCTATCATGCGAAGGGCGCCTATGAGTCCGCGGAGGTCCAGTACTTTTTCTGTCAGTTCACCGCTTCTGCATTTGGAACGGATATCCAGGAAAAGAGCAGTGAACTGCTTTCGATATTCTTTGCGGAGAGAGGGAAATTCTTTTTCAAGAAGTTTCTCTAAATTTTCAGATTCAATTTCCGGCATCTGCAGTACCATGAAACGGGAAGAGAGGGCTTCATTCACTTCTCTGGTTCCGGCGTAGCCGTAATTCATAGTGGCTATGAAGCGGGAAGCTTCGTGGATCTTTATCGGTCCGTATCCCGGGATCTGAATGGATTTCCTGAAATCCAGAAGGGAGTGAAGGACGGCCAATGCCTCGTTGCGTGCCATGTTGATCTCATCCAGTATGCAGAATCCTCCGGCAGAAGCGCATTGGCATACCGGACCGGGACGAAAGACAACTTCCCCGTTCTGGAAGGTATCTGTTCCGAGCAAAGAGGAGGCGTCTGTATTGATGTGAAGGGAAACGTTCCAGACGGGACGTCCGAATACAGCAGCCAGATTTTCTGCAAGGACATTTTTGCCTGTGGCTTTGGCTCCGGCCAGCAGGAGATTTTCGCCGGCCAAAAGAGCGTGCGCAGCCTGCTCCCATACTTCTTTCCCATAATAGAAATATCTGGGCGGAACAGCAGCTGTTTCATCAGGCAGAAACTGCTTCCTGTAATCCCGGATTCCATTGAGAACGCCGGGAGATATATGTTCTTCTTCGAGATAAGTAAAATAATCAGTCACGGTATTTCCCCTTTTCCTGCTGGTATTTATCCGGACAGTCGTACATCGGACTTTGTCCGGATCTGACAGGAGTATTATAACACTTGAGGACTGTGATGAAAATATGATCAATTTAACCATGACAAATTTAACATCACGATGAGGATAAATTTGCACCTTTACTTTTAGAAAATGCATTGTTATACTGTTGAGTTGTGTGAAAAATCATATGGAAATGAGAAAAGGAGGGATTTATATGATAACTTTTATCATTGGTCTTGCAATTCTTTTTGTAGGGGCAGCTCTCTATGGAAAGTTCTGTGAGAAAGTATTCGGTCCTGATGACAGGAAAACACCTGCCTACTCCAAACAGGACGGGGTTGACTATGTTCCTATGCGAGAGTGGAAAAACAGTCTGATCAACCTTTTGAACATTGCAGGTACCGGACCGATCCTGGGACCGATCCAGGGTATTTTATTCGGACCTATTGCTTTTATTACAATTCCTATCGGGAATATCATCGGCGGTGCGATGCACGACTATTTTTCCGGTATGATCTGTCTGCGTGACGGCGGTACACAGATGCCGGACATGATCCGCAGATACAGCAATAAGGGCGTATATACGGTATATCAGATTTTCTGCAGTCTGCTGCTTCTTCTGGTAGGAGCGGTTTTCATCTATACGCCTGGAGATATTGCGGCAACACAGGTGTTTGGTTTTGACGGAAAGGCAACTTCTGTATCTACATGGGTGATCTATGGAGTTATTTTCGTTTACTATCTGATCGCGACAGTATTTCCGATCGACAAGATCATCGGACGTATCTATCCGATTTTTGGAGCAATTCTCCTGTTTTCTGCAATCGGAGTATTTGTCGGCCTTTTTGTAAAGGGGTATCCGCTGATGGAGCTGTGGGATAACTGGAACGGCGTTCTTGTTCCTTACGGAGATTATTTCAGCGCCAATCATTTCATTCCGATTTTCTTTATTACAGTAGCCTGTGGTATTTTGTCCGGATTCCACTCTACACAGACAGCCATTATTTCACGTACCATGAAGAGTGAACGCCAGGGCCGCATGACTTTCTACAACATGATGGTTCTGGAAGGATTCATTGCAATGGTATGGGCTGCAGGAGCTATGGGGGCTTACAACCTTGGCCTGCAGGCAGCGGATGCTTCTCTGGCAACCGCAACTATCGGTGTGATCTGTAAGGATATTCTTGGAAATGTCGGCGGTATCATTGCGCTTCTTGGAGTCATTGTGCTTCCGATCACATCAGGAGATACGGCGCTTCGTTCTCTCAGACTGGCAGTTGCAGATGCGTTCCATCTGGATCAGACAAATGTGAAAAAGCGTTTGTCCCTGGCCGCGGTGATCTTCATTCTTGTGGCGGTAATTCTTGTATTTGCAAAGAGCAATGCAGACGGATTCAATATTTTGTGGCGTTACTTTGCATGGTCCAATCAGACGCTGTCTCTGTTTGCATTCCTGGCAATCTCTGTCTGGATGTTTGAAAACAATAAGGCTAAATTCGTCTGGATGCCTATGATTCCGGGGGTATGGTATGCATTTGTCACAATTACATATATCGTGAATGCAAAAATCGGATTTAATGTACCATGGGGCGGCGCATATGCGATCGGTGCGGCAGCGGCGATCATCTACGGCGGCATAATTATCTGGTACGGTAAAAAACGCGCTTCACAGAAGAAATTTATCTGATGGCAGATAGATGAACGGATATGAAATGAGAAAGAGGGCAGGGCTTTACAAGTTCTGTCCTTTTCTTTATGATTAATGTGAAAGACATACAGGCGGAGGAACGACACAATGAATTTTATAAATATTGAACATATCAGTAAAATATATGGCGGAAAAACGATTTTTCAGGATGCTTCCTTTGGGATCCAGCAAGGGGATAAAATAGGAATCGTGGGGATCAACGGAACAGGAAAGACGACACTTCTTAGGATGACGGCAGGCCTGGCAGAACCTGACGAAGGACAGATTGTTAAACAGAATGGAATGAAAATGGCATATCTTCCACAGATGCCGGAATTTCCTGCAGAAGCTACTGTGCGTTCCTATGCTTTTTCAGGAGAGCAGGATTATGACTGGAAAGTACAAAGTTATCTGACGAAGCTTGGCATTACTGATTTCGAGGCCGGGATTGCCAGCTTATCCGGTGGTCAGAAGAAAAGAACAGCTCTTGCTAAGGTGCTTGCGCAGTCATTTGATGTGCTTCTTTTGGACGAGCCTACCAACCATCTGGATGAAGAGATGATCCTGTGGCTGGAAGATTACCTGAAAGCTTTTCGAGGAACAATCCTGATGGTGACCCACGACCGTTATTTCCTGGATAAAGTTACAACAAGGATCCTGGAGATCGAAGGAGGGAAGCTGTACAGTTACGATACCGATTATTCAGGCTTCCTGGAACGTAAGGCGCAAAGAGAGGAGAGGGAACTGGCTGCAGAGCGGAAGAGAAAAAGTGTCCTTCGCATGGAGCTTGAGTGGGCCAGCAGAGGATGCAGGGCCCGCACGACCAAGCAGAAGGCGAGACTTGACAGACTGGAGGCTTTAAAGAATGCGAAAAGCCCTGCCGGGGAGGTTAAAGCACAGATTGATTCTGTTGAGACAAGGATGGGAAAGAAAACGATAGAACTGTATGACGTCAGTCATTCCTATGGTCAGCGTCAGCTGATCCGGGATTTCAGCTATATATTCCTGAAAAATCAAAAGGTAGGAATTGTGGGACCCAACGGGTGCGGGAAATCTACGCTGCTCAAGATCATTGCCGGATTGATCCGGCCTGATGCAGGCAGAAGAGAAGTGGGTGAGACAGTAAAGGTCGCCTATTTTTCGCAGGAACTTCCTGAAATGGATGACAGCCGGCGTGTGATAGACTATGTAAAGGATATAGGGGAGTATATTCAGACCACAGAGGGGCGGATCACGGCATCGCAGATGCTGGAACGTTTTTTGTTTACTCCGGATATGCAGTATGCTCCCATTGAAAAGCTTTCCGGTGGGGAGAAAAAGAGACTTTTTCTTCTCGGGATTCTACAGTCTAATCCGAATTTCCTTGTGCTGGATGAATGTACCAATGATCTGGATATTCCTACGATGACGATTTTGGAGGATTATTTAGCCTCTTTTGTGGGAATTGTTGTGACGGTGTCCCATGACCGGTATTTTCTTGATAATGTAGCGGACAGGATACTTGCCTTTGAAGAAGGCGGAATATTGAGACAATATGAAGGAGGCTACACGGATTATATCAGTGCCCGGGATGCTGATCAGAAGAAAAAGAGTGTTGGATCGTCAGAAAGTGAAAAAGAGAAAAAGGCGGAAACAGTCCGGCAGTGGAAGGAGAACCGCCCGTCCAGATTAAAGTTCAGCTATAAAGAGCAGAAAGAATACGAGACAATCGACAGTGATATTGCACTGCTGGAAGAAAAGCTGCAGAAACTGGAAGGGGAGATAAATGAAAATGCCACCAATTCAGTAAAACTGGGTCAGCTTATGAAGGAAAAGGATGAGACAGAAAATTTACTGGAAGAAAAAATGGAGCGCTGGGTTTATCTGAATGATCTGGCAGAGAAAATCGCTCTGCAGTGATACGTTTTCAGAAAATACAGTTATGAAGTTTCCGGAAAGCTATTGACAAAGGGGTAGGAACTTGTTATTATAAAAAAACAGAACGCACTCTGTTTTTGCAAAAAGAAAGAAAAGAGGTGCTTGTATGAAACGAGTTTTTTCGTTGCTGGTAGATAATACACCAGGTGTGTTAAGCCGTATTTCAGGGCTGTTCAGCCGAAGGGGCTACAGTATTGACAGTATTACAGCAGGAGTAACTGCAGATCCCAGATTTACAAGGATCACGATTGTAGCAAGCGGAGATGAACTGATCCTGTCACAGATTGAAAAGCAGGTACGCAAGCTGGAAGATGTCATTGAAATCAAAGTGCTGAAGGAAGGGGAGTCTGTATACAGGGAACTGATCATGGTAAAGATCAGAGCCAATGCTTCCGAGAGAGCAGAAGTCATATCCCTGGCCGATATTTTCCGTGCCAAAGTAGTGGATGTGGAAAAGGAATCACTGATGCTTGAGCTGACTGGAAATCAATCCAAACTGGAGGCCTTTTTGAATCTGCTTGACGGGTATGAAATACTGGAACTTGCCAGAACCGGAATTACGGGGCTTTCCAGAGGTATACGGGATATCACCTGTATTGACGAGAACGGCCAGAAATGGACATGGAGTCCGGATGAGGAGAACAGACAAAATACAGCAAGCTAAAGGAGTTTCCTTTAACGAATATAAAAAAGAAATCAAAATTTTAGGAGGAATGCAACATGGCAGCAAGAATTTTTTACCAGGAAGACTGTAATATGGCAGCACTGGAAGGACAGAAAATCGCAATTATCGGATATGGAAGCCAGGGACATGCACATGCCCTGAACCTGAAAGAATCAGGATGCGATGTTATTATCGGTCTTTATGAAGGAAGTAAATCCTGGGCAAAGGCAGAGGCACAGGGATTCCAGGTTTATACAGCAGCAGAGGCTGCAAAACAGGCTGACGTGATCATGATTCTGATCAATGATGAGCTGCAGGCTGATATGTACAAGAAGGATATTGAGCCAAACCTTGAGGAAGGAAATATGTTGATGTTCGCTCATGGATTCAACATTCATTTCGGATGTATCAAACCTCCGAAGAATGTGGATGTTACAATGATCGCTCCGAAAGCTCCGGGACATACTGTAAGAAGCGAGTATCAGGCTGGAAAAGGAACCCCTTGTCTGATCGCTGTTGAGCAGGATGCAACAGGAAAAGCATGGGATCGTGCACTGGCTTACGGACTGGCTATCGGCGGAGCAAGGGCAGGACTTCTGGAAACTACATACCGTGTAGAGACAGAGACAGACCTCTTTGGAGAGCAGGCTGTTCTGTGCGGCGGCGTATGTGCATTGATGCAGGCAGGTTTTGAGACATTGACAGAAGCCGGATATGATCCGAGAAACGCATATTTTGAGTGTATTCATGAAATGAAGCTGATCGTTGACCTGATTTATCAGAGCGGTTTTGCAGGAATGAGATATTCTATCTCTAACACAGCAGAATATGGCGATTATATTACAGGACCGAAGATTATTACAGAAGATACAAAGAAGGCAATGAAGAAAATCCTTTCAGATATCCAGGATGGTACATTTGCAAAAGACTTCCTGACAGATATGTCTGATGCGGGACGCCAGGTACATTTCAAAGCAATGAGAAAACTTGCTGCAGAGCATCCGGCAGAAAAGATTGGTGAAGAAATCAGAAAACTTTACAGCTGGAACGGCGAAGACAAACTGATCAACAACTAATTTATACTGAAATTCAAAGGAAAATGAAAAGATACGTGCGGATGATGCGCGTATCTTTTTTGGTTCGATAGGAAACTCTTTGTTCTAAATTTATCTGATAATAATGAATTTTTGGATTATTTATGATAAAATACAAATCAGATATTAGATTTTCAAAGAATCCAATTTAAGAAAAAATGAAAAGCAGAAAGGAGGAGTTTTAGTTATGGACATTCAGTTTGAAGATCTGCGCTCATGGAAAAATCCGAAAGCACGTGTAAAGATTATGAGAGGACATTTTGTTACGACTCATTCCCACGTCAATACCTACATTGATCTGTCAACCATAAAATCACGCTGTAATAATGCTCGTGAGACAGCAAAAGTGCTGGCAGAGCCATATCTTTCCTCGGTTGAGATTGATACGATTGTCTGCCTTGACGGTATGGAAGTGGTGGGTACTTTTGTGGCAGATATACTTTCCAGACCGGGAACGGTATCTTTGAACAGCGGAAAAAATATTTCTCTTGTCACACCAGAGTTGAATCAGATGGGGCAAATGATGTTCCGGGACAATACAAAACGTATGATAGAAGGACAGCAGACACTGATCATAGCAGGACTTATTACTACCGGAAAAACGATGATGCAGGCAATTGAGAGTGTTCTTTATTACGGCGGAAGAGTCAATGGTATCTGCGCTGCTTTCAGCCAGGTATCCAAGGTGGCCGGAATGGATATCAATGCGGTGTTTACACAGAAAGATGTGGCAGGTTATGAGAAATACGCTAACGGAGATTGTCCGATGTGCGCGGCCGGACAGAAGATAGACGCTTTTGTCAATAGTTTTGGACATTCGTCAATTTAGATTATAGCGTCAGTGTAGACTGACGCCAGCAAAAAACAAAGACAGCCACTGACGGTATGGCTGTCTTTGTTGTGTTCTTTCATTTTATGATTAAGCAATTCCGTTTACAGCTTTTGCTAAACGGGAAATCTTTCTGGCGCATGTGTTTTTATGATAAACACCCTTGCTTCCTGCTTTGTTGATCTCTACAGTAGCAATTTTAAGAGCTTCTGCAGCAGCAGCGGCATCTTTATTTGCAACAGCTGTTTCAACTTTCTTTACACAGGTTTTTACTTTAGATTTGATTGCCTTATTTCTAGCAGCCTTTGTTTCGTTTACTAAGATTCTCTTCTTAGCAGATTTAATGTTAGCCAACTTGTCCACCTCCAAATAATACTATTTCGATGATCTCGATTTCCGATTCGTTAGAGCCGGACACGGACAGTCTAACGAAACATACTCATTCATTTTATGCCAATGATTCCGGGATGTCAATACATATTTCGCAAATATTTGTAAAAACTATAGGAAAAACAAGACTGAAATGAGGGTGCCAAAATGATTGAGAAGTACAGTATTCGGACAGATCTGGCTTTAGAGCAGAAAGAGCGTTTCGAGGCGGATAACGTAGAGATCCCGGGGGTTGTTCTGGAAGAAAATTATGATGAGGAGAGGGAAATCAGAGTCACGACTGTGAGAATTACAACAGAAAACGGGGCCCGCACCATGGGAAAGCCTGTAGGGAATTATATTACACTGGAGGCGCCAAAACTAGCTGTGCCGGATGAAGATTATCACAGGGAAGTATCGGAAGAAATGGAATGTTTTTTACGGCAGCTTCTTCCCGCCGAAAAGAAAGACTGTTCCGTACTTGTAGCGGGGCTTGGAAACCGTCAGGTAACTCCGGATGCGCTGGGGCCCTATGTTGCGGATAATCTGAATATTACAAGACATATTGTAAAAGAATATGGAAAATATGCGATGGGGAAAGATCGGGTTGATCCTTTGAGCGCTATTGTACCAGGAGTTATGGGACAGACCGGGATGGAGACAGTGGAGATCATACGAGGAGTGGTGAAAGAGACAAAACCGGATGTGGTTATTGCAGTAGATGCCCTGGCAGCCCGCAATTCCAAAAGGCTGAACCGGACGATCCAATTGTCTGATACAGGGATCAATCCGGGTTCCGGCGTAGGAAATCACAGGAATGCCATTACGAAAGAAACTGTGGGAGTGCCGGTCATTGCCATTGGAGTACCTACCGTGGTGGATGCAGCAACGATCGTAAGCGACGCCATGGAAAGTCTGATCCGGGCCATGGAAACATCAGATACCCTAAAAGGAGTAGGGGTGGTCCTGCAGGGATATAATGCGGCGGAAAAGTATGAACTGGTAAAGGAACTGATCGCACCCCACCTGAACGGGATGTTTGTTACTCCGAAGGATGTGGATGAGACGGTGAAGAGGATCAGCTATACTATTTCCGAAGCTCTGAATCATTTGTTCGGATCGTAATGAAAACGAAGGATCCGACCTGCTTCATTCTTTCATAAAACGGAACCGGAGGTCATATAGTGGTAAAAGATTCAGTAAGCAGGTGAGAAAGTGAAGAGGAAATGGAGGCTTAGCAGAATCGGAATAATGTGCATTTTGGTTCTGTTACTGGGATATGCCGTTGTACAGGCAGGTGTAAAACCCTGGAAATGCGGAGGAGAGAAAATAAGCGGAGCACTTTTTGGGCATGTGGAGGAGGTCTGGCTGCCCGGCTTTTTCTATGAGGAGAAAGGCAGACAGTTCTCCCTGCCCGATATGGTTGCAAGAAGCACCTCGCTTCTTGTTCCGCTGGGATCTTATGTAGAAGAAAAGGAAGGAGGCGGTACAGATGTGGAAGATGCGGCTACCTATGAAATGATATTAAGCCGGCAGGCCCATGATGAAAATGAAGTCGGAGCGGATGGAAAACTGATCAGTGGAAAGGACGATTCGGCGGAAACGATACATACATCCGGGACGCCGATTGATACTTCTATTGAAAAAATGAGCGATTTTAATTATCTTCTCAGTAATTTTTATACAGTGGACAGCACTACTATGATTCGGCCTGACGAGCTGAAAGGCGGGGAGCTGATGGCAAAGAACATGAAGATCGACCAAAGTCAGGAGGGACCGAAGATCCTGATCTATCATACCCATTCACAGGAAATGTTTGCCGATTCGGTACAGGGTGATGAGTCCACCTCGATTGTGGGGATCGGGGATTATCTGACAAGTCTTTTAAATGATACCTACCATATTCCTACCCTTCATCATAAAGGCGTATACGATCTGATCGACGGAAAGCTGGACCGCAGCCTTGCATATGATATGGCTAAACCGGATATTCAGAAGATCCTGGAAGAAAATCCCACTATCGAGGTAGTGATCGACCTGCACAGAGACGGCGTGGGGGAAGGAACTCACCTTGTAACGGAAGTAAACGGAGAACAGACTGCTCAGATCATGTTTTTCAACGGTCTTAGCAAGACAAGAGCCAATGGAGAGATTGATTATCTGGCGAACCCTTACATACAGGATAACCTGGCTTTTTCCCTTCAGATGCAGGTGGCTGCCAACAACAGATATCCGGGATTTGCAAGGAGGATCTACCTTAGGGGCTACAGATATAATATGCACTTTATGCCAAAGAGTCTTCTTGTGGAAGCAGGGGCTCAGACAAACACAGTACAGGAAATGAAAAACGCCATGGAAGTTCTGGCGGATCTTCTCAATACGGTGCTGACAGGCTGAGGCAGAAGGGTGTTTTTGTTTGCACAACCCTGTATTTTATGCTAATATTGGAATGATATGGTGAAAAATCAGGAGAAGGGGTAAAAGCGATATGGCAAAGAAAAATACCTATGATGCAGATAGCATTGCCATACTGGAAGGTCTGGAAGCAGTGCGGAAACGTCCGGGAATGTATATAGGAAGCGTTTCCACAAAAGGATTGAATCATTTGATCTATGAGATGGTGGACAATGCGGTGGATGAACACCTGGCAGGATACTGCAGTGAGATCCATGTGGTCCTGGAAAAGGACGGATCCTGTACAGTAAGCGATAACGGGCGGGGCGTTCCGGTAGGTATGCATGCCAAAGGCCTGCCGGCGGCGCGTATCGTCTATACTACTTTGCATGCCGGCGGAAAATTTGATGATTCAGCTTATAAGACGAGCGGTGGACTTCACGGCGTAGGTTCCTCTGTTGTCAACGCGCTCTCATCCTATATGGATGTGGAAATCAGCAGGGAAGGATATGTGCATCACGACCGCTATGAGAGAGGAATCCCTGTCATAGAGCTGGAGGACGGACTTCTGCCCAGGATTGCAAAGACAAGAAAAACCGGGACAAAGGTAAACTTCCTTCCGGACGATACGATCTTTGAAAAGACCCGCTTCCGGGGAGAAGAGGTAAAGAGCCGTATGCATGAGACGGCTTACCTGAATCCTTCTTTGACAATTATATATGAAGACAGACGGGGCAGTGAACCGGAGAAGATCACTTATCATGAGCCGGATGGAATTCTGGGATTTATTAAAGAACTCAATGAAAAGAAGGAAATCATCCATGAGCCGGTTTATTTTAAAGGAGAGGCGGAAGGCATTGAGGTGGAAGCCGCCTTTCAGTATGTCAATGAATTTCACGAAAATGTGTTGGGATTTTGCAATAATATTTATAACGCCGAGGGCGGCACACATCTGACCGGATTTAAGACAACCTTTACGACGGTAATGAATCAGTATGCAAGAGAACTCGGCATTTTAAAGGAAAAGGACAGCAATTTTACAGGAGCGGATATCCGCAACGGAATGACAGCCATTATTTCCATTAAACACCCGGATCCCAGATTCGAGGGACAGACAAAGACCAAGCTGGACAATCCTGATGCGGCAAAAGCTGTCAGCAAAGTGACCAACGATGAGATCGTAAGGTATTTTGACCGGAATCTGGAAAACCTGAAAAAGGTTCTTTCCTGTGCGGAAAAAGCGGCAAAGATACGGAAGACAGAAGAAAGGGCCAAGACAAACCTTCTGACAAAACAGAAATATTCCTTTGACAGTAACGGGAAGCTTGCAAACTGTGAGAGCAGGGATGCTTCCAAATGCGAGATATTTATTGTGGAGGGAGATTCCGCGGGAGGATCTGCCAAAACAGCAAGAGACAGAATGTATCAGGCAATCCTGCCCATCCGGGGGAAAATCCTCAATGTGGAAAAGGCGAGCATTGATAAGATTCTTGCCAATGCCGAGATCAAAACTATGATCAATGCTTTCGGATGCGGATTTTCGGAAGGATATGGCAACGATTTCGATATTACAAAGCTGCGGTATGATAAGATCATTATTATGGCAGATGCAGATGTGGACGGAGCACATATTTCCACGTTGCTTTTGACATTGTTTTATCGGTTTATGCCGGAGCTGATCTATGAGGGACATGTGTATATCGCCATGCCGCCTCTTTACAAAGCCATGCCCAAAAAAGGCGAGGAAGAATATCTCTACGATGATAAGGCACTGGAAAGATACCGGAAAACCCATGAAGGACCATTTACCCTCCAGCGATACAAAGGCCTTGGAGAAATGGACGCAGAGCAGTTATGGGAGACAACCCTCAATCCAAAGACAAGGATCCTGAAGCTGGTAGAAATAGAAGACGCCAGAATGGCTTCCGGCGTAACAGAGATGCTGATGGGAAATGAAGTGCCTCCCCGACGGGCTTTTATTTATGAAAATGCCACAGAGGCAGAGCTTGACATTTAGAAGGGAGAATAGCAATGCAGGAAGAACAGATCATTCGTACGGAATACTCGGATCTGATGAAAAAATCTTATATTGATTATGCGATGAGCGTCATTATTGCAAGGGCCCTTCCGGATGTGCGCGATGGGCTGAAGCCTGTTCAGCGGCGGACACTTTATGACATGCACGAGCTGGGTATCCGCTATGACAGGCCTTACCGTAAATGTGCCCGTATAGTAGGAGATACGATGGGTAAATACCATCCTCACGGAGACAGTTCCATTTATGAAGCCCTTGTGGTGATGGCACAGGAATTTAAAAAAGGCATGGTCCTTGTGGATGGCCACGGGAATTTTGGTTCCATTGAGGGAGACGGGGCGGCGGCCATGCGTTACACAGAGGCCCGCCTTGCCAAATTTACACAGATGGCGTTTCTTAAGGATCTGGACAAGGATGTAGTCAATTTTATGTCCAACTTTGACGAGACGGAAAAAGAACCGGAAGTGCTTCCGGTGCGTATTCCCAACCTTCTTGTAAATGGAGCGGAAGGAATCGCAGTCGGTATGGCGACCAGTATTCCGACTCACAATCTGGGCGAAGTCATCGACGCAGTGAAGGCCTATATGAAAAATGATGAAATCAGCACAAGGCAGCTGATGAAATATGTAAAAGGGCCGGATTTTCCTACCGGCGGCATTGTGGTAAACAAGGATGATCTCCTGAACATCTACGAAACAGGAACCGGCAAGATCAAACTGCGGGGTAAAGTGGAAGTGGAGGACATGAAAGGCGGAAAACAGCGTCTAGTCATTACAGAAATCCCGTATACCATGATCGGGGCAGGAATCGGAAAATTCCTCAACGATGTTTGTGCCCTTGTAGAAACAAAAAAGACAAACGATATTGTAGATATTTCCAACCAGTCCTCCAAGGAAGGGATCCGCATTGTCATTGAGCTGAAAAAAGGGGCAGATGTCAAAAATCTGACTAATATGCTCTATAAAAAGACAAGGCTGGAAGATACTTTTGGCGTCAATATGCTGGCAGTTGCAGACGGACGTCCGGAGACCATGGGGCTTAAGAAGATCATTGAGCATCATGTGGATTTCCAGTTTGAACTTGCAACACGCAAATACAAAAATCTTCTTGCAAAGGAGCTGGACCGCAAAGAAATCCAGGAAGGTCTGATAAAGGCGTGTGATGTCATAGACCTGATCATTGAGATCCTTCGCGGAAGCCGGTCGGTGAAGGATGCGAAGGAATGTCTGACAAAAGGGGTCACTGACAACATTGTCTTTAAATCCAAGATTTCCAAGAAAATGGCGTCCATGCTGCGCTTTACGGAGCGGCAGGCCACAGCCATCCTGGAAATGCGCCTTTATAAGCTGATCGGGCTGGAAATCGAAGCGCTTATGAAGGAGCATGAGGAGACCCTGGCTAATATTGCAAGATACGAGGATATTTTAAATAACTATGATTCCATGGCAGACGTTATTATAGAAGAATTAGATGCGTTTAAAAAGGAATTTGCAGTCAAACGAAAGACTGTGGTTGAGAATGCAGAGGAAGCTGTCTTTGAAGAAAAGAAGATCGAGGAGCAGGAGATCGTCTTTCTTATGGATCGTTTCGGATATGCAAGATGCGTGGATGTTCCTACCTATGAGAGGAATAAAGAGGCGGCGGACAGTGAAAACAAATATGTAGTGAACTGTCTGAATACCGGAAAGATCTGTATCTTTACTGACGGGGGAAAGATGCATCAGCTGAAAGTTCTGGATGTTCCTTTTGGAAAATTCAGGGATAAGGGCCAGCCGGTGGATAATATGAGCAACTTTGACAGCACGCAGGAAGAGATCGTCTATCTGTGCGACGCGGAACAGATGCGTTTCTCCAGAATCTTTTTTGCCACTAAGCAGGGAATGATCAAGCAGGTGGAAGGAACAGAATTTCAGGTATCCAAGCGGACAATAGCAGCCACGAAGCTGCAGGAGGGAGACAGCCTTGTCAGTGTGGCGGTCATTACCGACAATAAGCAGGTGGTCCTTCAAACAAAGGATGGGTATTTCCTTCGTTTCCCGGCGTCAGAAGTTTCAGAAAAGAAAAAAGGAGCTGTGGGTGTAAGAGGAATCCGGCTTAAGAAAAACGATGAGCTGGAAGCAGCGTATCTCTTCGACGAGGGGACAGAGGCCAAGGCGGTATATAAAGAGAAAGAAGTAGTTCTTAACCGCCTCAGGATCGGAAAGAGAGACACCCAGGGAGTAAAGAACCGGGGATAAGATTTAGGACAGAAAATCCGGTATATAAAAAAAGTACGGGAAATCCCTTGATTTTCCGTAAAAACAGTGCTATACTAAACAACAGTTACATAAACATGCGGCAGAAGAGTGGACGAAAGTTCACTCTTCTTTATATGATGGAAAGGTTTTCTGGATTTCCCATATTTCCGCTGGAGTTATGAAGCAGAAACGGTACGAATAGGAGGTTTTACGTTGGCAAAAAGAGAAATTTATGAGCAAAGAACAGAAGAACTCTTAAATCCGATCATGGAAAGAAACGGATTTGAACTGGTGGATGTAGAGTATGTAAAAGAAGGCGGAAACTGGTATCTTCGCGCCTACATCGACAAACCGGGAGGAATCAATGTGGATGACTGTGAGAAGGTCAGCAGAGAGCTCTCCGATCTCCTGGATGAAAAGGACTTTATCGAAGAGTCCTATATTTTGGAAGTAAGTTCACCGGGACTTGGCCGTCCCCTGAAAAAAGAGAAGGACTTTAAAAGAAGTCTCGGGAAGGAAGTAGAGATCCGCACGTACCGTATGGTGGACAAAAAGAAAGAATTTACCGGAATCCTTACAGGCTATGATAAAGATACCGTAACGATTGAAATGGAAAACAGTGAACAAAAAACATTTGACAAAGGCGATATCGCGCTTATTCGTCTGGCATTCGATTTTTAATTTAGGAGGAAAGTCACATGAACACAGAATTATTAGAAGCGTTGAATATTTTAGAAAAGGAAAAGGACATCAGCAAGGATACCCTGATGGATGCCATCGAAAATTCTCTGATCAATGCCTGCAAAAATCATTTTGGAAAAGCAGACAACATCAAGGTGATCATGGACAGAGAAACCTGTGATTACCAGCTGATCCAGGAAAAGACAGTGGTAGAGGAAGTAGAGGATAAAGTGGAGCAGATCAGTCTGGCTGACGCAAAGATGATCGACAGCAAATTTGAGCTGGGCGATATTGTACAGATCCCGGTTGAGTCCAAATCCTTCGGCCGTATTGCGACACAGAATGCCAAGAACCTGATCCTTCAGAAGATCCGTGAAGAAGAAAGAAAAGTGGTATACGATCAGTATTTTGAAAAAGAGAGGGATATTGTAACCGGTATCGTACAGCGTTATGTCGGAAAAAATGTCAGCATCAATCTTGGAAAGGCAGACGCCATGCTCACGGAAAATGAACAGGTAAAAGGCGAGGTGTTCAAGCCTACCGAGAGAATCAAGCTGTATGTGGTTGAAGTAAAAAATACAACAAAAGGTCCTAAGATCCTTGTATCCCGTACCCATCCGGAGCTTGTAAAGAGATTGTTTGAAGCAGAAGTGACAGAGGTGAAAGACGGCATCGTGGAGATCAAGAGCATTGCCAGAGAGGCAGGAAGCCGTACAAAGATTGCAGTATGGTCCAACGATCCGGATGTGGATCCCGTGGGAGCCTGTGTCGGAATGAACGGGGCAAGAGTAAACGCAATTGTCAATGAACTGCGCGGCGAGAAGATCGATATTATCAACTGGAGTGACAACCCGGGAATTTTGATCGAGAACGCATTAAGTCCCGCGAAGGTAATTTCTGTTATGGCTGATCCTGATGATAAGACAGCAAGCGTTATCGTGCCGGATTACCAGCTTTCTCTTGCGATTGGTAAAGAAGGACAGAACGCAAGACTTGCAGCACGTCTGACCGGATACAAAATCGATATTAAGAGCGAGACACAGGCCATTGAATCAGGAGAGCTTCCGGAAAATTATATGGAGCTTGGCGAAGGGGTATACGAAGAAGAAGTATACGAGGACGGATACGATGAAAATACTTATGAAGAAGAGTATCCGGAATCCTACGAAGAAGATTACGACAGCCAGGAAGAAGCAGAAGAAATCGAATTTCAGGAATATGAAGAATAGGTGATAAGTTGAGCAGTAACAAAAAAGTTCCTATGCGCAAATGTGTAGGGTGTCAGGAAATGAAGAGTAAAAAGGAAATGCTTCGGGTTATCAGAACCTCTGAAGGAGAGTTTTTACTGGATGCTACCGGAAAAAAGAATGGGAGAGGCGCTTACCTGTGTCCTTCCAGAGCATGTCTGGAAAAAGCAATAAAGGGAAAAGGCCTGGAACGGTCTTTTCAACAGGCAATTCCCAGAGAAGTGTATGAAACACTGGAAAGGGAGATGAGAGAAATTGATACAGAATAAAGCGCTGTCCATGATCAGTCTGGCAACTAAAGCCGGGAAAACAGTGAGCGGAGAGTTTTGTACGGAAAAAGAAGTGAAAACCGGAAGGGCTGCTTTGGTAATTGTAGCCGGGGATGCATCCGAGAATACAAAGAAAAAATTCCGGAATATGTGCGATTATTATCATGTTCCAATTTATTTTTACGAAGATAAAGATACCTTGGGCCATGCAATGGGAAAAGAGTTCAGAGCATCTCTTGCGGTATTGGACGCGGGATTTGCAAAAGGAATTATGAGACATTTGGATGCTTAAGAGATAACAGAAGTTGCATAGAGGAGGTAGGTTGTATGTCAAAAATCAAAGTATATGAACTTGCAAAGGAACTCGGCAAAACAAGCAAAGAGCTGATGGAGTTTCTTGCAGAAAAAAATATAGAAGTTAAAAGCCATATGAGTGCTTTGGAAGACGAAGATACTGAGATGCTTCGCAAGGCATTCGGGAAAAAGAAAGAAGAAGGGCCGAAGAAAAAGAATATCGTTCATGTATTCCGTCCGCAGAATTTAAGGGACAGCAAACCCGGAAACCGTCAGGGGCGCCCGCAGGGGAACCGTCCTGCACAGGGTCAGCAAGAGCGTTCCCAGGGAAGCCGCCCGGTACAGAATCAGGCAGAGCGTCCGCAAGGGAACCGTCCTGCACAGGGTCAGGCAGAGCGTTCCCAGGGAAGCCGCCCGGTACAGAATCAGGCAGAGCGTCCGCAAGGAAATCGTCCTGCACAGGGTCAGCAAGAGCGCTCCCAGGGAGGCCGTCCGTCCTTTGGGCAGGCAGACCGCCAGCGTCAGGGCCGTCCGGTAAGACCGTCCGGTGACAGAAGAGATGACAGAAGAGAAGAGAAAAGAGAAGACAGAAGAGAGCCCGGCGACAGAAACCGCGGAAGAGGCACAGGAAGACCATCTGGCGACAGAAGAGATGATAGAAGAGAAGACAGGAGAGATCAGGGCGGAAGATTCGGGGATAATAAAGACCGTCAGCAAAGACGCGGACAGTCAATCCCGGCGCCGGCTCTGGAAGGACAGAAGCCGCAGAGAAATAAGAATAAAGGCAAAGACGACTATAAGAAAAAAGATTACAGAAACGATGATGAAGACAGAATGCCAAAGGGAAGAAAGCAGAAGCAGGAACAGAAACCGCAGATGCAAAAACCTCAGCATAAAGAGCAGAAACAGGAAGAGACGATCAAATCTATTGTGATTCCGGAAGTGCTGACTATTCAGGAGCTGGCTGATAAGATGAAAGTTGTTCCGTCGGCTATTGTCAAAAAGCTGTTTATGCAGGGCAAGATCGTTACAGTGAATCAGGAAGTGGATTATGAAACGGCAGAAGAAATCGCGCTGGAATTTGACATTCTCTGTGAGAAAGAAGAAGTAGTGGATGTTATTGAAGAACTTCTGAAAGAGGATGAAGAGGACGAAAAGAAGATGAAAAAGCGTCCTCCGGTTGTCTGTGTTATGGGGCATGTTGACCATGGAAAGACTTCCCTTCTTGATGCAATCCGCCACACAAATGTGATTGACAGAGAAGCCGGAGGAATCACACAGCATATCGGTGCATATGTGGCAGAAGTAAACGGAGAAAAGATTACGTTCCTTGACACGCCGGGACATGAAGCGTTTACTGCAATGCGTATGCGCGGCGCTAATTCTACAGATATCGCCATTCTTGTTGTGGCGGCAGACGATGGTGTTATGCCTCAGACAGTGGAGGCGATCAACCATGCCAAAGCGGCAGGTATAGAGATCGTGGTTGCAGTCAATAAGATTGATAAGCCAAGCGCCAATATTGACAGAGTAAAGCAGGAGCTGGCAGAATATGAGCTGATCCCGGAAGACTGGGGCGGAAGTACTGTTTTTGTTCCGGTTTCCGCAAAAACGGGAGAAGGGCTGGAAGATCTTATGGAAATGCTGATCCTGACAGCGGAAATGCTGGAGCTGAAGGCCAATCCGAACCGACGCGCAAGAGGGCTTGTAATAGAAGCGCAGCTGGATAAAGGAAAAGGATCCGTGGCAACCGTACTCGTACAGAAAGGTACCTTAAGAGTAGGGGATCCTATTGCAGCCGGAAGCGCTTACGGAAAAGTAAGAGCAATGATGGACGATAAAGGAAGACGTGTGAAAGAAGCGGGACCGTCCATGCCGGTGGAAATTCTCGGACTGAACGATGTTCCTAATGCAGGAGAAGTCTTCGTGGGATGCAAGAATGAGAAAGAGGCAAGAAACTTTGCGGAAACATTCATTTCTCAGAGTAAAGTGAAGCTTCTGGAAGAAACAAAATCCAAGCTTTCTCTGGATGATCTGTTTACGCAGATCCAGGAAGGAAACTTAAAAGAACTCGGCATCGTTGTAAAGGCAGATGTGCAGGGATCTGTGGAAGCTATCAAGCAGAGTCTTCTGAAACTGTCAAATGATGAGGTTGTTGTGAAGATCATTCACGGAGGAGTCGGAGCGATCAATGAATCTGACGTCAGCCTTGCATCGGCATCCAATGCGATCATTATCGGATTTAATGTCCGTCCGGATGCAACAGCCAAAGAGACAGCTGAAAGAGAAGGAGTTGACATCCGTCTGTATCGTGTTATCTATAATGCGATCGAAGACGTGGAAGCAGCTATGAAAGGTATGCTTGATCCGGTATTTGAGGAGAAAGTACTTGGCCACGCTGAAGTGCGTCAGACATTTAAAGCTTCCGGTGTGGGAACAATTGCAGGTGCTTATGTTCTGGACGGTACATTTGAAAGAGACTGCCAGACAAGAATTATGCGTGACGGCATTGTGATCTATGACGGAAAGCTTGCTTCCCTGAAGAGATTTAAAGATGATGTAAAAGAAGTAAGAGCAGGATACGAATGCGGATTCGTATTTGAAAATTATAATGATATCAAAGAAGGTGACCAGGTAGAATCCTTCAAAATGGTAGAAATCCCAAGATAGGGTTTTGCCTTGTCCTCCGAAAGGAGATGAAAGATTAATGAGAAAAAACAGTATCAAAAATACAAGAATTAATACAGAAGTTCAAAAGGAGCTTTCCAATATTTTGCGATCAGGGATCAAGGATCCCAGGATCGCTCCCTGGACTTCTGTGGTTGCGGTGGAGGTTGCTCCTGATCTGAAAACATGTAAAGCCTATATCAGTGTTCTCGGGGACAAAAAAGCCCAGGAGGACACAGTTGCGGGCCTTAAGAGTGCAGAAGGATATATCCGCCGGGAACTCGCACATAGTCTGAATATGAGAAATACTCCGGAAATACGCTTTATTCTGGATCAGTCCATTGAGTACGGCGTAAATATGTCAAAAAAGATTGATGATGTAACCAAAGGTCTGGATTCAAAAGGAGATGCGGATGAATCAAAATAAATGGAAGGAAATCCTGAAGGGTAAGACTTCTGTTGCAATCGGAGGCCATGAGCGTCCGGACGGGGACTGTATCGGCTCCTGCACAGGGCTGTATCTTTACCTGAAACAAAACTATGAGAATATAGAAGTTGATCTTTATCTCGAACAAATCCCGGAGACATTCCAGGTAATCAGAGGAACTGAACATATACGGCACAGCATTCCGGAGGAGAAACAATATGATCTGTTTATCTGTCTGGACTGCGGCGACAAAGAAAGACTTGGATTTTCCGTCCCATTATTCCAAAATGCCGGAACCACTTTATGTATCGACCATCATATCAGCAACACTGAATTTGCGGATGAAAATTATATTGTGCCGGATGCAAGTTCCACTTCAGAGCTGGTATATCGTCTGCTGGATAAGGAGAAGATTGAGGAAACAGTGGCGGAAGCACTTTATATGGGGATCGTTCATGATACCGGTGTATTTCAGTATTCCTGCACAAGTCCGGATACGTTGAGGGCGGCGGCAGATCTTCTTTCCAGGGGGATCAACGCCCCGGCACTGATCGAGCATACTTTTTATGAAAAAACATATGCACAGAATCAGATTTTGGGGCGAGCGCTGCTGGAAAGTATTGTGTTTATGGATGGGGCGTGTATTTTCACTTCATTGACGAAGGCAGTCATGCAGTTTTATGGTGTGACTGCAAAAGAGCTGGAAGGAATTGTCAGCCAGCTTCGTGTGACAAAAGGAGTAGAGGTCGCAATTTTTATGTATGAGCTGGAACCGAATGTATATAAGGTGAGTCTGCGTTCCAAAGAAAAGGTTGATGTGAGCAGGATTGCCAGGTACTTCGGCGGAGGCGGACATGTGCGAGCTGCGGGCTTCACTATGCCGGGAACGGTACATGATGTCATTAACAATCTGTCAAAGCAGATTGCACTGCAGCTTGGACCAAAAGAGAAAACAAAGAGTGAGGCATAACAGATGATACACGGAATATTAAATGTGTATAAAGAAAAGGGATACACTTCCCACGATGTTGTTGCAAAACTTCGGGGAATTACGAAACAAAAAAAAATCGGCCATACAGGGACGCTTGATCCGGATGCGGAAGGCGTCCTTCCCATATGCCTCGGAAGTGCTACAAAAATATGCAGTCTTTTGACAGACAGAAGCAAAACATACAGGACGGTGCTGCTTCTTGGTCAGACGACAGATACACAGGATGTTTCCGGCAGCTGTCTGGAGAGTCGATCTGTCAGTCATTTGACAGAAAGTCAAGTGAAAGAAGCAATCCTGAAATTTGAGGGGGAATATGAACAGGTACCGCCTATGTATTCAGCGCTCAAAGTAAATGGGAAAAAGCTGTATGAACTTGCACGGGAAGGGAAGACAGTAGAACGCTCCGCAAGGAAAGTTGTGATCCATGACATAAAGATAGAAAAGATAGAACTTCCCCGGGTATGGATGGAGGTTTCCTGTTCCAAAGGTACCTATATTCGTACACTGTGCAATGATATTGGCGGTGTACTTGGAACCGGAGGATGCATGGAGAAACTGAAAAGAACCAGGGTGGGGGAACTGTCCATTGAAAACAGCCTTACTCTGGGAGAAATACAGAATCATATGGAGGAAGGAACACTTAATGAAATCCTTCTTCCGGTTGACCATTTTTTCAGAAAGTATCGTAAGATCACTGTAGGAAAAGAGGAAGAAAGGTTTCTGTATAATGGCAACAGTTTTTTCATCCCTCATTTAAAAGAAAAACCCGATGATAAAGAGCTGGTGAGAATGTATAACAGAGAGGGAAACTTTATTGCGCTTTACCGGTACAGCGGGAAGACAGAACGATTTGAGACAGAAAAGATGTTTTTAAATGACAGGCAATAGAAGCAGACGACGATGGAAGGGATAGATATGCAGTATATAAGAGGAATTGAATCCTACAGCTGTGGAGAGAGAAGTGCTGTGACGCTGGGAAAATTTGACGGGCTTCACAGAGGACATCAAAAGCTGGTGGAAAGAGTACGTGAATATGCAAAGACAGAAGGGGTAAGAAGCATTGTATGTGCTTTTGATATGCTTCCTCTTCGCGAGAGGATGCACATGCCCGGTAAAGTGCTGATGACAAAGGAGGAAAGGGCAGATCATCTGGAAGGAAAGGTTGATTTTCTGGTAGACTGTCCATTTACCGAGAAATTCAGTGAAATGGAAGCCGAGGATTTTATTCGGGACATACTGGCGGATACCTTCCATGCCTCATATGTCGTGGTGGGAACGGATTTTCACTTTGGTCATGGGAAGAAGGGAGATGTGCGTATGCTGGAAAAATACCAGGAAGAATACGGATATCACCTGGAAGTAATTGAGAAGGAACGGTATGGAGAACGTGTGATCAGCAGCAGTTATATCCGTGAAGCACTCAAAGAAGGGGATATGTCTCTGGCAGAGACTCTTCTTGGATATCCGTACAGTGTGACAGGGATCGTAGAACACGGAAAACAGCTTGGAAGAACCCTGGGTTTTCCCACAATTAATGTGGCGCCTCCCCAAGAGAAACTCCTCCCGCCCAATGGCGTTTATTTAGGGCAGATTTGTATGGACGGAATCTGGTACAATGCTATAGGAAATGTAGGGGTGAAACCTACTGTGACAGACAGCGGGCGTATGCTGGTGGAAAGTTATCTGATCGGATACAGCGGGGATGCGTACGGAAAAGAAACAAAGATCCGTATCAGGCATTTTTGCAGGCCGGAGAAGAAATTTGCAGATGTTCAGGATATGAAAAATCAGGTAAATGCAGATATTGCACATGCCGAAGCGTTTTTTGCGGAAAAGGCCGGATATCCGGAATAGAAAAGGCTGCTTGAAAAAGCATCTGGGTAAAAGCGAAGAGTATTTGAAGAAAAGGTTTACAATACAGAAGTCCTGTGTTATACTAGGCAGGTATGAACAGCCGGTGTTCGGTAACTGGATCACTCCGACCATTACTTAATGCAGGCCAAGTAGAAAGAATATAAGGAGGAAAACAAAATGATAACAAAAGAGCAGAAAGCACAGATTATTGCTGAATACGGAAGAGGAGAAGGAGATACAGGATCTCCGGAAGTGCAGATCGCAATTCTGACAGCAAGAATCAACGACCTGACAGATCATTTCAAGGCAAATCCGAAGGATCATCATTCCAGAAGAGGACTTCTGAAAATGGTTGGTCAAAGAAGAGGTCTTCTGGCTTATCTTAGAAAGAAAGATATCGAAAGATATCGTGCACTGATCGAAAGACTTGGACTTAGAAAATAATTTTGTCCGGTATTTCAAAGGGCTTAGGAAAAGGGTGTCCGTATGACACCCTTTTTTCTTGCTTATGAGAGCTGTATATGCTATAATATTTTAGACTGCGAGCGGGAGAAAAATCCCGAGACCACTGAAAAGAGTATTTGTCTCAAATACTTTTTTCAGTAGTTTCGGTATTGCCTGCTGCAGCATAAAAGTAAGATGAAGGAGAATGACATGTACAAGAAGTATGAAATGGAATTAGCCGGAAGAACTCTGTGCGTGGATGTAGACAGAGTGGCAAAGCAGGCAAACGGTGCGGTTTTAATGCACTATGGGGATACGACAGTGCTGTGTACGGCCACAGCGTCAGAAAAGCCGCGTGAGGGAATTGATTTCTTTCCCTTAAGTGTAGAATATAATGAGAGAATGTACGCAGTTGGAAAGATCCCGGGAGGATTTAACAAACGTGAGGGGAAAGCATCTGAAAATGCGATCCTTACCTGCCGTGTGATTGACCGCCCGATGCGTCCTCTTTTCCCAAAAGATTACCGGAATGATGTTACACTGGAAAATCTTGTGTTGTCTGTAGATCAGGACTGCTCACCGGAGCTTACAGCTATGCTGGGAGCAGCAATTGCAACCTGTATTTCAGATATTCCTTTTGACGGTCCGATTTCCACTACTCAGGTAGGACTGGTTGATGGAGAATTTGTATTCAATCCGACAGCAGCACAGAAGGAAGTTTCAGAACTTTCCCTTACCGTTGCTTCTACGAAGGAAAAGGTGATCATGATCGAAGCAGGAGCAAACGAAGTTCCGGAAGAGCGCATGATCGAGGCAATCTATGCAGCTCATGAGCTGAATCAGAAGGTGATCGCATTTATTGATCAGATCGTGGCAGAATGCGGTAAGCCGAAGCATTCCTATGAAAGCTTTGCAGTTCCGGAAGAACTGTTTGCAGCGATCCGGGAGATCGTAACTCCGCAGGAGATGGAAGAAGCAGTCTTCACAGATGACAAACAGACAAGAGAGGAAAACATCCGCCAGATTACAGATAGACTGGAAGAAGCCTTTGCAGATAATGAAGAGTGGCTGGCAAAACTTCCGGAGGCAGTATATCAGTATCAGAAGAAAACGGTACGTAAGATGATCCTGAAAGATCATAAGCGTCCGGACGGAAGAGCAATTGACCAGATCCGTCCTCTTTCAGCAGAGATCGACCTGATCCCAAGAGTACACGGTTCTGCTATGTTTACAAGAGGACAGACACAGATCTGTACTATTACGACTCTGGCTCCTCTTGCAGAGGCACAGAGACTGGATGGCCTGGACGAGGCAGAGACATCCAAGCGGTATATGCATCACTATAATTTCCCGTCCTACTCTGTAGGTGAGACAAGACCGTCCAGAGGACCGGGACGTCGTGAGATCGGCCATGGGGCTTTAGCAGAGCGCGCCCTTGTTCCAGTACTTCCGGATGAAAATGAATTTCCATATGCGATCCGTACTGTATCAGAGACATTCGAATCCAATGGATCCACTTCACAGGCAAGTATCTGTGCATCATCCATGTCTCTGATGGCTGCCGGAGTACCGATCCATTCTGCAGTTGCAGGAATTTCCGCAGGTCTCGTGACAGGAGATACAGATGACGATTATCTTGTACTGACCGACATCCAGGGACTGGAAGACTTCTTTGGAGACATGGACTTCAAGGTGGCTGGTACACATAAGGGTATTACAGCAATCCAGATGGATATTAAGATCCATGGATTGACAAGACCGATCATTGAGGAAGCAATCGCCGCTACAAAGAAAGCGCGTACCTATATTCTTGATGAGGTTATGTCAAAGGCAATCAGCGAGCCGAGACCGGAAGTGGGACCGTATGCTCCGAAGATCATCCAGATGCAGATCGATCCTCAGAAGATTGGCGATGTAGTAGGCCAGAGAGGGAAGACAATCAACGCTATTATTGAGGAGACTGGAGTTAAGATCGATATCACAGACGATGGCGCTGTATCCATCTGCGGAACAGAAGCAAAAGGAATGGAGAGGGCGAAACGTCTGATCGAGATCATCGTCAGTGATTTTGAAGCCGGACAGGTACTGGAAGGCAAAGTGGTCAGCATCAAAGAATTTGGTGCATTCCTTGAGTTTGCCCCAGGTAAAGAGGGAATGGTTCACATTTCCAAGCTTTCCAAAGAACGAGTAAAACAGGTGGAAGATGTACTGACACTTGGAGATGTAGTAAAGGTTGTATGCCTTGGAAAAGATAAGATGGGACGTTTCTCCTTCAGCATGAAGGACGTTGCAGAATAAGAAAAAGAGAAAATGACAGAGGGTCATATGCGAATGCATATGGCCTTTTTTCTTGTAATAAAATGCTCTGCCTTACATATATATGGGTTAAAGAGGTGGACAAAGATGGAAAAAAACAGAGTTTTAAAAATCCTTCCCGGCAGGGTCAGAGAGATGATAGAGAAGGAGATTGATACTTATGAGGGACTTCAGGAGATCAAGCTTAGAACCGGAAAACCGCTTCTGATGAGATGCGGAGGGGAGGAATACATTCCTGGAAGAGGACATCCCTATATCGTGACAGCGGAGGACGTCAGGGAGACCATTGACTACGCCAGCAATTATTCCCTCTATGCTTATGAAGAGGAAATGAGGCAGGGGTTTATTACGATTGAAGGAGGACACCGGGTAGGCATGACAGGACAGGCAATCCTGGAAAAAGGACAGGTAAAGAATCTGAAATATATTTCCTCGGTAAATATCCGCATTTCTCATGAGGTACAAGGATGCGCGGATCAGGTGTTTCCCTTCATTCTGTGCAGACGCCAGCTTAAGCATACGCTGATCATATCGCCGCCCGGGTGCGGGAAGACCACGCTCCTTCGGGACATGATACGGCAGATATCCGACGGCAACCAATATATAAAAGGGATGACAGTGGGGGTAGTGGATGAAAGATCGGAAATTGCCGGATGCTATATGGGAGTGGCACAGAATCATCTTGGCATCCGCACGGACGTACTGGATGGATGCCCGAAAGCAGAAGGGATGATCATGCTGATCCGATCTATGGCTCCCCAGGTTATTGCAGTAGATGAGATTGGCGCCCGGGAAGATGTACATGCCATCGAATATGCCATGCACTGCGGATGCAGAATGCTGGCTACCATGCATGGTGCCTCAATCGAGGAACTTAGGAGAAAGCCTGTGTCGGGGAAAATGATGGAAGAAAAGAGATTTGAACGATATATCATACTGGAAGGGAAGGCGAAGATCCAGGGGATATATGATGAAAACGGGAAACTTATGGAGAAGAAGATATGATGCTGCAGGCGGTGGGAGGGACTCTTGTTATTGCTTCAGCCTTCCTTATAGGATGGAGAGCTTCAGAGGACCTGGAAAAGGAATACCGGCAGCTGGGAGAACTTCAGAGGATCAGCAGTATGCTGCAGGGGGAAATCCGTTATGCCAGAGCCTTTCTGGCAGAAGCCTTTGGCAGCATTGCACGGACAGCACAGGAGCCGTACAAGAGCTGGATGCTGGAAATGCATCAAAGGATGAATGCAAAGGAAAGCGGAAGCTTTGCATGTATCTGGGAGAAGACGTCCAGAGAATGCCTGGCGGATCTGTCCATTAGCGATATAGAGAAAAGAAGACTTTATGATCTGGGAAAATATTTGGGCAATGCAGATACACAAATGCAGCTGACCCATTTGAAAATGTATGAAGAACAGCTGGAGATCTTAAGGGCGGAAAAGCGTCAGAGTCTGCATACAAAGAAAAAGCTGTACCGGGTTCTGGGAGCCGCCGGGGGAATATTTTTGGCAATACTGCTGATATAAGGAGGCATTCATGGAAGTAAATCTGATCTTTAAAATAGCAGCTGTGGGAATACTGGTATCGGTGTTAAGTCAGGTACTGAAACACAGCGGAAGGGAGGAACAGGCCTTTCTCACCAGTCTTGCCGGACTGCTTTTGGTACTCTTTTGGATCGTTCCTTATATTTATGATCTGTTTGCAGCGATACAGGAGTTGTTTTCGCTGTAGATCCTAAGAAGCAGGGAAACACAAGGAAAGAAGGGGAAAAATGAGTATGCTGCAGATTGGTCTCCTGGGCGTGGCGGGGGCATTACTTGCAATACAGTTCAAGGGAGGAAAAACAGAATACGGGATTTATATATGTGCGGGAATCAGCCTTATCATCTTTTTGGGCATTTTAAGCCGACTTACAGTGGTGCTTGATATTATGGAGGAAATTGCGGGATATATTGACCTTGCGCCTGCTTATACAGGAATGCTGATAAAAATGCTGGGCATTACATATGTGGCGGAATTTTCTTCTGCCATATGCCGGGATGCCGGATATCAGACGATCGCACAGCAGATTGAAATTTTCGGAAAGGCAGTGGTTCTGGTTCTGGGATTGCCGGTAATCCTGGCCCTTTTGGAAATGATAAGGGATTTTTTGGCATGAGACGAAAGATAGCAAGGGTATTCGGCGTAACTTTACTGCTTCTTTCCTTCTTTTTCCTGTGGGGGAGCAAAGAGATACCGGTTAAGGCGGCTGATATTGCGGAAAATGAAAAAGCGGAATATGAAGCGGAAACAGAATATGAGGAGACGGAAGCAGGAGACGTTCGGGCGTACATGGAGGAGAAACTGGAATTTGACGATATTAATCGGGAATTGGAGGGATTGTTTCCTGATGAAAAGCTGGATTTTGGAGAGACAGTGCTCCAGATCCTGTCAGGGGATCTCTCTGTTTCGGCGGACCTTTTAAAAAGACTGTGTGCAGATCAGCTCACTTATGCGTTTCAGGTAAATCGGGAAAGCTTAATACACATGCTTTTGATTGCTTTGATCGCAGCGATCTTTACAAAATTTGCAGATGTATTCGATTCCAGGCAGATTTCAGATATCAGTTTTTATATTTTGTACATGTTGATGATCGCTCTTTGTCTGAATGCATTTCAGAGTGCTGCAGAATGGACGGAAGATGGAATCCGGCTCCTCGCTGATTTCATGCAAGCATTGTGTCCGGTATATTTTCTGGCAGTTTCTCTGGCAAAGGGGAGCGTTACGGCAGCGGCTTTTTATAATCTTATTTTATTACTGATCTTCCTGATTGAACTTTTGATCATTGGTTTCCTTTTGCCGGTAATACACATTTATATGATGATGAAGGTGCTCAACTATCTTTCGGAAGAAGAATATCTGTCACGCTTTACAGAGCTGATAGAAACAGTGGTATCCTGGACACTGAAAACGATGCTTGCATGTGTGATCGGGCTGAATACCATACAGGGGCTGATCATGCCTGCTGTGGACAGTGTGAAAAGGAGCGCAGTGGCAAGAGGCGTGGAAGCGATCCCCGGTATCGGAGACGCTGTAAGCGGAACCGCGGAAGTGATTTTGGGAACGGCTGTTGTAGTGAAAAACGGAGTGGGAGCAGCCGGAGCGGTCATATGTTTTGCATTGTGCCTTGCACCCCTTATCCAGATTGGAGTAATGGTACTTTTCTATAAACTTGCGGCAGCTTTAGTGCAGCCGGTGGCAGATAAACGGCTTACCGGCTGTATTGGAGGAATGGCGGATGGCTGTCAGCTCCTGATGCGCATGATATTTACGGCAGGGATTCTTTTTTTGATAACCATTGCAATTGTTGCGGCAACGACAAGCAGCGTATAAAAGAAAGAGGGGGAAAATACATGTTCCAGTATCTTTATGATTGGATGCAAAGTATTGCCTATTTTATGATACTTATTACAATTCTGATGCATGTTATCCCAAATCAGGGATACCAGAAATACATTCGTTTTTTTACGGGAGCGCTTCTTGTCATCCTCCTTTTAACACCTGTCTGGAAGCTGACAGGAATGGGCGAGGACATACGGAAGATTTATGAGGGGAGTGATTATGAAGAAGCGGTAGAACGGATCGAAGAAGCAGGCGCCGATCCTGGAGATATGGGACAGCAAAGAACCGGAGAAGTCGGGAAAGCAGGAGAAGAGGAAACGGAGATTAAGGTGGAGGAGATTCAGATTGGAAGGTGAAAAAAGAGGAAAAATAGGGGAGCGCTTTTTGAAAATATTAGGACAGAGAAAATTTCCAAAAAAGGACAGTCTGGTGATCCTCCTTTTATGCGGGGTTCTCCTTTTGGTCATAGCCCTCCCTGTATCGAAAGGGGAGACGGATGAAGAGGGGATGGCAGAAGAAAGGAGGATTGCCGGAATGTCAGAAACGGATGGAGAAAGTTATGCTGATTATCTGGAAACACGGCTTGAAGACACCCTGTCACGGGTGTCGGGAGTTGGGAAGGTAAAAGTTATGGTGACTCTGGGATCCACAGCAGAAAAGGTCATTGAAAAGGACAGCCAGACAGAGAGTGAAAATGTAACGGAGGAAGACAGCCAGGGCGGAGTCCGCTCTACAGTAAGGAACTCCTCAGATGTAGTTACCGTATATGGAGAGGAGGAGCAGGGGGAAGGAGGGACGCCCTATGTGACAAAAGAGTTAAGTCCGAAAGTAGAGGGGGTTGTAGTGATCGCGGAAGGAGGGGATAAGGGAGTTGTGGTACAGAATATAACGGAAGCAGTCCAAGCATTATTTGGAGTAGACACGCATAAAATTAAGGTAATGAAGCTCAATGAAAAATAAGGAGGAGAAAAGTGAAAAAAATATTCAGAAAAAATCAGATTATTATTGCCGCACTTGCAGTTATGATCGCGGCCGCCGGATATCTTAATTATTCCGGGCGCCTTTTTGGCGAGAAAGATGATGCGGCGCAGACCAGCGGCGAACTGGCAAACCAGGAACTTCTGGATATTTCAGAAGAAGATGTGACAGCAAATACAGAAGATATTGAAAGTCAGGATGGGGAAGCGGCAGATGACGGGACGGTGGAGGGTACGCCGGGAGAAGCGGTCCTTACCAGTGGAGAGGCCAGCGCAGTCGTGGCGGAAGCTAAGGTCACAAGAGAACAGGTGAGGGCAAAGAATAAGGAAGATCTTCTGGCGATCATTGATAATCAAAGCTTAAGCGACGAACAAAAAACGGAAGCGGTAAATCAGATGGTTGAGATGACGGATCTGGCGGAAAAAGAAGCGGCGGCAGAGACATTGCTTGCATCCAAAGGGTTTTCAGAAGCTGTAGTAAGTCTGACTTCAGACAGCGCAGATGTTGTGGTGGATGCAGCGGAGCTTACTGACGCAAACCGGGCGCAGATCGAGGATATTATTACAAGAAAAACGGGAGTGGCCGCGCAGAATATTGTTATTACCCCGGTTCATGCTGAAGCGGAGTAAATTTTACAGAGATTTAACAGTGTGAACCCGGAGATTTCAAAAAGATAGTGTAAAATAGCAGCAAAGAAAAGGTTTCTAATGATGAATGAGAAGGGGATGAGCAAGATGACTTCAAAGGAAAATGCAGTTTTGAAAAAAGCAGCGTGGAAGCTTTTGTCAACAGCTGTTATTGCGCTAAGTCTGGCTGGAATGTACAGCCTTCAGTCAGATGGGGCAGAGAAGGAAAGTACGGTTGTCATTTCGAAATTTTACGGCGCTGGAGGTAAGGAAGGCGTATTTTCCAATGATTTTATAGAACTGTATAATCCGGGTACACAGGACATTTCTCTGGAAGGATACATATTGGGCTACAGTTCCGGAAGAATCGAAGGAATGGCGGGTTCAACCATAAGCAGCGACGGTATACGGGAAGAAAAATTTATTGATCTGGCAGGGACCATTCCGGCCGGAGGATATTATCTGATATGCGGAGAGGAAAACGCATGTCCAAATGAGGGATATCAGATTGAAAAATACAACCGCCAGTGGAAAGGGCTTATCATAGACAATCAGGCTACCGTAACAGTAAAGCTCTATAAAGGGAAAGAACCTGTAGATATGATTTCTACGGAAGGAAGCAGCTGCAAAGATATGATTTCCGAAAATACGATTGTAACAAGAAGCGGAAAACGAGGGACAGAAGATGCATACCTTGGAAAAATACGGACTTTTTACTGGAGCGATAAAGTGACAGGAGAGTACGAAAAGCAATATGAACCTTGTTGTTCTTATGGGGCGGCAGATGGTGAAGGAGTCTGAAGAACGCGAAAAAGCACCGGAGCATGGGATTTTGAAATGCCGGAAAGGCAGGGGCAGAATCCCATGCTCCGGTGCTTTTTTGCCTGTTTTCGGACGTTTATCTGCCGGAAATTCATTGAACCGGGCATATAAAAGGGGTATAATCAGAGCAGAAAATGCGGAGGAGCATAATTATGGGAAAAAGAGTATTTATTATTGTACTGGACAGTGTGGGAGCAGGGGAAGCGCCGGATGCAGCGGCATATGGAGATGAAGGCAGCAATACCCTTGGAACAGTGTCGAAACATCCGGCGTTTCATATGCCTTATGCAGAGGCGCTGGGACTGTCGTCTATCAGGGGGACAGGCATGAAGAAACGATCCGGGATCATTCCGGAAGGAGCATATGGGAAAATGCAGGAGGCGTCCTGCGGAAAAGATACTACAACAGGACATTGGGAGATCGCAGGGATTATTTCCACGCGTCCTCTGCCGGTGTATCCGGACGGATTTCCGGAAGATGTGATAAAGACTTTTGAGGAGAAGACCGGGCGGAAGGTGATCTGCAACCGTCCTTATTCCGGAACAGAGGTCATCAAAGATTACGGACGGGAGCATATGAAAAGCGGCGCTCTTATTGTCTATACATCAGCAGACAGTGTATTTCAGATTGCAGCTCATGAGGATATTGTTCCGACGGAAAAACTTTATGAATACTGCAGGATTGCAAGACAAATCTTAACTGGAGAGCATAATGTGGGACGGGTCATAGCAAGGCCTTTTACCGGAACCTGGCCTGATTTTGTCCGCACGGCCGGAAGACATGATTTTTCCGTACATCCTCCGAAAGATACAATGCTTACGTATATTCAGAAGGCGGGTATGGATGTGCTTTCCGTAGGAAAGATTATAGATATTTTTGCCGGAGAGGGGATTACAGAGGCACAGCGTACGGTCAGCAACCGGGACGGAATTGAAAAATTGCTTGCATATATGGAAAGAGATTTTACAGGACTTTGTTTTGTGAATCTTGTGGATTTTGATATGATATACGGACATCGAAATGATATAGAAGGATATGCAAAGGCTCTGTCGGAATTTGATACCTTTCTTCCGGAAATCCGAGGACGGATGAAAGCGGACGATCTTCTTATCATTACGGCTGACCACGGCTGTGATCCGGGAACGCCGTCCACGGATCATTCCAGAGAATACGTGCCTCTTTTGATAAGCGGGGAGCATGTCAGAAAAAATCATGATCTGGGAATCAGAAATACATTTGCAGATGTGGCTGCAACTGTGTTACACTATCTTGGTGTGCCGGGCAAGTTGGAAGGGACTTCCATGTGGCCGGAAATTGAGAAGAAAAACGGAGATTGAAACGATGTCAGAGTTAACAAAGGATATGAAAGAACAGATAAAGAGACGCCGGACGTTTGCCATTATCTCTCACCCGGATGCAGGTAAAACGACGTTGACGGAAAAATTCCTTCTATATGGAGGAGCCATCAATCAGGCAGGAAGTGTAAAAGGAAAGGCTACAGCAAAGCATGCGGTATCAGACTGGATGGAGATTGAAAAAGAGAGAGGAATCTCAGTTACTTCATCCGTTCTGCAGTTTGAGTACGACGGTTACTGTATCAATATTCTGGATACTCCGGGGCACCAGGATTTCTCGGAGGATACCTACCGTACATTGATGGCCGCTGATTCAGCGGTAATGGTGATTGATGCCTCCAAGGGCGTGGAGGCGCAGACAAGAAAGCTTTTTAAAGTATGTACCATGCGTCATATTCCTATTTTTACTTTCATTAATAAAATGGACCGAGAAGCGATGGACACTTTTGAGCTGCTGGACGATATTGAAAATGAGCTTGGTATTGCAACCTGCCCGGTAAACTGGCCTATTGGATCAGGAAAGAACTTTAAAGGAGTCTATGACCGCGAAAAAAGAGAAGTAGAGCTTTTTTCCGACACGAAAAAAGGAACTGCCCAGGGGGAAGTTAAAAAGGTAAAGATCGATGATCCCGAGATTACATGGCTGATCGATGATTCCCAGAGACTTCAGTTGGAAGAAGAAATAGAGCTTCAGGATGGAGCAGGAGCTGCCTTTGACCAGGAGCTTGTGAGTAGAGGGGAACTGTCACCGGTATTTTTCGGATCAGCGCTGACAAACTTCGGCGTAGAAACCTTTTTGCAGCATTTCCTGGCAATGACAAGTTCTCCGCTGCCCAGAATGTCAGATCAGGGAGAGATCGATCCTATGGAGGAAAAAGACTTTTCCGCATTTGTATTTAAAATCCAGGCGAATATGAATAAAGCTCACCGTGACCGTATTGCTTTCATGCGTATTTGTTCAGGAAAATTCGAAGCAGGCATGGAAGTGCAGCATATTCAGGGAGGCCGTAAGGTGCGCCTCTCCCAGCCGCAGCAGATGATGGCAAGCGAGAGAAAGATTATTGAAAATGCCTATGCAGGAGATATCATAGGAGTGTTCGATCCTGGAATCTTCTCCATTGGGGACACACTTACAGGATCCGATAAGAAAGCGGTCTATGAAGGAATCCCTACATTTGCGCCGGAACATTTCGCCAGAGTGCGTCAGGTGGATACTATGAAAAGAAAGCAGTTTATCAAAGGAATTTCCCAGATCGCACAGGAAGGAGCTATCCAGATTTTCCAGGAGTATAATACCGGAATGGAGGAAATCATTGTGGGCGTAGTAGGTGTCCTTCAGTTTGACGTTCTGAAATACCGGCTGGAGAATGAATACAAGGTGGAGATCCGGCTGGATCCCCTTCCATATGAGTATATCCGGTGGATCGAGAATGAAAATCTGGATCTGGACCGTCTGACGGGCACATCAGACATGAAGAAGATTAAAGACCTGAAGGATCGTCCTTTGCTCCTTTTTGTCAATGAGTGGAGTATCCGAATGACTCAGGACAGGAATGAAGGTCTGATCCTCTCCGAATTTGGCCGTTCCTGACAGGGACTTTGGAAAGAATATTGGCATTTGAATATAAATTTGTTATAATGTATATTACTAGTTGTAATGTGAGCCAAAAACAAAACGTGATAAATGGAGGGCAATAGAATGGGAAAAGAAGAAAGAAGTACCTATACAATAAAAGAGGATGAAAATCTCGGCGAAGTAAAGATTGCCGATGAAGTTGTTGCGATTATTGCAGGTCTTGCAGCCATGGAAGTAGAGGGAGTTGCTTCTATGTCCGGCAATGCAACAAAAGAGCTGATCAGCCGTCTTGGGATGAAATCCTTATCTAAAGGTGTGAAAGTAGATGTGCTGGAAGGAATTGTAACCGTATCACTGAAACTGAATCTTCAGTATGGTTACAATGTGCTGGAAGTTTCCGGCAAAGTGCAGGAGAAAGTAAAGACTGCAATTGAGAATATGACAGGTCTTACCGTGGCTGATGTCAATATTCGTGTTGCAGGAGTAGATATTCCGGAGGAAGTGTAAGTGAGAAGGTCAGAAGCAAGGGAACATATTTTCAAAATGGTGTTCGGACTGGAATTTAATGAAAAAGAAGAGATGCCGGAACAGGTAAGACTGTATTTTGAACAGCTTGAGCAGATGGAGGAGAAAGATAAAGAATACATTCAGAAGAAAGCGTGGGCTATAGCAGACCACAAGGATGAGATCGATACTCTGATCAATGAACATGCAAGCGGATGGAAGACAACACGAATGAACAAAGTGGATCTTACACTGCTTAGGCTGGCGGTCTATGAGATGAAATGGGATGATGATGTGCCCGTATCTGTTGCGATCAATGAGGCAGTGGAACTTGCAAAACGGTTTGGAGGAGAGGAAAGTCCCTCTTTTGTAAACGGTGTCCTTGCAAAGCTGGCGGTATAGCTGGAGGGTGTGTATATTATGGCGGGAAATGTGTACACAGTCGGACAGGTAAACGCATATATCCGTAATATGTTTACACAGGATTTTATGCTGAATCGGATCTACGTGAAAGGCGAGGTATCAAACTGTAAATATCATACGTCAGGCCATATATATTTTTCTCTGAAGGATGAGTCCGGAACGATTGCCTGTGTCATGTTCGCAGGGCAGCGGAGCGGGCTCTCTTTTCGTATGTCCGAAGGACAGCAGGTTATTGTGCTGGGGTCTGTCAGTGTTTATGAAAGAAACGGGACTTATCAGCTTTATGCCAAAGAAATCCGGCTGGACGGAGAGGGAGTCCTTTATGAAAGATTTCAGGCCTTGAAAAAGGAACTGGAAGAGATGGGAATGTTTGCAGAAGAATATAAAAAGCCGATACCGGCTTTTGCTATGCGGATCGGTGTAGTTACGGCTTCCACCGGAGCGGCCATCCGGGATATCATGAATATATCTGCAAGAAGGAATCCTTATGTGCAGCTTCTTCTTTATCCGGCCCAGGTACAGGGGGAAGGTGCGGCAGAAAGCATTGTAAAAGGGATTTCTGTTTTGGAAAAAGCCGGAGTGGACGTAATGATCGTTGGCAGAGGCGGAGGTTCTATCGAGGACTTGTGGGCTTTTAATGAGGAGAGCGTGGCGAGGGCGATTTTCCATTGCAGCGTTCCTGTGATCTCGGCTGTAGGACATGAAACAGATACCACGATTGCCGACTTTGTGGCGGATCTTCGTGCGCCCACTCCATCGGCAGCTGCAGAGCTGGCTGTGTGGGATTACAGATTGTTTGCCGGGCAGATAGATGAATATGGCAGAAAGCTTAGAAAAAATATGGGACGTCAGCTGGAACTGGCTCGTCTGAAAAAAGACCAGTATGCGTCCAGATTAAAATATCTGCATCCGGGAGTGGCGTTGATCCAGAAAAAGCAGAGACTTGCAGATGCAGAAGATACGCTTCGGCAGCTTATGGAAAAGCGTATGGAGGGGAACCGTCATCGTCTGGCACTCTGTGCGGAGCGGATCAGAGGCCTTTCTCCGGTTGAAAAATTGGGAAAAGGCTTTGCCTATGTGGAACAGACAGAAAATGGAAAAAAAGCAGCTGTGAAAAGTGTATCGCAGGTGCGTCCCGGTCAGGAACTGGATGTTTATGTGACTGACGGCCAGATACATGTAAGAGCAGAAAAGATAAGGGAGGCGTCTTATGGACGAGAGTAATAAACAGATACAGCAGCCGGAAGAAGAGCGTACTCTGGAAGAGGAATTTCAGGAGCTGGAGCAGGTGCTGGAGGCAATGGAGCAGGAAGTGACGCTGGAGGAATCGTTCCGTCTTTATCACAGAGGAATTGATCTTCTGAAAGCCTGCAGTGATAAGATTGACCGTGTAGAAAAACAAATTCAGATATTGGATGAAGAAGGAGAAAGCCATGGATTCTGAACAGATGAAGTTTGAAAAGGCAAGGGAAGCAAAAGTGAAAGAGATCGAGGAGATTTTGCAGGCCTATCTTCCGAAGAAGGAAGGTTTCCAGAAAATCATTATGGAGGCTATGGAATACAGTCTGATGGCTGGTGGAAAAAGGATACGGCCTATGCTGATGCAGGAAATGTATCATCTTTTCGGCGGAAAGGAAAAGCTGATATATCCCTTTATGGCCGCGATTGAGATGATCCATACGTATTCTCTTGTCCATGACGATTTGCCGGCCATAGACAATGATGACTATCGTAGAGGGAGAAAGACAACCCATGTAGTTTATGGAGAAGATATGGGAATCCTTGCGGGAGATGCTCTTTTGAATTATGCTTTTGAAACGGCGGCTACCGCTTTTGCAGATTTCCCGGAGGACAGTCTTCTGATTGGAAAAGCAATGGGGATTCTTGCAAAAAAGGCAGGGGTTTACGGGATGATCGGAGGTCAGGTGACGGATGTCAGGGAAACAGGCCATAAGCTGTCCAGGGAGAAGCTGGATTTCATTTATGCTCTGAAGACAGGGGCGCTGATCGAGTCATCCATGATGATTGGTGCTGTTCTTGCAGGCGCTTCGGAAGAAGAAATAAAGCAGGCGGAAAAAATAGCAGCAAAAACCGGTTTTGCTTTCCAGGTACAGGATGATATTTTGGATGTGACAAGTACCAGTGAGACTCTTGGCAAACCGGTGCATAGCGATGAAAAAAATGAAAAGACAACCTACGTAACATTGGTTGGAATAGAGGAAGCAAAAAAAATCGTAGAGAGGGAGTCTGAAGAAGCCATCAGGATACTTGAGACCCTTCCGGGGGAAAAAGGCTATCTTACCTGGCTTCTTGAGGAGCTTATCCATCGGGAAAAATAAGGAGCATTGCCATGCTGTTAGAGCGGATCGAAAAAGAAAATGATATTAAAGAATTAAATATGGAAGAGCTGGATCAGCTTGCCGGGGAAATCCGGGAATTTCTGATTCAGAAGATCAGTCTCACCGGGGGACATTTGGCTTCAAACTTAGGAGTTGTAGAGCTTACCATTGCCATGCACCGCGTTTTTACTTTGCCAAAAGACAAAATGATCTGGGATGTGGGGCATCAGTCTTACACCCATAAAATACTGACCGGGAGAAGAGCAGGATTTGACGCACTGCGAAAATACGGAGGGATGAGCGGATTCCCTAAAAGGAAAGAAAGTCCCTGTGATGCCTTTGATACCGGACACAGTTCTACATCCATATCGGCAGGTCTTGGCTATGTAGAGGCAAGAGATCTTAAGGGTGAAGACTACAGTGTGATTTCTGTGATTGGCGACGGAGCCATGACAGGCGGTATGGCTTACGAGGCGCTGAATAATGCGGCGCATCTTAAAACGAATTTTATTATTGTTCTCAATGATAACTACATGTCCATTTCAGAAAATGTGGGAGGCATGTCCAATTATCTTGCGCAGCTTCGGACAGCTGATTTCTATACGGGACTGAAAAAGGGAGTCACAAACGCTCTTCATAAAATTCCCACAGTGGGCGATCATATGATTGAGCAGATCAGGAGAACAAAGAGCAGCATCAAACAGCTTGTGGTTCCCGGGATGCTTTTTGAAGATATGGGAATTACTTATCTTGGACCGATCCCGGGGCATGATATCAGTATGCTCTGCCGGGCTTTCCGGGAAGCAAAGAAAGTAGAAGGGCCCGTCCTTCTCCATGTTCTGACTCAGAAAGGAAAAGGCTATGCGCCGGCAGAGAAGGATCCATCCCGGTTCCATGGAACAGGACCCTTTGACATCAGTACCGGAGAGCCGCTGCAGAAAGCATCCAAAGATACATATACCGATATTTTTTCTAAGGTAATCTGTGATATCGGGAAACATGATCCGAATGTGGCGGTCATTACGGCGGCTATGGCAGACGGCACAGGACTTTCGGCATTTGCCAGATATTTCCCGAAGCGGTTCTTTGATGTTGGTATCGCCGAGGGACATGGCGTTACATTTGCAGCCGGACTGGCAGCCGGAGGCATGCATCCGGTATTTGCAGTATATTCCTCCTTTCTGCAGAGGGGGTACGACCAGCTGATCCATGATGTAGGGCTTCAGAATCTTCCGGTAGTTTTGGCAGTAGACCGGGCAGGTCTGGTGGGAAGTGACGGTGAGACCCATCAGGGAATCTTTGATCTGTCTTATCTTGGAGGGATTCCTAATATGACGGTCATTTCCCCTAAAAATCGATGGGAGCTTGCCGATATGCTAAGGTTTGCTGTGCAATTTGACGGCCCTGTTGCAATACGCTATCCACGAGGCACAGCTTATGACGGCTATGAAAAATACCGCGCCCCAATCTGTTATGGGAAAAGCGAAGTGATCTATGAAGAAGAAGGCATTGCTTTGATCAGTGTGGGACATATGTTTGAGGAGGCTGAAAAAACCCGGAGAGCTATCAAAAAGATCGGCTATAACTGCAGCCTTATCAACGCAAGGTTTGTAAAGCCTCTTGACGGGGAAATGATCGATGAGCTCTCGAAGACTCATCGTTTGATCGTAACAATTGAAGAAAATATCCTGTGCGGCGGCTTTGGCGAGCGGGTATCGGATTATGTTCTGAAAAATCATATTCCGGTGCAGGTGCTTAGCCTGGCTTTGCCGGATGATTATATTGAACATGGAAGCGTGGATCTCCTTCGTCGGGAGGTGCTTCTGGATGCCGATTCTATGACAAAGAGGATCGTTACAGAATATGTTCAGCTTCAGCAGGAAGAGGAGAGAAAATGAAAGAACGCTTGGATGTTTTACTTGTAAAAAGAAATCTTGCCGAATCGAGGGAGAAGGCTAAGGCCGTTATTATGTCCGGAAATGTATTTGTAGACGGACAGAGGGAGGATAAGGCCGGTGCCTCCTTTTCCGAGGAAGTGCAGATTGAGGTAAAAGGAAATACGCTTCCCTATGTAAGCAGAGGGGGATTGAAGCTGGAAAAGGCTATGGCTAATTTTGATGTTTCTGTGGAAGGGAAAGTCTGTACAGATGTAGGCTCTTCTACAGGAGGATTTACGGACTGTATGCTGCAGAACGGAGCGAGAAAGGTGTATGCCATTGACGTGGGGAGAGGTCAGCTTGCCTGGAAGCTTCGGCAGGATGAGCGGGTTGTCTGCATGGAAAAAACAAATATCCGTTATGTGACGCCGGAAGATTTGGGAGAAAGAATAGACTTTTCGTCTATTGATGTATCTTTTATTTCCCTTACGAAAGTGCTTGAGCCGATCCGGAATTATCTTCAGGAAAACGGGCAGATTGTTGCTCTTATTAAGCCACAGTTTGAAGCCGGACGGGAGAAAGTCGGAAAGAAAGGCGTTGTCAGGGAAGCGTCTACTCATGAAGAAGTAATAGAAAAAGTGATCGATTATGCAAAGTCTATTGGATTTAACGTATTGAATCTGGAATTTTCTCCAATTAAAGGACCGGAAGGAAATATCGAATATCTGGTTCATCTGGAGAAATGTCCGGAGGGGGAAGGAAAAGTGGCAGAGGGAATTTCTATTGACCAGACAGTTTCAGAAGCCTTTCATCAGCTGGCAAAATAGGATACGGCAAATAGAAGGAAAAGATAGTGAGGTAAAAAATGGAACGGTTTTATATAGTCACCAATGACGGAAAAGACAAAGACAGGAAAATAACGAGACATATTTGTGATATACTGAAAAGGGCCGGAAAAACATGTCTTTTAGCACAGAAAGATGAAAAGAAAAATATCATACCGGACACAGTTCCCCGGGAGCTGGACTGCGCCATTGTTATCGGTGGGGATGGAAGCCTGATAGAAGTGGCAAGACTGGTAAAAAGCGAAATTCCTATACTTGGCATTAATATGGGCACTTTAGGCTATCTTACGGAAGTGGAGATTTCTGATCTGGACGAGGCTATTGGGAAAATCCTGGATGGAAATTACCAGATTGAAAGCCGGATGATGCTGGAGGGGAGTTTTGAAAAAGCAGACAGCGACATTGCCCTCAATGACATTGTAGTTTCCAGGAAAGGAGACCTTCGGGTTATCCATTTCAATATCTATGTGGATGGCGCTTTTTTAAATTCTTATGAGGCTGACGGTATGATCGTATCAACGCCCACAGGGTCTACGGCGTATAATCTGTCTGCAGGAGGTCCGATTGTAGAACCGACAGCATCCATGATCGTTCTGACCCCTATCTGTTCTCATGCTCTCAATACCAGCAGTATCGTTCTTCCGGCAGAAGATGAGATTGTTATTGAGATAGGAGAAGGACGAAACGGGAGAGAAGAAGAGGTTTTTGTTACCTTTGACGGAGCAGATGTGGTAGAATTGAGAACGGGAGATAAAGTGACTATTACAAAATCCCAACATGAGACAAAGCTCATGAAATTAAGCAAAGTCAGCTTTTTGGAAATATTACGCAGGAAAATGAAAGGAAACTAGCACAATGAAAATCAACCGACATGCGAAGATTGTGGAACTGATCAATAAACACCGCATTGAAACGCAGGAAGAACTGGCGGAATATCTGAATAAAGAGGGATTTAAAGTAACCCAGGCTACAGTTTCAAGGGATATTCGTGACCTGAAGCTTACAAAAGTACCTACTGACGATGGAAAGCAAAGATATGCTGTCCACCAGAAGGATGAATCAGAGATGAGTGAAAAATATATCCGTGTTCTGAAAGATGGTTTCGTTTCCATGGATATGGCACAGAATATTTTAGTGATCAAGACAGTCTCCGGTATGGCGAGTGCTGTGTGCGCCGCTCTGGATGCAATGAGATGGAATGAAATCGTAGGCAGTATTGCTGGAGATGACACGATCATGTGTGCCATCCGCAGTGTGGAAGATACTGTCAGCGTTATGGATAAAATCAGTAAGATTGTTTTATAAGGGCACTTAGGAGGACATATGTTACAGAATCTGCATGTGAAAAACCTGGCTCTGATCGATGAAATTGAAGTGGATTTCAAAGAAGGGCTGAACATACTGACAGGGGAGACCGGAGCGGGAAAATCTATTATTCTTGGTTCGGTCAGCCTTGCGCTTGGAGCCCGGTATTCGACAGATATTTTAAGAAAGGGTGCACAGTATGGTTTTGTGGAACTGACCTTTTCAATAGAAAATGAAAAACAGGAAAAGCAGCTGAACAAACTGGACATCTATCCGGAAGAGGGAGAAGTGGTGCTTAGCAGACGCTTAATGGAAGGCAGGAGTACCAGCAAGATCAATGGTGAGACAGTGCCGATCTCCCTTCTGAAAGAAGCGGCCGGCATTCTGATCGATATACACGGACAGCACGAGCATCAGTCTCTTCTCTACAAGAAAAAACAGCTGGAAATCCTGGACAATTTTGCAGCGGACAAGATTCAAAAGACAGCAGAGCAGGTAAAAGCTGCCTATGCGGAATACAAAAAATGGAAAAAAGAGCTTGAACAGGCGGACAAAGATGAAGCAGAGCGTGCAAAGGAACTCTCCTTTCTGGAATTTGAAATAAAAGAGATTACTGAGGCAGGGCTTAGAAAAGGTGAGGATGAGGAACTGGAGGAAGCCTACCGCCGCATGGTAAACAGCCGGAAAATCGTAGCGGGAGTAAACGAGGCTCACGGTCACACAAGTGAGAGCAGTGACAGTGCCAGCGAATCCATCAGCAGAGCGATCCGCTGCCTGGCTGATGCGGCAGGAATGGATGAACAGGCCGGCGGCCTGTACGAACAGCTGATAGAGATTGACAGTTTATTAAATGATTTTAACCGGGAACTTTCTGCCTACAGTAAGAGCCTGGATTTTTCAGAAGAAGAGTTTGCACAGACGGAAGAGAGGCTCAATGAAATTAACCGGCTGAAAATAAAATACGGAAACAGTATTGAAGAAATTCAGACCTACTGCAAAGAGAAGGAAGAACGGCTTAAAGTATTAAATGACTATGACTGTTATCTGGAACAGTTAAGGAGCAGCCTCCAAAAAGCGGAAGATGAATTGGATAGGCAGACAAAGAAGCTGACAGATTTGCGGCAAAAGGAAAGCGCCGTTTTTGCAAAAAAAATCCAGGGAGGACTTAAGGATCTTAATTTTGCAAATGTACAGTTTGAGATTGCTTTTGACCTTCTTCCGGAGTATACTTCATCCGGAAGAGATGATGTGGAATTTATGATATCCATGAATCCGGGAGAGCCGGTCAAACCGCTTTCGGAAGTGGCGTCAGGAGGAGAACTTTCCAGGATTATGCTGGCCATCAAGGCAGTTATGGCGGATAAAGATGAAATCCCCACATTGATTTTTGATGAAATTGATGTAGGGATCAGCGGACGCACGGCACAGAAAGTTTCGGAGAAAATGGCGGTAATAGGCAGAAGCCATCAGGTAATCTGCATTACCCATCTTGCACAGATCGCTGCCATGGCAGACGCTCATTATGTGATTGAAAAGACGGTGGAAAATGAAAGGACAAGGACAGGCATCCGTCTGCTAAGCAATGAGGAATCTGTGGATGAACTGGCAAGGATTCTCGGAGGTGCAAAGATTACCGAGGCTGTCCGTGAAAATGCAAGAGAAATGAAAGAACTCGCAAAAAGCTCACATTGATAAATTGATAAGGGGGAACATTATGGCTTCAAAGACGGGAAACAGGCGAAAGAAAAGCCCGACGAAAAAAAAGAAGAACGTACAGCAGAGCTTTGTGGCTGATGAAATTACCATATGGCTTACACTTGCAGTCAGTATTCTTCTGCTTTTAAGCAATTTTGGCCTGGGAGGATTTGCAGGGGAGGCAGTCTCTTCCTTTTTGTATGATCTGTTTGGTTACGGTGCTTATTTAATGCCCTTTCTTTTGTTTGGGGGCGTTGCTTTTACAGTTTCCAATAAAGGAAACAGGAGTGCTTATATAAAGACCGGGGCAGCAACTATGCTTTTTATCCTGATCTGCACCTTTCTGGAACTTCTGGTGTTGGAAGGCGGAATGCTCGGCAACTTTCTGGCGGGGATTCTCACTCCGGCCATCGGTACAGCAGGAACTTATGTTGTTGTAATCATTCTGATGATCATCTGTATGGTGATCATTACAGGAAAATCTGCTCTGAAAGGTGTAACGGAGCGGGGAGGACAGGCGTACGGCAGAGCGCGGGAGGATGCGGCGCGGCGCCGGGAACTTCACGAGACCCGTCGCCTTAATCGGATCAAGGAGGAAGAAAAGGAAATTGAAAAAGCCCGAAAAGCCGGACTTCTTGATGCAAAAGCAGAGAAGAAAAAAGAAGAGAAAAGTGAAGCAAAAAGAAAGGACAGACTGGTATCAGGGGTATCTTTCGATACAACATTAAAAGATGCCAAGAAGTCTCCTGATCTTAGAGAACTTACACCGGAGGAAGAACCGGCGCCGACAGAAAATATCCGGGAAGAAGAGCCGCAGTTTGTCATTAACCGCGCCACAGTTCCGGATATTCCCGATGAAGAATTACTGCCGGACAGTGAAGAAATCCCGGCACCGGAGACAGCAAAAGCGGAGCCATTGGAAGAGCAGATTTTGGTTCCGGCGCCGGCAGAGGAAAACAGAGGGAAGAAAACAAAAATGGGAGCAGCGGCTGTGGCGGATGAGGCGGCTATGGTGAGTCAGGCAGTCGAAGCGGCGGAGGCGAAGCCGAAAAAGGTCTACAAGATTCCGCCTCTTTCCCTTCTTACACGAGGGAAAAAAGGAGGGGGAGATTCCGATGCTCACCTTAGGGAGACAGCCCGTAAGCTTCAGGAGACGCTCCACAGCTTTGGAGTCAATGTAACCATTACCAATGTAAGCTGCGGACCTTCGGTAACCCGCTATGAAATGCAGCCGGAACAGGGGGTAAAAGTCAGCAAGATCGTAGGGCTCACTGATGATATCAAGCTCAATCTGGCAGCGGCGGATATACGGATCGAGGCGCCCATTCCAGGGAAAGCAGCTGTTGGGATCGAGGTGCCAAATAAAGAAAACGCAGTGGTAAATTTAAGGGATCTGCTGGAATCTGAAGAATTTAAGAACAGCAGTTCCAAACTGGCATTTGCGGCAGGAAGAGATATTGCGGGAAAAGCAGTGGTGACAGACATTGCAAAAATGCCTCACCTACTGGTGGCGGGAGCTACAGGATCAGGAAAATCTGTCTGCATTAATACGTTGATCATGAGTATTTTGTATAAGGCGACTCCGGATGAAGTAAAGCTGATCATGGTTGACCCGAAAGTGGTGGAGCTTAGCGTGTACAACGGCATTCCCCATCTGATGATCCCGGTTGTGACAGATCCCAAGAAGGCAGCCGGGGCACTCAACTGGGCAGTCGCGGAAATGACAAAGCGCTATCAGCTGTTTGCACAGTATAATGTCCGGGATCTGAAAGGATTTAATGAAAAGGCAGAGGCCGCAGAAAAGGCAAGACATTCGGAAGAAGAGGATATTCCAAAGAAAATGCCGCAGATTGTTATTATCGTGGATGAGCTTGCAGACCTTATGATGGTTGCACCGGGAGAAGTGGAGGAGGCAATCTGCCGTCTGGCACAGCTTGCAAGAGCGGCCGGCATTCACCTTGTCCTTGCAACGCAGAGACCTTCTGTCAACGTCATTACCGGTCTGATCAAGGCAAATATGCCGTCGCGGATTGCATTTTCTGTATCTTCAGGTGTGGATTCACGTACGATCATCGACATGAACGGAGCTGAGAAACTCCTTGGAAAAGGTGATATGCTGTTCTATCCATCCGGATATCAGAAGCCGGCCAGAGTGCAGGGGGCATTTGTATCTGACAAAGAAGTACAGAATGTGGTAGAATATCTGAAAAAGCAAAATGGGGAAGCCGCCTACAACGAAGAGGTCGTAACTCATGTAAATACCAGTGCGGCCGGAGTTTCATCCGGAGGAGGCATTGCCGGATCGTCAGAGGAAGAAGAAAGAGATGTTCATTTTGTAGAGGCGGGAAAACTGATCATTGAAAAAGAAAAAGCATCTATCGGTATGCTGCAGCGCGCTTTTAAAATAGGATTCAACCGGGCGGCCCGCATTATGGATCAGCTCTGCGAGGCAGGCGTAGTCGGTGCGGAAGAAGGTACAAAGCCAAGGAAGGTATTAATGTCAATGGAAGAATTTGAACAGTTCATTGATGAATACATATAAAGAACAAAGGAAAGGACGGGAAGGGAAATGAAAACAGATATTCAGATTGCGCAGGAAGCGCAGATGGCTCACATCAAAGAAGTAGCAGCATCCATAGGGATTCAGGAGGAAGATCTGGAGTTTTATGGCAAATATAAGGCAAAGCTTTCAGATGAACTGTGGGAAAAAATAAAGGATAAAAAAGACGGGAAGCTGGTTCTTGTTACAGCGATCAATCCCACTCCGGCAGGGGAAGGTAAGACAACCACTACAGTCGGACTTGGACAGGCAATGGCAAAGCTTGGGAAAAAAGCGCTGATTGCCCTTAGAGAACCATCTCTTGGACCGTGTTTTGGAATCAAGGGAGGCGCAGCAGGCGGAGGATATGCTCAGGTTGTGCCGATGGAAGATCTGAATCTGCATTTCACTGGAGATTTCCATGCGATCACATCCGCCAACAATCTTTTGGCGGCGCTTTTGGACAATCATATCCAGCAGGGAAATGAGCTTGGTATTGATCCGAGACAGGTTGTGTGGAAACGCTGTCTGGATATGAATGACAGATCTCTTAGAAATATAGTGGTAGGATTGGGGAAGAAGACAGATGGAATGGTAAGAGAGGATCATTTTGTCATCACTGTCGCTTCTGAAATTATGGCAATCCTTTGTCTTGCTGATGATATTTTTGATCTGAAAAAGAGACTTGGCAAAATCATTGTAGCCTACAACTTCAAAGGCGAACCTGTTACGGCAGATGACCTTCACGCCACAGGAGCCATGACCGCCCTTTTGAAAGATGCCATTAAACCCAATTTGATTCAGACGCTGGAACATACTCCGGCTTTGGTTCACGGAGGGCCTTTTGCCAATATTGCACATGGCTGCAACAGTGTACGTGCCACAAAAATGGCGCTGAAACTGAGTGATATCACGATCACAGAGGCAGGATTCGGAGCAGATCTGGGAGCTGAAAAATTCATGGATATTAAGTGCCGGAAAGCAGGACTTTCTCCGGATGCAGTAGTTTTAGTTGCAACTGTGCGTGCTTTGAAGTATAATGGAGGAGTTGCAAAGGATAAACTTTCAGAAGAAAATCTGGAAGCCCTTGCAAAAGGAATTGTAAATCTTGAAAAACATATTGAAAATATTCAGAAATACGATGTTCCTGTTATCGTAACACTCAATTCCTTTGTGACAGATACAGAGGCTGAAAACGAATTTATCCGTCATTTCTGCGAAGAGAGAGGATGTGAATTTGCTCTTTCTGAAGTATGGGAGAAAGGCGGAGATGGAGGTGTTCAGCTGGCAGAAAAAGTACTGGATACACTGGAGAAGAAAGAAAGTCATTTCCATCCATTATATAAAGACGAATTATCTTTGAAAGAAAAAATTGAGACAATCGCCAAAGAAATCTATGGAGCAAGAGGAGTTATTTACGAGCCGACGGCGGAAAAACAGCTTGCCAAAATTGAAAATATGGGCTTTGGCGAACTTCCGGTCTGTATGGCAAAGAATCAATATTCACTGTCAGACGATGCAACAAAACTCGGAAGGCCGACGGACTTTGATATACACATTCGCGAAGTATATGTGAGCGCCGGCGCCGGATTCGTTGTTGCTTTAACTGGCGCGATCATGACAATGCCGGGACTTCCAAAAGTACCTGCTGCAAATGGAATCGATGTATCAGATGAGGGGAATATCACAGGACTGTTCTAAGGAGAGAGGAATATGCCCCGAATGACAGGCAGAATAGGAAAAAAAATATCAGTAAACAGTAACCAGAAACAATATCATACACGACTTGGCAGGCAGGGGGAGAATGCCTGCCTTGTTGGCGTACTTCGGAATAAATTAACAGGGGGTATCGGACGATGAAATGCAGATACTGCGGATGCGAAATCCCATCTGGGGAGCTGTATTGCCCGGAGTGCGGAGAAGAAGTACAGATTGTGCCGGACTATAATCCGTTAGATGATGTGCTTGCCGCACAGGTGAAAGGGGCAATTGATGGCAGTGAACGTCCCTTGGACGACTATGATTATGAGGAATATCATACAGCCAGTATACAGGGAAGGCGGAAAAGTTCCGCGCAAAGAGAAAGAAATGGAGCAAGGGAGAGGAGAGACTCCAGAGAAAATACGTTGACGCGGAATACATCTTCCGGAAGAAGAACCGGAAGGACTTCCGTTGACCCGGCGTTGGAAAGGGAGAGAAGAAAACGTCAGGCAGAAAGGAAAAGAGCCAAGAAAAAAAAGCTTAGAAGAAAAATTATCATTTTGCTTATCCTGTTTTTGGTTGCAGTAGGAGCAGGTATCTTCTTTCTGTATCAAAATTCCTATGCAGGACAGGTGCGGAAAGGAGAAAAGGCAGCGTCAGAGAAAAATTATGACGAGGCGGAAAGATATTATAAGAACGCAATAGAAAAATCACCAGAAAGGGCGGAAGCATATACCGGTCTTGCGGATGTTTATATGGCGCAGGATGAACAGGAAACAGCAGAGGAAATGTTCCTTGATGCTATTGACAGTAATCCGTCAGAATCACAAATTTATGAAGCTGCCATTCAGTTTTATATTGATACCAAGCAGCCCCAGGAAGCTTCAGTGATTTTGGAGGACGCCGAAGACAGTGTGCGTGAGGATTTAAGTAAATATATTTCAGATGCGCCTTCCTTCAGCCTTGATGATTCAGAAGTATTTGAGGATGTGCAGCAGCTGACACTGGAATCCGATGGAGAAGCAATCTATTATACAACAGATGGAACAGAACCGACGACTTCCAGTACGAAATACAGTGAACCAATCCAGATTTCAGAAGGAACAACGACGATATCGGCAATTTCCGTGAACAAAGAAGGGATTCCAAGCCTTGCTGAAACAAAAGAATACACAGTTGAACTTCCTATTGAGGATGCCCCGGCAGTTTCGCCATCGACAGGACAGTATGACGAACCGACACAGATCGTGATCCAGGTTCCGGAAGGTTACACGGCATATTATACGACAGATAAAAGTAATCCAACAGAAAACTCAACGCAGTATACAGAACCTATCGACATGCCACAGGGAAGTACGATTTTCAAGGCAGTGCTCGTTAATGGAAAAGGCAGGCTTACAGCTGTTACTACAAGGAACTATGAACTGGTTTATTAAATTTATCTCCTTTTTTTAAAAATACTATTGCATGTCCATAAATAGAGAGTTATAATATTGATAAATAATTAACAGGAACAACAAATTTTTATCAATCTTAAAAGGAGATGCGAAACATGAGCAGATTTTGTTTACCAAGAGATATTTATCATGGAAAAGGCAGTCTGGAGGAATTGAAAAACCTGAAAGGGAAAAAAGCCATCCTTGTTGTAGGCGGCGGATCTATGAAACGCCAGGGTTTTCTTGATAAGGCGGTTGATTATCTGAAAGAAGCAGGAATGGAAGTAGAGGTTTTTGAAGGTGTTGAGCCGGATCCTTCTGTAGAGACAGTTATGAAAGGTGCAGAAGTCATGAGAAGCTTTCAGCCGGACTGGATCGTGGCTATGGGCGGAGGTTCTCCAATTGATGCAGCAAAGGCAATGTGGGCATTTTATGAATATCCGGATACATCCTTTGAAGACTTGTGTACACCGTTTAATTTCCCGGAACTTCGTCAAAAGGCAAAGTTTGCTGCAATTCCATCCACATCGGGAACAGCTACAGAAGTTACGGCTTTCTCTGTTATTACAAATTACCAGACAGGTGTAAAATATCCGCTTGCAGATTTTAACATTACACCGGATGTAGCTATCGTTGATCCTGATCTTGTAGCGGCACTTCCTGTAAAACAGGTGGCTTATACGGGTATGGACGCTTTGACACATGCAATTGAAGCGTATGTATCTACCCTGAACGGACCGTTCACAGATCCACTTGCTTTGCAGGCAATAGAGATGGTACTGGATTATCTGCCGGCATCCTATAACTGCAACATGGAGGCAAGAGAGCAGATGCATTATGCACAGTGTCTGGCTGGAATGGCGTTTTCCAATGCACTGCTTGGTATTGTTCATTCTATGGCCCATAAAACAGGTGCAGCATTTTCAACCGGACATATTCCACATGGATGTGCCAATGCCATCTACCTGCCATATGTCATTAAGTACAATGCAAAAGATCCGGTTGCTGCAAAACGTTACGCAGAGATCGCCCGCCGCATGGGACTGGATGGAACATCTGAAAAAGCACTTATTAACAGCCTCTGTGAAAAGATTGATGAATTTAATGTTAAATTGAATATTCCAAAGACATTGAAAGAATTTGGAATTGATGAAAATGAATTTAAAGAAAAGGTGGCCAAAATTGCGGAACTGGCAGTCGGTGATGCATGTACAGGCTCCAATCCACGTTCTATCGATCCGGCTACAATGGAAAAACTGCTCACATGTACATATTACGGTGTAGAAGTTGATTTCTAAAAGCCGATAAAACATGAGGCAGGCGCTTGAGAAGGCACCTGCCTCATGTTTTGCAGTACTGAAAAAGCAGATGGATATGTATGACTCTTCAATAGGTACTGATTATCTTTTTGTAAATTTAGGGAAAATATTGATATTTGTTCACAATTGCATTATTATAAAATAAGTATGAATATTTAGGAGGAAGCGAGATGTACAAGATAGTAAAGGCTGAAAAACTGGCTGACAAGATTTATCTTATGGACGTGGAAGCGCCTCGTGTTGCAAGACACTGTGAGCCGGGGCAGTTTGTAATTGTAAAAATAGATGAGAAAGGGGAAAGGATTCCTCTTACCATCTGCGATTATGACAGAGAAGCAGGCACGATCACAATTGTATTCCAGTCAGTAGGAGCTTCAACAGAAAAGATGACAAATCTGAAAGAAGGCGATGCATTCCGTGATTTTACCGGACCGCTTGGATGTCCTTCAGAGTTTGTCCACGAAGATCTGGATTCGCTGAAAAATAAAAAGATGCTGTTTGTTGCAGGCGGTGTCGGAGCAGCTCCGGTATATCCCCAGGTAAAATGGCTGAAAGAGCATGGAATAGATGCTGATGTTATTGTGGGAGCAAAGACAAAGGATATGTTGATCCTTGAAGAGGAGATGAAAGCAGTTTCCGGAAATTATTATCCCTGCACAGATGACGGTTCCTATGGACATTCTGGTATGGTGACAACCATGGTAGAAGAACTGGTAAATGAAGGAAAGAAATATGACGTCTGTGTAGCTATCGGGCCTATGATCATGATGAAATTTGTCTGTCTGCTGACAAAGAAACTGGAGATTCCAACAATCGTCAGCATGAACCCGATCATGGTAGACGGTACCGGAATGTGCGGAGCCTGCCGCCTTCATGTTGGAGATGAAATTAAATTTGCCTGTGTAGACGGACCGGAGTTTGACGGACATCTGGTAAACTTCGATGAAGCGATGAAGAGACAACAGATGTATAAGACACAGGAAGGAAGAGCATTACTTAAATTACAGGAAGGCGATACCCACCATGGTGGATGTGGCCACTGCGGAGGTGATAACTAATGGCTGATATGTTAAAAAGAGTTCCTGTCAGAGAACAGGACGCAAAAGTAAGAGCGACAAATTTTGAAGAAGTATGTTATGGCTATAATAAAGAGGAAGCTATGGAGGAAGCAGCACGCTGCCTGAACTGCAAGAATGCAAAATGTATCCAGGGATGTCCGGTTTCCATTAATATTCCGGGATTTATTTCAAAAGTAAAAGAAGGAGACATTGAAGGCGCGTATGAAGTGATCGGAGAGTCTTCTGCCCTCCCGGCTATCTGCGGTCGTGTATGTCCGCAGGAGTCACAGTGTGAGTGCAAATGTATTCGGGGAATTAAAGGGGAGCCGGTTTCTATCGGTAAACTGGAAAGATTTGTTGCAGATTATGCTCTGGAAAACGATATTAAACCGAAAAAGGCAGAAAAGCTGAACGGGCACAAGGTCGCAGTTATCGGTTCCGGCCCATCCGGACTTACCTGTGCAGGGGACCTGGCAAAGCTTGGCTACGATGTAACGGTATTTGAGGCTCTTCATGAGCTTGGCGGCGTTTTGGTATATGGTATTCCCGAATTTCGTCTTCCGAAGGAAAAAGTTGTAAAAAAGGAGATTGAAAAGGTAAAAGAGCTGGGTGTGAAATTTGAGACAAACGTTGTGATCGGAAAGTCAACAACGATCGACCAGCTGATGGAAGAAGAAAATTTCGAGGCTGTCTTTATCGGGTCAGGAGCAGGCCTTCCTATGTTTATGGGCATTCCGGGAGAAACAGCAAACGGCGTATTTTCAGCCAATGAATATCTGACAAGAAGCAACTTAATGAAGGCATTTGATGATTCTTACGATACACCGATCGCTGCAGGTAAGAAAGTAGCAGTCATCGGAGGCGGAAACGTTGCTATGGATGCTGCAAGAACAGCACTTCGTCTCGGCGCTGAAGTACATATCGTGTACCGCCGAAGCGAAGCAGAGCTTCCGGCTCGAGTGGAAGAAGTTCATCATGCAAAAGAAGAAGGAGTTATTTTTGATCTTCTGACAAATCCGAAGGAAATTCTTGTGGATGAAAACGGATGGGTAAAAGGCATGAAAGTGATCAAGATGGAACTGGGAGAGCCAGACGCATCCGGAAGACGCCGTCCGGTAGAAATTCCGGGATCAGAGTATGAGATTGAAGTAGATACAGTTATCATGTCACTGGGTACTTCGCCAAATCCGTTGATTGCTTCCACGACAAAAGGTCTGGAAACCAACAGAAGAAAATGTATCGTTGCAGAAGAAGAAAACGGACAGACTTCCAAGGCATGTGTATTTGCCGGAGGAGATGCCGTAACAGGAGCAGCGACTGTTATTCTTGCTATGGGAGCCGGAAAAGCAGGAGCAAAAGGAATCCATGAACTGCTGTCACAGAAATAGACAAGATAAACTATGCAGGAAGATCCATCAAAAGGTCTTCCTGTTTTTCTCTGTACGTAAGAGCTGTTCTTACATGCAGACATAATGAAAGTACGAGTATGAAAATGCCAAAATGAAGGAGAAAAGTCCGGATGAAAATAACTATCATTTCCGTTGGAAAGATAAAAGAGAAATACCTAAAGGATGCTATTGCAGAGTACGCGAAGAGATTGGGAAAATATTGCAGGCTGGAAATTATAGAAGTAGCTGATGAGAAGACGCCGGATCAGGCCAGTGAAACAGTAGAGGAAGGAATACGGGCGAAAGAAGCAGAGAGGATCTTGAAAAATATCAAAGATGATATGTATGTGATCACACTGGAAATCCAAGGGAAAATGCTGACATCAGAAGAGCTGGCGGACAAGATTGAGACGCTTGGCATCCAGGGAAAGAGCAGCATTGCTTTTGTGATCGGCGGCTCTATCGGCCTTGGTAAGGCAGTATTGGACCGTTCTGATTTCGCTTTAAGCTTTTCCAGGATGACTTTTCCGCATCAGCTGATGAGGGTAATCCTATTGGAACAGATATACAGAGGATTCAGGATCATAAATGGGGAGCCGTATCACAAGTAAGGGCGGTTTTTGCGTTTGGGAGAGATATGGTGTGAAGTAATAAGGCATGTAAAACGGTTGGTAAGAGAGTGGACAGATGATGTTCTGCTCTCTTTTTGCATGTGTAGAAAATAAAATGACAGGGAAATAAAGGAATGGTATAATGAAGAAAAGTGGCGCGACAGATTGGAATTTAAGGAGAAGTCGAAAATGAGGATAAATTTCCGAACGCAAATAATCGTTACTATGACTTTGGTTATTGTGGGATTTATAAGTTCTTTATGGTTGGCTAAGGATATATACTATAATCTTGCATGGGCTTTTACAGGTCTTGTTTTTTTCATTAACCCTGTATATCCTATAAATATAACAGATTTAGAACAAGAAAAAGTGAAAAAGGGAATACGAATAGCAGGAATGATTTTAGTTTTTATCGGATTAACAAATGGATTCGGTGTATAAATCCTAATTTATGGAGGAGCTAATGATGGATAAAAAATAGGAGTGATTTGTCCAATTGTACAGATTATATTAAGCATGATATGCCTGATTTATAATGCGATAAATCAAGAAAATATAATAATCTGGATATTATTTTTATTCTCTGGAATTTTATTATTAAGCACGAATGTCAGTAGAAACAATAAAAAAGAAGACGAGTGAGAAAATACAAATCCTAATTCGTGAAGGAGTAAAAAGTATATGATTTTATATCATGGAAGCAATGTTATAGTCCAGGAACCGCAGATCTTGGAAAACGGTTTTTATAAAGATTTTGGTTACGGGTTTTACTGTACAATTTTAGAAAAGCAGGCAAAACGCTGGGCTTTGACAAAACGAAGAAAGCATATTGTAAATTTTTATGAGTATTCACCCGATAAGAGCCTGAATATTAAAAAGTTTAGTGAGATGACAGAGGAGTGGCTACAGTTTGTAGTAAGCTGCCGGATTGGCTTAAAACATGATTATGATGTTGTCGAGGGCCCGATGGCGGATGATACAATCTGGGATTATGTTGAGGACTATATGGCTGAACGAATTTCGAAAGAGGCGTTCTGGGAACTGGTTAAGTTTAAGTATCCGACACATCAGATTGTATTTTGTACGGAGAAAGCATTACAGACTATCAAATTCGAAGGGAGTTATTCGCTATGATAAATAAATTTTTCCCGGAAGAGCAAATAACCGAGAATGATCTTTATTTTTTATGTTATATGATAGAACGTGTAGCAAGGAAATTACATCAGAAAAACAAATATGTTGTTAATTCTATAGCGAAAGATGAGTGGGTGCGTCTGATTAGCCTGGCTAATGTACTTCACTGTGAGAATCCCCTTAAAATTGAAGATGAATGGATTGAAGAGTATAAGCTGGAAAAGGGAAATTTTGATATAACGGATGTGGATTTAGAACTAGTAGACGAGATCCCATCAGAAACACAGATGGGCAAGGTGTATACAAGGCTGATTCTGTCAACGTTACAGCCAGAGGAAGATTATATCGATGGAATGATCCGAGTATACAATGATGAAATATGCGATACGATTGATAATTACAATAGCAGTGCATATTATGAACCGTCTTATGTAATAACAAGAGCCTATAATAATGGAGGGTTTTAAAAAGCAGATAACCGCATTTGGATATGTTATGGAGAGCCATATCATAAATAAGGACGGTTTTTCGTATTTGGTTGTAATATGGTATGAAGTAATGAATCATGAGGAGTATTTAGAAGGGAGTTGGACAGATGATGTTCCGCTCTCTTTTCGTATGGGGCAGAAAGACAATGACAGGGAAATAAACGAATGGTATAATGAAGTAAAACTAGGTCGACAAATCCTAATTGGTAAGGGAGATGACTTTGTGAAAAAATTAAGTGAAGATGTTGAAAAAATAATGGCGGAACGATTTGGAAAAGATACCATTATTGCATTGGCAACAGTAGAAAATGAGGTGCCTTTTGTACGTTATGTAAATGCTTATTATGAGAACGGTGCATTTTATATTATTACATATGCACTTTCAAATAAAATGAGGCATATGGAAAGCAACTCTACTGTTGCAATAGCTGGTGAATGGTTCACGGCACATGGAAAGAGTATCAATTTGGGATATTTCGGGAAAGAGGAAAATTATCGGATTGCCGAGAAATTAAAAAAAGTATTTTCTGAGTGGATCGACAATGGACATAATAATTTTGATGATGAGAATACTATAATTTTATGTGTAGAATTAACCGAGGGACTGTTACTTTCACATGGAACAAAGTATGAGTTTTAGTTTTCGGTTTCCGGTTTGTATGGCAGATCCTAATTGAAAATATTCTTAATGGGATATAATAGTAGCGTATAAGAAGTAGGGAGGAATGCTGATATGATGTATCCTTTTATGACATTGAACGATGAAACGGAAATTGTTCATTCTGATATGCAGGATAATGGAAGAGTTAAAGTGTATATTGAGAGACCAGATGAAAAATATGGATTTAAACATGCTGCATGCTGGCTCCCCGATTACACATGGGAAGATATTTACCATTTTTCGGAGGAAGAGATTAAGCAATTCGAAGAGATAATAAGATCAACTGCTCATCTTATTATTGAATTCTCTCAGGAAGGGGGCTTTGAGAATGCCTCAAATCTTTAGAATGGGAGAATACTGGATTTATTTCTGGACAAATGAGAATAAACCTGTTGAACCGATCCATGTACATATCGCAAAAGGAAAGCCTTCCGAAAATGCAACAAAGGTATGGATTACCAGCGCAGGGAACTGTCTGCTCTGCAATAATAATTCAAGAATACCTTCACATACGTTGCGGAATATTATGAGAATGATTGAGGCACGAAGTGCTGATATTATTCAGAAATGGTTTGCATATTTTGGAGAGATAAGTTATTATTGTTGATTTTTGTTAGACCGCACTTGAGTACGTTATAGGGGGCCATATCACAAATAAATGAGTTTTTTCGCATTTGGGTATGATATAACGTGAAGTAATAAAAATGGAAAAACAAGGTTGACAGATCGGAACTTGTCAAAGTGTTTTTATGAAAGGAGTTGAAAGTATGAATTTCTTTGAGATAGTCCTTACATTGGCAATTTCTTTGGGGGCAGTAGTATGGGGCGTGAATATTTATAATCAAAAGGGCACTTGGTTTCTTGCCGGATGGAATACAATGAGTAGAGAAGAAAAAGCAACATACAATGAGAAAGCAATATGTCATTTGTTTGGAAAATGTGTTGTTTTCTGTGGAATAGGAGCATTTCTTTTATTATATGGTAGCTTTAATCACAATGATTATATTTTATGTGTTGGACTTGGTATAATTGCAATAATGATTATTCTATCCATTATAATACCAAAGATAAATTCAAAAAAATATCGTCAGTACAAATCCTAATTTATCTGTACACAATATGATGTCTAAGCTATAATAAAGTTAATCGTATGTAAGATTAAAGAAGTGAGCTGTTAAGGTGGAGGTATATGTATGCCGGAAATTGCTTTGTTTTATGGAATAAGGATTACTATGTATTATGATGACCATAATCCACCCCACTTTCATGTGGAGTATAATGGGAAAAAGGCTCTGATCGACATAAATGATGTCTGTGTTTTGCAGGGAGCATTGCCATCAAGGCAACTGAAACTTGTGTTGGCATGGTGTGTGATCCATCAGGATGAATTAATGCAAAACTGGGAACTTGCAAAAGATGGGAAACCGTTAAACAGAATCAATCCTTTGGTTTAAATATGAAGGAGGCGCTGTAATGTTAGAATATATTCCAACTGTGGTTCAGGTAATACCGTACGAAGATTATACTGTGGATGTATATTTTGATGATGGGAAAATTGTATGCTGCCATGCAGAAAAAGATTTGTCTCCTAATATTTTTGATCGAATAAAGGCGTATCATATTTTTATGGATAAATGTATGGTTTTAAATGGAACATTGGCATGGGATGTGGCTGGAGGAAGAAATGTAAACGAGTGCATTGATATCGATCCTCTATATTTGCACGAGTTGAAAAAAAGTAAAGAACGAATAGCATAGAATATTAAATATATAAACCGCACTTGAGTACGTTATAGGGAACCATATCACAAATAAGTGAGGTTTTTCATACTTGGTTGTAATGCGGTATGAAGTAATGAATCATGTGGAGTATTTGGAAGGGAGTGGACAGATGATGTTCCGCTCTCTTTTCGTAGTATGACGGGCATGCCGTCAGTCTGTGGTGAAAGTCCACAAGGGGCGTAGTTGCCAACGAACCCCATAGCGACTCCCAAGGTTTACATCGTGAGATGTGGGCGAGAAGAAGGGATAGCGAAATCGTAGCCTGACGAACAGAAACCTGATATAAGGCGTACATGGCGGATAAGCTGACTACAGACAGTGAAGTCCAAAAGGCAACCGTAACCCATGTGCGTAGATCAGGCAGGTAGATGAGGAAAGACTGGCAGGCTTATCCCGTGAGGTCTCACAGGCTGTGAAACCCGCAGTAGTAACAACGAACTGTGAGAAGTCAGCAGAGGCCGTAGTAGGCAAAGCCCTGGAATGGGAAGTGCTGAAGGGCTGAACAATGTAACCGTGTAATCAAATGTATGCTCCATGGAATACCTGACGGCAGGAGGGGCGAAACGTAAATGAGCAGGTACTGCACAACCTAGGGCAAATCCATGGAAACGGAAAGGAGAAAGCACACAAGGCAATGTCAGAACTGTTGGAAAAGATACTGTCCAAAGATAACATGAACACTGCATACAAAAGAGTCTGTGCCAATAAGGGCGCAGGAGGGGTGGATGAGGTAACAGTCGAAGAACTTGGCGATTATATCAAAGAGAATTGGGAAAGTATCAGGAATCAAATCAGGAACAGGGAGTACAAGCCCCAGCCAGTCAGGAGAGTGGAGATCCCTAAGCCAAACGGCGGAATGAGAAAACTGGGAATCCCAACTGTAATGGATCGGGTAATCCAGCAAGGCATCGTGCAGGTGATAAGCCCCATGTGTGAGCCTTTGTTTTCGGAATGGAGCTACGGCTTCAGACCGAACCGGAGCTGTGAAATGGCAATCAGACAGCTGCTTGTATACCTAAACGAGGGATATGAGTGGATAGTAGATATCGACTTGGAGAAATTTTTCGATAACGTACCGCAGGACAAGTTGATGAGTCTGGTTCACAAGATTATCAACGATGGCGATACAGAATCCTTAATTCGCAAGTATCTAAAAGCAGGAGTTATGACGCCACAGGGATACGAGGAAACCAAACTCGGAACCCCACAGGGCGGAAATCTATCACCATTGCTGTCAAACATCATGCTGAATGAATTGGATAAGGAACTGGAGAGGAGAGGACTCCGGTTCACAAGATACGCAGATGACTGTGTCATAGCGGTCAAAAGCGAATCGAGTGCCAAAAGAGTGATGCGGACGGTATCAGACTGGATACAGAGGAAACTGGGGTTAAAGGTCAATATGACCAAAACGCACATCACAAGACCGTCAAAGTTGAAGTATCTTGGATTCGGATTCTACAAGGACAGTAAGACAAATGAATGGAAGTGCAGACCCCATCAGGACTCTGTGAAGAAGTTCAAAAACAGACTGAAAGAACTGACCTGTAGAAAAATGCCGGGGACAGTCACGAGCAAGATTGAGAAAATCAATCAGGCGACAAGAGGATGGATTAACTACTATGCCCTTGGTTCCATGAAAACAGCGATGATAAAGATAGACGCACATTTAAGAACAAGAATCAGAGTTATCATCTGGAAGCAGTGGAAAGTGCCGAAGAAACGGCAATGGGGACTGCAGAAACTTGGAATCGGAAAAGACCTTGCAAGACTGACAGCGTATTGTGGAGACCGCTATTACTGGGTAGTGACTAAGACATGCGTTGTCAGGGCAATCTCTAAAGAAGTATTAGCCAGAGCAGGGCTTGTAAGCTGTTTTGACTATTACAATGAGCGACATGCTTTGAAGTTACGTTGAACCGCCGTATGCCGAACGGCATGTACGGTGGTGTGAGAGGGGAGAGAAAATCTCCCCTACTCGATTGGGTAAGAAAGAAAATGACAGGGAAATGAACGAATGGTATAATGAACTAAATAGTTTGGCAAAATTGAATTTACGGAGAATGATTATGTTTGATGATGAAAGAAGTAAAAAGGTTGTTTTTATAGCTCATTGTTTACTAAATCAAAATTCTATTTCCGATGGAACCGCTGTTTATCCAGCCATGTTTAGGAATGTTATCGAACTTTTCATGAAAGCCGATATTGGCATTGCTCAAATGCCTTGTCCAGAGCTTTGCTGTTTAGGTCTTGACCGAGGAAATATCTATGGAGCAGACGCTCCCATTGTGGTAGAGAATACTCGTATTCGTATAGAGATGAAGAAAGATATTCCCAACACTCAATTAGACCGATTGGCTGATTACGTGGTTTATGAAATATTAGAATATATTAGATATGGATTTGAAATTGTTGGTATTATAGGTGCAAATCGTTCGCCAAATTGTGGTGTGGATACAACATCAGATAATAATACTGAAATGAAAGGAATGGGTCTATTTATGGAGAAGATTTTATGTCGGCTTTCTGAAAAAAATATATTAATTCCAATGATAGGATTAAAAGGAACTGATAATATTTCGGAGAAACTGAGTCCATTATTAAAAAGCGTGTAGAACAAATCCTAATCTGTAAAGGAGTAAAAAGCATATGATTTTATATCATGGGAGTAATGTCATAGTCCAGAAGCCGCAGATCTTAGAAAATGGTTTTTGCAAAGATTTTGGGTACGGGTTTTACTGTACAATTTTAGAGAAGCAGGCAAAACGCTGGGCTTTGACAAAACGCAGAAAGCATGTTGCAAATTTTTATGAGTATTTCCCTGACAAGTTATTCCATCAGAAACACAGATGGGGAAAGTATATACAAGGCTGATTCTGTCAACGTTACAGCCAGAGGAAGATTATATTGATGGAATGATCCGGGTATATAATGATGAAATATGTGACACGCTTGACAATTACAACAGCAGTGCATATTATGAACCATCTTATGTGATAACAAGAGCTTACAATAATGGAGGATTTTAAAGAGTTGTCTCAAAAATTCTTGATAAAAATGTTTAAATGGATTCATTACTATGTTAAGAATACTAGCAAATTTGGCAATTTTGATTGGTAGCGATTGTCCTTATCAGAAAATATAATAGAGTTATCGAAAGAGGTAAGGAGGAAATGTAATGAGTTTGGGAAACAGTTTATTTCAAGCGAGAAAGAAATGTGGACTTTCACAGGAAGACGTAGCAGACAAACTTGGAGTCAGCAGACAAACAGTTTCAAAATGGGAAACCGATGAAACGGTTCCTGACATTCGCCAATCGAAAAAGATGGCGGTTCTTTATCATGTATCATTGGATGAACTGATTGACTTTGATATTGATTTCAAGGAAATTCAAGACGCTATTGCTAAAACAAGTGAGGAAGTCGAAGAAAAAATCAACTGGACAAATGCCTGGGAAAAAAAATACCCTATTCTTCTTCAATATCAGGCAAATGTAAACATTCCTAATTATGCCCATAGAATCAACGTGATGTTAGACGAATTAAAGCAGGAATACAATTTCAGTGAGCAGGATGCGATGCTGGTTCTAAAAGATATTTTATATAATGTTTGGAAAAATCGCAAAAATAAATGAATTGCCTCAGAAGAACAAATTAAAGAGTAGATAACTGCACTTGGATACGTTATGGGGAACCGCGTCACGAGTAAGTGTGGTTTTTCGCATTTGGATATGATATGGTGGGAAGTAATGAATTATAAAGATCAGCAGGACTTGATTTTGCACACATCGTGTTAGTTGCTTATATGCCAATTTTTCATATCGTACCATTAGAAAACGTTGGATAGAGTTTAGAGAGAGTTTGGAAACAGGCAAATCCTAATTTGAAAATAACCTTAATGGGATATCTATAATCATCCAAAGACCTGGTAATCTGGAAGTTAAGGAGGTACATAACAATGAATAAAATGATTGCATATTGTGGACTGGATTGTGAACACTGCGATGCATATCTTGCAACAATGAATGACGATCAAGAATTGAGAAAAAAGACAGCAAAGCTATGGGCTGAATTAAATAATGCACCTATCCTTCCGGAGCATATCAATTGTCAAGGTTGCCGTGTTGAAGGAGTTAAAACGGTATTTTGTGATAGTATGTGTGGTGTTCGCCAGTGTGCAATGAAAAAAGGAATCGATACTTGCGGCGACTGTTCAGAGCTGGAAAGATGTTCTATTGTTGGAGCTATCCTGGAGAATAATCCATCTGCTTTGAAGAATTTGAAAGGATAAATCCTATCGAAGCTTACTGTCTGCGAAGGAGGACGTTGGAGATAAAAATACTGCCACCCGGTAAGAGAGGCAGTATTTGTTACTTTTTCAAAAATTCAGTTGGTGTAATCGCCGGAACTGAAGAACCAGCAAAGTCTTTAATATTCCTTGTGAGGATATAGCTTGCACCGTTTCGTTCTGCTACGGCATCCACAACTGCATCTTCAAAGTCCGGCATGGAACACATAAGTGAGGTATGAATATCTACACTCTGTACATCAGCAAAGGTGACAATCTGGGAAAGCTGTTCAATCCGTTCCTTCGCCTTTTGTGCGGACTGGAATGCCTTGCGGAGCATATAGAAAATATCTGTGGCGGCAGAAGTGGAAAGCAGACATTCTACATCGGTTTCAATAGCCTTGCGGAGCGCCTGGTAGGAACCGGTGAAGAATGGTTCCCTTTTCTGGATAATATCCAGAATGACATTAGTATCAATCAGTATTCTCATTGTCTGGATAACCGCGCCTCTCGTATGGTATTTTTATCTATTGCCTTCTCATGCGGGACAATTCCTACGAGGTCATCCAGAAGCGCAAGCTTATTGACAGCGGGGCTTGTGAGGCGGGCGATACTTTTTCCATTTTTGGTAATGAAAATATCTTGGGATTCTGCCATTTCCAGATATTTTCCGAGATTGTTTTTTAATTCAGTTGCAGTAATGATCATACGAATCCCTCCTTTGTTCGGGATATGTTTCTATATTGTTATTATACGCAAATCGAGCGAAAATATCAACAAAAAATTGTACGATATAAAACGTTCGAAAATAGTAGAAGATTATACTCTCTAAAAATCGAACGGTAAAATTGATGTTAAAAAGGAGTTTCGCGGGAAAAAACTGGCTTCGCTATTGGTACATAATTTGACTGTTGAAATATTGAAACAAGGGAAAATACCATTTTACAGTGTTTCAGTGACCAATATCGCATCACAGTGACCAATATCGCATCATAGGCAGTTGCGATCCGAAGCGGTTATATGCCTTTATGGACGGATACATTTGGTGTTCGGGGGATTTAGTGATGGATTCCATTTTTTCAATAGCAGGAACAAAAATTAAAATCTGGATTTGAGAGGTGTTTTATGAAACGAGAGTTAGGAATTGCCCGCTGTGGCCTTGCCTGTTGTTTGTGCACAGAAAATGAGACGTGTTCTGGCTGTGATTCGGGCGAATGTCCGGATAAGGATTGGTGTGAAAACAGGAAATGTTCAATTTCTAAAAGAATTGAGCATTGTTATGAATGCAAGGATACATGCACAAAAGGCTTATTAAGTAAAATAAAACCGTATGCTTTTACAGAATTTGCCAGAAGATATGGTGAGGATTACCTTTTGGACTGCCTTGAAAGAAATGAGAAGAAAGGTGTGATTTATCATCGTGAAGGCATAAATGGTGATTATGATGATTTCGATGATGTGGATGCACTGATAGAATATATAAAAACCGGATATAGATAAATTTGGGGATTTGGAGGAACTGTTCAGTTCCTCCTTATTTTATGTCTTAATGTTATCAGAACCTGAGTTCATTCTTTCTTCCGTGTTAAGAAAATTCCAATAATTGCAATAATAAAGATAATCGGTGCTATTCTGACAAACAACCATTCAAATGAGTGAAATGCTACTCCAAGAACAGCAGTTTCAGGGTTACTATAATCCCAACCTAAATAAGGACTATTTAATATTATAAAGCCTGCAAAAACCATTACTATGATTGTACATAATGAAATAAGCAGCCAACAAATAATTTTTCTTCTCATGTTTTTTCTCTGAGCCAGTTGCCAATTGATTGCTTCCAGTTTTTCGGAAAGAGCTTTTATGTTATCAACCTCTGTTTCAATAACAGTTTCTCCAAGCAACGTGCTCACAGGTGTTTCAAGCGCTTCTGATATGGAGATTAACATATCAGAATCAGGAACCGACAATCCCGTTTCCCTTAGTTAAAGATATTGTTGGGTATCTCAAGATGTGTCATTCGATTTTGCCGATAAAGCGGTAGAAGATTTCCACTTCCTGTTCCCGGCTTCCGTCCTCACTTTTGACCGCTTCATGGACAAGGATTTTTTCAATCAGCGTATTCAGAAGTTCAGCCGTCAATTCTGTGGGATTGACATACTGTTTCATCAGACCTATCCACTTTTCAGCGTCAACCGCTGTCTGGGCGGCGGTCTCCATCGCTTCGTGAAGCCGTTCAATTTTTACGTCCAATTCTCGCTGTTCGCCCTGATACTTTTCGGACAGCATATTGAAATTGTATTCTGTAATGCGTCCGGCAGACCAGTCCTCATACATTTTTGCAAACAGGGTGTCTACTTCTGCTTTGCGCTTTTCCGCCTTTTTCAGTTCGGCTGTCTGCCGCTTCCTTGCAGTATTGCGTTCCTTGTCGCTGGCGTTAAGTAGCCGTTTCAGAAGTTTGTCCCCATCCTGCTGTGCCAGCACAGACCAGTATTGCAGACGGGAAAGGACATAGGCGTAAAGCACATCATAGCGGATATAGTGCATGGAACACTGGTGCAATCCTTGCCCGTACTTGCTACAATGGTAGTGGGCATAGGGATTTTTGTTCTGGCTGTTCATACCATAGGCCAGCGACCAGCCGCAGTCCGCACATTTTACCAGCCCGGAAAATATCTGTGTTGTGCCGTTCTTCTGCCGTCTGCGCCTGTTGCAAATCTGCTCCTGTACTTGACGGAACACATCTTCGGAAATAATCGCTTCGTGGGTGTTCTCCACACGATACCATTCCTCTTTTGGCTTGCGTACTTTCTTCTTGTTTTTGAATGAAATGTTGGTCTGCTTATTGTGGACGCTGTGTCCGATATAGGTTTCCTCTTTCAGAATACTTTTCACCTGCGCTATCGTCCACGCATAGGCTTTTTCCTCCGGCGCTCCGGCATAGATATTTGCGAAAGTGCCGTATCTCTGGAAATTCAGCCAGCCGGGAGTAGGTACTTTTTCTTCGACCAAAATCCGTGTAATGCTGGCGGCTCCCCGGCCATGAACGGCAAGGTCAAAAATCTTTTCGATAATCCACCTTGTTTCCGGGTCAATCAGAAGATGGCCTTTCTTATCTGGGTCTTTGACATAGCCAAGCGGAGCATAGGCTCCATAGTGTGCGCCATTTGCGAACCGTGTCCGCATGGCCGCCTTTACCTTTTTGCTGGTCTGGCGGGCGTGCATTTCATTCAGAATGTTGAGGAATGGGGCAAGCTCATTCTCTCCGTTGATGGTGTCCACATTGTCATTGACAGCGATATAGCGGACGCCTTTGCTGGGAAAGTAGATTTCCGTGTACTGGCCGGTCAGAATGTAGTTTCTGCCTAAGCGGGATAAATCCTTCGTAACAACGCAGTTGATTTTCCCGTCCTCAATGTCATCAATCATTCTCTGAAAATCCGGCCTGTCAAAGTTCGTTCCAGACCATCCATCGTCGATATATTCATCTATGACATTCAGGCCATGCTCGGCGGCATATTGCCGGAGCATCATGCGTTGTGTCTGAATACTCCCGCTTTCTCCTTGCAGTTCATCGTCCCGGCTCAATCTCATATAAAGCGCCGTGTTGTAAATCGTAGTATTGTAAGGTTGTTTCACCGTAAAAATCCTCCTTCTAAAGAAACAACCCACGCTTACAATACTTTTGCTCTATGGCAATTATATCATAAGCGTGGGCGTGTTATCAATGATGGGCTATCAGGTTGAAGCGGCTTTTTCTGCGGTATGCCGCACCACATCTACAATCAGATCACCGAGGGGCTTCCCGCCTGCGGCGAAGTGTTCGGAGATTTTTATACGGTTGTTCCCACATACAAAATACTGCGTGCCGTTCTCTGCTTGTATAACCTGCCCTGTTCGGGGTGTAAAAATATCGCTTTCACTTTTTGCCATCCAGTGTCCTCCATATTCAGTTTTCAAGGTACAATGCCGCACAGAGGCGGCGAAAATTTCTGCTTATATCTATCACCTTTCCTTTACCGTGTGCCGCTGCTGACGTTTCAGTTCCGCCAGTATATCCGGCGGGATACGGTCAACCAGCCGCTGTAAATTGTCCAGTTCGCTTTTCAGCTTTGCCCGTTCCATCGTATCTTTCATCTTTCCTTTTTCGCTGGCCTTTGCCCTTGCTTCCAACTTCTCATTCTCCGCCAGCAGGTCATTGATTGTGACCTTGTACTTTTTCAACTGCCCGGAGAAATTCTCCATCTGCGGGAACCACTTTTTCAGCATGGAGAGGGCTTCCTCTTTTTTCTTTCCGGCGTTCAGCGGGTTAATGCCGTCCAGTGTGGCTTCAATGGCTCTTGCCTGCCGGGAGAGGGAAACCGCCTGTTTGAAAAGCCGGGTGGGGATATGCTTCCGGCCTGTCCTGCTGGCGCTCTCCCCACGCTCCAAGTCAGGATATTTCTCCACCATATAGGCGTGAAAATCGTCCTGCCACTTCGTCAGGTTTGCCCGGTTGCCGATAATCTCCTTTGCACACAGGCGGTTGTCCTTTGTCAGCGGAACAAAGGTCAAATGCAGGTGGGGCGTTTTCTCGTCCATGTGTACCACCGCCGACACGATATTTTCCCGTCCTACCCGGCCAATGAGGAAGTCCGCCGCCCTCTGGAAAAACGCCTGTATCTCCTTTGGGGATTTCCCCTTGAAAAACTCCGGGCTGGCAGTTACCAGCGTATCGACAAACCGTGTGCTGTCCTTGCGGGTTCGGCACCCGGCCTGTTCAATGCGGTTTTGAATGAAATGATAGTACCTGCCCTCTGGCTTGACGATATGAAAGTTGTACTTGCTCCGGCTTGTGTCAATGTCGGGGTTGCTGGCGTATTGTTCTTTCTGTCTTTCGTGATGGGCTTCCAGCGGCCTTGCCGGGTTGCCCTTGTGCTTCTCAAACCGCAAAATTGCGTGTTGTGCCATTCTGCTCCTTTCCCCATTCCTTTCCTATCCGGGGTTTTCCACAGGGAAAATCCCGCAGAAATTAGCTCGGATAGGATTGGAATGGATAGAATATAAATAAATCTTTTTAATCTTTGTATTTCTATATACCGTCCGGTTTTCGTACTTCCGGGGAGTGATTTCCTCACTTCATAAGTACGGTTTTCAGCCCTCCGGCGTACCAGAACCGGATTTCTTGAAGTCGGTGTTTGGAACCGCTTCATAGGATTTTGGGAAAATGCGGTTGGGTTTTCCACAGCCCTGCTTCTGGATCTCCACCAGCCCGGCGTATTGCAGTTCCCGCAGGGTGTTTACCGCTTTCTGCCGCCCACAGTGGAGCAGGTCAACCACCTCGCAGATGGGATAGTACAGATAAATCCGTCCGCAATCATCCGCCCACCCATTCTTGCGGGATAACTCTGTCCGGCGCAGGATAAAGGCGTACAGAACCTTTGCCTCGTTGGACAAGGGCTTGAATGTGGGGGCTTCAAAGAGGAAATTCGGGAGCCGGGTGAAGCTGAACGCCTTTTCCGGCTGATGGATATAGATGGTATTTGTCAT